>CAVZPU010000006.1:0-74013 GCA_963777185.1 uncultured Solirubrobacterales bacterium
GCGTCGGAGGCTGATTGGCGGTCCGGATGTCGGTATTAGCCCGCGTCCTCGCGTGCGCGCCGGTAGCGCTCGTAGATCACGCGGGAGTCGAACGTCCTGGTCTCGATCAGGTCGAGCGGAACCTGTTCGGTGACCGGCGGCAGGAAGGGCGTGCCGCCACCGACGACGACCGGGTTGCGGAACATGCGCAGCTCGTCGACCAGGCCGAGCTCGAAAGCCGCCGCGGCCAGGTCGGCGCCGCCGATCGCGACGTCCTTGTCGGTCGCCTCGAGCGCCGCGGCGACCTCCTCGGCCACCGACGCCTCGGCCAGCCGGGCGTTGCCCTCGACGCGGTCGAGCGTGCGGCTGAAGACGACCTTCGGGAGCGCGCACCAGACGTCGGCGAACTGGCCCCGAGCTCGTCGTCGCGCAGCGACGGATCCGTCTCCCACACCAGCATCGTCTCGTAGAGCCTGCGACCGCAGCAGATAGGCGCCGAGCTCGCGCATCTGCGCGAGGTGGAAGCGGAACAGCTCGTCGCTGGGCTCCGTCCAGCCGAACTCGCCCTCACGGTCGGCGATGAAGCCGTCCACCGAGACGCTCATCGAGTAGATCAGCATGGCTTCGAGATGATCGCGCCGCGGTAGACCGACAATGTCCGCCACGAAGTATGACATTGGCCTCTTCTCTTTTTCTGCAGGCTGCTCTCCCACAGCTAATGACCAATCGGAGACGAAAGTCATCGTTCGTGCGCGTACAAGCGATCGTAGGGCCATCGCCAGCGGCGCGCTCAGAGCGCGTAGCGGGGCCCCGGGGGACCGTCCGCGCGCAGACAAGGTATGGCGAACCAGGGCCTGCTCAGCTGTCCGACTCGCACTCGAGGTCGCCGCCCGCACACACATGTACGTGTACGCAATACGGTACGCTCAGCGGCATGGCGAAAGTCGTTCCGGTCAGGGAGTCCAGGACGAAGCTCAGCGACTGCTCACCGATGTCGCCGATCGCCGGGATCACGTCCTCGTGACCCGTAACGGCAAGCCGGCTGCAGCGCTCATTCCGGTCGATGAGTACGAAGCACTCGAGGAGACCGCGGAGATCCTCTCGGACTCCGCGACGCTCTCCGCGATCCAAGCCGGCCTCGCCGACCTGGCCCGCGGCGACAGCGTCACCTTGGACGAGCTTCGCCAGGAACTCGCCGAGCGTCGCGCCGCCCGCTGAGCGCGTGGCCAAGGTCGTTCTCGCTCGACGCGCGCGGCAACAACTGCTCGACCTCGACGGGCCCCTGATCGACGCTGTCGAGGACGCGCTCGGACTCCTCGAGCGCGACCCCGATATCGGACGCGCGCTACGTGGCCGTCTGTACGGCTTGCGCTCGTTGCGCGTGGGAACCTATCGCATCAACTACCAACTGGCAGACGACGGCCAGACCGTCCGGGTCGCCGCCATTCGCCACCGCTTTATCGCGTACCGAATCGACCCCCGCTAGAGGGCTTCCGCCGATGTTCCCCGACCCCGCGTTCCAGGACTGTTGCCTCGGCTGGGTCGCACGCGTGTCATGAGCCCGTTCGCTCGTGCTCGGCGTGGCCGTTCTGATCAGGATCGGGAACGGTGATGTGCCGCAACCGGTCGAGGAGGTATCGGGCCGCGTTGGCTAGCCGTCGCGCTTGTAGACGCGGACCGCGAGCGGTCCGAAGATCGCGAAGATCACGACGATCGAGACGATTGCCTGCCACAGGTGCGGTTCCAGCGGGCCGCCAAGCGCCAGCGCGCGCATGGCGTCGATCACGAAGGTCACCGGCTGATGGTTCGCGAACGCCCGCAGCGCGCCCGGCATCGAGCGCACGGGCACGAACGCCGAGCTGACGAACGTCAGCGGAAACAGCCAGATCAATCCGAAGGCCTGCACCGACTCCTCGTCGCGGATCGCCAGGCCGATCGCGCCCGAGATACAGCACACCGCCAGCCCGAACGCCTCGGCCAGCAGCACCATGCCGATCGCCGCTACCACGCCGTTTTGGAAGCGAAACCCAACGGCGTAGCCGACGGCGACGATGACCAGGATCGTGATCATCATCCGCACCGCGTCGGCGCACAACCGCCCGCCGAGCACCGCGCCGCGCGCCATCGGCATTGCGCGGAACCGGTCGATCACCCCGAGCTGGCTTTGCCTGGCCAGGGCGATCGCGGTGGCAAACGAGGCAAACGCTGCGGTCTGGCCGATGATGCCGGGCATCAAGTAGCTGACATAGCCACCCGGCACGTGCACCGGGATCGCGCCTCCGAAGACATAGCGGAACATCAGCACGAACATCACCGGCTGCACGACCGTGAACATGATGTAGGCAGGCACCCGGACCCACAGCAAAAGCTCGCGTTTGGTGAGGGTGAGCGTGTCGCGAAGCGCCCAAGCAGCGCGCTCGACGGCGCCGGGCGCCGGGGCGTCAAGACCGACGGTGGCATCAGGTGAGCTCCTTTTGCTCGCTGCCTCGGCGTCGGCCTCGGCGACGCTTGGGCTCGCTTGGCCTCAGCGGACTCCTCCTCGGCGGCGTGGCCGGTCAGGGCGAGGAACACGTCGTCGAGCGAGGGACGCCGCAGCCCAAGGTCGACGGTGTCGATGCTTCGCTGAGTCCAGGCGGCGTACCGCGTCGATGAGCAGCTGCGAACCCTCCTCGCCGACGCCGACGCTGATCCGGCCGGACTCCTCATCGACTTGCGGATCGTGCGGCCCCAGGTCGGCGAGCGCGGCGGCCGCGTCCGCGAGCCGGGCCCGGTCGGGAACGGTGAAGTTCAGGACCTCGCCGCCGATGCGGTTCTTGAGCTGCTGGGCGGTGCCGGCGGCGATGACCTTGCCATGGTCGATGACGACGATCTCGTCGGCCAGCTCGTCGGCCTCGTCGAGGTATTGCGTGGTCAGCAGGAGCGTCGTCCCGTCGCGGACCAACTCGCGGATGATCTCCCACATCCCGATCCGGCTGCGTGGGTCGAGCCCGGTCGTCGGCTCGTCGAGGAACAGGACCGCCGGACGCGCGACGAGGCTGGCCGCGAGGTCGAGGCGACGCTGCATCCCGCCAGAGTAGGTCTTGGCTGGGCGATCGGCGGCGTCTGCGATCTCAAAGCGCTCCAGCAGGTCCTGCGCGCGAGCCCGCGCTTGCGGCCCGGTCCAGGTGGTAAAGCCGGCCGAAGATCTCGAGGTTCTCGCGCCCTGGAAGCTCCTCTTGGATCGCCGCGGACTGGCCGGCGAGACCGATCAGCCGCCGCACGGTGCCGGCCTGGCTGACGACGTCGTGGCCTTCGACGCAGCGCCCGGCCACCGGTGGGGGCCGTCAACGTGGTGAGGATCCGCACTGCGGTCGTCTTCCCCGCCCCGTTCGGCCCCAGGAGGCCGAGCACCGTGCCGCGTGGCACGGCGAAGTCGATACCCCGTAGCGCCTGCACCTCACCGTAGGACTTCGCCAGCTCCTCGACCAGGATCGCGGGCCCGCTCCAATCCGCCAACCCTGTCACCTCCTTCGCTTCGCGGTCATGAACTGGCAGCGAAGGGGCAGTGCGGCGGCGCTGGCGGCGCTGCCGCTCCCTTCGCGGCTGCCCCCGATGAACTGCTCGCGTTTCTTCGAGCCACTCCAGGCTATCGCCTCAGTCCCCGCTCTTTCCGAAGCCAAATGCAGCGCGAGGCCAATGTGCGCTATGTCACAGCACTCCGACGCCGCCAGCGGCATTGAGAGCGACCTCTGGGGGCGTGGATCGCACGATGGAGCCGCGCTTGAGAGGCGCACGGGGTTCCCGGGCGGAGCGTGGCGCGAGATATCGTGAGCGGCCTCTCCGGCGCCCTACTCGCCATCGACGCGTTCGGGCTGGAGGGCGTTCTTGATCGCAAACGACTGGTGACCGGAACCCGGACCCGCGACGCCTCACAGCGCGATCAACAAAGCAAAGGAGAAAGGAGATCGAACGGTGTCAGCAACGCTCACGGTGAAGCGAGAAAGTCAGATCATGGAGCTCCACCGCGCCCCCCTCGAGATGAGCCTGGATGGCACCCTCCTAGGCTCGCTCAACCGCCACGAGACCTTCGAGACTCCCATTGAGCCAGGCCGTCACACGCTCCAAGTCCGCGCCGGGCGCTACAGCAGTCCGGCCCAATCATTCGACATCGCCGCCGGCGACGCCGTCAACTTTCGCTGCAGCGGCGCCAGGATCTGGCCGATCTATCTCATCTCGCTCGCCGTACCGAGCCTCGCGCTCTCACTCAAACGCGAGTGAACCGCGCCGAAGCACGCCACCTCCGGGATGCGCCGGCGGCTGAAGGCCTGCGCGGTGGCCGTCGCTCTCACAGGCTCACGATTGAGTGCCCGTGGGTCACGGGCATGAACCGGCGTCGGGCGAAATCTGACCCCCCTTGCGAGCTTGCCGCCAAGGCGCACGCGCTCGCGCTACGAGCAATACGGGGGTGCGCCCGTCCAGCAGGGCCGCGCACCCCGGTAGCCCTCGGACGACTCCGCCCGCTGCGAACGGAGGGAGCCTGACTACCATCCCGCCGATGTCAAGCCCCGGCTCGTCACGTCGGCAGCGGCAGGGGGCCATCGTCGCCGCGGTGGTGCTCGTGCTGGCCGTCGCGGGCGCGGCGGTGGCGCTCCTGGCCGGCGGCTCCCACGCGAAGCCCGCGCACATCGCGTCGGCGCCCGCGCCGACGCGCCGATCCCGCGGCGCGTCGTGCCGCCGCCTCCACCAGCGTTCGCCTGGCCGCGGTACGGCTTCGATGCCGGCCGCACCCGCTTCTTTTCCGCCGGAGGGAAGCTGGCTCCCCCGCTGCACGTCGGTTGGACGTTCGAGGATTACGCGCTGCTCGAGTTCCCGCCTGTGATCTACGGACACACGCTGTACGTCCTTGACGACGACGGATCGGCCAAGGCCATAGACACGCGCAACGGTCACAAGCTGTGGGAGACGAAGGTCGGCACCCTCGCCGCCGCCTCGCCGGCGCTCGGCGCCGGCCAGGGCCTCCTGTTCATGCCGCTGCTCTCGACCAATCCCGACGCCACGCAGACCCAGCAGCCCGGCAACGGTCGTCTCGTTGCGCTGTCGCTGCGCACCGGTCGCGTCGTTTGGTCGCTTCCCGTGCCCGCCGGCAGCGAGTCCTCGCCCATGGGGTGGGGCGACAGCGTCTACTTCGGCGACCAGAGCGGCACGGTCTATTCGGTGCGCGCGCGGGATGGTCATGTGAACTGGACCTACCACGCCAGCGACGCGGTCAAGGGCGGCCCAACGCTCGTCGATGGGGTGCTGTACTTCGGCGACTACGCGGGCGACGCCTACGCGCTGGACGCGCGCACCGGCCACGAGATCTGGAACACAAGCGTGGGCGACGGCAACTTCTACTCGACTGCCGCCGTCGCCTTCGGCCACGTCTACATGGGCAATACGAACGGCAGCGTCTACGCCTTCTCGACTAAAACCGGGCACGTCGACTGGTCGACCGGCACCGGCGCCTACGTGTATGGATCGCCGGCCGTGGCGACGATCCCCGGCCTTGGGCGCACCGTATACATCGGCTCCTACGACGCCACCTTCTATGCCCTCGACGCGGACTCCGGGGCGATCCGCTGGACGCACAGCGCCGGCGGCAAGATCTCCGGCTCGGCCACGGTCATCGACGGCGTCGTCTACTACTCCGACCTCGGGGCGCGGATGACCGCGGGGCTCGACGCGCGCACCGGGCGCCAGGTGTTCACTTTCCCCGACGGCGTCTTCAACCCCGTGGTGGCCGACAAGGGGACGATCTTCATGATCGGGTACTCGAAGATCTACCAGATGCTCCCAGTGCGACCCCCATCACGGTGAGGCACGTCGCGGTGGCCGGGCTAGCGCGTGCGGGCGCTGAGCGCCTTGGCCAGCACGTTGCGGGTCATGGCTACAACGCGCGGGTCGGGCTGCGCCGGCGCGTCCGGCGACGCGCTGGGCACCGGGTCCAACGCAAGCTCCCAGCCCAGGTGCCGGTGTTGAACACGAGCGCGCCCGAGGGCGCCACGTACATCGTTGTCTCGGCGAGGTCCTGGCCGGGGCCTGGCGCCGGCTCTCCCGCGGCCGGCGCCATGCAGGGGACGGCGCCGCTTCCGGCCAGCTGCGTGCCGGCCGGACTGGAAGCGGTGCGCTGGTCGACCTCGTAGCCGACGATGCCGTCGATGCGCGTGCTCGCAGTGATTCCGCTCCCGGCAAACAGCCACGCCGGCTCGAGGTTCGGCGCGGGCGTCCAGGCGTAGTAGCGGTAGGTCGGAGGACCGCTCTGGGCGAGACGCGGGGTGATGCAGCCGAGGTAGGCCGAGCCGGTCAGCCGCGCGCCACCGTCGGGGAACGCGCCGGCCGGGTCGGAGCGGTCGGGGTCAAGCGCGGCGTGCTCCTTGTAGGCCACGATCGCCTGGTCGGGCTGGCCGGCCTCGCTGCGCCGCGTCCGAGGCCGGCGCGTAGCGCACGCGCCAGGCCATCGTGTCCGAGGCGAAGAACAGCAGGCTCGTGCCGGCGTCGCGCGCACGCGCGCAAAGGCGTCGGCCTGCCTCTGGACCAGTACTCGGAGTGCCCGAAGTCGATCAGCGCCTTGTGGCCCAAGACCTGACCTGGGTCCGCGTCGACGGACTCGCTCGTGGTGTAGGAGACCGGGTAGCCGTATCGCTCGAGGAAACGGACCATGGCGACGTCACGAGCGAAGAACTGCCCCGCGCCGGTCACGCTGTCATAGGGACGGTCGTAGGAGACCTCGACGCCCTGAGTCGTGCCGGTGGCGCCGACGTGGTCAGCGCCGCCGGGATAAAGGCTGTCGCCGCCCCAGGCGTTGTAGGCCTCATAGGTGGACGTCGGGCAGCTGCGCGAGCAGCGGCTGCGGCGTCTGCGCGCGGACCACGAACAGGCAGTCGCTCTCCCCGGAGGCGGTCGAGAGCTTCGCGATATACACGCCGCTGGCCAGCGCCGGCGGGACCGTGAACCGCAGCGTCGGGTGCCAGTCGCACTCGGTCAGCCCCGTGTCCGAGCGGTGCACGCACGGCGGCTGCGCCACGACCGGCAGTTTGTTGCTGACCAGCACCTCGCGCCCGCCCGTGCCTTCGTACCAGCCGATCCGAAACACGCGGATGCGAACCGACCTCGCCCCGGGTGCGCTGACGTAGATCCGCTGGACTTGGCCTGGGGCGATGGCCTGGTGGGCCACGTAGCCGCTTACGTTGCCGTGCGCGAGGCCGCCGACGTCGGCGGCCGGCCCCGGCAGCCGCCAGGCAGCCGTGCCCCGATGACGGTTCTCGGCCGCGACCGACGGTTGCTCACTTGAGGTCGCGACCAGCCACCGAAAGGGGCCGACGCGGGCCAGCGCCGGGCGCGGCTCGACGCGCGACTGCCGGTGGCTCGAGCCGCCGCACCCCGCCGCTGTAGCGGCGAGTGCGATACCGAGCACCATGCGGCGTGCCAACGCGGACCGGCGGCGAGCAGCGATCACGCCGACATGGTGTCAACCCCCCGGAGACGGCGCAGCCAGGCCGCGGCCTCGCGAACGCGCGGCAAGCGCTTCGCAAAGAGCGTTGGTGGCTCCCCGTGGGCTCTAGCTCGAGCTCAGGCTGCGTGGACGGCGGTCCGAGCGATGCGGTCCACCCACTTGCCGGTCACGGAGGCCGCCACGCGCCTGACGGACCGTCCCGAACCAGGATCCGAGCGATCTGCGAGTAGCGGCGGAGCCGTCGCGCCCGCTTGCGCCCTGCTCGGATCACATACAACGGTCCGGGGGACATGCGAAGGCCAAGCAACCGCCGCACCGCGAACGCATACACCGGCACCGTCAGGACCGCGGCGAGGACAACGAACACGACGGTCAGGCCGCTCACCCCCGCTTCGATGACCTGGTCCTCTGCCCGGCGGCGCCCCGGCTTCGGTGGCGCGACCCGTCGTCGCCCTCTGCCATCCGTGCGGTCTCGCTCGCGCTTCCGTCGACGAGCAGCGCGAGCACTTCGCCGATCGTGGGTTCGCGGCCAACCCTCACTCGCAGCGGGAAGTGGTGCTGAATCCGGTAGCGGTTGCGGCGGCCGTCCTTCTCCTTGACCACATAGCCGGCTTCAGCCAGGTCGTTGACGATCCCGAATGCGCGGCGCTCGGTGACGCCCAGCACGGCAGCGATCTCGCGCAGGCGGACGCCGGGATCACGCGCGATGCACACGAGCACGCGGGCGTGGTTAGTGAGAAAGCTCCACTCCGCCATTTGCGCAAGCCTACTCACTCGAAGCTTTATTTCTAGAAATACGTTGCTAATTTTCTCCGATCGGAGTAGGGTCGCCCGAACTCGCTTTCGTGGGCTCGGCGATCGCGACCATCGGGGTTCCGAGGGCGTCGCTTGACCTGCGGCCATTCGCACTGCACACGCTCCGAAGGGAAGGAGCAGGTATCCCCATGTCCTCGCTATCGCAGAGAAAGCTCGCGCTGATCGCGGGCCTGTTCTGGGTCATTACCTTCGTGGCTTCGATACCCGCGCTGTTTCTCTATGCCCCAGTGCTCAATCACGCCCACTACGTCCTCGGTGCCGGCGCCGACACGCGGATTGCGGTCGGCGCGTTGCTCGAGGTCATCCTCGCCATCGCCGGCATCGGCACCGCGGTCACGATGTTTCCCATCCTCAAGCGGCAAAACGAAAGCATCGCCCTTGGCTTTGTCGCTTCGCGCGTCCTCGAGTCCACCGTCATCGTCGTCGGCCTCATCAGCGTGCTCGCAGTCGTTACGTTGCGCAAGGACTTCGCGGGAGCAGCCGGAGCGGACACCGCTTCGCTTCTCGTCGCCGGCAAGTCGTTGGTCGCCATCCATAAGTGGACGTTTCTGCTCGGGCCCGGCGTCTGCGCCGGCTTAGGAAATGGGCTCCTGCTCGGCTACCTGATGTACCGCTCAGAGCTCGTGCCACGGCGGATGGCGCTGCTTGGCCTCATCGGCGGCCCGCTGCTGCTTGCATCGGACATCGCCGTCCTGTTCGGTGCCTACAAACAGACCTCTGGGGCCGCGGGCATCTTGACCGTCCCCGAGTTCGCTTGGGAGCTGTCGCTCGGCATCTATCTGATCGTCAAGGGCTTCAAGACCTCATCCGCGGTCCTCGACACCCGCCCGTCCGCAGCGAAGCCGGCGTCCCACGCCGCGCCCGCAGTCGCCACGCCGTGAATGCTGCCCCGGCCCCATCATCGCTAGATCCACCCCCTGAGGAGTCGCCATCATGACCGCAATATCCACGCCCAGCAGCACGACGAGCGGCGGCGACTATCCGCTGACGTTTGCTGTCGACTACCCGGACCGCAGCCTCAACCGGCTCAGCACGGCTTTTCGCATCCTCACGATCATCCCGATCGCGATCCTCGCAGGCTTCATCGAGGGCGGCAGCTACGCGACTAACGCCGGAGGCTCCGGCGCCCGCTACGCCGCCGGCGGCATCGGAATCCTCGTCATCCCGGTAGTGCTCATGCTCCTGTTCCGCAAGAAGTACCCCCGCTGGTGGTACGACTGGAACCTGCAACTGAGCCGCTTCAGCAACCGAATCGCCGTCTACGTCGCGCTGATGGACGACCACTACCCCTCCACCGACGAGCAGCAATCTGTCCACCTCGACTTCCCCTACCCCGACGCCGAACACGACCTCAGCCGCGGCCTGCCCCTCATCAAATGGCTCCTGGCAATCCCCCACTACTTCGTGCTGATCTTCCTCACGATCGCCGCGTTTCTCGCCGCCATCATCGCCTGGTTCGCAGTGCTATTCACCGGCCGCTACCCACGCTCGCTATTTGACTTCATCGAGGGCGTGATCCGCTGGCACAACCGCGTCGGCGCATACGCCTTCCTGCTGATCACCGACCGCTATCCCCCATTCAGCCTCGACCCCTAACCGTCATCGAAGGTCGCCGGGAACCTCACCTGCCGATAACGAGCCGCCCGCCGACACACGCCACGCAGAAGCAAACCAGGACCGGCCGAGAAACCCGAGAGCCCTGGATCTCGCCAATACCGGGGTCGAGAGGGTCGTCACGGGCACTGGCCCTACTAGCGAATCGTCGCCGTAGCGATGGCAGGGATCAAGTGGTTCTGAGACGGATGCGATCGTAGACAGAGACGCGTTTGCTCAGCCGAAAGGGCAGACACGGCGGATGCGTCGTCGGTGGTCGTCTGTGCGTTCGCGGGAACGCGGACTGCTCGACTGACCTTAGGGCGGTCGAGCGGGCAGGAGAGCGAGAAGGAGGCACAGAGGGATCGCGAGAATGAGGAAGAGGACCAGGTTGATGAGCAGGTACTCGGTCTCGAACTGGGCGAAGCCGAGTCCGAATGTCACGAGGCCCGCCAGTGCCCCGGCGGCAGCGCCGACACCAGCGCCCGCTGCCGCGATCAGGGGCTGTTTACGCGGCAGGGTGGCGGCCAGTCCCACCGCGGTGCCGACGATTGCGGCTGTGACCACGACGTAATTCTTCGGCGCGCTTGCGTTGACATGGATGGCTCCTGCTGTGGCGGCCAGAGCCGCCGCGACAGCGCTGCCGCCAGCCAGCACTCGGAGCGAGAACCGCGCTCTCTGGGCGAGCACTGCGATGAGCGGAAGACCGACGGCAAGGGGAAGGGTGAGCACCGCGTACCCAACGGGTCCGGGGACTCGCCCGAAGTCGTCTGATCCAGGCAGCTGGCTGAGCTGCAGGGCGGAGTGCGTGAGTGGCCACGACAGCGTCGAGCCCAAAACGCCGGCCAGCAACGCCAACGCCCCGCCCGCGCCGATCAGCGAACCAAGCTTCTGCCAGAAGGCCGCGCTTCGCCAATCACCTGGCCTGACGGCACCGAACGGCTGGGCCCGGCCGAGGGGTGGGCCCACGTTTCCGAGGACCGCCGCATCAGGGGCCGTGACGGGAGAATCGGGTCCGCGGACGCTGCGCGCGATCTGCAGCGGTCCTTCTAGGTTGCTCAGCTTGTTCGGGTTCTGCCATGGCGTTGCGTTCCTGACGCGGCCGTACACGTAGTCGTACAGATCATCTACGGAGATCCAGCCATCGCCGTCCTCATCGGCCTGACCGGTTTCGAGTCCCTCGACCACGGCGGAGGTGAAGATCGAAGGCTGCCCCTTACCGGAGACCCGATCGCCCTCGTATGCGTATTCCATTGCGCTCGACGCGGTGATCACTGCCCTGCCGCGGCCGTCGAGATAGTCATTGACGTTGACCTGAGTACCAGCCCGCGACCGCAGACCGAGCGGGAAGGAACCGCTGAAGCAACAGTCGAGCAGCACCACGACTCGCTTGGAGCGGGTGCGACCGATCTGAGCGTTAAGCCAGGCGGCGGAGATGCCAGTGGCACTCAGGAGATCGCCGACTTCCGTGTCGCGGGCGGCGAGGTACAGCTCTCCGCCCTCATCCTTGACGCCGTGGCAGGAGAAGTGAGCGAGGAGAAGATCGTCGGGCCTGCGGTTGGCGAAGAAGGCCGCGATGCGCCGGCGCGAGGTAGCCTCGTTTTCGTCGAGCGCAACCTCGACTTGGCAGCCGCCGATCTCGGGGTCGGCCAGTACCGCGGCGAGGCGACGGGCGTCCGCCGCGGGCGCACGGAGCTTGCGTAGGCGCGGGTCTTGGTACTGGGACACCGCAACTACGAGGGCATAGCGTCCCGCAGCCGCTGTCGTCATGTCACCCAGCCTCCGCGCCGTGCCGAGCGAGGAAGACCTCAAGCAGTCGCCTCTGCTCCTCCACCGTCGAGTTGGTCAGTTCGATCGAGTCGCCGGCGATCTCAAGCCGGACGGAGCGTTGGTGCCCGCGGCCGATCCAGCCTGCAATCGCCTGAACGACCGCGCCCAGCACGTCCTGAGCCGCCGAAACCACGAGCGTGCCGAGCAGCGTCACCTCGGCGGCACGCGCGCCCGGCGGCGCTGGCGCGCCGGGAGGCCGGCGAACATCGATGACATCGAGCTCCAACAGCTCGCCACGGAGCCGTGCAGTTGCCTCCTCTAGCTCCGCCGCCTCGGCGTCAGGCTCGACCCCGACTTCGACGCGCAGCTCCAGCGCTCCGAGATCCATGGGCGAAGGCTAACCGACTGCAGGAACCTGTAGGGCGTGCGCACCAACCCACAGGCAACCTGCTCGGAGAATTTTGCGCGCATTCGCCGTCGCCGCCCACAGACTTCCGCCTTCGCGGTGAGCAACTGAACCTTGCACCCCCCATCATTGACTCATGTTGCCCGGTCAGTCCGGCCCGATATGACAATGAGAGCTAACAGGAGGGTTTGGTGAAAATCATCGCGCTCGAAGAGCATGTGCTTCCGAAGGGCATCAGCGCCAAGTTGGGCGCAGCGGCGCCGGTGCTGCCCCCGAAGGCACTGGATCTGCTCGACGACCTGGACGGCTACCGCCTCGAGAGTATGGATGCCGCCGGCATCGATTTGCAGATCCTCTCCTTCGTGGGGCACCCCATTCAGGAGCTCGAAGCCCATCGCTCCGTGTCCTTATCTCGTGAGGCCAACGACCGCCTGGCGAGTGCCGTGGCCGCTCATCCCGACCGGTTCGCCGCCTTCGCCACGTTGCCGATGTCCGAACCACAAGCCGCCGTCACGGAGCTGCGTCGGGCCGTGGTCGAGCTTGGGTTTGTCGGCGCAATGATTCACGGGCAGACCAACGGCCTGTTTCTCGACGATCGAGCCTTCGCGCCGATCCTCGCCGAAGTGCAGGAACTCGGCATTCCGATTTACCTACATCCCGCCGAGCCACCCTCTGTCGTGCAGCGGGCGTACTTCTCAGGGCTCGAACCGGCGGTCGCCGAACTACTCGCCAGGGGCGGCTGGGGATGGCACGCCGAGTTAGGTCTCCACGTGCTGCGGCTGGTAGTCGGGGGCACGTTCGAGCAATTCCCGGCGCTACAGATCATCATCGGACACATGGGCGAGCATTTGCCGTTCAACCTGGCTCGGGCCGATGAGAGACTGAGCCCGCTTACCAGGCTGCCGCGATCAGTCGCCGAAACGGTGCGTGACCAAGTGCATATCACCACCTCGGGATACACGACACACCCACCGCTGCTGTGCGCAATGCTCGTGTTCGGCGCCGACCGGATCCTCTTCTCCGTCGACTACCCGTTCTCGGACAATGTCCAGGCGACAGCGTCTCTGAACTCCGCTCCGATCAGCCCAGGCGACCGGGAGAAGATCGCGCATCGCAACTGCGAGCGACTACTCAACCTTTAGCCGCCAGGCGCCCCTCAGCGGAGGTGAGCCCGGGGGCACGCGCCGGATCAAGCAGCGAGGCGCTGGGCGAGCGGTTGATTATTTGCGCGCGAGGACTCGTTGCCGCGACCCGCCCACCCTGGCGACTACTGCGAGCGCCGCCGATATCTCGGGGCTTGCGAGTGGGCCGTGGAGGACTCGAACCTCCAACCTTGGGATTAAGAGTCCCCTGCTCTACCAGTTGAGCTAACGGCCCGTTCGCCAGGCGATGTTACTCAGCGCTGACGGGCGGCGACGCCCGGCGGGGGCGCCGCTCGGGGCGCCCGCGCGGAGGGCTCGTCAGCACTGCTGGGCGACCTGCTGGGCCGTCGACGGCGAGCTCTTGGCCTGGGTGAACTCGGTCTTCATGGTCGTCTGCTGGACCTTGGAGAGCATGCTCAACGCCTTGCTCGAGGCGAGGTCGCCGACGCGGGTGTTCTTGGCTGCGTACGCGGTGACGGCCAGGCACTCGTAGCCCTTGGCCTCGGCGGGGCTGGTCTGGGTTTCGACCCCCCAGGCACCGGCGGCGCCCGAGTAGTTACCCAGCGCCCCGTAGGCGCGAGCGGCCAGCACGGCGAGGTTGGGGTCGGGACTCTTGGTCAGAGCGAGGTAGCGCTGCCAGGAGTTCGTGGCCTTGGTCAGCTCCTGCTTGCCGGCCGCGGTGAACGAGTTCGTCGAGGTGCTGTAGTCGGGCGACTGTCCGGCCGCCGTCCACTGGGCCTGCAGAAGGCTGCCCCAGGCTTGGGCGTTGGTCGGATCGGCCCGCGTCTGGGCTGAGGCTTGCTTCTCCTGCTGGCTGACCACGGACTTCTGAGCGTTGCCCGAGCCGTTGCCGGTGAACGCGTTGAGGATGCCGCCGAAGCCGTTGCCCGCCCCGACGCCGAAGAGCACGAGACCGCCGCCCATGAGCACGGCGAGACTGAGATACACAGCCTGGACGGCGCGCCGGCGGCGGCGGCTACGAAGATCGAAGAGCATGACTCAGGTGAGGTCGAGGCCGTCGCCGAAGGAGGCTGTCGGCTGCTCGGCGGCCCGGGCGGCGGCGCGGCGATCGGCGATCTTGAGCATGACGATACTGGCGAGGTAGAGGATTACCAGAGGGAGCGTTTCGAGCGCGGTGGTCACCGGGTCGGCCCCTGGCATCGCGGCGGCGATCACCGCGATGGCAACCGTAGCGTAGCGCCAGTTGCGGGTCAGAGTCCGGGCATTGAGCACCCCGAGGCGCTGAAGGGCGAGCAATCCGAGCGGCAGCTGGAAGGCCACGCCGATGCCGAGCATGGTCAGCATCTGGAACGTGTAGTACGTCTTGGCCTGCACGAGGATGTCGAACTGGCCGCTGTTGTAGCCCTGCAGGAAGTGCACAGCCGGGGGCAGCACGACGAAGAAGGCGAACCCGACGCCGATGATGAAGAGGATCGGCGCCGCCACCATGGCGGGCAGGAACGCCCGGCGCTCGTCACCGCTCAGAGCGGGGATGACGAACGCGTACAGCTCGTAGATGAGCAGCGGCAGCGTGATCATGAGCGCGAAGTAGATGCACACGGTCAGCGTGGTCATGAACGGCTCGCCCACGCCGATGGTGATGGGCTTTTCCTGCGTCGGCGCGCTCTTGGGCAGGGCCGCCGCCGCTTCGCGCGCTCCGTGGGCGATCCGGGAGGCGGCCGTGCGATCCGCCGCCGAGAGGTGCGGAGAGCCGGCGAGCGCCTGGGCGCCCTGCTCGATGGCGGCGAAGCCTTGCCGCTCGCGGGCCGTCTCCGTCGGTACGGCGGCCAACCCGTGCTGACCGGCCGCCGTGCTCTGATGGGGAAGCGCCCGGTTGAGGAGGTTGATGAGGGCGTGGTTCTGCCAGAAGCAGGCTCCGAAGGCGACGATGAGCGCAGCCAGGCAGATGAGCAGCCGCGAACGGAGCTCGTCGAGATGCTCGACCATGCTCAGGCGGTCGTCGTGGCCGATCGGCCGCAGGACCTTGGCCACGTGCCGCAGGCCGCCCCGCCGTTAGGAGCGGCGCTCGGAAGGGGCGGCTTCGGCCGGCGGCTCAGCCGCCGGGGGCGCAGTGCTCCGCGCCTCTGGGGTCGTGTCCGCCGTGCTCTGGGTGATCTGCGGGCGGTCGGCCTCCTCGTCGTCGCCACCGCCGGTGACCGAGTCCTTGAACTCGCGAATGCCCCGACCGAGCTGGCGGCCGAGGCCCGGTAGGCGCTTCGGTCCCCAGATCAGCAACACGATCAGCAGGACGACCAGAAGGTCTGTAGTCGGATTGCGAAACATGCTCGATGGGCTTTCTCGACGCACTTGCAGAGGTTAGCGCTGGCAGGTGTCCAGGTCGCTGGACGCTACCTCAAGCGCCAAAAGTCGAGGGTCGATTAAGGGGTCATCCAGCCCAGAGGCCCCCAATGAGCGATAACTCCCGACCCCACTCCATCCGCCGCATCATCCTTCCCAGCGGTCGCACCATCGAAGTGGTCCGCTTTCACGATGCGGAGCCGACGAGCCCGCAGGGGTTGCACATCTGCCCGAGCTGCGCCTCGCACCTGATCCAGCCGGTGGCCTGGTCCGAGGCGACGGATGGGAAGTGGGAGTTGCTGCTCAGCTGCCCGAACTGCTTCTGGGCCTGCGAGGGCACCTACACCGAGGATGAGGTGCACGCCCTCGAGGAGGAGCTCGACCAGGGCCTCGAGGACATGCTCCACGACCTGCAGCGCCTCACCCAGGCCAACATGGCCGACGAGATCGAGCGGTTCACCGTGGCTCTGCGGGCCGACCACATCCTGCCCGAGGACTTTTAGGCCGGGACACGGGCCCGGGCGGCAAGAGCGGGGATTAGGGCACTCACGCCCGGCTCTCGCAGAGGGTGCGTGCTCGTGTCCCCGTTATCCGGGGATGGGAGCACACGCCGGCCTCAACAGGTCGACGCGTGTGCGTTGATCCCCGCTGGCAGCGGCGCTCCCCCGCCGGGCAATAAGAAATCCGCCCCTACGAGTAGCGCGCCACGACGCCGTCGGCGACCAGGTCGAGTGCCGCCCGCTGGCGCTCGGGCAGCCCCGGTAGCCGCGCTTTGGCCTGGGCGACGAGCTCGAGCGCGTCTGAGCGGGCGCGCTCCAGGGCGCCGGTGGCCGCGATCGACTCGCACACCTCACCCAGGCCATGGGACTCGCACACCGCGCGCAGGTCGAGCCCGGCCAGGCCGGGATCGACGGCGCGGGCGAGGATGAGGGGAAGGGTCACCGTGCCATCGAGCAGGTCCGCCCCGCGGGGCTTGCCGGTCTGGTCGGGCGAGCCGGCGACGTCGAGGACGTCGTCGAGAATCTGAAAGGCCAGGCCGATGCGCTCGGCGAACTGGCCCAGGGCATCGCCGTCGCCCCCGGTGATCAGTGCGCCGAGCTCGCAGGCGGCCCGAAACAGGACGGCGGTCTTCAGGCGGCAGCGCTCGAAGTAGCGCTCCTCGCTGACCTCGACGTTGAACGCATCCGCGCGCTGCAAGAGCTCCCCCAGGGCGAGCTCCGAGCTCGCCCGCGAGAGGATGCGCACCGCCTCGGTGGCCTCGACAGACAGCCAGGCGAGCTCGGCGAAGGCGCGGGAGAAGAGGAGATCGCCGGTGGCGGTGGCGGGGCGGCGCCCCCCCACGGCGACCACCGTGGGTCGGCCTCGGCGTAGCGCGGCGCCGTCGAGAACGTCGTCGTGGACGAGCGTGGCGGCGTGCACGAGCTCGACGGCGGAGGCCGCCCGCACGAGGTCCTCAGACTCCGGCGGGGGCACGCCGGCGGCCAGGCACAACAACAGCGGCCGCAGGCGCTTGCCGCCGGCGGCGATCGTGTCCCCGGCGTAGCGGCCGAGCACGACGCCGTGGCTGGCGGCCAGAGAGGCCATGCGCTGCTCGACCCGGCCGAGCAGCCGGGAGACCTCAACTCCGCCGGCATCGACGACGGCGGCGAGCGCGCTCACGCGTCCCGGGCCCCACCCCCGGGGGGCGACTCACCGGATGAAGCCGGCACCCCCGACCGCGTCATGGAAGCAGACCGGCCGGAGACCGTCCCCGAGTGCAGCGCGATGATCCCCCCAGCGGTCAGCACGTAGCGCACATCTATCAAACCCGCTCGCCCTAGGAGCGCTGCCAGCGCCTCGGGCCCAGGAAAGCGGCGGACCGAGGCGGGCAGATAGCTGTAGGCCTGGGCGTCACCGGCGAGGCGGCCGAGCCACGGCACGAGGCGGTCAAACCAGAGGTCGAAGAAGGTCGATAAGGGCGGACGGTGGGGGGTGGTGATCTCGAGCACGACGACCCGGCCACCGGGCCGCACAACCCGGACCATCTCCCCCACCCCCCGCTCGAGGTCGGAGAAATTCCGGGCCCCGAACCCGACGGTGGCGGCGTCGAAGCGGTCATCGTCGTAGGGGAGGGCCAGCGCGTTGCCGACCTCGAAGGACACGTTCCCGACACGGTCGGCAGCGGCCTTGTCCACCGCCAGGGCGAGCATCCGCTCAGAGAAATCGCTGCCCACCACCTGACCGGCCGGGCCCACGCGCCTCGCGAGCTCGAAGGCCAGATCCCCCGTTCCGGTGGCCACGTCGAGCGCCTGCTGTCCGGGGCCCAGGCCGGCCAGATCGGCGGCGCGACGGCGCCACTGATGATGCAGGCCCGCGGTCATGACCGTGTTCATGCGGTCATAGAGACCGGCGATGCGGTCGAACATCGCCCGCACCTGGGTCTCCTCGAGCACTCCCGAGCCCGCGGCGATGCCGCGAGCCTCGCTCACCTCGGGAGCGCTTGGCGCCACCGACGCCACGCCCCTACTGGAGCATCGACAGAAACTGAACCAGGGCCTTGAACTTCGAGGGTGAGTTCTGCGCCAGCCCCTTGAACGAGGGCATGGGCGGCGTCGGGTTGCGCAAGGTCGAGGCGATGGCGGCCTGGGGCAGGACGCTGCCGACGTGGGTCAGCACCGGCCCGGGGCCGTTGTTGCCGTTCTCGCCGATGACGTGACAGGCCTCGCAGCCGGACTCACCCACCACGATCTCCCCTTGGCGGAACACTCGGGCCTGAGAGGGGCTCAGGTAGGTGGGCGGCGAGAGGTCGACCGAGTTGGGCGAGCCGGTGTGCGCGCCGGAGTAGGTGAGGAAGGCCATGGCCGAGATGGTGGCCACCCCGGCGGCCAGGGCGATCGGCCGACGGGTGATGAGCCGCTCCGGGCTACGGTCGTAGAAGGGCAGCAGGAAGAGCAGGATCATGCAGATCGTCGGCACGCCGATGGTCGCCATGTCGGTGAACCTCGGCACGTTCTTCATGACCCGGAGAACCTCGAAGAGGAAGAAGAAGTACCAGTCCGGGCGGGGGACGTAGGTCGTCGTCGTCGGGTCGGCCTTGGGCTCGAGCTCGGCTCCGAACATGAGCGCCAAAAAGATGATCACGGCCATGACGACCAGGGCCATGACCGAGTCCTTGGCCACCGCGTAGGGGAAGAAGGGCTTGCCCTTGTTCTTTAGGATCGAGTAGTCGCGGAGGTACTGCTCCTTCTGGCGCTGGTTCATGCCACCGCCTCGCTCAGACGTCCGACTCCGGCAGGAGCTCGGGCTCGGGCTCGGCCTTGAGCCACGGCGGCGCCGAGATGCCGAGCTTCGTGACCAGGTACAGGTGGGCGCCGATCAGCGCCCCCATCGCCCCGGGCACGAGCATCATGTGGATGGCGTAGAAGCGCGACAGCGTGGTGGCCCCGAACTCGGGCCCGGCGCGCAGGAAGTCCGAGAGGTAGGGGCCGATGAAGGGCCCGGTGCCGTTGATGTTGACGCCCACGATGGTGGCCCAGTAGGCCCGCTGGTCGAAGGGCAGCAGATAGCCCGTGAAGCCCATGACCAGGGTGAGGATGAGCAGCACGACGCCGAGGATCCAGGTCAGCTCGCGCGGGTACTTGTAGGCGCCGAAGAAGAAGACGCGCCCCATGTGCAGGAAGATGAGGATGATCATCACCGAGGCGCCCCACTTGTGCATGCCCCGGACGAACTGACCGAGGAAGGCCTGATCGGTGATGTAGCGGATCGAGTCGTAGGCGCCGCCGTGGGCGTCGGGGCGGTAGTACATGGCCAAGAAGACGCCCGTCACCGCCTGGGAGAGGAAGGCGAACATCGTCGCCGAGCCCAGGGTGTAAGCCCAGTTGATGCCCGTGGGCACCTTGCGGAAGAGCAGCCAGCGGATGCCGGGAGAGAGCGAGGTGCGCTCGTCGACCCAGTCGACGACCGTGATCCCGGCCTCGATGGGCGGGAAGCTCCCTGCCTCGGGGGACTCGCCGGGCCGCTTGGGCCGCGGCAGCAAGGTCTTGGGCAGAGGTGGCTGAGGAAGGCGTGGCATGACCTAGTTGGGAGGAAGGGTTGAAGTCGAAAAGCGCGCCGGATAGAGGAACTGTCCGACGCCGTCGAGCGGCTGGCCGGGGTCACGGGGCGAGAAGCGCCGAAGCTCGGAGTTGACCGAGTAGCGCGGGCCGAGCTGAATGAAGCCGTCCTTGATGCGGGTGTAGAAGCGGTCGAGGGGGCGAACCGGCGGACCGCCGGCCACCATCCCGCGGAAGTCGTAGACGCCGCCGTGACAGGGGCAGATGAACCGCTCCGCCGCCGGCACGAAGCGGACGGGACAGCCGAGGTGCATGCAGCGTGAGGAAACGGCCACGTACTGGTTGTACTGATCTTCCTTCTCCACGTCGATGACCGGATTGCGCTTGCGCACGTAGGCCGTCGAGAGGCCTGCTTCGCCAATGCCCTGCACGATCTCGACGACCCGGGTGACATAGGTCGTCTCGTCGAAGTCAGCGGGCCGGCCGATCGTCTGCCAGGAGAAGGGCTCGCGGCTGAACACCGGCCCGATGGCGAAGCCGAGCGCCGGGAGGGCGAAGGAAGCGGCGGCCACGGCGCCCGCGCCGTTGGTGACGAGGTTCATGAAGCGCCGACGATTGACCGTCTCGCCCTCGAAGGCCCCGGGCTTGTGGCGGTCGGCCGTGTACTTGGACTTGGGAGGCTTGCGTCGATCAGGCACGTCTACAAGGGGGGAAGAAGAGGAGGGATCCGGGGGGGTGGGCGGGGCGGGTGGGCCCGTTTCAACAGGGTATCTCAGCGCCCGATTAAGCGCGGCGAAGCAGTCGGCCGGCCGACGCGGCGGTCAGAAGCGCGACATCGCGGCCTCGGTGGCCCGGCGCAGCGCGGCCACCGAGCCCGCCGAGCCCCGGCGCGCGCGCGCCTTGGCCGCCTCGTGGAGCTCGCTCGGGCCCCAGCCCAGCGCCACGGCCCCCGCCTCCCAGATGGCCCCGGCCCGCTCGGCGTCGCCCTCGGCGTGGGCCTGGGCGACGAGCGAGATGGTGTCGGCGAGCTCGCGCACCGCGTCGAGGTCGCCGAGGGCGGCCAGCCGCTCCAGGCCAAGCGCGTAGAGCTGGTCGCCGAGCAGGAGCTGGAGGTCCGGATCGGCGCCCCGGACCAGATAGGGCTCGCCGTAGTGCAGCCGCGAGCCCTCGAGGATCATCTCCAGCAAGAGCTCGTAGTCGGCCTCCGCGCCCTGGGCGCGGGGGCCGGCGGCGGCGACCTGGGCCGGCCCCGGGACTTCGTGGCCCGCCCCGGGAGGTGCGACGAGGGCCTCGGCCAGCGGTCCTCCGCCCTGGGCGAGCACGGCGTGCAGCGCCTCCAGACCGTCGCGGGCCGATCTCATCGCGCCACCGCGGCGAACGCCTGCTCGGCCACGTGCACCGTGCGCTCCACGTCGGCTTCGGTATGGGCCAGGGAGGGAAACCAGGCCTCGAACTGCGACGCGGGCGGGTAGACGCCCCCGTCGAGAAGCGCGCGGCACCAGGCGCCGTAGGCCTCGAGGTCGCAGGCGGCGGCCTCGGCGTAGGAGCGCACGGCCGTGGGACTGAAGAAGGGGGTGAAGAGGCCCGGGACGCTCTGGACGGTCACCGGCACCCCAGCGCGGGCGGCGGCCGCGCCCAGGCCCGAGGCCATCGCCTCGGTCACCTCGGCCAGCCGGGCGTAGGCGGCGGCGTCGAGCCGGGCCAGGGTGGCCAGCGCGGCGGCCACGGCGAGCGGGTTGCCCGAGAGGGTGCCGGCCTGGTAGACAGCCCCGGCCGGAGCGATCTGCTCCATGAGCTCGCGCGGGCCCCCGTAGGCGGCCGCGGGCAGGCCACCCCCGACGATCTTGCCCAGCACCGTGAGGTCCGGGGTCACGCCGTAGCGCTCCTGGGCCCCGCCTCGGGCGACGCGAAAGCCGGTGATGACCTCGTCGAAGATGAGCAGGGCGCCGCTGGCGTCGGCCACGCCCCGCAGATGCTCGAGAAAGCCGGGCGCCGGGGGCACGACGCCCATGTTGGCCGGGACGGGCTCGGCGATCAGCGCGGCTGGGGCCACCCGGGCGCAGGCCTCGGCCACGGCCTCGAAGTCGTTCCAGGGCACGATCGCCGTCGCCGCCGTGGCGGCCTCGGTGACCCCGGGGCTGGCCGGGATGCCCTGGGTGGCCAGTCCGGAGCCGGCCTGGGCCAGCAGCCCGTCGACGTGCCCGTGGTAGGCGCCGGCGAACTTGACCACCGGCTCGCGGCCGGTGACCGCCCGGGCCAGGCGGATCGCGCTCATCGACGCCTCCGTGCCCGAGGAGGTCATCCGCACCATCTGCACCGAGGGCACACGGTCGACAATCTCGGCGGCGAGGCGGACCTCGCCCTCGGTCGGCGCCCCGAACGTGGTCCCCTTGCGCCGCTGCCTCGACGACCGCCTGCACGACGCCGGGCTCGGCGTGGCCGAGGATCAGCGGTCCCCAGGAGCCGACCCAATCGACGTACTCGCGACCGTCGACGTCGTGCACGTGGGCGCCGCGGCCGGAGGCGATGAACACCGGATCGCGGCCGATCGAGCGCATGGCCCGCACGGGCGAGTTGACGCCGCCGG
Organism: uncultured Solirubrobacterales bacterium; assembly: GCA_963777185.1. Taxonomy (GTDB): domain Bacteria; phylum Actinomycetota; class Thermoleophilia; order Solirubrobacterales; family Solirubrobacteraceae; genus Palsa-465. The sequence goes on from CAVZPU010000006.1 coordinate 22,097, forward strand.
GCAGCAGCGGCAGAGCGGCCTCATAGAGCTCCGTCGAGCGGGTGAAATGACGGGTTGCGCCACTCACACGCCGGCGTGCTTGCGTTCCCAGTCGCGGAACTCCTCCGTGAAGTACAGCAGCCGAATCTTCTTGAACTCGGTCGATGAGTACAGGGTGGACCGCTCGGTGATGCCGGTGGCCTGCGCGATCGAGTCCAGGATGGCGTCGCACTCCTCCTTGGAGCGTCCGTGGGCCATGGTGAAGACCGAATAGGGCCAGTCGGCGTAGGTGGGGCGCTGGTAGCAGTGCGAGATGCCACGGAAGGCGGCCATGCGGGGACCGATGTCCATGATCTGCTCGTCGGGCACCTTCCACACGCCCATCCCGTTGGCACTGAAGCCCGCCCGGCGGTGATAGAGGATGGCGGCCACGCGGCGCAGGAGCCGGCGCTCGCGCATGCTCTCCAAGTGCTCGAGGAAGCTGCCCACCGGCAGCCCCACCGCAGCGGCGGCCGGGACGTAGGGCTCGGAGATGACGGGCATGTCGCCCTGCAGCGCCCGGATGACGGCGATGTCGCGCTCGTCGTAGGGCTGGGGCTCGGTCTCGGCCGGCTCGACCGCCTCGGCGGCCCGGGCCAGCGTGTCGGTGCCGCCCTCCATCTCGAGATCCATGCGGATCTTGAAGAGCTTGAGCGTGGGCAGCTGGCGGACCGACTCAGCGCCGGCCAACTGCGCCAGCACCTCGAGCGTGCCCTCGAGCCCCAGCGGCGAGCCGGGCTCGGTGGCGATCGTGAACCAGATGTTGAATTCGTGGTTGCGCAGGTAGTTGTGCGAGACCCCAGGGTGCTCGTTGATGACCTGGGCGGCGCGCCACGGGTTCTCGGCATCGACCTTGGCGGCCACGAGCATGGAGGAGTAGCCGAGCGCGCGGGTGTCGAAGATGGGGGTGACCTGGCGGATGATGCGCTCGTCGAGCAGTCGCTGAACGCGCGCGAGCACCTCGGCCTCAGTGGTCCCGGCCTCGGTCGCGACGTGCTGGTAGGGCCGTTCGGCGATGGGAAAGCGACCCTGCATGAGGTTGAGCAGGCGCTTGTCCAGCTCGTCGAGCGCGACGGCGGCGCCGTCCTTGCGGCTGCGGAGCTTGGGCCCGAACTGCGAGCCGGTGTCGGTTAGAGCCATCGCGCGGCCTCCTTGGCGTGATAGGTGATGATGATGTCGGCGCCCGCCCGGCGGATGCCGGTGAGGGCCTCCAGCACGGCGCTGCGCTCGTCCAGATATCCGGCTGCGGCGGCGGCTTTGATCATGGCGTACTCACCACTGACGTTATAGGCCGCGAGCGGCATCGAGGTCACATCCTTGACCCGGCGGATGAGGTCGAGGTAGGGCAGGGCGGGCTTGACCATGACGATGTCGGCCCCTTCCTCGACGTCGAGGAGGGTCTCGCGCAGGGCCTCGTCGCCGTTGGCCGGGTCCATCTGGTAGCTGCGGCGGTCGCCGAAGGAGGGAGCGGAGTCGGCCGCCTCGCGGAAGGGGCCGTAGAAGGCGGAGGCGAACTTGGCCGAGTAGGCCATGATCGGGGTGTCGGTCAGCCCTTCGTCGTCGAGGGCGGCGCGGATGGCTCCCACACGGCCGTCCATCATGTCGCTGGGGGCGACGATGTCGGCGCCGGCTCGGGCCTGCGAGACGGCGGTGCGGGCCAGCAGCTCGAGGCTGGCATCGTTGTCGACCGATCCGTCGGCGCGCACCGCTCCGCAATGGCCGTGGCTCGTGTACTCGCACAGGCACAGGTCGGTGATGACGAGCAGGTCGGGATGGGCCTCCTTGATGGCCCGGGTGGCGAGCTGGACGACGCCCTCGTCGTCCCAGGCCCCCGAGCCCTCGTCGTCCTTGGCTGCGGGCAGGCCGAACAGGAGCACGGCGGGGATGCCGAGCGCGGCCGCCTCGCCCGCCTCGGCCACAGCGTGGGCGATGGAGAGGCGGTCGACCCCGGGCATAGCCTCGATCGGCTCACGGCGGTCGATCCCATGGGCCACGAACATCGGCAAGACGAAATCCGACGCAGACAGGTGCGTCTCGCGCACGAGCCCGCGCAGCGCCCGAGTGGCGCGCAGCCGGCGCAGGCGAGTCTGGGGAAAGGCCACTAGGCGAGGATACCCCCGGGGCCCTTGACAGCTGGCCTAAGCTGCCGCTAAAGGAAAGTCTAAGGAAACGCTTAAGCGTGCCGGAGACCGGGGGCTGACAGTGCAAATCAACCGGGGGTCGGCCGCGGCGGCATGTGCGCTCACCCTGTCGGCGCTCACCGCCGCCGCGGCCGGGGTTTTGCCGACCTCGGCTCGAGTTGCCCTGCGCCGCGGGCACCCCGGCGGTGGGCGCGTCAGACCACGTTCCAGAGCTCGATCCGCGAGCTCGCGACCAGGCCAGCCTGAACGTAGGGATCCTCCTGCACCCAGGCCTCGATGGCCTCCGGGGTGACGTCGTGAAAGACGATGGCTGCCCCATGGGGCGGATCGCCGAGCGCGCCGCCCATGACCACGCGCCCCTCGGCCTGCTCGGCCCGGACCCGGGCCAGGTGCTCCTCCCGGTAGGGGCCGCGGCGCTCGAGGATGTCCTCGACGTACTCGTAGAACAGGATGGCGTGCTGGGGCATGCGCCTATGGTGCCGCGATGGGCGCGGGCGTGCGTGGCGACGGGCCGGTGCCGCGCCGGCGCCCGAAGGCCAGGCGCAGCCCGAGCACGGGGAACACGAGCGCGGCCAAGATGGCGGCGTAGAGGTAGGGGCGCCGGAAGGCGGGCGTGACGGCCGCCTGGACGATCTGGTTGAGCGTGGCCTGGAGCTCATCGAGGTGCGCGGCGACCGGAGCGCTGACGCCGGCGCGCACATCGGCGAAGGCGGGGGCGATGTTGGGCACGTTGGCCTGACCCGAGCTCTTGTAGACCTTGACCAGCCGGGTCCCCAGCTTGACCTTGGTGGCCAGCGGCAGCGGTGCCTCGATGACCACGAGCGCGGCCTCATCGACCGGGCCCCGGTCGTTGGCCACCGCGGTGACCTGATGGGCGAAGACCGGCGTGAGGACCAGGAGTCCGAGCACCAGACCGGCATCCCGGGCGGCCACCGTCTTGGCCGCGCGGGCCGCTGCCGCGCCCCGGCTCTCCAGCGCCGCCGCGGTGAGACCGGGATAGGCGAGGCCGAGTCCGGCCCCGCACAGCGTCAGCGCGATCACGACCCAGCCGAGCTCGCGCTGGTTGAGCAGGGCGAGGATGACCAGCCCGGTCACCACGAGCGCGGCACCGGTAGCGCCGAGGACGACCGCCGAACGGGCGCGGACGAACCGCTCGGCCGCCGCGGTGGCCAGGGGAATCACGGTGACGATCGCCGCCGCGGCGATAGGCGTCAGCAGCCAGGCGTTGATGAGCTCGATGACGACGAGAAAGAGCGCTCCGATGATGCCGGCGGAGAGCAGGGCGAGGGCCAGGTTCGCGCTCAGCGCGCCCAGCGCCGTGGGCGCTCGCTCGAGCTCGCGCGTCGGCGTGGAGCCACGGCGGGCGCCGGCCACGAGCACGGCCACCGCGGCGAAGGCGGCCACGGGGGCCTGGGCGATGAAGATCGAACGCCAGTCGAAGAGCTGGGTGAGCACCCCGCCGGCGGCCGGGCCGACGGCGGCGCCGATCGCCGCGGCGGCCGACCAGGATCGCAACGGAGAGTCGCCGGGCCGAGCGCTGGCGGCAAAGAGCGGCAGCGAAGCAGCCAGCACGAGGGCGCCGGCCGCGCCTTGGAGGCAGCGCAGCGGGATCAGGGTCGACAGCGTCCCGGAGGCACCGCAGCCGATCGAGGCTAGGCCGAACAGCGCCAGGCCGGCCACCAGCGCCGGCCGAGCCGGCAACCACCTGGCCACGGGGATGAGGATCGCCGAGGCGACGATGAGGGCCAGGTTGTAGGCCATGATGACCCACGCGACGTGGGTGATCGAGGTATGGAGCCGGTCGACGATCTCGGGCAGGGCGAGGACGACGATCGAGGCGTCGGCGAAGGCCAGGGCGACGGCCAGACGCACCCATACGCTCGGCCAGCGCCGCGGTTCAGGACCGCGCAGGTCGCCTGCCGTTGTCGAGCCGACCACGGGCTGGAGGCTAATACAGCCCCGGGCCCCTGCGAAGGACGCTAGGCGAAGGACTTGTGCCGCGCCGACCAGCGCGCGATGACGCTGGAGACGACCAAGCCGACGCCGACGACGCCGGGAAGCAGTCCGATCAGGAGCGCCAGGCCGCCGAAGGCCAGCGACCACGTCTTGTCGACGATGATGAGCACGATGCCCACGATGATGAACGGCACCGCCACGGCCAGAAACCAGGTGGCCGAGTGACCGAGTCGCTTCCCGGAACGCTCGAGCGAGGGCTCCGCGACCCCGCCGCCTGAGTTGGTGACATCTGCACGAGCCATTAACGGCACCGCTACCCGGCCTCGCTCTTTTCAACCGGCCGTGGGTACGCGCGGACCCCGGGGCGCCCCGCAGGCACGACAGAAGGCGTCCTCGCGCTCGGCCGGACTACCGCACTCCGGGCAGGGGGCTGGGCCGATCGCGGTCGCCGGCGCCACCGTGGCCCAGGGCTCGAGGACGAGGTGGCGGCGCAGGTAGACGACGGTCTGGCGCACGACGGCGGCGATGGGGAGGGCGAGCAGGGCGCCGGCGACTCCGTAGAGCTGATAGCCGATGAGCAGGGCGAGGATGATCAGGATGGGGTTGATGCGCAGCGAGATGCGGAACACCTGGGGCGCCACCACGTGGCCTTCGAACTGTTGGAGGGCCACGAAGAGCAGGATCACCCACACCGCGCTGAGGGGGTGGCTGAACAGCGCCACCAGCACGGCCGGGCCCGGTCCCACGATCGGCCCGATGTAGGGGATGAGCTCCATGAGGCCGTAGAAGCCCCCGAAGAACACCGCGTAGTGCGCCCCGGCCGGAAAGATGCCGAGCAGCCCGAACACCCACAGACCCAGCGCGGCGCTGGCCCCCATGACGAAGCTGAACAGAAGCTGGCCGCGCACGTAGCTGTAGACGGCCCGCTGGACGAGCAGTGGGAAGTCATCCTCGGGCGTCCCATCCCCCGGCGGCACGATGCGGCGCACGAGCACGCCGATATCACGTCCGTAGACGAGCAGGTAGACGGAGAGCACGAGCACGAGCACGAGCTCAAAGCCGGTGGTCACGACTTGCTGGAGCAGCCCCCGCGAGAAGGAGACGATGTCGCTCGAGCGCTTGAGGACGTCGCGCTGCAGCGTCTGCAGGGCAGTCTGGCCCTGCTGTTGGATGCGGACCTGGATGCCGTTGCGCACCAGCCAGCGCTGGATGGAGACCAGCTCGCGGTTGGCCTGGCTCACGAGATGGGGCACGTTTCGATCGAGCCGGGAGATCTGGGTGCTGATCGGGTCAGAGAGCAACAGGCCGACACCGACCACGCCGGCAAACCCGGCCACGTAGACGAGCAGAATGGCCACCCCCCGCGGTACCCGGCGCCGCTCGAGACGCCTGACCACGGGGTTGAGGATGAGGGCGATCACGCCGGCGGCCAGGAGGATGAGAAGGACCGGACCGGCCGCCCGGGCCAGGGCCCAAAGGCCGAGCAGGGCCAGCGGCAGAACCACGGCCTGCACCCACCGGGGAACGACCGCGGGCGGCGGGCCAGCGCGTGGCGGGCCCACCGCCGGCGGCAATGCGCCGCCGTCCTGGGGCGGCGCCTCGGTGCCCGCTTGGGCCGCCGGCTTGGTATCGGGCGGGACCGTGGGCCCCCCTCGTCGCCACCCTCCTAGCCTGAACCCCATCAGGATGGAAGTATGCGTCGTCCTCGCTCCTCATGAAAGACATCTCCATCCTGTTCGTCGGCGACGTGGTGGGCGGCCTGGGCAAGCGCACGCTGCTCGCCCTGCTGCCGGGCCTGCGCGAGCGCTACGGCCTCGACTTCGTGGTCGTCAACGGTGAGAACGCCGCCGGCGGCGTGGGCATCACGCCCAAGATCGCCGACGAGCTCTTCGCTGCCGGCGTGGACATGATCACGCTCGGAAATCACACCTACCGCCACCGCGAGATCTATCGCTACCTCGACGAGCACGACCGGATCCTGCGCCCGGTCAACTTCCTGGCCAGCCAGCCGGGGCACGGCTGGTGCGTCGCCGAGCGCGACGGCGTGAGCCTCGGCGTCGTCTCGCTGTCGGGCAACCTGTTCATGAACGCCGGCCGCCCGGCCTTCAGCGAGGCCGACGCCGCGCTACACGCCCTCAAGGGCCGGGCCGATCACATCCTCGTCGACATGCACGCTGAGGCCACGAGCGAGAAGGTGGGCATGGGCTGGCACCTGGACGGGCGGGTGACCGCAGTGGTGGGCACGCACACCCACGTGCCCACGGCGGACGCCCGTGTGCTGCCCGGGCGGCACCGCCTACATCACCGACGTGGGCATGACCGGCCCCCGGGGCGGGGTCATTGGCGTCAAGCGCGAGCAGGCGGTGCGGCCATGGTGACAAAGATGCCGGTGCGCTTTGAGACCTCGGCCGAGGATCCGTGGCTCAACGCCGTGGTCATCCGGGCCAGCGCGCCGCTGCGCGCCGACGCCATCGAGCAGGTCCTCCTGCCCGGCCAGGGCGTCCGGTAGCGGCTCAGGTGGAGACGAGCGTCGGCTCGCGGATCCCCAGCGACGGCTCCGCGTCGGCGACGGCGGGGGCCGGCTCCTCGATCGCCTGCATCCCGAACAGGGCCAGGAGGGCCGGAGCGAAGAACCACACGATGTAGAGGTAGAACCAGTAGGTGATGCCGAGCTGCAAGGCGATGAGGATGGCCGCCGCCAGCGCCGCCACCTCGACGGGGCCGCGGCGGCGGGGGACGAAGGCCAGCACGACGGCGAGGGCGGCGGCCGCGCCCTGCACGGGGTGCTGCACGAGGCCCAGACCGCCGTAGAAGCCCCAGATCGAGAAGGGCGCGCCCCGGGTCTCCTGATAGGCGATGGAATGGCGCCAGAAGGTGGTCAGCTGCCCGTGGCGGAGCAGGACCGGAAGCATGACCGCGACGGTCGTGATGGCAAAGGCAAGGACGTAGAGGGTGGCCGCGCGGGGCCGGGGCCACCGATCGCCGGTGCCGCGCAGCAAGAGCGGGCCGAGGGCCAGCGGAGCGAATTTGGTCAGGCCGGCCAGCGCGCCGACCACCCCCCGCGCGGGCGCCGAGCCGACGACGAGCAGGGCGACGACGATGAGCAGGGCAACGAGCGCATCGTTGCTGTTCGAGGACAGAACAAAGAGGGTGAAGGGGTAGGCGGCCCAGCAGTAGGCGAGCACGGTGCCGAGCGTCGGGCCCCGGACGCGACGGCCGAGCAGAAAGAGGCCGAGCATGGTCAACAGGTCAAAGGCGATAGCCGCCCCGTGAGCGGCGGGGACGTTGTCCCACACCCCGCTCCAGCCCAGGATGGCCCGGAAGGGCACGTAGGCGTAGTAGTTGACCGGCGCGTAGGTGTCGCCGTAGGCGTTGTCGGCGGGCCAGTGGCCGTAGAGGTTTTGTCCGTGCAGCAGCTTGTTGGCGCCGATGACCCCGGCGTAGCCGACGTCGATGACGTTGGAGTCGACGACGTTGAGCCCGATCCGGAAGGCGACCAGGAAGACGATGCCCACGGCCAGCCAGGAGGCGGGCACGAGCAGGCGCAGCGGGGCGCGGGGGCAACCGCGGCCGCAGCCGAGAGCGAGCAGCCGGGCGAGCAGGTAGAGCAGGAAGGGATAGACGAGCGGCATGGAGAGGCCGATGTTGGCGTGGTTAAAGAAGGCCAGCGAGATCGAAAAGCCGAGCAGAACGAGCAGGTCGAGGTGCAGGAGGCTCAGGCGGCTGCCCGCGGCGCAGGGGCAGGAAGGGCACCACGAAGAGCAGGCACAGGGGCAGCCAGACGTACCAGGCGTTGGACTGACGCCCGAAGGCGCCGGGATAGCCGCGGGCCATCGTCCAGGCGACCTGAAAGCCCGTCCAGGCCTCGAGTACGCGGCCGGTGGCATCGGAGACGTAGACCTGGGCGAACTCGCGCTGATGGGGCGCGCGCGAGAACCAGCTCACCTGCCAGCGGCCCGGCCCTTTCGTGTACTCGTAGGCAACGAGGGTGGGATGGCGGCGCAGCTCGGACACCATCTTGGGCGCCCGGGCGGCGATGCGCTGCACCTCGCCGGCGGTCAGCCGGTAGCCGGCCGGAGCAACGGTCTGGGAGGTGACGAGGACCGGAGAGTTGGGATCGGTGCGCCGGGCGTGTGTGGCCGCCTGTGCCCTCGTGGCGGCGAGGGCCAGGGCCAGCGCGGTGACCGCTGCCGCGACGAGGCGGAGGCGGCGAGCCCTGCGGGCTCGCTTGCGGGCTCGATGCGCGAACTCGGCGTCGTCAGAGATCCGGGCGCCTAGGCCCGGAAGCTCCAGAACTTCTGGCCGAGAAAAGTCAACGGCGTGCTCGAGGCGACGCCGATGGCCTGGGCGATCACCTTGTCGGTGCCGGCACCGTCGACCAGGGCCACGAGCACGACATAGGTGAACAGGTAGCCGAGACCCGAGACAGCGAAGAACTTGACCGCTTGGCGCATCGGGTGCGCCTCCTTGGCGCTGAAGGTCCAGTGGCGGTTGAGCCAGAAGTTGTTCACCACCCCGACGAAGAAGGCAAAGAAGGAGGAGAGCCGGTAGTCGATCCCGAGTACATGCAAGCAGAAGGCGAACGTAGCCAGGTTCAGCAGGTAGCCGGTCGTCCCCACGACCCCGTAACGGATGAGCTGCACCCAGTTGTCGGGGTGGCAAACGCCGTGCCGGACGCGGGCCCGGAAGGGCAGCTCGACGGTGGTGATGAGCTCGTCGGACATACGGAGGAGGCGACTGTAGAGCGACTTCTTTCGCGACGTCGTACCGCAAGCCTGCTTAACCGGGTGCTAACCGGCTATATCGGCGCCGCTCCCGGGCACTGGTACCCCGAAATGGTCACAAATCATCGGTGCGACGTCCTGGAGGGTCCACTGGGTCCGCTCGGCACGCGACTCGGGCCCGGTCCCGCACCACACCAGGGTGCCGAGCGAGTCCGAGCGGTGCAGGGAGCCATGGCTGCCGCCCCCCACGTGATCGGCGCCGCCCCAGTCGACGAACTCGTAGCCAGGGGCGGCCGAGAGCAGGACATCGCCCGCCGTCGGGCAGTGCAGGGCCGACCAGACGCGGCCGAGGGCGTCGGGGTACTCGTCGCAGACGAAGCGGTCATCCTCGAGCGCCGCCTCCAGCGTGGCCGGGTCGCCCTCGAGGTCCCAGCGGCAGCCGCGGTCGTCCTCGAACTCGTCCCCAGGGGCGAAGCGCAGCTCGCCGCGGCTTGAGCGCACAACCGCCTCGCCCGTGCCTTCGGTGTCGCACCACATGACGAGATCGACCCCGTCGAGCTCCCGCGCGGCGTCGATGGAGCGCTCGATGACCTGCGTCGCGGCGGTCCTGGTCGAGCGCGTAGACCATGGCCGCGCGCTGAGCCGGGCTGAGCGCGACCTCGGCGCCGATCGAGCGGGCGGCGCTCTGGGTGGCCACATCGAAGTCGGCGAAGGCCTCATCGAGGCGGATGCGCTCCTCCACGGGGGCCTGAGAGTGGTCGGAGACGACGATCACGGCGTAGTCGCGCAAGAAGGCATCGGGGCCGCCCGCCGCGTGCATGAGGCGCTCGAGCTGGCGATCGGCGGCGGCGATCGAGGTGACCTGGGCGTGGGGACCGTTCTTGTGCGAGAAGGCATCGTTGTCGGGCAGCGAGAAGAGCATGAAGTCGAACAGGTCGTTCTCGACCAGGTAGGCGCCGACGCAGCCACTGTGCTGGTCGCGGATTCCGGGCATGCCGAGCTGCCCGCGGCAGCCCGTCTTGCGGCTGGCATAGAGGTCGGCGTAGAAGAGCTCCCGGGGGCCGTCGATGGTGCGCCGAAACAGGGTCGAGGTGACGATGCGAGCCAGCGCGGACTCCTGGGCCACCTCGTGGTGGTGGCGGCCCCGGTAGATCAGGTAGGTGGTGCCCGCCGTGCGCACGTCGGCGTCGTCCAGGGTTTCGAACACGGTCTGGACGTCGTGGGAGAGGTGCTCGGCGTTCATCCGGTACACGGTGTCGGTGAGCGAGCGCAGGACGCCGAACTGGCGGCTGGCCGAGAAGCTCGAGCCGTACTCGACGTAGCGCGACTCCTCGCGCGAGTACCAGTTCATGCTCGGGATGTGGTGCTGGTCGGGGCCGACGCCGGTGGTGATCGAGGCCGCGCACACGGGAGTCACCGAGGGGAAGGCGGCCACGCAGTCCTCGACGTAGACGCCCTCCTGCACCAGACGGGCCAGAACCGGAGCGCGCCCGGTGGCGATCGCCCGCTCGAGCATGGCGGGCTTGAGCGCGTCGATGACGACGAGGACGAGCTTGCGCCGTCGGCGCCGGCCTGGCGAGAATCACCCCGGGGCCGATTCTTCGGGGCGCCGTTGCCGTCAGCGGGCGCCGTACCGAAGGATCCGCAGGCCGGCGTACTTCTGGCCCTCGCGCCGGCGGCCCCGCATGAGCAGCCGGGCCGAGAAAGAGCAAGCCGATCAGGCCCATGGGGGGCGCGACCACCGACAGGCCGGCAAGGGCGACCGCGATCCCCTCGGCGTAGAGCGGGACGGCGCGGCCGCCGTCTCGGGGTCCAGCCGGGCCCGCACGCGGGCGAAGAGCGGCTGCGTGGCGGCCAGGGCCAGCAGCGGCGCAGATCACCCCGCCGATGAACCCGGGCCAGGCGGCGTAATGGCCGCGGGCCAGCGAGCCGGCGAAGAACAGCGCGCCGAGCACGGCGCCGCAGGCCCCGAGAGCGAGGAAGACGACGCGCGGCCCGGGGGCCGCGTCGGCGCGCCGCGGCCGGATGCCGCGCCGGCGGACCGGCGCTCGAGCAGGGCCAGGGCGATGGCGAGCACGACGAGGGCAAGCAGGAACGGCACGCTCTGCAGAAAAGAGAAGTGCGTGTGGGTGAAGTGGATCTCGACGTTGCCCGCGGCCAGGACGCCCACGAGGAGCGCGGGCAGGAAGGGCCGGATGCCGACTGCGGCGGCGATGCCGATGCCCTGGAAGATGTCGAAGACGAGATGCACCGTGGTGTACCGTGAAGGACCGTGACGATAGACGAGAGGGCTGGACCCCGGTGAGCCCCGCTCCCAGGCGCCCGCGGTCGACGGCACGCGACATCGAGCGCTACGCAGGGCTCTTCGCCCAGCGTACGAAGGTCATGAAGTCCTCGGCCATGCGCGACCTGATGGCACTGACCGAGCGCGAGGACGTCATCTCGCTGGCCGGCGGCCTGCCCGACACCTCGACCTTTCCCGCCCGACTCCTACGCCTCCCTGATGAACTCGGTGGCCATCGAGTCCTGCGCGCGGGCGCTGCAGTACGGGCCGACCGAGGGGCTCGTCGCTGGTCAAGCGCTGCGTCGCAGCGAGGTGATGGCCGCCGAGGGCATGGCCGTCGACCCCGACGAGGTGCTCATCACCACCGGCGGCCAGCAGGTCATCGACCTGGTGTGCAAGACGCTGCTCGACCCCGGCGACGTCGTGGTCACCGAGGCGCCGACCTACCCCGGCGCCGTCCCACGTTCTGCGCCTACGAGGCCGACGTCGTGCAGGTCACGATGGACGGCGACGGCATGCGCACCGACGAGCTCGAGGCGACGCTCGAGCGCCTCGAGCAGGCCGGCCGGCGGCCCAAGTTCATCTACACGGTGCCCAACTTCCACAACCCGGCCGGGGTGACGCATGTCGCTGGAGCGCCGCCGCGAGCTCGTGCGCATCGCCGCCGAGCGCGAGCTGCTCGTGCTCGAGGACAACCCCTACGGGCTGCTGCGCTACGAGGGCAGGCCGCTGCCCACGCTGCGCTCGCTCGACGGCGGCGAGTTCGTCATCTACGCCAGCACGTTCTCGAAGATCCTCTCCCCCGGCGTGCGGCTGGGCTGGAGCGTGGCCCCGCCGCCCGTCTTGCACAAGATGAACATCGGCAAGCAGGGCGCCGATCTCTGCTCCTCCTCGCTGTCGCAGTACTTCGTGGGGGCCTACTTCGAGGCCGGGCCGTGGCAGAGCTACGTGCGCTCGCTGATCGAGATCTACCGCCGCCGGCGCGACGTCATGCTCGACGCGCTGGCCGAGCACTTCCCGCGCGAGGCCGACTGGACGCACCCGCAGGGCGGGCTGTTCATCTGGGCCACCCTGCCCGACTACATCGACACCACCGACCTGCTGGCGCGGGCGCTCGAGGAGCGGGTGGCCTTCGTGCCCGGGCGGGCGGCCTACGTCGACGGCCGCGGCGGCTCCTCGATGCGCCTGAACTTCTCCGGGGTCGACGAGGACGCGATCCGCGAGGGTATGCGGCGGCTGGGCGAGGTCGTCCGCGAGCAGGTCGCCCTGTACGGGACGCTCACCGGCGCGGCGCCGGCGCCGGCGCGCGGCCACGCGCGCGCCCGTGCCGCCCACCCGATGCGGCCGGCGTGCCCGGCCGACCTGGCCCAGTGCTGCCGCTGACCGCGCAGCGCAAGCGCGCCCGGTGATGGCGCAGGCGGCTTCGCCGACGGCCCGATCGGGCCCGCGTAGCTCGGCCCAGCTATCCTGCTCGCATCCCAGCGTCACGCCAGCGGCGCCGGTGAGCCGCCGGTGCATGAGCCGGGTCGCGGTCCTCAAGGGCGGGCGCTCGCTCGAGCGCCAGGTCTCGCTGAAGTCGGGCGCCCGGGTGCGAGGATGCCCTGGAGCGCCTCGGCCACGAGGTGATCGCCATCGACGTGGGCGCCGACCTCGTCGCCCGGCTGAGCGCCGAGCGGCCCGAGCTGGCCTTCGTCGCCCTGCACGGGCGCGACGGCGAGGACGGCACCGTGCAGGAGCTCCTCGAGGTCATGGGCATTCCGCACACCGGCTCGCGCGTCTCGGCCTGCATCCGCGCCGCGGACAAGGTCCTGGCCAAGCACGCCATGCGCGACGCCGGGCATCCCCACGCCCGAGTTCTTCGCCTTCTCCGAGACGGCCTTCCGCGAGCTCGGCGCCGGCCAGGCGCTGCCCGCGATCGAGGAGCGCCTGCGCTTCCCGATCGTCGTCAAGCCGGCCCGCCAGGGCTCGGCGCTGGGCATCAAGTTCGCCCGCAGCGGCCGCCGACGTGCCGGGCGCGCTCGTGGCCGCCTTCTCCTACGACCGCAAGGTCCTGCTCGAGCGCTACATGCCCGGTCGCGACCTGGCCGTGTCGATCGTCGAGGAGGACGGCGTGCCGCGGGCCCTGCCGCTCGTCGAGGCGGTGCCCCGAGCAGGAGGACTTCTACGACTTCGAGGCCCGCTACGAGATCGGGCGCACGCGCTTCGTCTGCCCGGCCGAGCTGCCCGAGCGACCTGGCCGAGCGGGCGGGCGAGATCGCGCTCGAGGTCTACAGCCTGCTCGGCTGCTCGGGGTTTGCCCGCGTCGACCTCATGCTCGAGCACGAGACGCGGCGAGCTCGGCGTGCTCGAGCTCAACCCGATCCCCGGGCTGACCGAGACGAGCCTGCTCCCCCAGGCGGCCGAGGCGGCGGGGATCGGCTTCGACGAGCTCATCGAGCGCATCCTGACCGCGGTCGTCGTCGCCGCGTAATGATGCTGTCCGGGGGGTGCATGCACCCCGCCGGCCGCGCATGCGCGGCCGGGGCAGCGGCGCATGCGCCGCTGCCTACTATTACTCGTCGGAGGCGAAGTCCTCGGGCGTGACGTGGTCGAGGAAGTCCTTGAACTTCTCCACGACTTCCTCGGTGTCCTCGACCTCGTGCTCGAACTCGATCGCCGACTCGGCGATGACCTCGTCGGCGGCGAAGATGGGCGCGCCGGAGCGCACGGCCAGGGCCAGCGCGTCGCTCGGCCGGGAGTCGATCTCGAGGTCGCGCCCGCCCGAGCGCAGGCTGATCGAGGCGTAGAAGGTGTTCTCGCGCAGCTCGGTGACCGCCACGCGCGTGCATTCGACCTCGAGCTCGCCCAGCATGTCCGACAGCAGGTCGTGGGTCATCGGCCGCGGCGTCGAGGCGCCCTGGAGCTTCATGAGGATCGCCGCCGCCTCCGGGTGGCCGATCCAGATCGGCAGGAACTTGTTGCTCTCGACCGTCTTCAGCAGCACGATCGGCTGCTTGCCGACCATGTCGAAGCTCACGCCGTAGATGACCATCTCCTGCACGAGCCGCTCCTCGATAGGGATGGCGCAAGTATAGGCAGGGGGATTGCCCGCCCGAAGGGGTCCGAACCGCCGCCGGACCGCCGTCCAGAAGGCGGCCTGCGTCTGACTCAAGTCTTCACGGCCACCGGCCGACTTAACGGTGACGTGGCGACGCTCCATGGCGCGCGCGCTCGACGAGCGGCAGCGGATGCCGACACGGCGAAAGCAATCGGCGTGCCCGGGATCCGCGCGCATGCGCCTGCGCCGGCGTCCTCTCCTGGCGCCAGGGCCTCACCATGTCTGTGCGCTCGCCGTCATCGGCGCCATGGTCGTCATCGCCGAGAGCGCCGCGCAGCAGCCGACGGACGCCACTCAGCGCGTCCAGGTGCTGGCCGAGCGGCGTCCACGCCGCCAGCCAGGAGATGGCCGCGCTTACCTGGCAGGGCATGGCCGAGACCGGCGGCGCCGGGCACGCGCCCGGCGCCCGACGGACCCGAGCTGCGTCCAGGAGGGCTTCGCGCGCGTGGACGCGACTCACGAGACGCTGGCCGCCCTGCGCTGCCGAGGACGCACGGCGCGAGCACGCGGACGTCTGCAGCGCGACGCCAGCGCCTGGCCGTCGGCCGGCGTCCCCGGCCATGGCCTCCAAGGCGGCCGGTCGAGGGCCGTGCAGCCCCCGCCTGCAGCAGCTGCTTCGCCCCGCGCTCGACGCGCTCGACGCCGCCGCGCGCGAGCGCCGCCGATCACGAGCAGCACGTGGCCGGCCAGGCCTCGGACCGGGCCCGCCTGGCCTACGTCGCCTCGCTGGTCATCGGCCTCGCGCTCCTGCTGTCCTCGGGCTCCCCTGCACCGCCTGCGCCGGTCGGCCGTGCTCGCCGAGGCCCGCCGGGCCTCGAGCGCCGCAGCGAGCAGCGGCTGCGCGCCCTGGTCGAGAACTCGAGCGACATCATCACCGTGGTCGGGCCCCGACCTGATCGTGCGCTGGCAGTCGCGCCTCGGTGCAGCGCCGCCTCGGCTGGCCGCCGAGCGAGCTCTCGGCCAGCGCGCTCAGCGAGTTCGTGCACCCCGAGGACGCACTCGCCGCTCGAGCAGCACGTGGCCGCCGGCCGCGAGCATCCGCGGCCCGGCCACGCTTCACCGCCCGCTTCCGCCACGCCGAGGGGACGCTGGCGCCACCTGGAGGCGATCGCCGAAGACCGCCTCGCCGACCCCGCCGTCGAGGGCGTCGTCCTGAGCATGCGCGACGTCACCGTGCGCAAGGCCCTCGAGGAGGAGCTGCGCCACCAGGCCTTCCACGACAGCCTCACCGGCCTGGCCAACCGGGCGCTGTTCGAGGACCGCCTGCGCTCACGCGCCTGGCCGGCGCCCGCCGCCACGGCGGCACCGTCGGCGTGCTGTTCCTCGACCTCGACGACTTCAAGACGATCAACGACAGCCTCGGTCACGCCAGCGGCGATGAGCTGCTGCGCGCCGTGGCCATGCGCATCGCCGGCGTGGTACGCGCCAGCGACACGGCGGCTCGGCTCGGCGGCGACGAGTTCGCCATCCTGCTCGAGGCGATCGATCGACCCGGCGACGGCGAGGTGATCGCCGGCGCGCCTGCTCGAGGCGCTCGAGCCGCCGTTCGACGTGGCCGGTCGCGAGCTGCGGGTCAGCGCCTCGGTGGGCCTGGCCGAGAGCGACGGCGTCGACCGGCGTCGACGAGCTGCTGCGCAACGCGGACACGGCCATGTACGCCGCCAAGGCCTCGGGCAAGGACACCACGCAGGCCTTCGAAGCCCGGGATGCACACAGCGCGTGCTCGACCGCCTCGAGCTCACCGGCGAGATGCAGCGGGCGCTCGAGCGGGGACGAGTTCACGCTCGACTACCAGCCGATCGTCGAGCTGCAGACCGGGCAGATCGTCGGCGCCGAGGCGCTGGTGCGCTGGGCAGCACCCGACGCGCGGGCGCCTGGCGCCCGGGCCAGTTCATCGCGCTGGCCGAGGAGACCGGGCTGATCGTGGCCCTCGGCGAGTGGATCCTGCGCACGGCCTGCCTGCAGGGCGCGGCGTGGTCAGCGCGAGCTCCCCGAGCCGGCGCCTGGAGATCAACGTCAACGTCTCCACCCGCCAGCTGCGCGACCCGGGCTTCCCGGCTGCCGTGGCCGCGGCCACTCGAGCAGACGGGCCTGCGCTGCGCACAGCTCGTGCTCGAGATCACCGAGAGCCTGCTGCCCGAGACGGGGCAGGAGATGCGCGATCAGCTCATCGCGCTCAAGCGCGCTGGGCGTGCGTCGTGGCCGTCGATGACTTCGGCACCGGCTACTCGGCGCTCTCGCGGCTTCAGTCCTATCCCGTCGACATGCTCAAGATCGACCGCTCCTTCATCGACGGCGTGGACCGCGAGGCCAGAAGGAGCAGCTCGTGCGGGGGATCGTCAACCTGGGCGAGAGCCTCGAGCTCGAGGTCGTGGCCGAGGGCATCGAGGAGCCCGACCAGGCCGAGCAGCTGCGCCGGATGCAGGCCTCCCTCGGCCAGGGCTTTCTGTTCTCGCCTCCGCTGCCGCCCGAGCGGCTCCTGCGAGCTTTTGCGGTCCGGCAAGCCGCTCATGGCTCCGGCAGAGCTCCTTCCTCAGCTGAGCGTCGCCCGGGCGATGGCAAAGGCGGCGTTGGCGGCCGGGACCCCGGCGTAGACGGCCGTGTGCAGAGACGATCTCGCCGATCTCCTCCGCCGTCAGGCCGTTGCCCAGAGCGGCGCGGACGTGCATGGCCAACTCGTTCTCGGCCCGCACGCAGACAAGCGCGGCCAGCGTGATGGCGCTGCGCATGCGCCGGTCCAGGCCCGGCCGCGACCACACCGCGCCCCAGGCGTAGCCGGGTGATGAACTCCTGAAACGGCTGCCCGAAGGCGCCCGCCGCGGCCGTGGCCCGGTCGACGTGGGCATCGCCGAGCACCTCACGCCGCGTGCGCATTCCCGTCTCGTAATCGCTCACTACGTCCTCCCCTCCGATCCCGACGCCAAGAAGCCCAGCACCTGGGCGGTGACCAGCTCGGCCCGCTCGACACTGGCCAGATGGGCGGCCTCGGGCGAGCACGGTTAGCCGCGCCCCCGGGACCGCCGCCGCGATCGCCGCCGCCCTGGTCGGGCGGCGTGGCCTCATCGTCCTCCCCGGCCAGCACGAGCGTGGGTGCGCTGATGCCCGGCGAGATCCGGGCGCAGGTCGAGCTCGACCAGCGCCTCGCAGCAGCCGGCGTAGCCGTCCGGCGGGGTGGCCACGAGCCCGGCGCGCAGCCGCGCTGACGACCTCGGGGCGGGCGCGGGCAAAGCCAGGCGTGAACCAGCGTTGACGACCGCGTCGGCGATCGGCTCGAGCCCGTCGGCGCGCACGCGCGCGGCCCGCGTCCGGTAGCCCTCCGCGGCTTCGGTGGCGAAATGCGCGCGTGGTGCAGCAGGCGACCACACGCTCCACTCGCTCGGGCGCGTGCGCGGCCACCCAGAGGCTGATCATGGCGCCGATGGACAGCCCGCACAGGCTCGACCCGCCGGACGCCCAGGCGGTCGAGCAGCGCGAGGAGGTCGCCGCCGAGGTCGGCGATCGAGTAGGGGCCCGGCGGGAACTGGGGAGGCGCCGTGGCCGCGCACGTCGCAGCGCAGGACGCGAAAGCACTGGGAGAGCGCCTGCACCTGGGGGTCCCACATCGACTTGTCGGTGCCCAGCGAACCGGTGAGCACGAGGACGGGGGCGGCGTCGGGCCCGCTCAGGCTCGTGGTGGAGCCCAACACGCGCTCATGCCTGCGCGCCGTGCGGCGTGTCGGGCCAGGGCCCGATCGATGAGGGCTTCGCGCTGGCGCCGAGGTAGTGCTCGGGGATCGAGCGCGCGGCGCAGCCCCGTCTCGCCCAGCGTGGCCACCGCCTGCTCGCTCTCGAGCAGCGACCGCGTCGAGCGGGCCGGCCCTCGTCGCTGCGCCCGCCGGGCGGCCGCGCCGACGAGCTCTTGGGCCGCGGTACGGCCGAGGGTGCGGCGTGAGCGCGCTGACCACGCTTTCACTCATCAGCGAGGCGCCGGTCAGCTCAAGGTTTCCTGCATTTGCGCGACATCGACCGTGAGATCGACCAGGCTTCCGGACAAGGCGGCAGCAGCCGAGCCGGCCAAGCGAAGCAGAGCCGCGCAGCGGCTCCCACTCCGCCTGCCAGGCGCCCTGCTGCCTCGCTCGTGCTCCTGGGGCATCGCGGCCGAGCACGGCTGGCCACCAGACCCGGCGCCCTGGCCGGCGCAGGCGAGCACGGCGACCGCGCCCACCGGGTTGCGCTTGTGGGGCATCGTCGAGGAGCCGCCGCGACCCTGCCGCGTCCCCTTCGATCCGCCTCGGCCACCTCGGTCTGGGCGAGCAGCGACGATGTCGCGGGCGACCTTGCCCATGGCTCCGAGCGCGATGCCCGAGCGCGCAGGCCAGCCGGGCCGGGCGGACGCGCACCGTGTGCCAGGGCAGGGCGGGCGCGGGCAGGCCGAGCTCCTGGGCCAGACGCCGCGGCGACGTCGGGCCCCGGTCGCCCGAGCGCGGCCAGGCTCCCGACCGCCCCCCCGAACTGAGCGGCCAGCGCGTGGTCGCGGACCGCGTCAAGCTCGTCGGCGGCCTCGTCGAGCCCGGTCAGCCAGCTCGCCGCTTTGAGACCGAAGCTGAGCGGCAGCGCCTGCTGGAGCAGCGTGCGGCCGGCCATCAGCGTGTCGCGGTGCTCGGCGGCCAGGGCCGCGCAGGCTCCGGCGGCGCGGGCGAGATCCTCGAGGACAGCGGCGCAAGCGACCCGCCGGGCCATGAGCATGAGCGCGGTGTCGACGATGTCCTGGCTCGTGGCGCCCGTATGCAGGTGATCGCGGGCGGCGTCGGGCAGCTGTGCGCGCAGGGCCGCCAGCAGGCCGGGTACCGGGCGTTCCCTGCTCTGCCGCTACGGTGACCGAGCTCGCCCAGGTCGATGCGGCCGGGGTCGGCCGCCGCCGCGAGTTGGTCGGCGGCCTGCGCCGGAGCCAGCCCGCAGCGCACCAGCGCGCGCATGAGCGCCACCTCGACATCGAGCATGGCTTGCACAAAGGCGCGATCGGTGGTACCTTGCGCGGCCGCTCCGCGCGCGAACAGCCCGGACAGGAGGCCGGCGTCGGGATCGCCGCTCATCGGGCCAGCGCCGGAGTGCACGCCGGGACCGTATCGCACCCCGCTTGGTCGCCCGGGCGCGGAGTAAGGCTTGCGAACAGCACGCCGTCACGAGGAGGAAGCCGGTAATCCTCGAAGGAGTGCACTGTAGGTATCAGTGGGTACTCCCGGTAAAGGGAAGGCCCACGCTGGCGCGCGGAGCGGAACGTAAGAGTTCGATAATCGTCGTACAAGGTTGCTACACTTTCATCTCGAAGAAATGCGCGAAATTACGGAGACAGACCTGAATAGCTTTGACAACGCGGAATTCGAGGGTCCCGTGGCAGGACCATCTCGACCGCGAGGAGACACCCGAGGCCACGACCCCTCGCCGGGTGCGCACCCGCGCGGCGGTGGGCGGCAATCGCCGCCAGAATCGCCGTCGCGCCGCGCATGCGGCACAGCGCCCCGAGCTGGAGGAGCTGCGGCCTACCGCCGCCGAGCACGTGCCCGGCACTGACTCGCTCGACCTGTTCCTGCGCCGCGCGCGCGTCGCACCCGCTGCTGACCGCGGCCGAGGAAGTCGAACTGGCCAAGCGAATCGAGCGCGGCGACCTCACCGCCAAGGAGCGGATGATCAACTCGAACCTGCGCCTGGTCGTCTCGCAGGCCCGCCGCTACCAGGGCCATGGGCTGCCCATGGAGGACCTGGTCCAGGAGGGCATGCTCGGACTCATCCGGGCGGTTGAGAAGTTCGACTGGCGGCGCGGCTTCAAGTTCTCGACCTACGGAACCCTGTGGATCCGCCAGGCCATCCAGCGTGGCCTGCAGAACCACGGGCGCACCATCCGGGTGCCGGTCCACGTGGCCCAGCGCCAGGTGAAGGTGCGCAAGATCGAGTCAGAGCTCAGCGGACGGCTGTCCCGCGAGCCCACTGACGAGGAGATCGCGGCCGTCGCCGAGCTCACCGTCGACGAGGTGGCCGAGCTGCGCGAGCTGAGCCGCGGGCTGGCCAGTCTCGATCAGCCGATCGGCGACGACGGCGAGACCGCCTTTGGCGACCTGCTGGCCAGCGAGCAGCCCGAGCCGGCCCAGGAGATCGCCGACGCCGACCGCGACCGGCGCGTCAACGACATCGTCGAGCGCCTGCCCGAGGGCGAGCGGCACGTCATCCGCCTGCGCTTCGGCCTGGCCGGCGAGGAGCCGCTGCACGCCTGCGCCAGACCGGCACCGAGCTGGGGATCCCGCTCGAGCGGGCCCGCGAGCTCGAGCAGCAGGGCCTCCGGCGCCTGGCCGGAAGCTCCGAGCTCGACGAGCTGCGGCGCGTCGCCTAGAAGCGTTTTCGGACGCCACCGGTTGCTCTGCTGAAGCGGCCGGTGGCGTTCGGCGTTTAACGCGCGGCTGAGGGGCTGCGGCTCCGGCTCGGTGCGGGGGCGGCTGCGGCTGCGCCGCGGGGGCGGCTGCGCTGCGGCGGCGGGGGCGGCTGGGGCGGCGGCTGCGGCGAGCGGCGACGGCGAGGGCGGGCGACGGCGAGGGCGGGCCTACAGCCGCCGGTGGCGGGCTTCTTGAATCGAGAAGGCGGCGAAGATGAACAGCCCGACGGCCGTCAGCGCGAGCAGGATGTTGCCGCCGGGCTGGGCGTGGACCTCGGCCAGGGCGCCGTCGAGGCCGAGCCCGCTTCGAGACCTTCTCCTCCATCGCGGTGCGCACGAGGAAATAGCCCGAGAGGCCGAAGACGAGCGCCCGGGAGATGAGCCCCACCCGGCCGAGCCACATGAAGCTGTGGTGCTCGGCGGTGCCCATGTTGTCGATCTTGCACCCATCGCTGAAGGTGCCGCGGACGCCAACGTACATCTGGTACAGAGAGATGGCGACGAGGATGAGGCCCGCGGCCCCGACCCAGGCCGGGCCGCCCCACCAGTGCAGCGCCTGGGAGGCTTCGCTGTGCTGCTCGGCGGTCTGGTTACCGGCGCTGCCGAACAAAACCTCGAAGGTCAGAGCGCAGAAAGCGATGTAGACGGCGGCGCCGCCGAGGTTGGCCAGCCGGTCGAAGACCTGGTGCTCCTTGGACCCCTCGGGCCCGACGCCGAGGATGGCCAGGGTGAGCTTCCATAGCGCGTAGGCGGCCAGCCCGAGGGCGGCCACGAAGAGAACGACGCGACCCACGTCGTCTCCGGCGATAAGCGAAAGCGCGCCCTCCTGGTTGGGCTCTGCCGGTGCTGCCGGCGCCGAAGACCAGCGCGATGGCGATGCCGCCGATGAGGGCGTAGGTCAGCGCGCGGGCCAGAAAGCCCGCACGCACCGCCCAGCAGAACGGCTTCGAGGACTGCAGCTCGAGACCGGCCTGGGCAATGGGATGCGTGGCGATCTCGCCGATGGATGTCGTGCGGTCTGCCAACCCTCGCCTCCGGGAGGGCCTACCCCGGATGCGGGAAGCTGCATTCCGGTGTGGTGCTCGGCGTCGTACTGGAGCAGAGCGGGGAAGGCGATGAGGACCCCAAGAACGCCGACCAGGCAGGCGAGACCCCCGGAGACGACCGAGAAACGGACGCCCGCCGCGCCCGCCACCGCGCCCGCCTCGATGTCGCCGAGCCGGGGGCCGCTGGTGACCACGAGCGAGTAGACGGCCGACATCCGGCCGCGCATGCGATCGGGGGTGACCGACTGGTTGATGGAGGTGCGGCACACGGCGCTGACCGAATCAGCCGCGCCCGCGACCGCGAACAGGGCGGCGGCCAGCCACAGCGAGCCGGCCAGGCCGGCCAGGGCGATGGCGGCACCCCAGGCGGCCACGGCCCAGATGGCGACCAGGCCGAGGCGGCGGGCGTGGCTGAGCCACCCGGTGGTCACCGCCGCCACGGTGGCGCCGAGCGACACGGCCGAATACAGGACACCCGTGCCGCCGGCTCCGGCGTGGTACACGCTCACCGAGAGCACGGCGAAGAGCGCCCGCGGCATGCCAAAGGTCATGGCCACCAGATCGATCGCGAACGAGCCGAGCAGGGCCCGGTTGCCGCGCACGTAGCGCAGGCCCTCGGCGATCGAGCGGCCGATCGAGTCGTGGGCCTCCGCCGGCGGCGGCGGTTGAGGGGTGATGGTCCAGACGGCGAGGACGATGGCCAGGCAGCTGACGGCGTCGAGCGTGTAGGCCGACTGAACGCCGAAGGCCCCGATGATGACGCCGCCGAGGCCGGGGCCGACGACCATGGTCAGCTGATAGAGCCCGTAGTTGAGGGCGAGCGCGGCCCGAAGGCGGGGCGGGCTGACCACGTTGGGAATGATGGCCGACGTGGTGACGGTCTGCAGGGCGGTGAACCCGGCCAGGATCGCCCCCAGCGCATAGAGCACGGCCACCGACGGGTGGCCGAGGAAGGCGGCGGCGGCCAGGCCACCCGCAGTGGCCACCATGCCGATCTGGTCGAGCAAGAGCAGGCGGCGGCGGTCCATGCGGTCGGCCACGGCGCCGGCGAGGAGGGCACTGGCGATGAGCGGCCCGAGCTCGACGGCGCCCAGGAGCCCGACGAGAAGGGCAGAATGCGTCTGCACGTAGAGCTGATAGGGGAGCGCGACGAGGGTGGCCTGGGAGCCCAGCCCGGACAGGAAGCTGCCAAGCACGACCAGGCGCAGGTCGCGGCTCTCGCGCAGGGGCGAGAAGTCGGGGGCGAGGCGGGGCACGGGCACGGCCGGTGAGCGTAGTCGGGGCTCGCGGGGGCTCCCCGGCGGGGCGGGGTCGCGTAGTCGGCGCTCGCGAGGGCTCCCCGGCGGGGCCGGCCGCGGGCTCGGTGGTGCGTGGGTCCGTCAAGCCAGGGGTATTCCGGCCGAGATAATCGCAAGACCGTCGCTATGGCCCTGCTATCCGAGAACGCCGACGCCCCGGCGGCGCAGCTGCTCGTCGCCTCCGAGGTCGGCCGCCTGCGTCGCGTCATCGTGCACCGGCCCGGCCTCGAGCTCCGTCGGCTGACCCCGGAGAATCGCACCGAGCTGCTCTTCGATGAGGTCGTGTGGGTCGAGCGGGCGGCCGAGGAGCACGATGTCCTGACCCGGGCACTCCGCGAACGGGGCGTCGAGGTCCTCACCCTGCTCGATCTCCTGGCCGAGACGCTCGAGCGTCCAGAGGCCCGCGCGGAGGTCCTCGAGGCCACCTTGCACGGCGCCTCGCTCGGGGCCCGGCTCGGCCCCGCCGTCAACGAGTGGCTCGAGATGCTGAGCTCCGTCGAGCTGGCGCAGCGGCTCATCGGCGGCATCACCTACGACGAGCTGCCCTTCGCGGTCGACTCCCTGGCCGCTCGGGTGGCGGGTGCGGACGCCTTCGCCCTCTCGCCCCTGCCCAACCATGTCTACACCCGGGATGCCTCGGCATGGGCCTACGGCGGGGTCTCGGTGCACACGATGGCCAAGCCGGCGCGCCGGCGCGAGGCCGTTCACTACGAGGCCATCTACCGCCACCACCCCCTCTTCTCCCGCGGTGGTTACGAGGTGTGGAGCGACGGCCTCGGGGGCGCCGCCGAGCTCGAAGGCGGCGACATCCTCGTCCTCGGGCGCGGGTGCGTCCTCGTTGGGATCGGCGAGCGGACGCGGGCCGGGGCGGTCGAGCTCTATGCCCGGCGTCTCTTCGCCGCCGGCGTGGCCGAGCGAGTCATCGCCTGCGTGCTGCCCGTCCACCGGGCCACGATCCATCTCGACGCCGTGCTGACCATGGTCGACGCCGACGCCTTCACGGTCTTTCCGGGCGCCCGCGGCGCGCTTGACGCCTACGTGCTCACGCCAGCCGGCGCGGCGGTGCGCATCGACCACGTCCCCGACCTGTTCGCGGCCATCGCCGTCGGGCTCGGGCTGCCAGCGCTGCGGCTCCTCTCCCTCGACGGCGACCCGAGCACGGCCCTGCGCGAACAGTGGGACGAGGCCAACAACGTGGTGGCCATCTCGCCGGGCGTCGTCATCGCCTATGAGCGCAACGTCGGCACCAACGCCTGTCTGCGCGAGCATGGCGTCGAGGTCATCACCATCCCGAGCGCCGAGCTCGCTCGCGGCCGGGGCGGGCCCCGGTGTATGACCTGCCCGATCGAGCGGGCGGCGGTCTGAGCCGCATCGGTGCGCGGCTCACGCGACCCGCGCAGAATCCTTTCACGGTTTTCGAGTCCATCGAGGTGAGACATTGCTTCACCTACCGCTCGGGTTTACTGACTATCAACAACCGTGATTTTGTATTTCCAACTCAGTGATTCAGCTACGGTGAGGAGGGTACCTCCCTCGCCTAGGACGCATTGGTCGAACTCGGCCGACGTCTTCGAGAAGCGTTGACCACCCGCCTGTTCGGCGCATGTGCCGGACTCGCGCTGGCCAAGATCTTTGACTGGGACCGCCCCCTGTCCCTTACCTGACGCCTGCCCTCCAGTCATGGTAGGCGGCCTGTACCACAAGCCGGAGCTCACAGATGTTACTAAGACCCTTTCCGCGTCGGCGGGTACCGCGCCAGCCTGCGTGCGCACTGGCCATACTGACGGCTGGCATGGCGCTGTTCTGCGCTAATGCGCTCGCTTCCGGTGCCACATCGTCTGTTTACTACGTTGACGGCGGGACGAACGGGGTCCTATGTAGCGATGCCTATTCGGCCGCTCAAGCGCAAAGCGCAGCCACCCCATGGTGCACGGTCAGCAATGCCGTCCGGAACGTACCGTCCGGCGCCACGATACAAGTCGCGCCGGCCACTTACCATGAAGCGGTGACTTTGACATCGAAGGACGACGGAGTTACGCTCGAGGGGAGCGGAGGCTCCCCGCCCGTCATCGACGGCGACAACACGCGAAGTTTCGGGATAAGCCTCACAGGCGGCGTCCACGACGTCACAATCAACGGTTTCGAGCTTCAGAACTTCTATGACGACCCGGGCTCCGGCCGGTCGGTAGGACTCCTGGGGCTCGACACTTATGACGACACGATTGAAAACAACGTCGTCCACGCTGTGCACGGGGCCGGTCCCTACGAGTACGGCATTATTCTCGGCACCAACGACTCACCGGGGTTGGTGCATGATGTTGACGTCAAGCACAACACGGTCTACGACGTCGGCCCGGGCGGTTCGGCGATGGGTATCTGGCTGCTGGCAAGTAAGAACATGACCGTTGAGGACAACGAGGTCTATCTCGTGCGAATGGAGGGCATCCGGGACTGGCTCGGCCTCGGTAACTCCCTCACCGGTAACCGTGTGTTCTTGAACTGGAGCGGTGTGACATTTGAAGGCGCCGTGGGCGATCTCGCTGACAACAACGTCTCGTACTCCAATGTCAACGGGTTCGTCCTCAAGCACGTTTCCGCGGCGAGCTCCCTGTCGATGTGGCACCTCCCGTCGGGTGAGTGGACCCGGGTGTGGCACAACACCACGTACGGAAATACTCATGCCGACATTGCGCTGGGTCAGAACCCGCCCAATGAAGACTACATCGACGTCGAGGACAATGTCTTCGCTGATCCCGGCGACGTTCACATTCACGACTTCCCATCCGTTCGCGGACCGCACATCATCGTCGACCACGACGCGTACTCGAGCGGCCATGCCCCTGTTTATTACGCCGGCTGGACGGCAGACCACGCCCCGCGTTACTCGACCCTCTCAGAGCTCCAGGCTGCACTCGGATGGGAAAAGCACGGGCAGACCATGGCGGCACCGTTCCTCGCCTCGTCGGCGGCCGACGGCAGTGCCGATACCTCGGCGGCGACGTCGGGTACCGCTTTGCCGGATGCGTTCGGTGCGCAGACGGGCGCCGCCAACGTCCCACCGGCGACGGCCGGGTGGACGCGCTACTCCGCATCCGTGGTGAGGTCGACTCCCGAGCCATGGTGGCTGCCCCCGTCCGGGGCCTCGGATGGCGTCGACGACACTTATTGGATGTCGACGGATTACAACACCAATGCAAGCGTCACCTTTGACCTAAGCGCGCCGAAGCCCGTCGACCTCTTCGTACTCGACCTCTTTGACGCCACTGATCCGCGGAGTCCGAAGGGCTACTCGATTCAAGTCTCTACAGACAACGTGCACTACACCACCGTCCTTTCCGGCACGAATCCTGACGACGATGGGAGCTCCTACAAGTACGTGCTGTCCTCCCCGGTCATAGCGCGGTATGTCAGGTACAACATGGCGAGCAGCTTCGGAGGCTCGACGCTCCTCTTCTCAGATTTCGGTATCGGCCAGCTGAACTAGAAGCGCTCACAATCGCTGAGCGATGCTCAGTCAAACGCCGTCGGCAACCCCGGATCGGCGGCGTGGGCGAAGGCGAGCTCGATCTCCTCGGGCAACACGCGCGGCAACGACAGCGGCGGTAGGGCGCTCGGCGCGAAGAAGCCGGCCCCCAGCGTCTCCGGCCCCGGCCGAGGGTCGACGTCCCCAATCGGCTGGCAAGCGAAGAACGCCTTGTAGCTGTAGTCGACGTGGAGGGGGTGACCGCGGCGCTCGCGATCGAACAGGGCGATCAGCTTGATCGCGCGAACCTCCACTCCGGCCTCCTCCCGGGTCTCCCGCTCGGTGGCCTCGGCGGCCGACTCGCCTACGTCGGCCCAGCCGCCCGGCAGTGACCAGCCGCCGTCCGCACGCTCGCGCACGAGCAGGATCTGACCGTCGACGATGACCGCGGCCCTGACGTCGATCTTCGGGGTCGGGTAGCCCGCGGCAGCGGCGAAGAAGCCCTCGATCGCCCTGGCGTCCCCGTCGGTGAATCCGGCGGCCATCTCCGCCGCAACGTGGCGGAGCTCGCGGTAGCGCTCGATGTCATAGGAGTCCTCGGCGTAGGTGAGGCCGGCCTGGGCCAGGCTCTGCAGCGTCCGCACCCACCGCAGCCAGGCCGGGGCGCCGGGGGACTCAGCGGGCGACGCGGGCGCCGGCTCGCGACCCGGAGCGCCGGGCGGCTCAGCGGGCGGGGCCACTGGAATCGGCCAGCGCGGGGATCGGGACCGTGGCCAGGCTCTCGACGTGGTCGACCCACAGCGAGAAGGACATCAGCCCCCAGAGCTGGCGGCTGTGGTCCTGGCGGCGGGCGACGTGGTCGTCGAGAAGCGCGTGACGGCTGCGGGGTCGAAATACCCCTGGCTGCGCGTGCGCTCGGCGACCAGCACCTCCCGCGCGAACGGCTCGAGCTCCCCGCGCAGCCAGGCTGCGGCGGGGATCGAGAAGCCCCGCTTGCGGGCCTTGAGGATGCTGCGCGGGATGAGCGGACCCGCGGCCTGGCGAAGCAGCCGCTTCTTGGCCAGGCCGCGGACCTTCATCGCGGTCGGCAGCGCCATGGCCAGCTCGGCGACCACCGGATCGAGATAGGGCACCCGGGCCTCGAGGCTGTGGGTCATGCTCATGCGGTCGGTCTTGACCAGCAGGTCGTCGGCCAGGTAGATGCCCAGATCGACGTCCTGCAGGCGGGCCAGCAGCGGAGCCCCGGCCGTCTCGGCGAACCGCGTGCGCCAGCCGGCCAGCGGGTCGGCCGTCGCGTCCTGCCAGTCGTCGCTCAGCGAGTTCACGGCGCTGGGCGGCGGAGAAGATCTCCTTCCAGCCGTGGTGGCGCTCGAGCGGGGGCAGCGCGGCGGCCCGGACGAACCGCTTGGCCCGGTAATCGAGGCTGACCCGCGCGCTCGAGCTGGGCAGCCGCTCGACGAGCGGGGCCAGCCGGGCCGCCGCCGGGCCGACCCGCAGCGCGAGCTGATCGGCGGCATAGGTCTCATAGCCGCCGAACAGCTCATCGCCGCCTTCGCCGCTGAGCACGACCTTGACGTGCTCGGCGGCGAGCTGGGAGACGAGATAGGTCGGCACCGCCGAGGAGTCGGCGAACGGCTCGTCGAAGGCAGCGACCAGCCGGGGGAGCAGCTCGGCGATCTGCGGCGAGACGACGAGCTCGTGGTGGTCGGTGTCGTAGCGGCGAGCGACCTCGCGGGCCAGGTCAAGCTCGTTGAACGACCGCTCGCGAAAGCCGATCGAGAACGTGGTCACCCGCTGGCTTGAGGCCTGCGCGGCCAGGGCGGCGAGCAGCGAGGAGTCGACGCCGCCGGAGAGCAGGACGCCGACGGGGACGTCGGCGAGCAGGTGGGCGCTGCACCGACTCGCGCATCCGCTCGCGGAGCTCCTCGGCCAGCTGCCTCCGCGCCCTCGCGGCGCAGCTCGGAGACCGGCGGCCGGGGCCGGCCGCGCGTAGCGCTCGATGCGCACCCCGTCCGGCCGTGCAGGTGAGCAGGTGGCCGGGCGAGAGCTTGCGCGCGGCGCGGAAGATGGTCATCGGCGCTGGGATCGAGTTGAAGGCGAGATAGGCGTGCAGGGCCTCGCGGTCGACCTCGCGCGAGAACGCCGGCCGGCGGCAGGAGGGCCTTGAGCTCGGAGGCGAAGCTGAGCCGGCCGTCGTGGACCGCGTAGTACAGGGGCTTGATGCCGAAGCGGTCGCGGGCCAGGAGCAGGCGACGTTCGCGGCGATCCCACACGGCGATGGCGAACATGCCGCGCAGCTGGGCGACGAACCCCGGGCCATCGCGGCGGTAGAGGTGGAGCAGGACCTCGGTGTCGCAGTCGGTGCGAAAGCGAACGCCCCTCGCGCTCGAGCTCGGCGCGCAGCTCGCGGTGGTTGAGGATCTCGCCGTTCTGGACCACGCAGACGTCGCCGTCCTGCGGAGACCATCGGCTGATGGCCGCCGGCGAGGTCGATGATCGACAGCCGGCGTGCGGCCAGGCCGGCCGGACCGTCGACGTGGATGCCGTCGTCGTCGGGACCCGCGGTGCAGGAGCGTCGCGTTCATCCGCTGCGAGCAGCTCCGGGTCGGCCGGGCCGGCCGTGCCGGAAGTCGTAGCTACCGCAGATGCCGCACATCTCGAAGGCGCCTCAGGGGAGCCGGTTGAGCGTGGCGCGCCGGTTGGCCGGGCGCACGACGATCAGCCACACGGTGGTGGCGATGACCGACAGGTAGAGCCGGACCGAGCGGTCGGCGATGTACTCGAGGTCGTGGGCGAGCTTCTCGGCCCAGGTCATCTCGCGGGTCAGCCGCAGCTGGGCCAGGCCGGTGACGCCGGGGCGCACGACGAGCCGCTGCCAGTACTGGGGGATGCCGGCGCAGAGCTCGGCGAAGAAGGCGGGGCGGATCGGGCGAGGCCCGACGAGGCTCATGTCGCCGCGCAGCACGTTGAGGAGCTGGGGCAGCTCGTCGAGCTTGGAGGCCCGCAGGACGCGGCCGAGGCGGGTGACCTCGCTTTGGGTCAGCTCGGTGAGCTGGGGGCCGAGGTAGGGACCGAGCCGCTGCTCGGCGTCGGGGGCCAGGGTGCGGAACTTGAGCATCTGGAAGAGATGGCCGCCCCGGCCGACGCGCCAGCCGCGGTAGAGGACGGGGCTCCGCGGGTGAGCTCAGCTTGAGGACCACGGCGATGAGCGAGCGACAGCGGCGAGCGCTGACGAGCAGGGCCCGCCCCGGCGATGACGCACGTCGAGCGCGCGCAGGAGCATGGTCGACGGCGCGCGGCTCGAAGGCGTGCGCCATGGCGGCGTACTGCTCGACGAGCGAGTCGTGGTCGAGCAGAGCTCGACCGGTGGGGTCGCCCTGCCCCGGGACGGTCGCCCGGCGGCCGGCTGCGCCATGGTCATGCGTTTGACGCCGGCCCGGCTCATGCCACCGTGGAGAGAATCATGTCGACCGAGACAGCTCCGGGTCGCGACGCGGCCAGTCGAGGGTGTTCGGTCCGCTTGTGAGCTCGAGGGCCCGCGGATCGGTGAGGGGCCGCAGGCGTCCGTGCTGATCAGCGACTCGTCGACGCCGCCGAGCCGCCCGCCGTAGGTGGTGTACACCGGCACCCCGAGGGCCACGGCCTCGCGGTTCATGCTGCCGCCGGCCGAGACGACCAGGTCGGAGCGGCGATCAGGCTCTGCGCGTCGACGGCCCCCTCGGTGACGATGACCGAGGGCAGGGCGAGGGCCTTGACCTGCTGCGCGCTGGGCCTCGGTGCGGGGCAGCACCACCGCCTGCACGTCGTCGCGGGCGCCGAGGTGGCTGAGCACGCGGGGAAAGAGGGGGTTGGACTTGCGGTGATAGAGCGAGACGTCCGGCGGCGGGCGGACGACGACGACCACGCGGCCGCCGTCGACCCCAGGCGCTCGAGGATGGTGCGGTCGGGCTCGAAGTCGGCCAGGTAGTACTCCTCCTTGAGCCCCGGATACTGCACGAGCTTGCTCGGGCTGACGCCGAAGCGGGTCAGCCGCGAGGGCGGGATGGCGTCGGGCACGATGACCCGCCGGGCCAGCCGGCAGCCGATGTTGTGCTGCTGGATGGCGAACTCGTAGTCGAACATGTTCACGGCCGGGATACCCGCCCAGGCGGCGGCCAGGGCGAGGTCGTTGGAGCCGTGGGCGACAGCGAGGTCGAACGAGCCCCGGGCCCAGCGGTGCAGCTTGGTCGTGCGCCCGAGGAGGGCCAGCAGCTTGCGCGTGCGCGAGGCGCCGGCGTGGCGCCCGACGGCGATGTAGTCGAGGCCCTGGATGCGCGAGGATGCCGAGCGTCTGCGCGTAGTCACGGGCGGTGATCTGGACCTCGTGGCCGCGCTCGCGCAGCCGGGTGATGACGGGGCGAAAGACGACCGGGTGGGCCGAGGCGGTCATGTCGAACCAGATCCGCATGCACACCAGGAAAGCAGCTGGGCTCCGGTCTTCGCCGTAGGTGGCCGGTTTCCCGCCCGGCTGCGAAGGGCGCGGGCGCGGGGGATGACCTCGGTAGGGGCGCCGCCCACCCGCGCGGCCGCCGTCGCCGACCGTTCCGAAAAGGGGCAAAACTCCCCAATGGTCGGCGGCCGGGGCGGGCTTGGCGAGATTTGCACGTGACAGGTTCAAATCGCCCCAAGGCGCGCGCCTCGGCGCTTGGTTGGGGGGTTTTGCACCCTCGTGAGAAGGGCTCACGGGGCCAAACGGTGGCGATAGCCTCGGCGGCGCGTGCGCGCCCTCGATGGTCACCAACATGTACCCGAGCCCGGCCGCGCCGGCGCGGGGCAGCTTCGTGCGCGACCAGGTCCGGGCGCTTGCGCGCCTGCCCGGGGTCGAGATCGAGCTCTTCGCCTTCGAGCCCGGCGGCGCGTCGCCCTATCCCCGGGCGGCCCGCGAGCTGCGCCGT
This sequence comes from uncultured Solirubrobacterales bacterium, assembly GCA_963777185.1. Classification (GTDB taxonomy): domain Bacteria; phylum Actinomycetota; class Thermoleophilia; order Solirubrobacterales; family Solirubrobacteraceae; genus Palsa-465. Next base: position 53,461 of record CAVZPU010000006.1, read on the forward strand.
CGCTACGACGGCGGCGCCTTCGACGTCATCCATGCGCACTTCGGGCTCACCGCCTGGGCCGCCCTGGGCCTGCGCGGGGCGCCGCACGCCGTGACCCTGCACGGGACCGATCTCGTCGTCCGCCGCTCGCGCGCCGCCACCCTGGCCGCACTGCCCTTCGTCGATCTCGTCGCCCCGGTGTCGGAGTCGCTCGCCGCCCTGGTGCCGCGAAGGCTCGTGCGCGGACAATGCACCGTCCTGCCCTGCGGGGTCGACCTCGAGCGCTTCGCGCCGATGTCCCGCCGGAAGCGCGCGTGGCGCTGGGTCTGGACCCGGACCGGCGCTACCTGCTCTTCCCCGCTGACCCGGCCGGCCCGAGAAGCGCTTCGACCGCGCCGTGGCCGTGGCCGGCGACGGCGCCCGGGCCGTGGCCGGCGACGTCCGCCTGCTGACCCTGGGCGCCGTCGCCCCGGACGCGGTGCCGCTGTGGGTCAATGCCGCCGACGCCGTGCTCGTGCCCTCCGAGCGGGAGAGCTTCGGCCTCGCCGTGCTCGAAGCCCTGGCCTGCGATGTCCCGGTGCTGGCCACCGAGGTGGGCATCGCCCCCGAGGTGCTGGCCGGGGTGCCGGGCACCTACTGCGGGCCCTTCGATGCCGACGGCTGGCGGGCGAAGGTCCTCGACCTGATGACACAGCCGGATCCGCGGATCCCGGGACGGGAGGCGGTGGCGCCGTATTCGGCCCACCGGATGGCCGAGCGGGTGCTCGAGGCGTGGCGCCGTCTCAGCCGGGGCGGTCGAGGTCGACCCGGATGACGAGCAACTCCGTCGACATGACGACGATGGTGCGGGCGTTCAACCGCGTGGCGGCCCGGCGGCGCAGGACGGCCAGGCGCTGGCGGGGATCCTCGCCCTCGGCGATCCGCGCGGTGCCGGTCAGCCAGCGCCGGCCCACCTTGATCCGCACCCGCGGGTGGGCCAGGAGATTCTTCACGTAGCCGGCCTGGCGGCCGTGCTCGGCCACGATCCAGAACACATCGCCATCGCGGCCGTCGGTCACAGGTGTGCGGCGCGGGCGGCCACTCGCGCGTCCGGTGGTCTCGAGGATGACCGTGCCCGGAATCGGGAGGCCGAGGCGAAACAGCGTCCGGATGGGCGGGTTGACGACGTGGTTGGCCAGCCATGTCGCCGCGCGTCGCTTGCGCTCGGTGGCCGTCACCGCTGGAGCACGGCGAAGGTGGCCACAGCGTGGACGAGCGCGCGGCCGTCCTGTTCGACGTCGGCGTCACAGAGCATCACCTGGTCGCCGTGCTTGCGCACCTGTGCCCTGACGTCGAGCCGTCCCTCGCGTCCCGCGCTGAGATAGGCCAGGGTCAGCTGGCTGGTGGCGGGAAGCTTGCCGTCCTCGCTCGTGCTTCGCGCCGCCCGGGCCATGGCGGCGTCGACGAGCGTGGCCAGCACGCCGCCGTGCAGGGTGCCGGCCTGGTTCATGTGCCTCGCCTCGGCCTGGAAGGACAGGTGGGCGAAGCCCTCGCCGGCCGCCTCTTCCTCGATGCCAAGCTCGCCGGGGAATCCCTCCACGGCGGCCAATGTACCCGCCTGCGCGCCTCATCGCCGACGGCCGGGGGCGGTCAGGCGTGCTGGCGCTCGCGCTTGAGCACCTCGAGGAGCTCCTCGTAGGGCCCGGCCAGGTAGGCGTCATCGCCAGCGGCCAGGCGGGTGCCGCGACGGGGCGGGTGCTCGAGGCCGCCGCCGCCGGCCCGGTTGATGGCGATGACCCGGATGCGGGCCGACAGCTCGCGCATGGTCACCCCTTCCAGACCGCCGCCGGCGTGGACGGTGAGCTTGGCGATGAGGAAGGGGTGGCTCCCGACATAGAAGCTGAACAGCACCTCGAGACCGAGCGCCGACCCCACGAACCAGGGCGCCGCGATGGCCACCGTCGACCACACGTGGCGGAAGGCGAAGCTGTCTCCCAGGCGGCGACCGAGCTCGCGGTCAAAGACGCGCAGCACGACCGGGACCTGACCCCAGCGCTCGCCCAGGCGCTCGCGCACCGCGAGCCCGGTCTCGAAGTTGGTCATGTCGTCAGAGGTGAGGATGGCCACCGAGGCCGCCCGGGGCAGGTTCACCGCGTCGAGGGTCTGGGCCAGCGCCGCATCGCCGAGGACCATGGGCACGCCCCGCTGGCGGACCTGGCTCAGGTAGCGGTTGGTCTCGTCGCGCTCCACCACCACGACCTGCCGGCCCCGGGCCAGGACGCCGTCGAGCACCTCCATGCCGACGTCGCCCAGGCCCACCACGACGATATGGCCCCGCATGCCGGGGATCTGTCCGTGTCCCAGGGACTGCTCGATCCGGCGGCGGACCAGCGCGTTGGTGAGCAGGGCGAACAGGGTGGTGACGAGCGTCGTGCCGGCCACGATGAGGGCGATCCCGAAGACCTCGATCGGCGTTGACTGGGTGGCGAAGGAGAAGTCGCCGAACCCGACCGTGGCCACCGTCTCGACGGTGAAGTAGAGGGCGTCGATCACGCTCAGGTGTCCGCCCCGGCCCAGCTGGTAGCCGAAATGGAGGATGAGGGTGGAGGCGAGCAGGAGCAGGAACATGAGCGCCAGGGCCACCTTCAGGGGGCGGCCCGCGGCCGCGCTCAGCCGAGCCGCGAAGGTCTGCGCGCGTCGCAGCGCCCGCCGGCCGGCTCGGCGGACCTCGTCGGTTCCGGTCGAGCGCGCGCCCAGGCCCCGCTCGCGCACCTCCGCCCGCGTGCCGAACAGGGTGACCCGGTCTCCGGCCTTGACCGGCAGGTCGCGGCCCGGGCAGACGATGGGCTCCTGGTCGCCCTCGCCGGCCACCCCCAGCGGCACGAGCTGTCCGTAGAGCTCACGCAGGGTTGCCTCGCGCGAGACCACGGTCTCGGTGGTGACGAACTGGGTGGAGCAGATCTCGATGTCGTGCGCGAGGCGCTTGAGACACGTCTCGACCACCGCGGGGGCGAACAATGAGGCGACGTCGAGGACCGTGGCGGCGCCGCTGATCTCCTGCACGGCGTGGGCGACGGCCGGGTTATCAAGGTGGGCCACGACTTTGACCTCGGGGCGCAGGTCACGCACCAGGAGCACCGTCTCGAGGGTGCGCAGGTCGGTGGACTCGATCACGACCACCGACTCGGCCTGAGCGATGCCGGCCTGGGTCAGAGCATCGCGCAGGTTCAACCCGCGCACCACGACCGGGATGCCCCAGTCGCGCAGGACATGGGCGTGTTGGTCGCCCGGTGCCTCGTCGATCACGACGACCCGGGCGCCGGCCAGATGCAGCTGCTCGACCGTCCGTATGGCCACCGTCTCGAGTCCGCAGACGATGACGTGGCCCGTGCGCGGCCCCGATCCCGCCCCGCCATGGGGCTCACCCTCCATGGCCCGGCCGGGGTCAGTCACCTCCGCCATGGCTTAATGGTGCCCGACGGCCCCATCGGTCACCCCCTTACCGGCCCGAGACGGTGAGAAGCGCGGCGCTACCAGCCGGCACCCGAACGGCGTAGCGGCCACCCCCCGCGGTCACTATCGTCATCCGCGGAGCCGACAGGACGGCGGTCCGCGACTGCGCGCCGAACGTTTGGCCTCCGAGAGACACGCCCGCCCGGGCGTTCACGCTCGGAGCGGTGAGGCGCTCGAGGCTCGCCGGACCCCTGGCGCCGGGGACGGCCAGGCGAACCGTGCGGGCACGGGAGGTCTCCTTGTTGATGAGGACCACGCGGACCCGGCCGTCCCGTCCCACCGTGGCCCAAATCTTCAGGGTGCCATCCGCGGGGGCGGCCACGGTGAGAAGCCGCGACCCGGCAGGGGCGGCGGCCGCGAACATGAGCAGGCCGTAGTACTCGGGGGAGATCGAGGCGGTCCACTGCCCGCTGGTCTTGTGCAAGGCGAAGAGCGCGTAGCCGGCCCCCGGGAAGGTGTGCATCTGCACGCCGTCGACGCCGGTCCGTTTGAGCTCGAACAGGGCGTCGAGGGCCCACAGCGCCGACGCGAAGGTCTGGCTCACCGCCGGATCCCCACCGCAGGAGACCGTGTTGAGCTCGTCGATGCGCAGGGGCAGCCCGTGAGCGTGAGCGGCCTTCACCGCCTCGGCGAAGCCGGCCGCCAGACCGGTCGAGGCGGTGGGGGCGAGCACGTTCGCGATCGTTGGGTACCGGGCGGAGCTGCGCGGGGTGCGGCAGAGCTGGAGGGGGTAATGGTGGACGGTGACCAGCCGCACCCGCGGCTCGGCGGTCAGAAAGCGCCCCAGATCGCCCATCCACCCAGGGCCGCCGGTGGTCGGTCCGGCCAGGGCATAGCTGGGTAGGGCGCTCGCGACCCGGGTGAAGTCACTCAGAAAGGCGCCGAAGTCATATCCCTTCGGGCGGCCGGTGACCACGTGCCCACCGGTCGTGCGATACCAGGCGAAGCTCCCGTACTGCGCGGGCTCGTTACCGAGCTCGAAGGCGGAGATCAGGCCCGGGCCGATCCCGGACAGCATCGCGCGCGCTTCGGCGGAGGCCACTCCCGAGCTGTCGGCTTCGAGGTTGAGACCGAGGATGAGATGCGCGCCGAGGGCTTTGCCCAGCGCATCGGTGACAGCGAGCAACCGGTTATCGAGGGTGGCGGTGACCCCGGGGGGCCTGGCCATGCCCGGCACCGGCCACCAGCTCCAGTCGGCACTGTCGCCCCCGATGCGCAGCACGGGCGCCTGCCCGGGGGCGAGGTTGCGCACCAGCCGCTCGAACAGCGGGTCGATGGCGGCGGGATTGGTCCCGGCGTAGTTCTCGATGGCCCAGTACTCGAGCGACAGGCCAAGGAAACCGGCCGGCACCGGGTCACCGTAGGCGGTGGTCGCAACCGTGGCGTTGATCTGGGCCGGGGCCACGGCCCCGGTGGGATCGCCGAAGCTGGCGTTGATGAGCCCCAAGGCGAGGGCGATCACCGACACCACGAGGGCCACCGGAAACACCGGCACTTCGGCGGCTGAGCGCGAGCGGCGAATTGTCAGGGCAAGGTGGGGGTCAGCAAGCCGCGGCTGGCGAACCCCACCGTGCCGTCGAGCGCGTCCTCGAAAGCGGTGGTCAGTTCACCGTGCTGGCGCAGGCGCCAGAGTGTCTCCGCGTTGCACCAGGCGGCGTTTCGCGCTTCCGTGATGCTCCACATGGCCAGCACGTTGTCGATCTGACCGAGAACCTCATCGGCCACCCCGAGCAGGCCGGTCAAGTACTCGCTCTTCACCTTGGCCTCGACGGCGGAGAGGATCGCGTTGACCTTCAGATAGTCACGGTGCTGGGGGGAGCCGGAGCTCAGCGCGATGCCGCGGGCCTCGCAGGCCGAGACCAAGGCCAGGCACAGGTCATGGTTGATGTGGGCGTTCATCCCCGCCACGGCGAACTGGATGGCGGCGATGTGCCGGTCGCTGCGGGCCGCGAACAGCGGCGCCCAGGAGCGCCTCAGCGGCTGCCCCTGACCGGAGGCGTCGAGCTGGGAGAAGTAGAGACCGGCGAAGATGACATCGAGCGCGCTGAGAAAGGCCGTGTCCTCGAAGGCCGGCGTGTGGGCGGTCGAGTCCACGGCCAGCGTTACCTCGAGATACAGGTGGTTGAAGGCGGCCACGCCGTCGCTGGCCGGCAGCGACGCGGCCACCGCCTCCATGCGGGCAACGACGGCGGCGATGGGATCGTTGACCGTAGTCGTCATGGTCAGAGCTCGACGGCGCCGGCCGGCGATGGCCGTGCGCAGCCGCTCCCGGAACTCCTGGGCGGCCATCGTCTCCTGCTCACGCGAGCCGTAACGGCGCAGGGTCACCTGGCCCTCATCAACCTCGCGCTGGCCCAGGACCAGGACGTTGGGAATCTTGTGGGTGATCGCCGTCCGGATCGCCTTGCCCATGGCCTCGTCGCCGCTGGTGGCCTGCGCCCGCACGCCGTCGGCTCGCAGCGCCTTGCGCTAGGCGGGCGGCGTCCTCGTAGAACTTCTCCGAGACGGGGATGATGCGCACCTGGACGGGAGCCAGCCAGGTCGGGAAGGCGCCGCCATAGTGCTCGAGCAGGAAGGCGACGAAGCGCTCGTGCGTGCCCAGAGGCGCCCGGTGAATGACGTAGGGCTGGTGGTCGCGATTGTCGGCGCCCTGGTAGGTGAGGCCGAAACGGGCGGGCTGGGCGAAGTCGAGCTGGTTCGTGCTCGCCGTCTCCTCGCGCCCAGTGACCGTGCGGAACTGGACGTCGACCTTCGGGCCCGTAGAAGGCCGCCTCGCCGAGGCCCTCGTCGAAGGGGATCTCCGCCTCGCGCATGGCCTCGCGCAGGATGTTCTGCGTGCGCTCCCACGCCTCGGGGTTATCGACGTACTTCTCCTTGCCCTTGTCGGACTCCGGGTCCCAGGTGGAGAGGCGCATCCAGTAGTCGGTCAGGCCGAGGATCTCGTAGAGCTCCTGGTGCAGGCGCATGACGGCGATGAACTCGTCCTTGATCTGGTCCTCGGTGCAGTAGATGTGGGCGTCGTTCATGGTCATGCCGCGCACGCGCAGCAGCCCGGACAGCGCCCCCGAGTCCTCCCACCGGTAGACGCTGCCGTACTCGGCGAGCCGAAGCGGCAGCTCGCGGTAGGAGCGCGGGTCGGGCGGCGAAGACCTTGTGGTGATGGGGGCAGTTCATCGGCCGCAGCACGTACTCGGCCTTGAGGTCACCCTCCTCGACGACGTCCATCATCGGAAACATGTGCTCGCGGTAATAGGGCAGGTGGCCGGAGCGGTAATACAGCTCGGACTTGGCCAGGACCGGAGTGGCCACGCGCTGGTAGCCGTCGCGGAACTCGAGTTCCTTGGCGAGCTTCTCGAGCTCGTCGCGCATGATGGTGCCGTTGGGTAGCCACAGCGGGAGCCCCTGCCCCACCTCGTCGTCGATGACGTAGATGCTCGAGCTCGCGGCCGAGCTTGCGATGGTCGCGCTCCAGGGCCAGCCGGTAGGCCTCGACGTGGGCGTCGAGTTCGTCCTTGCTCGGATACGCCCAGGCGTAGATGCGGGTCATCATCTGGTTGCGGGCGTCGCCGCGCCAGTAGGCCCCCGCGATGCTGCGCAGCTTGAATGCGTCGCGGGGGATCTCGCGCGTGCTGCGGACGTGGGGACCACGGCAGAGATCGACGAAGTCACCGCTGCGGTAGAAGGAGAGGGTCTCGTAGCCGTTCTTGGCCGCCAGCTCGGCGGCATACTCGCGCTTATAGGGCTCCTGCATGGCCTCGAGCCGCGCGAGCGCCTCGCCCACCGGCAGCGTCCTCGCGCTCGAAGGTCAGCCCTCGCTTGAGGATGCGGCGCATCTCGCGCTCGATCTCCGTGAGATCGTCCTCGCCGATGCGGCTCCGAGAGCACGAAGTCGTAGTAGAAGCCGTCGTCGATCGGCGGGCCAAAGCCCAGGGTGCGTGCCCGGGGCGAACCTTCTGCACGGCCATGGCCAGGACGTGGGCCAGGCTGTGGCGCATCCGGTAGAGGTCGTCGTAGCGCTCGGCGCCGCCGTCCTCGGAGGCGACGCCCGTGAGGGCAGGCTCAGAGGGCACGAGGAGCAGGATACGCGGGGGTCCCGACTGACTTGGTCGGCGCCGACGACGTCCTGGATGGAGCTCAGGCCGGCCGCCCGGGCCTTGGCGGCCAGCTGGCGGTTGACGCGGCGAGGCCAGGCCGGGCCCTCATAGATCAGAGCCGTATAGGCCTGGACCAGGGTGGCACCCGCGCGCATCCGCTCCCAGACGTCCTCGGCGCTCTGGATTCCCCCCACCGAGATGAGCGTCAGCCGGTCGCCGGCCACCGCGCGCACGAGACGCAGGGTCTCCACGGCCCGGGCGCGCAGCGGGGGCCCCGAGACGCCGCCGCCCGTCGAAGGGCGGGATGGTGGCTCAGCCCGGTGCGCTCCACGGTGGTGTTGACGGCCACGATGCCGTCGAGCTCCTCCTCGAGAGCGAAAGCTGTGATGGCCTCGATCTCGCCTCGGGTCGAGATCGGGCGCGATCTTGACCAGAAGGGGAAGCGGTTGCGCGAGCGCACGGAGCTCGGCGCGGATGCCGGCGATGAGCGGGCGCAGGCTGTCTACGGCCTGGAAGTCGCGCAGGCCCGGCGTGTTAGGCGAGCTGACGTTGACGACCAGGTAGTCGGCGACGGGGGCGAGCTGACGCACGGCCGCGCGATAGTCGGCCGCCGCCTGCTCGGCGGTGGCGACCCGGGACTTGCCCACGTTGACGCCGATGAGGCTGGCGCCTGTCCGGTGCACGAGACGGGCGGCGGTGGCCTGGGCGCCGGGGTTGGGAAAGCCCATCCGGTTGATGAGGGCGCGGTCGGCCGCCGAGCGGGCCACGCGCGGCCTGTCGTTGCCGGGCTGAGGCAGCGCCGTGATCGTGCCGACCTCGACGAAGCCGAAACCGAGCGCCAGGAGATCGTCTGACCAAGTCGGCCTCCTTATCGAGACCCGCGGCCACGCCAAGGGGCGTCGGGAAGGTGAGCCCGAGGGCGCGCACGGTCGAGTACCGGATCGGTCGCCCCGACGAGGGTGCGGACGGCGGCGCGCCCGAGCCGGGTCGCTCGCAGCCGGCCGAGGATGGCCTTGGCCAGGGCATGCGCGCGCTCGGGATCGAGCCGCTGCAGGATGAGGCGAAAGGCGAGCTGGTACATCACCGGCAAACCTAGCTCTAGTCTCCCGCTCATGCTCGCCTCCTTGGCCCTCCTGATGGCAGCGGCCATCGCGGCCGGGGCGACCCCGGGCCGCGGGGTCGCCGCGACGCCTCGGCTTCCCCTGGCCGGCAAGATCGTGGGCATCGATCCGGGGCACAACGGCCGCAATGAGACTGACCCGTCCTTCCTGGGCCAGCAGGTGTTCAACGGCCGCGAGGAGGAGGACTGTGACACCACAGGCACCGCGACCGCCGGTGGCTACACGGAGCCGAGATTCAACTTCAACGTGGCCCGCGACCTCGTCGCCGATCTGCGGGCCGAGGGGGCACGGGTCGTGCTCACCCGCCACAGCAACAACGGGATCGGGCCGTGCGTGACGACGCGAGCGCAGATTCTCGATCGCGCCCACGCCAACGTGGCCATCGACATCCACGCCGACGGCGGACCCCCCGATGGGCGCGGCTTTGCCATCCTCGAGCCGGTCGCCGACGGGCCCAACGACCGCGTGATCGGGTCCTCGAAGCGCTTTGGCACCATTCTCCTGCGGCGCTTTGAAGCCGTCACGGGGATGCCGATCAGCACCTACGACGGCACCGGGGGCTTCGCCCTGCGCGACGATCTGGCCGGCTTGAACCTCACCACTGTGCCCAAGGTGCTGATCGAGTGCGGCAACATGCAGAACGCCACGGACGCCGCCATGCTCGTCTCTCCCCGCTTTCAGCGTCGGGCCGCCCGGGCCATGGCGCAGGCGATCGCGCGGTTCCTGCACCGCTGAGGGCCTTACCGGAGTCGGACGCGTTCGCTCGTCCGGGCCATCACCTCGCCGTTGACGCGCACGAGGGGAGCGTGGTGGAGGTCTCTCCTCAGGTGGCGAGCCGGCCGGCCCGGTCAGGCGTGATCCACCACCCCGTCCCAGGCGATCGTAGTTTCGGCGAGGCCGGGCAGGATTTTCTTGGCCTCGCATGCGCGCCGATCACACCGTCGACCGCGGAGTACGCTATGAGCGATGGCCAACATCGAAAAGCGTCCGAGCTACTCACCGCGCCGAGTCCGCGAGCAGCGGGCCTACCGGCTCGTCGTCGCCGGCGGGACGGCGACCGTGATCGGCGTGGTGGGGATCGTGCTCGCCGTCGCCGGCATCGTCGGCGCCGAGCTCCCCGTGATCGCACTGATCGTCGCCGCGCTCTGCGCCGTCGGTTTCAAGCGCACGATCTCGTGAGCCCGCTCGCCGCGTCGGCCTGACGGCAAGGCGGCGCCGGTGGCGAGCATCGAACCCGAGCTCTGGGTCGATCGCGCCGGCGCCGCCGTCGAGTTCTACGCCGCCGCCTTTGGGGCGACGGTTCTGCACCGGGTCGGCGCTGGCGATGACATCGTCGTGCAGCTTGCCGTCGGCGAGGCGCGTTTCTGGGTCAGCACCGCGAATCACCGAGTAGGACGGTTCAGCCCAGATGCGATCGCGGGCGCCACCGGACGGACACTGCTCGTCGTCGAGGATCCGCGAGCAGTGCAGCGCCAGGCCGTCGAGGCGGGCGCCGCCGAGCACGTCGCGGTGAGCGAGGAGCACGGCTGGCTGCTGGGACGAATTGGCGACCCGTTCGGCCACGAGTGGGAGATCGGCACGCCGGTGGGCGCCTGGCCTCCCTAGGGCGTTCAGGCCCCCTTCCTGAAGCTGTCCAGGAACTGGAACTGCTCCTGGCGCGACCCCGCGGTGAGTTGCTTGTTGGCCCAACCCACTTCGAGGATGATTCCGTGCTGCACTTTGAAGATGCCTCTGGCCTTGGCCGTGGGCGGGAGGAGATACCACTCGTTGGCGCCGACCTGAATGGGCGTCCCGAGCTGCAGGCGCTTCTTGACCGCCTTGACCTTCGCTCCGGGATGCACGCCGTCGAGGGAGTAGAACGGGTTCGCGGTCAGCACGAGGACGATCTTGTGCCGCAGCGCGCGCCGCTGGCTCTTGGAGAGCAACGACGCCAGGACGTGACCGGGATAGCCGGTGCGGATGCCCCAGCCGCCGAACAGGCAGAACTTGTCGGTGTCGCCGACGGCCCGGAAGCGGGCCAGGACCTGTCGGGCCGAGGACCGCGTCATCCCCAGCGCGAGCGGTCCCACCGATGCGCCCGCCACCCGCCCGGATGGCTTGGCGCACGTCGTCGTGCCCGGTTCGGCCACGAGTACCCCCTTACTGGTGGCCGGCTTGCCCGCTCCGGCCCCGTTGGAGGCAGTGACGACGCAGGTCAGCGTGCTGCCCTCATCGGCGACCTGGACGGTGTAACTGTTACTCGCAGCGCCGCTGATGGCCTTGCCGTTGCGGTACCAGGCGTAGGTGTATTTGGTCGGGCTGCCTGTCCAGGAGCCCGTCGGACAGGTGAGGGTCTTACCAGGCAGAGCGCTGCCCGAGATCACCGGTGCGACGGTGTTGACCGGAACCACTCCCGACGGGGGTGGTGGTGGCGCGGTCACCTGCGTCCCCGCCTTGATGCACGATTGGTCATAGTTGCCCGTCCAGGTCAACTTGACGGTGACCGAGGTGGCCCCTTGGCCGCCATTGAGGGTGATGATGAACTGCGGCAAGCCGAGATTGGTGTTCAGGTTCAGGCCCGTCAGGCTCACCGTGCCCGTGGCGTCGAGGTTCTGGGTCGGTGCGCCCGAGATCGGGTTGCCGTCAGCGTCGTCAAAGGCCACGGTCCCGCTCGAGTACGAACCCGGCGCCGGAGCCACGACCTGCAGCGAGCTGTAAGAGAACGGAACGCAGTTCTGACCGGGGGCAACGATGCTCGAAGCGAGCACGCGCGTCGCCCCCGCGCCGCACTGGCCGCCGGTGAAGGCGTCGAAGTTCTGGATCTGGCTCGCGCCACCGTCAGCGTTGACCCAGATGCAGGTCGGGCGCTGGGGGTCGGGATTGACGGTGTAGAGCAGCTCCAGGTTGCTCATCGCCTTGGGGAAGTTGGCGCACGAGTTGCCCGTGCTGTAGTCGAAGCAGTCGACCTGATCGTTTCTTCCGTCCGGGATGTAGACGCGCGGTCCGATCTGAAGCGCTGGTCCGTTCCACGGCGACGTGGGCACCACCGCGGTGGGCAAGTTCGCCGGGGTGGCCACAGTGGCGCCGGCCAGGCTGTAGCACGGGTCGGCCGTCGGGTTAGGCGTCGTGGGTAGGGTCGTGGGCAGGCAGAAGCCTTGGAGGTTGCCCGAGGTGTCGAGGAACGGGAAGGCCGCGCCGTTGCCCGATTGACCGGCGAGGTACGAGCTGCCCGACGGCAGCACGACGGGCCAGCTCCCGGCGCAGTTGGCGTTGTTCGTCGTGTCCATGCATGCCAGCTCCTCGTTGCCGGCGACGCTGATGGGCACGATGATCTGCGTCCCGATGGCCGCGACGGCTGGGGGAGGGAAGGCGTTGACGTTGATCGCGCCGCTGCCCAGGGTCATGGCGAAGGGCTGCCCCGCACAGGCCGCGTCGGTGCTCAGGTCAAAGCACATCATCTGGTCCTGGGTTCCCGTGGGGTTCCCCGCCGTGTTGACGAAGTTGAAGGAGTAGAACTTCGAACCGACGACGAGGCCGTCACTGACCGCGCTGTTGCCGCTGAGCGGCGCGTCGCCCACCGCAGTCAGTGGCGTGAAGCCGCAGAACGGGTCCGGATTGCTGGCCGGCTGGGTGGTGTCGATGCACACGACGCCGGCGGTGGCGTCGTTGATGCGCGTGGCGTAGAGGAAGAGATGCCCGGTGTTCTGATCGAGATACAGACCGGGGTGACCGTTGGTCGAGAAGTTGTTCCCACTCCCGTCGGTGATCGTCTTGGGCGACCAGCACGCGGAGGCGTCGCTCTGCAGGTGACAGGCGACCTCCAGAGCGCTGCCGTTGTGGTGAAAGACGTTGTAGACGGCTGTGGGCGTGAGGGCCACCGCCCAGCCGTCGCCACCGCCCGATCCAGCGAAGTTCGACGCCGGCGGCACGGAGATGGTCTCCGAGGCGCTGAAGGTCGCCGTCTGACTGGCGGCCAGCGCCGTGCCGGCCGTCCCCAATGACATCGCCAGCGCAGCGAGCAAGACGCCCAGCCACGTCCGTGTTCCACAGACACGACGGCCTCCGACGGAACGCGTCATCATGACTACCTCCAGATTTCCCCGGTTTTGCGGCCGCGCCGTAGCGCGACCAGATGCAGTGGCTGGCCCTTACCCCGGTCGCCGCTGCAGCGTTTCGGTGTCTCCGAAACGTTTGCTGACCATACCATAGCTACGGCGCACGGTGCAACAAGTAACCGCTGGAACTTGGCCGAGGCGGCCAGTCGGGTGACCTTGCTTGCGACTGAACGGTGCGGGCGGGGCGTCATGGACCGCTGGAGCTTCAGGGGCGCCAAGTGCCCCCTTCCCGCCTCTGGGCTACGTGTCGACGCGCTCGGGCGCGTGCCCAGCGAGCTCCTGGACCCGGCTCTCGGGCATCTTCTCGAGTTCCTCCTGGCTGAGGCCGCCGACGGTGTCCGAGCGGCCGCCGGTCGGACTCGCATCAGATTGCTGACCGCGGAAGAGCTGCTTGAGTTTTTCGAGGACTGTGGCCATGAGGTATGGCTACCCGGCCAGCGGCCGAATCCGACGTCGGGTCCTCGGGTCAGGTCGCCTTGAGCTTGCGCCAGCCACCGGCGCGGTTGTTGGCGATGATCTGGCGGAGGATGGCGGTCAGGGCCGGAGCGTTGATCGTGTCGGCCTCATGGAAGGCGACTGTTCGGGCGGTCGTGTTGTCGTGTCCGCCGGTGATGATGCCTTCCGGATCGGGCACTATGGCGCCGTCGTAGAGGAAGAGATTGACGTGGTCCTTGGCCGCGAGCAGGGCGCACACGTTCCCTTCCAGGACGAAGTAGGGCCGCACCTTGCGCTTGACCGTCTCGGCGACCTCGGGGTCGGCGGCGTGGATCAGCTCACGGAGCTGGCGACAGAGCCGGCGTTGCCATTCCGGTAGGTCATCGATGTACGCGTCGACCCGTGGGTCGCCCTTGTACGGCTCGGCGCTCATCGCAGTTCGCCGAGAATCTTGGCGATCCGGCGGTCGCGTGTCTCCTGAGTCTTCGCCCCCTCGACCGCGAGCACGTGTCGTTTGCGGTTGCTGTAGGACGCGAGCGCCCTAGACGAGCGCCTTGGCCTTGAGGGCCTCGAACTCGGCCGGGGTGATGGTGCCGTTGTCGAGGAGTTGCTTGGCCTTCTCGATCTCGCTGGCGGGTCCGCCGGTGTGGGAGGCGTGGCGGATGTACTGGTCAAACTCGGCCTGTGCCGCCTGCGCTTCCTTGGCCCGCCGCTCAGCCATCCCCGTGTGATTGAGGATCAGGTAAGTCAACACGCCAATCCACGGGAGGATGACGACGAACACGACCCAGGCCGCCTTGCCCCAGCCGGAGATGTCGTGCCGACGAAAGACGTCGATCATCACGGTGATGGCAAACCAGATGAAGATCACCCACGCGAAGAAGATCAGGATGTCCCAAAGGACGCCGAGAAAGGGATACGACGCCGCGATAGCCAGTCTCATAAGCCCTCCGTACCTCCCCTGGTTAGCCTGCCTCGCCGCCGCTCACGCGGTAGCTGCTTGCAGCCTAACCCCGACGGCGGGGCGTGTCGACCGCTGACAGCGCTCGGCCGAATCGCGTTGGTGAGGTTTCGTGTGGCTTTAGCAGGCACCGGCGATCCGCCCGACTGGCGCGCGGGGCATTGACCCGCGGACGGGCATCGGCATAGGATTGCCGTACGAGCAGCTGTGGGCGGACGTTTGCTGCCCAGCCGTTCTCCGTTGAGGCTGCTTGCGTCGGATCAGGTCCAAGCGGGCGTGAGCTACGAAGGAGGCCGGACATGCGGATGCTTATGAAGGTCCAGATCCCAACTGCGGCTGGGAACGCTGCAATCAAGGACGGCAGCCTGCCGCAGATCGTGGGGAAGGTGCTTGACGCGCTGAAGGCGGAAGCCGCGTACTTCACCTCAGAGGAAGGCATGCGAACTGGCCTGATCTTCTTTGACATGGCCGACTCGAGCGAGATACCGCCGGCGGCGGAGCCGCTCTTTATGGGTCTTGACGCGAAAATCACGTTCGCGCCGGTGATGAATGCCGACGAGATGCGCACCGGCGTTGGCAAGGCGAGGGAGGCAAACTAGGGCCTCGGATCGGCGCCCGCCGAACGGGGAGGCGCGGTAACGCGTTCCAGCGACAGCCCGGGAAAGCGGAACGCCGGAACGCACCAAGACGGTCGCGAACAGCACGAGCCGACGCTCGCTTCGGCAGGCCGCTAGCACCCGCGAAGCTGGCGGCGGTGTGCCGAAGGGGGACTGTCCGAGACCTCGGTGGCGCGAAGGGCCGGCAGTGCGTCCTTCCGGGCGGTCAGGCGACGCCGATTGTGGTGAGGAAGTCGTGGAAGGCCTGGTCGGTGCGTGCGGTGTCCCCGGTTGCGTCGAGGAGGTCATGATGAGGGTCGTGGTCGTGCACGGGGGCATGTGTCAAGGACGGATCGTGGTGGTGGCACCGAACCGGAGAACTGCTGGCCGACCGGGGGATCGCCAGCGAAGCCGCCTGACCTGCCGAGCTGCGGCGAAACGGGC
Organism: uncultured Solirubrobacterales bacterium; assembly: GCA_963777185.1. GTDB lineage: Bacteria > Actinomycetota > Thermoleophilia > Solirubrobacterales > Solirubrobacteraceae > Palsa-465. The sequence goes on from CAVZPU010000006.1 coordinate 68,677, forward strand.
CGGTCAGGGTGAAAGGACCGGGGCTGGCCGAGGACGTCGCCTCGGTCCGGCACGTCTTGACCACGAGCGATGAGCCGACCGTCCTCGTCGTCCACAGCCGGGGAGCCGTAGGTGACGGGTACCTAGCGTGAGGTTGCGCGTCACCTCGTTAGTACGTGACTGTTCACCCGATTTGGATGACGCCGATCAGGCCTGGGTCGCGGATCGTACTAGTGACTTCGAAGGGGAGAGAGGTGCCCATGGATTCCGTTCACACTGCCTCAAGGGCGCAGCCTGGAGCAGCGCCGGGGTCAACAGGACGCGATCCCAAGCGGCTTGTCGCGTTCGCAATCGTGATCCTGGCGGCGGCATGGCTCATTTCGTTTGTCGTGTCGAACTCCCAGAAGGTCAAGGTCTCGTTCGTCTTCGGCGACGTATCGCTCTCCCTCATCTGGGTGATGATCCTCTGCGCCGTGCTCGGCGCGGTACTCGTCCTCGCGACTCAGCAACTCTCGCGTCGACGTCGGTGAGCGACGCGCTTGCCGAGAGGATCACGTGACCGGTGGGCACAGGCTCGGCGGACTCGACGATCTGATCGAAGAGGCCGACGTAGTTTTAGGCGTACCTGAGCTTGCGGTCCTTCACCTTTTGCAATCGCTTGGACGACTGATGATCGCCCGAGACGCGTTTCCGTCGCCTCATCCAAACGGGGTGATGTCACCCTCCACCGGCTCAGGCACAACCGGGTAATGCCCATCACGAGCCTCGCACCGATCATCGATCCGCGGACTTGGACGGCCGAAGCCGTCACCGTGTTGGGTCCGGCCGTGGGAAACCCGTCGTCTGGCGTACCCCAGGACGTCGGTGCGCACTGATGGGCGCCGCGGTCGGTCAGATCCTGTCCTACGCCATCGGCGTCGCGCTCAGTCCAGTGCCGATCATCGCCGTGGTCCTGATCCTCGCCACTCCCCGTGCCCGGGGCAATGGTCCGGCGTTCCTAGCCGGATGGGTCCTGGGTCTCGCGGGTCTCGGGGTGATCGTGCTGCTGGTGGCAAGCGGCGCCTCGGCCAGCGCCCATGGCGCGCCAGCAACGTGGGTGAGCGTCCTCAAGATCCTGCTCGCCGCGCTGTTGTTGCTCGTAGCGCTGAAACAGTGGCGCGGGCGGCCTCACGGCGAGGCGGAGCCGCAGCTGCCGGCGTGGATGACGACGATTGACAGGTTCGACCCGCTTAGGTCAGTTGCGATAGCCATGGGGCTATCCGCAATCAACCCCAAGAACATGCTGCTCGTGGTGGGGGCGGGGACGTCGATCGCACAGACTGGCGCAAGCACCGCAAGCCAGGCGGTCGCGCTGACGGTGTTCATCGTAATCGCGACGTTCGGCGTCGGCGCGCCGGTGGCAATCTATTTCCTGATGGGCCGTCGCGCCAGCCAAATCCTGAGCGCACTGCGCGCTTGGATGGCGCAGGAAAATGCCACCATCATGGCTGTCATCTGTCTCATCCTCGCGGCCAAACTCCTCGGCGACGCCGTGATCGGCTTGACCAGTTGACCGCTCGCATCCTGACGGGATGGGTGACCACGCGCGACGAGCTACAAGAGGGCGATGAGCCCTCGCAGGAGGAGCAGGCATCCGATCGCGCCAGCGCCAATGACCCCGACAGCGCGCCCTCGGCGACCCATCCAGGCGCGGAAACGCTGCACCTTGTCCTGGGTTTGAGCGGGCGCGAAGACGTAGCCCAGCAGCGGCAGCTCGAGGAGGAGAAGCTAATCGACTATTTGACCGCGTTTGACCCCGGGCCAGGCCCAGCCGAGACCGCATTCTTACGTCGATGGAGGCTGAAGAAGCGCTCGACGCGCTGGACCTCATGTTCGGCGCGCTGCACTTCGCGCCCCACTTTTTGCGCGCCCCGTTCGGCGGCCGCCATCGGCGCCATGAGGATCACGAGATCCCGCATGGTTTGCGTGAGGGCGTCGACCGAGGCGGTCAGGGGGCCCACCGAGGTCGCCAGGCCCTCGATCACTTCCACATGGTGCTCGATGGAGTCGGTCGCGCGGTGGATGGCTCTCACGGCGTCGAGAACCTTCTCCTCGGTCTCCTCGAGGGGCGTGGAGATCTCACCCCCGGCTTGTCGGAGCACATAGCGAACGGGCGCAAATACCAACCCCAGCACGGGCGTCATCGTGGTTATTCTCGCCAGCAGGCCGGCGGGCGTCATCACCCAATGGGGGTGAAAGCGTGGCGCCGTCCGAACACCGGCCTGCACGCCTGCGCATACGTGTGGGCACCGTTGCGCGCCGGCGAGGTCCCATCGAGACTCCGTGGGACGCATGTCGCTCGTCGACGAGCCCCGCTTTACCAGCGCCGCCCCATCCGGTTGGCCCGGCCTGTTTTGGGAGGCCTTCAAGCGCTCCCGGAGTCCGATGGTCCTGCTCGACGACCGTCGCCGCCACGTAGAGATGAACGGCGCCTACGTCACGCTGCTCGGCTACCTGCCGAGCGCGCTCCGCGGCCGTCCGGTCTCCGAAATCGTCGCGGACGGGCCGCTCGTGTCGGCGGCGGAGTGGCAAGCGCTTCTCCGCCAGCCCCAGTTCTCCGGCGAAGCCGACATGGTCTGTCGCGACGGTCACCGGGTGAGGGTCGAGTTCGCCGCTCACCCGGAGGTGGTGACCGGAAGGAAGCTTGTTCTGGCTGTCGCCCTCCGCACCACTCGGGCAAATCGCCGTGCTCACAGCGAGGGGGAGGCATCGCTCCCCACCACTCCACTTTCCGCTCGGGAGCGGGATGTGGTCCAGCTGATCGCCCTCGGGCTCAGCGGTCCCGAGATCGCCCACGAGCTCTATCTCACGCACAACACTGTGCGCACCCACGTACGAAACGCGATGATGAAGTCAGGGGCGCGGTCGCGCGCGCACCTCGTGGCCAAGTCATTGGGCCGAGGGACTGGTGTGGCCAGACGGGAAGGGGCTGACCGCCACGGTCTAGCCGGACATCGCCGTCGCCGCCCATACATCGGACCGGTCCCTCAGTCCCCCTCGGCGCCCCGGGTGCGGCATAATGGACCATGTAAGACTCGTGACATTGGACCGGATAACGAAGTCCTTCGGGGACAACGGCGCGGGACCGGGATGGTCGCCGTGGACCGCGCCGGAGGCCGCGTCGCGAACGGCGTGGTCGGTCGTAGTCGCCAGTTCGGTCGGTGCCGTGGCCCTGGCTGTGGTGACGGCGGTAATCGGTTTCCACAATCCGGTGGTCGACCATCGCGCCGTAGTTGTCATCGCCCGCCTTGCCATGTCTGTGGGCCTGGTCACCATCGCTTTGATCAGCTTTACGCATGGTTTGAGCGACCGGATGGTCGGGGTGCTGTTCCTCGGCGCGTACCTGATCGGACTGGTCGGGTTAACGGAGACCGGATCGGCCTATCTCTTCCTGGTCGGCCGGATCTCCGCGTCACTGGGCGTCCTCGCGGTGAGTTTGTCTGCTTCGCCTACCCCGGCGGGCGCATCGAGGAGCGATCGGCCCGGTGGCTTCTCGGCGCCTCATTGGCCGTGTTCGCCGTGTTCCTGGCCGCAAACGTGCTGCTGTCGCACCTTCCGCCCGTGGGCGGACCGTTCATTCGCTGTGCGGGCAGCGCATGCCCGCGGAACCCTGTCGCCATTGCGAGCCTGGGCGAGCGGGCCAGTCACGCGCTGTCGGCCACCCTCGGTTTGGCCACAGCGGCATCCACGGCCGGCGTGGCTGTCCTCGTCGCCCGTCGGGCCGCTCGGCCAGTCCCCTCCGACGTCGGAGCCTCGGACCGCTCCTTTTCTGGGCGGTCCTGGCGGCCTGCGGGTACGGGTTCTTCATCGCCGTCCGCGCGCTTGACCAGCACACGCGGTCGCTCGGGCCCGCGGAGGTGATCGTCGTCTTGATCGTTGCTGCCATGCCGGTGGCGATCGCGGTCGGCATGGTGCGCGGTCGCGTCCTCGCGGTGGCCGCGCTCGAGCGACTCGTCGGCGAGCTGAGCGAGCCGTCGAACCTGGCTGGCCTCCAGCAGGCCCTCTCGCAGGCCTTCGCCGACCCGACAGTCCAGCTCCTGGAGTGGGACATCCCTCGGGCGCGGTATCTCGGCGTGGACGGCGAACCGGTGGACCTCGCCGCTCTGCATGGCGGTCGCACGGTCACCTACGTCAGCCGCGGCGACACGCGTGCCGCTGCCATCGTGCACGAGCCGGGGCTCTCGGACGATGTCTTTGCGGCGGCCGGTTCGGCGGTTCTCCTCGCGCTCGCCAACGCCCAACTCCAGGACGAGCTCTCAAGCTCGATCCGGGAGCTTGAGTCCTCACGCCAGCGCATCGGTCGCGTCGCTGATGACGAGCGGCGGCGCATCGAGCATGACCTCCACGACGGGGCGCAACAGGGGCTGGTGGCTCTGCGGATCAGGCTGCACATGCTCGAAGAGCGGGCGCAGGAGCCCCGCTCGATGGAACGCGGACTCGCTGACGCTGGCCGGCGCGTCGACGCCGCGCTTCAGCAGATCCGTGACTTAGCCAAGGGCATCTATCCCTCGGTGCTGCACGACCTCGGCCTAGCCGCTGCGCTCAGCGCGGCGGTCCGTGACCTCTCTATCGCCGGGAGCGTGCGTAGCGAGCTCCACGGCGCTTGCCCCCGAGGTCGAAGCCGCCGTTTATTTTTGCTGTCTTGAGGCGCTCCAGAACGTGGCCAAACACTGCGCTCCGCACACCCGCGTGCGTCTCCGCCTCCTCGACGGCTACGACGGCCTGTCGCTCACGGTGGCCGACGAGGGGCCTGGCTTTGATTTGGGGCAGTTCGGGACGAGCCCGGGCATCACCGGGATGCGCGATCGGTTGGAGGCGATAGGGGGTCAGTTCGCCATCGAGTCGACAATGGACCTGGGCACCACCGTCATCGGGTACGTGCCTCCTGTGGTGCTGGGCTGAAACGCTGAAACGCAGGCCTCAATGCTTGAAGGCGCCGGTCGCCTGCTGTCGCGCCGGCAGCGGGGGAGCTGAGGCCCTCAAGCGAAGCGGTCGCCTTGCGCACCGCGCCGAGGAACAGATCGGCCATATCGAACGTCAGACCCGCCCTCACCACCACGCGCAGGGCGGCAAGATCCTCCCGGTTCTCGGGGAAGGTGTACGCGGGAACGAGCCAACCCTGCTCGCGCAGCGCCGCTGAGACGTCGAACACCGTGTAGTTGCTGACCTGGGACGGAGCGTGAAGGCGAACACCGGCAACTCGCTGCCGTCGGTGATCAGCTGTAGGGCCCATGGCCGCGATCTCGCTGGCAATGTGCTGCGCGACGGCGCTCGAGCCGCGCTGGACGGAGACGACGAGTCGAAGAAGAAGACATAAAC
>CAVZPU010000007.1:0-662939 GCA_963777185.1 uncultured Solirubrobacterales bacterium
CGCTCTTATCCCCCGGTATTTATTCCTAAAGAAGATATCTGGGACAGCCTATCCGAAGGGATCAGTTTTGTATTTAAAAACAAAATGATGATCGGTGCTATGAGCCTCGACCTGTTTTCGGTATTTTTTGGGGGAGCAGTAGCATTATTACCTGTTTTTGCCAACGAGATATTAAAGGTAGGCCCGGAAGGTTTAGGCATTATGCGTGCTACATCCTCATTAGGGGCAGTTTTAACTATGCTGGCTATGGCAAGGTTCTCGCCTATGGGCAGGCCCTGGCGCAACTTGCTTATCGCGGTAACAGGTTTTGGCTGTTCTATTATTTGTTTTGCCTTGTCTCGAAGTTTTTATCTTTCCCTGTTATTCCTGTTTACCGAAGGTGCGTTCGATAGCATTAGTGTGATCATCCGCGGAACGATTATGCAGCTATTAACGCCCGATCATATGCGGGGGAGGGTATCGGCTGTAAACTCCATGTTTATCGGCTCATCAAATGAGATAGGTGCTTTTGAGTCGGGTACGGCTGCAAAGCTTTTAGGGACCGTACCATCGGTTATTTTTGGTGGTACAATGACCATGCTGATTGTAAGTATTACCTATTTAAAAACAAAGAAACTGATCCCGCTTACTTTGGATGAGATACAATCGCCGGAAATAATTGCTGAAAGTTAATTTGATCGTCGTTGTGAAGAATGAAGCAATCTTTACGGGGATAGTCAAATTACAGGTTAAAGATTAATTCTATATAAGATAGAGATTGTTTTATGCCCTGTAATAACGCTTTTTGTTAACTTGCTAAAGCTCCTTAACGCTGCGCCAAAAAAGATAAATTAGTGAGCCCAGGATAGGTACTACAATAATGATCACTATCCATAATATCTTGAGGCCAATATTTATACCCGGGTTCCTGACAACATTGATCAACGAAAACAGGCTTAATAATGCCCATATAATCAGGAAGATCAAACCGAAGGTGCCTCCGATAGCGGAAGTTATCAGGTACATATTTTTATTTTAAACGTTAATAAGTATCCTCGGTAACTTTCTCACCTATTTGCTGCCTCCACATTGCATAGTATAAGCCCTTTTGCAAATCAGTTCCATGTGTTTGCCCGATTCAACAATATAACCTTTTTCCAGCACATAAATTGTATCTGCATGCATAATAGTTGATAAACGATGCGCAATTAAAATGGTTATATGATCTTTTAACACAGAAACATCCCTAATAGTTTCGGTAATCTCCTCTTCGGTTATAGAATCAAGCGAAGAGGTAGCTTCGTCAAACACCAACAAGTCTGGCCGGCGCAATAAAGCGCGTGCAATTGATAAACGTTGCTTCTCGCCACCCGATACTTTAACCCCACCTTCGCCTATAACAGTATCCAGCCCTTACTTGCCCTCGCAAGCAGGGTTTGGCAGGCTGCGCGGTGCAAAGCATGCATACACTCTTCATCGGTAGCACCAGGGCGCACAAAAAGCAGGTTCTCGCGAATGGTGCCCGAAAACAATTGGGTATCCTGCGTTACAAAACCTATCTTTTCGCGTAGCTGGTCCAGATCGATTTCTTTGCTTAAAATATTATTATATAATATATCGCCTTCCAAAGGCTGGTACAAGCCTACCAACAATTTAACCAACGTTGTTTTACCCGAACCTGACGGCCCAACAAAGGCAATGGTTTCGCCGCTAATTGTTTCAAAACTGATATTGTTTAGCGCGTTACGGTTAGCCGTAAGTGTTTAAAGCTTACATTGCTAAAAGTAAGAGTATTCACGTTTTCAAGCAGCACGGGTTTTTCGGGTTTTATATCAATAGGCGTACTTAATATACGTTTGAAAGTTACCCAGGGACACTTCCGCTTCGCGCCATGAAAGAATAACGTTACCCAACTCCTGCAACGGATTAAATAAGAAGAAAGAGTAGAACAAGAAGCTGAAATACTGTCCCGGCGATATAGTTTCCTTTAAAAATCAGCACCAGCAAAACCACTACCATAATACTACGTACCAGGTTAACAGTAGTACCCTGTACAAAGCTCATGCTGCGTACATATTTTACTTTTTTAAGCTCGAGGTCGAGTATCTTGTAAGTAGTTTTATTTAAGCCGTTCAATTTCCTGTTTGGCAAGCCCAAGGCTTTTTACCAATTCAATATTTCTTAATGATTCGGTAGTTGAGCCGGCAAGTGCAGTAGTTTCTGCTACAATTGTTTTCTGGATGGTTTTAATTTTACGGCTTAATGCCATACTTACAAAAGTAATAACAGGTATTGCAGCAAAATAAACCAGTGTAACCTGGTAACTTACACTTATCGAATAACACATAACGAACATCATCCCGATAAAGCTCACAAAAAGTACGCTGATAAACGAAGTGATAAATTTTTCACAATCCAGGCGTACTTTTTGCAATATCCCCAGCGTTTCGCCGCTGCGCTGATCTTCAAAAACCTGGTAAGGCAATTCAAGCGAATGTTTTAAGCCATCAGCATACATTTTGGCCCCAACTTTTTGAGTAATGATATTGGTAAAATAGTCCTGAAAGTTTTTTGCTATCCGCGATACCATGGCAGCACCTAATAGCCAAGCCAACCAATATCCTAATACGCCATGTAAACAGTATTGGTCGTGATGTATAGTGCAATGTGCGTTTCTTCAATACATACTTTATCAACAATATGCCCGGTGATTAGTGGATCAAGTAATGAAAAGCCAATATTTAATGCTGCCAGGATAAAGCCAATACAACAACCCACCGATGTTTTTAAAGATATGATAAAAGTATTTTCATGATTTTAGTAAAAATAAAAAAAGGGAATGGCTTAAATAGCTCATTCCCTTTAATTTGACATTGGTTTAATATTAAACCGTCATAATATCTTTTTCTTTGGCTTCTGATAGCTGGTCAACTTTTACAATGTAAGCATCGGTTAGTTTCTGTACTTCGCCTTCGCCGGTCTTCATTTCATCTTCAGAAACTCCTTCGGCTTTTAGTTTCCTTATCTTTTCGTTGGCATCCTTACGGATATTACGGATCGCTATTTTACCTTGTTCTACCTCGCCCTTACCTTTTTTACCAGGTCGCGGCGGCGTTCTTCTGTTAAAGGCGGTACGTTAATACGGATAATAACACCATCGTTTTGAGGGTTAACGCCCAAATTGGCTTCCATTATAGCTTTCTCAATAGCACCCAACAATGATTTTTCCCAGGGCTGTATCACAATGGTACGCGCATCGGGCGTATTTACATTACCCACCTGGCTCAAAGGGGTAGGGGTACCATAATAGTCAACAATAATATCATCCAGCATGGCAGGGCTTGCTTTACCTGCCCGTATCTTTTGTAATTCGCCGTCGCAATGGTCAATTGCCTTATCCATTGATGCTTTTGCATCAGTCAACTTGTTTTTTAATGAGTTCGCTCATTTGTATAATAATTTTTGCCAAAAATAGTAAAAAGTATTAAAAGGCATCATCCCGATGCCAACAAACAACATAAATGTACTATTTGAATATGAGCGGTTATTTTGCTGCGGCAAAAGTAGGTGCAGGGCGATGCTGCTGGCAAACCAATTTATCAACAGGGTAACCCATTGCTTTGCAGCGTGCTACTATCTGTTCATATAACTTTTTGTCCATATCAGGTTTGCGGCTCATAATAAATAAGAACCTGTGGTCGGGGTGGCCAACCACGGCGTAAGAATAATCGTCGGCCAGTTCGATCACCCAATAGTCTACCTTTATTGGCCATATAAATTGGGCCTCCATTTCTGAATGGTTTGTGCCATCTACCTGGAAGAGCTTTGATTTAACAGAATGAATTTCGGGATCATCCCCTTTTTTGTAGGTTGTTACCACATCATAATAACCCTGTTTATTAAGATTGTAATGGGTTGTGGTTTCTTTGCTCCCTTTATCAAAAAGGGTAGGAATAGAATAAAGGGAATACCATGTGCCGCTAAAACGATTTATATCAACCTTTGATACAGGCTTGTTGGTAATGGCCCCGAACGAAGAAAGAATTAAAACCAGTATTGCCGAACAAAATATTTTCATACCTAATTGCTATGTTAAGCTATTTACGCAATTAGGATAAAGTAAGTTTCTGCAAAAAAACTTAATGACGATTTTACTGCTATACCAAATCTATTTTACCAGGGTGCCGATAGCCTCGCCCTGGGCTATCTTTTGGAAGTTACCGGGCTTGTTCATATCAAATACGATGATAGGCAGGTTATTTTCCTGGCAAAGCGTAATGGCGGTCATATCCATTACATTGAGGCCTTTGTCATAAACTTCCTGGAAAGATATTTCGTTATAACGGGTAGCTGTTGGGTCTTTCTCCGGGTCGGCGGTATAAATACCATCAACGCGTGTACCTTTCAATACCACATCGGCTTTGATCTCTATTGCCCTTAAAGAAGCGGCAGTATCCGTAGTAAAATAGGGGTTACCTGTGCCGGCACCAAATATCACTATCTTTTTTTCTTCCAGGTGGTGCATCGCACGGCGGCGGATATAGGGCTCGCATATCTGTTCCATTTTAATAGCCGATTGCAACCGGGTTTCAACACCAATGCTTTCCAGGGCGTTTTGTAATGCCATACAGTTAATAACGGTAGCCAGCATACCCATGTAATCGGCCTGCGCACGTTCCATTCCTGATTTTTCGGCACTCAAGCCCCTAAATATATTGCCTCCCCCTACTACAACAGCTATCTCAATGCCGGTATCAAATACGTTTTTAATATCCCGTGCATATTGTAAAACCTGGTTATTATCAATACCATATTGCCTATCGCCCATCAGCGACTCGCCACTCAGTTTAAGTAAAATTCTTTTGTATTTCATTGAAGGGTAGTTTATCAAAAGTATTAATTAAAATTTAGTGTTAAAATTTTATGTTGTATTTGTAAATACATATCCTTTGCCGGTGGGGCCGTAATACTTTGCGCTGTATTAAATTTTGCTTTTATTAAATACAAAAAGGCATACCTCAATACTTTGCCTTATTTTAAACACAAAGGAAACGCGATGTGTTGCGCACCTACACAAAATATCAGTGCAAAAAAAATCCCCACCGAATAAACGGTGGGGATCAATATTTAAGCTCCTAAAGCAACCCGCTTAAAGGCGGTAACTGTTAACCCCTTCTCTACGGTTCCCAAAAACTGGGCAACGCTTTTAGATGGGTCTTTTACAAACTCCTGGTTTAGTAAAGTAGAGTCTTTATAGAATTTATTCAGTTTTCCAACTGATATTTTTTCAACCATTTCTTCTGGTTTGCCTTCGGCACGTATCTGCTCTTTTGCAATTTCAAGCTCGCGCTGAACTGTAGTAGCATCAACACCGTCCTTATCAATTGCAACAGGGTTCATGGCAGCAATTTGCATGGCAACATCTTTACCTGCTTCAACAACACCATCTGCATTGGCACTTAAAGCAACCAACACACCTAAACGGAAGTTACCGTGGATGTAAGCGATCACTTTTTCGCCTTCAACAACTTCATATTTAGAGATACCTATCTTTTCGCCAATCTTGCCTGTTTTATCAATAATAGCATCACCAATTTTAACACGGTCAACTTCGGTATCGATCAATAGCTGGCTTAACGCTTCAATATCTGCCGGGTTGCTTTCAATTGCATTATTAGCTATTGCATTAGCAAAAGCAATAAACTCAGCATTTTTGGCAACAAAATCAGTTTCGCAGTTCAGCTCAATAATAACGCCGCGCTTACCATCTTCAGAAGCACGTGCTATTACCACGCCTTCGTTTGATTCCGATCCTGACGGCTGGCAGCAACTTTAGCACCTTTTTTTCTTAAAAAATCAACTGCAGCTTCAAAATCACCGTTAGTTTCGGTTAAAGCTTTTTTGCAATCCATCATACCTGCACCGGTTTGCTGGCGCAGTTTATTTACATCTGATGCAGTTATTTGTAATGTAGACATTTAGCCTCCTAACCTCCTAAAAGAGGAATTTTTAAGCTCCGGCCTGAGAGGGGAGGAGGCTGTTATTATTTTATTTATAACTCTCTATATACATTGGTAGCCACTATTCCCCTTTAGGGGCAGGGCTTTATTCTTCTGTGCTTTCGGCAGGGGCAGCAGCAGGTGCAGCTGTTTCAGCAGCTTCTGCAGTTACTCTTTTCCGTTTGCCGGCTTCGGCCGGTGCAGCAGCAGTGGCTGATGTTTCAGCAGCAGCTTCAGCTTTCGGGCTATCAGATCGACGTCGGACTCGTGAAACGGCCCGCTGGTGGCAAAACCGGCGTTGTTGACCAGGACATCAACGTGGTAGCCGATCTGGCTCACCTCGTCGGGCAGCTGGCCGCGGGCGCTGTGGTCGCCCAGGTCGCACTGGATGGCTTCGGCCTCAACGCCATGTTGCTCGCGCAGTTCTGCGGCGAGCTCGTCCAGCCTTTCCTTGCGCCGGGCGACGAGGATGACGTTATGCCCGCGCGCGGCCAGCGCGTGAGCGATGGCGCCGCCGATGCCGGCCGAGGCGCCGGTGACGAGCGCCGCGCTATCTGTGCTGGGGGCAGGAAGAGTCATCGCGGTGGCGTCGAATTTGACCATATCGGCCCCCCGAACGGGGGGAAGTCCGCGATGGGCGTGTATCTGACACCGAGACCGGGCGTAGGTTGCAAGCGATGGGAACCACAGCGATCCTCTTCCCCGGTCAGGGGAGCCAGACACCCGAGATGCGTGAGCTGGTGGCCGAGCGGCGCCCCGATCTGCTCGAGCGGGCGACGGCCGCGGTCGGAGACGATCCGTTTGTCCGCGCTGAGGAGGGAACCAATTTCGCCCAGCCGGCCATCTTCTGCGCCAGCCTGGCCGGCTGGGAGGCGCTTGGGCGGCCGGCCGCGGAGTTTATGGCCGGACACTCGCTGGGCGAGCTCGGGGCGCTCGTCGCCGCCGGCTCGCTGCGCGAGGAGGACGGACTCGAGCTGGTGGCGCTGCGTGGCCGGCTCATGCAGGAATCGGGGGAGCGCGCGGGCGACGGGAGCATGCTGGCCTTGATCGGGGCCGGCGCCGCCGAGCACGCGCCGGGGCTGGCCGCGCGTCACGGACTGGCCGTGGCCAACGACAACGCGCCCCAGCAGGTCGTCCTCTCCGGGGCCCGCGCGGCGTTGCCGGCGGCGGCCGCCGAGGCCAAAGAGGTCGGCTTGCGCGCGCGCGAGCTCCCCGTCGCCGGGGCCTTTCACTCGCCGATGATGGCGGCCGCCGTGCCCGCATTCGCTGCCGCGCTGCAGCGCGTGGAGATCCGGCCGGCCACGATCACGGTGTTCTCGGCCGTGACGGCGGAGCCCTTCGAGGATGTGCGGGCGCAGCTCACGGCGGCGCTGACCATGCCCGTGCGCTGGCGCGAGACCTTGCTCGCGTTGCACGACGGCGGCGTCGAGCGTTTTGTCGAGGTCGGTCCGGGGCGGGTGTTGACCGGGCTGGCCAAGCGCACGCTCTCCGACGTGGAGCTCGTCCATGCCTGAGACCCTTGCCGTCGAGCGCCCGCCCGCCCGTCGCCTCGGTGCCCCGCCCCGTGCCGCCGCCATTCAGTCGGTGGCCACGGCCCTACCCGCCGGCCGGCTGACCAGCAGCGCGCTCGCCGCCCAGCTTGGCGTGAGCGAAGAGTGGATTCTTTCCCGGACCGGCATTCGCGAGCGGTGCCGGGCCGCCCCCGACGAGCGTCTTTCGGACTACGCCGCCGCCGCCGGGGCCAAGGCGCTGGCCGCGGCCGGCGTCGCCGCCACGGAACTCGACCTCGTCCTCGTCGCCACCATGACCCCCGACGAGCTGACCCCGAACACGGCGCCGCTCGTCGCCCACGCCCTGGGCGCCGAGCGGGCCGGAGCCATCGATGTCGGCGCCGCGTGCACTGGGTTTCTGTCCGGGCTGGCGCTGGGCGCGGCACAGATCGAGTGCCGGCGCGCCGAGCGTGTCCTGGTCATCGGCGCCGACTTCATCACCCGCATCACCGACTACAGCGACAAGCGCTCGGCGCCGCTCTTCGGTGACGGCGCCGGTGCCGTGGTCCTTGGCCCGGCCGGCGAGGGCACCGGAGCGGTGGGTCCCATCCGGTTGGGTGCCGACGGCTCGCACGGCGCCACGATCATGGCGAGCCACGAGCAGCGCACGCTGGTGCTCGACGGTCCGGAGGTCTATCGCCATGCGGTGGCCCGCATGCATGCGGTCACGCTCGCCGTCGTCGGTGCCGCTGGCCTGCAGCTTGCGGATATCGACCTCTTCGTCTATCACCAGGCCAACGCACGGATCACCAAGGCGCTGGGGGAGCGGCTCGGCGTGGAGCCCGAGCGCGTGGTCGACTGCATCGAGCACCTCGGCAACGCCTCGGCGGCCACCCTGCCCATCGGGCTGGCCCATGCGGTGCACGACGGGCGCCTGCGCCCTGGCGCCCGCGTGCTCGCTGAGCGCTTTCGGCGCCGGCTTCACGTGGGGTGGAGGAGTGCTCGAGTGGGGCGATGTCCGTGGCTGAGGCCTTGACCGACCGGGGCTGCGCGTTGGTCACCGGTGCCTCGCGGGGCATCGGGGCGGCCATCGCCCGCTCGCTGGCCCGTGACGGCTGGCCCGTCGCCATCAACTACCGCAGCGACCAGACGGCGGCCGAGTCGGTGGTCGCCTCCATCCGCGACGAGGGTGGCCGCGCCTTCGCGCTGGCCGGCGACGTGACCGATCCCACCGCCCCCGAGCACCTCTTCGGCGCGGTGGAGTCGGAGTTCGAACGACCTGTGCTGCTCCTGGTCAACAATGCCGGCATCAGCCGCGACGATCTCACCCCCTCGCTGGGCGACGAGGAATGGCAGCTGGTCATCGACACCGATCTGAGCGCAGCCTTCCGCATGACCCGCCGGGCGCTGCGGCCGATGCTGCGCGCCCGCTCCGGGCGGATCGTCAACATCTCCTCCGTCGTCGGCCTGCGCGCCAACCCCGGGCAGGCCAACTACGCGGCCGCCAAGGCGGGGCTGATCGCCCTCACCAAGACGGCCGCCGTCGAGGTGGCTCGGCGGGGCGTGACCGTCAACGCGGTCGCCCCTGGGTGGATCGACACCGAGATGACCGCGGGGGTCTCCAAGGATCTGCTCGCCGCCGTGCCGGCCCGGCGGGCGGGGACGCCGGAGGAGGTGGCAGCGTGTGTGCGCTTTCTAGCCTCTGACCAGGCCAGCTACGTGACCGGCGCGGTCCTCACCGTGGACGGCGGCCTGGCCGCATGACCAACAACGACAGGAGCAGAACATGGCAACCGTGACAACCGAGCAGGTCCAGCAGCGCGTCGTCGAGACGCTCGCCAGCTTCGGTCCCGACGCCGACCAGATCACCCGCGAGTCGACCTTCGAGGAGCTCGATATCGACTCCCTCGACCTCGTCGAGCTGGCCCAGGTCGTCGAGGACGAGTACGGCGTCGTGCTCAAGGGCGAGGACATGAAGCAGCTCAAGACGGTCGGAGACGCCATCGACATGATCGTCACCCGGTCGCAGTGAAGCGCCGGGCGGTCATCACCGGGCTCGGAGCGGTCACCCCGCTCGGCCTCGGCGCGGCGGCTCTGCACGGGCGCTGGGCCGACGGCGAGCTCGGCATCGCGGACGGCGCCGGCGCCTGCCGCGAGTTTGCACCCGCGGAGTATCTGTCGGTCAAGGAGGTCCGGCGGCTCGACCGCTTCTCGCAGCTGGCGCTGGTCGCTGCCGGCCAGGCGCTCGACCAAGCGGGCTGGGCGGGCGAGCACCCCTACGATCCCCTCCGGATCGGGTGCATCGTGGCCACAGGAATTGGCGGCATCGAGACCGTCGAGATCCAGCACGACGTCATGCGCGACCGCGGCGCGAAGATGGTCTCGCCGATCGGCATCCCCAGTACATGCCCAACGCGGGCGCGGCGGCGGTGTCTATGAAATACGGCCTCCAGGGCCAGATGTACGGCGTGGTGTCGGCCTGCTCGAGCGGGGGGCACGCCATTGGCCTGGCCTTGCGCACCATTCAGTACGGCGACGCCGACGCCATGGTCGTCGGCGGCTCAGAGGCGACCTTGACCGAGTTCGGGTTTGCCTGCTTTCACTCGATGCAGGCGCTCTCGCCCACCGGTACCTCGCGGCCGTTCGACCGCCGTCGCGACGGCTTCGTCATGGGGGAGGGCGCGGGCATGCTCGTCCTGGAGGAGGCCGAGGCGGCCGCCGCCCGGGGGGCGACCGTCCTGGGCGAAGTGGTGGGCTATGGCTCGACCGCCGACGCGCACCATCTCACCGCTCCGGACCCGAGCGGGGTACCCGCCGCCCACGCCATCACGCTCGCCCTGCGCGACGCGGGCGTGGAGCCCGAGCACATCAGCTACATCAACGCCCATGGCACCTCCACCCAGCTCAACGACGCCGCCGAGACCGCGGCGATCAAGCGGGCCCTGGGCGACGAGCCGGCCCATCGCATTCCCGTCTCCTCGACCAAGTCCGCTATCGGCCACCTGCTCGGCGCCGCCGGAGCGGTGGAGGCGGTGGCCACGGCGATGACCCTGCAGACGGGCGTGATCGCCCCCACGCTCGGCTACGGGGAGCCCGATCCCGAGCTGCGACCTCGACTATGTGCCCGGAGAGGCCCGCCCGCTGCGCCCGGCCAACGGCGGGCCGCCGGTGGCGGTGTCGAACTCGTTTGCCTTCGGTGGCCACAACGTGGCCCTCGTCTTCAGGGGCGCAGAGCGATGAGCTCCGCCGTCCTGCCCGAGGCCGCGCATCTCTCCCCGCTCGCACGCCTCGAGGCGCTCTGCGACGAGGGGAGTCTGCAGGTCCTCCGTTCTGGGGTGCTGTCCACGCGGCTCGGCTCGCGGGCGGTGGCCGGTGACGGTGTCGTCGGGGCTACGGGCACGGTGGGGGCCGACCGGTCGCCTGCTACGCCCAGGACGGGACGTTCTTCGGCGGCTCGCTCGGCGAGCGCCACGCCGACACGGTGGTCCGCGTGCTTCAGCTGGCGGGCCGGGCCCGGATCCCCGTCGTCGCCTTCGTCGAGTCCGGCGGAGCACGGATGCAGGAGGGGACGGCAGCCCTGGCCGGTTACGGGCGCATCTTCCGCGAGACCGTGGCCCTGACCGGGGTGGTGCCCCAGATCTCCATCGTCTCGGGGGCATCGGCGGGCGGCGGCGCCTACTCGCCGGCCCTCACCGACCTGATCGTCATGACCGAGGGGTCGGCCATGTTCCTGACCGGTCCCGGCGTCGTGCGCGAGGCCCTCGGCGAGGAGATCGACACTCCCTCGCTCGGGGGGCCCCACGTCCACGAGCGCAACGGGGTCTGCCACCTGGTCGAGCCCGACGAGGTGGCCGCGGCCGTCCGGGTGCGCGAGCTGCTGGGGTATCTGCCCTCGGCAGCCGGCGCGCCCCCACCGGTGGCGGCGGCGGTGGCGCCGGCACTCGAGGACCCGGGCGCGGTGGTGCCAAGCGAGCCGCGGCGGGTCTACGACGTCCGCCGCGCCCTGGAGGGCATGATCGATGCCGGCTCGCTGCTCGAGCTGTGTCCTCGCTGGGCCCGAAACGTGGTCACCGCTCTGGGCCGGGTGGACGGGCGGCCGGTCGGCATCGTGGCCAACCAGCCCCGCCACCTCGCCGGCGTGCTCGACGCCGAAGGCTCGGAGAAGGCGGCCCGCTTCGTCGGCTTCTGCGACGCCTTCGGTGTCCCGCTTCTCGCCGTCGTGGACACGCCCGGGTTCATGCCCGGCTCCAAGCAGGAGCGCGCCGGCGTCATCCGCCACGGCGCCTCCCTCGTGCGCGCTTTCGCCGCCGCCCAGGTACCGAAGCTCACCGTCATCCTGCGCAAGTCCTATGGCGGCGCCTACATCACCATGAACTCTCGCGATCTCGGAGCTGATCTGGTGCTCGCCTGGCCGGGGGCCGAGCTGGGGATCATGAGTGCCCGCGCGGCGGTCGGGATCGTGCACCGGCGCGAGCTCCGGGTCGCCGCCGACCCCGAGGCCGAGCGCGCGCGCCTGGCCGACGCCTACGCCCGCGAGCACCTCGGCGCGCCGGCCGCCGCGGCCGCCGGGTTCGTGGACGAGATCGTCGAGCCGGCCGACACGCGGGCCCGGCTGAGCTGGGCGCTGTCCACGCTGGCCGACCGCGCCGGCGGCCGGTATCAGTGATTCTCGGCGGGCAAGCGCCTGCTCATCACGGGCGTCATCACCAAGGACTCCATCGCCTTTCACGCCGCCGCGCGCGCCCAGGAGGAGGGCGCCACGGTGCTGCTCTCGAGCTTCGGCCGGGTGCGGCGGATGACCGAGCGGGCCGCACAGCGGCTGCCTTCGCCCGTCGACGTGCTCGAGCTCGATGCCAACCGGCCCGAGGACTTCGAGGCTCTCACCGAGGAGCTCCGGGGGCGCTGGGGTGCTGTCGACGGGGCCCTGCACGCCATCGCCTTCGCGCCCGAGGACGCCCTCGGCGGCCGGTTCCTGACCGCCCCGGTGCAGAGCGCCGCCGCCGCCTTCGCCGTGAGCGCCTTCTCCTTCAAGGCCCTCGGCGCGGCGCTCGCGCCGCTCATGGGCCCCGGGGGCAGCCTCGTGGGCATGGACTTCGACGCCAGCGTGGCCTGGCCCATCTATGACTGGATGGGCGTGGCCAAGGCGGCGCTCGAGTCGGTCTCACGCTATCTCGCCCGCGACCTCGGGCCCCAGGGCGTGCGCGTCAACCTCATCTCCGCCGGGCCGCTGGGCACGGTGGCGGCGCAGGGCATCCCCGGCTTCGAGCGCCTGGCCTCGCTCTGGCAGGCGCAGGCGCCACTCGGATGGAGAATCGACGATCCCGGGCCCGTGGCCGACGCGATCTGTTTTTTGCTCTCGGACTACGCGCGGGCCATCAGCGGCGAGATCGTGCATGTTGACGGTGGTTTTCACGCCATCGGAGCGCCGGCGGCGCTGCCCGAGAGCGCCTAAGCCGCGCTCAGCGCGGCCGCGGGCACCGCGCGCGGTGAGCCGAGTTTTCGCCGCGCACGCGGCGGGGAAGCCTCGTTGCAAGTGGCAATAGCCGTCGTGGAGGACGCCATGCGCAGTAAAGTTCGCGCCCGCTTGCTCGCAAGTGCGGGCCTCGCCGTGACGGTGGCGGTCATCGGCCTCGCAGCGCCTGCGGCCTCGGCCGGGCGCACCGAACCGGCCGATAGCTTCAGCGGCAACTGCCAGTTCAACGGGCACTCACAGTTCACGCCGCCACTGACCGGCGTACCGGTCTTCGGCCAGGACTACACCACCGCGGCCGGACCCTGCTCGGGCACGTTCACCGATCGCCGCGGCCAGGTGCACAAGCTCTCCAACCAGCAAGTCAGCGACGTCGCCACCGTCCGCGGCGAGACCTCCTGTACGGCGGGCACCTTGACCGGCGCTGGCTACCTCCAGTTCCCCTGGGGCCGCCTGTACTTCACCCTGACCGAGGTGCACGGCCCGGGCGACGGCTCGCTCCAGATCACTGGCCAACGCGGAGGCTCGGCAACCGGGACCGGGGCGGTCAGCACGAGCGAGAACCCGGTGACCATCAGCGAAGAATGTGCCGGCGCGGGGCTGAAGTCGGTCGCGAGCACCGTCACGATCGCGACGACCCCGACGATCTCCGGCTAGCGTCGGCTAGCGGCCTAGCGGAAGAGGTCCTGCTCGCGCGGGCGCAGGAGGGGCACGACGCCCGGCCCGTCCTCGTCGGTGACGTGCCGCCCGGCTCCGGTCACGATCACGGCCGGCTGACGACCGTCCTTGGCTCGGGCCAGATCGGCGGCACCGGCCAGCTCGTCGGCCACCGCGATCGCCGTCGCGCGGAGCTCACGGCCATAGGCGTCCCGGCGGCCGCGCCAATCCTCGACGGGGCCACCCCGGCCGCTCCGATGGTCACGTCGCACTGCCCCTGGCGCCAGGCACGCCCGAAGGAGTCGGTGATGATGACCGCCGGAGCGCTCCCGAGGCGCTCGCGCAGCGCCGCTCGCAAGCGCCTGGCCGAGCCGTCGGGGTCGCGCGGCAGCATGACCACCGCATCCTCGCCCGGGACGTTCGAGGCATCCACACCGGCGTTGGCACAGACGAATCCGTGATGGGTGAGGCAGATCAACACCCCGCGCGCGGCGCGGATGAGCTCGCTTGACTCGTCGAGCACGACCTGCAGGTGCCGGGGGTCCTTGCCGTGCGCAGCGGCCAGCTCGAGGGCTTCGGGGCTCGGCGTGACCTCGCTCAGCCGGCGAATTCGCCCTTCGGCCTTCGAAACGGCCTTGTGGGCGAGTACGAGGACGTCCTCGCCGCTGAGCCCGCCGCCGCCGTCGAGGGCGGCGATCAGGAGACTCGGCGAGATCGTCCCCGGGCGCAATCTCGGGCAGCCCCGGGAGCGCCCGGGCCGTGATCACCGGACGCGGCTCCGCGCCAGCTGCATGAGCATGCCGCGCGTGTTCGCCGCCCCACCGTGGCGCTGCGAGAGCGCCTGCTCGAGCGCGTCCAGGTCATCGGCGGTGTCCACGTCGAGGGCCAGCGAGGGAACGGCCACGACCTCGCCGTGGATGGAGTTCTCCCGGGCGCCGGCGAGATGGCGCGAGCAGCTGTCGGGCCCGAAGGACGGCTTCAGCGCGGTCGGCGGGTCGAGGAGCAGGGCGTTGGTCCCGGTGCCGTGCCGGTCGGGCACGATCAGGGCCGAGGGTCTCGGCGCGGGCCGGGTGAGGAGCTCATCGAGTTCGGCGGGATCAAGCGCGGGCGTGTCGCCGGGCACGAGCAGCACGCGGTCGACTCCGGCCTCGAGAATGGACTCGATGCCGTGGCGGGCGGCGACGTTATGGCCGTGCTCGGCATCGTCGAGCACCTCGGCGCCGTAGCCGCCGGCGATCTGCTGGGCCCCGTGGTCGGCACTGACCACGAGCACCGAGTCGACGGTGGTGGCCCGCCGCAGCGCGATGAGAACGTCGCTGAACATGGCCGCGGCGAGGGCGCGGCGCTCGCCCGGGCTGAGTCCCGAGCGCAGCCGCTGCTTGGCCTCGGCGAAGGTCTTGACCGGGAGGATGGCGACCGTCGGCATCGGCGGCGAGCGTATCTCCTGGGACCCGGCCTGGGGTGCTCAGGCCAGCTCGAGGGCGAAGGTCAGCGCCTCCTCGGCCAGGCGCCGGCGGGCCGCCGGCGTGTCCATCAGCATCTCGGCCCGGCGGGCGGGGACCGTGTCGGTGTCCTCGTCGGCGACGAGGCCGTCGATCACCGCGCCGTAGTAGGCGGCGATGCCGGTCGCCGTCGAGGGGCTGGCCGGCGAAGCGCATGAACGCCGCCGTCGGCCCCTTGATCACCTGTCCCATGCACGAGCGGGCTGACGGCCACGACCGGCGCCGGGGCCGCGCGCAGGGCGTCGCGCAGACCGGGCAGCGCGAGGATCGGCGCGATCGAGGCCACCGGGTTCGAGGGACCGATGACGACGGCGCGGGCGCCGGCGATGGCCGCGAGCACCTCGTCCGTGGGCGGGGCGGCACGTGCGCCGTGGAAGTCGAGATCCTGGAGCGGTCCCTGGCCTCGGCGCCGGATCATGAACTCCTGAAAGCCCATCCAGCGGTCCCCCGCTCGGACCCGGGTGCGCACGGGGTGGTCGCTGGCCGGGAGGACCTCGGCCTGCACGCCGAGAGCGCGGACGATCGCGCGGTGGGCGTCGGTCAGCCGCTGTCCCCGGGCGAGCGCCTCGGCGCGGTGCACTCCGATGGCGAGGTCGCGGTCGCCGAGGTTGAAACCAGACCTCGACGCCCAGCTCCCGCATCCCGTCCATGACCCCGAAGGTGTCGCCGGCCAGGCCCCAGCCCCGCTCGTCGATGCGATCGGCCAGCCAGAAGGTGCACAGATCGGCGTCGGGGGCGACGTAGGCGCCGTAGATCTCGATGTCATCGCCGGGGTTGGCGATGACCACGAGCTCGGCCGCGCCGACGACGTCGAGCATGCCCCGGGCCAGCTTCGCCCCGCCGGTGCCGCCGGCCAGGACGACGACGGGACCGCTCACCCTTCGGCGTCGTCGAAGCCGGTGATCTTGATCCCGGCCCGCACCTTGTGGCGGACGTTGATGGAGATGATCAGCGGAGTCAGGCCCTCGACGATCCGGGCCATCTCCAGCGGCCCGCAGTCGACCGGGCGCAGGCCCTCGATGTGCTCTACGAGCTCGGACAGCTTGGCCTTGTCGGCCCGGCGATCGCCGCAGATGAGGACGTCCTCGTCGAGCTGGTGGTCGAGGTCGGCGAGCAGAGCGGCGCTCACGCGTGTGAAAGGCCGAGAGCACGGTGACGCCGTCGGGCACCATCTCCTGGGCCTGCTGCGCGGCCGAGCCCTGCCAGACGCCGAGCAGCCGCGTCGCTTTCCCGCTCACCGCCGCCGCCAGGGGGACGGTGGCGTCGACGAGGAGCTGTCCCTCGCGGAGCGCGTCCTTGAGGTTGGTCAGGTTCTCCGACTGGTTGCGGAAGGGGACGCTCAGGATGATGAGCTCGGCGCCGGTCACGGCGTCGGCGTTCTGAGCGGCCTGGAAGGTGGCGTCGGGCACGAGCTCGGACGCTCGCCCGGCCGCCTCCTCGGCGCGGCCTTGGTCGCGCGAGCCGATGATGACCGGGACTCCGGCGCGGCCCAGGCGAAGCGCCAATCCGAAGCCGAGCGCCCCGGTGCCGCCGATGATTGGCACCGCGTTGGGCACGGCGCCGGAGTGTATGGTGCAGCCGGGCCGGGCGTGGTTGCGGCGTCAGGGCTTGAGGAGAGTGAGCGATGAGACACGGGTTCGTCATGTTCGTCCGGTTCCGCGACGGGCGTGCTGGTCGCCATGGCCGCGGCAAGCGGCGTAGCCACGTCGACGGCAGGCGCGGCGGTGCCCCCGGGCCAGCCGCTGAC
Source organism: uncultured Solirubrobacterales bacterium (assembly GCA_963777185.1). Classification (GTDB taxonomy): domain Bacteria; phylum Actinomycetota; class Thermoleophilia; order Solirubrobacterales; family Solirubrobacteraceae; genus Palsa-465. The sequence goes on from CAVZPU010000007.1 coordinate 16,845, forward strand.
CGTCAGCCGCTCCACCTTCATCCAGCAGGGGCAGGACTCGTGTGGGCGGTGACCCTCAGCCAGTCCTTCTCGCCCGCCCAGCTGGCCCGACGACCGCCAGAGCCTCTGCCTCCTGCTCGAGCACCGCTCCGGCGCTCCGTTCGCGCAGCTGTGCGTGGTGGGACCGCGCCGGCGCAGCCGGGCACGCCCGGATCACCGCGGCGCGCATCACCGGCTCGAGCACCGGCCGGGCCAAGATCATCTCGGCCAAGGTGACCCGGGCTAGCTCGCGGGAGCTCACGGCCAGCTTCCTGGCCCCCGACGCGGGCCTGGCCTACCGGCCCGCTGGGCTGGCAGGTGCTGACCACGGCGACGTCGGCGGCGTGCGCCCCCGGGGCCGGCACGCCGCCCACTTGCTCGGTGCGCTTTCCCGCCAAGCTGCGCGTGGCAAAGTTCCACACCCCCAAGCTGGTCGGCTGCGTCGCCACCGGCCCCACCTTCATCACCCAGGGCCCGGCCAACCAGCGTGTGGTGGCGCTCACCTTCGACGACGGCCCGTGGTACGACACCTCGCAGTTCCTGGCCATCCTCGAACGCGAGCACGTCAACGCCACCTTCTTCGAGATCGGCGATCAGGTCTCCACCTACGGCGAGGGGGGCAGCATCGAGCGGCGGATGCTGGCCGACGGCGACATGGTCGGCGACCACACCTGGAGCCACCCGGACGTGGCCGGCGCCGGTGCCTTCGCCGCCGGCCAGATCAGCGCGCGCCGCCGGCGGCGATCCGCGGCGGTGAGCGGCTTTCAGCCCTGCCTGTTCCGCGCGCCCTACGGGGACGTCTCGCCGGCGCTGCTGGCCGAGGCCCGGTCGATGGGCTTCACGACCATCCAGTGGGACGTCGATCCCCGCGACTGGGCGCTGCCCGGGCGTCTCGGCGATCGAGCACACCGTCATCTCCAACGCCCACAACGGCGCCATCGTCATCCAGCACGACGGCGGCGGCAACCGCTCGGAGACCATGGCCGCGCTGCCGGACGAGATCGACACGCTCAAGCGCGAGGGCTACCAGTTCGAGACGATCACCCAGATGCTCGGCTACCGCCTCATCTATAAGTAGGGACATGAGCGCCTTCCCCGCGGACGTCCGCATCCGCGAGGTCGGCCCCCGCGACGGCTTTCAGAACGAGCCCGAGGTCATCGCCACCGCCGAGAAGGTCCGGCTGATCGAGCTGCTCGGGGCGACCGGCCTGCGCCGCCTCGAGGTCACGAGCTTCGTCCGCGCCGACGTCATTCCCCAGCTCGCCGACGCCGAGGAGGTGCTCGAGGCCGTGCACCTGCCCGACACGGTCTCGGTCAGCGTGCTCATCCCCAACGAGCGCGGCCTCGAGCGCGCGCTCGCGCCACCGCGAGCGCTTCCACGAGATCAACGGCTTTCTGTCCGCGTCCGAGACCCATAACCAGAAGAACGTCGGGCGCTCGGTGGCCGAGTCGCATCGCGGGCCTGGGGCGCACGTTCGCCCGCGCCGCGAGGAGGGCCTGCGCTGCGAGGCGGTCATCTCGACCTCGTTCGGCTGTCCCTACGAGGGCCACGTGCCGGTCGCCCGGGTGCTCTCGCTCGCCGGCGAGCTGGCCGAGGCGGGCGCCGCGGAGATCGGCTTCGGCGACACCACCGGGATGGCCAACCCGCTGCAGGTGCGCGAGTTCTTCGCCGCCGCGACGAGGCCTGCCGGGCGTCGAGCTGACCGCCCACTTCCACAACACCCGCGGCCAGGGCCTGGCCAACGTGCTGGCCGCGCTGGAGGCCGGGGTGGAGAGCTTCGAGTCGAGCTTCGGCGAGCTCGGCGGCTGCCCGGTCCCGCCGGGGGCCACCGGCAACATCGCCACCGAGGATCTCGTCTCGATGCTGCACGAGATGGGCATCGAGACCGGCATCGACCTGCCGGCGCTGCATCGAGGCCTCCCGGGCCGCCCAGGCGGTCCTCGGCCGGCCGCTGGGCAGCCACGTGCTGACCGCCGGTCCGGTGGAGTGGCCGGCGTGAGCGCGACCGCGCGACGTCGCTGCGCGAGGCGCTGGAGCGGGCTCGGCCGGGCGGCCCCGAGCGCCATCGGGCGCAAGGCGGCCGAGCAGGGCAAGCTGCCGGTGCGCGAGCGGGTCGGCCTGCTGCTCGACGAGGGCTCGTTCAGCGAGGAGGGGCTGCTGGCCGGCTGGGAGCAGGACGGCGAGGGCGCCGAGGGCGTGGTCACCGGGCTCGGGCCAGGTCGACGGGCGGCCGGTGGCGGTCATGGCCAACGACCCGACGGTCAAGGCGGGGTCGTGGGCGCCCAAGACGGTGGAGAAGATCCTGCGCATCCAGGAGCGCGCGCTCGCCCTGCAGATCCCGCTCGTCTACCTGGTCGACTCGGCCGGCGCCCGCATCAACGAGCAGGTGCAGATGTTCCCGGGCCGGCGCGGCGCCGGGCGCATCTTCTTCAACCAGGTGCGCCTGTCCGGCGTGGTGCCGCAGATCTGCGTCCTGTTCGGGCCCAGCGCGGCCGGCGGGGCCTACATCCCCGCCTTCTGCGACGTCGTGATCATGCGCGACGGCAACGCCTCGATGTACCTCGGCTCGCCGCGCATGGCCGAGATGGTCATCGGCGAGAAGGTGACCCTGGAGGAGATGGGCGGGGCGCGCATGCACACCGGCGTCAGCGGCTGCGCCCACGCGCTCGTGGGCAGCGACGAGGAGGGCATCGACCTTCGCCCGCCGCTACCTGGGCTACTTCCCGTCGTCGTTCGCGCGTTCGCCGCCGCGTGCGGCGCCGCAGGCGCCGTCGGGTTCGGTGCCGATCGGCGAGCTCATCCCGGCCGACGAGAACAAGCCGTTCGACATGCGCGAGCTGATCGACGGCGCTGCTCGACGGCGACTCGTGGCTGGAGATCCACGCGCGCTGGGCGCGCGAGCTGCTCGTCGGCTACGCCCGGCTCGACGGCCAGGTGGTCGGGCATCGTGGCCAACCAGCCCAAGTACAAGGGCGGCGTGCTGTTCGTCGACTCGGCCGACAAGGCGGCGCGCTTCATCTGGACCTGCAACGCGTTCAACATCCCGCTGCTGTTCCTGGCCGACGTGCCCGGGCTTCATGATCGGCACCCAGGTCGAGCGCCAGGGGATCATCCGCCACGGAGCCAAGATGATCAGCGCCGTGTCGGAGGCCAACGTGCCCAAGCTCTCGGTCATCGTGCGCAAGGCCTACGGCGCCGGGCTGTACGCGATGGCCGGACCGGCCTTCGACCCCGACTACTGCCTGGCCCTGCCCACCGCCTCGATCGCCGTCATGGGTCCGCAGGCGGCGATCAACGCCGTCTACTACAACCAGCTGCAGGCCATCGAGGATGCCGAGGAGCGGGCGGCGCGGGTCGAGGAGCTGCGCCGCGAGTACGCCGCCGACATCGACATCCTGCACCTGGCCTCGGAGCTCGTCGTCGACGCGGTGGTCGAGCCCGACGAGCTGCGCGGGCCGAGCTCATCCGGCGCCTGGCGCACGCCGCCGGCAAGCGGCGCGAGTGGCCGGCCAAGCGCAACCCGGTCACGCCGGTATAGCGCTCGGCGGCTGCGGCCGCGAGCGGCTCAGGGCGGCCAGGTGCGCGTCGACGGCATCGACGAAGAGGAGGCCCAGCTCGAGGACCCGGTCGCCGGCGCCCGGATCGATTGCTTCCGGTACGTCGCCTGGCTGGTGGGAGTGAGGGACCTGGTCTTGGGCGTCGAGGGCACCGAGCGTGGCCGCGGCCAGCCGGGGGATCGGGGTCAACGGCCACAGCGGGGACGCGCGGCGAGGGCCGGGCTGCGGCCCCGGCCCGGTGGGCGCGGGCGCCGAGAGCCGGGTCTCGGTGGCCACCTGCCGGCAGAGGCCGTCGAGGAGGGCGGAGAGCCGCACGGGCCGAAGGGGGCCGTCGCTGTGCCACCAGCGGGGCTCACCGGCCCCGCAGGCGGCCAGGCCGAGGAGGACGGTGGTGGTGCGTCGAGCTGGCGCCGGCGGGCCCGGAGGTGATGGCGCAGCCCGAGCCCGCCGCCCTCGTGGGCGCCGCAGAGCACGAGCTCGACCTCGAGGTGGCGCGGCGGGGCGGCGTCGAGCGCGCGGGCCAGGGCCAGGGCGACCGCGGTGCCGGAGCCGTTGTCGCCGGCCGCCGGCGACGGCGGGGCACCGGCCGCCTCGAGCAGCAGCGCGACGGCGAGGACGAGGGCGACGGTGGGAATGACCTGGAGGACCCCGATGAGCGAGCGGCTCTCGCCGTCCAGGCGCAGAATGGCGGTGACGACGAGCCAGGCCAGGGCGAGGGCCAGCCAGCCGAGCCAACCCGGGGCGCGCCCGCCGGTCAGGCGGCGAAGGTTGCCGCGGATGCCCGCCACGCGGGCGCCGTAGATGAGCCCGGTGCGTCCGGCGTCGTAATTGGCGACGATGATCAGCCGACCGCGCGCTCGCCGGCTTCGCGGGCGGGGCGAGCGACGACGTTCTGGCTGGCCCGCTCGCGGGTCAGCCGGCGGCCGGGGGAGATGCCGAGGAGCTCGTCGGCGAGAACGCAGGCCAGCGCGGCGAGGAGGAGGTCGAGGCCGAGGTGGGGGAGGGGCACGGAGAGCAGGCTCCCGGCCAGGCCGAGCGCGGCGTGCCAGGCGTGGGCCAGTGCCCAGTTGGGCCGGCACCAGAACGACTCGACCTGCACCTCGCGACCAGTGTCGTGCAGCTGATCGGCCAGGTGGCGGCGGCTCGCCGTTCGGCGTCCGTGCCCGGGCCGCGGCCGGTGAAGGCGGCAAGCTCGGAGATGGTCTGGGCCGCCCGCATGGGGCCGTGATGATCGCAGGGGGTGGCGGTCCGCGATCCGGGTGGATGCCGTTTTCGCTAGAACCGACCGCCATGTCTGAGACTGGTCAAGTCGAGCTGCTCGAGATGGCCATCGAGGCCGCCGACGCCGCCGCCGGCGAGCTGATGAGCCGGTTCGGCCGACGGGCCAAGGACGTGCGGGCCAAGAGCGGGCCCACCGATCTCGTCTCGGAGGCCGATGTGGCGGCCGAAAAAGCGGTCCGGCGGCTGCTGGCCGAGCGGCGGCCGGGTGACGCCATCCTCGGCGAGGAGGGCGGTGCGACCGGAGACGGGGAGCTGCGCTGGGTGGTCGATCCGCTCGACGGCACGATCAACTTCCTCTTCGGCATCCCCGCCTTCGCGGTCAGCGTGGCGTGCGAGGACGGTGAGGGCGCGCTGGCCGGCGTCGTGCTCGACCCCGTGCGCGGCGAGCGCTTCACGGCCACCCGGTCGGGTACGGCCTGCCTCGACGGCGAGCCGATCGAGTCCTCGGGGCGCGATGATCTGGCCAGGCGCTCGTGGCCACCGGCTTTAGCTACGACGCTCGGTGCGCGCCCGCCAGGCCGAGGTGGTCGCCCGGATTCTGCCCCGCGTGCGCGACATCCGCCGCGTCGGCGCGGCCGCGCTTGACCTGGCGTGGGCTGCGTGCGGGCGCTTCGACGCCTACTACGAGCGCGGGCGTCAACCCCTGGGATATCGCCGCCGGCACGCTGGTGGCCGAGCCGGGCGGGGCTGGGGGTCCGCGAGCTCCCGGCGGCGGGGGAGGAGCCGTTCGGGATCGTGGCGGCGCCGGAGGGGCTTCTCGACGAGCTCTACGGGCTGCTTGGAGCCTGGGACTTAGTTGTCTCGGGGTCGTGGGGGCGGGGTCTGCGCAGGCCATAGACTTCCCCCGGCGCGGCGGTGATGGAACGGTAGACATGGCGGCCTCAAAAGCCGCTGTCCCTCGGGGACGTGTGGGTTCGAATCCCACCCGCCGCATCTGATCGCTCCGCGGTCGCCGCTCTACCCTCATCGGGTGCCCCGCGTCCGTGACCGCCGCACGCAGGTCAGCAAGTTCCTGGCCTTGCACCTGCGCCACGCCCCGGAGCGGATCGGGATTACTCTGGACGAGCAGGGATGGACGCCCGTGGAGGCCTTGCTGCGCCAGGCGGCCCGGCACGGGATGAGGATAAGTGAGGAGGAGCTCGAGGCGGCCGTCGACGCACCGGGCAAGCGCCGTTATGAGCTCGACAGCACCGGTCGGCGGGTCCGCGCGGTGCACGGTCACTCCGTCCCGGTGGAGCTCGGCTACGAGCCGGCGACCCCGCCGGCGGTCCTCTACCACGGCACCGTGCAGCGGTCGACCGAGAGCATCTTCCGGCACGGGCTCTCGCCGATGGGCCGCCAGCAGGTCCATCTCTCCGAGACCCCCGAGGAAGCCCGCCAGGTCGGCGGGCGCCGCGGCCGGCCGGTCATCCTCCAGGTCGACACGGCCGCCATGCACGACGACGGTCACCGCTTCTACTCCTCACGCAGCGGCGTGTGGCTCGTCGACGCCGTCCCTGCCCGGTACATCGTCTCGGGGTGACCTTCGATCCCGGCGCCCGAGATCCGTGCACTTCGCGTGGCTGCGATCGAGCGAAGCTGACTACGCCGGGAGCTGCTGCGCGGTGACGGGACCCGACGGTCGCCGACCGCGGTCTCCGCCTTCCTCGTCGTCGGCCTGGTCCTTGCGGATTTCCTTCTCCACGTTCCAGCCTTGGCGGAAGGCCAGGACGGCGAGGACGATGACCAGGAGCTGGACGGGGGCGAGCAGGACGGCGAAGAGGCCGATGGTGTTGGAGCCGAGAAGGTGGCCGCCGAAGACGTCCTGCGGCGGGGCGTAGCCGAAGGCGTGGCGCTGGAACCAGCTCGTCCCCGAGGCGCCGAGGCCCGCGATGAGCCCGAGCATGAGGGTGAGAATGCCAAGGCCCATCGCCATGGTGAGGGCGCCGCGGCTCCACTTGAAACCCACGAAGAAGGCGAGGATGACGTAGGTCAGCATCCACACGAAGTCGAGCGGCTTCATCCCCTGCAGCTTGGTCCAGCCGCCGAGGGTGATGGCGAGCATGAGAAAGACCGTGAAGAGCAGGACGACCACCACGCACCATTTGACGAGCTTGCTCGTCGTCTTGTCCCGGTTGGGATAGACGATGACGAGTTCGGTGTGGACCCCTCTTTGGCCACGTCCGGAACCATACCCAAGCGGGCGGGGGACATGCGACGGTTGCGCTTGTCGTCAGGTGCCGGCCGCGGCAACCGGCTCCAGAACCCAAACGACGACCAACCTCGGGCGCTTGGGATGGCATGCCGCCTATACCGGTCCGAGAACCCATAACGGTCGCGCGGCGCGGGGTTTGGGTTCCTGAGCCGGTTCGTTGGGCCGCCCCGCCCGCCATACGACTCGCCCGATAGGTGGCCGGCCCGCGCGTCGCCGGTTTAAGCGCTCGGGGCGGAGGCTGGGGACTCCTGCGGTCGTAGAATCCGCCGCCTGCCGCGGGCGTGGCGAAATTGGTAGACGCGCCGGTTTTAGGTGCCGGTGGGCTAACACCCTTGGGGGTTCGAGTCCCTCCGCCCGCACTGCTGCGCTACGACTTTGGCCCCACGTCCGCGTCGAGCAGCGCCACCGATTCCCGCTTGGCCACCGAGATGTGGAACCGCGTCCACTGACGCCACTCGATGCCGAGCTTGTCGCAGGCGTCGGTGAACAGCTTGCGGATGTCGTCGGAGCGGTTGGAGAACTGGTAGCGCGGATACTCGTAGTGCTTGCCCTTTGAGCACGACGCGGTTGACCCCGCGCCAGCCGTCGGTGTGGATGAGGCCGCGCAGGAAGGCGCCCGGGGCTTGGTCGACGAGTCGCTGCTGCCAAGGCTCCAGGAGGATCCGTCGGTGGTGCTTTTTACCGGCCTCGTGCTGAGGCAAGAAGCAGCGCCAGGCCTTCCAGGTGGACCCGACGATCACGCTGCGATCCCGGTTGGACGGACAGGGCCGTACTGGACGTCCGCGACGCGCTCCAGTGGCGGCGCAGCACTCCGCGATGATTCCCGGGTAGGCCCCATCGAGGGCCACCCGCAAGGTCCAACTGGCGCCGTTGCGGCTGAGGCAGCCGTCGCCGAGATACACGCCGAGAAGTAGGAATAGGTGAGCGGCCAGAGCGTCGAAGGGTGCGAGGGGCGACCGCATGATCGCACAACCTCAGCCCGAAAGCGCCCTCGCGCCTGTGGGGAGTCCGGTGACGCCAGAGTCGGATCGTGTTGACGGGAACGCCGGTGAGCGCACTCACTTCTGCATCAGTCCGTCCCTGCTGTCTCAGCGCGAACGCTTTCAGAACTTCTGCAGTCCTCCGCGCCGCCGGCATATAGGGAACATACGTTCGATGCCGGACGAAAGCGAGCGACGTGGGGCTGAAGCAGGGGAGACAGGACTCGAACCTGCAACCCCCGGTTTTGGAGACCGGTGCTCTGCCAAATTGAGCTACTCCCCTTCATGTACCAGTCTACGCGGACGGACGGAACGGGGTGGCCCGCGATGGCATAAGCTCGCCGTCCGTATCTGAATGACCTCCCACACCGTCTACCGCACCTTCCACACCAACGAGCGCCGCGAGTTCGTCCGCATCACCGAGGACGTCGAGGACGCGGTTCGGGTGGCTGGAATCCAGGAGGGCATGGTGCTCGTGGCCGCCATGCACATCACGGCGGCCGTGTGGATCAACGACGACGAGCCGGGCATCCAGGCTGACGCCCTCGAGTGGCTGGATAAGCTGGCGCCGCCAAGTTGGAAGGAGCCCGACGAATGACGTGGCGCGCGAGCTGCTCCCCGACCCGGGCGACTACCGCCATCATCGCGGCAACGGGGAGGACAACGGCGACGCGCACCTGAAGAACCTGCTCGTCCACCATCAGGTGATCGTGCCGGTCACCGAAGGTCGGCTCGACCTCGGCCCCTGGCAGGCGATCTTCTACTGCGAGTTCGACGGCCAGCGCTCGAAGCGGCTCGTCATCAAGGTCCTCGGGGAGTAGCCCATCACGGGCTCGCGCGTCTTCGCCGACGGGCTCCTCGACGGTCGCGTGGCGCTGATCACCGGGGGCGGGACGAATCTCGGCAAGGCGGCCGCGACAGAACTCGTCCGCTGCGGGGCCAACGTGGTCATCGCCGGCCGCCGGGCCGAGGTCCTCGAGGCCACGGCCACTGAGATCGGTGAGCGGTGCACCACCGCGCCGGGGGACATCCGGGACCCCGACGAGGCGGTGGCGATCGTCAACGCCACGCTCGAGCGCCACGGCCACATCGACTTCCTGCTCAACAACGCCGGCGGCCAGTACTTCGTGCCTGCGGAGTCGATCACCATGAAGGGCTGGCTGGCCGTCCAGCGGCTGAATGTCGCAAGGGACGCTGACCATGTGCGAGCTCGTTCACGCGCTGGCCATGGGCCCGGCGCGTCAGGGCACGATCGTCAACGTCACCGTCTCCCCCCATCACGGCATGCCGGCCATGGCCCACACGGGCGCGGCCCGAGCGGCGGTGGAAGAGCTGACGCGAGAGCTGGCCTCCCGCTGGGCCGGGGACGGGGTCGCGGTGCTCGGCGCCGCCATCGGACGCTTCGACACCGAGTCGCTGCGCAAGTACCCGGCCGAGCTGTGGCGCAACGCCGCCGCCAGCGTGCCCCTCCAGCGGCTCGGGCGGATGGAGGAGTACGGCTGGCTGATGGCCCTGCTCGCCTCCTCGCTCGGGAAAGCCTTCTCCGGATCGGTGCTCACGCTCGACGGCGCGCTCGACAATTGGCATGGCCCGTGGCCACCGCCGGCGCTCGCGCCGGAGGGGCAGGTGCCCACCGAGGAGCGGCGGCCCTAACGGCGCCGGCGCCCTGGGCCACGTAGCGCAGCCGGTACCATCAACCCCGCTCGCGGGCGAAGTGTTGTGGTTGCACAGGAGCCTTCCAAGCTCTTAGGGCGGGTTCGATTCCCGTCGCCCGCTCCTGGCTCCCCGCTTGTTGGCAGTCCGTCGGGGCCCCGCGGCCCGATCGAGCAGCGAGGGATATCATCGGAGCGACCACGGGGAGTGGCGCAGTCTGGTAGCGCACCCGGCTGGGGGCCGGGCGGTCGCAGGTTCAAATCCTGTCTCCCCGACTCGTAAGCCCACTGGATAGCTAATCGCACGAGATCCGGTTAGAGCCTCCGCGCACGGGGAGACTGATCGCGGTGGCAATTGCGCTGGGAGCCCTCGCCGCGCTGGCGGCCGCTGTGCTCTACAGCGTTGGCCTCTCACTCCGGTCGCTGGAAGCGCGGCAGGCGCCGGAGGGGGGAGTCGCTCACGTCGCTGATAAAGCGACTGGCAGCTCGTCGTCACAACCGCGAATGCGGGCTGGCCAGCGCTCAGGCGGTCGGGCGCGCGCACGTAACGGGCGGAGGGTGAGGGAGCTGCTCAAGTGCGGTTGACCGCCTCCGCCAGGGCGCTTCTCCTCTACGGGGTCGCGGTCCACATCCACCACCGTTTCCATGGCCCGCCGATCGATTACGCGGGGCTTGCGCTGGCTTCGGCGGCGAGCGGACTGGGAGGCCCGGGCCCCGGCGAGCCGTTGCTCATCGCGGCCGGGGTGCTCGCCGCCAACCATCGCTTGGACCTCGCGTCGGTGATCGTCAGCGCTTGGGCGGGGAACATGGGCGGGGGCGTGGTGGGATGGCTGATCGGAGTGTTCGCGGGACGCAGGGTGCTGACAGCACCCGGCCCGCTGCGCCGGATGCGCCGCCGGGCGGTGGAAAAGGGCGACGCGATCTTCGAGCGCTTCACGGTCATCGCGGTCATCCTCACTCCCGCGTTCGTGGCCGGGATCCACCACGTCCGCGCCCTCGTGTTTCTCCCCGCCAACGCTCTGAGCGCGGCGCTGTGGGCCCTGCCCATCGGGCTGGGCGCGTACTTCGTCGGGCCGAGCGTCATCGATATGGTCAACGACGTCGGCACGGGGACCTCGGTCGCGATCGGCGTGGTCATCGTGGCGGCCGTCGCGGTGGCCCTGGTTCGCCGTCGCCGTCGCCGTCGCACACCGACGGGCGGGAGTGACCCTGATCCGACCGGGCAGGGCGACTAGCTAGAGACGCCACGGTTGTTCGTCACGAAGCTTCGCGGCCCCGCTGAGAAAGCGGGTGGGCGCCGCCCAGGCACACAGTCGCAACGGCGTGCCCACCAGCCGTAGCGAAATCGCACCAGATCCGGTTAGAGCCTCCGAGCACGGGGAGACTGATCGCCGTGGAAATTGCGCTGGGAGTCCTCGCCGCGCTGACGGCCGCTGTGCTCTACAGCGTCGGCGTCTCACTCCAGTCGCTGGAGGCACGGGAAGCGCCGGCGGAGGAGTCGCTCCGGGCGTCGCTTATCAAGCGACTGGCGACCCGCCCGCGCTGGCTGGGCGGCACGGGCTGCGTGATGGCAGCGTGGGGCGCACAGGTCACGGCGCTGACATTGATCCCAATCACGATCGTCCAGCCGACGCTCGCGGTCAGCGTGCTTTCGCTCATGTTCATCAGTGTTCGCTTCTACGGCGAGGCGGCAAGCGCCAAGGAAGTGGCCGCGGCTATCGCGATCGTGGTCGGTGTCGGCGGCATGGTGGCGGCGTCTCCTGGGCACACCAGCGGGCACGCCGCCCCGCTTCCGCTGGGCCTCGCCCTGGGCGCGCTGGCAGCCGTGGCCCTGTGCCCGTACGCGTTGCGCAGCCATCGCCGCTTCAGCCTGCTGGTCACCCTGGGGGCGGGGCTGGCCTACGCCTGGACCGGCTTCAGCACGAAGTTCCTCGCTGACGGCTTCACCAAGGGTGCATGGCTCGTCGCGGTGCTTTGGCTCTGCGCTACGGCGGCGGCCGCGGGCGTCGGTCTGGTCAGCGAGATGACGGCCTTGCAGAGTCGCTCGCCCATTCGTGTCTTCCCGGTGGTGCTTGTTGTCCAGATCGTGATCGCGGTGGTGCTGGCGCCGGTGCTCGCCGGTGAGAGCAGCTTCCCCGACCCGCTTCTCATCGTGGTACTCGCAGCCTCGCTCGTCGTTCTCGCAGGGGGAACCTACGCGCTGGCCCGCGGACGCGCCGTCGGGCGCGCGATCGCGACGCCGGGGGGTGACGGAGACGCTGCGGACGGCGACGCCTGAGGCCCCAGATCGTCTGGAGGGTCGGGACGCGGATCGAGCTGACCATGAGGAGCGACAGCGCGACACAGAGCACGAGCGCCGCGAGCGCGGATACAGGGAGTGCCGCCGCCGCCGCGAGGATGAGTCCCACCGGCGGAATCGGTAGGCCGACGAAGTAATCGACGTCTTGGACGACCGCGAAGCGGGCCAGACGCCAGGCGCCGCCCAGGACGACGAGCAGGCAAGCGCCCGTGCCCAGGACAGGCATCGAGTGCAGCATGAGCTTGTGGATCATCAGCGCGGGCGCGACGCCGAAGGCGACGAGGTCGGCGAGTGAGTCCAGTTGGCACCCAAAAGTCCCACATGTCAGCGTTCGGCGGGCGACGCAGCCATCGATTGCATCGAGGACGACCGCGAGGCCGACGGCGATCGCAGCCTCTCGTAAATCTCCGTCGCCGGCTAGGAGAACGGCGAGGAAGCCAGCGGCGAGGCTGCAGCTCGTGATCGCGTTGGCAAGGTTTGCGAACTTCCTCACGCCGTGCCCTCAGCGACGCGATAACGCGCGATAGGCGTGACGCCGGCGCGCACGCGCCGGCCGACCTCGACCAGCGCGTCCGCGTCCGTAGCGGGGAAAAGCACGTCCGCACGGGAGCCCAGATGGATCAGCGCGATGCGCTCGCCTGCCTCCACGCGGTCGCCCAGCCACCTCCACGAGGAGATGCGCCTCGCGAGCAGCCCGGCGAACTGGACGAGGACCACGCGCCGGCGCCCGTCGTCGATCGCCAGCCGCTTGCGGTAATTGCTGCGTGCGCGAGCCAGGAACGCGGGGGCGAAGCCGCCGGCGGTCTCCTCGACCGCGGCGATCCAGCCACTCGTCGGGCTGCGGTTGACGTGAACATCGTAGATCGCGAGGAACGTTGCGATGCGAATCGCCTCCGCCTCTGGCAGCCATGGGTCGCTCACGCGTTCCACGCCGGTCACGACGCCGTCCGCCGGGGCGTAGATCGTGTCCGGCTCGCGCACCACGGTGCGGGACGGGTCACGGAAGAAGATCAGGCAAGCCACCCCGACGCCCAGCATGAGCTGCCCCCGTAGCGCGCGCACCGGCGCGAGCGTGAGCGCGAGCTCGACCGCCACGGCTGCGAGCAGGTACCTTCGCGCCTCGCGCAGGCTGCGCCAGGTCACGACGCCGCCTTCGCCCCCCGGCACGCGAACAGCACCGCTGGCGGCACGTTGCGCAGTGAGAGGCGGCGCGTCACAGAGCCGAAGCTTTCCTGGAGCGTTCGCTGCATGAATGGCGAGTACTGCAAGACGAGCAACACCCCGTCGTCGGCGAGGACCCGGCGGGCCGCCGCCAGGATCTCCTGGCGCACCGTGGGGGGCAGAGACGTGAAGGGGATGGCCGACACGATAACCTCGGGCCGCTGTCCCCCGAGGTGCGCTTCGAGGTTGACGGCGGAGTCCGCGACCACCTTGAGCCGCGGATCGGGTAGGTCTCGTGCGAGTGCGTCGGCGAGGGCCGGGTCGATCTCAAAGCTCACCAGCCGCGCGCGAGGGCTCAAGCGCGGGAGGATCTCCCTGGTGTAGGGCCCGGTGCCCGCGCCGAGCTCGACCACGCAGCTCACCTCGTCCATGGGCGCCATATCGAGCGTCGCCCGAACCGTGCGGCGGGAGGTCGGTAGCACGGCGCCGACGCGCCTCGGGGTCGTGAGAAAAGAGCGCAGGAAGCGCCGCCGCTCGCTCAGCGAGGGCAGATTTGGGGCAGCTTTGACCGGCCGGCGAACTGGTATGAGCCCTGAGTACCCTTTGGGTGGTTCCATCAGTCGGGCGACATTGGCGGCTGGCGGCCTCCGATCCAGGGCAGATTAGGGTGTGAAGGGCATGGAAGACCTCGGCCTCGGCGCGCTGGCCGCGCTTACCGCCTCGGTTCTGTTCAGCACAGGGCTGGTTCTGCAGTCGCTGGAGGCACGGACGATCTCGGCCGAGTACTCGCTGCGGCTCTCGCTGATCACCCGTCTGCTGAGCCGCAGGCGCTGGCTTGCCGGCTGCCTGATCATGCTCGTGGGCTTCGGTTTTCATGTCACTGGGTTGCTCCTCGCTCCCTTGAGCGTGGTACAGCCATCGCTGACCGCCGGTCTGGTCGTGCTGCTCGTCGCCGACGCCCGCCATGATGCCGAACCAGTCCGCGCTCGCGATGCCGCTGCTGTTGGCGCCATCGCTCTGGGAGTCGTGGGGGTGACCTTGACGGCCTCTCAGCGCACCACGCTGTCGACTGACCCCACCCGGCTGGCACTGGCGCTCGGCCCTCTGGCCGCGGCGGCGATTGCCCCCTATGGGCTCGCCTCGCTGTCTGTGGGTCGTGGGCGCTGGGCCGACGCGGCGGCGACGTTGGGTGCCGGCGTCGCCTACGCACTGACGGGCTTGACCACCAAGCTGGTCAGCGACCGGGTGGCGGCGGGGGAGTGGTTGGGGGCAATCCTCTGGCTGGCCGTGACGGCCCTCTCAGCCGCGATGGCGCTGCTAGACCAGACAACGGCGCTCCAGCGCCGCGCCGCGACGCAGGTCGGGGTCGTTATCTACGTCATGCCCATCGTCGTGCCAGTGCTATTAGCCGGGGCTTTCCTCGGCGAGCGCTGGCCCAGCTCGTCCGCCTCCGCGCTGGTGCTCGGGCTCTCTCTGGCCGCGGTCTGCGCGGGCGCGGGCTCGCTGTCCGGCTCGCGCGTCGTCAGTTGGGAGGCCTCGCCCAGCGGCCGCAGTTGATCGCGTTCCCAGTTCGGGCGCTGCGGCATCGCCGCCTCGCCGCGCACGGTCTTCACGCCCAGCACCTGGTGCAACTCGAGCCAGTCGTCCTCGAAAGCGACTCGGGCCCCCGCCAGATAGAGCCGCCACACGCGGGCCTTCGCTGCGCCGATCTCCGCCACCGCCTGCGGCCAGTGGGCCGCGAGGTTCTCCTCCCACGCAGTCACCGTGCTCGCGTAGTGCTCTCGTAGGTTCTCCTCGTGGCGCAGCTCAAAGCCCGCATCGTGCATGGTGGACACGATATGGCCGGGTCCGTGGAGCTCGCCATCGGGAAACACGTAGCGATCGATGAAGCCATCACGCAGGGCCAGCGGGTAGTGGCCGTTGGGGCGGGTGATGCAGTGGTTGAGCAGGCGCCCCTGCTCCCGCAGCTTGCTGTAAAGGAAGGCGAAGTATCCCGGCAGCTTTGCTCGGCCCACGTGCTCGGTGAGGCCGATCGAGGAGACCGCATCGAAGCCTCCTTCAGTGACACCGCGGTAGTCGAGCAGGCGCACCTCGGCCCGGCCTGCGAGGCCCGCCGCAGCGATCGCTTGCCGGCCCCATTCGACCTGGCGCTGGGCCAGGGTCACGCCAAGCGCTTGCACCCCGTAGTGCTTGGCCGCGTGCAGCACAAGCCCGCCCCAGCCGCAGCCGACGTCGAGCAGGCGCATCCCGGGACGCAGCCCGAGCTTGCGGCACACGAGGTCGATCTTGGCTTCCTGGGCCTCCTCGAGCGTCGCCTCGGGCGTGGGGTAGACGGCGCAGGTGTAGACCATCGACGGGCCGAGGAGCCACTCGTAGAAGCGGTTCGAGACGTCGTAGTGGTGCGAGGCCGCGGCAGTGGAGCGGCGCCTGGAGTGCCGCCGGCCGCGCAGCCGCGCCTCCTGGGGCGGGGGCGCGATCGGCCGCAGAGCGTGGAGCCCGACAGAGCGGAACATCGCCACACGCTCCCGCCACGGCAGGTTGCCATCGTTGACGAGCCACAGCCGTCGCAGGGCTTCGTGCAGGTCGCCGTGGACTTCGAGTTCGCCCGCGACATAGGCGCGTGCGAGCCCGAGGTCGTTGCGCGCCTGAACCAGATAGCGGATCGACCTCGGCGAGCGCAGCTCCACCCGGATCGTGGCGTCGCGGGGTCCTGAGCGGCTTCCGTCGTACCCGCGGAACTCGATGCCGGTGCCGGAGCCGGTAACCCGGTCCAGGATCTCCGCGACGGGCATCCTCCTAGGCACGCTCGACGCACTTCTCATAGAGGTCCTGAAGTCTGTGCTCGCCGTCGTAGGTCTGCTTCAGCCTCGCGTATGCATCACCGTTGTAGAAGCGCCAGAACTCGTCAGGCTCGTAATAGGAGGTCGAGTACAGCGACTTGCGGCCGCCGAGCTCCTCGACCACGCGCTCGATGCGGCGGTTATGGGCGCCGTCGGACCGACCGTCGGTGAGGGGGACGGTGGACCAGAAGCCAAAGTTGACGTATGTCGTCTGCGGGTCCAGGGCGTAGAGGTCCCAGCGACTGTCGGAGTGGCGCTGGCGCAACGGGCACAGCCAGAACGGCGATATGCCGATCTCGCGAACGAAGAACTCGAAGAAGTCGACCGCGCGCTCGATCGGGACCTCGATGTCCTGGACGACGTGTTCGAAAGCCCGCCCGCGCAGCCCCTCAAGCCGGCGCACGACCCCGTAGCGGCGCTCGAGCTCGACGAGCTTCCAGTAGTTCTCGGATCGAAGCCAGCGTTTGGGGATGATCCGGCGGACGCGCGGATTCTGCACGCCGAACGCGCGTGAGCACCAGAACCAGTCCGTGTCCCATCGCCACAGGTAGTCGCGAACGGTCAAGTGGTCGACGCACTGGCGCTGGATCGAGCGGTAGTAGACGTCCATCCCGGTGTAATCGCTGGTGGCGGGTGCGGCGTCGGTGAACGTTCCGAGCGTCAGGTAGAGCTCGTCCGGGCCGAACACCGTGCCGTCGAGAAAGTCCACCGTGTGGCCCTCGTAGGAGCGCTCCGCGCACAGCTCCGCCATCGCGGTGAAGCAGGCGGCGGGCTCACTGAAACGAACGTGTCGCAGCCGAACGAAGGGCCGCACGGGCTCGAGCTCGATCGTGAGCCGCAAGGCGTAGCCGAGCGTCCCGTAGGAGTTGGGAAAGCCGTGGAAGAGGGCGTGATGCTCGTTATCGGGGCGGGCGATGACGACATCGCCGTCGCCGGTCAGCACCTCGAGCTCGAGCACGGACTCGTGCGGCAGGCCGTTGCGAAAGGATGTCGACTCGATGCCGAGCCCGCTGACCGCGCCGCCGAGCGTAATGGTCTTGAGCTGGGGCACAACGAGCGGCATGAGGCCGTGAACGAGCGTCGCATCGACCAACTGCTCATAAGTCGTCATCGCCTGCACGTCCGCCGTCCGTGCTTGCCGGTCGAGCGCCAGCACGCCGTGCATACCGCGGGTGTCGAGCCGTCGAACAGAGGTCGTACGCCGCCGCGTCCGGAACAGGTTGGAGGTCGTCTTCGCGAGCCGCACCGGCGTGCCGGCGGGGGTCGCGGCGTACTCCCGGCGCAGCCTTGTCTTACACGCCTCGTACTCGGCCCAGGGATCCCGCATGCGCCCACCCTACCGACGGGCCCTCGACGTAGAGCCGTCGTTGGGCCACAAAGGTGTTGGCACCACGAGCAAGGCCATGGGGGCCAGAGGCCACCGGGCCCACGCGCGTGCCCGATCGGCGCCGGGGGTCGTAGGCAACCGCCAGCTCGCGCCCAGCATTCACGGCTTCATCTCGCTGAGCTTTGCCAGCGCCTTCCGCGTGCGGTCGTGACGCCCGAAATCACGCCCATATGGTCCTCTCGGCCACGTTCGTGAAGGACAACGATACGATGCCGGCCGAGGGAACATTGACAAGCCATGTTCGCCCGCGAATAGCCACCATCGTGCGACTGCTGTTGAACATCATCTGGCTGATTCTGGCGGGCTTCTGGCTCGCGCTCGGCTATGCACTCGCCGGCATCGTGACGGTGATCCTGATCGTCACGATCCCATTCGGGCTTCAGGCCTTCAAGCTCGCCTCGTACGCGCTCTGGCCGTTCGGCCGGACGGTCGTCCGCCGCCACGACGCGGGTGCCGGCTCGGTGCTCGGAAACGTGATCTGGGTGCTGCTGGCCGGATGGTGGCTGGCGCTCGAGCATCTCGTGACCGGCGTGTTGCTGGCCTTGACGATCATCGGGCTTCCGCTGGCGATCGCGAATTTCAAGCTGATCGCGATCGCGCTGGTGCCGTTCGGGCGCGAGATCGTCCCGGCCGATCCGCATGTCGGGCCCGGCTTCCGCGTTTGACCGCCACCTGTCAGCCGGGCTCGAGCCCATGGTGGCGAACGTCACGGCGCGCCAGTGACGGATCCGGTGCGAACGGGCGGCGGGTCGATGACGGCCGCAGCTGCGGCGCCGGCGCCCGCGGCCGGACCGAGCAGGGCGAGCCCGATGGCCGCGCCGGCCAGGGAGAGCGCCGCGATCACCCACGAAGAGCGTTCGTAGACGTGCAGCACCCCGGCGGGCGAGTGAGGCGTGCCGAGGATGGCGATGAGTATCGCCACGCCGATAGCGAGGCCGATCTGGCGCAGCATGTTGACCACCGCCGACCCGGTGGCGAACGAGTGCGGCGGCAGTGAGGAGGCGCCGGTTGCCATCAGCGTGGGGAGGGTGAGGCCCACGCCGATCCCGGTCAGGATCATCCCGCCGAGCATCTCTGAGACGTAGTCCGGCTTGAGGCCGATGGCGAGCGCCCACCAGGCGGCCCCGGCCGCGAAGCTCACCGACCCCGCGGCGATGACCGCGCCGGGACCGAAGCGCGTGGTCAATCGTCCGGCGAGCAGGAACGAGAACAGCGGCACCATCAGCGGCCCTGGGGCGATCGAGAGGCCGGTGGTGAGCGCCGACCAGTGCCAGACGTCCTGGGCCCAGAGCACGCGCGAGAGGAGCATGGCCCCGAACGCGGCGGAGAAGAACAGGGCCACCGCCGAGGCGCCCGTGAACGGCCGCAGGCCAAACAGGCTACGGTCGATGAGCGGGTTGGAGTGCCGGAGCGTGTGCACGGTAAAGAGGGCCACCGCGGCGCCGCCACCGGCCAGGGCGGCAAGCGTCCGCGCGTCCGTCCACCCCCAGCCGCCGCCCTTGACCAGGCCGAGGACCAGGGCGCCGACCCCGGCGGTGATCAGGAGGGCCGCGAGGGGATCGGGCGTGCGGACCGGATGTCCGGCGACGTGCGGCAGCCGCCGCCAGCCGATGACCAACGCCGACAAGCCGATGGGCACGTTGACCAGGAACACCCAGCGCCAACTCGCCGCCACCAGCAGACCCCCGACGACCGGACCGGCCGCGGCGGCGAGTCCACCCACGGCGGTCCACGCCCGCACCGCACCGTGGCGGCGCTCCGGGGGGGAGGTGGCGAGGATCAATCCCAGCGACGTCGGGGTCAAGAGCGCCGCGCCGGCGGCCTGCACGATCCGGAAGACGACGAGCATCACCACGCTGCTCGACGCGCCGCACGCCGCCGAGGCGATGACGAACACGGTCACCCCGAGGAGGAAGCCCCGTTCGCGCGGGTAGCGCTCCGCGGCGCGCCCGAACAGGACGAGCAAGGCCGCGTACACGATCGCATACGCGTTCAGCACCCAGGACAGGTCGGCCACAGCGTTGCCATGGACGTGGAGATCGACCGCCATCCGCGGTAGCGCCACGTTGACGATGAACAGGTCGAGGCTGGCGAGGACCACGCCCGCGCACACGATCACCATGACGAGCGCCGGGCGATGCGTCGCCTCGGCGGCGCAGCGGCCCCGAGTCGAGCCAGCGCCGGCCGGAGAGCTGACTAACGAGTGCCATAGCCAGGTACCCTAGCAAAGCTGGCTTACGCCTGGCAAAGTCAGCTATGATTGCCGTATGCCTCACACCGTCCGCCTGACCGGGCCGCTCGAGCCCCGCAGCTCCTGGAGAGCTGACCGCTGCACGATCGCCAAGACGCTCGACGTCATCACCACGCGCTCGGCGTTCGTCATCCTCCGTGAGGCCTTCTACGGCACGACCCGGTTCGACGACTTCGCGCAGCGCGCACAGCTCAGCGAGCCGGTGACGGCGGCGCGGCTACATGAGCTCGTCGACAGCGGCCTGCTCGAGCGCGAGGACTACCGCGAGCCCGGGCAACGCACCCGCCAGCGCTACCGGCTCACCGACAAGGGGGCCGACCTCTTCCCGACGCTGGCCGCGCTCATGCAGTGGGGCGATCGCTGGCTCGACCAGCGAGGCGGGCCGGTCGAGCTGCGCCACCGCGAGTGCGGCGAGCCGGTCGCAGTGGAACTGCGCTGCGCGGCAGGACACGCCGTGAGCTCCGACGAGCTCGATCTCGTCTTGCGCCCCCGACGCCGCGGCGGGCCGGAGCGCGGCGCGTAGGGCCGGGGTCCTCCCGCGGGGCGGGCGCTCGCTCTCAGCCCCGGCTTGATCAAAAGCGCGGGATGGAGTACTACCGGCGCACGCACACTGCTCAAAAGGAGGGTGACGATGATCGTCATGTTCACGGCCCGCAGGCTCAAACCGGGCGCCTGGGAAGACTTCCGGCAGGCCTGGGAACCCGGCGGGGATATGCCGCCGCATCTCGTCCGGGCCTACCACGCGCGCAATATCCGCGATGAGGACGAGGTGATCTCGTTCGGGATGTTCGAGATGTCCGAGAGCGACTACCGCTCGTGGCGTGAGCAGGTCGACGCCGCCGAAACTCAGCGTGTCGACCGCATCTCCGCCTTCGTCGAGCACGAGTACACCTCCGGGGTGTACGAGGTGGTCGATACGGTCGAGCCGTAGTTCGGCGGGGCGGCCGGCCGCGGCCGCGCATCGCGCGGCCGCCACGGACCTGGCCTAGAGGCCGGGGAGGGAGGCGACGGATCCGTCACCGTAGGCGCCGTACCCGTAGCCACCGCCGTACCCGTCACCGTAGCCACCGCCGCCATAGGCGTAGCCACCGCCACCGGACCCGTAGTCGCCGCCGCCGTAGCCACCGCCGCCGTAGCCACCGCCGCCGGAGCCGTAGCCGTAGGGCGAGCCAGCGCCATCTCCGTACGTCGAGCCGCCGGCGGCGGGGTCAGCGCTCCCGGAGCCACTCGTCACCGCCGTGTCGTTCGCCGAGTAGGCCACGGAGAACGCGGAGCCGTCGCTGGAGAGCCCCGAGGCCTGCGCGCCGGCTGCCCCGCTCGAGCCGCTGTAGGCGACGCCGACGGGGCCGAAGCTGCGCGTGGCGCCACTGCCGTCGAGGTTGACGACCTGGCTCTGCCAGTTCGAGTCCGAGATCGTGCCCGTGTGCCCGCCCGCCGTGGCGGACGCATCGGTGAACTTCACCGAGCCGAAGTCGGCCAGTGGCAGCGGCTGGCAGTTCCCGCTCTGGTCGCATTCGGAGGGCGCCTCGGCGATCCATTCGGCGCTCGAGGTATCGATGTTGTCCGTGGTCAAGTTCTTCGTGGCGGATTGCCCCGTCGTGGTGTTCCACAGGCTGACGGTGACGTTGGAACCGCTGACCTTGACCTTGCCGGTGATGTGATCGCCCGGCTTGACAGCGAGACCGAGCCGGACCGGTGCCGCCGGGACGAGCTCATACCAGGCGTAATAGCTCGTGGCCCCGGTGGTCGAGCAGTCGGATTGGGTGCCCACCTGCTCGAGGGCCGGTGACTGGTCCGACGGCGCCACCGAGGCCCACCCAGAAGGCCGAGTAGCCGGTGCCGGAGCCGCACGTCGCCGAGGGCACGACCCAGCTGCCGGAGACGGCCGAGAAGGTGGTGCCTTGCGCGATGTAGCCGGCCCAGTTCTGGCTGACGGCCTGCGAGCCGGTGGTCGCCGCCGCAGCGGGACTGGCTGCGAGCGCAAACGGGAGCCCGCCGAGGACGAAGCTGGCTGCTCCGGCGGCGATGAAGCGAAGAGAGGAAAAGGTCATGGTCGTTCTCGTCCTGTCGGGGTGAGTTGACTGCACAACTAGGCTGGTACCGGCGCGTAAGAACTCGCTCGCAGTTGGCGAAGAGCCGCTTAGGAACCGGCGAAGATTTGGATAGGAGGCCGCTGGCGCGGTCTGGCGATGCCTAGCCGAGCGGTGCTGCGGCGGCCAGGGCGGGTGTCGGGCGGGCCTCGAGCACGGTCGTCGCCGCTTCGTTCTCACGCGAGACCACGGTGAGAAGCGCCTCCACCACGGAGGGATCGAGCTGACTGCCGGTGACGGCTTTGATCTCGGTCATGGCCACCTCGTAGGACAGCGCCTTGCGGTAGGCGCGGTCCGTGCGCATCGCGTTCCACGTGTCGCAGCACGAGATGATGCGCGACTCCAGAGGAATCTGTTCGCCTTTGTGGCCATCCGGATAGCCGCCTCCGTCCCAGCGCTCGTGATGGCAGCGCACGATCAGGCCCACGTCGCGCATGAAGCCGCCCACTCGTTCGAGCATCTTCTGACCCTCGATGGTGTGGGTCTTGATCACCGTCCACTCCTCGGCGTTGAGCTTTCCGGGCTTGTTGATGATGTCCTTGGGGATCGCGATCTTGCCCACGTCGTGCAACAGGGCCCCGAACTCGAGGTTGCGTCGCTGGTCGGCATCGAGGCCGAGCACGTCGGCCACTTCGAGGGCGAGGACGACCACGCTCTTGGAGTGCTGGCCGGTGTATCCGTCGTCGGCCTCGACGACGTCACCGAGGACGAGCGCGGTCCCCCGGTAGGCGGCACTGAGCTCGAGCATGCCTTCGAGCCGTCGCCGCCGCTCGCTCGCGAACACGGCAAACAGACCCAGCAACGGGACCAGGGCGACCACGCTGGCCGGGTGCCTCGGGACGGCCTCTCCGACGATCAGCCCCACCCCCGAGAGCGCGGCGTCGACGCCATAGACCCAGGCCTCCCGGGCCTGCGAGGCCAAGCGTCACGCCCTGCGCGATGCCAAAGCGGACGATCGCCACGGCGAAGTCGACGACGAACTGGGCGGCGAGGGCGGCCACGAGCAGGAGCGCGCCGGCGTTCTGGGGGGCGGTCCGGGCGGCGGCAAAGACGGCGACCGGCCCGATGGCAAACCAACAGTTGCCGGGCACGTTGAGCAGGCGAGAGAACTGCAGCGTTCCGCGACGCACGTCCACGAGGCTGGTCAGTGCGGCCACGCTGACCACGGCGAGGGGGACCAGAGCCAGGGGCATGGCGAAGAGCAGGGGACAAAGGCCAGCTGGATGGCGGCCGTGAACCCCAGCGAGGTGTCGAAGCGCACCCGAGCGGCCAGGGCCAACGATCGCCATGCACAGAAGGGCCGGCGTCAGGGCAGAGACGGCGGGGCGGGGAAGCCGCCCAGATGGCCGCCGACCGCGGCGAAGAAGCCGGCGCCCGACGAGCAGCTCAGCGATCGCTTCGCGCGCGACGATGCGCCGGCCGGCGCGCTCCAGGTTCTCGGCCAGCAGCTCGCTGCTCCTCCACACTGTCCTCGTTGACCACGTCTGGTTAATCGGCCGGCGGCCAGGCCGCGTGATCGCCCTCGTCCCGTCCTGGACGGCTGGGCGCTACGACGGATGTCCAGCTGTCAGCGAGGGGCCTTCAGGAGCGGGCCTACGGGACGATGCAGAGCCCGGCAAACACATACTGAAAAGGGCAAACTCGGCGCGAGCCGGGGACGCAAAGCTAGAGGTCTCGCACAAGGCGAGATAGCTCGGCTGCCAGTGCACACCAAGGAAGGTGGGTACATGAAGCAGGGCCTTTTCAGGATGCGCGCAATCGGCCTCGGGGTCGCCATCGCGGCCCTGTCTGCCGTTCCCGCGCACGCGGCGGCAAGCCCGCTGGCGCTCGGACCGTTGTCCAACGTCACGTCGCTGGTCAACTTCGCCAAGCTCTCAGCGCCGGTCGATCCCTCGGCGTGCAGTAACCCCGAGGTCAGTCAGCCGTTCGCGAGCTATAAGGACGACAACGAGTACGCGATCGTCCCCGGTCAGAATCCGGATGACTTCTACGGTGGAGGTTGGACCTTCGCCGGCGGGGCCAGGATCGTCCAGACGAAGCTCGTCGACGGGGCGCAGTCAGAGGTGCTCTCGGTGCCCAGTTCGGGAGTCGCGCTGAGCCCCCCGATGTGCGTGAGCGAGGCGTATCCGACCGCCCGCATGTTCGCCATGGACTCAGTCCGGGGCGCCGGCGCGCAGTTGGGCGTGGCCTACTTCGAGAACGGCGTGTGGAAAGCGCCGGTGTTGACCGGGGTAGTGACGGGGCCGGCCAACACGTGGGGCATCTCGAAGGTGTACAACATTCACCCTGGTAAGTCCCCGAACTGGGAGTACGCGCGGTTCGTCTTCGCCGGCAACGGGCTGCTCAGCGAGACCCGCATCTACGACTTCTACGTCGACCCCAGAATGCGCTGGTAGGTCGTCTCGCGACCGATGACAGGATCTGCCGCTCAGCGCGCGGGCACCCGCGGCTGGGCGGCTGGTTCGTTTACCGCCAAACCGGTGCGTTGGTAGGCCGACAGCGGAACTGCACGGCCGGGCCGCGTCACAGCTAGGGTGTTAGGCGTGCAGGGCAAGCTCGAGGTGTTGATCGCGGGTGCGGGGGTGGCCAGTCTCGAGTGTGCGTTTGCCCTTCACGCGCTGGCGGCCGAGAAAGTCAACGTCACGGTGCTCTCTCCCGAGTCGGAGTTCATGCTCCGGCCGGTGTTACTGCGCGAGCCCTTCGTGTGGGCACCTGCCCGTCGTTACCCCCTCTTGGACCTGGTCGCCGAGGCCGGGGCCGAGCTCGTGTCCGATCGCTTCCGGTGGCTCGATGCCGGCGGCCGGGTCGTTCACGCCCGCAGCGGGCGTGAGTTCACCTACGACGCGCTCGTATTGGCCCTCGGGGCGCGCCGCCGGCCCATGTTTCGCCACGCCGTCACCCTCGATGATCGCGTCCTTCCCGACCAGGTCCAGGGCACGCTGGCCGACATCGAGAACGGGTCCGTGCGCCGCGTCGCTCTGCTCGTGGGCTCGACGGCCGGGTGGCCCCTGCCCCTCTATGAGCTGGCCGTCCTCCTGGCTCGCCGGGCACGCGCGCTCGGCATCGAGCTCGAGGTCACCCTGGCCACGCCCGAGGTGGCACCCGAGGCCGTCTTCGGCGAGCGAGTCAGCCAGACGGTGGGGGAGCTGCTCGAGGCCGAGGGCGTGCAGGTGATCACCGCGGTGCGCTGCGAGGTCCCCGCTCCGGGGGTGGTCAGCGTGCGCCCCGGGATGACCGAACTCGAGGTCGACCGGGTCTTCGCCTTGCCCCAGCTCTCCGGACCCTCGACTCCCGGTATGCCCAAGCGGGCCCGAGGCGGCTTTCTCTCCATCGATCCGCTGTGCCGGGTCCGCGACGTGGACTCCGTCTACGCCGTCGGGGACGCCTGCGACTTTCCGGTTCGCTTCGTCGCGGTGGCCGCTCAGGAAGCGGACACCGCAGCGGCCTCAATCGCCGCCGAGGCGGGAGCGGGGCCCGAGCCACGACCGCTCGAGCCGCGGATCCACGGGATGCTCGACGGGCCTGGCGGCCCTGTGTATCTCCACGCCTACCTCGTCGGCGGGCACGCCCACAGCGCCACCGTGAGCTCGACTCCGACCTGGCACCCGGCCGGACCGATCGACGCTCCCTATCTGGCTCCCTATCTCGAGGCCCCCAATCACGCCCACACGGCCGGGCCCCCGTGAGCGAGCCGGCCCTGGTGGTCGGCTCCGGGCCCAACGGCCTGGCGGCGGCCATCACCCTGGCGCGGCGCGGGCGGCCGGTGACCGTGCTCGAGGCGGCCAGTCATCCGGGAGGCGCGGTGCGCACCGAGGAGCTCACGCTGCCCGGCTTTCGCCACGACACCTTCTCGGCCGTCTATCCCGCGGCCGCCGCCTCCCCGGTGTTCGCGCGGATGCCGCTCGAGCGCCACGGTCTGCGCTGGGTCCATCCCGAGGCCTGCTATGCGCATCCGTTGCCCGATGGGCGAGGTGCGGCCCTGTACCGCGATGTCGAGCGCACGGTTGAGAGCCTCAATGCCCTGGCGCCCGGTCAGGGCGATGGTTGGCGACGGTTCGCGGTGCCGCTGCTCAGCCACTTTGAGGCCCTGCGGAGCACGATGCTCGGCGGCTTTCCGCCGCTCGCCGGCGCCGCTCGGCTGACCCTCGGCCTGCGCCCCCGGGGCATGCTCGAGTTCGCCCGTTTGCTGCTCATGCCCGCCGAAGCGCTCGGTTCAGAGCTGTTTCACCACACTGGCGCGCGGGCGTGGCTCTACGGGGCGGCCATGCACGGAGACGTGCCACCCGCCAGCGCGGGCAGCGCGATCGCCGCCGCCTACCTCAACCTGCTCGGCCACGTGGTCGGCTGGCCGAGCCCCGAGGGAGGCTCCGCCCGCCTGAGCGGGGCCTTGATCGCCTACCTCGAGAGTCTCGGCGGGACGGTGCGCACCGAGGCCGAGGTGGTGGAGGTCGCCGTCTCGCGTGGTCGCGTCAGCGGAGTGCGCCTCGCCGACGGCGAGCCGTTGCCCGCGGCGATCGTGGTGGCCGACGTCCTTCCCAGCGCGCTGGACCGGCTGGCCGGCGACGCGCTTCCTGAGTCCTACCGGCGAGCTCTGAGGCGTTACCGCAGAGGACCGGCCACGCTCAAGGTCGACTGGGCGCTGGCCGGCCCGATCCCCTGGCTGGCCGAGGAGGCGCGGCGGGCGGGCACGGTGCACGTCGGCGGCGATGAGCAGGAGGTCCTCGAGACCACCTCGCTCGCCGCCGGCCTGCCCGAGCGGCCGTTTCTGCTCCTCGGACAGCAGACCCTCGCTGACCCGAGCCGGGCGCCGGCGGGCCGGCACACCGCCTGGGCCTATACCCACGGCCCCCAGAGCGTCGATTGGGCGGCCGAGCGCGATGCCCACGTCGGTCGCATCGAGGCCCAAGTCGAGCGCTTTGCCCCCGGCTTTCGCGACCTCATCCTCGCCCGTCACGTGCTTGGGCCGCGCGATCTGGAACGCCGTAACGCCAACCTGGCCGGCGGCGACGTCGGCGCCGGCAGCTATTCGCTCGACCAGGTGATCTTCCGGCCCATCCCGGCGCTGTCGCCATACCGCACGCCCGTGCGCGGGCTCTACCTGGGCAGCGCGGCGACCTTTCCGGGCGGGGCCGTCCATGGGGTCCCCGGTCACGCGGCAGCGCGACTCGCGCTGGCCGAGGCGAGGCTGCGGGTGTTCGCCGTTCGGAGGTAGGTCGAGCTGGTCCGGGCGGGCCATGACGTCGCCGACGACAACGTGCACGACGGGGTGCTTGAAAGCGAGCTTGGCGCGTTGGTATCGCGAGGCGAGCCCAACGTGCGCCGATCGGCCGAGGGTGCGCAAGATTCACCTTGATCTCAGTCTCAGCCCGGACCCGGCCCACGCCGCGCCGGCCGACAAAGACCCCGGCTCACCCCACCGTGCAGGGCTCAAGCCCCCGTCCCGGCGCCTGCGCCGCCAGCACCCCGGCCGCGAAGGCATCGGTGTCCGCAGAGCGTCCCCCGGACGGGGGACTGATCCCGTACCACTGCTCGGAATTGGCCGGGTTGCCCTGCTCGGTCACCCAGGTGTAGACAATGGTCGCGGCGAGCCCGCAGTCGAGGCGGCCCAGCCCGGCGAGGGTGTCGGCGAGGTACGTCGGCCGCTGGCGCTCGGGCAGGTAATGCAGGGCGCCGGGAGGGCTTGTCGTCCATCCGACCTCGGTCACGTAGAGGGGCACCTTGGCCAGGCCCAGCCGGTCGAGCAGCCCACGGTCTGAGCGCACGCCGGCCGCGACCCCGGCCGGGTTGCTGCCATAGGGGTGAATGGCGATCCCGTCGACGTGGCCCGCGAGATCAGGGCGGGCGGCCAGCATGGCCCCCAGAAAGGTGGCCGGGTGCCAGAGCCCGCCGACCAGGACGCGGATCGACGGTTGGCGGGCGGCAATCGCCGCCCGCGCCTGCAGGTACATGTAGGCGTAGCTGACCGGATCAGCCGCCGGTGACCAGAAGGCGCGGTTGTCGGGTTCGTTCCAGATCTCCACCGTGTCGACGGGATCGTCGGGGAGCGCGGGGTGGGTGTTCCAGAAGTTTCCGCCCGGTCCGTAGCGAGAGGCGAAGGCGGCGGCGTAGTCGGCGTAGTCGGCCATCGTGGCCGGCGGGGAGTGGTCGACGCCGGGCACCGACTGGTCCCAGCCGGCCGTGTAGTCGAGTACGGGCAGCCAGCGCAGCCCGTGCTTGGCCAGCGCCGAGGCGATGCCGTCGTCGAAGGTCCAGTCGTAATGGTGAACGCCGTTCTGCGGCGGCGCGGGCTCGCTCAGCTCCCACAGTGCGTCTGTGCGAGCGACCGTCGCACCCGCGGCCCGCAGGGCGGCGAGCTGGGCGTCCCGGGCCGCCGGGTCGAAGGCATCGCTTTCGAAGAGGCGGTTGACGTTGGCGCCGAAGACCTCGCCCGCCGGCGCGGGCTGGCCGCCGGTTCCGTCCGCGGAGGGTGGCGGCGTGGCCACGGTCGGCGGCGCGCCGGGCGGCGGCCCGGCGCCGAGGCGCTCACTGGGACCGCCGCTTCGGGCCGGGAAGGCCGCCACGGCGAAAAGCGCCGCCACCAAGGCGACGAGCGCGCCTGCCGCCCACCGGATGCCCGGTCCTCTCACTGTGCCGCCCTGACGATGGCCCAAGGCTGTCAGCAACGGCGTCCCGGTGCGCCCACCCGTAGGATGCGACGCTCATGCGGATCGGCGTGCTCACCGGAGGCGGGGACTGCCCCGGTCTCAACGCGGTGATCCGGGCCATCGTGCGCAAGGGCATCGACGGCTACGGCGATGAGCTGGTCGGCTTCCGGGACGGGTGGCGCGGCGTGCTGGAGGGCAGCTGCGAGGCGCTCACCCTCGAATCCGTGCGCGGCATCCTCCCGCGTGGGGGGACGATCCTGAGAAGCTCACGGACCAACCCGTTCAAGCGCGAGGACGGCGTCGCCCGGGTGCGCAACACCTTCTCCACCCAAGGGCTCGACGCCCTCATCGC
Organism: uncultured Solirubrobacterales bacterium; assembly: GCA_963777185.1. Taxonomy (GTDB): domain Bacteria; phylum Actinomycetota; class Thermoleophilia; order Solirubrobacterales; family Solirubrobacteraceae; genus Palsa-465. The sequence continues at coordinate 45,552 of CAVZPU010000007.1, forward strand.
CATCGGCGGGGAGGACACGCTGGGGGTGGCCAGCCGTTTGCACGGTGACGGGCTGCCCATCGTCGGCGTACCCAAGACCATCGACAACGACCTCGGGGCGACCGATCTCACCTTCGGGTTCGACACCGCCCTGCACATCGCCACCGAGGCCATCGACCGTTTGCACACCACCGCGGAGAGCCATAACCGCATCCTCGTGGTCGAGGTCATGGGCCGCCACGCCGGCTGGATCGCCCTGCACGCCGGAATCGCCGGCGGCGCGGACGTGATTCTCATTCCCGAGGTGCCCTTCGACATCGAGGAGGTGTGCGCCCGCATCCGGCACCGGCACGCGCGCGGCCGGTATTTCTCCATCGTCGTTGCGGCCGAGGGAGCGGTGCCCAGAGAAGGCACGATGAGCCTCGAGTCGGGCCGGGTGGACGAGTTCGGCCATCCGCGCCTCGGCGGCATCGGTCACCGTCTCGAGCAGGAGATCGAGCAACGTACGGGTTTCGAGACCCGGGCCACCGTGCTCGGCCACGTGCAGCGTGGGGGAACCCCGACCGCGTTTGACCGGGTCCTGGCCACTCGCTTTGGCCTGACCGTCATCGATGCCGTGCACGAGGGGGCCTGGGGGATGATGGCCGCGCTGCAGGGAACCCAAGTCGTCCTGGTCAGGCTGGCCGACGCGGTGGCGCAGTTGCGCACCGTGCCCGCCGACGAGTACGCGCGTTACGGAGTCCTCTCGGGGTAGGTATCGCCCCGCCCTCACCCTGCACAAACCACCGACCGTTTAGGGATAAGCCGATATGACAACTCTCTCGACCGTGGCCATGTCCGGTACGACCCTCGCCGCCCAGTGACCGCGACCGGCAGCGACACCCAGCTCGACGAGCTGTGCATCAACACGATCCGCACGCTCGCCATGGACGCCGTGCAGAAGGCCAACTCAGGGCACCCCGGAGCGCCCATGGGCCTCGCGCCGCTGGCCTATGTCCTGTACACGCGGATCATGCGCCACAACCCGGGCAACCCGGACTGGATCAACCGCGACCGGTTCATCCTCTCCAACGGGCACGCCTCGATGCTCCTGTACTCGATGCTCTACCTGACCGGGTATCCGCTCACCCTCGAGGACATCAAGAACTTCCGCCAGGTCGGCTCGCCCACGGCCGGGCATCCCGAGCGCAAGTACACGCCGGGAATCGAGGCCACGACGGGACCCCTGGGACAGGGCATCTCGATGGCCGTCGGGCTCGCTCTGGCCGAGCGCATGCTCGCCGCCCGCTTCAACCGCGACGGGCACGAGGTGCTGAGCCACTACACCTTCGCCATTGCCTCCGATGGCGACATCCAGGAGGGCGTGACCTCCGAGGCCTCGTCGCTGGCCGGACACTGGGGCCTCGGTCGCCTCATCGCCTACTACGACAACAACCACATCCAGCTCGCCAGTCCCGTCTCGACGGTGATGAGCGAGAACGTCTCCGAGCGCTACGAGGCCTACGGCTGGCACGTGCAGGATGTCGGGGACGACCTGTCGGTCGAGCGCCTCGAAGAGGTCACCCGGACCGCCATGGCGGTCGAGGATCGTCCGTCGCTCATCGTGGCCCAGTCGCACATCGGCTATGGCAGCCCCCACAAGCAGGACACCTCCAGCGCGCACGGCTCGCCCCTGGGCGAAGACGAGGTCCGGGCCACCAAGGAGTTCTACGGCTGGGATCCGGATCAGCAGTTCTACGTTCCGCAGGAGGCCCTCGAGCACTTCCGCGAGTGCTGTGAGCGCGGCCAGCAGTTCGAGGACGAGTGGCAGGAGCGCTTCGACGCCTACCGGGAGCAGTTCCGCGAGCAGGCTGACCTGCTGCAGATGATCGACGCGGCGCAGTTGCCCGATGGCTGGGACCGCGACGTGCCGAGGTTCTCGCCTGACGAGAAGGCCATCGCCACGCGCAAAGCATCGGAGAAGGCCATCCAGTGGGCGGCGGCCGCGGTCCCGCACCTGGTTGGGGGCTCGGCCGACCTGTCCACCTCGACCAACACCGACATCGACAACGCCGGCGATGTCGAGAGAGATCACTACGAGGGGCGCAACCTGCGCTTCGGCGTTCGCGAGCACGGCATGGCGGCGATCGTCAACGGCCTCGGGCTGCACGGCTTCCGGGCCTACGGGGCGACGTTTTTGACCTTCTCTGACTACATGCGGGGCGCCGTGCGCCTCTCGGCGCTCATGAAGCTGCCCTCGATCTGGATCTGGACCCATGATTCGATCGGCCTGGGCGAGGACGGTCCCACCCACCAGCCGGTCGAGCAGCTCGCCGCCCTGCGAGCCATGCCACGCCTCAACGTCGTCCGCCCCGCCGACGCCAACGAGACGGCGCTGGGCTGGCGCTTTGCCCTGCGTAATGACGAGGCTCCCACCGCGTTTGCCCTCTCGCGTCAGAACCTGCCCATCCTCGATCCCGAGATCGTCCCGGACGACGCCATCGAGCGCGGGGCCTACGTGCTTCGCGACGCCGACGGCGGCGAGCCTGAGCTGATCCTGATCGGCACCGGATCGGAGGTCTCGCTGTGTCTCGAGGCCGCCGATCAGCTCGAAGGCGTGAGGGTGCGCGTGGTCAGCATGCCGTGCATGGACACCTTCACCAAAGCCGATGAGGGCTATCGCGAGCAGGTTCTGCCCGCGGCGTGCCGCGCCCGGATCGCCGTCGAGGCGGCCAGTCCGCTGGGCTGGGACAAGTGGATCGGCGACGAGGGGCGGTTCGTGGGCATGGAGACCTTCGGGGAGTCGGGACCGGCCAACGACGTCTACGCGCACTTCGGCATCACGGCGGAGCGGGTGGCCGAGCTGGGGCGGGAGCTGATCGGCCGATGAGCACGACCCCCCGTTGAGCCTGCCATCATCCGCCACCTGACCGGCTTCGAGGAGCGCGAACGCAGATGACCGCCACCCGGGAACCGCAACAGCAACAGGCCGGGGCCAACCCCCTGGTCGAGGCGCTCGAGCGCTTACCCGTCCATCCCACGGCCCTGGTCATCTTCGGGGCCACCGGCGATCTCGCGCACCGCAAGCTGCTTCCCGCCCTCTACAACCTCGCTCACGAGGGCGCGCTGCCCGAGCGCTTCGAGCTCATCGGAGTGGCGCGTCGCGATCAACCGGACGAGGACTTCCAGTCCGTCGCCCGCGAGTCCATCGAGCGCTTCTCGCGGCGCACGCCCGACCCCGACGTCCTCTCCGGTTTGCTCGGCGAGCTGCGCTACGTCCCGGGCGCCTTCGACGACGATCAGGTCTACGGGGAGCTGGGCCGCACTCTGCAGGAGTTCGACGAGCGGGCCGGCCGGCCGCTCAACCGCGTCTTCTATCTGTCGACCGCGCCGGAGTTCTTTCCCCTCATCGCGGGCAAGCTCGGCGACGCCGGACTCGCTCACTGCGAGAAGGCCGAGACGCGGATCGTGGTCGAGAAGCCCTTCGGCTACGACCTGGCCTCGGCGCAGAAGCTCAACGCCCAGGTGCTCGAGGTCTTCGAGGAAACGCAGATCTTCCGCATCGATCATTACCTGGGCAAAGAGACGGTTCAGAACATGATGGCGCTGCGCTTCGCCAACGCCCTGTTCGAGCCGGTGTGGAACCGCAACTACATCGACCACGTGCAGATCACCGCCGCCGAGGACATCGGGATCGGCGGCCGGGCCGGCTACTACGAAGGCGCCGGCGCGCTGCGCGACCTCGTGCAGAACCACATGATGCAGCTGCTGGCGCTGCTCACCATGGAGCCGCCGAACGCGTTCGAAGCCAACCGCCTGCGCGACGAGAAGCTCAAGGTGCTCGAGGCGATCATCCCGCCGCGCATCGAGGACGTGCCCTCACATGGCCGTGCGCGCCCAGTACGCCGAAGGCGTCTCGGGCGGCAAGCGGGTGCCCGGCTATCTCGAGGAGCCAGGGGTCGACTCCAACTCCCGCACCGAAACGTACGCTGCGCTGCGCTTGCACATCTCCAACTGGCGCTGGGCCGGGGTGCCCTTCTACCTGCGCACCGGAAAGCGGCTGGCCCGCAAGGTGACCGAGATCGCGGTGATTCTCAAGCCCGTGCCGCACCTGGCCTTCCAGACCAAAGGCTCGCTGGGCATTCAGCCCAACCAGATCATCCTCACCGTCCAGCCCGACGAGGGTGTCTCGGTCTCCCTGGGGGCCAAGATCCCGGGCCCGAGCATGCGAATCCGGCCCGGTCAACATGGAGTTCCACTACGGCACGGCGTTCATGTCCGAATCGCCCGAGGCCTATGAGCGGCTCATCCTCGACGCCATGCGCGGCGACGCCACGCTGTTCACCCGCAACGACGAGATCGAGGCCCTCTGGGGCATCATCGACCCGATCCTGACCGCCTGGCATCAGACCGACTCCGAGTCGCTCGCCCAGTACCCAGCCGGCTCGGCCGGGCCGGAGGAGGCCGACGGGCTGCTGTCCGGGGACCGGCAGTGGCGGCGGTTGTGAGCTCGGCAAGCCGACGCCCGCCGCGGGGGATGCGCCATGAGTGAGGACGTCTGGTCGGCGTCGGACACGACGCCCGACGCCATCGAGACGGCGCTGCGCGGGTTGCTGCGCCAGCGTCACGCGGCCGATGAAACGGTGGCCCCGGCACGGGTGCTCAACCTCGTCGTCGTCGTCGACCGCTCGTGGAAGGGCGAGATCTCCAACCGGCTCGAGCGGGTGGGCCGCTACCACGCCTCGCGCACCGTACTGTGCGCGGTCGAGGAAGGGCGGGACACCCTCGATGCGAGGGTGGCGATGGGCTTCGACGAGCCCACGGCCGGCAGCATGTCGGTGATGCGCGAGCAGGTCGAGATCGACATGGGCCCGGAGCATCTCGCCGCGCTCGACACGATCGTCGACCCGGTGATCGTCTACGAGCTGCACGACGATGCTGTGGTGCCCGCACGGCCACCACGAGGCCATCGATTCGCTGCGCGAAATGGTCGACGTCATGCTCCTCGACTCCGACGACAACGACGACGCGGTCGGCCGGCCTGACCGAGGCGAGCGAGCTGCTGCGCTCGGCCTATGTCGTCGACCTGGCGTGGTTGCGCACGACGCCGTGGCGCGAGCGGCTGGCGTCGAGCTTCGACCCGCCGATCGCCGCGCGGTCCTCGGACGAGCTCGATGGCGTGGCCATCCGGCACCGGGACGGCTCGCGGGCCAGCGCCCTGCTGCTGGCCGGATGGCTGGGCTCGCGCCTGCATGGCAGCCGGCACGCGGCGACGGCACGAGGGGCGAGGAACTGCACGGCGTCGCTCACCGGGGAACCGATGAGGTCAAGGTGACACTCGAGCCTCACGAGCAGGAACGCTCGGCCTGGCTGGGGTCACGGTCAGCACCGGCGAGGGATTCTCGCTCTCTCTCGACCGGGCTCGCGGCGGCCTGCGGGCCTGGGAGCGACACGACAGCGAAAAGCGCGTCTGGCGGATCCTCGGCGCCTCGCGGGGCGAGGGAGGGATCCTGGGCGAGGGGGTACGCCAGGCTCTGCTGCGCGACCCCTGTTACGGCCCCGCGCTGCAGGCGGCCCAGGGGTTCTGCCCATGAGCGTTGACATCGAGGTGGTGCGAGGACCCCGCGCGGGCCTGCGCCGCCATGCTCGTCGGCGCAGCCGCGTCCGGGGACGACATCGTCCTGACCGGCGGAACTCGACGCCGCGGCGAGGCCTACGAGGAGTTCGTCGCCGCCGTCGAGGCGGTGGAGGCCGACGTCTCCGAGGCGCGGCTTCTGGTTCGGCGATGAGCGCGTGTGTCGACCCGACGACGAGCGCTCGAACTACGGCATGGCCGCGAGAACGCTGTTCGCGCCGCTGTCGGACCTGGCCACCCCCGAGGTGCACCGGATGAAGGGCGAGCTCGGACCCGGAGGCCGGGGCGGAGGACTACGAGCGCCAGCTCGAATGCGCCGGCGCGCCCGAGTTCGAGCTGCTGCTGCTCGGCATCGGCCCTGACGGGCACACTGCGTCGCTGTTTCCCGACCAGGCCACCGTCGAGGAGCGCTCTCGGCTCGTCGTGCCGGTGCCTGAGGCCGGTCTCGAGCCGTTCGTGCCCCGGATCAGCTTCACCTTCAGCGCCATCGCCCGGGCCAAGCAGGTCGTCGTGCTGGCCACGGGCGAGAGTAAGGCGCAGGCCATCGCCGCCGCGTTCGGCCCCGGCGCCCGCCCGATCCCCACGTGCCCTCGTCGTTTCTGCCCGACGTGCGCCCGGGAGCTCATCGTACTGCTCGACGCGCCCGCCGCTGCGCTCCTGCCCGGCCGGGCAGCGGCGCGTGAGCTCAGTCATCGGGGTCGACCTCGGCGGCACGAAGATCGCCGTCGCCGTCCTGCGCGACGACCGGCTCAGCGAGTCGACCACTCCAGCCGACCGACTGCTCAGCGCGCCGAGCCGCTCATCGAACAGCTCGCGGAGATGGTCGAGGCCGTGCGCGACGAGGAGCTCGCGGGCGTCGGGATCGGGGTGCCCTCGGTCGTCGAGTTCGTCAGCGGCCGGGTCGTCTCCTCGGTCAACATCCCGCTCGTCGACGTGCCGCTTGCGCGCGGTGCTCGGCGAGCGGCTCGGGGTGCCGGTGTTCGTCGATAACGACGCCACCGTGGCGGCGCTCGCCGAAGCGCACGACGAGGATCTCCGGCTCGTCGCCCAGAACCTCGTCATGCTCACCATCGGCACCGGCGTGGGCGGTGGGATCGTGCTGGGCGGCCGGATCTATCGCGGTGCCACCGGCGGCGCGGGGGAGCTCGGCCACACGCTCATCGGTGCCGATCTCGCCGCCTCGGTTCCCGAGGCCACGCGCTTTCCCCAGCCGGGATCGCTCGAGCGGCATGGCGGCCGGCCACGCGCTCGACCAGCTCGCCGCTGCAGCCGCGGAGCCCTCCCGACTCCGCGCTGGAGGCCTGCGGGCTCAGGGCCAGCCCCTGCTCGGCGCCGGCGCCGTGGCGGCGGCCCGTGACGGTGACGCAGCGGCGATGGGGATCGTCGGGCTGTGGGCGCGCGTCTGGGCATCGGCATCGCCAACGCGATCAACACCTTCGATCCCGACGAGGTGGTGATCGGCGGCGGCGCGGCCGCGGCCGGTGAACTGCTCCTCGAGCCCGCGCGCGAGGTGGCGCTCGGGTACGTCCATCCCGGGCCTGCGCGGGCACGCGCGGATCCGGCTCGCCTGGCACGGTGTGCGCTCCGGCGTCTCGGCGCGGCGCTGCTGGCCGCCCACGAGCTCGAGAGCCCGTCCCACGGAGCAACCCAGGAGGTGCACTGATTATGCTTGCGCCATGATCGTCGCCTGCGGCTTTGACCACGCCGGGTATCCCATGCGCGAGCGTTGATGACCTGATCACCGGGCTCGGCCATGAGGTGCTGGACCTCGGAACCGACCGCCCGGAGCCGATCGATTACCCCGACAAGGCGCTCGAGGTCGGACATGCGGTCGTCTCCGGGCAGGCGGAGCGCGGGATCATCGTCTGCGGTTCCGGCGCGGGCGTCTCGGTGGCCGCGTGCAAGATCGCCGGCATCCGCGCCTGCACCATGCACGACACCTACACCGCCCATCAGGCCGTGGAGCACGACGGGATCAACGTCCTCTGCCTCGGTGGCCGGGTCGTCGGACCCGAGGTCGCCGCGGAGATCGTGGCCGCGTTCCTGCGGGCGGTGATGAGCGACGAGGAGCGCCACGTCCGCCGGCGGGCCAAGATGGAGGAGATCGAGCGCACCGGCGGGGCGGTCGCGGAGCTGAGTGGGCATGGAGATCGTCCTCGTTCGCCACGGCGAGACCGAATGGCCACAGGGCGGCCAGCACACCAGCACGACCGACATCCCCCTGACCGATGCGGGCCGGGCGCAGGCGCGGGGCGCTGCCGGCGAGCTCGCCGGGCCGGACGTTCGCCCTCGTGCTCTCCAGTCCCTATCAGCGCGCCCGTGAGACGTGCGAGCTGGCCGGATTCGGCGACCGGATGCAGAGATCGAGCCGTGGCTCTGCGGAATGGAACTACGGCGAGTACGAGGGCATCACGACGGCCGAGATCCGCGAGACGCGGCCGGACTGGTGGCTCTGGCGCGACGGCTGTCCCGGCGGGGAGTAGCCCGAGGAGGTGGGCGCCCGCGCGGATCGCGTGCTCGAGCGGATGCGAAGGGTCGACGGGGACGCCATCGCCTTTGCCCACGGCCACATCCTCCGCGTGCTGGCGCCCGCTGGGTCGAGGTCAGCCGGCGCCTTCGGTGGCCGGCTCGCGCTGTCCGCCGGCTCGGTGAGCGTGCTCGGCTTCGAGCGCGAGACCGAGGTGCTCTCGCGGTGGAACGAGGTCGACGAACCCGCCGTCGGGCGCGCAGTAGCCGGCCAGCCCGGCGCAGCGGCTGGCGCACCACCGGCTGTGACCTGGCCGCGATGAGCGAGCTCGTCAGCGCCGCGGCGGTGACTACGCCGAGCGCCACACCACCGCCGGTCGACGGCGAGCTAGCCGAGGTCGCCGCCTGGACGCGCCGGAGACCGCTTCGCCGGGCATGATGAGCGGTCTGCGCCGAGGCGCGCCTGCTCGAGGCCCTGATCGTCGTCGGGCGGGGCCCGGCGGGTGCTCGAGATCGGCACGTTCACCGGCCTTCGGCACCTTGACCATGGCGGCGGCGCTGCCTCCCGAGGGGCGCGTCACCACGCTCGAGGTCGACGAGCGACCGCCGCGGCGGCCCGCCGGCACATCGAGGCCAGTCCGTACGGCGTCCAAGGTCGAGCTCATCGTCGGCGATGCGCTGGAGACGCTGAGCGGCTCGACGGCCCCTTCGACCTCGTCTACATCGACGCGTGGAAGACCGACTACCCCGCCTACTACGAGGCCGTCGTGCCCAAGCTGGCCGAGCGCGGGGTGATCGTCGCCGACAACTTGTTCCGCGCCGGTCAGGTGCTCGACGCGCCGGTCGGACAGGACGCGGGCACGGACGGGATGCGGGCGTTCGCCGACCGCGTGCAGGACGACGGGCGCGTGGACAACGTGCTGCTCACGGTCGGTGACGGGCTGATGGTGGCCTGGCGCAGGCCCGGCTGACAAGCCTCGGCCTTCGGGCGCGGGGCCGGCCGTCTGACCAGCCTCGACGGGCCGGGCCGGATATCCTCGCGCGGGTGCACGCCGGCTGGGGCAGACGGCTTGAACGCTCGGTGGGCTTACGCGGCGCCGCCCTGCTTGCCATCGCCCTGTCGGCGCTCGCCGGAGCGCTGCCGGCGGCGGCGCGCCAGGCGCCCGACCAGGTGGTCCATTACTCCGGCGTGCGCCTGCTTGTCCCGGCGAGCTGGCCGGTGTTTCACCTGGATGAGGGGGCGCCGGCGTGCGTGCGGTTCGATCGCCACGCCGTGTACCTCGGGCGGCCGACGGGCGACGAAGGTTGCCCCGCTCATGCCGCGGGGCGCACCGAGGCGATCCTCGTCGATCCGGCCGCGAGCGCCGGGCTGCCCGCCGAGGACGGCGGCGGGGCGGGGTCCGTCAACGTTGCCGTCCCGCGGCGCGGGGTGGTGATCGTCGCGAGCTGGGGCGGGGACCGGCCGGTGATCGACCGGGCGCTCGGCTACGACTCCGAGGTGAGGGCGGCGTGGCGATCCACGGCGCCGAGCTCGCGGGCCGCATCGTTGGCTTTCGAAGCGCGCCCGGGTCCAGCGGCGGATGGTGCGGGGGCGACCGGGACGGCCGACGCGGCCTGGTCGGGCGACCTGGCCCGGGCGGGCGCTCGGGGCCGGGCGGGCGACCTGGCCCGGGTGGGCGCTCGGGGCCGGGCCGGCGACCTGGCCCGGGTGGGCGCTCGGGCCCGGGCGGCGCGGGTGTTCAGCGGCCTTGGCTTCGACGCCTGCTCGGCGCCCAGCCCGGCCCAGATGGCGGACTGGATGGCGTCGCCGTACCGCGCCATCGGCGTCTACGTCGGCGGCGTCAACATGGCTTGCGCCCAGCCGAACCTGTCCTCGGCGTGGACGGGCCATGAGACGCGGGCGGGGTGGCACCTGGTTCCAACCTACGTCGGCCTGCAAGCACCGGGGAACTCGTGCCGCTGCGCCGCGGTCACGCCAGCCCGGGCGGCCGCGGCGGGGTCCGCCGAGGCCAAAGATGCCGTCGCCCGCGCGAGCGTGCTCGGTATCGGCCCCGGCAATCCCATCTACTACGACATGGAGGCCTATCCGGTCGGGGGTGCGAGCAGCCGTGCGGCGCTCGGGCTGCTCTCGGCCTGGACGGCGGAGCTCCATTCCCTGGGCTATCTGTCGGGGGTCTACAGCAGCGCCGACTCTGGCATCCGGGATCTCGTCGATGCGCGCGGCACGGGCTTCATCGAGCCGGACGACGTGTGGGTGGCGGACTGGAACGGCGTGCCCGCGGACACGGGCGGAGTCCTGCCGGCCGCGGACTGGGGCGGCCGCTCAGCGGCTGCATCAGTACACGGGTGATCACTTCGAAAGCTACGGCGCAAGCACGTTCGACATCGACAGCGACTATCTGGACGGCGCCACCGCTGCGGCCAAGGCGCCGCTGGCTGACGGCACGTTCGTCGCGGTCACCGGCACCTCCGGGGAGTTCGAGATCGCGGGCGGTGCGCCGCTGCTCGTGAGCGATCCGAGCACCGTCGGTGGCGCGCAGCCGGTGGTGACGATCAGCCCGCAACAGTTCGACGCCCTGGCGCGCGTGCCCTTCGACGGCACCTTCCTGCAGACGGCGTCGGGTCAGGCGTACCGGGTTGCCGGCGGGGCGGCGCTGCCAGTGGCGGACTGGTCGCTGTTCGGCGGACGGCGTGCCGCCATTACGGTTGACCCCTGGAGCCTCGCCAACGTCACCGATCCCCGCGCCCACCTCCGGCTCGCGCCAGCCAACGGGACGATCGTTGAAGGGCTGCCTTCGCACCGCTACTGGCGCTTCCTCGGTGGCCAGCGAGGCCGCGTGGCGGCCAACCGGGCAGCCATCGCCGTGCCCGACGCCGCGCTCAGCACCTTCCCGCTTGCGCCCGTCTGCGTCGTGCCCGCGCTGAGGCACCGAACGCTCGCTGCCGCGCGGGCCAGCCTCCACCGCGCCCACTGCCGCCTTGGGAGCGTTCGGTGGGTCGGTGCGACACGGGGCGGGCCGGCTTGGGTGGTCGGGCAGTCGCCACGGGCTCATGCCCGGCGGCCGGCGGGTTACCCGGTGGCGGTTACCGTGCATTGAGAGCCCGCGCAGGCCGCACAACCGGGCATGGTGTGCGTCACGTCTTGGGACCGATGAACTCGTCGAGGACGGCGCTCCAATAGGAGGAGACCTGCACACAGGCGCTCTCACGCACCAGTACGTGAACGGGACCAGCCCTAACCTCAGCGAGGGCAGCCGCTGCCTTGGTAATGATCCCGTGATAAGCCGCGTCGAGCACGATTTGCATCCGGTACACGCCGCGCGGGTGCTGGGAAAGACAGCCATCGCCTAGGTAACGGCCGAGCAGGTAGGCATAACTACTGACGGTCGATGTGACGTCGTGGCAAACGCCGCAGATGGGGCAGCTGGTTGCGTCTCTAAAGCGGGGAACGCGTCCGGCGATCCATCCCTGGACCGTCGACCGCGAGAGCTCGAGTCGCCGCCCGATGCGTTGCCGTAAGGCCCTCCGCGGAGAGCTGAAGGGCCGCCTGCACGGTTTCAGGCCGGTGCATGCGACCTATGCGGCTGGAGGGACTCGAACCCCCAAGGGCTTGCGCCCACACGGACCTGAACCGTGCGCGTAGACCAATTCCGCCACAGCCGCGGAAGCCGCCAAATTAGCAGGTCCGTCTTGGCGCGAGGAGGAGTTCTAATGGGGAACATACGTTCGCTTAAACCTACTATGATCACCGGACGTCGCGTTCCGGCTCCCGCGTCGAGAGTCGCTGGTGCATATCACTCGCAGCCGCTCCTCAAGGACTCCGCTACCCTCCGTCGCCAGCCCTCGCCGCTATCGTCTAGGGGACTAGGACGCCGCCCTCTCACGGCGGAAACCCGGGTTCGAATCCCGGTAGCGGTATCCGGAAAATGCCCGTAGGCCGGGCGATGACGGGGCATTAGAGGGCGCGTGGGTTAGTTCGTGGGTTAGTCCGTCCTCAGTAGTCGTTGGCGTTCGCGGGTTGTCAGGGCAGCCTGCCCGAGTCCGTAGCCTTTGGCTCCCGTGGCCGAGCCAATTACGCAGCTTCCAAGCGCCGAACCCAGGCGCCCGCGTGGCCGTCCAGCGACCCACGGCGCCTACGCGAAAGCCACGCCCCCCGCGATCCGGGAGCGCGCGCCATGGAGATCACGGCGCTGCTCATGTCCTTGCCCCATACCGTCGAGGCCGACCGCCTGGCCGCTGAGGAGTGCGGGCGGCTGGCTGCGCTGCTGGAGAGCATCGACGCGGACATTGCCGAGCGCGGAGCGCTGACTGGCCGCGGGCACGCGCCACGTCGGATCTTGGACGTGCGCGCTCGTTACTCCAAGGAGCTGCGCGCCTGGCTGGAGGCGTTCGGTGGCACACCGCAGTCGAGGGCCGAGTGGCGGGCCATGGCCGAGGGCGCCAGCCTGGCCGACGAGATCGCGCGCCGCCGGAGGGAGCAGGTCGATGGATGACCGCCCCCACCGCGATCGAGAACGGCAAGGCTTGGGCGTCCAGGCGCCGTAGGCATTACAGCGTCTGGGGACTTGGCGTTATCGCCGTCCTCTTGGCTATCGTCGGCGCCATCGGCTTACTGTCATGAGACAGCGCGTCTGGCGTTACCGCTCGCGCCTTCAAAGCGGGCGGGACACTCGAGCAGGACGTCGTGGCGTTGCTCGTCGGGCCCCTGTACGGCGCCGCCCTTAACGAGTTGAGTCAGCTTCCCGCCGCGGCGGGGCTGGTGGCGACGGCGTCTTGTAACGCGCGGGCCGTTTCGGGGTCCAGGTGGTGCCTGACGAGGCGGCCGCCTTGCGCCCTCAGCGCGTCGACCATGGCGTCGACGTATTCGGGCGGCGCGAGCTGGATGATCGCGGAGGAGCCTTCCGGCACTTCGGAACGTAGCTTGTCGAATAGCGCACTTCGAAGCTTGGGACCGGAGTGCTCGGTTGAGACACCTCCGGCGATACCGCCGGCGACGAGGCCCGCAGCCACGCCGGGCGGACCGAACAGCAGGCCGGCGGCACCGGCGGCGAGCGCCCCGTCGGCCACCCTTGGCCCGATGAAGGTGTCGTAGTCGTCGGCATCCACGTAGTGGCCGGCAAACGAGCCGCGGATCACGAGCCTGTCGTGGGAGTGGTGCTCGACAAACGCCACGGCCCGGGCCCAGTCGATCTCCCCGGCTTGCCGATGCGCGTCCGCATACGCGCGCTCGGCTCCTTCTGGGCGGTCAAAGACGGCGAGGGCGAAGTCGGTTTCTACGGGCTGAATGACGGCTGACGCTACCGAGTGCCCCACGACTCACATCGCCCGAATCGGATGATGGCCACGTCCTCGCGCCGCGGTACACGTTGGTGCGGCATGAGCACCACCGATGTCGAGACGCACAGGCGAACGGGGTATCGCGTTGAACTCAGGCGGCTCGCCGGACTGCGAGCGTGGCGGCTCAGCGACGAAGGCGCCGATCTCCACACGACGTGGTTGCCCGGTGCCGGCATGTTGGGGGCCTCGCTGGTTCACCGCGGGCAGGAGTTGCTGTGGCAGGGAGCGGGTGTCCGCGGATACGCCCAACAACGCAAGTTCATGGGGATCCCGTTCCTGCACCCATGGGCCAACCGGATCGACGGCTTCTCGTATCGCGCCGGTGGTCACCAGGTGGCGCTCGATTCCACCTCGCCGCTGCTGCTGCTCGATGACAACGGGCTGCCGATCCATGGTGTGCTCACCGCCTCGCGCCGATGGAGGGTGCGCGAAGTGTTCGCCGACGACGCTCGTGCCCGGTTGTCCGCCTCGCTCGACTTCGACCACCCGGACCTGCTCGAGGCTTTCCCCTTCCCCCATCGTGTCGAGCTCGGCATAGAGCTTTCCGGCGGCGCGCTTAAGGTGTCCGCCACGCTGATCAATGTGGGCACCGAGCCGGTGCCCATCGCCTTCGGCTTTCACCCGTACCTTTGCCTGCCTGGTGCGCCGCGACGGCACTGGGTCGTCGCGTTCCCCGTGCACCACCGGCTCGCGCTCGACGAGCGCGAGATACCAACCGGAGCCATCGAGCGGGTGGCTCCCCTCACGGGACCGGTTGGTGATCGCACCTGGGACGACGCGTTCGAGCGGGTCGAGCCCGACTCGTGCTTCGAGGTGACCGCCGCGGGACGCACCGTCGAGGTCCACTACGGCGACGGCTTCTCGGTCTCGCAGATCTTCGCTCCGCCAGGTCAGGAATACCTCTGCGTCGAGCCGATGACCGCGCCGGCCAACGCGCTGCGCGGACCAGACGATGAACTTGGCTGGGTGCCGGTGGGAGAACAGCGCAGCGCCACGTTCCGAATCGCCTGCCGAGACCTGGCAGGCCCGAGCACCCCCGTCAGTGCCTCAAAAGGCACTGCTGGTTTCCAGGATCGACCAGCGACCGGCTAGGTCGCAAGCGCCGTCAGGCGGGCGGGCGGGCAGGCTGAGCAGTCCACGACTGACACGATGAGCAGCGCGCTGGCGGCTGCGAGCAATCCGAAGCGCGCGATGACAACCGGAAAGCGGCTGCCGATGCCGACGAGGAACAGGACGGCGGCCAGGAGAACCGTTAACCGCACGTACTTGTCGGCCGTGCCCGCCGCGGCCTCGCCGTGGCTGAAGTAGGCGTCGGCAGCAGACGGCCAGCAAGGCCACGATCGAGAGCACGAGCGCCTCCACGATCGAGATCCCCTGGTGGCGTCGGCTGTGGTCTGTGGTGCCGTCGTGGTTGGAATGCTCGCGATGCTCGGCGATCTCTTTGCCAACTTCGCTGGCCGACAGGCCTTCAGGTATGCCGTGAGCATGCCCGGGAGGCCTGGGCGGCTGCGTCACCCAATTGGGTGAAACGCCTGCGGTTAGAGACGCACCGCGACGAGAGCCACTGCTCCCAAAGACAGCATCACGGCCGCGACGGTTAGCCACATCACCACCGGGGTCGACAACTCGGAGTACGAGCCACGACGGAGGGCGTCGGCGGTCCTCCGCTGCCGGACCGCCCCGATCACCAAAGCCGCGACAGCGAGCAGCCCGAAGCCGATCCCGACCACGCTGAACGGCCACCGGGCCCCATGGGTTATGGCTGGCAAGGCCCGACCGACCGCGATCGCCAAAGCGGCGGCCGCGATCCCGGTGCGCCACCAAGCGAGCCACGTGCGCTCGGCGGCGAGCCACGTACGTCGCGACGCGTCGACAGGGGCCGCGGCCCCGGTGTCCGGATCTGGACCCATACGCATCACTCTATGCGACTCTTCTCGCCGCGAAGCGGCCGTGCCGGCGGCGAAAGTGAACCAACTCAACGAAGCTCGGCTCGGCGCTTGGACGGGATGATCGTCGGGTCCGGCGCGTTCCGCGCGGGGCATGCTTGGCGCGAGAGCTCCGCTGCGGTTAGGGTCCTCTTGGAATGTTGAAGCTGGCGGTCACTGTCGTGGCGATCGCGTTGCCGGATTGCATCAACCCGTCGTTGATCGGCGGCGAGCTCTTTGTGGCCACGGGTCCCAAGCCCCGCAGGGCGGCAGCAGCATTCACATTTGCCGCGTGGGCCGTCACCCTCCTCGTCGGACTTGCCCTCGCTCTCGGCCTCGGAGATCTGATCCTCTCGTTCGTCCCGACTCCGAGCACGCGCGTGAAGTACGCCCTCATCACAGCTGCCGGGGTCGTCCTGGTCCTCGGGGGAACGTTCATCTGGATCCGCAGAACGGCGGTAACGAGCGCGCGCACCCGCGGCGAAGAACCCGGGGAGCACGGATCGGCGGCCCTGATCGGCGCCGGACTTGCTGGCCTTGAGGTGCTGACCGCATTCCCCTACTTCGCGGCCATCGCGCTCATCGTCGGTTCCGGTGTCTCCAACGCCGGCAAGCTGTCCCTGCTGCTCCTCTATTGCGTCATCTACACGCTCCCTCTGATCGTGATCGTTGCCGTTATCACGTTGATGGGGGATCACTCCGATCGCCTCCTGCGGCCCGTGGAGGATTGGCTGTTCGCGCACTGGCCGCTGGTCGTGGGCCCGCTCACGGTGGCGCTCGGAGCCGGCGTCGTGGCCTTCGGGGTCGCTCAGCTGATTTCCGTGTAACTCCGACGACTTGGTCTGCGACCGGGACCCGAGCGGTCGCTCGCGGCAACCCCAGACGCTTAGTCGTCCTGCTGGAGTTTCTCGACCTCTGCCGCCAGATCGAGCAGGCCGCCGCGAAGGGCGCGCGTGAAGTCGGCCAGGATGGCCAGCGCTTCCTCGGCGCCGTACTCCGGCTCTGGCGTTGCCCCGGCGGTTCGCTCGATGATCGCCTGGGCGAGATCCGGCCGGCTGTATTGCGACCAGTCGTCGAGGCGTGCGCGAATGTCGTCCGCGAGCCCCATGCGCTAGCTGGCGCCAGAGAGGCGACCCGATTCCCAGGCGCGCGCGGTACGGCCGTGGATACTCGGCCCTCCCGTGGAGCGCAGCCTCGCCGCTCGATACAAGCTGCCCGTCGGGGTCGGTTGTGCCATCGTCGCCTCCCTCATCGATCTGGCGCGAGCCTACGTGGCATCCGACCGGTGCGTCGAGATCCACCCACATGCGGGCGTTGCCGTCTTTGCCGGCATCACCGCCACGAGGCGGGCGCAAGTTTCCCGCGACCGCTGTGCCCCACCGTCGAGCGATCGCTCCGCGCGTAACGCCCTGACGAGCTCGCCCAGTGCGCGGATACCCGCGCTCGTGCCCGGAACCGGTCGCTGGCCCCGCGGCTAACCTCTGCCCGCCGCCCTCCGGAGGCGCCCCCCACGAAAGGAAGCAATGCTCCCTCGCGAGACACGACGTCTGACTCGATCCGCGCTGCATCTGACCGCCGCCCTATGCGCGGGGGCGATGGCCTGCCTCCTGCTCTGCCCGGCGGCGCTGGCCGCCTCGGGCGGATTGACCCGCTTCCTGGTGCAGAAGACCGATGCCCCTGGCTTCCTCGTCACTGGCCAACCGCTCAGCACCAAGAGCGTGCACAAGTTCCTCACGGGCGACGCCACGGCGAACGCCGACGCCAAGCGGTTGCGCAAGTTCGGCTTCGTGGGGGCGGCCAAGGAGCAGCTGAAGGGCAACGGGAGCAATGCACTTGGCACGTCGGTGGTCATCGAGACCAAGAGCGCCAAAGATGCCCGGGCTCTGGCCGCCGCCCTCATCAAGCTGGCCCGCCAGTTCGGGCCGGGCACGTACACGCGCATCAAGGTGCGCGGTGTCCCCAGTGCCGGTGGCTACACGTACTCGGCCGGCGGCGTTCAGGCCGGCCCCAAGAAGCGTTATGCCAACGTCTACTGGGTGCAGGGCCGATGCGTGCTCTTCGCCGGCGACTTTCGCCCGGGTACGGGTCCGCTGGCCGTCCCTGTCCGGGCCGCGGTCAAGGCCGTGCACCGGCGCACGGGGGGACACTGCCCGTAGCCCCTCCGGCTCCGCGCTACGCCCAGCGCGGCTGCGCGGCGACGGTGCGTACGCTGCTGGTCATGGAAGCCGCTCCCCTCTCGGAACTGGTGCCGGTCCCGGCGGACGGCCGTGTGTTCACGGAGAGCCTGCGGCCCGGGCTGGCCGATTGCACGCCGAGTGGTCGAATCCGGCTGGACGCCATGGCGCGGTGGCTACAGGACGTGGCTTACGCCGATGTCGAGGATGCGGGGCTGGCCGAGTCGGCCGTATGGGTGATTCGGCGGGCTCGGATGCGGGTGAGGCGCTTCCCGCGGTTCGGTGAGCGCTTTCGCCTGGCGACGTTCTGCAGCGGCCTCGGCCGGATGTGGGCCGAGCGCAGGACCACGATCACGCGGGAGGGAGCCGCCGGCCCCAGTGATGTGGAAGCCGTGGCGTTGTGGGTCCACCTCGATCCGGACACACAGCGCCCGACGCCGCTGAGCGAGCGCGAGATCTCCGCATACGGTGGGGGAGAGGCGGCGGAGCGGCGGGTCACGGCCCGCTTGCGTCATCCACCCGCGCCAGAGGCCTCAGAGGTCCTCCCGTGGCGTTTTCGGGCCACGGAGTGCGACCTCGCGGGCCATATCAACAACGCGGCCTATTGGTTGCCGCTCGAGGAGGAGCTGGCCACCGCCCTCGAGCCGCGGGCCATCGACGTGGAGATCGAGTACCGGACGCCGGCCCAGCCGGGGGACAAGCGGGTGCTGCGCGACGGGCACCGGCGGTGGATCGTCGACGAGGCGGGCCAGCCGCTGGCCTCGATCGTCATCTCCGAGTCTCAATAGCGCCTGGATCCGGCGGTCGCGGGACCTGGCCGGCTAGCTCCGGCTGCGGGCGCGGCCGCGGGAGCGGCGAGGCTGAGCCCGCGCGGCTTCCGCGTCCTCGTCAGGGGGCGCCTCCTCTTCCTCCGCAGGCTCGCCGTCCGCATCGAGCTCCGCCTCGCCGTCGAGCTCCTCGTCTCCCACCTCGTCCTCTTCCTCGGCGGTGAGGTCCTCGTCCGGAGCGCGCCCATCCTCCTCAGGGTCGAAGTCCTCGACGTCCTCCTTCGGGCCGACGTCCTCCTCCGGACCGACGTCCTCCTCCGCCTCGGGCTCCTCCTCGAGGTCGTCTTCCTCGTCGAACTCGTCCTCCTCGTCGAGGAGCTCATCGTCGTCGGGAACGGCATCGTCCTCGGTATCCTCGATGCCGAGGCGCTGGCCCAACCCACTGAGCCAGTCCTGGCCACGCCCGCCTGCCAGCAGCCGGCCGGCCGTGACCAAACCGGCTCCCAGCAGCATCGCCCGCCCGGCCGGGAGCCGACTGCGCTTGGGCGGGCTGGGACGCGGCGGCTCCTCGAGCGCCGCCTCGAGGGCCGCACGCAGCGCTCGTGCCACGTCGATGGCCATGCGTCAGCTCCGGCGGGCCTGCCGTCCCTGGGCGCGACGGCCGTTACCGTGGCCCGGAGGCGAGCGGCGCGACGTTGTCGATCGCCCCCGTCCCGACCCATCCTGGCTTCGAGCCGAGCGCGTGCGGCGAGCCGGTTGCTCCTCCTCGTCTTCGTCCTCGGGCTCGACCTCCTCTTCGGGCTCGACCTCCTCTTCGGGCTCGTCCTCCTCTTCGAGCTCGTCTTCCTCCTCCTCGGGCTCCTCGCCGTCGTCGTCTTCCTCGTCCGATGAGTCCTCGACGAGGTCTTCGATGTCGGCGTACTCGCGCTCCTCGTCGTAGCTGGGGTCGTGCTCTTCGACGACCTCGCCGTCCTCGATCCGACCTCGCCAGGCTCCTGTCTCGATCTCGTTCATCTCGACCAGTGCCGCGAGGCGGTGCAGGTCCCCCCGCGCCGCGCGCTTGATGTGGCGAAAGCCCCGGGCCGCCTTTTCGAGCGGGAAGCCCGGATCGACATCCATGTTGAGCAGAACCCGCGTGAGGTTGGGGCCAAGCTCGTGGAAGGTGATGACCCCGGTGTGGGCCATGCCGCGGGTCACCTTCCACTTGATGCGCTCGTTCGGGCGCTGGGTCTCGATCTCGGCCGTGAACTCCTTCGTCCTGGCCCAGATCTTGGCCACGAAGGTGAGCGTGCAGTCGTCGTCTTGAGTGACGCGCTTGACCCGGTGCATGAACTGGGGCCAGTCCTCGAACTGCGTGAACTGGTTGTAGACCGACTCGATGTTGACGCCGATGTCCACGCTCTGCTGAATGGGCATCCGCCGGCCCTTGCCCACGCCCGGAGCGGCGTTCTTCGGTCCGCCTCCGCCGCCTCCGAAGGGCAGCACGTCCTTGACGGTGTCAGCGAGGATGCCGCTCGGCCCGCCGGCCTTATCGACCTTGTCGCTGACCTTGTCCCCGAGACCGGAACCAACGGCGCTACCGAGATTCGAGGTCACACCCTCGAGCGCCTGGCCGGGCGACTTGAGCAGCTCGCCGACCGACGCGAAACCGAGCGCTTCGGCGGCCTTCTTGGCGACAATGGGCGCCGCGGCAGCCGCGCCGGCGCCCAGCGCCAACCCGCTCAAACCTTTGAGCGGGGAGCCACCGTTCTTAGCCGGCGTGTCGGTGGACGGCGCGGAGCTCGTCCCACCTCCAGCGTTTTGAAGCGCGCTGATTGCCGCGTCGCGCAAAGTGCTCTGAAAATCTTTTGCCATCTCTCTCCCCAACGGGTTGAAGCCTTGGTATCGGCTTACCCCGCAGCTGACCGCGAAAACGACGAGGGGCCCCCGTACGCTCAAACAGGCTTTGTGTAAATCGCCGCATTTGGTGCTGATCGCCTGTCTCGCTACAACATCCGTCCAGCGCACACGACGATGCAGGCAAGCGTGCATCGGGTAGATACGCGCCATGGACGTCGAAACGACGCTGACCGAGGTGGAGACACACACAACGCGAGGTGGTAACACCCGGTACGTCGCTCGCGGCGCCGATGGTAACGAGTACACGACCTTCCGCGAGGAGATCGGCGATGCGGCGATGCGACTCAAGGGCCACCGCGTGCGCATCAGCTACCACGAGCAGCAGCGTGGGCAGTACACAAATGTCTACATGGATGCCGTGCAGGCGGTGGAGTCCCCGGCGTCTGCCGACACTGACGCCCAGGAGGCGGCCTGGCGCACCGCGGTGGAAGCGGCCCCGTGGCTGGTCGGCAACCCCAAGGGGGAGGTCGCTCCCGACGAGCTCTACGAGAAGCTCAAGCCGTTCGAGGAACGGGTCGCCGCCGACATCGAAGCCGACCGCCGCACCGAGGACTCCGAGACCGCATAGAGCGACGGTCGCGCTGGGCCGTGACCACGCCTCACTTCGCCGCCCCGGTTAATCGTCGGAGCTGGCGCTGGGCGACTCGACGGGAACCGTGCGCCCCAGCTCGTCGAGCCACAGCCTGGCGCTGCCGTCGCTCGGTGCCCGCCAGTCTCCACGCGGCGAGAGCGAGCCGCCCGATCCCACCTTCGGGGCGTTGGGAATGGCCGAGCGCTTGAACTGCGAGATGTGAAAGAAGCGCTCGAGAAAGACCCCGAGCCAGTGGCGGATCTCGTCGAGCGAGTATTCGTGGCGCCGCTCCTCAGGGATCAGATCGGGCCACTCCCCGCGCTCGCGATCGCCCCACGCATAACGGGCCAGGAAGGCGAGCTTGCTGGGCCGAAAGCCGAGGCGCAGGACGTAGTAGAGGAAGAAGTCCTGCAGCTCGTAGGGGCCGACGACCTTCTCGCTGCCCTGAATCTCCTCGCCGTCCTCACTATCCCCGGGGACAAGCTCGGGGGAGATCTCGGTGTTCAGGACGGCATCGAGGACCTTGCCCGCCCGCTTGCTGAACTGTCCGGTGTCGATGGCCCAGCGCAGAAGGAACTGGATCAGCGTCTTGGGCACCGAAGCATTGATGGCGTAGTGCGACATCTGGTCACCCACGCCGTAGGTGGCCCAGCCGAGCGCCAGCTCTGAGAGATCGCCGGTCCCGACCACGAGGCCGCCGTGGTAATTGGCCAGCCGGAAGAGGTGCGAGGTGCGATCGCCCGCCTGCACATTCTCGTAGGTGACGTCGTAGACATCCTCGCCGTCGGCGGCCGGGTGGCCGAGATCGCGCAGCATCTGCTCGGCCGAGGGCCGGATATCGATCTCGTGCGCGGAGACTCCGAGCGCCTCCATGAGCTCGCGCGAGTTCTTCAGTGTCTTCTCGCCTGTGGCGAAGCCGGGCAGGGTGTAGGCGAGCACGTTCGCGCGGGGCAACCCGAGCCGGTCCATCACCCGGGCGCACACGATCAGAGCGTGGGTGGAGTCAAGGCCGCCGGAGACGCCGATGACGAGCTTCTCAAGTCCAGTGGCCCGTAGCCGGGTCTCGAGCCCGCGCACCTGGATGTTGTAGACCTCCTCGCAGCGCGCGTTGCGGCTCGCCTTCTCGGTGGGCACGTAGGGGAAGCGCTCGACGGTACGCACCAGATCGAGAGGCCGTCTGCGCAGACCCTCGCCGAGCTCGAAGGTCACTGTGCGCATGGCGCGCAGAGCGTCGCGGTAGTCGTGGACGGCGTCGCCGAAGTTGCTCGCGCTGGCGCGGTCCGACGCGATGCGGTCGAGGTCGACGTCGGCGTAGATGACCTGCTCGTCGATGGCGAACCGCTCGGCCTCGGACTGGAGATCTCCGTTCTCGTAGATCGTCGCCTGTCCGTCCCAGGCCAGATCGGTGGTGGACTCTCCGAATCCGGCCGCCGTGTAGATGTACGCCGTAACCGTCCGCGCCGACTGTGATGCGGCCAGGCGCTTTCGGTACTCGGCCTTGCCCACCGTGATGTTGCTGGCCGAGAGGTTGGCCACGATGGTGGCGCCGGCCAGGGCTCCGTAGCTGCTGGGGGGGATCGGGGACCACACGTCCTCGCAGATTTCGACGTAGAGCACGAAGCCGGGAAGATCGGTACACCGGAAGAGCAGGTTGGAGCCGAAGGGGACCGCGCGGCCCATGAGCTCGACGGAGTCTCCAACGAGGTCACGAGCAGAGCGGAACTGGCGCTTCTCGTAGTACTCGCGGTACTCGGGCAGATAGCTCTTGGGCACAGCGCCGAGGATGCGACCGCGGTGGATGACCACGCCCGTGTTGAACACGCCGTGCTCGGCCCACAGAGGCGCGCCCACGACGAGCACGGGATCGATCTTCTCGCTCTCGACCGTGATCCGCTCCAGCGCGGAGAGGACCCCATCGGCCAGCGCGTGCTGGTGAAAGAGATCGTCGACGGCGTAGCTCGAGATGCCGAGCTCCGGAAAGACGACGAGGGCGGCGCCCTGCTCGGCGGCCTCGCGGGCGAGGCGGAGCGTCCGCTCGGTGTTGAACGCCGGATCGGCCGGCCGGACGTGAGGAACCCCGGCCGCGATCCGAGCCAAGCCGTGGCTGTAGAGGGAATCGAACGAGGCGGAGCTAGTCACCGAAAGCGCGAGCTTATCCGGCCCGCGCCCGCTGGTGCGCCTCCGAGCGCAACTCCCGGCGCCTCTGGCGGTTAGGGAAGGGGTCTTGCCAGAGCGCTGGAGGATGATTTGCGTAGTCGCGGCGCTGCTCGGTGCCGCCCTGTTCACCGCTTCGGGCACCGAGGCGCGTACCTGTCCGGCCCTGGGCGCCCGGGCGCTGAGCCTGAAGCTCACGCCCAATCCGGCGCTGGCCGGACGGGCCGTGTTCGCGTCCGGTCGCCTCGAGGGGCTGAGCGGGAGCTTGCCGGGCTGCGGCGCCGCCGTCCGCCTGCAGTACCGGGCCACCGGCCGGCCCACCTACACAACGGTCCGCACCGTGACCACTGCCCCCTCCGGCAGCTACCGGCTCGCGGTCCCCGCCGCCGACCGCCAGATCAACGGGACGTGGCTGGCCCGTTCGGGGAGGTTGAGCAGCCGGCCCGTTCACCTCGCCGTCCAGGCCGCGGTGACCACGTCGAGTACCGCCACCTTCGCGATCCAGGGCGACAGCGAAACGGTCAGCGGAACGGTGAAGCCGGCCAGTCCCGGAAAGCCCCTGCTCATCCAGCGCTTGAGCACCGGCACCTGGCAGGCGTTCGCCCGCACGTCGCTGAACGCGAGCTCCGCCTTCGCGCTGACCATCCCCTTCCAGCAGGCGGGGACATATTCCCTCCGGGCCGTCTTGCCGGCCGACGGGCGCAACGCGCGCTCGAACTCGGCCCCTCTGAGGATCGTCATCGCCCCGGACACGGGGATCCACAAGATCCGCCATGTGGTGGTGATCATGCAGGAGAACCGCTCCTTCGACAGCTACTTCGGCACCTATCCGGGCGCCGACGGCATCCCCGCCGGCGTGTGCGTGCGCGACCCGATTAGTGGCATCTGCGTGGCTCCGTTTCACGACCCCAGCGACGTGAACTTCGGGGGTCCGCACATGGCCAGCGACGCCACCGCGGATGTGGACGGGGGCGCGATGGACGGCTTCATCGCCCAGGCCGAGAAGGGCATGAACTGCACGAGCACGGACCCGTCCTGCAGCCCCTGCCAGGAGAGCCAGCAGGCCGAGCCGACGCCGGGCGAGCTTGGGTCCTGCGTCGATGTCATGGGCTACCACGACGCGCGGGAGATCCCCAACTACTGGGCCTACGCGCAGAACTACGTTCTGCAGGACCACATGTTCGAGCCCAACGCCTCATGGAGCCTGCCCCAGCACCTGTTCATGGTCTCGGAGTGGTCGGCTTTCTGTACCAACCCTCTGAATCCGTTCTCCTGTCACGGCGCGCTGCAGAACCCCAACCAGGACTGGTCCCAATACATCAACGGTCCGTCCGACAACACCCCCAAGTACGCCTGGACGGACATGACCTATCTGCTCCATCGCCAGAACGTAAGCTGGGGCTACTACGTCTTCGCCGGCACCGAGCCGGATTGCGAGAACGACGCCGCCATGGCCTGCACCCCGGTGGCCCAGGGGCCGCAGACCGACGGGATCTGGAATCCCCTCCCGGACTTCACCGATGTCCGCCAGGACCATCAGCTGGACAACATCCAGGGGTTGTCGAACTTCTTCGCCCAGGCCAAGGCGGGCACGCTGCCGGCCGTGTCCTGGATCGATCCCAACGGCACGGTCTCTGAGCACCCCCCGGCCAAGGTCAGTGCCGGACAGACCTACGTGACCGGGTTGATCAACGCGATCATGCAGAGCCCCGATTGGAACAGCACGGCGATCTTTCTCGGCTGGGATGACTGGGGCGGGTTCTACGACCACGTCATCCCGCCCAAGGTCGACAACAACGGTCTCGGCCTGCGTGTCCCCGGGCTGGTGATCAGTCCGTACGCCCGCCCGAGCTACATCGACCACCAGACCCTCAGCCACGATTCCTACAACCGGTTCATCGAGGACGACTTCCTAGGCGGGCAGCGCCTGGACCCGGCGACCGACGGCCGGCCCGATCCGCGCCCCGATGTCCGCGAGAACGAGCTCCTGCTCGGCGACCTGAGCGGCGACTTCGACTTCAACCAGAACCCGCGCGCACCCCTGATCCTGCCCGTCCATCCCGCGCCGGGGCCCGCCTCGGTGGCTCCGTAGGCCTCAGAACGCGACCGGCTCGGGCGCCGGGCGCCGTAGGGCGCGCCGGCTCGGGTGTCGGGGCGGTAGCACGCGCCGGGGCGCCGAACTTTGGCTCCCTGCTAACCCATACGTCCAGGAAAACGCCAGAGTTCCGGCCCGGGGCCGCTGACGAGCTGTGCGAGCGGGCCAGGTCACGCACCGCGCCTTACCGTTCGGCCGGGGACCGGGGATGAGCGCACACACTCCTGTCAATTCGCGGCGGTGTGTGGTCCTGTCCCCGTTGGGCGGGGGTGGGGGCACGCACCGCCGAGAATCGATGGCCGCGGGTGCTCCTGGCCCCACTGAGCGCGGCTCAGTCCCGCCCCCGGGCGGCCCGGACCCGGGCTCCCGACCGGACCCGGGCTCCCGACCGACCCCGGGCTCCCGACCGACCCCGGGCTCCCGACCGACCCCGGGCCCCCGACCGACCCCGGACCCGGCCCCCCGGACCCAGGCCCGACCGCCCTGGCTCAGGACCCGACCGGCTCCGGCGTGGGCGGGCGCCGGGCCGGCGGTGGGGCGGTCTCCCGGGCGTCCTCGCGGAACAGGTCCGCCGTGCGCTGCGCCGTGCGCTCGGCCCAGTCGGAGGTGCTCACCACACCGAGCACGAGGATGATGAGCGCGAAGCCTGAGGTCAGATACCAGGCCGGATGCGTGTGCACGGCGAAGCTCTTGGAGACCTCCCCGGTGATGCCTCCAACGGCGATGGTCCCGATGACGGCCACGCCGAGCGTCATCCCCACCTGACGGCTTGTCGAGGCCACGCTGGCGGCCACCCCGGCCTGTGAGGACGGCATGCCCGAGACGGCGGTGTTGGTGATCGGCGCATTGAGCCAGCCCATGCCGACTCCGAAGAGGAAGTAGGCGCCGAGCAGGTACACGGCGTCCGTGGTGGGCGTCAGCCGGGTGAGCATGAGGTCCGCGGCCAGGAGTCCGATCCCGCCGAGGACCATGGGGACCCGCGCGCCCCAGCGGCCCACCACATGCCCGGAGATGGGAGCGAGGATGAACAGCATGACCGCCATGGGGAGCAGGTAGAGCCCGGCGTCCAGCGGCGAGAGTCCGCGCACATCCTGCAGATAGAGGGTGTTGAGGAACAGGAAGCCGCCCTGACCGGCGAAGGCGAGGACGGCCGTGGCACTGGCGCCGGCGAAGGGCACGCTGGTGAAGAAGCGCATCTCGAGCAGCGGCTCGCGACGGCGCAGCTCGTAGCGCACGAGCGCGGCGAATGAGACCGCGGAGAGTGCGAGGAGCCCGACGATCACCGGCGAGCCCCAGCCGCTCCGGGGCGCTTCGATAATCGAGTAGGTGAGCGAGGCCAGGGCCACGATGACCAGGATCTGGCCCACCGGGTCGATCCGCCGGGGCCGCGGAGCCCGTGACTCGGGCACGTAGAGGGCGGTCAACAGGAGCGCCAGGGCGCCGACGGGCACGTTGACCAGGAACACCGCCCGCCAGCCCACCGAGTCGACCAGAGCGCCGCCGACGATCGGACCGAGCGCGATGCTGAGACCGAACATGGCCCCCCAGACGCCGATCGCCTGGGCCCGCTCGCGCGGATCCTCGAAGACGTTGCGGATGATCGACATGGCCACGGGGTTGAGCATCGAGCCGCCGATGGCTTGCACGATGCGAAAGACCACCAGCAGGCCGAGGCTCGGGGCCAGGGCGCAGGCCAGCGAGCCGATCGAGAAGACGACGAGTCCGAGCATGAAGGTGCGCTTGCGCCCGACCCGGTCGGCGGTCGAGCCGGCCAGCATGAGCAGGCTGGCCAGGACCAGGGTGTAGGCGTCGATCGTCCACTGCAGGCCCGACAGCGAGGCGTGCAGCGAGCCGCGAATGGCGGGCAGGGCCACGTTGACGATGGTCGTATCGAGGCCGACGATGAGCAGGCTGAGCGAGCAGATGCCCAGGACGGCGAGCCGCCGGGCGCGGCTCAGCTCAGCGGCAGAGGAATCGGGCACGCCCCTGATCCTAGCCCGCTCCTTGAGCCCTCAATCAGCTCGGGGCAACAGGCATGCCGCCCCCGTCGCGGCCGTCAGCCACGCTTTCTATCCCCATTACCCGGTAATCTTTGCCAGGTTCCCTCAGGGGGTTTTCCTGTGAACAATCCACATTCCGCCCAGGATGAGGGGCCGTCCGCATTTCGCCAGGCGGCCGAGCTCGAGCTCATCAATGTGTCAAAGCTCTATCCGGGCCAGCGCGAGCCGGCGATCAAGGAGCTGAGCTTCAAGGTCGGGGCCGGGGAGGTCTGCGTCCTGGTCGGTCCGTCGGGGTCGGGCAAGACGACGGCCATGCGCCTGATCAACCGGATGATCTCGCTGAGCTCGGGCGATATCCGGCTCGGCCGCGAGAGCGTGCTCAACCGCGCGCCGACCGAGCTGCGCCGTGAGATCGGTTACGTCATCCAGCAGATCGGCCTGTTCCCGCACCTGTCGGTGGCCGACAACATCGCCACCGTGCCGCGGCTGCTGGGGTGGGATAAATCCCGCACGGCGGCACGGGTCAACGAGCTGCTCGAGCTGATCGGCGTGGACCCCGAGGAGATCGGCCCGCGGTATCCCGCTCAGCTGTCCGGCGGCCAGCGCCAGCGGGTGGGCGTAGCCCGGGCGATCGCCGCCGATCCGCCGCTGATGCTCATGGACGAGCCCTTCGGAGCCATCGACCCGATCAACCGCAGCCGCCTCCAGGACGAGTTCCTGCGCCTGCAGGCCCGGGTGCGCAAGACGATCGTCTTCGTCACCCACGACATCGACGAGGCGATCAAGATGGGCGACCGCATCGCCATCCTGCGCACCGGCGGGGTGCTGGCCCAGTACGACACCCCCGAGCGAATCCTCACCCATCCGGTCGATGAGTTCGTAGCCGACTTCGTCGGCTCGGACCGGGCGCTGAAGCGCCTCGGTCTGGCCACCCTCGATCAGGTCGAGCTGCTGCCCGAGAACGGATTGCGGGCCGGGACCGATCGGGTTGCCTTGAAGAGCACGGTGCGCGATGCCCTCTCGCAGCTCATCGCCCTCGGCGGCGAGCCGCTGACCGTGGTCGACGACGGCGGCCACGTGGCGGGCATCGTCACTCTCGAGCTGCTCGGAGGAGTCCTCCGGGACGGCGGTTTGGAGACCCCGGAGCCCGCTCGGTGATCCTTGCCCTGGCCGCTGGCGGCCCGGTCCTTCCGAGCTTTGGGGGCAGTGCCTCCTCGTTTGCCTGCGAGCGCGAGAACAAGCTCTTCTGCTCGCACTGGTTCAGCACCAACTGGGACAGCCTGCTCTGGCCTTCGCTGCGCCAGCACATCGAGCTGACCGTCATCGCGGTGGTCATCGGCTTCGTCATCGCGACCGCTCTGGCCCTCTTCGCCTACCGCCGCCACTGGGCCGAGCGGCCGGTGATCATCGTCACCTCGATCCTCTACACGATCCCTTCCCTGGCCCTGTTTGAGCTCCTCGACGGCGTGCCCGCTCTCGGGCTGAGCAGCACCACGGCCGAGGTCGCGCTTGTCTCTTACACGCTGCTCATCCTGTTTCGCAACACGCTGACCGGCCTGCGGGAGGTACCCGACGAGGTCCGTGATGCCGCCACGGGGATGGGCATGGGGCCGACCGAGTCCCTGCTGCGGGTCGAGTTGCCCCTGGCCCTGCCGGCCATCATCGCCGGGCTGCGAATCGCCACGGTGACGGTGATCTCGCTGGCCACGGTGGCCTCGCTGGTCGACAACGAGGGACTCGGCGTGCCCATCCTCGACGCCGTGTCCAAGAACGTGTTCAAGACCGAGCTCATCTCCGCCGGCGTCCTGGCCGTGCTCTTGGCCCTGGTCGCCGACGCCCTCCTGGTCGGCGTCCAGCGGCTTCTCACGCCCTGGACGCGGGCTTAGCAAGAAACATGCATAACTTCATTCAAGCCTTCAACTTCATCGGGAACAATGGCCAACTGGCCGGCGTGCCGGGAGCGCCGACCCTCGTCCATCTGACCCTCGAGACCCTGAAGGTGGCGGCCATCGGCATCCTCATCTCCCTGGTCATCGCCATCCCCATCGGCCTCTGGCTGGGCCACATCCACCGCTTCTCCTTTTTGGCCATCAACATGGGCAACGTCTGGCGCGCGCTGCCGAGCCTCGCCGTGCTGGCCATCGGGGCGGCGTTTCTGGGCATCGGGCTCAAGAACGTCGAGCTCGCCCTCGTCGTCCTGGCCATCCCGCCGATCATCACCAACACCTATGTGGCCATCGACGGCGTGGAGCGCGAGGTCGTGGATGCCGCCCGCGGTATGGGACTGACCGAGTGGCAGATTCTGCGCCAGGTCGAGGTGCCCATGGGCGTTCCCCTTATCTTCGCGGGCATCCGGACCGCCTCGCTGTTTGTCATCTCGACCACCACGATCGCTTCGCTGACCGGCTACAGCGGGACGCTCGGTGACATCATCAACAACGAGGCGAGCTACCGCCTCACCGGGGTGATCGGGGCCGCCTACTTGATCGCCGCCGTGGCTCTGGTGATCGAGATCTTGCTGGCCGGCGTGCAGAGATTGCTGACTCCGCGTGGAATAAAGCTTGCGGGCGCCGAAGACGCAGCGGCGAGCTTCGTGCCGCTGGTGACCGAAGGCGCGTAAGACAGAAGTACCCCGTCAACGAATCAGGGAGCACACATGAGGAGACCGTCACACTGGAAGGCCGTCGTTCTGGCGTTAGTCCTGGCGACCACGCTGGCCGCATGCGGCAGCTCATCGAGTTCGAGCAGCTCATCGAGCTCGAGCGCGGCGAGCTCGGGCAGCGGAACCGCGAGCAGCGGTCCCGGCAAGGGCAAGCCGCCGATCATCCTCGGCGATAAGAACTTCGACGAGGAGTATCTGCTCGGCGCGCTCTATCAGCAGGCGCTGGAAGCCAAGGGCTACACGGTCACGCTGAAGGGCAACATCGGTAGCTCGGAGATCATCTGGAAGGCCCTGACCTCCGGTCAGATTCAGATGTACCCCGAGTACACCGGGACCCTGCTCACGGCCATCGCCGGCAACAATAAGCCGCCGACCAGCGCTCAGGACACGTATAACCAGGCCCAGGCCTACGTCCAGAAGCACGGCTTCGTGCTGCTCAGTCAGACGCCGTTCTATGACGCCGATGGCCTTGCGACGCTCAAGGACTACGCCACCCAGCACGGCCTGACGACGATCGCCGATCTGAAGAAGCTCGGACCGGTCAGCTACGGCGCCCCGGCCGAGAACCGGACGCGCTACGACGGACTCGTCGGCCTGCAGCAGGTCTACGGACTGCACAACCTGCAGTTCGTGCCCCTCGCCGAGGGCCTCAACTACAAGGCGATGGACTCCGGGCAGGTCAAGGTGGGGACGATCTTCACCACCGATCCCCAGCTGCAGAGCGGCAAGTACACGGTGCTGACCGACAGCAAGAAGCTGTTCGGCTTCCAGAACGTGGCTCCGGTGGTCAAGCAGAGCCTCGTCAGCAGCGAGGGGCCGGCCTTCTCACAGACGGTCGACAAGCTCAGCCGCCTGCTGACTCTGAACGCCATCATCAAGATGAACGCGGCGGTGCAGCTCGATCAGCAGTCGCCGGCGACGGTGGCTCACCAGTTCCTGGCCGCTAACGGCCTGGCCTAGCCGCCACCAGCTTTCCTCGGGCGCCGGTCGGTCTCGGAAGGGATCCGGCCGGCGTCCGGGGCTTGGGCTGCGCACCTGCACTCCAGCCCTTCGAGGCGGGTCCGGCGGCCCGGACCGCTCGTGCGCCCCGGCTGTGCTCGTTTGCTGAAGGCAACCTAAGCTAGTGCCCGTGCGTGAACGCGGCCAGACGGGAAGAACCGCGACCATGGTGCTGTCAGTGGCCATGGTGGTCGTGGGCATTGCCATGCTCGCGCGCACGATCGCCGCCGGTGGCGGCGCGCTGGCCGGCGGGGTCGTACTCGGAGTCTTGTTCATCGCCGGCGGGGCCGGCCGCCTCTACGTGGCGCGCAGCCGCCGGTGAACGAGCGCCAGCTCAGCTACCGCGCGCTGTTCGCGGTCGTCTACACCACCTCGGTCAGCTCGGTCTACTTCGCCCTCGGGGTCGTCGCCCATCGCGCCAACGGGCTGACCCCGGTCGTCTTTCTCGTGGCCGGGATCTTCTTCCTGCTCTCGGCCATGACCTACGCCGAAGGCGCCTCGCTGTACCGCGAGCGCGGCGGCTCGGCCGTGTTCGCCCGCTATGCCTTCAACGAGCTCGTGTCCTTCATCGCGGCGTGGGTCATCGTCCTCGACTACACGATTCTCATCGCGGTCACGGCCGTCACCGTCCCCAGCTATCTGGCCGCCTTCGGCGCCCCTATCGGGCGCGGAGCCCTGGAGCTGGCCGTCGCGCTGGCCGTGGTGGCCTTCGTCGCCGTCGACAACCTCACCGGGGTCCGCGCACGCCGGCTGCGGCGCCGCGTCATCGTGACCGCGGTCGACCTCGGCCTCCAGGCACTGATCGTCGTCCTCGGGCTCGTTCTCGCCTTCCATCCCCACAACCTGACCCACAGCATCCACCTCGGCAGCGCCCCCAAGGCCTCCGATCTCCTCTTCGCGCTCACCATCGCGGTCATCGCCTTCACGGGCCTGGAGGCGGCGGCGAGCATCAGCGGCGAAGTCGACGCGCGCGGCGCCCAGGTCGGGCGTCTGGTCGGTCCAGCCGCCGGCCTCATCGTGATCGTCTACGTCGGCATCGCGATCGTGGGGGTCGGGGTCCTGCCCGTCCATCACGGGATGACGACGCTGGGCACCGAGCATGTGCGCGCCCCGGTCCTCGGGATCGTCGAGGCCCTGCATCCCCACTGGATCGCCGACGTCTTGAAGTACCTCGTGGCCATCGGCGGGGCCCTGGGGCTGATCGCGGCGGCCGGGTCCGGGATGCTGGGCGTATCGCGGGCTGGGTACTCGCTGGCCACCAACCGCCAGATTCCCGCCTCGATCGGGCGTCTGCACGGGGTCTGGGGGACGCCGTACTTCATCATCGGCGCCGCCGCCCTGGCCGCCGGGGCTCTGGTCATCCCCCGCGACCTCGAGCTGCTGGTCGGCATCTATGCCTTCGGGGCGATGCTCGCGTTCACCATCGCCCATGTCTCGGTCATCGTCCTGCGCTTCCGCGAGCCCGACCGGCCGCGGGCGTTCCGGATCCCGCTCCCGGTGAAGGTGGGGGGACGGGACGTGCCGATCCCGGCCGTGGTGGGTGCGGGGTTGGGCGCTGCGGGGTGGATCGCGGTCCTCATCTTCCACGGGGGCGCCCGCTATGTCGGCCTCGGCTGGCTGGCTGTGGGCTTGCTGCTCTATGTCATCTACCGCACGGTGGAGCAGAAGCCGCTGCTCAAGCGGGTCACGGTCCCCGACCGCGCGCTGCGCCACGAGGCTCCCGAGCCCGAGTTCGGGTCGCTGCTGGTGCCGATCTTCGGCCGGCCGCTGGACGACGACATCGTGCAGACAGCCGGTCGCCTCGCGGGCGAGAGCCACGACGACGTCGACGAGGAAGGCGCCGTCATCGAGGCCATCTGGGTGTTCGAGATTCCCCTCGCCCTGCCCCTCGAGGCCCCGTTGCCCGACGCCCAGGTCCGGCGTGCCCGCGAGGCGCTCGCCCGGGCCAAGGCGGTGGGGGAGGAGTACGAAGGGGTCGAGGTGGCGACGGCCATCGTTCGGGCCCGGCGCGCCGGGGAGGCCATCGTGCGCGAGGCTCGCCGGCGCGGGGTGGAGGCCATCGTGCTGGGCGCCGAGGAGCCCTCTCGGGTTCGCGGTGGTTCCCTGCTCGGCGGCTCCGGGGGGCCGCTTGACAACTACCTCGGCGAGGTGACCAAGTACGTGATCAAGAAGGCGCCCTGCCGGGTGATCCTGACCGCGCCCCCCGCGGGGCCGCGCGTGCCCGCAGAGCCCGTCCCCGTCGTCGAAGAGGCGCCGCAATGACCCCGCGCGCTCACCGTCAGGGCGGCGGGCGTGGCTGAACGACGGCTACCCGGCGTCGGCATCCTCGTCTTCGGGGGCGTGGCCTGCCTCACCCTGATCCCCGGGCAGGCCGACTTCCTCGGCAACATGTACGCCTTCGGGGCGATGCTCTCGTTCACCATCGCCCACGTGTCGGTCATTCGCCTGCGCCGGACGGCGCCCGACCATGCCCGCCCCTACCGCGGTCCCGGGCGCCTGCGGGTGGCCGGCCGTGAGCTGCCCCTGTTCGCGGTCGTGGGCGGGATCGGGGCCTTCCGGCCTTCGTGACGGTGACCGAGCTGCACATCACGGTGGCCGCGGCCGGGGTGGGGTGGCTGTCGGTGGGAGCGGTCGTCTACATCGTCTTTCGCCGCCGCCAGGGTCTCGACCTCGTCACCACGACGAAGGTGGCCATCCCCGGCCGGCCGTGGATACCGAGGTGGAGTACCGCTCCGTGCTCGTCGCCTTCGAGGAGGGCCATTACGTGGCGGAGCTGATGGCCACCGCCGTTGCGCTCGCCGCCCGGCGTCGCCGGGGGATTCACGTGCTCGTCACCATCACCGTGCCGGCGACGAGCCCCATCGACGCCGACCTCACCGAACACGAGCAGGCCGCTCAGTCGATCATCGAGGAAGCCAAGGTGCAAGGGGGCCGCCGGGTCTCCGGGCATTGGGAGAAAGTCCGCCCGGGACAGGCCGGGCGCCGGATCGTCGATGAGGCCGGCGCCCTGCGCGCCGAGGCGATCGTGATGCCGCTGTCCGGGCCGAGCTCGGGGTTCGGGCGGGCCCTGGAAACGGTGCTGCGCGAGCGCCCGTGCCGGGTGATCGTGGAATCGATTCCCTCTGCTCAGAAGCGTCCCATCGCAGCGTAAGCTCGGTTTTCATGTCGACGATGTCGCGCCTTTATCCCGGCGAGGTGGCGCTGCGCCCGGTCGCCCTCGCCGTCGGCGAGATCGTGGTCGTGGTGGCCGCCGCGACGGGCCTGGTCGCCCTCCTGGACTCCACCGCGCCGGCCGTCGGCCTCGGCATCCTCTATCTGCTCGCCGTCTTGACCATTGCCGTCCGGCGCGGGCAGATCGCCGCCCTGATGACCGCGCTGGTCAGCGTGCTCACCCTCAACTATCTGTTCCTCGCCCCGCGGCACCGGCTTGCCATCGCCCACCTCGAGGACTTCGTCGAGCTGTGCGTGCTGCTCATCACCGCCATCGTGGTGGGACGGCTGGCCGCGGCCGGGCGTCGCGACGCGGCCGAGGCTGAGCGGCGCGCGCAGGCCGCCGCGGCGCGCGAACGCGAGGCACAACTCATCGCCCGAGCGGCGTCGGCGGTGCTCGCCGGGCAGAGCATCAGCGCCCAGCTCGAGGGCATCGGCGTGGGCATCGCCGCCGCCACCGACGCGAGCCAGGCTCGCATCGGCCTGGGCCCCGTGCCCTCGCCCCGCGAGCAGGAGATGGTCCTTCCCCTGCCCACCCAGGCCCAGCGCGCCTGGCTCTACGTCGACCGTGACTCGAGCTGGGCGCGGTCGGACCTGGAGCGGATCGCCGAGCCTCTGGGCAAGCTGCTCGACGTGGCCGTGGAGCGTGAGCGGATGGCTGATGGGGCGGCCGAGACCGAGGCCGCCCGCCGCGCCGACGTGGCCCGGACGGCGATCCTCCACGCCATCTCCCACGACCTGCGCTCCCCGTTGACGGCCATCACCACGGCGGCCTCGGCGCTGCGCTCGCCGGGGCTCGACGAGGGCGAGCGCGCCGAGCTCGTGGACGTCATCGAGGCCGACGGCCAGCGGTTGGCCCGGCTCGTCGCCGACCTGCTCGACCTCTCGCGGATCGAGGCCGGTGCCGTCGCACCCCTGTCGGATTGGTGTGATCTACGCGAGATCGTGAGCGCGGCCGCGGCCCAAGCGGCCGGCAGCCATCCGGTGGCCTTTGGGGTTCCCGAGGAGTTCCCGCTCGTCCGGGCCGACGCCGCTCAGCTCGAGCGCGTGTTCGTCAACCTGATCGAGAACGCGGTCAAGTTCTCGCCCGCGGACCAACCGATCCGGATCAGCGGCGGTCGTGGTTCGACGTGGGTCACCGTGCGCGTGAGCGATCGGGGCGCCGGCATCCCCAAATCCCACCGGATGCGGGTGTTCGAGCCGTTCTTTCGGGGCGGCGATCACCGGGGCGGGGGCTCGGGACTGGGGCTGGCCATCTGTCGGGGCTTTGTCGAGGCCAACGGGGGCCGCATCACCCTGCACAGCCGGACCGGCGAGGGGACGACGATCACGGTGAGCTTTCCGCTTGTGCGCCAGCCCGCGGCCACGACATGACGGCCGCCCCGCGCATCCTCGTCGTCGACGACGAGCCGCACATCCTGCGGGCGCTGGGCTTCATCCTGCGCGGCGCCGGATACGCGGTCGAGGCCGCCGAGACCCAGGCCGAGGCGCTGGCCACCCTCGCTCTGCGTCCACCCGATGCCCTGCTCATCGACCTCGTGCTGCCCGATGGCACCGGCACCGATGTCTGTGCCGAGGTCCGCCGCTGGAGCCCGCTGCCGATCGTCGTGGTCTCCGCCGTGGGCGATGAGCGCGAGAAGGTCCGGGCCCTCGACGCGGGGGCCGACGACTACGTGACCAAGCCGTTTGGCAGCGAGGAGCTCCTGGCGCGGCTGCGGGCCGTGCTGCGCCGAGCATCCGAGCCGGCGGCGGGGCCCGTGATCGCCATCGGAGAGCTGAGCATCGATCTCGCCGACCGCCGGGTGACGCGGGCCGGGCGCGACGTCCATCTGACGCCCATCGAGTTCGACCTCGTCCGCGTCCTGGCCCACAACCGGGGCAAGCTCGTCACTCACCGTCAGCTGCTCCAGGAGGTCTGGGGTCCGGGATACGCCGATGAGACCCATTACCTGCGCGTGCACGTGGCCCACATCCGGGCCAAGCTCGAGCGCGACCACGCCCGGCCCGAGTACCTGATCACCGAGCCGGGCGTCGGCTACCGGCTGAGCGCTCCGTCTTAGCGGATTCTCAACGCGAGCAGGCCATCTTTTAGCGGCTTCTTGAGCCCGCCGGGACTAGCGTGATCATGCGCGATGGCCCGCATCGAGACCCATGGCCTCCGCCGCAGCGTCGGCCTCGGGGGTCTGTTCGCGACCGCCTACGGGAACGTCGGATCCTCGATCTATTACGCCCTGGGGCTGGTCGCGGCCTACGCCCTGGGCCTGACCCCGATCATCTTCATGCTCGCCGGCGGGCTGTTCGCCCTCACGGCCAAGAGCTACGCCGAAGGCGCCGCGATGTTCCCCGAGGCCGGCGGCTCCTCCTCGTTTGCCCGCCACGCCTTCAACGAGTTCGTCTCCTTCTTCGCCGGCTGGGCCCTCAGCCTCGACTACATCCTCACCATCGCCATCTCGGCCTTCTTCGTGCCCCACTATCTGGGCGCGTTCTGGCCCTCGCTGACCCACGGTCCTGGCGACGTGATCGGCGGCCTCATCGTCGTCGCCCTCCTGGCCATGCTGAACGTCCGAGGCATCGGCGAGTCAGCGGGCCTGAACTTCTTCCTGGCCGTGGCCGACCTGGCCACCCAGGTTCTCATCATCGTCGTCGGCGCCGTTCTCGTCCTCAATCCCTCCGGTCTGGTCCATCAGGTGCACCTCGGCACCGTGCCGACCTGGAATCACACGCTCTTCGCCCTCTCGCTGGCCATGCTCGCCTACACCGGGATCGAGACCGTCTCCAACATGGCCGAGGAGGCGCGCGACCCCGGTCGCGACGTGCCCCGCGCGGTCAACCTCATCCTCGTCGCCGTGCTGGGCGTGTACGCGGGCATCACCGTGGTGGCCCTGTCCGCCCTGCCCGTGCACGGGGTGGGAAGCCACGCCTTCACCGAGCTGGGGGGCAAGTACCAGGCCGATCCGGTGCTGGGCATCATCGAGCACCTCGGGCTCTCGCCCACCCTCCAACATCTCCTTCGCTACTACGTCGGGGTCCTGGCCGCGACGATCCTGTTCATCGCCACCAACGCCGGACTGATCGGGATCTCGCGCCTGTCGTGGTCGCTGGCCGAGCACCGTCAGCTGCCGGGCATCTTCGCCCGCCTGCACAAGCGCTACCGCACGCCGTGGTTCACCATCCTCTTCTTCTCGACCTTCGCCGGCCTCCTGCTCATCCCGGGCCAGACAGACTTCCTCGGCAACCTCTACTCCTACGGCGCGATGCTGTCCTTTACGACCGCGCACGCCGCCATCATCGCCCTGCGCATCCGCGATCCCGACCTCGAGCGGCCCTACCGGATCCGCGTCTCGATCCCCTTCCGCGGGGGACGGGTGCCGGTCAGCGCCATCGCCGGCGGGATTGGAACGGCCGCGGCGTGGGTCTCGGTCATGGCCCTCCACGTCGACGCGCGCTACGTGGGATCGGGGTGGATGGTGGTGGGGCTGGTCGGCTACGTCGTCTACCGCCGCCGCCAGGGCATGGACCTGACCAGCCATTACCGCATCCCCCACCGGGAGCGACCCGCCTTCTTCCACGAGCTCGAGTACCGCTCGGCCTTGGTGCCGATCTTCGGCACCGACGTGGACGCCTCCGCGCTGCGCTCGGCGGCCAAGCTCGTCGGGGAGGGGGCCCTCGTCGAGGCCATCTACATGCTCCGTGTGCCCAACCAGCTCTCCCTTGATGCCGGCCTGGACGAGGAGGAGCAGCTGGGCATGAGCGTGCTCGAGAGCGCCCGCCTGGCCGGTCGCAAAGCCGGCCTGAAGGTCACGACGCGGCTGCTGCGCACGCGCAATCCCGGGGCGGCGATCGTCGAGGAAGCCGAGCGCAACGAGGCCGAGGTCATCTATCTGGGCACCGTCCACGCTCCCCGCTCGGAGCGGGCGCTCGGCCCCACGGCGAGCTACCTGCTCGCGCACCGCCCCTGCCGGGTGGTCATCGAGACCTCTCCGGCGGACGGCGGTGATCCGGGCTGACGCGGCCGCCGAGGTTGACCGGGCCCAGGCAGGAGTCGAGCATCGCCCGGCGAAACGCATGCCATGCTGCTCAGACGCCGCGCGGCCGGGCTCGACTCCCGGCCCCCCACAGCCAAGAAGGGGCTCGAGCACCTCGAGCCGACCTCGATAACCGTGCTCAAGTGGTTGAACGCCAACGAGGTCGACTACGTCCTCGTCGGGCCCGTCGCGGAGGCCATCCGCGGCCACCACGAGGCCAAGGGGGCGGTGGCCATCGTCCCGGCCCCCTACCGGCGCAACTACGCGCGCCTCGAACGGGCTCTGGCCGTGATGCACGCCCGCCAGCGCGCCGAGCACGCAACCGAGGGCGAGCCCGACACCGTGCCGGTCAAGGTCACGGCGGAGAAGCTCAGCCGCGGTCATCGGTGGGTCTTGCGCTGCGGATCGCACAACCTCGACATCGAGGCGGTGAGCCAGCCTGGGCAGACGGGGCCCAACCCCGGGCCCGGCTACCAGGAGCTGCTCTACGAGGCCGCCCGCTTCGAAGTGGCCGAGGGCATCGCGGTCGAGGTCGCCTCGCCCGAGGACATCGAGCACTACTCACACGTGGCGCGAACCGGAAAGGCTCCGGAGCTGCGCATCACGCGGGCCGAGCCCGTGCGCCAAGACGCCGCCTGAGCGCTCTCGGGCGTCAGTTACCCTGACGCCCCATGCCTCGCCGCGCACGGATCGCGCTGGTCGGCGCCGCCTGCGGCGTCGTGCTACTCGTGCTCACCTGGATCCTGACGCGCAAGGTCGGGTTCTTCATGCGACTCGACCGCTCGATCCTGAGCGGGTTCGCAGACCTGCAGGTGCACCAGCTCATCTACCGCGTGGCCTACCGGGTCGCCAACCTGTGCGACCCCAACCCGTACGTGTTCCTGGCCGCCATCCCGGCCATCGCCGCGCTCGTGCGCCGGCGCCCCCGGGTGCTGCTGGCCGTGGGCGTGATTCTCCTGGGGGCCAACCTCACGACGCAGCTGCTCAAGCCCTTGCTCCCGCCACTGCCCTCGGAGATCTTGTACAACATCAACACCACCTTGAGCGGGGCGACGTGGCCGAGCGGCCATGCCACCGCAGCGATGTCGCTGGCCATGTGCTGCGTCATCGCCGCTCCGCCCCGCTTGCGCCCGGCCGTGGCCGCGCTCGGCGCCGCGTTCTCAGTGGCGGTCAGCTACTCGTTCCTCGCCCTGGTCTGGCACTACCCAAGCGACGTGTTCGGAGGCTTCCTGGTCGCCTGGACCTGGACCATGCTCGCCGTCGCCGGGATCTCGATCGCCGATGCTCGCTGGCCTCGTGCCGTGCCCGCCGAGCGAACGCCGCGGGTCTCGATGATCGAGGTGGTGGCCCCCCAGGTCGCGCTCCTGGTGGGCGCCCTGATCGTGGCCGGCGTGATCGCCCTGGCCCGGCCGCACCAGGTCGTCGTCTACACCCGTGCCCACGAGGCCTTCGTGCTCGGGGCGGCGGCCATCGGGGTGCTGGCGCTGGTGCTGGCGACCGCGATCACCATGACGGTGAGCCGGCGCTGAGAGCGTCGGCGCTTTGTCTACTGGCGGTAGCGGCCCGGCTCCCAGAGGGGCTCCTCGCCCGCGTTGGCGCCGCGGCTGAGGATGAAGAGCAGGTCCGAGAGCCGGTTGAGGTAGCGGACCACCTCGGCGTTGAGCTCATCGCCACAGGCGATGGCCAGCCGCTCCGCCCGCCGGCAGATCGTCCGGCATACGTGGAGGTGCGCCGCAGCCGCCGTACCGCCCGGCAGGACGAACGACTTGAGCGCGGGCAGGGACTCGTTGACCTCATCGCAGCGCTGCTCGAGCCAGGCCGTCTGCGCGGGGATGACGCGCAGCCGCTCGCGCTCGGGGTCCTCGGGCGCGGCGATGTCCGCGCCCACGTCGAAGAGATCGTTCTGGATCCGTTTGAGCCACTCGGCGTACGGGGCGGGAAGGTCCGCGACGGTGAGGGTGAGGCCGATGTGTGCGTTGCACTCATCCACGGTTCCGTAGGCCTCGATGCGGGGGTGGGTCTTGGCGACCCGGCTCATGTCGCCGAGGTGGGTCTCGCCGGAGTCGCCCAGTCGGGTGTAGATCCGAGTCAGGTTGACGGTCATCGTGGGTGAAGTGTATGGGCGCCGGCGGGCCCTCCGGGCTCGCGCCGCCCGAATCGCCGTCCATAACGTCACATTCGAGCCCGCCTAATGCTCCAGTGCTACGAAACGGCCCGGTCAAGGCCACTTTGTCGCACTCGACGGTCAGACCGCGTTGACTGCGACGTTATGGACGCCCCGCAAGCCGCCGGCTGACCCGAACCGGGTACCATCCCTCGGGTCCCAAGGTCGGTGGTCATGGGAAGCCGGTGCGACTCCGGCGCGGACCCGCCACTGTGATCGGGGGTGCCAGGCGCAGCGGTGCCACTGGGCGACGTCGAGTCCCCGGGAAGGCGCGTCTGGTAGGCCCGTAAGTCAGGAGACCAGCCTCCGGCCGTCAACGCCGAAACCCTCGTGGAAAGGGGTGGCAACTGTGAAGCTGTCTACGAAATGCGCTCCGGTCGGAGCGGCCCTCGCCTTGGCCCTCGCGCCGGCGGCGCTGGCCGCCAAGAGCTCGCCGGCGGTCAGCGTCCGCATCGAGGGGAAGGCCAAGACCCTTCTCCCCACCACGGTCGTGCATCCGGGCACCGGCTCGATCACCAAGCACCATGCCCCCAAGGGCGCCTGCCCGGCCGATTCCGCTCAGGGTGCCCTCGACCGGGCCACGCACGGGCGCTGGACCGGACCCTGGAGCAAGGCCTACCGCGAGTACCTCATCACCTCGGTCCTGGGTGAGAAGTACGGCGCCGCGGCGAAGTACTTCTGGGAGATCTTCGCCGGCAACCGGGCCGCCACGGCCGGCGCTTGCGAGATCAAGGCCCGTCCGGGTCAGAAGCTCCTGTTCGCCGCCGTGCCCCTCGCGGATGTGGCCGCCTACCCGCTGACCATCGCCGGCGCACCGGCGACGGCCACCGTTGGCCATCCGTTCACGGTCACGGTGGAGGCCTACGACGCCAAGGGCAAGCCCCACCCGCTCGCCGGCGCGTCGGTGACCGGCGCGGGCGTGAGCGCCGCGACCACGGACGCCACGGGCCAGGCCACGGTGACGGCGACCACGGCCGGCCCGCTTGTGCTCACCGCCGATCACGGCTCGACCAAGAAGGGCAAGGAGTCCTTCGGCTACGTCCGGGCCGAGACCGGCTCCATCTCCGTGGCCGGCTGACACCCCGTGCCGTCCCGCGTCCGCCCCGCCCTCGCCCTGCTTGCCGCTACCGCGGCGACGGCGGGCTGCGGGGTCGGGCTCGGGGCCGGCCCGGGGACCAAGAACGTCAGCGTCAACGTGACCGAGAACTTCGGCACCACGTCACTCGGCCGCGCCGCGCAGACCACCACGCCCGGGTCCGAGACCGTCATGCAGTTGCTTGCAGCGCTTCTTCCGGGTCACCACGCGCTACGGCGGCGGGTTCGTGCAGTCGATCGACGGCGTGGCGGGCTCGAGCACCCGGCACGACTGGTTCTATTACGTCAACGGCGTGCAGGCCCCCTTCGGAGCCGCGGCGACCAAGCTTCATCTCGGCGATCGGGTCTGGTGGGACTTCCACGACTGGCGGGCCACGGATACGATTCCCGCCGTGGTCGGCTCTTACCCCGAGCCGTTCCAGCATGGCATCGGCGGCCGCCGCTACCCGGTCACCCTGGAGTGCGCAAACGGGGTGAGCGCCACCTGCCGGGCCGTGGCGGCCTCCTTTGCCCGCCTCGGCGTGGTTGCCGCCACGCAGTACTTCGGCACCGGCTCGGGCACCGACTCCCTGGGCGTCCTGGTCGGCACCTGGAGCACCGTCCGCGCCGCCATCGTGGGGGAGTTCCTGCGCAAGGGCCCATCGGTCAGCGGCGTCTACGCCCGGTTCGCGGGACCGGGGGGCAGCCAGCTGCAACTCCTGGACCCTGGCGGCCACGTCGTGCGCACCCTCGGGCGCGGGCGCCGGGCTCATCGCCGCCACCGCGGACGTCTCCGGCACGCCGACGTGGGTCATCACCGGCACCAACCCCACCGGGGTGGCGGCGGCGGCAGCAGAGCTCGAGCCCCGCCCACCTGGCCGACCACTTCGCCGTCGCGGTCGCAGGCGGTCAGGAGTTTGCGCTGCCCCTGGAGCCCCGACGGTGAGCTACCGGCGGCGGGCCAGCCCCCTGCACGCCGCCCGCGCGGCCAGCGCCTGTCTCTACTGCCTCGCCCTCGCCCTCGCCGCCCTCCTGCTCTCGGCGCCGATCCTTCTCGGCGCGGTGGCCCTCGCCGTGGCCGGCGCCGGCGCATCGGGGCGCGGGTGGCCGGCCCGCTGCGCCAGGCGGCGCGGTTCATCCTCCCCGTCGCCGCGGCCATCGTGGTCATCAATGCGCTGGTCACCCGGGATGGGCTGACCGTGATCCTCCGCCTCGGCCCCTGGCCGGTGCTCGGCCAGACCAACGTCACCCTCGAGGCCACCGTGTACGGCGGCGTGCTGGCGCTGCGGGCCGCCATCCTCATCCTGGTCGGAGCCCTCTACACGCTGGCCGTCGACCCCGACGGGGTGCTGCGGCTGTTTCGCCGGGTCTCGTTTCGCTCCGCGCTCACGGCGACGCTCGCCACGCGTTTGGTGCCCGTCCTGCTGCGCGATTCCCGCCGCTTCGCCGACGCTCAGCGCTGCCGGCCGGGCCGGCCGCCCACGCGGGTCGCAGCTTCTGCGCTCGAGCACGGCCAACGTCCTTGACCGTGCCCTCGACGTGGCCGCCGCCCTCGAGGTTCGCGGCTACGGCGCCGCCCGCCGGCCGCCCGCGCTGCCGCGCGCCCGTACTCGCGCCACGACCTGGCCTTCGCTGGCC
This sequence comes from uncultured Solirubrobacterales bacterium, assembly GCA_963777185.1. Classification (GTDB taxonomy): domain Bacteria; phylum Actinomycetota; class Thermoleophilia; order Solirubrobacterales; family Solirubrobacteraceae; genus Palsa-465. The sequence goes on from CAVZPU010000007.1 coordinate 88,305, forward strand.
GCCGCCGCGGCCATCCTCACCATCGCCATCGCCGCCCGGGCCGGCGGGCTGGCCCCCTTCCAGCGCCTATCCGATGCTCCACGCGCCGCTGCCCGGTACGCGCTCATGGCCGCCGCCGGCGCTGCTGGCCGCCGCCTGGCTCGCCCTTCCTCGACCGCCGGGGCATCGAGCCGTGAGCGTGCTCGCCCTCGAGCGCGTGGGCTACGCCTATCCCGGTGCGGAGGCGCCCGCGCTCGCAGGACGTCAGCCTCCGGGTGGAGCCCGGCGAGCTCGTCGTGCTCGTCGGCATCTCTGGCTCGGGGAAGTCGACCCTGCTGCGGGTGGCCAGCGGGCTCGTGCCCCACTTCCACGGCGGCGCGTTCGCCGGTCGCGCCGTCGTCGCCGGCCTGGACACTCGCGCGCACGGCCCCGGCGAGCTCGCCGGCGCGGTGGGCACGCTGTTCCAGGACCCCGAGACGCAGGTCGTCATGGGAACGCCGCGGGCCGAACTGGCCTTTCCGCTCGAGAACCGAGGCGAGGCGCCGGCGCGGTGGCCCGGGCAGTCGAGGAGGCGGCGCTGTCGCTCTGGGCATCGCCGACCTGCTCGACCGCTCGACGGCCGAGCTCTCGGGCGGGGAGCTTCAGCGGGTCGCGCTCGGCGCGGCCCTCGCCGGGCGGCCCGTCGCTCGTCGTGCTCGACGAGCCGACCTCCCAGCTCGATCCGGTGGCCGGCGACGAGCTGCTCGGCTCGCTGCGCCGGCTCAACGAGGACTTCGACACCGCCATCCTGCTCGCCGAGCACCGCCTCGAGCGCTGTCTGCCCGCCGCGGACCGGGTCATCGCTCTGCGAGCGGGGCCGGCTCGTCTGCGACGCCGCCGCCGGAGGAGTTCCTGACCTGGGCGGCGAGCAAGCGCCCGAGCTGCAGACGCCCGGGGCCCGGCTGCTCGGCCGGCTCGGTCTCGTCCCCGCGTGCCCGGGGTCAAGCGCGCGCGGGCCGCCCTGCGCGACGCGGGGACTGCTGCCGCCCGCGGGGGACGCGGAAGCGCCCGCGCCGGCGCCCGGCCCGCGGGCGCCCGCGCGGGCGTCCGGCGCCGGCCACGCGGGAGGCGGTCCTGCGCCTGCACCGCGTCTGGCACGAGCCCACCGGCGCGGCGCCGATCCTGCGCGGCGCTCTCGCTCGAGATCGCACCGGGCGAGCGAGTCGCCCTCATGGGGCGCAACGGCGCCGGCAAGTCGACGCTGTTGCGCCACGCCGCCGGGCTCATGCGCCCGACGCCGGGGACGCGTGCACGCCGCGGGGCGGCGTGGCCCTGCTGCTCCAGAATCCGACCGACTACCTCGTCCACGACACCGTGGCCGCCGAGGCCTCTGCGGCGGCCCGGTCGGCCGCGGGCCTCGACGCAGCCCTGGCGCCGCGCCACGCCCCGCGACCTCTCCGGTGGGGAGCGCCAGCGCCTCGCCCTGGCCATCGTCCTCGAGGATCCCGCGGGCGCCCCGCCGCTGGTCTGCCTCGACGAGCCGACGCGGGGCATGGACCGCCGCCACCAGCGCCATCTGGCCGACGCTGCTGGGCGAGCTCAGCCGGCCGCGATCGTGGCCACCCACGACCCCGAGTTCGTGGCCAGCTTCGCCACGCGCGTCGTGCTGCTGGCCGACGGGAGGGTCATCGCCGACGGCACGCCCGCCGAGGTTCTCGCCGGCGGCTCCTACTTCGCCACCGAGACGGCCCGGATTCTCGGTGGGGCGGGACAGGCGCTGACGCCTGATGACGGCGTCGGGCTCCTGATCGGCGGCCAGCGGCGGAGCTCGCCGTATGAGCTGGCAGCTCGGAGCCTTCGCCATCCTGGCCGCCGGACTGGCCGGGGGCTTCGCCTGGTATGAGCACTCGCGCCCGGATGCGCGCATCGTCGCCCTCGTGGCCACGCATGGCGGCGCTGGCCGTCCTCGGCCGCATCGCCTTCGCCGCCCTGCCCAACGTCAAGCCGAGCACCGACATCATCCTCGTCTCCGGCTACGCGCTCGGTGGCGCCCCGGGCTTCGTGGTCGGCGCGCTGACCGGCCTGGTGTCGAACTTCTTCTTCGGCCAGGGACCGTGGACGGTCTGGCAGATGGGGGCGTGGGGCCTCACGGGACTGCTCGGTGCCGGCCTGGCCGCGGTGACCCGGGGGCGGGTCGGCCGGTGGCCGCTGGCCATCGTGTGCATGGTCGTCGGCTTCGCCTTCGCCGCCTTCCAGGACGTTGGCGATTGGGTGACCTACAGCGATCACAGTCTCGCTCAGCTCGGCGTATACGTGGGCAAGGGAACGGGCTTCGACACCGTCCATGCCGCGGGCTGCCTGGTCTTCGCGCTGGTCTTCGGCCCCGCGCTCATGCACGCCCTGCGCCGCTTCACTCGCGCCTGCAGATCACGTGGGTCGCACTCGACGGCGCTGCCGTGCCCGTGGCCGCGCTCCTCGCCGCCGGGGCGCTCGGCCTCGCCGGCGCGGCGCCCGCCCGCGCGGCGGCCTCCCCGACCTCTTACCTGCTCTCCGCCCAGAACGGTGACGGCGGCTATCGGGGCGGCCCCTGGCGCCGGCTCCTCCCAGCTCTTCGCGGGCTGGGCGGCGCTCGGACTGGCCGCCGAAGGCGTCAACCCGGCCGACGTAAGCCAGGGCGGAGCGAGCCTGCTCGACTACATCGGCGCCGGCGCTGCCGGGCATGTCGGACTCCGGCTCGCTGGAGCGCACGATTCTCGTCGTCCGGGCGGCGGGCGCCAACCCGTCGGCGTTCGGCGGGCGCAACCTGGTCGCCGAGCTCGAGACGCGAGTCGAGCGCGACGGCTCGGTCTCCGAACAGGTGAACTGACCGCGTTCGCCGTGCTCGCCCTGCGGGCGGCGGGGGCGCCGGCCGGCAGCCGCACGACCGGCTGGCTCGCGGACCAGCAAGACGCGGATGGCGGATTCGGGTTCGGCCCGGCGGGCGGGGCGAGTGACGTCGACGACACCGGTGCCGTGCTCGAGGCCCTGGCGGGAACAGCCCCGGCGCGGGTCATCGGCCGTGCTGTGGCCTTCGTGCGCGGTGCCCAGAACGGGGACGGAGGCCTGCCCTCTGAGAGCGGCGGACCCTCCGACGCCCAGTCGACGGCCTGGGCGGTGCAGGGACTGCTCGCCGCGGGCACGGACCCCAACGGGGTGCGCCGAGGTGGGGCCTCGCCGCTTGACTACCTGGCGGTCCTGATCGCCTCCGACGGCCACGTCCGCTACTCCCAGACCAGCGACCAGACGCCCGTCTGGGTCACCGCGCAGGCGGCCATGGCCCTGGCCGGGCGAGCCGCTGCCCCTCGCCCCGGTCACGGGCTCAGCGGGACCCGCCGCGCCACGCGCTCACAGCCGCACCACTGCGGCCCAGGGGACCCGCGCGGGTCCGGGCAGATCGGGCTCGACCGCCGCCGGGCATGGGAGTGGCCCTGGCACGGCCGCCGCGGCCGCCGCCTGGCAGTCGACGCTGGCCCAGATCGCCCAGGGCGATGAGACGGCGATCATGGGGGTGCTGCGACGCGTCCTGACCCCGGTGGGGGTGCGCACCGCGACACTTCCAACTGAAGCGTAAATCGCTAGCCTCCGGCGCCCCATGCAGATCGGAGTCCCCAAAGAGACCGCCGAGGGCGAGCGCCGCGTCGCGCTCGTGCCCGACGTGGTCAAGAAGCTGGCGGCAAGGACCTCGAGGTGGTCGTCCAGCGCGGCGCCGGCGCCGGCGCGCTCATTCCCGATGAGCTCTACGACGAGGCCGGGGCGCAGCTGACCGACGACGTGGGGGACGTCTACGGCTGCGACATCGTGGTCAAGGTGGCGCCTCCCACACCCGACGAAGCCGCCGAGCTCAAAGCCGACGGCGTCCTCATCGGCTTCCTCGAGCCCCTCACCAACGGCACGGGCATCCGGGCCCTCGCCCAGGCGGGCGTGACCAGCTTCGCCCTGGAGGCGGTGCCCCGGATCAGCCGCGCCCAGTCGATGGACGCCCTGTCCAGCCAGGCCAACATCGCCGGCTACCGCGCCGCGCTGATCGGTGCGCAGGAGCTCGGCCGCTACTACCCGATGCTCATGACCGCCGCCGGCACCATCCGGCCCGCCACCGTGCTCGTGCTCGGCGCCGGCGTGGCCGGTCTGCAGGCCATCGCCACCGCGCGGCGGCTCGGTGCCGTCGTCCAGGGCTTCGACGTCCGCGCGGCGGTCAAGGAGCAGGTGCAGTCACTCGGAGCGACGTTCCTGGAGTTCGACCTGGGCGGCGACCTCGAGGGGGCCGGTGGCTACGCCAAAGAGCTCACGGCCGAGCAGCAGGCCCGCCAGCAGGAGCTGATGGCCGAGGCGATCGGCAAGGTCGACGTCGTCATCACCACCGCCGCCGTGCCGGGCCGGCGCGCGCCGATCCTCGTCACCGAGGACGCCGTGAAGCGGATGAAGCCCGGATCGGTGATCGTCGACCTGGCCGCCGAGACCGGCGGCAACTGCGAGCTCTCCGAGCCGGGGCAGACCGTGCTCCGCCACGACGTCAAGATCATCGCGCCGCTCAACGTGCCCAGCACGCTGGCCGAGCACGCCTCGCAGCTCTACGCCCGCAACATCGACTCGTTGCTCGGGCTCATGATCGACGAGAACGGCAAGCTGAGGCTCGACTTCGACGACGAGGTCATCGCCGGAGCCTGCATCACCCGCGGCGGCGAGATCGTCCACGAGGGCGCCAAGCAAGCCGCCGGCGCCGCCGCCTAGCCCTCAGGAGGCTCGATCACATGGACAGACTCGTCATCGACATCGCCGTGCTCGTTCTGGCCGGGTTCGTCGGCTACACGGTGATCTCGAAGGTCCCGAATACCCTGCACACGCCGCTCATGTCGGGCACGAACGCCATCCACGGCATCGTCGTGCTCGGCGGCCTGCTGCTCATGCACGAGTCCAGCGGCATCCTCGAGAAGATCCTGCTCGTCATCGCCGTGGCCTTCGGCACGATCAACGTGATCGGCGGCTTTTTGGTCACCGACCGCATGCTCGGCATGTTCAAGGCCAAGGACCCGCCCAAGGCCGATGAGACCGACGCGGCCGCCGCCTCGCAGGACGGGAGGGGCCGGCCGTGAGCGTGCTCGCGACCATCTTCCTGCAGAGCCCGAACTTCGTCGACGCGGCCTACATCGTCGCGTTCATCCTGCTCATCTACGGCATGACCGGGCTGACCGGTCCGCGCACGGCTGTGCGCGGCAACCAGATCGCCGCCGTGGGCATGGCCATCGCCGTCGTGGCCACCCTGCTGCAGAAGGGCGAGTTCCACGGCTCGAGCACGGTCTGGCTGATCATCCTCGGCGTCGTCATCGGCACCGCCATCGGCGTCCCCGCCGCGCTGAAGGTGCGCATGACCGCGATGCCGCAGATGGTGGCCATCTTCAACGGCGTGGGCGGCGGCGCCGTCGCGCTCATCGCCTGGGTCGAGTACCGCCACCACTTCGCCCCCGGCGGCGAGTCGCCCTGGGCCCTGCGCTCGGAGATCTTCGAGCTGTTCGGCGCCATCGTCGGCTCGGTCTCCTTCTGGGGCTCGAACATCGCCTTCGGAAAGCTGCAGGAGATCCTGCCCGGCCGGCCGATCAAGCTGCCCGGCCAGATCGATCATCAACCTGGTCCTGCTCATCGTCGCCGTCGGCAGCGCCGTCGTGCTCGCCGCCGGCACGCACTCCCAGGCGCTGTTCATCCTCGGCATCCTCGTCGCCTCGGCCATCCTGGGCAACATGGTCGTGCTGCCGATCGGCGGCGCCGACATGCCGGTCGTCATCTCGCTGCTCAACGCCTTCACGGGCCTCTCGGCCGCCGCGACCGGCGTCGCCCTCGGCAACACGGTGATGATCGTGGCCGGCATGATCGTCGGCGCCTCGGGCACGATCCTGACCAACCTGATGGCCAAGGCCATGAACCGCTCGGTGCCGGCCATCGTGGCCGGCGGCTTCGGCGGCGCCGTCGCCGCTCCGGCGGAGGTGGACCCGACGGCGGAGGCACGGTGCGCTCGACCAGCGCCCAGGACGTCGCCATCCAGCTCTCCTACGCCCGTCAGGTCGTCATCGCACCCGGCTACGGCATGGCGGTCGCCCAGGCCCAGCACGCCGTCCGCGAGCTCGAGCGCGCGCTCGAGGCCAAGGGTGTCGAGGTCAAGTACGCCATCCATCCGGTGGCGGGCCGCATGCCCGGGCACATGAACGTGCTCCTCGCCGAGGCCGACGTGCCCTACGACCTGCTGCGCGAGATGGACGACATCAACCCCGAGTTCACGCGCACCGACGTCACGCTGGTCATCGGCGCCAACGACGTCACCAACCCGGCGGCCAAGAACGAGCCCGGCTCGCCGATCTACGGCATGCCGATCCTCGAGGTCGACAGGTCCTCGTCGGTCGTGGTGCTCAAGCGCTCGATGGCCTCCGGCTTTGCCGGCATCGACAACCCGCTCTTCTACGACCCCAAGACCTCGCTGCTCTTCGGCGACGCCAAGGCCTCGGTGTCGCGAGATCACTGCCGAGGTCCAGGGTCTGTGAGCGTCGGATTTCAATCTGACGTCGGCGCTGTGTAGGGTCCGCCGGCACACCGACATCCAGGAGGCGCAGACGTGGATCCCAACCGGCTGAAGGAAATCGAGATCTTCTCGGACCTCTCCGACGAGGAGGCCAAGCGCCTGGCCGCATTCGCCACTGAGACGAGCGTCGCCGAGGGCCAGATGCTCATGAAGCAGGGTGACTACTCGGTCGAGCTCATCGCCATCGAGGAGGGCACGGCGGACGTCCTGCGCGACGGGGAGAAGGTGGCCTCCCTCGGCCAGGGCGACGTGATCGGCGAGATGGGCATCCTCGAGCGCACCAAGCGCAACGCCGACGTGATCGCCTCTCGCCGCATGCGGGTCATCAAGCTCACGCACTGGGAGATCCGCCGCATGTCCGAGGACACCATCGACCGGATCGAGAAGACGATCGCCGAGCGGCGCGACAAGGGCGTGGCCGACCCGGCGCATCACACCGACTGAGCCGCCGCGCTGCGCTCCGGCGCCGGGAAGGCGGTCGCGGTCTCGATGTCCACGCTCACCGTCTCGCGCATGGCCAAGCGGTAGGGGCGGGTCGTGGTCATGGCGTCGAAGGCATCGCACACCGCGATGATGCGCGCGCCGAAGGGAATGTCCTCGCACCGCAGTCCGTCCGGATAGCCGCCACCGTCCCAGCGTTCGTGCGTGGCGCGCACGATCGGGGCCAGGTCGCGCAGGGATGGCGCGGCCGCGCACGATGCGTTCGCCGATGACCGTGTGGCGGTGCATGAACTCCCACACGTCCGCGTCGAGGGCGGTGCCGGCGCCTGCCAGCTTGATGCCCGTCGGCGTACGAACGGGCTCGTTCGCCATGGAGGTCGTATCGATCGGGCGATCGAAGCTTGAGTAGCGCGGCGCCATGACGGCTCTCGCTGGACGGCTAACCTGCTCGCGATGCTCAGCCGCGAGCGCGCGATCGAGATTCTCGAGGCTGAGAGCTTCGACATCGCGGTGATCGGCGGCGGCATCACCGGGCGCCGGCGTGGCGCTTGACGCCGCCTCCCGGGGCTATAGCGTCGCTCTCATCGAGCGTGCCGACTTCGCGTCTGGGACGAGCAGCCGGTCCTCCAAGCTCGTGCACGGCGGGCTGCGCTACCTCCAGAACTTCGATCTCGGCCTGGTGCGCGAGGCTCTGCTCGAGCGCCAGCTGATGGTTAAGCTGGCGCCTCACCTGGTCCGGCCCTTGCCCCTCGTCGTTCCGGCCTTCGATGGCGCCCGGCCCGACCGCCTGATCGGTATCGGCCTGAACATGTATGACGTCATGGCCACGCCACGGCTGCGGGGACGGCGCAGCGCCCGCCGGGCCGCCCGGGTGCGCTCGGCCTCTGAAGAGCTCGAGACGAGCGACTGGAGCCCCGCCCGCCATCGCCTGATCGACGGTGGCGAGGTCGCCGAACTGCTGCCGGCCCTGGCGGCGCGCGAGCCCACGGGCGGCTACGTGTTCTACGACTGCCAGACCGACGACGTGCGCCTGGTCTTCACCGTGCTGGGCGAAGCGGAGCGCTTCGGGGCCATCTGCGCCAACCGGCTCGAGGCCGTGGAGGTTCTGCCCCTCGACGCCACCGAGCCGGGGGTGCGCGTCCGCGACAGCGAGAGTGGCCGGGAGCTCCTCGTACGAGCCGACAGCATCGTCAATGCCACCGGGGTGTGGGCGGACCGGCTGCGTCCGGCGGAGCTGCACGCCGAAGCGGAGGTGCCCACGATCGCGCCCAGCCGGGGCACCCACGTCACCGTGGACCCCGAGGATCTGCCCGTCCGCGCCGGTGCCGTCGTCCCCGCCGGAGAGGGACGCACGATCTTCGTCCTGCCGTGGCTCGGCCGGAGCCTGATCGGGACCACCGACAACAACTACTCCGGCTCTCTGGACCATGTCCAGCCCGCCCTGGAGGACATCGCCTACCTGCTCGAGGCCGTCAACCGCTCCTTCGGGACCTCGCTCTCCACGGCGGCGTTGACCGGGGCCTATGCGGGCGTGCGGCCCCTCATCTCGACCGGTGACACGCGCAAGTCGGTCGACATCTCCCGCCGGGCCGAGCTCTATGAGACCTCGAGCGGCATGATCACGATCACCGGAGGCAAGCTCACGACGTGGCGGCGGATGGCCAAGTTCACCGTGGATCGGCTGGTCGAGCGCGAGGGGCGAGAGGCCCCGTGCCGGACCCTGGAGATCCCGCTCGGGGCGCCGACCGACCCGCAGGGGCTGCCGCGCGTGGAGGGCGTGGGCGCGGAGGCCTACGCGGCGCTCGCCGCCCGCTACGGGCACGCCGCGGAGCGCGTGCTCGCCACCGCGCGCGAGCGGGAGGATCTGGGCGGCCCCATCCTGTCGGGCCTTCCCGACCTGCTGGCCGAGGCCCCGTTCTCGGCCCGCTACGAGCAGGCGCGGACCGTCGGGGACGTGCTCCTGCGGCGCACCCGGCTGGGCCTGCTCGACGCGCGGCGCCTGTGCGCGCCCGAGAGCGAGGCGCCTGTGCGGGTGGCCGTCGCGCTGGGCCGAGAGCTGGGCTGGGACGAGGTTCGCGTCGCCGGCGAGGTGGCCCGGTTTCGGGCCGAAGCGCAAGCCGAGGGGATCGCAACCCAGTGAGCGGCTCCCCGGTGTCCCCGGCACGGGTCTGCGCACCGCCCGGGGGGAGATCGCACTTCGCCGGCGAGCCCTTGCTCATGGGGGTGGTCAACGCCACGCCGGACTCGTTCTCGGACGCGGGGCTGCACCGCACCCTGACCCGAACGGGTGAAGCTCGCCGGGTGCCCTGCTGCGGCCGGGGCGGATGTCATCGACATCGGCGGCGAGTCCGGGGTGACCAACCGGCCCGCCGGTGGCGCGCGCAGGAGGAGATCGCCCGCGTCGTCCCGCTGATCGAGCGCGTGGTCGCCGAGTTCGACGCCCATCGTCTCCGTCGACACCTACAAGCCGGCAGTGGCCGCCGCCGCCCTCGAGGCCGGGGCGGCGCATCGTCAACGACGTCAGCGGCCTGCGCGATCCCGAGCTGGCCGACGTGTGTGCCGCCGCGGGGCGCGGGGCTCATCCTCACCCACACCCGTGCCGAGCCCAAGCACAAGCTGCTCGATCCGGCGCTCGACGAGCGTGATCGTCGCCGACGTGCGCGCCTTCCTGAGCGAGCGCGATGGCGCTCGCGCGCGACCGCGGGGTGCATGGCCGAGCAGATCATGCTCGATCCCGGGCCCCGACCTGGGCAAGACCCCGGCCCAGACGGTGGCCGTCCTGCGTGCCTTGCGCCGAGCCTGCACGAGCTCGGGCGCCCGCTGCTGCTCGCCGTCTCGCGCAAGGACTTCATCGGAGCGATCACCGGCCGCCCGCCGCGAGCCGGCTCGCCGGGACGCTGGCCGCGGTCGGCTTCGGCGTGCGGGCCGGCGCGCATCTGCTGCGCGTTCACGACGTCGCCGAGGCGGCCGACTTCCTCGCCGTCAGCGCCGTGCTCGAGGGGCGCAGGAGCTGGACGCCGATGCGCGCCTGGACGATGCGCTGCGCCAGGAGCGGGAGGCCGACGGCCGGAGAGAGCGCTCCGAAGCACGCCGGAGCGAGCATGGCAAGTCACAGACGGCCCGGGCGCCAACGTCCCCGCCCGGGGAGCGCTCGCCGGCGCCGGAGGCCGACGCGCCGCCACGCGCCGCTAGGCTGACTGCAACGAATCGCCGGTCGCTGCCTCAACGCGACCGGAGCCCACCGATCACCCGACACCTGGAGGACCCATGTCGATCCTTGACCGCGCCGCGCTCGAGCAGAGCCCGCTGGCCGACCTGCACGCGATCGCCTCCGAGCTCTCGCTCGACGGCTATCGCCGTCTGCGCAAGGCGCAGCTCATCGACGCCATCCTCGAGCGCCAGGGCGGCGTGGCCGCCGCGGCCGGCCGCGATGCCCGACGACGGCGATGCCTCGGCCGGCGCGAGCCGCGGCCGGCGCGATCGCCGCGGCCGGGCGTGGCCGGCGAGGCCGAGGCTCCGCCGACGCGGACGAGCGCGGCCACCGAGGCGGAGCCCGCCGGAGCCCGTCGCCGCCGCGGCCGCCGCGGGCCGCGGCGGCGAGACCACGCGCGAGGAGGAGCGCCGACGCCGCGCCCGAGGCACCGGCCGAGGCCGAGGCTGAGGCACCGCCAACGGAGGCCGCGACCGCGAGCGCGCGACGCGGCGCCCCCGACGTGCCGAGGGCGTGGTCGAGGTCCTGCCCAACGGCTCGGCCTTCCTGCGCGTCAGCCCGCCCGAGCCCTCCGACGACGACGTCTACATCTCGGCCGCCCAGGTCAAGCGCTGCGAGCTCGTCTCGGGCGATCGCATCAGCCGGTCCCCGCCGCGCGCCCCGCCGCTCCGAGCGCTTCGCCTCGCTCGTGCGGGTGGACACCATCAACGGCCGCCCGGCCAGCGAGGTGGCCGACACCGCGCGCTTCGACGATCTGCCCGCCGGCCTTCCCGGTCGAGCGGTTCCGCCTCGCCTCCGAGGATCCCACGCTCAAGGCGATCGAGTTCCTGACCCCGTTCGGACGCGGCTCGCGGGTGCACGATCGCCGGCCCGGCCCAGGCCGGGCAAGACCGAGGCGCTGCGCCGGCTCGCCGGCGCGCTGGCCGGCGCCGAGGACGTCGCGCTCCTGATCGTCCTGGCCGGGGTGCGACCGGAGGAGCTCGCGGAGTGGAGCGACGGGTCTGCCCGCCGCGGCGGCTAGTGCGCCGCTCGGCCGCCTCGGGCGACGCCCAGGGCCAGGCGTCGAGCGGGTGCTCGACCAGGGTCGGCGGCTGGCCGCCCGCGGCAACCACGTCGTGGTGCTCGATCGACTCACTGATCGGTGCTGGCGCCGAGCGGCGCCCGCAAGGCGCTGGCCTCCGCGCGGCGGATCGTCGACGGCGGCTCGCTGACCGTCATCGCCGCCGCGGCCGAGCCGCTGGGCGGCGAGACCACGGTGATCGCGCTCGACGCCGGCCTGACCGCCGCCCGCCGCTTCCCGGCCGCTCGATCTGGCCGAGAGCTGGACCATGCGTCCCGAGCTGCTCGTCGGCGACGGCGGGGCCGAGCTCGATCGTGCGCCGCGCCGAGGCGCTCGAGCGTAGCGGCAGCTGCGCCCGGCCCGGCGGGCCGCAATCGGGTCAGTAGGCGGTGCAGCGGGTGCGGTGGCGCGGCAGCGGCCTTATAGCGGGGCTCGGCCGCCGCGCAGCCACAGCAGCTGGTCGATGTCCGCCGCGCAGCTGTCGGGGCGCGCGGCGGCGATCAGCTCGACCGCGTGCAGCGCGCAGGCGCGGATCTCGACCTCCTCGGGCGAGCCGTGCTCGATGAGCTCGCCGGCGTCGATGCGGCGCCACGAGCTCGGGTCGAAGGCAGGACGCCGTCGAGGCGCAGGACGTGGGGAACGAGGTTGTCGGCGAACATGGTCAGCCGGTGCGAGGTCGGCGAACGTCGGCCACGCCGGCCCGGTGCAGGTCGGCGCGCGGCGATCTGCGCGCGCTTGAGGAAGGGCACCGGCGCGTCCGTCGTAGGTGCGAGACGTCGGAGAAGCTCGGCCAGCCGCCGAGGCGCTCGGCCAGGGCGACCGCCGAGCCGTCCGGCGGCGTCGACGAGCGCGGCAAAGCGTGCCGTCGTGTTCGCTCGGTCGACGTGGGCGCCGAGGTCGCGCAGCGAGGCGGCGAACAGGGCCATCAGCTCGTGGCCGGGGTCCTGGCCGAGGGCGGCGGCGATCTCGTGCGCGCTCGAGGCGCGCGAGCTCGGCCGGCGTCCAGGCGCCGCGGCGGCGAAGCGGTCGGTGAGGCCGGCGGCGACGGTCGAGGTAGCCCGAGTGGCCCGGGCGCTTGCGCAGGGTGGGAAACCAGCCCGAGCCGAAGTTGATGGCGTCGAGGGTGAGCCAGAAGGCCGCCCGCTGTTCGCGGTCGACCGCCGCGGAGGTGGGCGTCGGGATCGGCGCCGTCGTGGCTGGGGACGGCGCTGAGGCGCTCGCGTACGTAGGCCGATCGCGGCGGTGTCGATCGTGGACGTGCCGGGCGCGGCCGGCCACCCAGGCGCAGGCGGCGCGGATCTCGTCGACGACATCGGGCATGGCCGAGGTCAGCGGCCGTCGGCGAGCGGACCCTTGCCAGGCACGCCGCCGTCGGTGCTGCGCCAGAGGCTGCACCGCGCGCGGTCGGGGCCGCCGGCCCGGCCGCTGATCCCGAGGACGAGGGCCGAGCCGGTCTCGGGTCGGTGAAGCCGAGCGAAGCCGACTCGGCCCCGTCGGGCCCGAGCGGACCCGGCGGAACCTCGCGCCGCCGTCGGTGCTCCGGAGCGGCCTCACCGGCGCCCGGCAGGAGCAGCGCGGTGCTGTCGCTGGCCGGGGCGATCTGGGCGAGTTGGCCAGCAGCGGCTGAGTGCCAGGGAGCGGATGACCGGGCAGCGGCGTCCAGTGCGCACCCGCGTCGGCGCTGCGCCACGCGCCGGCCTCCATGCCGGTCGGGCATACCGCCCACACGACCGACGCGGAGGAGGCGGCTCGAGGTGGCCCCCAAGCCCGGCAGCACGGGCTCGGCCCTGGTGGTGAAGGTGCGTCCGCCGTCGCGCGAGGTCAGCAGGATCTGGTGGCGGGCGTTCCGCGCCGGCGGGGTCAGCGAGACCCAGGCCGAGTCTCCGGGGCGGTGAGGCTCGGGAGCCCGCTGGCTGAGCGAGGGGAGCGCCAGCGTGCGCTCCAGTCGTTGCTGCCGGCCGGCGAGCGGGGCAGGCGCAGCTCCGAGCAGGCGCCGTTGGCACAGTGCCCGGTGAGCGCGTAGACGTGCCGGGCGGTGACCGTGAAGGCGATGACGTCGGAGCCCTGCGCGCCAGTGCGCGCCCGCCGTCGTGGGTCTCCCACAGCGGGCCGGGAGCCCGGATAGCCCGACCCGGCAAAGCCGTCGAGCGCGTCGGCGAAGAGCAGGTGGACAGGCCCGTGCCGGTGCCGGCGACGGCCAGACGGGCCACCGGGGCCGGGATGCCGACGAAGTGCGCGCCTCCGTCGGTGGTGCGCACGATCGAGGTGCACACGGGATGCGAGCACGGCGCGGTTGCCCAGCAGCCAGAACGTGCTGGGCGGAGATGGCCGTGAAGGCGACCGGGTCAAAGCCGGCCGGCACGGGTCCGCCGGCGGGCGGTGCCAGCGCCGGCGTCGCCGTGACCGCGTGCGGGGTCGTGGCCGCCGGGCTCGTGGCCGCTGTCGTGGCCGGGTGTCGAGGTGCTCGTCGCGGTGGTCGCCGAGGTGGTCGTGGTGCTCGGGCGAGAGCCGCCGCAGCCGGCGCAAGGCCAGCGCGACCACGGTGGTAGCGGCGATGAGGGAGCGTCGGTTGCGCATGGGCTCAAGCATGCCTGGCGCGGGCGCCGGCGGCTGGCCCACCCTGGGGTGGGCGTGCACCACCCCAGCTCGGCGACCGGAGTGCCTCGCTACCGTTAGTCGGCGCCGCATGTCCGACGTAAGCGCCGAGCTCGACACCCTGCTCGCGGGGCTCAACGACCCCCAGCGGGAGGCGGTCACCTACGGCGAGGGGCCGCTGCTCATCCTGGCCGGCGCCGGCTCGGGCAAGACGCGCGTGCTCACCCACCGGATCGCCCACCTCGTGGCGCACCAAGGCCGCGCGGGCGGACGAGATCCTCGCCATCACCTTCACCAACAAGGCGGCGGGCGAGATGCGCCAGCGCGCCGAGCTGCTCGTCGGCCGCCGCGTGCGCGCGATGTGGGTGATGACCTTCCACGCCGCCTGCGCCCGGATGCTGCGCGCCCACGCCGACCGCCTCGGCTACACGCCGCCAGTTCACGATCTATGACCAGGCCGATGCGCGGCGGCTGGTCAAGCGCTGCCTCGACGAGCTCGGGATCGACCCCAAGCGCTTCACGCCCGGCTCGATCCACTCCCAGATCTCCGACGCCAAGAACAAGCTGCGCGACGCCGACGCCTACGGGCAGATGGTGGGCTCGTTCTTCGAGCAGACCGTGGCCGACGTCTATCGCATGTACGAGCGCGAGCTGCACCGCATGAACGCCATGGACTTCGACGACCTGCTCGTGCGCGCGGTCAACGTGCTCGAGCTGTTCCCCGAGGTCCAGGAGCGCTACGCCACCGGCTTTCGCCACGTGCTCGTCGACGAGTACCAGGACACCAACCACGCCCAGTACCGGTGGCTGCAGCTGCTGGCCGGCGAGCACCGCAACCTGGCCGTGGTCGGCGACCCGGATCAGTGCCTCGTCGAGGGCACGCTCGGTGACGATGGCGGACGGCAACCCAGCGAGCCGATCGAGCAGGTGCAGCGCGGGCGACCAGGTGCTCTCGGGCTACGGCAGCGGCGACTTCCGAGCCGCTCGGGTGCTGTCTCGGTCCACCGGGGCGCGGCGACCGAGGGCATCGCGATCACGACTGAATCGGGCCGGCGCCTCGTGAGCACTCCCGAGCACATCCACTTCGCCGGCTACCTGCCCGGCCGTACGCCGCAGCTGCACATGACCTACCTCATGTGGCGGCGCGACCGCGGCTTTCGGATCGGGATCTCGAGCACGTATACCAGCGGTCAGGTCAAACCTGTGGTCGGGGTGGCAATCGCGCACGCGGGGTGAGCATGCCGATGCTTCGTGGGTGATCTCGACGCACGCGACGGAGGCTGAGGCTCGATACCAGGAGGCGTTTCTCGCGGCCCGCTACGGCTTGCCGACAGTGCCCTTCACCGCCCGCCGCGAGGCGACAGCTCGGATGGCCGCTCACTCGTCGGCGATCAATACCTGCTCGATCGGCTCTGTTGCGTGAGCTCGACACCGAGGCGGCCGGCGCAACGGCTGCTGGCGGACCACGGGCTCTGGCGTTGGAACGTCCTCACTTCGTCGCCGAGCACGTACACGCTCGGCGCGAGTCCCCCGCCGCCGGCTGGCGGTGTCGCTGTGTGGCGACCGCCGCGGGCGCAGCCCGATGCACCGGATCGCGCTGTTCGGCTACGACGACGCGGGCGCGAGGCGCTCCGAGGCGGCAGGGACTTGACCGTGCGCCCCGCGCGTCGCGGCTCGGACGGCTGGCGGTTTGAGACGGCCGTGCAAGGACATGGAGACGATCTCGAGTTCTGACCGGACCGCATCTGCGACTGTGCTCGACAACGTCATCGTCCGTCCCTCGGCGCGCCTCGGGAGCAACGCGGAGGGGCTGGCCGGCAACTCATTGCCATTCACCGAGGCCTCGGCGGTGCGGCCCGGAATGGTGATGTTCGACGAGCAAGGCGGCTATGACGCCGTCATGTCTGTGGAGCGCGTACCGACTCGATTGCCCCGTCTACGACCTCAACATCGAGCACACCCACAACTTCGTCGCCGGGGGCCTCGTCACCCACAACTCGATCTACGGCTTTCGCGGCGCCGACATCCGCAACATCCTCGAGTTCGAGGACGACTTCCCCGACGCCCACGTCGTGCGCCTGGAGCAGAACTATCGCTCCACCCAGACGATTCTCGACGCCGCCAACGCGGTCATCGCCAACAACCGCGGACGCAAGTCCAAGCTGCTGTGGACCGACGTCGGCCAGGGCGATCCGATCCGGGTGCGCGAGCTCGACGACGAGCACGCCGAGGCGCGCTTTCGTCACCGGCGAGATCCAGCGCCTGCTCGACGGCGGCACCGCCCGCGCCGAGATCGCCGTCTTCTACCGCACCAACGCCCAGTCGCGCGTGCTCCAGGACACGCTCGTGCGCGCCGACATCGCCTACCAGGTCATCGGCGGCACGAAGTTCTACGAGCGGGCCGAGATCAAGGATGCGCATCGCCTACCTGACCGTCATGGTCAACCCACAGGACGTCGGCGCCTTCACCCGCATCGTCAACTCACCGCGGCGCGGCATCGGCGCCACCTCGCTGGCCAAGGTGCTCAGCTTCGCCGACACGATGGGGATCTCGATCTGGGACGCGGCCGTCCGAGCCCGAGCAGGTCCCCGGGCTGGGCGCGGCGGCGCGTCAAGGCGCTGCGCCGCTTCATGGGCACCATGCACGTGCTGCGCGAGCGCGCGCGAGTCGGGCGCGCCGATCAGCCGAGGTGCTGCGCGAGACGCTGAGGGAGACGCGGGTACCTGGAGGCGCTGCAGGCCGAGCGCACGATCGAGGCCCAGGGGCGCATCGAGAACCTCGAGGAGCTCATCAACGTGGCCGCCGAGTACGACGCCGGCGACATCGGCGGGCGCCGATTCCGCGGCCGGTGCGGACGCTCCGGAGCCGGCGTCGCTGGCCGAGTTCCTCCAGCAGCTCGCGCTGGTCTCCGACGCCGACGACCGCAGCGACGACGAGGGCCTGGTCACGCTCATGACCCTGCACAACGCCAAGGGCCTCGAGTACCCGATCGTGTTCATCATCGGCTGCGAGGAGGGCGTCTTCCCGCACTCCCGGGCGCTCGACGAGGGCGGCCTGGAGGAGGAGCGGCGGCTCTGCTACGTCGGCATCACCCGCGCCGAGCGCGACCTCTATCTCACCTACGCCCGCACCCGCACGGTGTTCGGGCGCGCAGCTTCGGCGCGCCGAGCCGGTTCATCGCCGAGATCCCGGCCGCGCTGACCGACCGCGACCAGCAGGCGCGCGGGGTCTGGGCGGGGTGCGCGCCCGGGCGACCTCCTGGGCGTGCGGGGCGGGCGGCGCCGCCTGGGGCGCCGACCGCCGCGGCGCCGGTCGCCTACCGCATGGGCGAGGACGTCTTTCACCCCTCCTTCGGCGAGGGGTGGTCACCGCGACCGAGCCCGGCGGGATCGTCGTCATCCGCTTCAGCCGCGACGGCTCCGAGCGCAAGCTCGTGGCCGACCTGGCGCCGATCTCCAAGCGCTGAGGGCGCGTGGCGGCGTCGCCCCAACCCGCACCCCCACCCGCCGCCACGCCGGCGCCCGTGCCGCTGTTCGCGCGCGGTGAACGGCGGCGCCGCCTGGGCTCTGGCCTTGCTGATCTCGATGTTCGCGCTGAAGTGGTACGGCGTCGACGGCATCCCCGGCCGCTCGCGGACAGTGGTCAGCGCCGTCAACGCCTGGCAGGGCCTCACCGTGCTGTCCTGGTTGATGCTGGCCGTAATCGCCCTCGCCTTCGTCTCCGTGCCCCTGCACCTCAGCCAGCGCCTCCACGGCGCGCGCACGGACACGAGCCCGCTGGTGGCGATCAGCGCCACCGTTATGGCCGCCCTGGTGGCCTACCGGGTGCTCGTCGACCTGCCGCGCCCCGACGCGATCGTCGATCAGAAGCTCGGGGCGATCATCGGGCTCGCGTGCGCGCTGGCGCTGTCGGGCTGCGCCTGGGGCTGGGTGCGCGACGTGCGCCGGCCCGGGCGCCGGCCCCCGGCGCGGGTCCGCCGCCGCACCGCGCGCGCTGCCGCCTCCGCCTGACCGGAGGGTCACCCGAGCGTTAGTCTGCGCAGACGATGGACGTTCGAGCGGCCCGCCTGCGCACCGGCGAATGGCTCACCGGGGCCGGAGTGGTCGTCATGGTGGTGGCCCTGTTCGCCCTGCACTGGTACGGACGGTCGGGGACGACGCCGGCTCAGACCGGCTGGGGCGGCACCACGCACGTGAACTGGCTGCTGCTCGTGACCATCGTCGTGGCCCTGGCCCTCGTGGTCGCGCAAGCCGCCTTCCGAGCGCCGGCGATCCCCGCCTGCCTGAGCGTGATCTCCACCGTGGTGGCGCTCGTGGCCGCCCTGTGGCTGCTGCTGCGGGTCGTCATCGACCCCGCTTCGCACCAACGTGCCGGGGCCTGGATCGAGCTGCTCGGTGGCCTCGTCGTCCTCGTCGGCAGCTTCCTGTCCCTGCGTAAAGAGGGGATCGCCGAGCGCGACGGGCCGGGGGAGATCCCCACGGCCTCGCTGGCCCGGGCGCGCGGCGCCTGACCTCCCCGGCCCCCGCGGAGCGGGCGCCGTTCCTAGAATGAACGCGGATGCTCGACCGCGATCAGGTCCTCCACGTCGCACGCTTGGCTCGCCTCGCGCTCTCCGAAGACGAGCTCGAGCGGATGGCCGCCGAGCTATCCAAGGTGCTCGACCACATCGAGAAGATCGGCGAGCTCGATCTCAGCGGCGTCCCGCCCACCTCCCACGTCGTCGAGGTCGTCGATGCGCTGCGGGCGGACGAGCCGACGCCCTCGCTGCCTCAGGAGGTGGCCCTGGCCAGCGCGCCCGAGCCGGTGGCCGGAGGCTTCGGCGTGCCCAGCCCCGGCGGCGGATCATGAGCGAGCTCATCGAGCTGAGCGCTGCCACAGCGGCCGAGCGCGTCCGGGCGGGCGACCTCGAGGCCGGCGAGCTCTTCGACGCCTACCGCGAGCGTGCGCTCGCCGACGAGCTGAACGCCTTCATCTGGGTGGCCGAGCAGCGCCCGGCGCAACGGCGCGGCCTCCGGCGCTCCCCTCGGTGGCGTGCCGCTCGCGGTCAAGGACCTGTTCTGCACCGAGGGGATCCCCAGCCAGTCCGGGTCTCGCATCCTCGAGGGCTACCGCCCGCCGTACACGGCCACGGTGGTGGGCAAGCTGGCCGACGCCGGTGCGCCCCTGCTGGGCAAGACCAACCAGGACGAGTTCGCCATGGGGTCCTCGAACGAGAACTCGGCCTTCGGCCCCGTGCTCAACCCGTGGGACCGCCGTCGGGTGCCCGGGGGGTCCTCGGGCGGCAGCGCCGCCGCCGTGGCCGCCGGCCTGGCCCCCTGGGCGATCGGGACCGACACCGGTGGCTCGATCCGCCAGCCCGCAGCGCTGTGCGGGATCGTCGGTCTCAAGCCCACCTACGGCGCCTGCTCGCGCTACGGCATGATCGCCTTCGCGTCCTCGCTTGACCAGGCGGGCCCGCTGACCCGGGATGTCACCGATGCCGCGCTGCTCTTCGCTCACATGGTCGGTCACGACCATCGCGACTCGACTTCGGTGGCCTTTCCCGGGGCGATCGAGCCACCCCGAGCCGAGGACCTGCGCGGCATCCGGCTCGGCGTGCCCGAGGAGCTGGCCGGCGTGCAGGGCGGCGTGGCGCCCGGCGTGCGGGCCAGCTTCGAGGCCGCGCTCGGCCTGGCCGAGGGTCTGGGAGCCACCGTCGAGCCGTGCCGGCTGCCCCACGCCCCGCACGCCCTGTCGGCCTACTACCTGATCGCGCCCGCCGAGGCCTCGGCCAACCTGGCCCGCTTCGACGGCGTGCGCTACGGCCTGCGCGTCGAGGGCGACGGCGACGTTGCCTCCATGTACAGCGCGACCCGGGCCGCCGGCTTCGGTCCCGAGGTCAAGCGCCGGATCATGCTCGGCACCTACGCGCTGTCCAGCGGCTACTACGACGCCTACTACGGAACCGCACAGAGGGTGCGCACCCGCATCTCCGAGGACTTCCGTCGCGCCTTTGAGCAGTTCGACTTCATCGTCACGCCGACCAGCCCGTGGACGGCGTTCGAGCTGGGTGCCAAGACCGACGATCCGCTGGCCATGTACCTCAACGATTTCTGCACCGTGCCGATGTCGCTGGCCGGCATCCCCGCTCTCTCGATCCCGGCGGGGCTCAGCGACGGCCTGCCGGTCGGCTTGCAGCTCGCCGGCCCGGCCTTCAGCGAGAGCCGGCTGCTCGACGCCGCCTATGCGCTCGAGCAGGCCATCGGCTTTGACGGCCGCCCCGCCCGGGGGGGACAGGAGGCGGCGCGATGACCGACGCCTACGAGCCCGTGATCGGGCTGGAGATCCACGTCCAGCTCGACACGCGCACGAAGATGTTCTGCGGCTGCGAGCTGTCCTTCGGCGAGCCGCCCAACACCCACACCTGCCCGACGTGCCTGGGTCTGCCCGGGCGCGCTGCCCGTGGTCAACGCGAAGGCGGTGCAGTTCGGGGTGCTGATCGGCCTGGCCTTCGGCTGCCGAGATCGCCGAGCGCTCGATCTTTCACCGCAAGAACTACTTCTATCCCGACAACGCCAAGAACTACCAGATCTCCCAGTACGACATCCCGCTCTGTCGGGCCGGGCAGGTCGGCGACGTGCGCATTCATCGCGTCCACCTCGAGGAGGACGCGGCCAAGCTCAACCACGTCGGCCAGAGCGGGCGGATCGACAGCGCCGAGCGCAGCTGGGTCGACTTCAACCGGGGGGGCACGCCGCTGGTCGAGATCGTCACCGAGCCCGACATCCGCTCGGCCGAGCAGGCGCGCGAGTGGCTCACCCTGCTGCGCACCACGCTGCGGGTCCTCGGCGTCTCCGACGTCGACATGTCGCAGGGCTCGCTGCGCTGCGACGCCAACGTGTCGGTGCGGCCGGCCGGCTCGACCGAGCTCGGCACGAAGACCGAGCTCAAGAACATGAACTCCTTCGCCTTCCTCGAGCGGGGCGTCCGGGCCGAGATCGATCGCCAGATCGCGCTGGTGCGCGCGGGGGAGTCGGTCGTCCAGGAGACGCTGCACTTCGACCCCCGCGCGGGCCGGCTCACTCCGCTGCGCTCCAAGGAGGAGGCCCACGACTACCGCTACTTTCCCGAGCCCGACCTCGTGCCGCTCGTCGTCACTCCGGAGCTGCGCGCGGCCGCCCAGGCGGCGCTACCCGAGCTGCCGGCCGATCGAGCCGCCCGCTTTGAGCGCGAGCTTCGGCCTTCCCGCTGAGCGGGCCCGCGAGCTCGCCTTCCGCACCGAGCTGGCCGACTACTACGAGGCGGCGCTGGCCGCCGACGGCGTTGACCCGGTCGCCCTGGCCAACTGGATCCCCGCCCTGGTGGAGCGCATCGGCTCTGACACCGATCCGGCCGGCACGAACGTGTCGCCCGGGGGCCTGGCCACGCTCGTGGCCATGGTCAGCGCCCGGGAGGTCAGCCGCGACGCCGCCCGCGAGGTGCTCACCCGTCTGGTGGCCGAAGGCGGCGATCCGCGCGAGATCGTCAAGCGCGAGGGGCTGGGCGCCATCGGCGGCGAGGAGGATGGCCTGGCGGAGATCGTCGACCGGGCCATCGCCGCCGATCCCGCCGCGGCCGAGAAGGTGCGCGCGGGCAACATGAAGGCCATCGGCCCGCTGGTCGGCTTCGTGATGCGCGAGACCAAGGGCCGCGCGGACGGGGGAGAGGTCACCCGCCTCATCCGCGAGCGGCTCTCCGGGTGATGGCCGAGGTCGGGGCGCCGCTCGGGTGGCGCCCGGCCGCTCGCCCCACCCCGGTCGAGCTCCGCGGGCAGCGAGTGCTCCTGCGACCGGTGGACCCGGCCGCCGACGCGCAGGCGCTGTACGCCGAGTCCCACGAGCCGGCCGCGGACCCGGGCCACTGGACCTACCTGCCCTACGGCCCCTATGGTGACGCCGCCGCCCTCGGTCAGGCCCTGACCACGTTCGCCGCGTCCGCGGATCCGCTCTTCTTCACCCTGGTCCGCCGCGGCGACGAGCGGCCCGCCGGTGTCGCCGCCTACCTGCGCATCACGCCCGAGCACGGCGTGATCGAGATCGGTCACATCTGGTTCGGCGCCTCCCTGCGCCGGAGGGCGGCGGCGAGCGAGGCCATCTACCTGCTCGCCGCCCACGCCTTCGACACGCTCGGCTACCGGCGCCTGGAGTGGAAGTGCGACGCGCTCAACGAGCCCTCTCGCCGGGCGGCGAAGCGCTTCGGCTTTTGCTTTGAGGGGGTGTTTCGCCACCACATGGTGGTCAAGGGCCGCAACCGCGACACCGCCTGGTTCGCCATCACCGACGACGAATGGCCGGCCGTGCGGGCGGGCTTCGTGGCCTGGCTGGCGCCGGGCAACCTCGACCCCGCGGGCGCTCAGAAGCGCAGGCTCTCAGAGCTCATCGAGGAGGCCCGGGCCGCCCTTGGGCCGCCGGGCCGCGACGAAGCTCGCGCCGGTACTCGGTGAGCACGAGCGCGAGTTCATCGTGAAAGCCCGACCCCTGCGCCCGCCACCCCCGGCGCTCATAGAAGCGGCGGGCGCGCTCGTGGTCGGCGCGGGGTGTATAGACGGGCCTCGTTGAACCGCTGGCGGGCCATCTCGCCCACCGCGGTGTCGTGCAGGGTGGCGGCCACGCCGGTCCCCCACCAGGGCGGACGGACGAAGAGCTGCCACAGGTGAGCGAGGCCTGCGACCAGCGGCCGGCCTCGCCAGTGCCCGGCCGCGGGCGGCCGCTCGCTGGCCGCGACGAAGGAGATGTGCCCGACCGGCTCACCGGCGGAAAGGGCGATGAGCGCCCAGGTGCCGGGATCGGCCAAGCGCTCGACCGTGCGCTCGCGCGCGCCCCGGTCCTCCGGCGGCTGCCAGCCCGCGGGGGCGAACCGCACATAGGTCTCAAACCCCTCGCGGACGTGGAGGAGCATCGTGTCGACGTCCTCCACCGTCGCGCGACGGGTCTCGATCGGCGGCCCCTTGGCGGCGCCGCCGACCGGGGTCACCGCGGCTGGGGAACGATCCGGATGTAGGGGCGCGGGGCTTCCCACTCGCCGAACAGCTCGCGGGCCTTGTCGTCGGAGACCGAACCCGACGATGATCACGTCCTCGCCCGGGTTCCAGTTCACCGGCGTGGAGACTTGGTGGCGAGCGGTGAGCTGCAGCGAGTCGATGACCCGTAGCACCTCGTCGAAGTTGCGGCCCGTCGACATGGGATAAATGAGGATCAGCTTGATCTTCTTGTCCGGGCCGATCACGAACACGTTGCGGACCGTCTGGTTGTCGGCCGGGCGTGCGCGAGAGCGCATCGCCCGCGGTGTCGTTGGCCAGCATGCCGTAGAGCTTCGAGACCTGGAAGTCGGCGTCGCCGATGATCGGGTAGTTGGGGGCGGTTCCCTGCGTCTCCTCGATGTCCCGCGCCCAGTCGCCGTGGCGGTCGATCGGGTCGACGGACAGGCCGACGATCTTCGTGTTGCGCCGGTCGAACTCGGGCTTGATGGCTGCCATGTAGCCAAGCTCCGTGGTGCACACGGGGGTGAAGTCCTTGGGGTGGGAGAACAGCACGCCCCACGCAGTCGCCGAGCCACTCATGGAAGTGGATCCTGCCCTCGGTCGTCTCGGCCTCGAAATCAGGGGCGATATCGCCAATCTGCAAGCTCATGTCGTACTCCTTCGTTGTGAGGAGATGATGATATCCCGTATTCCCGACCGGGCAACTAGGTTATTTGGCCTCAGGCCGTGCAGAGGGTCACCGCCGCCGCGACGATGAACACCCCGGCCCACAGCCGGTCGGTGTTGACCCAGGCGCGGCGCAGGACCTCGAGGCCGACCTTCTCGTAGACGACCACGGCAATCGCGCCCATGACGAGCACCATGGCCGCGACGTGCAGGATGATCCCGACCCCGCTGGGAAGAAGCGGGACGTGAGCGAGCACGCCCACTTCCTGCTTGTCGCTCGTGCGGGCCGTCGAGGAGGCCTGGGCGACACCCTGCAGTCCGATGAGCACGGGCGCCACCATCAATCCGGCGCCATGCGCGGTGGACATGAGAAACGACCAAACGCCCAGCTCGCGGTCGCTGACCCGCATCGTCGTCCAGCGCCAGTGGGCGCGCGGCTTGACGAAGCGAAAGATGCCGAAGCCGAGCAGCACCGCCGCGGCGCAGACGTGGAGCACGGCCGGGGCGAGGATGACACTCGCTCCGAGCACGAGGGCGGCCACGATCGAGATCGACAGCTCGTGCCCGATGGCGATCGGCACGAGCGAGCGCACCACGGCGCGCCGGTTGCCCTGCTGTAAGCCCTGGGAGACGGCGAACAGCCAGCCCATAGCCGGATTGATCCCGTGATAGACGCCGAGCACGATCAGCGTCACCCAGACTCCGGAGTGGCTGAGCATCAGGGAAAGCAGTAGGAGTCCGAGGAGGCATCCCCGCCCTGCAGGCGGATCTGATGCGGCCGCTCGCCTTCGAACTCGACGAAGAAGTCGGGGTCGAGGGCGAACTCGCCGCTCGGGTCGGAGTCAAATTTGACCATCCAGCCCTTGATGCCCTCGGGATAGAACTGGGCGTCCCACGAGGCGTAGAGCGAGTTGGTCAGGTAGACCCGCCGACCGTCGCGGCTGACCTCGACCATCTGCGGGCCGCCGTTGACCGGGCCGGCGGCCGGATGCGGCGAACGGCGCACGATGCCGCCGATGTGCACCGATCCAGTCTCTCGGGGGTGGAGGGGGTCACTGACGTCATAGCGCTTGAGCTCCCCGGTCCCGAAGCAGGAGACGTAGAGCTGGCGATCGTCGAGCGAGAGGGCGATGTCGGTGATGAGCGGGGGGACGGCGCCGAAGGGCGCCAGCGCCGGCGGAAGCTGCTCGGTCTCGGCCGGCTCGGCCGGGATCTCGATCACCTTGCGGGCCGACACGGACCCGTTCTCCCGGTTCCACAGCCACACCGACGCGGTCAGGTCAGCGGTGGACACGACCACCCCGACGAACCCGTAGGGCCGGGTGGGGTCGTGTGCGGGGCGAAGCTCGAGCACCATTTGCTGCTCGGCACCGAGGTCGATGGCCTGGGTGTGGCGCCGGCGCCGCAGGTCCCACACGTGCAGCTGATGGCCGTACTGGCCGCCGAGTAGAAGCTCGGGCACGACCCCGTTCTCGACCATGTCGGGCGTGCCCCACTCGCTGGTCAGCAGCGTGTCATAGCCGATGTTCCACCAGACGTCGTAGGCCAGCTGCTGCGGGCCGCGCTCGCACCTCCCACCGTCCCAGGGGCTCGAAATCGTCGTGGTCGAGCAGGAAGACCCCGCCGGGCCCGCCGCCGTCGGGGGCCCCGAGCGCGCTCACGTAGATGCCATCGGGACCGCAATGAATCGTGTGCGGGCGGCTGTAGCCGGTGCGCGCGGCCAGTCGGTCGGCCTCGATGACCTTGACCAGCTTCGGGCTGGGCGGGATCATCTTTGACGTCGATGACGTGGATGCGCGAGGAGCGCAGCCCCGGCACGAGCAGGTAGCGCCGCTCGACGTGGGGATGGGGTGCCCACGGGCAGAGGGCCGAGGAGCACGCATTCCATCCGAAGTGATGCAGCTCATCGCCGAGGTTGGGCATGTCCAGACGGCCGATCTGGGTCCCGTAGCTCGACGAGCCGGGGCTGAGGTCGATGACGGTCAGGGCATCGGGGCCGTCGGGGTCATAGGTGCCGTTGGCGCCCGGGTTGAGGGCGACCACGTAGGCGAGCTCCTCGGGCGGCGCAGCCGCAGCGCTGCGCGGGGAGGGGTAGAAGGTCGGGTCCGGCTTCCAGGACATGGGCGAACTCCTTTGCGAGCGGGCGAAGCCCCCAATATCTATCCGATCGGTGGGTATTGGGGCAATGGAACTTGGCACCGGCCGCCTTTCAACCGGCGTAGGATTTATCTGCCAACCAGGCCACAGGAGGTCGCCATGTCGCAACTCGTTCGGATGGATCGCAGCGGACACACGACGCTCGCCGAGTGGAGCGTCGAGGACCCGACCAGCGTCGAGGCCGCCGTGCGCCGCGCTGCGCGCCGAGCTCGAGCAGGGCTACTGGCGGTCGTCCCGCGCGGCCCGGGCCAGGCCGAGCAGGTCCGCGAGCTGCCGCTCGACGCGCCGCTGGTCATCCTGCGCCGCCCGATCGCCGGCGGCTGATCGGCCGCCGGCCGCCGCAGCCGTGAGCTGCGACTGCCGCGACGGACCGTGCCGCCGCCGGGTCTGCCCGAGCTGGCCAACGTCCCCTGGCGCCCGCGCGTCAGCGAGCGCTCGCTGCGCCGCGCGGGGCGGCTGTGGACGCTGAGCACGGTCGCCCACACGGTGCCGTTGCTGGTCGCGGCCGTCGGGCTGGTCGCGGCCAAGCCGGTGACCATGCCCGGTGGTCGCTCATCCTCGTCGCCCACGCGTGGATCATTCCCGAGCTCTATGCGCTCGCGGGGCGCCGGCGTGGTCGCGCCCGCCGCGGCCGGCGCCGACGCCGCCGAGCCCGGGGCCGAGCACGTCGCGCTCGGGCTGCTCGGCGACCTCGTCGACCACGAGGCCGCGCGAGCTGTTCGCGCGGACCGGGCTGGTGCTCGAGCCGGGAGCGCTCGGGCGTGTGGCTGGTGGCCAGGCCGGTGCGCTGCTCGTGCGCCCGGGCGGGCGGCGCGTGCACTGCTACTGCGTCAAGGCCACCGACCCGGGCTGCCGGCCGGCGACCGCGTCGCCCACCTGCTGCTCGCTCTGCGCACCGACGAGGCGGGCTTTGCCACGGTGGCCAACCTGGCCTTCTCGGGCGCGTGCTGGCGGCTGCGCCGCCGGCTGCCCGAGCCCGCGCGCGAAGCGCTCTGGCGCGCGGACGGGTCCGCCCGGCCGCTGAGCGCTCGAGCCGCCGCGGCGCTGCTGCGGGCCGCGCGGGCCGGCGCGAATTCAGGAAGTTTGTACCTGGGGCCAATGTCGCGTTTAGGCCCGGGGCCGATCATGCTGACCATGACCCGCCCAATCACATCCTCCAAGAGTTCTCCTGGTCGCCGATCGCCGCGCTGAGGCGGACGAAGTCCGGCGGGCACCCCGATCCGCCGCTACCGGCTGGCCCGGCTGCGCTTCGACGGCCGTCCGCCGGTGCCGACGCGCGGTTCGAGCACCTCAAGCGCGTCTACGAATAGACGGCGGAAGATTCACGCTGCACAAGCGCATCGATCCGCAGGCCGGCGCGCGCGCTAGCCTTGACATTATGCACAATGAGTTCGAGGTCGAGCCGCAACGGCCGTCGTTGCTGCGTCGGCTCCTCGCGCTGGTGGTCCTGCTCGTGGCCGCCGCGATCGCCATGCAGCTCGTCATCGGCTTCGTCATGGCCATCTTCTGGTTCGTCGTCGTGGCCGCGGTGCTGCGTCGCCGTGCTGTGGGCGCTCAAGACGCTCGTCTGGTAAGCGCCGCCGCATGCAGGGCTCGGGCTGCTGGTCATCCTGTTCTTCTTCGGACTGGCCGGGGGCGTCGTCGGCCGCATGAAGGGCAGCTCGTTCTTGATGTGGTTCCTCGTCTCGGGCCTGGTGCCGTTCATCGGCCTGCTGGCGGCCGTCTGCTACCGCTGGGAGAACCGCGAGCTGCGCCGCCAGTGCCCCGGGCTGCGGGCGGGTGCGTCAAGCTCCACGACGCCGTGTGCACCGACTGCGGCGCCGAGCTCGAGTTCCCCGACGTCGCGATCGCCTCCGAGGCGTCGATGGCCGGGCTGCGTCAGCCGCTGACCGGCCCGTGCCGGTCGGCGTCGAGCGCCCGGAACCGGCTCGGTACACTCGGATCTCCCTGCGCGCGCGGGCGGCTCCGCGCGCGCGTCCTGAACCCTGAAAGGAGGCGAGCGCCATGCGTGCAGTCGACGCCCTGATGGAATGCCTGAAGGCCGAAGGTGTCGACGTCGTATTCGGGCTGCCCGGCGGCGCCAACCTCCCGACCTACGACGCCTTCTACGACGCCGGCATCCGCCACATCCTCGTCCGCCACGAGGCCGGCGGCGGCCACGCCGCCGAGGGCTACGCCAAGGCCACCGGGCAAGGTCGGCGTCGCGCTGGCCACGAGCGGCCCGGGGGCCACGAACGTCGTCACGCCGATCTGCGACGCGATGATGGACTCGGTCCCGGTGGTGTTCATCACCGGCCAGGTCCGCACCGAGCTGCTCGGGCACCGACGGCTTCCAGGAGGCCGACACGATCGGCATCACCATGCCGGTCGTCAAGCACAGCTTCATGATCCAGCACCCGCTGGAGATCCCGCGCTCGATCCACGAGGCCTTCCACATCGCCCGCACCGGCCGGCCCGGGCCCGGTCGTGGTCGACATCCCGCAGGACCTCAGCCGGGCCGACATCGCCTACGAGCCGGTCACCGACGTGCACCTGCCCGGCTACCAGCCGACCACGGACGGCAACCAGAAGCAGATCCGCCTGGCCGCCAAGGCGCTGGCCAACGCCCGCCGCCCGGTCATCTACGCCGGCGGCGGCGTGATCAGCGCCAACGCCGCGGCCGAGCTGACCGAGCTGGCCACCGCCGACCGCTTCCCGGTGACCTGCACGGTCAAGGGTCTGGGCGGCTTTCCCGGCGCCGCACGAGCAGTGGCTGGGCATGCTCGGCATGCACGGCACCCGGGCGGCCAACTACGCCATGGACGAGGCCGACCTGATCGTGGCCATCGGCGCCCGCTTCGACGACCGGGTCACCGGCAAGCTGTCGGAGTTCGCGCCGCGGGCGAAGTTCATCCACATCGACATCGATCCGGCCGAGATCTCCAAGAACGTCCCGGCGCACATCCCGATCGTCGGCGACGCCAAGAACATCCTGCCGCGGCTGACCGCCGAGTACCGCGCGCTCGGCGCCGAGCCGGGCCGTCTGGAGGAGTGGTGGTCGCGGATCCGGGCCTGGCAGGAGCGCCACCCGCTCGGCTACGAGGACTCCACGGACGCCGAGATCAAGCCCCAGTACATGATCCAGGCCCTGTATGAGGCCACCGGCGGCGACGCGATCGTCACCAGCGACGTCGGCCAGCACCAGATGTGGGCGGCCCAGTACTTCCACTTCCGCGAGCCGCGGACGTGGATCAACTCCGGCGGTCTGGGCACGATGGGCTTCGGGCTGCCCGCCGCCATGGGCGCCAAGGTCGGCTGCCCGGACCAGACGGTCGTCTGCGTCTCCGGCGACGGCTCGGTGCAGATGAACGCCCAGGAGCTGGCCACCTGCGCCCAGGAGGGCATCGCCATCAAGGTGTTCATCATGAACAACGGCTACCTGGGCATGGTCCGCCAGTGGCAGGAGCTGTTCTGGGACAAGCGCTACAGCCAGGTCGACATGGGCAAGTGGCCCGGACTTCGTCAAGCTCGCCGAGGCCTACGGCGCCACCGGCATCCGCCTGCAGGACAAGCACACGCTGGTCGACGACATCCGGGCGGCGCTGGCCACCGAGGGGCCGGTCGTCGTCGACGTCCGGGTCACGCGCGAGGAGAACACCTATCCGATGATCCCGGCCGGCCAGGCCGCGCGGGACATGGTGGGCTGAGCGATGGGAGAGCCAGCCACCAAGGAGGTCCTCTCGCTCGACCAGCTCGAGGCGGCGGTCGGGCCTGCGCACCGGCCGCAAGCACATCCTCTCGATCCTGGTCGAGAACAAGCCCGGCGTCCTGACCCGGATCGCCGGCCTGTTCGCCCGGCGCGGCTTCAACATCGACACGCTGGCCGTCGGTCCGACCGACGACGAGCGCTTCTGCCGCATCACGCTGACCCTCGACGGGGCGGTGCATCCGATCGATCAGGTGACCAAGCAGCTGCACAAGCTGATCAACGTCCTGAAGATCCGCGACCTCGAGCCCGCCGAGACGCTGGCGCGCGAGCTGGCCATGTTCAAGATCTCCGCCGACGGCGCCAGCCGCACCGAGGTCATGCAGATCTGCGAGATCTTCCGGGCCAAGATCGTCGATGTGACCAAGCGCTCGGTGGTCGTCGAGGTCACCGGCACGTGCGACAAGATCGACGCCTTCGAGCGGCTCGTGCGGCCGTTCGGGCTGATCGAGATGGCCCGCACGGGCGAGATCGCCATCTCGCGCGGCCGCGGCGAGACCTGAGCCTGCCGGCCCGCGCGGGCGCGCTAGGTTGTCGCGCGATGGTCGAGGCCCTCGACCGCGCGCCGAGCGCCGCGCTGCGCGCGCCGCCTCGAGAGCGCGCTGCGCCGGGCCCGCGCGCGCGGGCGTCCGGTGCTGGCCAGCGCCACCGTGGCTGCCCCGGCCGGCAGCGACCCGACGGCGCTCGTGCTCAGCGCCCGCCGCCCCGGTGAGCCATGGTTCTGCCTCGAGCAGCCCGACCGCGACGGCTCTGCCCTGGCCGCCGCTGGGTGCGTGCGCGCGCTGACGCGCCGGCGGGCGCCGGCCGCTTCGCGCGCGGTCGCCCGCCAGTGGCGCGAGCTGGTCGCCGGCGGCGGTGGCCGAGCCGGTCGACGGTCCGCCCGGGGCCGGGCTGGTCGCGCTGGGCGGCTTCGCCTTTGCCGCCGAGGGCGGCGGGGCGCCGCGCTGGGACGGCTTTCCGGCCGCCGTCGCTGCACGTCCCGGAGCTGTCGCTGGCCCGCCGCGGCGCAGAGGCGCTGCTGACCGTCAACCTGCTCGTCGGCACCCGACGACACCGCTCGAGGAGCTGGCCGCCCGGGCTGCAGCGCTCGGCGCGGCGGCTCTGCGCGCGCGGCGCTGCCGCTGCTCGATCCGGCCCCGACCGGCCTCTACCGCGTGCTCAGCCCGATGCCGCCGTCGCACTACGAGGAGGCCGTCGCCCGGGCGGTGCAGCGCATCCGCGCCGGCGAGCTCGAGAAGGTCGTGCTGGCCCGCGAGGTCGAGGTCCACGCGCCCGCGCGAGCACGACCCGGCGGCGGTGCATCGGCGTGCTGCGCGAGGCGTACCCGAGCTGCTACGTGTTCGCCGTCGGCCGCGGCGAGGCCACCTTCCTGGCCGCCAGCCCGGAGCTGCTCGTGCGCCGCGAGGGCCAGCGGGCCAGCACGGTCGCGCTGGCCGGCTCGACCCGGCGCAGCGCCGATCCGGCCGTCGATGACCACCTCGGCGAGCAGCTGCGCCAGAGCGACAAGGACCGCGAGGAGAACGCGATCGTGGCCCGCCGCATCGCCCGCGCCCTGCGCCCGCATGCGGTGTGGGTGACCGCGGCGCCCGAGCCGTCGCTGGTGCGCGTGGCCAACATCCAGCACCTGGCACGCCCGATCCGCGCCCAGCTGGCCGCGCCCCTCGACGCCGTCGCAGCTGGCCGGCCTGCTGCATCCCACGCCCGCCGTGGGTGGCGAGCCGGCCGCCGTGGCCGCGCGGCTGATCCCCGCTCTCGAGGGGCTGGATCGCGGCTGGTATGCCGGCGCGGTGGGGTGGGTCGACGCCACCGGAGACGGCGAGTTCTGCGTGGCCCTGCGCTGCGCGCTGCTGCGCGGGCGGCCGCGCGCACCTGTACGCCGGCTGCGGGATCGTCCGCGACTCCGAGCCGGCCTCCGAGCTGGCCGAGACCGAGGTCAAGCTCGGCGCGCTGCTGCCGCTGCTGGCCGGGCTGAGCCTGTCGCGCTCACCCGGAGGGCCACGGCGGCGCCGAGCGCCGACCCGCGCCGCCTCGGCCACCCGCCGGTGCAGCGCCAGGTTCTCCTCCCGGTCGGTGCGGACCTCGAGGATCGTCGTCCCCGGGCGCGTGCGAGCGCTCGCAGCGCCTGGCGCATCCCGGCCAGCGAGGTCGCCCGCTCGTAGGCGCAGCCGAACAGCTCGGCCGCCCGCTCGAAGTCCAGGCCGTGGGGAGTGGCCACGTGCTCCTCGAAGGCGTCGCGCTCTGGACGGCCACGGGCAGGAAGTGGAAGATGCCGCCGCCGTCGTTGTTGAGCAGCACGATGGTCAGGGGGAGGCCCAGCCGGCGCGCGGCAAGCAGCCCGCCGATGTCGTGGGCCAGGGCCACGTCGCCGATCAGCAGCACCACCGGCCCGTCGCTGACCGCCGCCGCGCCGAAGGCGCGCGGAGACGGTGCCGTCGATGCCGTTGGCGCCGCGGTTGGACAGCATCCGCGGCGCCGCGTCCGTCCGAGGCCGGCGCGAACTCCTCGACGTCGCGGATCGGCATCGAGCTGGCGACGAACAGCGTGGCCTCGCGGGCCGAGCCACGCAGCCAGCGCAGCGGGCGACCAGCGGCTCGGAGAGCTCGTCGCCGAGCACGGCCTCGATCGCACGAGCGACGCGCGGCATCGGCGCTGCGCCAGGCCGCCAGCCACTCCGGGTCGACGGGGGGATCGAGCTCGGGCAGCGCCGCGGTGGCCGCCGCGGCCAGGCGCTCGCCCACTACCGTGGCCGGGTCCTGCCAGGCGCCCTCGGGGTCGAAGGCGACCTGGTGGACGTCGGCCAGGCCGGCCAGCCAGGTGCGCAGCGGCTTGGAGGTCGGCAGGTCGCCGAGGCGGATGACCAACTGCGGGCCGCATGCGGCCGGTGAACTCCGGCCGAGCGCAGCAGCAGGTCGTAATGGGCGATCGCGGCCGGCCCCTGGCGCGCGCCCGACAGCGGATCGGCCAGCAAGCGGGTAGCCGGCCCGTTGCGCGAACCGGACCGCCGCGTCGGCCAGCCCGCCCTGGCGTTCATCTCGGCCGGCCACCACGACGCCGCGCGCCGGCAGCTCGAGCCGTCGCCCGCTGGCGCTCGCCACCGCGGGGGGCTCGGGCCACGTACGGCTGGCCGCTGGGGCGTCCGGTGCCATCGTCGGGCAGCGGCTCCGTCGAGCACGAGCGGCTCGCGCAGCGGGAAGGTTGAGGTGGACGGGGCCCGGCACCCCGCCTGCCGCGGTCCAGTAGGCGCGGCAGGCCAGCGCGCGGATCCAGCGCAGCTGCTCGGTGCCGGCCGCGGGCACGTCGACCTCGAAGAACCACTTGACGGCATCGCCGTAGAGCTTGAGCTGGTCGATCGTCTGCCCGGCGCCGACGTCGCGCAGCTCGGGCGGCCGGTCGGCGGTGAGCACGATCAGCGGCACCCGCGCCCAGTGGGCCTCGATCACCGCCGGGGCGAAGTTGGCCGCGGCCGTACCCGACGTGCAGGCGACCGCCACCGGCCGCGCCGACGCCTTGGCCGCTCCGAGGGCGAAGAAGCCGGCGCAGCGCTCGTCGAGGTGCGACCAGCAGCGGATGCGCGGCTCGCGGGCGAGCGAGAGGACGATCGGGGTCGAGCGCGACCCGGGGGAGGTGCAGGCGTGCTGCAGTCCGCAGCGAGCCAGCTCGTCGCACAACGCGCGCAGGAGCAGGTAGGTGTCGGTGGCGGTCATGATGGAGGACATGGTGCCGGTCGCCGTCCTGCTGCACGGCTTCACGCACACCGGCGCCAGCTGGGACGGCGTCGCGACCGCGCTGGGCGAACGCTACCGGGCCGCTGGCCCCCGACATCCGCGGCCACGGCTCGGCGTCGGGGCGCCGGCCCGTGTCGCTGGCCGCCGTGCTGGCCGACCTGCGAGGGGCTGGTCGAGGGCCCGTTCACCCTGGTCGGCTACTCGATGGGGGGCCGGATCGCCCTGCATGTCGCCCTGGCCGCACCGCAGCGCGTGCGCGCGCCTGGTGCTGATCGGGGCCAGTCCCGGGCTTGGCCGACGCGGCACGAGCGACGCGCCCGCCGGGAGGCCGACGAGCGGCTGGCCGGCGAGGTCGAGCGCTGCGACCATCGAGGCGTTCGCCGCCCGCTGGGCCCAAACGCCGGTCCTGGCCGGCCTGCCCGAGGCGGTCGCGCGCCGCGCTCACGCCGATCGGCTGCGCAATACGCCGGACGGGCTGGCGGCCGCGCTGCGCGGCCTGGGCACCGGCGCGCTCGCCTCGCTGTGGGGGCGCCTCGGCGAGCTCGACCATGCCCGTGACCCTGGTCGTCGGCGAGCACGACACCAAGTTCCGCGCCATCGCCGACCGACATGCAGGCGGGCCTGCCGCACGCCGAGCTCGTGGTCGTCGCCGGCGCGGGGCATGCCGTTCACCTCGAGGCGCCGGCCGAGGTGGCCGCGCTGCTCTGACGACGGGCGCCCCGCGACCGCGCTGCTCAAGACGCATAGCCCCCGGACGATCAACTAAAGCGGTCGTGGAGATACCGTCGCTGACATCGCACGGATCGATGCCGCCGGCCTCTGGAGAGACCGGACGGGGGCAGGCGCCCGCCCCCGAGGCGGCGGCCACACCGGCGGCCAGCTCTGCGCCCGCCGGTCCTGCGCCGGCCCTCGCGCCGGGCCCTCTGCCACCGCCCACCCGCCTGGGCGCGTACACCGCCACGGGCCGGGTAATCGCGGACGAGCGGGAGCCGCCGCGCGTTTCGGTGTTCGCCTGACGGCCGTCCGTGCGCTGGGCGTCCGGACGGCAAATCCGTGGCATACTGGGAGGCGCCGTGGGATCAGGGGTCAAGACCAACCTCGACGAGCAGGCGCAGCGCCAGCCGCCCTCGCCCACGGCGGCGATCGAATCCCTCGTCGAGCGCTACGACGCCTCGGTCTTCGACATCGGCCGCCCCCACGCGCGGCTTCGCCTCGAGTGCGACGGTGAACCCCTCTTCGACGTGATCATCGACTGGGGCCAGGCCCAACTGGTGACCGCGAACGGCAAGCGCGCCGACGCGCTGCTCAGCGCCGACGCGGACGGATGGCGCGAGCTCGCCCAGACCGGCGGCCTGCGGGCCTTTCGAGGCGGCCGCGTGCGCATCCGCCACGACCTTCATCTCGGGGTCGGCTTTCTGGCCGCCACGGCGCCACCGGGTCACGGCAGGCAGCTGCGCATCCACCACGTGCGGACGTCAATGGGCCGGATCTCGGTGACCGAGGCCGGAAGCGGCCCCCCGGTTCTGCTCCTGCACGGACTGGGAGCCACCAAAGCGTCGTTTTTGCCCACCGTGGCCGCGCTCGCCCGCTCCTACCGGACGATCGCCGTCGACCTCCCCGGCTTCGGCGACTCGGTCAAGCCGATCGGCGGCGCCTACGATCCGCCCTTCTTCGCCGGGGCCATGGCGGCTCTCCTCGACGCCCTCGGGCTCGAGCGGGCCGACCTCGTCGGCAACAGCATGGGCGGCCGCGTGGCCCTGGAGATGGGCTTGCTGCACCCGGATCGGATCGGTCGCCTGGTCCTGCTGGCCCCGTCGCTGGCCTGGTTGCGCTCGCGGCCGTGGGCGCCGCTGCTCCGGGTCGTCCCCACCAAGCTCGGGCTGATCCAGCCCGCGCCCCGGGCCATCGTCGAGGAGCTCGTCAAGCGCGTCGTCCCGGCCGCCGACGGCCAGTGGACGGCGGCGGGCATCGACGAGTTCCTACGTTCCTACCTGAGTCCGAGGGGCCGATCGGCCTTCTATACCGCGGCGCGCAACATCTACATGGAGGAGCCCCTCGGCAAGCACGGGTTCTGGACCCGGTTTCCCGCCCTGACCGCGCCCTGCCTGTTCGTCTGGGGCAGGAAGGACACCCTGGTGCCCATCGGGTTCGAGCGCCACGTGCGCGAGGCGCTGCCCCAGAGTGAGCACCTCGAGCTCGACTGCGGCCACATCCCCCAGCTCGAGCGCCCCCGCGAGACCCACGACGCCATCCTGCGCTTCCTGGCCGGCGAGCCGGCGGCTTAGCGATACCACTCGCGCAGGCCCCGGCCGAGACCCGGCCCCGGGGGCGGCGCGAGCATCCCGCCGGTGGCCGCCAGAGCGGGGAACGGTCGCTCGAAGAGCTCCATGGTGGCCAGGCCGCAGGGACGATCCGGGGTGAGGGCGGCCGCCGCGTGCAGGGCCGCGGCGATGCCGAGGGGACCCTCGAGGGTCGAGGCCAAATAGACCTCGTACCCGGCCCGGCGGGCCCGCCGCGTCGCGGCCAGCAACCCGTCGATGCCCCCAAAGCGCCCGAGCTTGAGGCACACCGCTTGGCAGCAGCCGCGCTCGAGCGCTTCCGGCTCGCTCGTCGTCTCATCCATGGCCAGCGGCACCGCGGTGGCTCGCGCCGAGCTCGACCACCGCGTCCAGACCCTGGACCGGCTCCTCGCACAGCTCGATCCCGGCCGGCGCCAGCGCTGCGAGCGCAGCGGCCGCCTCGGTCACGCTCCACGCGCCGTTGGCGTCCACGCGCAGCGCCACCTCGCTCCCGGCGGCGGCGCGCACCGCGGCGATCCGGCCGGCGTCATCCCCGGTGCCGACCTTGACCTTGACGCAGCCGAACCCGGCCCGGCGGGCCCGTCCGCCTCCGCGGCGGCCCCGGTCCGGTCGGTGGCCGAGATGGTGTAGTTGACCGGCACGGGCCCCGGCCCGGGCGCACCGAGCAGCCGCCACACCGGCTCCCCCGCCTGCTTGCCGGCCAGATCCCACAGGGCCAGGTCAATGGCGGCCAAGGCGTGGGGCACGACGGTGAGGCGCGTGCACTCGGCCAAAAGCTCAGCCCGGTCAAGCCATCGGGCTCGCGTCAGCGGACCATGACAGTCGGCCAGCGCCGCCTGCACGTCGGCGATGGTGACCCCGTCGTACGCGGGCAGCGGCGACGCCTCGCCATAGCCGACATAGCCGCGCGAGTCCTCGAGGGCGAGGATGAGGAGCTCTCGCTCCTGCGTCGACCCCCACGCCGCCCCAAACGCCCGGCGCAAGCGGGCGCGCGTCACTTCGACCTTGACCAGCATCCCGATCCGCGATCAGCGACTGAGCAGCAACCCCGCCGAGAGCAACGCGCAGAAGACGAGCTGAAGCAGGCCGGTGCCGGCCAGAGCACCGTTGAGAGCCGGGCCATCGACGCGTAGCCGCACCGTGCGGACGATCCGCGCCGCCAGAGGCAGGGTCAGCCAGGGGAGGAGCACCCAGGCCGTCAACGGGCCGAGGGCCCACGTGGCCGGGGTGAGCGCGTAGGCCAGGTAGATGACGGCGGCGAACATGACCCGCGTGCGTGCCCGTCCCAACCGGACCGCCAGCGTGCGCTTGCCCGCCCGGCGGTCTGAGTCGATGTCGCGCACGTTGTTGACGACGAGGATGCCGGCCGCGATCAGCCCCACGGGAACGGCGAGGGCGAACGCCTCCCAATCGAGATGACGGACCTGGACGAAGAACGACCCGGCCACGGCGACGATGCCGAAGAAGAGAAAGACGAACACCTCGCCCAGCCCTTCATACCCATACGGCTTGGGCCCACCGGTATAGAGCACGCCGGCCAGGATGGAGGCGGCTCCGACGAGCAGGAGCTGCCACCCCGCCACGACGATTAGGTACACGCCCGCCAGCACCGCCACGCCAAAGGACAGATAGGTGGCGGCGAGCACCCGATCCGGTGGCACAAGCCCGCCGGCGGTCACGCGCACGGGACCGAGGCGGTCCTCGGCATCGGCACCTCGGCGGGCATCGGAGTAGTCGTTGGAGAGGTTGGTGCCCACCTGGATGAAGATGGCCCCGATGAGCGCGGCCACGAAGCGCAACGGGTGAAAGACGCCGAAGAACCCGGCCAGGGCCGTGCCCACGAGCACCGGCGACATGGCGGCCGGCAGAGTGCGCACGCGCGCCGCCATCAGCCAGATGTGCGCGCCGCTTGGTCCCTCCACGCGGCTCCGTGCAGGCTGCGCCCGGTCGCCGGTCAGCGCCATCACGCTCGCCGGGGGAACTTCGAGAAGTCGGGCCGGCGCTTCTCGAGGTAGGCGTTGCGGCCCTCCTGCGCCTCCTCACTCATGTAGAAGAGGAGATTGGCGTCGTGAGCGAGCTGCTGGATGCCGGCCAGTCCATCCTCGTCGGCGTTGAAGCTCGCCTTGAGCATGCGCAGGGCGAAGGGGGAGAGGGCGAGCATCTCGCGACACCACTGAACGGTCTCCGCCTCGAGGCGCTCGAGCGGCACGACCGCGTTGATGAGGCCCATGTCGAGCGCCTGCGCGGCGTCGTACTGGCGGCAGAGAAACCAGATTTCCTTGGCCTTCTTGGGCCCGACGAGCCGGGAGAGCACGGTGGCGCCAAAGCCGCCGTCGAACGAGCCCACCTTAGGGCCGCTCTGGCCGAAGCGGGCGTTCTCGGCGGCGATGGTGAGGTCGCAGACGACGTGCAGAACGTGGCCGCCGCCGACCGCGTAACCGGCCACCATGGCCACGACCGGTTTGGGGAGGCGCCGGATCTGGATGTGCAGGTCGGTCACGTGAAAGCGCCCGACGGTCTGGTGGCGCCCCGCCTGCGCCGGGTCGACGCCGGACACGTAGCCGCCGCGCTGGCCGCGCACCCGTTGGTCGCCGCCTGAGCAGAACGCGTCGGGTCCTTCGCCGGTGAGGATCACAACGCCCACCTCGGGGTCCTCGCGGGCGCGTTCAAAGGCGTCGATGAGCTCGACGACAGTCTCGGGCCGGAAGGCGTTACGAACCTCGGGCCGGTCGATGGTGATCTTGGCGATGCCGGCGTCCGCGCCCGTGGAGAGCTCGTAGCGGATGTCGGTGTACTCGCCGGCCGATTGCCAGGTGACTGTCGAAAGCTGCTCCTCCATGGGTGCGAGACTACCGTTTGCGCGCATGGATGCCTGGCTGACCAGGGCCGCTCAGCGGCGGCCCGAGCACGCCGCGCTCGAGACCCCCGCCGGTGCCTACACCTACGCGGGCCTCGAGGCCCTCGCGCGCGCGGCCGCGGGCGGCCTCCGCGCGGCGGGCGTGGCCCCCGGCGACCGGGTCGCGCTGGCCATGAGCGACGCCGACGAGTTCGCCATCGCCCTGCACGGCTGCCTGCTCGCCGGGGCGGTGGCCGTCCCCATCGATATGCGCCTCAGCGAGCCCGAGCGGGCGCAGCGCGCGGCTGGGGCTCGCCTCTGGCTCGACGCCCCGCCGACGGGATCGCCGCTGGAGGCGGGCTTCGCACCTGCACCGGACGAGGCCGCCACGCTCATGCACACCTCGGGTACGACAGCCGCGCCCCGCCCCATCGCCCTCACCTACGCCAACTGGCTGGCGGGCGCACTTGGATCCGCGGTCGCCCTCGGCCTCGACGGCGACGAGCGCTGGCTCTGCCCGATGCCCCTCATTCACGTCGGGGGCCTTTCCATCCTGCTGCGCAGCGCCATCTACGCCACAACGGCCGTCGTCCACGGCCGCTTCGACCCCACTGTGGTGGCGGCGGCGCTCAGCGATCCCGGGGAGCGCATCACCATGGTCTCGCTCGTGCCCACCATGCTCTCTCGGCTCCTCGACGCGGGCTTGCGCGAGCCTCCGACGCTGCGCTGGGTGCTTCTGGGCGGCGGACCGATCGCGCCTGCCCTGCTGCGGCGGGCGGCCGGCGCGGGGGTGCCGGTGGCGCCCACCTACGGGATGACCGAGGCCTGCTCGCAGATTGCCACGCACGGCTGGCCGCTGCCTGGCGTAGAGCTCCGGCTGGCCGGCGACGGCGAGATCCTGGTGCGCGGCGCCACCGTCTCGCCAGGCTCGCTCGCCCCCGACGGATGGCTGCACACGGGCGATGTGGGAGCGCTCGACGGGCGTGGGCGTCTCACGATCACCGGCCGCAAGGCGGACACCATCGTCACCGGCGGGGAGAACGTGGCTCCCACCGAAGTGGAAGCGGTGCTGCTCGAGCATCCGGAGGTGATCGATGCCGGAGTCCACGCTCGGCCCGACCCGGTGTGGGGGGAAGCCGTCGTCGCGGCCGTGGTGCTCAAGGCAGGCGCGCACATCGCGCCCCACGAGCTCCAGGACCACTGTGCCGCCCATCTGGCCCGCTTCAAGGTCCCCAAGCATGTCCGCTACGTCGACGAGTTGCCCCGCACGGTGTCCGGCAAGCTGCTTCGTCGCCGGCTGAGCGCGGACGTATGATCGCCTCCTGACCATGTCGTCGCTGCGCCCGATCGAGGATGCCGAGTCACCGAACCAGCTCACCGTCGAGCAGCTCGCGGCGCTGACCGGAATGACGGTGCGCAACATCCGCGCCCACCAGGCCCGCGGGCTGCTGGCCCCTCCCGAGGTGCGCCTGCGGGTCGGCTACTACGGTCCCGAGCACGTGGCCCAGCTGCGGCTGATCCGCGAGCTCCAGGACGACGGCTTCAACCTCGGCGGGATCAAGCGCCTGCTCGAGGACACCGAGGGCACCGCCGAGCGCCTGCTCGCCTTCAAACAGGCGCTGAACGCGGCCGCCGGCGGCGAGCGGTCCGAGACCCTGACCACCCGAGAGCTCGGCCGCCGGTTTCGCGTCAGCCCCGAGGAGGCTCCTGAGGTACTCGCCGAAGCCGAGCGGCTCGGGGTCCTCGTCCCCCTCTCCGACGAGCTCTATGAAGTGCCGAGCCCGTCGCTGCTGGCCCTGGCCGAGGAGGTCGTGCGCCGGGGGATCTCGCTGCCCAGCGCCCTAACCGTGCTCGAGGAGATCGAGCGCCATGTCGACTCCGTCTCGCGCGCCTTCGTGGCCCTGTTCCTGGGCGAGATCTGGAAGCCCTTCGCCCAGGCCGATATGCCCGCCGAGCGCTGGCCTGAGATCGAGGCCGCGGTGGAGCGCCTCGCGCCCATCGCCTCCGAGGCCACCCTGGCCATCTTCCAGCGCCGCCTCGGCCGCCGCGTCGAAGAGGCGTTCGGGGAGATCGCGCGCCGGGTGTCCGAGCGGACGCCGTAGCAGCGAGGAGGCCGCGAGCCGTGGACCCTCATGAGGCCGATCGCGTGCGGGCCGAGTCGCTGGAGCGCTGGGAGCGGGCCGCGCCGGCGTGGGGCCGCAACGCTGAGCGCATCCGTGAGTGGGGGATGGCTCTCTCCACCTGGATGATTGACGCGCTGGAGCTCCAGCCGGGCCAGCGCGTGCTCGAGCTGGCGGCCGGACCCGGGGACACGGGTTTCATGGCCGCCGAGCTGGTCGCGCCGGGGGGGACGCTGATCTGCAGCGACGGCGCCGAGGCCATGCTCGAGGTGGCCCGCCGCCGCGCCGGCGAGCTGGGGATCTCCGGCGTCGAGTTCAAGGCCCTGCAGCTCGAGTGGATCGACCTCCCGGCCGCCGGTGTCGACGCCGTCCTGTGCCGCTGGGGCCTGACGCTGGCTCTCGATCCGGAGGCGGCGGCGCAGGAGATGCGGCGGGTGCTCCGGCCAGGCGGGCGTATCGCCGTCGCCGTGTGGGACCTGCCCGAGCACAACCCGTGGGCGACCATCGCCCAGCGGGCGCTCACCGATCTCGGCTTGATGGCGGCGCCCGACCCGGCGGCGCCGGGCATGTTCGCCTTGTCGGGGCCCGGGCGTCTCGAGGAGCTCCTGCAAGACGCCGGGTTCGGCGACGTCGTGGTCGGATCGGTGGAGGTGCCCCGGCACTACCCCGATCTCGAGAGCTACGTGTATGAGACAAGCCAGCTCTCGGGGGTGTTTCGCGACCACTGGGCGGAGCTCGACGAGGAGCGGCGCGCGCAGGTCAGGGATCGGATGGCCGTCCTCGCGGCCCCGTTCGCGCAGGGGCCGAGCGGGGCGCTCGAGCTCCCGGGACGTTCGCTCGCCGCGGTCGCAGAGGCATGACCGGCTGCACGGGAAATTGCACGGCGACAGCAGGATTGCAGAGCTTCACAGCGAAATAAGGTTGGTTGAAACTGCGGAGCATGCGCTTGCGAGTCGTGCTTCCACTTTGCGCTGCCTTCGGGCTAGCGCTCCCGGCGTCGGTCTACGCCCTTCCCATCCATCAAGTCGGTGCGGGCGAGTCTCTGTACTCGATCGCTGCTCAGGACGGACTGAGCGTCTCCCAGCTCGCCGCCGCCAATGGCATCTCGGCGGGCAGCTGGCTCACCAGCGGCAGCGCGGTGGTGATCCCGCCCCAGTCCGAGGCGCCGGCCTACAGCGCCCCGGTCGCGTCCTCCTCGACGTCCTACGGCTCGGCCGGAGATGACGACGCGGACAGCGACGACGTCGGCTCAGGCTCGACCGCGGCCGCCTCGACGGTGAGCGCGGTCTCCAGCTTCGCGGTCAGCTCGGCGCCGTCGAGCGCGGGCGGGCTGGTCGTCGAGCCCGGTGACACCCTGTCGGGGCTCTCGCGGCGGACGGGCATTCCCATGTCCGAGCTCGCGGCCGCCAACGGACTCTCCTCCTACAACCTGATCATGGCCGGGACGGTCATGCGCCTTCCCGGCTCGCGCTCGACCTACGTCTCGCACGGATACTCCGAGCCGGTCTCGACGGCGACGTCCTCCTCCTACGAGCCTCAGGGGGCCGCGGCTCAGGGGACCTCCGGTGGGCCGCCCTATCCCACCCCCGAACGGCTGAGCGGCTCGGAGATCGGCTCCATCGGGGCCGGCAACGGCGCCACCTCCTCGCTCGCCGACGCCATCGCCTGGCAGGAGAGCGGCTTCAACAACGATCTCGTCTCGAGCGCCGATGCCCGCGGGATCATGCAGATCCTTCCCGGCACCTGGGAGTGGATCCAGCACTCGCTCGACACCGGGACCCCGCTGGCGCCGGCCTCGGCCACCGACAACGTCCGCGGCGGCTCGTTGATGCTCCACTGGCTGCTCAACCAGACGGGCGGGGACCCCGCCATGGCGGCGGCGGGCTACTACCAAGGGCTGGCCTCCGTGCGCCAGCACGGGATGTTGCCCGATACCCAGCGCTACGTGAACGACGTCATGTCGCTGCGCTCGCACTTCGGAGGCGGTTGAGCGAGGACGGCGCGGGCCGGGCCGACGGCGTCAGTCCGCGGGGCGTGGCCCCGGGGCGGCGCCGAGAGGCCCGGCCGGCGTCGGGGTGCGGGGGCCCCGCGCAGCGAGCCGTCGCGTGAGGGCCCCGGAAGATACGCTCGGGTCATGTTCTACGACGACGACGCGGATCTGCACAAGCTCGACGGGAAGACCGTGGCCATCATCGGCTATGGCTCCCAAGGCCACGCTCATGCCCTCAATCTCAAGGACTCCGGCGTCTCGGTCGTCGTCGGGCTGCGCTCCGACTCAGCCAGCGTGGCCAAGGCTGAGGGTCATGGCCTGCGGGTGCTCGAGCCGGCCGACGCGGCCAGCGAGGGCGACGTGATCATGCTCCTCGTCCCCGACGAGCTCCACAAGCGGGTGTGGGAGTCCGGCGTGGGGGACGGCATCGCCGCCGGGAACATGGTCATGTTCGGCCACGGCTTCTCGATCCATTACGGGGAAATCGTCCCGCCGCCGGAGGTGGATGTGGCCCTCGTGGCCCCCAAGGGCCCCGGTCATCTCGTCCGTCGTCAGTTCCTGGAGGGGTCAGGCGTGCCCGGGCTCGTGGCCGTCCACCAGGACGCCGGCGGCGATGCCCTCGCGCTGGCGCTCGCCTACGCCAAGGGCATCGGCTGCACCCGCGGCGGCGTCATCGAGACGACGTTCAAGGACGAGACCGAAACCGACCTGTTCGGCGAGCAGGCGGTGCTCTGTGGCGGGGTGACCGAGCTCGTCC
The DNA here is from genome assembly GCA_963777185.1 of uncultured Solirubrobacterales bacterium. Lineage (GTDB taxonomy): Bacteria > Actinomycetota > Thermoleophilia > Solirubrobacterales > Solirubrobacteraceae > Palsa-465. The sequence continues at coordinate 131,469 of CAVZPU010000007.1, forward strand.
GCGCCGGCTACGAGACCCTGGTCGACGCCGGTTATGACCCGCGCCTGGCCTACTTCGAGTGCCTGCACGAGCTCAAGCTCATCGTCGATCTCATGTACGAGAAGGGGATCGCCGGCATGCGCTACTCGATCTCGAACACGGCCGAGTACGGGGACTTGACCCGCGGCCGGCGGGTGATCGGCGAGCAGTCGCGTGAGGCCATGAAGCAGCTCCTGTCCGAGATCCAGTCCGGCGACTTCGCCCGGGAGTGGATCGCCGAGAACCGTGCCGGGCAGGAGAACTTCAAGCGCATGCGCGAGGAGCAGTCGCGCCACCAGGTCGAGCTCGTCGGCCAGGAGCTGCGCTCCCAGATGGACTGGATCGACACCGAGTTCGACGAATAGGGCGAGGCTGGCGAGGCCTTCGACCTGGCTGGCGGGTTCGGCTGCGCCGAACTGGGGGGTGCCGAACCGGGGGGTGCCCAACTCGGGACGCCCCGGGCTCGGCGCGCGGGGGCTGTGACGTCTATGGGACGTAGAAGCCCCCGAGGAGGCCCGGGCTCCAGCGATCACGGTTGCCGCACCTCCCTCGGCTACACTCGCCGGTGCCGTCGTGACTGGCGCCATCGGGTGGAGATACACCACCGGGAAGCGACGGTGCACCGACCGCCGCGCGCCTGGGCATCGAGACCCCGAAAGGAGCCCGTATGACCCAGACAGTCACCGAGCTGCAGATCCCCGAGGACCTCAAGCCCGCCGACGGCCGCTTCGGCTCCGGCCCCTCCCGCGTCCGTGCCGAGCAGCTCGAGTATCTCGCCGGACCGGGTGCCGCCATCATGGGCACCTCGCACCGCCAGAAGCCGGTCAAGCAGGTCGTCGGCGGCATCCGCGCCGGCCTGCGCGACCTGTTCGCGCTTCCCGACGACTATGAGGTCATGCTCGGCAACGGCGGCACGACCGCGTTCTGGGACGCCGCCGCGTGCGGTCTGGTCAGCCGAACGGGCGCTGCACCTCAGCTACGGCGAGTTCTCCTCGAAGTTCGCCACCGTCACCCGCACGGCGCCGTTCCTGGCCGATCCGGTCGTGATCAGCGCCGAGCCCGGCGACGCGCCCGAGCCCCAGAGCGATCCGAGACGCCGACGTACTCGCCTGGGCCCACAACGAGACCTCGACCGGCGTGATGGTTCCGGTCACCCGCCCGGCGGACGCCGGCGAGGAGCAGCTCGTGCTCATCGACGCCACCTCGGGCGCGGGCGGTCTGCCGGTCGACGATCACCGAGGCCGACGTCTACTACTTCGCCCCCCAGAAGGGCTTTGCCTCCGACGGGGGCCTGTGGCTGGCCCTGGTCAGCCCGCGCGCCATCGAGCGCATCGAGCAGCATCGCCGCCGCCCCGCCGGATGGCCGCTGGATGCCGGAGTTCCTGTCGCTGAGCACGGCGCTGGACAACTCGCGCAAGGACCAGACCTACAACACGCCGGCCATCGCCACCCTGCTCTTGCTTGCCGACCAGATCGACTGGATGCTCGATAAGGGCGGCCTCGAGGGCATGGTGGCGCGCACCACGGAGTCCTCGGGCCATCTCTACGGCTGGGCCGAGGAGCACCCCCACGCGTCCCCGTTCGTCACCGATCCGGACAAGCGCTCGCTCGTCGTGGGCACGATCGACTTCGACGACCACGTCGACGCGGCCAAGGTCGCGGCCACGCTGCGCGCCAACGACATCGTCGATGTCGAGCCCTACCGCAAGCTCGGGCGCAACCAGCTGCGCGTGGCCATGTTCCCCGCCACCGATCCGGCCGATGTTCAGGCCTTGACCGCATGCATCGATTACGTGCTGGAATGTCTATGACCTCCAACGGCACCCGCACCCGCGTCCTGGTGGCGGAAAAGATCGGCGAGTCGGGTATCGCGCTCCTGCGCGAGCACTTCGACGTCGAGCTCGGCGTCGGCTGGTCACGCGAGGAGCTGGCCCAGCGCATCGGCGAGTACGACGGCATCCTCATCCGCTCCGCCACCAAGCTCGACGGCGAGCTTCTGCAGCGGGCGACCCGTCTGCGCGCGGTCGGTCGTGCCGGCGTGGGAGTCGACAACGTCGACGTACCCACCGCCACCAAGCGCGGCATCGTCGTCGCCAACGCGCCCCAGTCCAACATCATCACGGCGGCCGAGCACACCATGGCCCTGCTGCTCGCCCTGGCCCGCAACATCCCGCAGGCCCATGCCTCCCTGACCTCCGGCCAGTGGGAGCGCTCGAAGTTCTCGGGCGTCGAGCTCTACGAGAAAACACTCGGGATTCTCGGCTTCGGGCGCATCGGGCAGCTCGTCGCCCAACGGGCGCTGGCCTTCGGTATGCGGGTGCTCGCCTTCGATCCCTACGTCGGCGCCGAGCGCTACCGCGAAGTGGGCGTGGAGCAAGCCGAGTCTTCGGACCAGGTCTACGCCGAAGCTGACTTCCTCACCCTGCATCTGCCCAAGACGCCGGACACCGAGGGGTGGCTCGACGCCGCGGCGCTGTCCAAGTGCAAGGACGGAGTGCGCGTCCTCAACGTGGCGCGCGGGCCGCTGGTCGTCGACGAGGATCTCAAGGCGGCTCTGGATTCGGGCAAGGTCGCGGGGGCGGCCCTTGACGTCTTTCGCTCCGAGCCGGTCACCGATCATGCGCTGTTCGGCTATCGCAATGTGATCGTCACCCCCCACCTGGGCGCGTCGACGGCCGAGGCGACCGACCGGGCCGGCTATCAGTCGGCTGAGCAGGTGGTGGCGGCGCTGACCGGCGGAGTCGTCTCCACCGCAGTCAACATTCCCGCCATTCCGGCGGAGGACATGGAGGTGCTGGGTCCGTTCGTCTCCCTGTGCCGGTCGCTCGGCCGGATCGCGGTCACCCTGGCCGAGGGCTCTTCGATCGACCGTATCGAGGTCGAGTTTCTCGGCCGGATGGCCGAGCGCGACACGCGCCTGCTCACCATCCAGACCCTGCTCGGCGTCCTGCGCGGCCACACCGAGGAGGACGTCAACGAGGTCAACGCGCCGGCCGTGGCCGAGGAGCGGGGGATCGAGGTGGCCGAGATCAAACGCACGACCGCCCACGACTACACCGATCTCGTCCGCGTCACCGTCACCTCGGGCGCTCAGTCGGTGCGGGTCGCCGGCACGCTGATCGGCCGGCGCAACCGACCGCACCTCCTCGAGGCCTGGGGACAGCGCTTCGACATCCAGCTCGAGCAGAGTCTCACCGTCCTGCGCTACCGCGACCGGCCCGGGATGATCGGGCACGTCGGCACCGCCTTTGGCGCGCACGGGATCAACATCATCTCCGCCGCGGTCGGGCGCCAGCGCGAGGACGAGCATGGGGTGGGCCGCGTGGCCGAGCCCACGGGCCCGGAGCGGGTGGCAGTCATGGCCATCACCACCGACGCGCCGGTGCCTCGTGAGGTGACCAAGGAGATCGTGGGCGGTGAGGGCTTTGACGCCGGATACACCGTGACCTTGTGAGCGCGGTGCGCTAGGCTTGACCGCGATGGCGCTTCGCCTCGACCTGCGACTTCTCCTCCTCCCCCTTCGGGGGGAATAGCGCGCCGGCGGCCGCATGTAGCCGCGAACGAAAGCCGAGGAGTCCAGTTTCGAGAAGCAGAGAAGGAGCGACCATGACCGTACCTGAGGATCCCAACCGGGTCATCATCTTTGACACCACGCTGCGCGACGGCGAGCAGTCGCCCGGCATCTCGCTGAACACGCAGGAGAAGCTCGAGATCGCCCAGCAGCTGGCGCGCCTCGGTGTCGATGTCATCGAGGCCGGCTTTCCGATCACCTCGCCGGGGGACTTCGAGGCGGTGCAGACGATCGCGCGGACCGTCGAGGGCCCGGTCATCGCCGGCCTGGCCCGCACCCACGTGGCCGACATCGACGCCGCCTTCAACGCCGTCCGCGAGGCCGCCCGGCCCCGCATCCACACCTTCATCTCCACCTCGGACATCCACATCCGCCACCAGCTCCAGAGCACGCGCGAGGACGTCAAGGGGCAGGCGCGCGCGGCGGTGGCCCACGCCAAGCAGTACGTCGAGGACGTCGAGTTCTCGCCCATGGACGCCACTCGGGCGGATTTGGAATTCACCGCCGAGGTGTGCGCGATCGCCATCGCCGAGGGGGCGACGACGATCAACATCCCCGACACCGTCGGCTACACGATGCCGCACGAGTTCACCGCCTACCTGGCAGGCCTCTACGAGCTCGTGCCCGAGCTGCGCGACGTCATCCTCTCCGTGCACTGCCACGACGATCTCGGCCTGGCCGTAGCCAACTCGTTCGCCGGCCTGTTGGCCGGCGCCCGGCAGGTCGAGTGCGCCGTCAACGGCATCGGCGAGCGGGCCGGCAACGCCTCGCTGGAGGAGATCGTCATGCTCCTGCACACCCGCGAGCCCGATGTGGGTCTGCACACAGGCGTGCTCACGCGTGAGATCTCCCGCGCCTCGCGGCTCGTCTCCCGGCTCACCGGTTATCCGGTCCAGCCCAACAAGGCCATCGTCGGTCGCAACGCCTTCGCCCACGAATCGGGCATCCACCAGGACGGTGTCCTCAAGGAGCGCACGACCTACGAGATCATGGATGCGACGACGGTGGGCCTCGAGGCCAACGCGATCGTGCTGGGCAAGCACTCGGGCCGCCACGCCCTCCAGCAGGCGCTGGCCGAGCTCGGGCTGCAGCTGAGCGGCCAGGCCCTCAACACGGCCTTCAAGCGCTTCAAGGAGATCGCGGACAAGAAGAAGCAGGTCACGGCCATGGACCTCGAGGCGCTCGTCACCGACGAGCTGCGCGAGGAGGTGGCCGGCTACCAGCTTGAGTGGTTCGACGTCGAGGCCTCCTCGCGGCGCCCGCCGCACGCCACCGTCGGTGTGCGCACCCCGAGTGGGGAGGAGGCGGTCGGCTCCTTTACCGGCGACGGCCCCGTCGACGCCATCTTCCGGGCCATCAACGCCGCCACCGGCGCCGACGCCCGCCTGCGCGAGTTCCGCGTCGACGCGGTCACCGGCGGCCAGGACGCCCTCGGGGAAACCTCGGTTGTGCTCGAGCTCGGCGACGTGTCGGGGGCCGGACAGGGCGTCTCGACCGACATCCTCGAAGCCGCCGGCCGGGCCTACGTCCGCGCTCTGTCCAATGCCCTGCACCGGCGCGGGGTCACGGCCGAGGCGGAAGCGGCGACCGCCTCGGCGGCCGAGCCGCTGCGCACGCCGTAGGCCGGCTGCGACGCGGGGGCCACAACTTCCCAAACACCGGCGCCGTCCCGCGCCCTGGGGGCTTTTGAACCTCAGGGGTGTACAGGTCCCCACGGTGGGCCGGGGCGCAGAGCTTTGGGGGGTTTTGAACCCCACGAGGGCGGGGCCGAGCCCGAGGCCGACGGCGCTGGGGCCGGCGCCGGACGGGCGGCGCGACTCAGCGCAGCTGGGCCGACTGCGCGGCCCCGCCGTGTGCCCAGGTGACCGTGGTCGAGTTCCCGGCCAGCGCTGGCGCGGTGATCAACCCGCCCGGGCCGGGGAGGACGCTATCGAGCACCCGGATGGCCAGGTCGTCGCGGACCCACAGCTGCTCGCTGATGCAGGAGCCGCATGGGGGTGTGTCAACGGCCGCCGTGCTCCACGGTGCCCCCCCGCCGCCGGCGTCGGAGGCGACAAGAACGTCGCCCTTCTGATCGGTGGCGGCGCAGAGCGTCGTGCTGGGAGCGCAGGTGGCGGCGGTGAGCGCATTGGGCGAGCTCACGAGCGGCGTCGCCGTCCAGCTCCCGCCCACGCCCGGATCGGTGGAGACGAACACATCGCCGGCGGCCGGGACCAGGCACAGGGTGCTCGAGGCGCACGTCGGCCGGCCGGTAGACAGGGCCCCGGCCGGGGGTCCGAGCGGCTGGAGGGTCCACGCATGCCCGGCGGTGGGGTCGAGCGTCAGCACGTTGCCGGCGGAATCAGAGGCCACGCAGAGGCTGGTCGAGGGACAGGCGACGCCCTCCAGGGTGCTCCCGTCCGGATCGGCAGGGGCGGGCGTCCAATGGGCCATATCCGTCGTGGTGAACGCCGTCCCGCTCTGACCCACCGCGAGGCATAGATGCGCCGACGGGCAGGAGACACCGGTGAGGTCGTCTCCGGCGGCCACAGGCGTCGAGATCCAGGCGGCGGCGGCGCCACTCGGGTTGTCGGTGGTCAAGGCGTTGCCCGCACTGTCGACGGCTACGCAGCTCGTGCTCGACGGGCAGGCCACGTCGTTGAGGGCCACCGAGTCGAGCGCTGCGGGCGTACTCCACGAGCCGGAGGTCGGGTCGGTCGAGGTCACCAGGCTGCCGCCGCTCAGCCCCAAGCACAGGGTGGCACTCGAGCACACCACCCGGCTGAAGGCCGGGGCGACGTGGTTGAGCGACCAGCCGCCGGCGGCCGGGGTGGCTGTCGTGGCCGCGTTGCCGTGCCCGTCCACGGCCACGCACAAGCCGCTCGACGGGCAGGCGATCCCCTGCAGGGGCTGGGGGGTGGCCGTCTGCTCGAACGCGTGCCAGGCCGCGAACCCGCTGGAGTCGAGGCCTAGCCCGTCGACTCCCTTGTCGGCGGCGGTGCAGTTCTGGGAGTAGAGCTGGGTCGCCTTGCCCGTGCTCAGATCGACCTCGGTCACCGTGTTGGCGCAGTTTCCGTACTGGTCAGAGGTCGAGAGCGAGAAGGCGGCGAACCGGCCCGAGAGTTGCAGCGAGGACAACGACGCGTTGTAGCCGCCGCCCACGGAGGAGAGCGCGACGAGCGGCACGTGCTTGCCGATGGCCTGCAGACAGCCATACCACGGGGTGAACGGGGTGTCGGGATTGCGGGTGACCATGGCCTCGGCCGTCTGGGCGACGAGGATCGATCCCGCCGGGACTCGGCACGGGCGTGCCCCCGAGCGCGGCAGGGGCTGCCAGTCGACGGCCCGCCCGCGGACGCCCGGCACAACCTTGGCGTGCTTGCCCGCCGCCGTGGCGACATAGACCCGGCCGCCTCGCAGGAAGGCCAGCTGCTTGCCGTCGGGCGAGAACACGGGCCCGCTGCCCGCGAGGAGCCGCTGGGCCGATCCACCTCCGGTGGAGATGACCCAGATCGACCCGGCCCGCGCGAACAGCAGCTCGGTCCCGCCGGGCGAGAAGTTAGGCGCTTCCCCCCGGGTCAACCGGTGCGGGCTCCCGCCCGGGGAGGCCAGCCAGATCCAGCCTGCGCGCGCGAAGGCGAGGGCGCCCTTGGCCGACCACACCGCGCCGGAGAAGGTTCCCTGGCGCAGCTTCTTGGCCGCACCACCCGTCAATGGCGCTCGCCACAGCCCCGTGGCCGTCGTGTAGGTGAGGGCTTGGCCTCCGTTCTGAAAAGACGGCGCCGTGCCCTGATCCTGATCGAGGGGAGACCCGAGCAGGCACCACATGCAAGTGTTGTCGCTGGCCACGACGGCGGGCGTCTTCGCACCGGCGTCGAGGAAGGCAATATCCCGGCCGTCAGGGGAAAAGCGCGGCGCGACGGGGGTCCCGCACAGGCTCGTGTCGGTGCAGATCCGCTGCAGCCCCTTGCCCTGAGGTCCGACGAGCAGGAGGCCGCCGCCGCTGGCGGGCTGAACGGCAAGCTGGCCGTTGCGGCCCGGGAAGGCAGCCAGCGCCGGCGCCGCCAGGCCCAGCGTCGCAACCAAGGCGCACAACAGCGCGGCGGCACGCAGGAGGCGCATCACAGCCTCGAACATCTGACCACGGCCAAAGTTGTGGTTCCCAGATGGGTCATCGATGGGACTACTGGACGCCGTGGCGGCCGACGTGGAGCCCCTGGCGGTATCCCGCGGCCAGGACCCGGGTGCGCGGGGAGCGATCCATGAAGTTGCTCCCCATCTCGGCCGCGGCCTCATCGTCGGGCGCCACCCACTGCACCCGGGCCCCCCGGCGACGAACCGCCAGGGCCTCCAGGGAGACGGCCGAGCGCCCGACTCGACGGATCAGCGCCATGAGCGGCTGCGAGCCGACGATGTTGGCGCTTGGATGCAGGCAGAGCACGTAGGTGTCGCGTCCGGACGGAGCGGCGTCGAGGTTGGTGGGGCTCCAGACGCCCCCGTCGACGTACTCCCGCCCGCCGATCTCCACCGGCGCGAACAGCCACGGCACCGTGCACGAGGCGCTGACCGCCTCGGCCACCGAGGCGTTGGGAGCGCCCGGGCTACCGAAGATCACCCGGCGCCCGGAGCGCCTGTCGACGGCGGTGACGCGCAGGCGGCCGTCGAACCTGGCTCCGCTCTGGTCGATCCGGTCGCGCAGCGCGGCCAAGTCGGAGCGGGGACGGGGCAGACGGCGGAGCATCAGCGAGCGCATGACCGCGCCGCCGGGCGCGGCCACGCCGAGGGCCAGCGGGGCGAAGGCCGAGCCGGCGTTGAGGGCCATGACGCCCGCCCGCCGCGCCGCGGTCAGGGCGGCGGCGGCCAACCCATCCACGGGCCGCTGGGGGGCAAGCTCGAGCTCACCGCTTTTGCGCGCCGGACGGCGCGGGGACTCGCCGGCCACGAGATGGGCAGCGACGATGGCGCCGGCCGACGTGCCCACAAACGCCTCGCAGCGGCGCAGGTCAAAGCCGGTGGCGTCCTCGATGCCGGCCAGGACGCCCGTCATCCACGCCTCGCCCAGCACGCCGCCACCGCCGAGGACGAGGACGTCCGGACGGGTGAGCATGGGCGGTGAGGCTACACGCGCTCGCCCGGGGTCAGGTCGAGCCCTCGTCGGGCCGGCTGATCGAGGCAAATTTTTGGTGCAGCGCTGCATGCACGCGAGTAGGGTTGACGGCGGATGTCGGTCTCAGGAGGGCACCGACCTGGGTTGGGTCGAGCAGCGCGGCGGATCGGGCTGGTGGTGGCGCTCGCGCTCGTGGGCCTCCCGAGCTCCGCTGGGGCCTATCAGACCACCTCCACCACGTTCGGCGCCAACCTCGCGGCCCGGGCGCCGCAGTCGACCGACACGTGCGCCACCGTTTACAGCTCTTCGGATTGCACGTTGACCACGAACGCCGACCAGCTCGGCGGCACGGGGGAGACGTTCCTCGTCCCTGACGGGCCCGACACCCATGGCACGGGGACGATCACCGCTTTCCACGTCTCGGTGGGCGACCAGACCGGGCCCATGCAGATCCTCCTCCTTCAGGCGCTGCGCCAGCAGCAGAGCAGCACCGCGAGCTGCTGCTCCGTGCTCGACGCGACCGCCTTCTTCACCCCGGCGGCGAACGCGATTACAACCGTCCCGGTGAGCTGGGCCACTGAGTACGACAACGTCCCCAACCCCGACAACGGGGTCTTCGCGTTCGATCTCATGGCCATCTCGGTCTCCCCGGGGGTGCCCCTGCCCGTTTCACTGCAGACCAACGCCTCGGACACCTTCTGGGCCCCGGCCTGTCCGGGCACCGTGGGAACCGAGTGCGACGTCTACGGCGGCGATGAGCGCTACGTGGTGACGATGAGCGCCGATTGGACGCCGAACCCGGTGCCGGGCACCACGCCCACACCGACCCCGAAGGGGCCCACGGCACCGGCCGCTCCCAACCTGCTGCCCGCCACCGCGTCCGGCGTGGTCAAGGGCAATGCGGTGAACATTCCGCTGAGCTGCTCGACGGCGGCCTGCATCGGCACCGTGCAGCTTCAGAACTTCGAGGCGCACAACGGGGCCGCAGACGCCCGCAAGGCGCGTCACGTCACCTACGCCAAGCTCAACTTCAGCCTCACCGCCGGCCAGAAGAAGAAGGTCAAGCTCAAGCTGGATAAGGCTGGTCGGGCACTCCTCGCCCACCGGGCCAGCGTGGCGGTGTGGCTGAACTTCACGCTCAACAACGGGAAGGCGTTCAGCCGGCGGTTCACCCTACGCCGTTAGGCCAGTCGCCTTCGCTTTGAGACTGCCATCGCGCGTGTCCAGGCTGGCGGCGCGCCGGTGAAAGTCGCGGCGGCGGGCCTGGGATATGGACTCCGAGAGCACCCGGGCGATCAGCGGGGCGTGAAAGGCGACCTCATCCTCGGACTCGCGGAGCAGGCCGGCCTCGAGGCCGGCCTCCAGCAGGTCGACGGCCTGCTCGGGACGCCGACCGGCAATGCGGGCCGCCTGCTCGAAGTTGAAGCGTGGGCCGAGGACCGAAGCGGCGCAGAGGAAGCGGTGCGCGTCCTCTCCGAGCCGGCTCACCTGGCCGGCGACGGTCTCGCGGACGCTGGGCGAGAGGGGCATAAACGCGTCTGGGTCCCAGTCGTAGGGGCGCACGCCCGCCTCGCCAACGGCCCGCAGCGTCTCGATGAGATAGAAGGGGTTACCCCCCGTCATGCTGTGCAGGCCCCGGACGGCGCCCGGGCGCAGCTCCCCGAGGACCATGCCGGCGAGCTCGGCCACCTCCCCTTCGGACAGGCCGGTCAGCTCGAGGCGCAGCACGCCTGGCTCCCGGCGCAGCTCGGCCAGCATTTCGCGCAGGACGTGACCGGCCGGAATCTCCCCCGCCCGGTACGTGGCCACGATCATGATCCGCTGCGCAGCGGACGACGTGAGCAGATGGCGCAGCGCCAGCAACGTGGAGCGGTCGGCCCAGTGGATGTCTTCGAGGAGGACGAACAGCGGTCGGCGGCGGCTGGCCTCGATGAGCGCGGCGCTCAGGACCGCGCCCTGGTCGCCATCCCGTTCGACGAACTGCTCAGAGCTCGCGCGGGGCAGTTGCTCCACCGCCTCAGCCAAGGGCTGAAGGGGAAGCTCGAGATGGCGATCGCAGCGGGCGTGCAGGGTGAGAAAGCCCCGCTCGGCGGCCCGCCCAGCCACCTGCGCGGCCAGATGCGTCTTGCCGATCCCGGTCTCTCCGCCGATAAGTGCACTCACGCGCGTCCCGCCCCGAGCCTCCTCCAACGCCTGCGCGAGCACGGCGTGCTCGGCGGTGCGCCCGATCAAGGGGCCCGGCTGCGCGGCGGGGCGTACCGGTGGCGGCGGGCGCTCGTCGAGCGAGGCGTCCTGGAGGAGGATGGCGTGCTGCAGGTCGCGCAGGCGAGGCCCGGGCTCGATCCCGTGCACATGAACCAAGTGCCGGCGGGCCTCGCGGTATGCCGACAGGGCATCGGCCTGGCGCCCAGCGCGGTAGAGGGCGAGCATCAAGCGCTCCCACACACGCTCACTCTCGGGCAGGATCGTGGCGAGCTGCTTGAGCTCGGCGATCGCCTCTTCCGGTCGGTGCAGTGCGATCTCGGCCTCGGCCAGCAACTCGCGGGCCCGTAGGCGCAGCTCCTCCAAGCGCCGCGCCGCGCCGCGGGCCCACGGTTTCTGGGCGACCTCGGCCCAGGCAGGCCCGCGCCAGTGGGCGAGCGCCGCGGTGAGCAAGCGGCAAGCGCGCTCGGCATCTCCGGCGGCCAGCGCCTGCTCGCCCTCGACGAGCTCGGCCTGAAAGCGATCAGCGTCGACGGTGGCACCGGCCACCGAGAGCCGGTAGCCGCCGGGACGGGCGACGAGCACCGAAGCTCCAGGGTGCGGCGCGGCCGGCGCGAGCGCGCGTCGGACGCGGGCGACGGCCACGTGCAGGGCTTTGGCGCCGTTGATCGAGTTGCCGTAGAGGTCGTCGACGAGGGTCTCGCGGGACACGAAGCGGCCGCGATCGATGAGCAACCGGGCCAAGAGCGCTCGTTGTCGTGCGCCACCAAGAGCCAGCTCGACGCCGTCGGCCCGTACCCGCAGTTCGCCCAAACCCCCGTACTCGAGGCACACGCGGCAAACGATAGACAGTTTTGTAGTCACATTGTTAGCGTTCTGTAACCGCTACGGGCTACGGTCCACACCACGTCGGTTTCCAGGGAGTGCGCTGACGTGGCGGGGGACGAGCGACGGGGCCCACATTGGGTTGTGGGCCTCGCGGCTCGGGCTGGTACGGCGTAGGCCGTGCCCGCCGCCGGCCACGGTCGGGCATGGCCCCGTCCCGCGCCGGCGGCGACCAGTCCGAGGAGGATCGAACACGTGAGCATCACCCATTCAGTGTCACCGCGGCGGCCGCTCAGCGGCCTGCTCCTGGGGCTGATCCTCTGTCTGGTTCTGCCCGGAGCTGCGGGCGCGGCCCAGACGGCGTCGACCACCTTCGGGGCCAACCTGAGCAAGGTCACCCCACAGTCGACCGCGACCTGCCTGAGCTTCTACCTTCAGCCCACCTGCACCCTGACCACGGAGGCCGACACCCTGGGCGGCGCCGGGCAGTCCTTCATCGTGCCCCAGGGCCCGGGTGCGCACGGCACAGGCACGATCACCGCCTTCAACGTCGCCGAGGGTTCCGCCACAGGTCCGATGCAGGTTCTGCTTCTTCAGGCCCTGCGCGACCAATCGAGCGGGACCGTCCAGTGCTGCACGGTCGTCAATGCCACGGCCCCGTTCACCCCCGCGGCCAACGCCATCACCACCATCCCCGTGAGTTGGGCAACCGAGAACGACAGCGCCGCCAATGCTGATGGGGTTTCCGCCTACGACATGATGGCCATCTCGGTGTCCTCAGGTGTGTCCTTGCCGGTGTCCACGCAGGGCGGCGCCTATGACCGGTATTGGGCCCCGGAGTGCGCGGGGACCGACGGCACGCAGTGCGGTGAGGGCGCGGGCGAGAATCGCTACGTCGTGACCATGAGCGCGGACTGGACGCCTGACGCCGAGCCGAGCACGCCGACGACGCTTCCGCTGTCGCCGGTCACTTCGGCGACACCGAGTCTCAAGCCAGATGCATCGAGCGCCACCGACCGGCAAGGCAAGGTGAGCATTCCGTTCACCTGCTCGCAAGCGGACTGCTCAGGGACGGTGAGCCTGCAGAACTTCGATGCCCACAAAGGCGCAAACGCGACTCGCCACAGTCACCGCCATATGAGCTACGCGAAACTGAGCTTCAGCCTCGCGGCCGGTCAGACCAAGAGGCTCAGGATCCGGCTGGACAAGGCCGGGCGTCAGCTCTTGGCCCACCGGCACAGCGTCCTGGTGTGGCTCAGCGTGGTCATGCGAGACGGGTCCACGGCCAGCTGGCGGCTGACGCTGAAGCGCTAGCCCGCCCGGGAGCCGCCTGGTAAAAGCGGGAGACATGCGTATGCGATAACATACGCATGTATGGCCACCATCTCCACCGATCGGCCGGCCGCCGACCCCCTCGGCCCGCGCATCCGCGCCCTGCGCGAGGCGATGGACCTGTCCCTGCGCGATCTGGCCGAGCGCTCAGGCGTGAGCGCGCCGATGCTCTCCCAGGTCGAGCGCGGCGAGACGAGCCCGACGCTACAGGTGGCGGCCAAGATCGCCGCCGGGCTCGAGCTTCGCCTCTCCCAGCTGTTGCGCTTGGACGAAGATGGCGCCGTCTCGGTCGTCCCCCGGGCCGAGCGGCGGCAGGGTCCCGGCCGGGGGCGGGGCCACAGCTATGAGATCCTCACTCCGCCCCTGCCCGGTCAGCGGGCGGAGGTCTCCTGCCACACGCTCGCGCCGGCCTCTGAGACCGGGGGACCGGGCGATCCGCCCATGCACGAGCCGGGCAGCCGCGAGACCGCCCTGGTCCAATCGGGCACCGTGACCCTGCACTGCGACGGCCAGGCCTACGCCCTGAACGCCGGCGACTGCGTCACTTTCGACGCCGATCTGCCCCACCACTTCGAGAATCCCGGAGCCGAAGAGGCCGTCCTGCTCGCCATTGTCAGCGCCGGCCTGCGAAGGAGCTAGACCCCTATGCCACAGACACTGTTCGACAAGATCTGGGACGCCCACGAGGTCGCTCCCGGCCTGCTCTACATCGACCTGCACCTCGTCCATGAGGTCACCAGCCCCCAGGCCTTCGACGGCCTGCGGCTGGCCGGGCGCCGGGTTCGCCGCCCCGACCACACCTTGGCCACGGCCGACCACAACGTTCCCACCGACGGCACGCCCATCGCCGCCCGGATCCGGGACGAGCTCTCGCGCGTTCAGGTCCAGACCCTGGAGCGCAACTGCGCCGAGTTCGGGATCCCCGTGTACTCGCTCGGATCGGACCGCCAGGGCATCGTCCACGTCATCGGACCCGAGCTCGGGGTCACCCAGCCGGGCATGACCATCGTCTGTGGTGACTCGCACACCGCCACCCATGGCGCCTTCGGTGCCCTGGCCTTCGGCATCGGCACGAGCGAGGTCGAGCACGTGCTGGCCACGCAGTGCCTCGTGCAGACCAAGCCCAAGTCGATGCGTATCCGCTACGAGGGCGAGCTCGGCTTCGGCGTGACGGCCAAGGACCTCATCCTGGCCACCATCGGCCAGATGGGCGTGGCGGGCGCGGTCGGGCACGTGGTCGAGTACGCCGGCCCGGCCATCGAGTCGCTGTCCATGGAGGGGCGCATGACCGTCTGCAACATGACCATCGAGGGCGGCGGCCGGGCCGGCATGATCGCCCCCGACGACGACCACGTTTCAGTGGGTGCTCTCCAAGCCCGCCGGCCCTTCTGAAATTCCCGACGCTTGGCGCAAGCTGCACACCGACCCGGGGGCGAGCTTCGACCGCGAGATCGTCGTCGACGCGGCGGCCATCAGTCCGATGGTCACCTGGGGCACGACCCCGGGGATGGTCGTGCCAGTCAGCGCGGCGGTGCCCGAGCCCCACACCGAGCAGGATGAGCGCGCGCTGGAGTACATGGGCCTCGAGCCGGGGGTCCCATGGAGGAGATCACGCTCGACCGCGTGTTCATCGGCTCGTGCACGAACTCGCGCATCGGAGACCTGCGCGCCGCCGCCGCGGTGGTCAAGGGGCGCAGGGTGGCCAGCGACGTCTACGCGATGGTCGTGCCGGGATCCCAAGAGGTCAAGGACCAGGCCGAGCAAGAGGGCTTGGATGAGGTCTTCCGCGCGGCGGGCTTTGACTGGCGGGGGGCCGGGTGCTCGATGTGCCTGGGCATGAACCCCGACATCGCCGCTCCCGGGGAGCGCGTGGCCTCGACCTCGAACCGGAACTTCGAGGGTCGCCAGGGCCGCGGCGCTCGCTCGCATCTGGTCTCGCCCGAGATGGCGGCCGCCGCGGCCATCGAGGGCCGATTCGTCGACATCCGCGACTGGGGCCGTTTGGAGGTGCTCGCCTGATGAAAGCCGTCGAGACGATCACCGGTCGCGTGTCGGTTCTGCACCGCGACGACGTGGACACCGACCAGATCATTCCCAAGCAGTTCCTCAAGCGGGTGGAGCGCACAGGCTTCGGCGAGTTCCTGTTCTACGACTGGGCTCAGCAGCCCGGTTGGGAGCTGCCGCGCAACCCGATCCTCGTCACGGGTCGCAACTTCGGCTGCGGCTCGAGCCGGGAGCACGCCCCCTGGGCCCTCGAGGACTACGGCTTTCAGGCCATCGTCGCGCCCAGCTTCGCCGACATCTTCCGCTCTAACTGCACCAAGATCGGGCTCCTGCCCGTTCAGCTCAGCGAAGAGGCCTGTGCGGCCATCCGTGAGGCGGGCGAGGCCCAGGTCGATCTCGCCGCCCAGGAGGTGCGCTGGCCGGGTGGGAGCGAGCACTTCGACATCGACCCCCAGATCAAACACCGCCTGCTCAACGGGCTTGACGACATCGGTCTGACCCTCCAGCAGGCGGACGCCATCAGCGCCTTCGAGGACCAGCGGGGCCTTCCCGGGCCCGTGACCACCAACCTATGAGCGACCGCGATTGGGATGCGGCTACCTATGACCGCATCTCCGATCCCCAGCTGAACTGGGCGCTCGAGCAGCTCGATCGCCTCGAGCTGACCGGCGAGGAGGTGATCGTCGACGCCGGCTGCGGGTCGGGCCGGGTGACCGAGCTGTTGCTCGAACGTGTCCCGCGGGGCCGCGTGTACGCCGTCGACGTGGCGCCGTCGATGGTGGCGCACACCCGCGAGCGGTTGGACGGCCAGGTCACCGCGCTCTGCCAGGACCTGACCGAGCTTTCCCTGCCCGAGCCCGTCGACGTGGTCTTCTCCAACGCCACCTTCCACTGGATTCCCGACCACCCCAAGCTGTTCGCCGCGCTGCACCGGGCGCTGGGCGACGGTGGTCGCCTGCAGGCCCAGTGCGGGGGCAAGGGCAACATCGACGCCTTCCGCGCGCTGGCCGAGGACGTGGCCACGCAAGAGCGCTTCGCCGAGCACTTCGCCGGCTGGCAGGGACCGTGGAACTACGCCGATGCGCCTGAAACGGCGCATCGTCTGACCGGCGCCGGCTTTACCGACGTCCAGTGCTGGCTCGAGCCCAAAGAGGTTGTCCTGGAGCAGCCGCGCCCGTTCGTGCAGACCGTCTGCCTCGTCCGCCATCTCGACGCGCTGCCCGAGGACCTCCGGGAGCCATTCATCGACGAGGTCCTGCGGCGCGCGGGGACGCCGCTCGTTCTGCACTACGTGCGTCTGAACATGGTCGCGCGGCGGCCCTCTTAGGTCTCCGGAGTGGGATCCGTTCCGAGCGGCGAGCGCGGGCGCATCGCAGGGCCTTCATTGCCGCCCCCATTGGCTACCGTCCTCTGACCATGGCTCCGCGCATCGTCTTGCTGCCCGGCGACGGGATCGGCCCCGAGATCCTGGCTCCCACGGTGGAGCTCCTGCGGACCGTGGTCGAGCTCGAGTTCGAGGAGCACGCGTTCGGGGGTGCCTCCATCGACGCCCACGGCACCGCCTTGACCGACGAGACGCTGGCCGCCTGCCGCGCCGCCGACGCCGTGCTGCTGGCCGCGGTCGGCGGACCCCAATGGGACACCACCGACCCAGATCAGCCCCGGCCCGAGCAGGGCTTGCTCGGGCTGCGCAAGGGGCTGGGCCTGTTCGCCAACCTACGCCCGGTGCGGCCGGTGCCCGCGCTCTACGACGCCAGCCCGCTCAAGCGCGAGCTCATCGAACGCACCGATCTGCTCGTCGTCCGCGAGCTCACGGGCGGCATCTACTTCGGCGAGAAGACGCGCACCGACGATGCCGCCTCGGACGCCTGCACCTACACCCGGGAGGAGATCGAGCGCATCGCGCGCGTGGCCTTCCGGGCGGCGCGCTCGCGGGTCACGAGCGTTGACAAGGCCAACGTGCTCGAGACGAGCCGGCTCTGGCGCGAGGTCGTCCGCGATGTGCACAGCCGCGAGTTTCCCAACATCGAGCTCGAGCACCTGCTCGTCGACAACGCCGCCATGAAGCTCATCGCCGCCCCCCGCCACTTCGAGGTCATCGTGACCGAGAACATGTTCGGCGACATCCTCTCCGACGAGGCGGCGATGCTGACCGGATCGATCGGCATGCTGCCCAGCGCCTCGCTGGGCGACGGCGGCCCGGGGCTGTTCGAACCCGTGCACGGATCCGCACCCGACATCGCGGGCACGGGGTCGGCCAATCCCCTGGCCATGTTCCTCTCCGCCGCCATGATGCTCCGCCACGGACTCGGGCTAGAAACCGCCGCGGCGGCGGTAGAATCGGCCGTTGACGGGGCGCTGGCCGAGGGGCTTCGCACCCGGGACCTGGGGGGCAGTGCGAGTACGGCCGAGGCCACCCAGGCAGTCCTCAACCACCTCTAAGGAGCAGTCGTGCAACAAGCGGACCTCATCTGGCACAACGGGGAGCTGGTCGCCTGGGAGGACGCCAAGGTCCACGTACTGACCCACGGGCTGCACTACGGCACGGGCGTCTTTGAGGGCGTGCGCGCCTACGAGACCCCCAGGGCCCGGCCATCTTCCGCCATCTCGATCATCTCGACCGGCTCTATAAGTCGGCCGAGCTGTACTACATGCCCATCCCGTACGCGATTGAGGAGCTGCGCGCGGCCACGCACGAGCTGCTGGCTGCCAACGAGTTGCGCGAGTGCTACATCCGGCCTATCGCCTTCCGCGGCTACGGCCAGATGGGGCTGTTTCCCCTCGAGGCCCCCGTCGAGGTGTCGATCGCGGCCTGGCCGTGGGGCGCCTACCTCGGCGAGGCCAGCAAGCTGGCCGGCGTCCGGGCCAAGGTGGCCAGCTGGCGCCGGATCTCCCACGACTCCCTGATCCCGCACGCCAAGGCCTCGGGGCAGTACCTCAACAGCGTGCTGGCCAAGATCGAGTCCCACAAGGCGGGTTACGAAGAGGCCATCCTGCTCGATGCGCACGGGTTCGTGTGCGAGGGCTCGGGTGAGAACATCTACGCCGTCCGCGACGGTCGCATCATCACCCCGCCCCAGACGGCCGGCATCCTCGACGGCATCAACCGCAAGTCCCTCATGCGCATCGCCGCCGATCTCGGCTATGAGGTCGTCGAGCGCGACCTGGCTCGCGCCGAGCTCTATCTGGCCGATGAGGTGTTCATGTCCGGCACGGCGGCTGAGCTCGTCCCCGTGCGGGAGATCGACGATCACCGGATCGGCGGCGGCGAGCCCGGACCCGTCACCCGTGACCTGCAGCGGGTGTTCGACGACGCCCTGCACGGCCGCGACGCCCGCTACGCCGAGTGGCTGGACATCGTCAAGGTCGCGAGCAAGGCGGCGTAGCGGCCCCCGATGTCGACGATCCAGCTCTATGACACGACCCTGCGGGACGGGATGCAGGGCGAGGGGATGTCGCTCTCGGCCGAGGAGAAGCTGCGCGTCGCCCACCGCCTCGACGAGCTCGGCATCGACCTGATCGAGGCGGGCTTTCCCGCCTCCAACCCCAAGGAGCTCGAGCTCTTCGCCTTGCTCGGGCAGGAGAGCTTCCGTCACGCCGAGATCGCCGCTTTCGGGATGACCCGCCGGCGCGACGTGCGCGCCGATCAGGACCCTGCTCTGCGCGTCCTGGCCGACTCCTTCGCCCCGGTGTGCACGCTGGTCGGCAAGAGCTGGGGGCTGCATCTGGCCAAGGTGGTCAAGGTCGACCGCGACGAGAACCTGCGCATGATCGCCGAGTCGGTGGCCTTCCTGGTCGGCGAGGGCAAGCGTGTCGTCTATGACGCCGAGCACTTCTTCGACGGCTTCGCCGACGACCCGTCCTACGCCCTGCGCTGCCTGCGCGCGGCGGCCGAGGCGGGAGCGGAAACGGTGACCTGCTGCGACACCAACGGGGGGACCCTCCCCGACGGCATCGCCCGGGCGATGGCCGACGTCATTGCCGCGCTGCAGCCGACCGGGGCGCGGGTGGGCATTCACTGTCACGACGACGCCGGCTGCGGCGTGGCCTGTTCGCTGGCCGCCGTGCAGCAGGGGGCCACCCAGGTCCAGGGCACGGTGAACGGCTACGGCGAGCGCTGCGGCAACGCCAACCTGGTCACGATCATCCCCAACCTTCAGCTCAAGCTGGGCCACGAGTGCCTGACCGACGCGCAGCTGGCCTCGCTGACGCCCACCGCGCACTACCTCGACGAGCTGCTCAACTTCACTCCGGACCCCGACCAGCCCTACGTGGGCCGCAACGCCTTCGCCCACAAGGGGGGCATGCATGTCGCCGGCGTCACCGCCGACCCGGCCACGTTCGAGCACATCGATCCCGAGATCGTCGGCAACCACCGCGAGCTGCTCGTCTCCGAGCTGTCGGGCAAGGGCACCGTGCTGGCCCGGGCCCAGGACGCCGGGGTCGAGCTCGAGGACGACGCCGCCGCCCATGTGGTGGAGCGAGTCAAGGAGCTCGAGCACCGCGGCTATCACTACGAGGCCGCGGACGGCTCCTTCGAGCTCCTCCTGCGCAAGGAGACCGGCGACTACGAGCCGCTCTTCACGCTCGAGTCCTGGCGGGCCATCGTCGAGAAGCGGGCCGACGGGCGGGTGGAAACCGAGGCCACGATCAAGATCTGGGTCGACGGCGAGCGCTACGTGCGCACCGCCGAGGGCAATGGTCCCGTCAACGCTCTGGACCGGGCCCTGCGCGAGGCGCTGGTCGAGATCCATCCCCACCTGCGCGACATCGACCTGGTCAACTTCAAGGTCCGCATCCTCGACGAGAGCAAGGGCACTGGCGCGGTCACCCGAGTGCTGCTCGATGTCTCCGACGGCGACCGGGTGTGGGGCTCGATCGGAGTCTCCGAGAACGTCATCGAGGCCTCCTGGGAGGCGCTCGTGGACGCGCTGGAGGCCGGCATGCAGGCGGGGCGCCGTGTGAGGGAGGGCAAAGCCAGCTCCCGACCGCGCTCCGCGTCGTGACTCTGCGCGCCGTCGGCCAGATCCCGCTCGCGCGCCCCCTTCTTGGTGCGCGCGAGGAGGAGCTCGTGCTCGAGGTCCTGCGCTCCGGACGGCTGTCGCTCGGACCGCTCTTGGGCGAGTTCGAGCAGGCCTTCGCCGCTGCGGTCGCGGCGCCTCTGGCCTGCGCGGTGTCGAGCGGCACGGCCGGGCTGCATCTGGCCCTGCGGGCCGTCGGCGTTGGCGAAGGCGACGAGGTCATCACCTCCCCGTTCTCGTTCGTGGCCAGCGCCAACGTCGCCCTCTACGAGCGCGCCCGGCCCGTGTTCGCCGACATCGACCCCGTCACCCTCAACCTCGATCCCGACGCCGCCGCCGCCGCGGTGAGCGAGCGCACGGCGGCGCTGCTCCCCGTTCACATCTTCGGCTATCCGGCAGAGATCGCCGCATTCGAGCGCTTCGGCCTGCCCATCGTCGAAGACGCCTGCGAGGCGCTTGGGGCCGTGCACGCCGACGGACGGGCGGTCGGCAGCGGACCCCACCCGGCCGTGTTCGGCTTCTATGCCAACAAACAGCTCACCACCGGCGAGGGCGGAATGGTGACCGTGAGCGACCCGGCGCTCAAGGAGCGGATCGACGCCGAGCGCAACCAAGGCCGAGCGCCCAACATGGACTGGCTCGACCACGACCGGCTCGGCTTCAACTACCGCTTGTCGGACATCGCCTGCGCACTCGGCGTGGCTCAGCTCGAGCGGCTGGGCGAGCTGCTCGGCGGCCGGGCCCGGGCGGCAGCGCATTACCGCGCGGCGCTGGGCGAGATCGAGGGACTGGAGCTGCCCTGTCCCGATCACGGCGGGCGCCGGCGGGGGTGGTTTGTCTTCGTAGTGCAACTCCCGCGGGGGGTCGATCGCGACGGCACCGTGCGCGCCCTGGCGGAGCAGGGGATTCCCAGCAAGCCGTACTTTCCGGCCGTGCATCTGATGAGCTTCTACCGCGAGCGCTTCGGCCACCGGCAAGGCGAGTTTCCCGTCTGCGAGGACGTGGCCGCCCGCTCGGTCGCCCTGCCCTTCTTCCCCGAAATGACCGAGGTGCAGGTGGAACGGGTGTCTCAGGCGCTTCGCGCCGTGCTGGGGCAAGGCTGACCGTGTCGCGCTTCTCCGAGCCCCAGCACGCCGGCTTCCGGGCCCTGAACGACTCGCTGCGCTTCGACTGGCGCCTCGGCCCCTACGACATCGAGCAGTCGCGGGCCCACGCGGCCATGCTCGCCGCCCAGGGCATCATCTCCGGGCCCGAACGCGATGAGCTGCACCGCGCCCTGGCCCAGGTCGAGGCCGAGCTGGGGGAGGGCCGCTTCCCCTTCGCCGAGGGCGACGAGGACATCCACATGGCCATTGAGCGCCGGGTGACCGAGCTCGCGGGCCCGGTCGGCGGCAAGCTCCACACCGCGCGCTCGCGCAACGATCAGGTCGCCACCGACATGGCGCTCTTCGTCCGCGCCCACGCCGCCCGGGCTTCGGAGCAGGTGCAGGGGCTGGTGGGCACCGTGCTCGAGCTGGCCGAAGCTCATCTCGACTGGCCCATGCCCGGCTACACCCACCTCCAGCGCGCCCAGCCGGTGTACCTCTCCCATCACCTGCTGGCCTACGCGTGGATGTTCCTGCGCGACCGCGACCGGTTCGAGCGCACGGTCGCCGCGACCGGCGCCCTGCCTCTCGGCGCCGGCGCTCTGGCCGGGGTCAACTTCGACACCGACCGGCGGTTCGTGGCCCGGGAGCTCGGCTTCACCGGGGTGGCGGCCAACTCGATCGACGCGGTGTCCAACCGCGACTTCGTCCTCGACTACCTGGCCGCGGCCGCCACCTGCGCGACGCACCTGTCGCGTCTCGGGGCCGAGCTCGTGCTGTGGTCAAGCGAGGAGTTCGGCTTCGCCGAGGTCTCCGACGCCTGGGCCTCGGGGTCTTCGATCATGCCCCAGAAGAAGAACCCCGACGCCGCCGAGCTGCTCAGGGCCAAGGCACCGCGAGTCGCCGGCCACCTCGTCGCCCTGCACGGAGTCATGCATGCCCTTCCGCTGACCTACAACAAGGACATGCAGGAGGACAAGGAGCATCTCTTCGACGCCGTCGACACGCTCGAGCTGGCGCTGGCCGCCGCGCAGGGCATGCTCGCCGGCGTCCGCTTTCACCGCGAGCGCCTGGCCGCCGCGGCCAGTGACGAGTTCCTGGCCGCCACCGACCTCGCCGACCTCCTCGTCCGGCGCGGCCTGCCCTTCCGGGAGGCCCACGGCGTCGTCGCCGGGCTCGTCCGCACGGCGGTGCAGCAGGGCAAGGCGCTCTCAGAGCTCAGCCGCGAGGAGCTGAGCGCCGCCTCACCGTTGCTCGACGAGTCCTACTACGACGTGCTCCAGCAGCGCGCGTGGCTGGAATCGAAGGTCTCCGAAGGGGGGACGAGCCTGCACCGGGTGCGCGAGCAACTCGAGCAGGTGCGGACCGCGCTCACCGCCTCGAGGCCGTGAAGCCCGGCTTCTACGACCGTCCGGTCCTCGAGGTGGCGCGGGATCTGGTGGGCTGCGTCGTCGTCCATGATGATTGTGCCGGCGTCATCGTCGAGACCGAGGCCTACCACGACTCCGAGCCGGCGTGCCATGCCTTTGCTGGGCTGACGCCGCGCACCCGCACGTTGTTCGGCCTTCCGGGTCGTGCCTACGTCTACCGCTCCTATGGCATCCACGCCCTGCTCAACGCCGTGTGCGAGCCACCGGGGGTCGGGGCCGCGGTCCTCATCCGCGCGCTGGAGCCGATCGCGGGCCTCGAGGTGATGCGCGCGCGCCGCGGCGTGCAGGCGGAGCGCGCCCTGTGCTCGGGGCCCGGAAAGCTGACCCAGGCCCTTGGCATCGTCCTCGAGCACAACGGCGGCGACCTGGCTCGCGGACCGGTGACCATCGGGCCTCGGCCGGCGGCGTGGCGGGATGTCGAGGTCGCCGTCGATCGGCGGATCGGCATCACCAAGGCGGTCGAGCTGCCCTGGCGGTTCTGTGCCGCCGGGAGCCGCTTCTTGTCCCGGCCGATGCGCGCGGCGGCGGTGCTGGGGAGGTCCTAGCCCCCGCCGCCGATCCCGGCGCCACCGGTGCCGCCGGCGCCACCGCCGGTGCCCCCGCCGCCGGGCCCCCGCCGCCGGTGCCCCCGCCGCCGGTGCCGCCACCCGTACCGCCGCCGCCGGTGCCGCCGCCGCCCGTGGCGCCGCCGCCGGTGCCGCCGCCGGTCCCGCCCGTGCCGCCTCCCGTGCCGCCGCCCCCGCCCGTGCCGCCTCCGGCGCCGCCGCCCCCGCCCGTGCCGCCTCCGGTGCCGCCGCCTCCGCCTCCGGCGCCCACGCCGGCTCCGCCATTGCCCACACCCGGGCTCGGCGTGGCCGGGGAGGGAGCGGCGGTGCTCCCGGTGCCGGTGTCGCCCGAGGAGGGGCCACCCGGGCCCGTGGACGTGGTGTTCGCGGCGCCACCCAAGGTGCCGTAGGCGGGCGAGGTCGTGGTATCGGTGCCCGACGGGCTCTGGCCCGGCTTGGGCCGGGGTCTCGGCGGCGAGGATCTGCAGGGCCTGGGTCACGAAATCGCGCCAGATCATCGCCGGATAAGTGCCGCCCTCGACGGGTCCACCGTTGTAGAGCGTGGTCATGGGCACGAGCTTGTCCGGCACCCCCACCCACACCGCCACGGTGATCTTGGGCGTCCAGCCCACGAACCAGGCATCGCCGTAGTTCGTCGTCGTGCCGGTCTTGCCGACCACATCGACTCCTGAGATGGCCGCCTCGGTCCCGGTGCCGTTGTGGACCACGCCCTCGAGCAGGTCGTGCACGCCCTGGGCGATCGGGGGCGGCAGGACGCGCTCGTAGGTCGGGTTGTCCACGATGTCGCGGCGTCCCCCGCAGGAAACGACGTAGCACTGAACCTCGGCGATCCCCGTCGGTCCCTTGTCCGGGGCGCCGAGGACCGGGTCGTAGACCCGGTTGCCGCCGGTGGCGAAGGTCTCGTAGGCGTGGGCCATGTCCACGGGGGTGACGCCTTCCTGAAGCCCACCCAGGATCATGGCGTAGTTGGTGGAGATGGGTGAACGCACGCCCATCGCACTCGCCATGCGGGCGATTCGCGTCGTCCCCGTTGGTCCGAGGCCGTTGATGCCGAGCCGCGCGAACACCGAGTTGTCAGACGTGGCGGTCGCGTCGGCCAGGCTGATCGTGCCGGAGTAGGCGTTGCCGAAGTTGTGGACGATGAAGTGCTCCTTGCCGGCGCTGTTGGGAACGACGAAGTCGGCGGGGGCGGACTCGAACAGAGAGTCCGGCCCGAAGCCGGACTCCAGCGCGACGGCGAGGGTGAAGGGCTTGAACGACGAGCCGGGCTGGCGATGACCTTCGGTGGCCAGGTTGAAGGGGTACTGGCTGTAGTCCTCGTGGCCATCGACGATCGGTCCGCCGACCATGGCGCGGACCTCCCCGGTCTTGTTGTCGATGGCGACCAGGGACGCGGCCGGGCCACCGGCGTGATAGGGCAGATCGGCGGAGATCGCCTGCTCGGCGGTCTGCTGGAGCTTGAGGTCGAGGGTCGTGCGGATCTTGAGGCCCCCGTAGTAGGCCTCGTAGTCCGCCACGCTGGCTGGGACTCCGTGATCGAGGCCCATGGCCGAGAGGATCTGCGGGCGCAGCCAGCTGGTGAAGTAAGGGGCCGCCGTGGGCTCGGAGGGCTGCTGGATGTCGGCGGCGGTAGGCAGCGGCTTGGCGATGCTCTGCTCGTACTGGGCCGCGGTGAGGTAGTGCTGCTCGTACATGTCGCGCAGCACGAGGTTGCGCCGTGCGCGGGCGTGGACGGGGTGGGCGACGGGGTCAAAGGCGCTCGGGTTGGCCACCATCCCGGCCAGCATGGCCCCCTCCCACGGGGCCAGGACGGCGGCACACTTGGGGATGGGGTGCCCGTTGGGGTCGGTGCCGTCCCCACAGCCCGGAATGCCTCCGCTCTGACCGCTGGTGGCGACGTCGCCGGGAGGCGGTTGACCCAGGAACCGGTGCTCCTTGCCGAAGTAGACGCGTGCCGCCGATTCGATCCCGTAGGCGCCGTTGCCGAAGTAGATCGAGTTCAGATACTCGGTGAGGATCTTCTGCTTGGCCCACTTGCGCGACAGGTGATAGGCGAGCGCGGCCTCGCGGAGCTTCTCGAAGATGGTGCGGTTGTTCTGCTCGGTCAGCGCGTTCTTGACGAACTGCTCGGCGATCGTGGAGCCGCCCTGGCGGCCACTGCCGCCGACATCGCTGGCCGCGGCCCGGGCGATGCCGCGCAGGTCGACGCCCGGGTCGGTCCAGAACCGCTTGTCCTCGACGGCCACGATGGCGTCCTGCATGGCCGGCGAGATCTCGTTCAGCTTGTCGATGACCACGTTGTCGGGCGGGGCGAAGACGCCGATGAGCCGCCAGTGGTCGTCGTAGAGATAGGAACTGACCTCCTGCTTGTACTGGCGCCGGTTCTCGAGCTGCGGCAGGTCGGAGGCGACGGCCATCATCATCCCGAACACGGTTGAGATGGTGGCCAGGGTGGCCAGCCCGATGAGAATGGCGAGGATGCGCAGCTTACGCAGACGCGTTCGCGGCCCGCGAGCGCCGGGCCCGCGGGGCCGCCATCGCCGTCGTGGCGGCTCGCGGAAGGGGATGGACCCGTCGCCATCCCGGACGGGGGAAGCGTGTTGAACTTCGTCGCTCATGCGATCGCCGGCAGCGCTGAGGGCAGCGCGGCGGCAGCCGCCGAGGGGCGCGAAGAAACCCACGAGACGCGGCGGCAGGGCGTCTCGTCGGCGGCGCGAGAGTCTAGCATTGCCGCCGATGATGACCGAGGCCCCGACCGGCACCGACTCGGGGTGCAAGGACTCCGCTCGGACCGCCGCCTGGCTGGCGCGTAACGCCGTCGACTGCCTGCCTGAGGGAGCGCTGGCGGCGAAACTGGCTGAGGGGCGCCCGCTGCGGGTCAAGCTCGGCATCGACCCGACGGCGCCCGACATCCACCTCGGCTTCACCGTCGTGCTGGCCAAGCTGCGCGAGTTCCAGGACCTCGGTCACACCGCCGTGCTCATCGTGGGCGACTTCACCGCCCGGGTGGGCGACCCCAGCGGGCGGTCGAGCACGCGCCCGGTGCTGGCCCCGGCCCAGATCGACGCCAACGCGCGGACCTTTCAGGAGCAGGCTCTGACCGTGCTCGAGCCCTCGCGACTCGAGGTCCGCTTCAACTCCGAATGGCTCACCATGTCGATGGAGCAGCTGTTCGCCCTGCTGCGCACAACCACCGTGGCTCAGCTGCTTGAGCGCGACGACTTCGCCAAGCGCTTCGCGAGCGGGGTCCCGATCTCGGTGCTCGAGCTCCTCTACCCGCTGCTGCAGGGCTATGACTCCTTCGCCGTTGACGCCGATGTCGAACTCGGGGGCACCGACCAGAAGTTCAACCTTCTGCTCGGCCGGGAGATCCAGCGGGCCTACGACAAGCCCGGGCAGGTCATCCTCACCCTGCCGCTGCTCACCGGCACCGACGGCGAGCGCAAGATGTCCAAGTCCTTCGGTAACTACATCGGGGTCACCGAGTCCCCGGAGGAGATCTACGGCAAGACCCTCAGCACCCCCGACGCCTCCCTCGCGCTCTGGTACCGGCTCCTGCTCGATCGTGACCCGCCGGCCGAGGCAGGTCCCCGCGACGCCAAACGCGCGCTGGCGCGCGAGCTCGTGGCCCGCTTTCACGACGCGGGCGCCGCCCGCGAGGCCGAGGACGCCTTCGATCGGGTCCACATCCGTCATGAGGCACCGGCATCGATGCCCGACGTCCAGTTCGAGGCCACCGGCGAAACCGTCCACCTGCCCGCGCTGATCGCCCACGCCTTCGGGGTCTCGACCTCGGAGGCCCGGCGCGGCCTGGCCCAGGGCGCAGTCAGGCTCGATGGCGAGCCGGTGAGCGCCCAGGCCCTCGACCGGCCGGCGGCCGAGCTCGACGGGAGGGTTCTGCAGATGGGCAAGCGGCGCTTCGCACGGGTGCATGTGCGCGCCGTGGGGTGACCGTGGCCGTCCACGGGGGGATGCTCCGGCTCGACACGCCGGGTGAAGGACACATCGCGAACCTCACGCCCGGAATCGAGCGGGTCGTCAGCACAAGCGGGGTCGGTCGGGGGCTGGTCAGCGTGTTCGTCACCGGATCGACCGCCGCCATCACCACGATGGAGTACGAGCCGGGCGGGGTGGCCGATCTGCGAGCGCTGCTCGACCGGCTCGTTCCTGCGCAGGGGGACTACGAGCACAATCGCCGCAACCACGACACCAACGCCCATGCGCACCTGCGCGCGGCCCTCATCGGCCCGTCCGAAACCATCCCCCTGGTGGACGGCCGGCTTGTGCTGGGGACCTGGCAGCAGGTCGTGCTACTCGACTTCGATGACCGGCCGCGGACCCGGACGGTCACCGTACAGGTGCTGTCCTAACGCCTCCCAGCCGGCGCCGGCGTCTTACCGCCAGGCGGGGCCGGAGCGCCGGCTCGAGGCTCGCGCCCCGGACCGGCTACTATCCTCGCCCGGTCGGATCCCGGATCTTGCCGAACGGCGCTTCCAAGCCCCCGTTCGGCGCTATACTCGATCCGTCCGCCCCAGACGGGAGATCCCTGTTCTGGGCGCCCCACGAGAAGGAAACCCCTTCCGGAGAGGTGCGACGGTCTTTGAAAACTCAACAGCATGCGCACTCTTCGATCGGATCCCCCGATCGAGGTGTGTGTCCAGGTTCGACGCCGTCGCTCAGCCGCCCATTTGCCGGGCGTGCGAACGACGGTGCCAAGATTGAAAGACCCCGTCATGCGCTCCGGAGCTCGAGGTGTACGTCGAGCTCCCCCGTGCGAGCGCATGGGTCTGTCCCACCAGCGGACAGGCCCGGGTCGCTCCGCCATGCTCGGCGGACGCGACCTCGACACTCTCTCTGAGGGCCGGTGCTCCGCCTCGAGCGGGTCGCCGGTTTTCCCGAGAATTCGCGTCAGCGAATTCTCGCCAGCAAATCGCGTAGCGGTTTGCCCTTCACGGAGAGTTTGATCCTGGCTCAGGACGAACGCTGGCGGCGTGCCTAACACATGCAAGTGGAGCGACGAACCAGGCTTCGGCCTGGGGCAAAGCCGCGAACGGGTGAGTAACACGTGGGTAACCTGCCCCGATGATTGGGACAACCCGAGGAAACTCGGGCTAATACCGAATGTGCCCTGCAGCCATAAGGCTGTTGGGGAAAGGAAGCTTCGGCCTCCGCATCGGGATGGGCCCGCGGCCCATTAGCTTGTTGGTGAGGTAAAGGCTCACCAAGGCTACGATGGGTAGCTGGTCTGAGAGGACGATCAGCCACACTGGGACTGAGACACGGCCCAGACTCCTACGGGAGGCAGCAGTGGGGAATCTTGCGCAATGCGCGAAAGCGTGACGCAGCAACGCCGCGTGGGGGAAGAAGGCCTTCGGGTTGTAAACCCCTTTCAGTTGGGACGAAGCTCCGTCGGTGAATAGCCGGCTGGAGTGACGGTACCTTCAGAAGAAGCCCCGGCTAACTACGTGCCAGCAGCCGCGGTAATACGTAGGGGGCAAGCGTTGTCCGGAATCATTGGGCGTAAAGAGCGTGTAGGCGGCTCGGTAAGTCCGCTCTGAAAGCCCGGGGCTCAACCCCGGGAGGCGGGCGGATACTGTCGAGCTAGAGTCCGGAAGAGGCGAGTGGAATTCCTGGTGTAGCGGTGAAATGCGCAGATATCAGGAGGAACACCAATGGCGAAGGCAGCTCGCTGGGACGGTACTGACGCTGAGACGCGAAAGCGTGGGGAGCAAACAGGATTAGATACCCTGGTAGTCCACGCCGTAAACGATGGGCACTAGGTGTGGGGGGTGTCGACTCCCTCCGTGCCGACGCTAACGCATTAAGTGCCCCGCCTGGGGAGTACGGCCGCAAGGCTAAAACTCAAAGGAATTGACGGGGGCCCGCACAAGCAGCGGAGCATGTGGTTTAATTCGACGCAACGCGAAGAACCTTACCTGGGCTTGACATGTTCCTGACCGCCGTGGAAACACGGTTTCCCTTCGGGGCAGTATCACAGGTGGTGCATGGCTGTCGTCAGCTCGTGTCGTGAGATGTTGGGTTAAGTCCCGCAACGAGCGCAACCCCCGTCGCATGTTGCCAGCATTTAGTTGGGGACTCATGCGAGACTGCCGGTGACAAACCGGAGGAAGGTGGGGATGACGTCAAGTCATCATGCCCCTTATGTCCAGGGCTACACACGTGCTACATTGGCGCGTACAGAGGGTTGCGATACCGCGAGGTGGAGCGAATCCCTTAAAGCGCGTCTCGGTTCGGATTGCAGGCTGAAACTCGCCTGCATGAAGGCGGAGTTGCTAGTAATCGCGGATCAGCATTGCCGCGGTGAATACGTTCCCGGGCCTTGTACACACCGCCCGTCACACCATGGGAGTGAGCAACACCCGAAGCCGGTGGCCTAACCCTTTTGGGAAGGAGCCGTCGAAGGTGGGGCTCGCGACTGGGGTGAAGTCGTAACAAGGTAGCCGTAGCGGAAGCTGCGGCTGGATCACCTCCTTTCTAGGGAGCCCCGATAACAAGGGGCACCGCTCAGCCGCAACCTGATCGCCTGCCGCGGGCTTGCCCGCGGCCATGAGCTCTCGAGCTCCCGCGATCGGCGATGGCGGACTGTGCGGCCACTAGAGATGTCGACCGAATCTGGCCGGTCGCACACCGGCGCCTCGCGCGCCGGTGAGGCGGCCCGCATGCTGTTGAGTTTTGAGAGACCGGCTCGCCGCCGGCCGCTCGAGGACCTCGGTCCCGGGCGGTCCGGAGGCGTGCTCGCCTCTTCGCGGACCTTGAAAATCACACAGTAGCCAATGAAAACGGGGGACAAGACCTCTTTCCGGGTCTTGTCCACATCTGAAATTTCAGCCGAAATTTCGGCGGGGGCGGCCTTTCCTTACGGGCCGTCTCTGAAATCTCGAGAGTGACGCTTTCGTGCTCGTCCTGGTGGGGTCTTTCGAGACCAAGCCGGGACGTCCCGCGAAGCGACACTCCCAATGGAGATCGCCTCTGGCGATTTCCAGTCACCCGTCAAGATAGTAAGGGCATATGGTGGATGCCTTGGCACCAAGAGTCGATGAAGGGCGTGAACGGCTGCGATAAGCCGCGGTGAGGCGCTGAATAGCCAGTGACCCGCGGATGCCCGAATGGGGAAACCCAGCGTCGGTAATGCGGCGTTATCCCGTGCTGAACACATAGGCACGGCGAAGACAAGCGGGGGAAGTGAAACATCTCAGTACCCCGAGGAAAGGAAATCAACCGAGACTCCCTGAGTAGTGGCGAGCGAAAAGGGATCAGCCTAAACCTGGCGTGTGTAAGCGGTCACGCGTTGCACGTCAGGGGTCGTAGGGCGCCCGTCCGAGTCGTGACCGGCTCGGCAGGAGTTACAAAGTCGTGTGATAGTCGAAGCGTGTGGAACCACGCACCACAGAGGGCAACCGTCCCGTAGACGAAATTGCACGGCCTCCTGAAGGCGTTCCTGAGTAGGTCCGCTCCCGTGAAACGCGGACTGAATCTAGGGGGACCACCCTCTAAGGCTAAGTACTCCTTGGTGACCGATAGCGGACTAGTACCGTGAGGGAAAGGTGAAAAGTACCCCTGAAGGGGAGTGAAATAGTACCTGAAACCATGTGCCTACAAGCGGTGGGAGCAGCCTCGTGCTGTGACCGCGTGCTTTTTGCATAACGAGCCGGCGAGTTACTCGTCTGCGGCAAGGTTAAGCGATGAGCGGAGCCGTAGCGAAAGCGAGTCCGAATAGGGCGTCATAGTCGTAGGCGGTAGACCCGAAGCTGAGCGAGCTACCCATGGGCAGGTTGAAGCGGGGGTAAGACCTCGTGGAGGACCGAACCGACCTAGGTTGAAAACTGGGCGGATGACCTGTGGGTCGGAGTGAAAGGCTAATCAAGCTCAGTGATATCTGGTTCTCTCCGAAATATATTTAGGTATAGCCTCGGATAAATTCCGTGGCGGCCGTAGAGCACTGTTTGGACGCGGGGCCCTACCAGGTTACCAACTTCAGGCAAACTCCGAAGACCGTCACGGCTACTCCGGGAGTCAGTTGCTGGGGGATAAACTTCAGCGTCAAAAGGGAAACAGCCCAGACCGCCAGCTAAGGTCCCCAAGTTCTAGCTAAGTGGTAAACGATGTTCGAATGCACAGACAACCAGGAGGTTGGCTTAGAGGCAGCCACCCTTGAAAGAGTGCGTAACAGCTCACTGGTCAAGTGTTCGAGCGCGGACAATGTAACGGGGCTCAAGCTAGACACCGAAGCTGCGGGTGCGACATCTGTCGCGCGGTAGGAGAGCGTTCCGGCGCCCGTGAAGCGGCGGCGTAAGCCAGCCGTGGAGGCGCCGGAAGTGAGAATGCCGGCATGAGTAACGAAAGAGGGGTGAGAATCCCCTCCACCGATTGCCCAAGGTTTCCTGAGTAAAGTTCGTCTGCTCAGGGTTAGTCAGGACCTAAGGCGAGGCCGAAAGGCGTAGTCGATGGCCAACGGGTTGATATTCCCGTACCACGTCGCTTCCGTTTGACCGATGGGGGGACGAGGAAGGCTATGGGATCCCAGGCGATGGTTGCCCTGGGGTAAGCATGTAGGGGTGGCTCCAGGCAAATCCGGAGCCGCATAACCTGAGGTGCGATGCCAGCTGGCTTTAAGCCGGCGAGTCCCGGAAGCCATGCCTCCGAGAAAAGCCTCTAGGGAGGAAGCGCGTGCCTGTACCAAAACCGACACAGGTGGGCAAGTGGAGAACACTAAGGTGATCGAGATAACCCTCGTTAAGGAACTCGGCAAAATCGCCCCGTAACTTCGGGATAAGGGGCGCCCCAGTAGGGTGAAGCTCCTCGCGAGTGGAGCCCGAGAGGGCCGCAGTGAATAGGTTCAAGCGACTGTTTACCAAAAACACAGGTCTCTGCTAAGTCGTAAGACGACGTATAGGGGCTGACGCCTGCCCGGTGCCGGAAGGTTACGTGGAGGTGTTAGGGGTAACCCGAAGCACCGAAACTAAGCCCCGGTAAACGGCGGCCGTAACTATCAACCGAGGTAGTTGTAAAACTCGGCTATATGCTGGAAACTCTGAGTATCCCGCACTACTCGTGCCGTCCGGTTCGGCCGGTACAGTGACAATGTGTCGGGTGCAGACAATCAGCAGGAAAGGCTCTCTGTCGCTTCCATCCCGGCTGACGTCGGGAACTTCCTTGCCGGGTTCGCGCTGGGAGAAGCCAGCTTCATGATCGTGTGTCGGCCCCGCGTCGACTACACGAAGCGCTGGAAGCTCTCGGCGGCCTTCAATGTCTCGCAGATGGATCGGGCTCCGCTCGATCTGTTCCAGGAGACGCTGGCGTGCGGAACGATGCGCAAGGCCGGCAACGGAGGCTGGTACTGGGAGGTCAACCGCCTCTCGGATATCCGCTCTTCCGTTGTTGCGTTCTTTCGCCGGTTCCCGCTCGTCGGTACGAAGGCACAGGACTTCGAGCTGTTCGCCCAGGCGGCGGATCTGCTCGGCAAATCAGTCCTGTCGGACGCCGACTACAGACAGGTCCTGCTCCTTCGGGAGCAGATGAACCGTGGCGGCAAGCGCCGCTACACGACAGAGAGAATCCTCAGAGACTATACGCCGAGCTCACCATCTGACCTGGATGGTGAGATGAGATAGTCCGATCTCATGGGCGACCATGAGAGCTGGCCAGAAATGTGCCGGCCGCGCATCAATCGTGATGCGTAGTAACAAGAATGAACGGTCCTAAGGTAGCGAAATTCCTTGTCGGGTAAGTTCCGACCTGCACGAATGGCGTAACGACTTGAACGCTGTCTCAACGAGGGGCTCGGTGAAATTGCAGTCTCGGTGAAGATGCCGAGTACCCGCGGCTAGACGGAAAGACCCCGTGAACCTTTACTACAACCTGGTATTGGGGTTCGATGCATCTCGCTCAGGATAGGTGGGAGCCTTGGAAGCGCCGGCTGCGGCTGGCGTGGAGGCAACCTTGAGATACCACCCTTGGTGTATTGGATCTCTAACAGTGAGCCGTGAATCCGGCCACTGGACAGTGACAGGCGGGTAGTTTGACTGGGGCGGTCGCCTCCCAAAATGTAACGGAGGCGCGCAAAGGTTCCCTCAGCACGGTCGGAAATCGTGCGCAGAGTGTAAAGGCAGCAAGGGAGCTTGACTGCGAGACCGACAGGTCGAGCAGGTGCGAAAGCAGGCCTTAGTGATCCGGC
Organism: uncultured Solirubrobacterales bacterium; assembly: GCA_963777185.1. GTDB lineage: Bacteria > Actinomycetota > Thermoleophilia > Solirubrobacterales > Solirubrobacteraceae > Palsa-465. The sequence goes on from CAVZPU010000007.1 coordinate 164,804, forward strand.
GGTAGCAAGTGGAAGCGCCGTCGCTCAACGGACAAAAGGTACTCCGGGGATAACAGGCTTATCGGGCCCAAGAGTCCACATCGACGGCCCGGTTTGGCACCTCGATGTCGGCTCGTCGCATCCTGGGGCTGAAGTAGGTCCCAAGGGTTGGGCTGTTCGCCCATTAAAGCGGTACGCGAGCTGGGTTCAGAACGTCGTGAGACAGTTCGGTCCCTATCTGCCGTGGGCGTTGGAGAGTTGAGAGGATTCGTCCCTAGTACGAGAGGACCGGGATGAACGCACCTCTGGTGTATCTGTTGTCCTGCCAAGGGCACCGCAGGTTAGCTACGTGCGGATCGGATAACCGCTGAAAGCATCTAAGCGGGAAGCCGGCCTCGAGATGAGCTCTCCCATCCCCTAGAGGGAGTAAGACCCCTGGTAGACCACCAGGTTGATAGGCCGGATCTGGAAGGGTGGTAACACCCGCAGGAGACCGGTACTAATGGGTCGAGGGCTTGACGGTTGATTTATTACCCGTCTTCGTTGGCGACTGTGTGGTTTTGAGGGCCCGCGGAGGGGAGGGGCTTGGCCGCTTGCGGCTGAGCCCCTGTCTCGCGAGGTTTCCGGTGGCTATGGCGAGGGGGAAACACCTCTTCCCATTCCGAACAGAGCCGTTAAGCCCCTCAGCGCCGATGGTACTTGGCCCGCAAGGGCCTGGGAGAGTAGGTCGCCGCCGGTTTTTTCATCGATGAGCAGCAAGGACCAGTGACCTGTAGGACGTGAAGAGCTTCTTTCGCGAGAACCCTCAGGTCCTGGCCCTGCTTCTCATCTGCCTCGTGCTCGGCTTGGGCACCTTCTTCGCCGTGCTCTTCGGGCTGCTGACCTCAGGGTCCCAAACGACCACGGGAGAGCCCAGCGGCACGGTGATGATCGCCGCGCCCTTCTAATCCACCAACACTGGCTCGCACGCCGCCGACGCTGACCGGGTCGAGCCGCCACGCCGCGGGCGACCAACCGGCGGCGGCCCAGAAACTCCCGAGCCGCCGCCGGTCCAGGCCCGCAGCCGCAGGCCCGCCACCGTCGCGCCTCCCAGCGTCTCTACGCCGACGACGGTCGCACCCGATCCCGGCCACGCGCGGTGGTCAGGCCGGATGCGGGACGTACGGGGGAGAGGCAGTACGCCGGACGGGACGGGATGGTCCCGGGTCGGCGAGCGCGCTCCCACCGCAGCGTCCGGCGGTGCGGATGAGCGATATGAAGTTGTTCGGACGGCGTCTGCGCGGCGTCCAGCGAGTCGCCGAGCACGTCGTCGGCGAGCTCGAGCCAGGCGCGCAGCCGCTTGAGCGAAGAACGGAACATGTGTTCGTGAGACTACGGTTGGCCTCGGACGGAACGAGCGGTCTGACAGCGTTCTTGCACGGCCCCGTTTCCATCCCTCAGGAGTCGTTGAGGGACAGCACCGGGGTGGGGTCGGGGATGTCGCGTTCCTCGCCGAAGGGCGTGATGGCCGTCCCGATGGCGAAGAACTCGATCACGTGCGAGCCCCAGCCGTGGTTGCGCTCGTGCAGCTGCACCCCGACGATGCCCTCGGCCCCGACCTCGGCCGCCTCAGCCTGCATGCGCTCCATGGCCCGCTCGCGCGCGTCGTAGAGAGCCTGGGTGAAGTTCGGGAGCTCGACGTTGCGGCCCATCTGGCCCAGCGACTGCATCATGCCGCGCCTTCCCACGTGATAGACGCAAGAGCCCATCACCAGTCCGAGCGGGCGGTGTCCGGAGTGCAAGAGCGTCCAGAAGTCTTGGCCGGAGAGGTCAGACGTGAACGGGCGCCCGTCCTTGCCGCGATGCAGGCCCTGACCCTCCCGGTGGCGCACGGCGGTACCGATGGCGATGAACTCGGCCATGTCGGCACCCCACTCGTAGCGGCCGATGTCCAGCCGCACGCCGACCACTCCGTCAGCACCGAGCTCCTCGGCCTCCTCCTCCATGCGGGTCATGGCCAGCTCCCGGGCCTCATACATGGCCTGGGAGAGCACGGTCATCTCCGTCGAGCGCTTCCAGGCTGCCTGCTGGTAGCCGATGTGGTAGATGCTCGAGCCGACGACGAGTCCCAGCGGCTCGAAGCCGGCGTGCTTGACGAGCAGGAACTCGTTCACCGACAGGTCGGAGGTGAACAGGCCGCGCTTGTTCTGGGCCAGGCGCTCGCGGCCGTGCTCGGTGAGCCCTTCGCGGCTTTGGGGGTCGTACTCGGGCGGCACGGTCGGGCTCCTTTAGCGCGTGAGGCGGGTCGACGGGCGGCTGGCCCGGGGCGGTGGACGGCGAAGGGGCATGACGGTCCTCAGCTCGGCGCGAGGGAGTGGGGGGTGACCCTCGGTGATCGCCGTGCCGAGCACGTGGATGGTGACGATGAGGTCGCGGTGAGGTGTGCCGCCGGCGTCGTACTCCTGCGCGCGAATGTGCTGTTGAAAGCTCACACCGACGATGCCGTGGGCACTGAGGTCGATGGCCTGCCGGTTCAGGTGGCTCATCGCCACCTCGCGCGCCTCGTAGAACCCCTGTGTGAAGTCAGGCAGCTCCTGGTTGGCTCGTCCAGCGGAGGAGAAGGGACTGTTTCCCGAGGCGATGACCCAGCTCTGCTGATAGCTCGAGGCCACGTACATGATCGTCGTGTCGCCCACCACCCCCGCGGGCCGGTAGCCGTTCTGGGCCAACTTGACGTAGTCCTGGCCGCTCAGGTCGCTGATCACCGCTCGCCCGGTTCGCAGCGTATCCGGCAGCCGGACGGCGGTGCCGATGGCGGTGAACTCGACCGTGCCGGGACCGGCGAACCCGTCGCCGGTCTGGCCGAGACGGACGCCGACGACCGCGTCGGCGCCGGCCAGCTCGGCCTCGGCGGAGAGGCGTGCGAGGGCCCGCCGGCGGGCCAAGTTGAACGAGTCCGAGACCTGGGTGAGCTCGCGGACCCAGCCGCGCCCGTAACCGTATCCGCCCACACCGCCTCCGCCGTACCAGGCCCCGGCTGGGAAGCCCTGCCAGCCGGGCTGGAAGATCGAGGCGCCCATGACCTGGGTGATGGGCTCGAGGCCGAGCCGGCTCAGCACGGCGAACTCGCTGACCGAAAGATCGGAGCTGAACGGCTGCGGGGCACCGGAGGACAGCGCGCCCAACCGCCGCTGGGCGGCGACGGGCAGCCCGCCCGCCTCGAGGGCCTGCCGCGAGGCCTCCTGCTCGGCCTCCGTCTCGGGGTCGAGCCGGCCAGCCCCGAACCCCAGCCGGCCGAGCAGGCCGGGTGGGCGGTTGTCCTCGGGCCGGCGTTCGGGCGAGCGGTTGTCGGGGGGCTCCGCCATCACGCCAGCAGTTCGCGCAGACGGCCGACCGACTCGCTGTTGATCTCGGCCTCACGGACGAGAGCCCCGGTGAGCTGACCGATCCACTCGCCGAGCCGCAGGGTCTCGCTCTTGAGCGTGATGCCCCGCACCGTCTTGGCCCGGCGGGCCTCGGCGACCGCGCCCTGACGCTCGATCACGTAGCTCTCATCGCCGAGCTGGCAGCTGATGCGAGTCACGAGCTTGCGCGAATCACGCCAGCTCGCGCGTCGGCGCTGCACCTCGACGAGCTGGGGCACCGCCCCTTCAAGCCAGGTGGCCAGGACTTCGACCAGCGTGTCGACATCGCGGGCGTCGGCCCGCAGCCCCGCCGCGGCCAGCTCGATGTCAGACCCGTCGCTCACCGGTCCTCACGAAAGACACACGCACCCTCAATCGGGGTTCGCCCCCCGAGGCGTGTCCGCCGTCGAAGGTATGCCGCGCAGCGATCCTCATCTTCCCGGGCATGCGCTGTGACCTTAGCCGACGCTGCCGGCCCCGGACACGGTGCCCGCGGGGGTCAGGAGGCTTCGGCCTCGCGGCGCTCGGGCAGGAGCTCATCGCGACGGGCCGCCAGTGCCTCGATGACGAAGGCGAGGTGAGCGTCGAAGTCGACCCCCAGCTCCTCGGCACCGCGCCGAACGTCATCCCGGTTGACCGCGGCGGCGAAGCTGGGTTGCTTGAGCTTCTTCTTCACCGACTTGGGCGTCATACCCACCAACCCCTCGGGGCGCACGTAGGCACAGGCAAGCAGGAAGCCGCACAGCTCATCCACCGCGTACAGCGATTTCTCCATCGGCGTCTGCCGCGACACGCCCATGAAGTCGGCGTGGGAGGCCACGGCGCGGATCAGCTCCTCCGGATAGCCCTGCCGGCGAAGCTCCTCGAGCGCGTAGCGGGGATGGCCGGTGTCCAGGTCGGGGTAGCGCTCGTAGTCGAGGTCGTGGAGCAGACCGGTCAGGCCCCACAGCTCGACGTCACCGTCGAAACGGGGGGCCAGGCTGCGCATCGCCGCCTCGACGGCGAGCATGTGACGGCGCAGGGACTCGGAGGCGACCCATTGGCAAAGGAGGTTCCAGGCTTCCGAGCGCGAAATCTCCGTTGCCATGGCTCGTACCCTAGCCGAGCGTCGCAGGATGGCCACCGCGGGAGGCTCTCGGAGGCGCGCGGACTCGGCTTCAGGAATCGGCGCTCCTGATCCGGCCCCTCGACGCGCCCCTGGCCCGGTCCCGGACATCGGCCTCCTCGAAGGGCCCGCACCGGCTACGCTGGGGGCCACCTGCGGCTCTGCTGCCTCCGTGGGTCCTACCACCATGAGTGAAAAGTTTGTCATCGAGGGTGGCGTGCCGCTGTCTGGCACGATCGTCCCGGCCGGGAACAAGAACGCCGCGCTGCCGATCTTGGCCGCGTGCCTGCTGACCGAGGACGAAGTCATCCTGCGCAACGTCCCCCGAATTCGGGATGTCGAGGCGATGATCAGCCTCATCCGCGAACTCGGTGCGCGCGTCCAGTGGGAGGGGCCCAGCGAGGTCCTCATCGACGCCTCGACGGTCGAGAACTGCCGTGTCGACCGAGAACTGGCCGAGCAGATTCGTGCTTCCTTCCTGCTTGCCGGGCCCCTGCTGGCCCGGTTCGGGTGTGCCGACATGCCCCCCCCGGGCGGCGACGTGATCGGCCGGCGGCGCCTGGACCCCCACCTCGATGCCTTCCGCGCGCTCGGCGCCACGGTGCGAGACGACGGTGACCGTTCGCGGCTCGAGGCACCGCTCGGCCTGCGTCCATGCGACTTTCTCATGGATGAACCGTCGGTTATGGGCACCGAGAACGCGCTCATGGCGGCGGCGCTGACCCGAGGTCCGACGGTGATCCGCAACGCCGCCTCAGAACCCCATGTTCAGGACCTGGCCCGCCTGCTCGTGGCCATGGGAGCCGCGATCGACGGCATCGGCTCGAACGTGATGACCGTGCACGGCACCACGAGCCTGCGTGGATGCACGCACACGATCGCGCCCGATCACATCGAGATCAGCTCTTTCATGGCCCTGGCCGGCGTCACCGGCGGCGAGCTGATCGTGAAGGACACCATCCCCGAGGACCTGCGCATGATCCGTCTGGTCTTCGACCGGCTCGGGCTGCGCAGCGAGGTTCGTGGGTCCGAGGTGATCGTGCCCGGCAACCAGCACCTGGTCATCCGCAACGACGCCGGGGACTACATCCCGAAGATCCAGGACGGGCCGTGGCCCGCCTTTCCCGCCGACCTGACCAGCATCGCCCTGGCCCTGGCCACCCAGGCGCAGGGGTCGGTGATGATCCACGAGTGGATGTTCGAGAACCGGCTGTTCTTCACCGACAAGCTGGTGCTGATGGGCGCGGCCATCCAGATCTGTGATCCCCACCGAGCGATCGTCTTTGGACCCCGCCGCCTCCGAGGCCAGCGCGTCGAGTCACCCGACATCCGTGCCGGCATGGCGATGCTGATGGCCGCGCTGTGCGCCGATGGGCTGACCGAGATCGGGAACATCAGGCAGATCGACCGCGGCTACGAGCGCATCGATGAGCGCCTGCGGGCGCTCGGCGCGCGGGTCACCCGCGTCGACGACGTGCCCGTCACCGTCTAACCGCGACCGGGAGCAACGGATGGTCGAGCGGATCCCTAGCGGAACCCGTGACGTGCTGCCCGATGAGATGCGGGAGCTACGAGCGGTGACCGACCGCATGCGAACAGTGTTCGAGCGGGCCGGCTATGGCGAGGTTTACACCCCCGCTCTCGAGTACGAGAGCGAGTTACCCCGCGCCAGCGGTCCGCGACCGGCCTACCGCGTGTTCGATGAGCACGGCAACGTGCTCGTGCTCCGGGCCGACATGACCATCCCCATCGCCCGGGTGGCCGCCACCCGCTACGCCCACGCCGACCCGCCCCTGCGCTTTAGCTACGTCGCGCACGCCTATCGCCGCGTCCGGCCCCAGCAGGGGCAGTCACGGGAGCTGCTCCAGGCCGGCGTCGAGCTGATCGGCGCGCCGGGTCCGGAGGGCACGGCCGAGGTGCTGGCCGTCCTCTGTGCCGCCCTCGAGGCGGCCGGGCTCGAGCGCTTTCGCGTCGGCGTGGGAGATGCCTCGCTCTATCCCGCGCTGCTGAGCCGCGTCGGGGTGCCCGAACAGGACCGCGAGCGGATTCTCAAAGAGCTCGTCGACGGCGACTTCGTGGGCGTGGAGCGGGAGATCCGCGCCCTCGGGCTGGCCGAGGAGGAGATCGAGCTCCTGCTCCGGGTGCCGCGCACTCGCGGCGGACCCGAGGTGCTCGAGGGGTTCTCCGGCCCACCGGCCGCGGGGTTGAGCGACGTTCTGAGCGGCCTGCGCGCGCTGCATGGCCTCCTCGAGGCGCCGGTGGCGGCACGGGTCATCTTCGATCTCGGCCTCGTGCGCAGGCTCGGCTACTACACGGGCGCGGTGTTTCAGGTCTATGACCCCGCCTACGGCGTCCCCATCGGCGCCGGGGGCCGCTACGACGAGCTGCTCGGGCTCTTCGGCCGCCCCTTGCCCGCGGTGGGCTTCGCGCTCAGTGTCGAGCGGGTCCACATCGCGCTGACCGCGGAAGAAGGGGAACGAGCGGAGGGAGACGGCCGATGAGCGATCTGCGCGTCGCCGTTCCCCGCGGGACCCTGTTGCGGCAAACGCTCGACCTGCTTGACCGGCTCGGACTCGACACGGGCGAGGTGCGCACGAACGACCGCAAGCTCCTGTTCGAGGATGCCGGCATCGTCACCATGCGCCCCTCGGACGTGCCCACCTACGTGGAGGCCGGCGCGGCCGACCTCGGCATCACCGGCAAGGACGTGCTCATGGAGCAGTTCGGGCGCGAGGTGCTCGAACTGGTGGATCTGGGCTACGGGCCCTGCACCATGGTCCTGGCCACGGTCGCGGGCGAGGATCCGGCCGCCGCGGCGCTGCGCCGGCTGGGCGTCGTGCGCATTGCCACCAAATATCCGCGCATCGCCTCGCAGTACTTCCAGCGCACCGGCCGGCAGGCCGAGATCGTCGAGGTCAAGGGATCGGTCGAGCTCGCCCCCTTGACCGGCCTGGCCGAGGGCATCGTCGATCTCACCGCCACCGGCACCACTCTGCGCGAGAACGGGCTCGTGGTCCGCGAGGAGATCGCCCGTTCCACGGCCCGGCTCATCGCCAACCCCGTGGCCCACCGCCTCAAGGCGCCCATGATCGACGCGCTACTCGAGCGGCTGCATGGACTTTAAGCTCCTGGAGGCCGCCGGCGAGCCGCCTTTCGAGGTGGCGGCGCGGCTGCGGGCGCTCGTGCCCGCGGCCGGCTCGGTGCGCGAGGCGGTGGCCGCCATCGTCGCCGACGTCCGGGCACGCGGGAATCAGGCCCTCGAGGACTACACCCGCCGCTTCGATACCGCGGGCGCCGCACCCCGCCCGTTGCGCGTGAGCGAGCAGGACCTCGACCGGGCGCTGGCCACGCTCACGCCGGATGTCCGCGACGGACTCGAGCAGGCCATCGCCAACGTCGGCTGCGTGGCCTCGGCAGGCCTGCGGGAACCCCGCACGGTGCGCTTCGAAGATGGGCACGAGGTCGTGCTGCGCGAGGCGCCCGTCGCGCGGGCCGCGGTGTACGTGCCCGGCGGGCGGGCACCGTACCCGAGCACGGTGGTCATGGGCGTGGCCACCGCCCGCGCGGCCAGGGTGGGGGAGATCGCGGTGTGCTCTCCTCCCGGACCGGACGGCGATGTCAACCCCGTCGTGCTTGGCGCCTGCCGGCTGACCGGCGCCAACGTCGTCTACCGCATGGGCGGTGCCCAGGCCATCGCCGCCCTGGCCTACGGAACCGAGACGGTGGCCGCGGTCGACGTCATCGTCGGTCCCGGCAACCTCTACGTCCAGGAGGCCAAGCAGCAGGTCTTCGGGCAGGTGGGCATCGACGGTTTCGCCGGCCCCAGTGATCTCCTGGTCATCGCGGGCCCCAGCGCCGACCCCGAGCTTGTGGCCGCCGACCTGGTGGCCCAGGGCGAGCACGGGGAGGCCACGATCGTGGTGGCGGTCTCGGCCGACCGAGCGGTCCTGGACGAGCTCGCTCGGCGGCTCGAGGGAGCGCCGGCCAGCCGGGCCGTGGCCCGGCTCGTGCACGTCGCTGACGTCGAGCATGCCCTGGGCGTGGCGGAGGCCTTCGCGCCCGAGCACCTGCAGCTCGTCGGCGCGGAGGTCGAGAACCTGGCCCCGCGCGTCAGCCGTGCCGGCTCGCTGCTCGTGGGCTCGGCCGGCGCCACGGCCTTCGGCGATTACATCGCCGGCTCCAATCATGTCCTTCCCACCGGCGGGGCCGCGCGATTCGCCTCCGCGCTCTCCCCGCAGCACTTCCGCCGGCGTTTCACCGAGGTTCGCATCGGCGCGGCGGCCGGGACTCTGGCTCGGGCGGCGGCGCCGCTGGCCCGGGCCGAGGGCTTTGAGTGGCACGCCCGATCGATGGAGGCACGCATCCGCGACAATGGCGCAGCATGAGTCGGACGGCCGAAATCGAGCGCGCCACCGCGGAGACACAGATCCGCGTGCGCCTGGCCCTCGAAGGCACCGGCGCGGGAGAGCGCAGAACCGGCGTGGGCTTCTTTGACCACATGCTCGATCTCCTCGCTCGCCACGGCCGGCTCGATCTCGCCGTCGGCGCTCAGGGCGACCTTCACACCGGCGCCCATCACACCGTCGAGGACGTGGGGATCGGCATCGGCCAGGCGCTCGATCAGGCTCTCGGTGACCGGTCCCGGATCACACGCTATGGCACGGCCGTCGTGCCCATGGACGAGGCCCGGGCAGCGTGCGCGATCGATATCTCGGGCCGCGGGCTATGCGTGTTCGAAGCCAAGCTGGCCCCCGGTGCGATCGGCAACTTCGATCACGAGCTGGCCGAGGAGTTCTTCCGCGCTCTCGCCCTCCACGCCCGCCTGACCTTGCATCTGAGCCTCGAACGCGGGTGCAACGTCCACCACATGATCGAGGCCGCCTTCAAGGCCTTCGCCCGGGCGCTGCGGGCAGCCGTGGCCATCGATCCCGAGGAGTCGGGCATCCCGAGCACCAAGGGGTCGCTGGTGTGAGCGCCACCGTCGGCGTCATCGACTACGGCGTGGGCAACCGCCGCTCGGTCCAGAAGGCCCTCGAGCACGTCGGGGCTCGCGCCGTCATCTCCGGCGACCACGAGGTGCTCGCGGCCTGCGCCGGCCTCGTCTTGCCGGGAGTGGGCGCCTTCCCGGCGGCCATGGCCAATCTGCGTCGGCGCGGTCTCGACGAGCTGGTCCGGATCCGGGTGGCCGCGGGCACGCCGCTGATCGGGATCTGCCTGGGGATGCAGCTGCTGTTCGAGCGCTCCGAGGAGATCGCGCCCACCGACGGCATCGGCCTGCTGGCCGGCGAGGTGACCTGGCTTGAAACCGGCGGGCGTCGGTTGCCCCACATCGGCTGGAACGAGGTGCGCTTCGAGCGGCCCTCCCCGCTGACCACGACGCTGCCCCGCGACGGTTGCCCCTTCTACCACGTGCACTCGCTGGCCGTGCGGCCCAGCGAGCCCGACACCGTGATCGGAAGCGCCGAGTACGGCGAGCGCTTCGCCACCCTGGTTCAGCACGGCCACGTCTTTGGGGCCCAGTTTCATCCCGAGAAGTCCTCCCGCCACGGCCTGCTCATGCTCAGCGCCTTCGTTGCCTTGTGCGCACGCGAAACGGCGGCGCCGGCCGCCGCGCGGGCATGATCCTGCTGCCGGCGATCGACATCCTCGAGGGCAAGGCGGTGCGGCTGGCCCAGGGGGAATTCGCGCACAGCACCGTCTATGACACCGATCCCCTTCAGGCCGCCCAGCGCTGGGTGCACGCCGGGGCCAGGGCGCTGCACATCGTCGACCTCGATGGCGCCCGCCGTGGCCAACCGGTCAACCTGGACCAGGTCCGCCGGATCGCCGGCGCGGTCGGGGTGCCGGTCCAGGTCGGTGGTGGCCTGCGCACCCTGGACGCCATCCGCGACGCCAGGCAGGCCGGGGCCTCGCGCGTGGTGCTCGGCACCGCCGCCTTTCGCGACGTCGATCTCCTCGACGCGGCGGTGGCCGAGCTCGGCGACCGCCTGGTCGTCTCGGTGGACGCTCGCGACGGCAAGCTCGCCGCGGCGGGATGGACGGAGCAGACCGACATACCGGTGGTCTCGGTCATCGAACGGCTCGGGGACCGTGGGGTGCACCGGTTCGTGTACTCGGCCATCGAGCGCGACGGCATGCTCACCGGTCCCGACCTCGACGGTGCTCGCCGGGTCGCCGCCGCGGTACGCGGGAGCTTCGTCTACTCCGGAGGGGTATCCACGCTCGAGGACCTGCGCGGACTGGCCGGGCTGCGCCAGGTCAACCTGTCCGGGGTGATCGTGGGCAAAGCGCTCTACGAAGGGCGCTTCGAGGTCGCCGAGGCCCAACACGTGCTCGACGACAAGAACTGATGCATTACAAGCGCGTCATTCCCTGTCTTGACGTCGACGCCGGCCGGGTGGTCAAGGGGGTGGGCTTTCTCGACCTGCGCGATGCCGGCGACCCCGTCGAGCTGGCCGCACGCTACGACGCCGCGGGCGCCGATGAGCTGGTCTTCCTGGATATCACGGCCACCGCAGACCGGCGCGGGACGGTGGTCGAGCTGGCCCGGCGCACCGCCGACGATGTCTTCGTGCCCTTCACGATCGGCGGGGGCATTCGCTCCGTGGACGACGCACAGGCGGTACTCGACGCTGGCGCCGACAAGGTCTCGGTCAACTCGGCGGCCTTGGCCCGTCCGGAGCTCCTCGGACGAGCTGGCGGCCACGTTCGGCAGCCAGTGCGTCGTCCTGGCCATCGACGCCAAGGCGCGAGCGGAGGGGAGCTGGGAGGCCTACTTGGCCGGTGGGCGGACGGCGACCGGCCGGGATGCGGTGCGCTGGGCGCGCGAGGGGGTCGAGCGCGGGGCAGGGGAGATCCTGCTTACGAGCATGGACCGCGACGGCACCAACGACGGCTACGACCTCGAGCTCACCGCGGCGGTGGCCCAGGCGGTCACGGTGCCGGTCATCGCCTCCGGTGGCGCGGGGACGGTCGCCCATTGCCGCGCTGCGGTGCGGGCGGGTGCCGACGCCGTCCTGTGCGCCTCGATCCTGCATTACGGGCGCCACACCGTGGCGGAGATCAAGGCCGAGCTGGCCCGCGACGGCGTGGCCGTGCGCTGGCCCGCATCCTAGGAGCGGCAGGTGCGACCGAGTCGGGCGCGAGATGACCGACTCGATGCCGAGCGGCTCTTGCCCAGCGACCACGGCGGCGCGGTCATCCCGAGCCGACTCGGCGAATTCAGTTGCTCATATGCCCGGCTGGGGGTTGCCTATTACTAGGCAGCCTCTTCGACGTACCCGGCCGCTGCGCACGCATCGCAATACGCGGCGGGGGGTACGCGAGGCTCGTAGCAGCCGGGACGGCAGCAGGTGGACGACCGCTTGGGGCGTCCCCGGCCGATTCGAGCGGCAGCGGCATCCTTGAGCTCCTCGCGCATGCGATCGAGCTCGGCCGCGTGGTCCGCGCAGAACCGGCGGCCGGGCACAGCCGGCTGCTGGCAGTGACTTCCGCTACGACAACGCATAGACCCTTAAGGATAGCAGACAGACCCCGAACCTATGTTCTCACGGCGTGGGTCCGGACTTCTTCCTCGACGTGCCATGGTGAGGCGCGAGAGCCACCGTCTGGCCATGCGAGCGCTCCGGGAGCAGCTGGTAAAGGGTGGAGTAGCCGCTCATGTAAATCGCGCCCCGATCGGCCACAACCGGGTTGAATGCCCCGTCCGGGAAAGAGAAAACGACCCGTCCGCTGCGCACGTCGAGGCCCGTGGTCGTCCGCGTGCCCAGGTCAGAGTAGTAGACGACATCGCCGACGATCGTGGGCGAACCGGAGATCCGGCCGCCGGCGGGGTGGCTCCACCGGATGGCTCCCGATTGAGCGTTGTAGGCGTAGAAGTTGCCGTCGTAGGAGCCGAGATAGACGGTGGGCCCCAGCCCCGGGACGTCGGCCACGGCCGGTGAGGAGTAGACGTCGTTGCCCGTGCTCACGGCCCACGCGAGCTGCCCGCCGCCCGTGCCGAAGGAGTAGACGCGGCCATCGGTGTTGCCCAGGTAGACCCGTCCGAAGGCCACGGCCGGGGTCGAGTAGAAGGTCCCCGAACCGAACCCGAACTGGGCGCCGTTGGTGCCCGCCGACCAGATCTTGTGGCCGCTTGCGGCGTCAAGGGCATAGACCACCCCGGCGTAATCGCCGAAGTAGAGACGACCTCCGGCCAGGGCGGGACCGCCTTTGACCGCGTCGGCGGCATGAAAGACCCAGTTCACGTGGCCGTCGCTCGCCCGCAGCGAGTACACCGCCCCGGTCTGATCGCCGAAGTACACGGTGCCGCCGATGGCCAGAGGAGACGCCTCCGTGCCGCCCGAGTCGGGTCGCGACCAGACGATCCGGCCCGTCCGCATGGACAGCGCGACGAAGCGCGCCGCCGCCGGGGGTGTGACCGTGGAGGGAGAGAATGGGCACGAACAGCAAGCCCTGGGCCTGCCCGATGGCCGGCGAAGCGGCAGCCAGCGTGCCCAGCTTGCGTTCCCACAGCTTGTGCCCCGTGCGCGCGTCGATGGCCTTGGCCGACGGCGTCGTCGTCGACCAGATACAGCGTGTGGCCGTAGATGACCGGCGGGAACTCGAGCAGGGCGTAGTCCTGAAAGCGCCAGCCGACCCGCAGCGGGGGAGCGAGGCTGTTCCGGCCAGCGGTGAAGTCGCGGGTGCGGGCCGCGTCGTAGCCGTAGCGCGGCCACAGGAAGGCGGGCGCCGCGTGGCGGGCGGTGGCGGAGTGGGTCGTCGGGGAGGTGAAGGCGACCGACGGGTGCGAGACGTTGCCGGGGGAGTGCAGCAGCACCACGACCACGACGGCGACGAGCGACGGCGAGCGCCACCGCACCGGCGATCATCGGCCGCCGCCACCGGCGCGAACCTGGACTGGGCATCGGCGGCCATGCTAGCGAGGCGACGCCGTCGACAATGCCGCTGATGCGAGGTGCCCCCGCCCAGCCAGCTGATCGCTCGCATTCGAGCTCGTGCCTGCCGCCGCACCGCTGCTCGAACGCGCTCGGAGACCGCGCGGACGTCTACCTCGTCGGCGGGGCCGATGCGCGACCTCCTCCTGGGAGCAGGAGCCGCTGGACCTCGACGTGGTCGGCGAGGGTGATGCCGGCGCTCTGGCCGAGCGGCTCGGCGGGCGCATCCGGGCCTACGGCCGCTTCGGCACCTGCACGGTGCGTGCTCGACGGCCACAGCTACGACCTCGCCACCGCGCGGCGGGAGCGCTACGCCCGGCCCGGAGCGCTGCCCGAGGTCGAGCCGGCGCCGCTGGCCGAGGACCTGCGCCGGCGCGACTTCACCGTCAACGCGCTGGCGGTGGCGCTCGGCGGGCCGAGGCGGGCGAGCTCGCGACGGTCCCGCACGCGCTCGCCGATCTCGACCGCGGCTGGCTGCGCGTCCTCCACGACGCGAGCTTCGACGACGATCCGACCCGCCTGCTGCGGCTGGCCCGCTACGCCGCGCGGCTGGGCTTCGAGCCGGAGGCCGACACCGCCGAGCTGGCATGCGCGGCCGTCGCGGCCGGGGCGCTGGAGACGGTCAGCGGCGAGCGCATCGGCGCCGAGCTGCGGCTGCTCGCCGCGCGAGCCTGATCCGGTGGCGGCGCTGGGGCGGCTGGGCGCGGCTCGGGCTCGACGGGCCATCCACCCGGGTTCGGCCTCGCCGACCGCGCGCTCGCCGCGGCGGCGCTCGCGCTGCTGCCCGAGGGCGGCCGCCGCGACCGGCTGATCCTCGCCCTGGCCGCGCGCCGCTGGCCGCGGCGGACGCTCGGCGCGCTGCTCGAGCGCTGGCCTTCCCGGCCGCCGACCGCGACGTCATCGTGCGCGCCGCCACGCGAGCGCCGAGCGCTGGCCGGCCGGGCTGGCAGCCGCGCAGCTCCCGTCGGAGATCGCCGCGGCGGTCGGCGGGGCGCCGGTCGAGGCACGTCGCCCTGGCCGGGGCGCTTGGCCCTCGCCGGGCGGCCGAGGAGTGGCTGAGCGCCTGCGCTACGTGCGCCTGTCGATCAGCGGCGACGATCTGCTCGCCGCGGGCGTCCCGAGCGGGCCGGCGGTCGGCCGCGGGCTGCGTGCGGCGCTGGCGGCCAAGCTCGACGGCCGGGCGCCCGACCGGCGCGGCGAGCTCGAGCGCGCTCTGGCCGCGGCCCGGGACGAGACGTAGCGACGCCCGCCAGTAGCCTGCGCGCCGTGGAGCCGCCGCCGCCCTTCTACCGCCTTGGCGAGCACTTCGCCATCGATCTGCCCGGGCGCCCGGGCGGTGTTCACCACCCGCCGCGGCGGCGATTCCACGGCCCGTACGCCAGCCTCAACCTCGGTATCAACACCGAGGACGACCCAGCGCGCGTCCAGCGCAACCGGGCGCGCGCTGCGCACGCGAGCTCGGTGTCACCGTGGCGCACGTCCGCCAGGTCCACGGCACCCACGTCCACCACCTCGACGGCGCGCCGGCGCGCGCCGGCCGCCCGAGGCCGACGGCCAGATCACGACCCGACCGGGCCTGGCGCCGATGGTGCTGGTCGCCGATTGCCTGCCCATCGTTATGGCCGCCCCGGGGCGGTGGCGGTCGTCCACGCCGGGTGGCGGGGGCTGGCCGGCGGCATCGTCGCCGCGGCGTGCGCGCGCTGCGGACGCGTCGGCGCCGGACCGGCGTGGCGGCCGCGATCGGCCCCGGAGCCGGCGGATGCTGCTACGAGGTCGGTGAGGAGGTCCGCGCCGCCTTCGCCGCCTACGCGGCCGCGGTTCGCCGAACGGCAGCAACCTCGATCTGAAGGCCATCGCCCGGCCGATCTGAACGCGCCGGCGTGAGCCGCGTCCACGACATCGGCCTGTGCACGCTGTGCGGCGATCCGGAGCTGTTCTTCTCCCACCGCCGCGACGGGGGCGTCACCGGGCGCCAGGCGGGGATCGCATGGTTGAGCTGATCACCGGGCTGCGGGCCGAGCGGGTCCGCGGCAACCTGGAGCGGGTGCGCGAGCAGATCGCCGCCGCCGGCCGGGACCCGGCCGAGGTCCAGATCCTGCCGCGGTCAAGTACGTCGCCGTCGATCGAGCTGCCGGTGCTGGCCGAGGCCGGCATCGAGCTGGTGGGCGAGAACCGGGCCCAGGATCTCGTCGCCAAGGCCCAGGCCCACCCGGGCCTGTTCACCTGGGACTTCATCGGCCACCTGCAGAGCCGCAAGGTGCGCCAGATCCTCCGCCACGTGCGGCTGATCCACTCGCGTGGCCAGCGACTCGGTCCTCGAGCAGCTCGCCCGGCACGCCGCGCCGAGACCGAGGTGCTCGTCGAGGTCAACGTGGCCGGGGAGGCGGGCAAGAGCGGGATCGCGCCCGAGCGAGCTCGAGGGCTTCCTCGCGCGCTGCCCGGTGCGGGTGAGTCGGTCTCATGACGATGCCCCCGCTGGCCGCCGAGCCGGAGACGAGCCGGCGCCACTTCGCCGCGCTGCGCGAGCTGGCCGACGCGCCACGGCCTGCGCGAGCTCTCGATGGGGACCAGCCAGGACTACGCCGTGGCCGTTCAGGAAGGAGCGACGATCGTGCGCCTGGGCTCGACGCTCTACCGCTGACAGGTGCGGGAGTCGCTCGACGGCGAACCCGCTTGCCGCGTCATAATCCCGGCAGGGAAACTTGCTCCCGAGGCGAAACCCTGACACCGATATGGCCTTTCGAGACACCTGGCACCGCACGCTTCTCTACTTCGGCCTGGCCGACGATGAGGAGCCCTACGAGGACGACGAGGAGCCCTACGCGAGCCCGAGGCCGAGCATCCAGGACAGTTACCGCGAGCGGCCTAACGTCCGCCGCCTGAGCGCGCGCCGCCGCCGCGACGAAATCGACGACATCTTCGCCGACGACCCGGCGGCCGAACGGCGCACGACGACGTCGCTGCGCCCGGTCGGCGCGGCCGCGCGGGGAACGGACGGCGGCAGCGGGGGAGGTCCGCGTGCACTTCGTGGCGCCCAAGAGCTTCAACGACGTGCAGGACGTGGCCGACAAGTTCAAGGACTCCATCCCGGTGATCATCAACCTCCAGGGCACCGACACCGATCTGGCCAAGCGGCTGATCGACTTCTCGAGCGGGCTCACCTACGCCCTCGACGGCGGCATGCAGCGCGATCGCCGACAAGGTCTTCCTCCTCACGCCGCGCAACGTCGAGGTCTCCGCCGAAGAGCGGGCGCGGCTGGTCGAGAAGGGCTTCTTCAACCAGTCTTAGCCTGGCGCCCCGGCCGGCCCTGGCGGCGCGCCGGCGGTAGATTTCAGCCGATGAGACAGGCCTGATCGGCGCCGGGAACATGGCGCGCGCGCTCGCGCGAGGCTGGGGCGAGCCGGTGCTGTGCTCCGATGCGGGCTCGGGCCGGGCCCAGGCGCTGGTCGACGAGCTCGGCGGGGACGGCGCTGCCTCGAACGTCGAGGTGGCCGAGCAGGCCGACCTCGTCGTCCTCTGCCACAAGCCCGACCAGCTCGACGCCGTCGCCGCGGAGATCGCGCCGCACGCCCGGGCCGTGGCGTCGGTGCTCGGCGGCACCACCCTGGCCGACCTGCGAGAGGCGTATCCCGCGGCGTCCCGTGTTTCGGCTGATGCCCAACACGCCGGTCGAGGTGCGCCGCGGGGTCGTCGTGCTACGCGCCGCGTGCGCGGGCGCCGGCGCCGAGCTCGAGCGTGAGGTGCTGGCCTGTTCGAGCGCGCTGGGCAGGTCGTGGCGATCGACCGAGCGGCTGATGGAGCGCGGCCAGCGCCATCAGCGGGGTCGGCCCGGCCTATCAGGCGCTCCTGGCCGAGGCTCAGGTCGATGCGGCCGTCCGCTACGGCCTGCCGGCGCCGCTGGCCGGACGGCTCGTCGCCGAGACGATGGCCGGCACCGCCGCCCTGCTCGAGCACCGCGCCTACGACACGCTCGCCGTGCGCCGCGAGGTGACCTCGCCCGGGGGCAGCACGGCCCGCGGTCTCGCCGCCCTCGAGCGGGCCGGGGTCCGCGCGGCGTTCCAGGACGCCATCGACGCCGTGGTCGGCGCGGAGCGGGTCCGTGATGCTCGCGCTGGCCAGCGTGCGCGGCGACATCGCCAACTACGTCAACGCGCTGTTCTACGTCTACATCCTCCTGATCTTCATCTACATCCTGCTCAACATGATGTTCTCGCTCGGGCGTGCGACCGCCGTACTCGCGCTGGACCGACGCGATGCTCGACTTCCTGCGCGACGTGTGCGAGCCGTACCTGCGCATCTTCCGCCGCGTCATCCCGCCGCTGGGCATGTTCGACTTCTCGCCCATCGTGGCGATCTTCGTCCTCATCTTCGTGGACCGCATCGTCGTCGGCCGCGATCTCCGGCTGACCGGCGCCGCGCTGGTGAAGCGGGTGACGGCATCGCTGCGGCCGCGCGCGGTGGCGTTCGCCCGGGCCGGCGTCCTGGCCGCCGTCGTCGTCGGGCTCGACCAGCTCACCAAGCACTGGGTCCGCACGAGCATCGCCCTCGGGGAGGAGCACCGGTTCTTCATCGGCATCCAGCTCGTGCACGTGCGCAACACCGGCGTGGCCTTCAGCCTGTTCTCCGGCGGCGGGCCGGTCGTGCTCGTCATCACGCTGGTCGCGCTGGCGCTGCTCGTCGGCTATCTGGCCCGGCGGCCGGAGCGGCCGTGGCTGTGGGTGCCGACGGGCCTGCTGATCGGCGGGGCGATGGGCAACCTCATCGACCGCCTCGTCCACGGGGCGGTGACCGACTTCATCCAGCTGCCGTTCTCGTGGCCGGCCTTCAACCTGGCCGACATCTCGATCACCTTCGGCGTGCTGGCTCTGCTGTGGGTGCTCGAGGGGCCGCGTCGAGCGTGAGCTGAGGCACTGCACGCGGCCTCGAGGTGCCGCCGGAGGCGGCCGGGAGCCGGCTCGACAGCTTCCTGGCCGGCCCGCTGGGCTCCCGCGCGCAGGCCCAGAGCGCTGATCGACGCCGGCCGGGTGCGCGTCGACGGGCGCCCGGCGCGCAAGCGCGATCTGCGTGCGCGCCGGAGCCGTCGATCGAGGTCGGCCGCCGAGGCGCGGCCGGCCGCCGAGCCGGAGGCCGAGGCGCGTTCGCGCGTCGCCTACGAGGACGAGCACCTGCTCGTGGTCGACAAGCCGGCCGGCGTCGTCGTGCACCCGGCGCGCGGCCACCGCACGGGGACGCTGGCTCAGGCGCTGGCCGGCCGCGGCGCGGCGGGGGGAGCCGGGCCGCCCGGGCATCGTCCACCGCCTCGACCGCGACACCTCGGGGCTGCTCGTCGTGGCCAAGAGCGACGCGGTGCATCGCGCGCTCAAGGACGCTGATCGCCGCGCGCGCAGCTGCAGCGCGAGTACCTGGCCCTGGTCGACGGCCATCCGCCGGCGCGCACGGGGACGATCGACGCTCCGATCGGGCGCGACCGCCGCGACCGCCTGCTCGTCTCGCTCGACAGCGACGTGCCGCGCGAGGCGCGCACGCACTTCGAGGTCGAGCGGCTGCTGCCCGACGCCGCGCTGCTGCGGGTCGCGCTCGAGACCGGCCGCACCCACCAGATCCGCGTCCACATGGCGGCGATCGGCCATCCGGTGAGCGGCGATCCCCAGTACGGCGTGCGCCGGCCGCTACGGCCTGAGCGCCAGTTCCTGCACGCCGCACCGGCTCGCCTTCGCCCATCCGGTCACCGGGCGGCCGCTCGATCTGCGCTCGCCGCTGCCGGCGGATCTCGGCGCGCGCTCTGGCCGCGCCGAGGCGGGCTGGCCTCGCCAGCGACGGGCGCCGAGGCCGCCACCGCTCCCGGAGACGAACGAGGGCGGGGCGGCCCGTCCAAAGCCGCCCCGCCCGCCTGCGAACCGAGCCACCGGAGGTAGGGGAAGGGAGGTTCGGCCCGCGGAGCGACCGTCGCCCGTAGGGAGGAGCAGAAGGGCCGCTGATGAGCGAGAACGTACGAGCAGGCGGATTTCTTGCGTAAACTCGATGGCGGTGCTCCGCGCCGTGGCGGCACGGCTCGATAATCCATCCACAACCCTCCCGCCGCGGGCTCGCGCCCTGCCTCGAGACGAGGTCGCGAGTACCGGCCGAGAGGCAGCAAGTCCAAACCAAACCAACAAGGGAGCAGCACGGTGGCTCAAGTCGGAATCCGAGAGCTGCTGGAGGCCGGCGTTCACTTCGGCCACCAGACGCGCCGCTGGAACCCGAAGATGCGCCGGTTCATCTTCGGCGAGCGCGACGGCATCTACATCATCGATCTTCTGCAGACCGAGGCGCTGCTGGAGAACGCCCGCCAGTTCGCCGGCGATGTCGCCCGGCGAGGCGGCACGGTCCTGTTCGTGGGGACCAAGAAGCAGGCCCGCGACGCCGTCAAGGACACCGCCGAGGCGGCGGACATGCCCTACGTCAACCACCGCTGGCTGGGCGGTCTGCTGACCAACTTCCAGACCATCTCGCTGCGCATCAAGCGCCTGCACGACCTCGAGCGCTACGAGTCCGAGGGGCAGCTCCAGCTGCTGCCCACGCGCGAGCGCATGGCCGCCCAGGCCGACCTCGAGAAGCTCCGCGCCAACCTGGGCGGGGTCAAGAACATGCAGCGCGTTCCCGACGCCGTGTTCGTCATCGACCTGAAGACCGAGGCGATCGCCGTGCGCGAGGCCCAGCGGCTGCGCATCCCGATCATCGGGCTCGTCGACACCAACTGCGACCCGGACGGGATCGACTTCGTCATCCCGGGCAACGACGACGCCATCCGCTCGTGCGCCGGCGATCACGCAGGCCATCGGCGACGTGGTCGCCCAGGGCCACAACGTCTTCCGCGAGGAGGAGGAGCGGGCCCGGCTCGAGCGCGAACGCCAGGAGGCCGAGGAGCGCGCGCGGCGCGAGGCCGAGGAGCGGGCGCGCCAAGAGGCCGAGGAGCGGGCCCGCCAGGAGGCCGAGGAGCGGGCGCGCCGGGAGGCCGAAGAGCGCGAGCGCCAGGAGACCGCGGCGCAGCCCAGGCGGCCACGCCGCGCGCCCAGGCCCGGAGGCCCCGCCCGGCTCCCGCCGCCGAGAGCTGCGCCCGGCCGGCCGCGGAGCCCGCGCCGAGCCGGGCCGAGGAGCCTGCGCCGAGCCCAGCCGAGGAGGCCGGCGCGGCCGAGGCGGCCACGGCCCAGCAGCGGCCGCGGCGGAGGAGCCCGCGGCCGAGGCGCAGCCCCGGCCGAGGAGCCGCGGCCCCGGCCGAGGACCGCAGCCCCGGCGGGAACCGCCCGGCCGAGGCCGCGGCGCCTGCCGAGGAGCCGCCGGCGCCCGCGGGGGAACCGCAGGCCCCGGCCGAGGAGCCGCCGGCGCCGGCCGCCCCGCAGGCCGATACACCCGCTCCGCAGAGCGCCGAGCCGCCGCCTCCGGACGCGCCGGCCGAGCCGCCGTCCGAGGCCGTCGAGGAGCTCGCTCCGCCGCGCCCGCGGGCCCGACGACCGAGAACACCGCCGAGGAGAACGCATGAGCGCAATCACCGCCCAGGACGTCAAAGCCCTTCGCGACCGCACGGGCGCCGGCATGCTCGACTGCCGCAACGCCCTCGACGAAGTCCGACGGCGACATCGAGCGCGCCGTCGAGCTGCTGCGCACCCGCGGGCAGGCGCTAGGCGGCCAAGCGGGCCGGCGCCGAGGCCCGCGAGGGCGCCGTGCAGAGCTACATCCACGCCGGCAACAAGATCGGCGTCCTCGTCGAGGTCGACTGCCAGACCGACTTCGTCGCCCGCAACGAGAAGTTCGTCGAGTTCGCCCGCGATCTCGCCCTGCACATCGCCGCGGCCGCGCCGGTGGCCGTCAGCGACGAGGACGTGCCGGCCGAGGATCGCGAGCGCGAGGAGCGGATCGCCGTCGAGCAGGCGGCCGACCGGCCCGAGAACGTCCGCGAGCGGATCGTCAAGGGCAAGCTCGACAAGTGGCTCGACGACGTGGTGCTGCTGCGCCAGAAGCACGTCAACGAGGACAAGTACGGCGGCAAGACGATCGAGGAGCTGCGCGCCGAGCTGGCCGCCGAGACGCGCGAGAACATCGTCGTGCGCCGCTTCAGCCCGTTTCGCCGTCGGTGGCTGAGACCGCCGAGCGCCCGACCGCGTCGCCGGCCCCGCCGCCGGTCTTCCGGCGCGTGCTGCTCAAGCTCTCGGGCGAGGCGCTCATGGGCGAGCAGGAGTACGGCACCGATCCCGAGTGCGTGAAGGCGATCGCCGCCGAGGTGGCGGCGGTGCACCGGCGCGGGGTCGAGGTGGCCATCGTCGTCGGGGGCGGCAACATCTACCGCGGCCTGGCCGCGGCGGCCCGCGGCATGGACCGGGCCACCGGCGACTACATGGGCATGCTGGCCACGGTGCTCAACGCGCTCGCCCTCCAGGACGCGCTCGAGAAGGCCGAGGTGGCCACACGCGTGCAGTCGGCGATCACCATCTCCGAGGTGGCCGAGCCCTACATCCGCCGGCGGGCCATGCGCCACCTCGAGAAGGGCCGGATCGTCATCTTCGCCGCCGGCACCGGCAACCCGTTCTTCACCACCGACACGGCGGCCGCGCTGCGCGCGGCCGAGCTCCACGCCGAGGTGGTGCTGATGGCCAAGAACGGGATCGAGGGCGTCTACACCGCCGATCCCCGCGACGGACCCGGACGCCGAGTTCATCCCCGAGATCACGCACAAGGACGCGCTGACCCGCGGGCTGCAGGTCATGGACTCGACCGCCTTCGCGCTCTGCATGGACAACAACCTGCCCATCGTCGTGTTCAACATGAGCGGCGGGTCGAACATCGACAAGATAGTGTCCGGTGAGAGAGTCGGAACGCTGGTGAGAACATGAGCATGATCGATGAGCTGCTCGCCGACGCGGGCGAGCGGATGGCCAAGTCGGTGGAAGCGATGCGCCACGAGTTCGGCACCGTGCGCACCGGCCGCGCCACGCCGGCGCTGCTGGACCGGATCACCGTCGACTACTACGGGGCGGTGACGCCACTGCAAGCAGCTGGCCACCATCGGCGCGCCCGAGGCCCGACTGCTCACCGTCCAGCCTTACGACCGCAGCTCGATCAAGGCCATCGAGCGAGCGATCATGGAGTCCGACGTCGGCCTGACGCCCAACAACGACGGCAACCTCATCCGCCTCTCGGTGCCCGGAGCTGACCGAGGAGCGGCGCAAGCAGCTGGTCAAGGTGGTCCGCCACATCGCCGAGGAGGGGCGGGTGGCGATCCGCAACATCCGCCGCGACGTCATGCACGACCTGCGCGAGCTCAAGGAGGCCGGCGAGGCGGGATCCGACGACGAGCACCGCGCCGAGGGAGAGCTGCAGAAGCTCACCGACGCGCGGATCAGCGAGCTCGACGAGCTGCTGAAGGTCAAGGAAGCAGAGATCCTCGAGGTCTGATGACTCCCGGTGCTCTGGGGCCCGGGGGCGGGGTCGAGCCGGCGCGGACGGACGGCCGGACCAACGACGACGATCAAGGCGCGCGTGCTCGGTACGTCGCCATCATCACCGACGGCAACGGCCGCTGGGCCCAGCAGCGGGGGCTGCCCGTGCTGGCCGGCCACGAAGCCGGCGCCGACGTCGTCAAGGCGCGGCTGCGCGACGCCGTCGATCTCGGCGTCCGGGAGCTGACCGTGTACTCGTTCTCGACCGAGAACTGGCGCCGCTCCGAGGATGAGGTGGCCGGGCTGATGGCGATGTTCGCCCGCCGCATCGAGGTCGAGACGCCCGAGCTCCACGAGGAGGGCGTGCGCATGCGCTTCATCGGGCGCCGCAGCGAGCCGGTGCCCCCCGCGCTCATCGAGCGCATGGAGTGGGCCGAGGAGCTGACTGGCGCCAACCAGCGGATCACCCTGTGCGTCGCCTTCAACTACGGCGGCCGGGCGGAGATCGTCGATGCGGCGCGAACCTTTACCGGTGACAGCGAGGACGAGTTCCGCGACCACCTCTACGCGCCCGACATGCACGACCCCGATCTGATCATCCGCACCAGCGGCGAGCAGCGGATCTCCAACTACCTGCTCTGGCAGGGCGCCTACGCCGAGCTCGTGTTCCGCGACGAGCTGTGGCCCGACTTCTCGCGGGCGAGCTTGGAGGACAGCCTGGCCGAGTTCGCCGCTCGCAAGCGCCGGTTCGGAGGCCGTTAGGGGTGTCCGCCACCCGTACGCGGCGCCGCTCCGCGGAGGGCGAGCGCGAGGAGGGCCGGCCACGCCGGGGCCGCGGCGGTGAGCTCTTGGCCCGGGTCCTCGTCGCCGTCCCGGCCGCCATCGTGGCCATCATCTTCGTCGACCTTGGTGGGCTGCCCTTTGCCCTGTTCATGGTCGCCGTCGGCTGGGTGTGCCTGCACGAGCTCTACGGGCTGCTGCACCGCTGGCGCCCGGTGACCATCGTCGGCTTCGCCGCGCTGGGGGCGATGGTGCTGGCTGTCGCGCTATGGCAGCGCGCGCGACGTCCTCGAGGTCGCCGTGGCCGCCCTGCCCGTCGCTCTTCCTGGCCGCGGTGCTGCGCGGCCACGGGGGCATCACCGTGTCGGTGGCCGGCACGCTGCTCGGTATCTACTGGCTCGGCTTCGCCTTCGCCCACGCGGAGCTGCTGCGCCAGCTTCCGCACGGCGGGGGCGTGCTCGTCGACGTCCTGGTCGGCACCTTCCTGGGTGACACCGGCGCCTACTTCGGGGGACGCCTGTTCGGTCGCCGGCCCCTGGCGCCGGAGATCTCACCTCACAAGACCGTCGAGGGACTGTTCTGCGGGATGGTCGTCTCGATCGTCGCCGTGTTCCTGGCCGGGCTCTTCCAGCCCTGGCTCACCCAGAGCGACGCGCTCGCGCTCGGGTTCGCCATCGCCGTGCTCGGGCCCGCTCGGCGATCTGTTCGAGTCCGTGATCAAGCGCGACGCGAACATCAAGGACGCCGGCCATATCTTCGGCGCCCACGGCGGGGCGCTGGACCGCCTCGACGCGGTCATCTTCACCGTCGTGGCCGGCTACTACATCTGGCGCGCCCTGATGGGCTGAGGGGCCCCTCGTCAGCCCAAACCCCCTTTGCACCGAAGCGGTTTGGGTGGCGAGCGGGTAGAGCGCGCTCCAGAACGCACGCGGCCCCGTGACGATGCCGTTTGGGTTCTCCGGCGGGCCGGCCCCGCGCACCTACAATCGGCGCCGTGCCCCGCCGCCTGGCCATCCTCGGCTCCACGGGCTCGATCGGCGTACAGGCCCTCGACGTCGTCTCCCGCGCCGCGGGCGAGCTCGAGATCGTCGCGCTCAGCGCCGCCCGTTCGTGGCCTACGGTGCTCGAGCAGGCTCGTGCCCACGGCGTGCGCCGCGTAGCCATCACCGACCCCGACGCCGCCGCTCAGGCCGCCGAGGCCTGGACCGACGGCGACGTGCTCTCCGGTCCGGAGGGGCTGGTCGAGCTGATCACGGAGTCGGGCTGCGACATGGTCCTCAACGCCATCGTCGGCTCAGCCGGGCTCGTGCCCACGGTGGCCGCGCTGGGGGAGGGGATCGATCTGGCCCTGGCCAACAAGGAGTCGCTCGTCGTCGGCGGGGAGCTCGTCACCGCCCTGGCCCAGGCCACGGGCGCTGCCATCATCCCCGTCGACTCCGAGCACTCGGCCATCTACCAGCTCATGGCCGGGGAAGGTCCGGGGACGGTGGACCGGCTCATCATCACCGCCTCCGGCGGGCCCTTCCGCGGCCGCCGGGCCGATGAGCTCGAGGACGTCACCATCGAGCAGGCGCTTGCCCACCCGACCTGGTCGATGGGCGGCAAGATCACCATCGACTCGGCCACGCTGATGAACAAGGGTCTCGAAGTGATCGAGGCCCATCACCTCTTCGGCACGCCGTATGAGCGCATCGACGTCGTCGTCCACCCCCAGTCGATCGTCCACAGCCTGATCGGGCTCTGCGACGGCGCCACCCTCGCGCACCTGGGCTATCCCGACATGCGCGTGCCGATCGCCTATGCCCTCCATCACCCCGAACGCGCGGACGTGCCGGTGGCGCCGCTCGACCTTGTGACCCTCGGCGCGCTCACCTTCGAGGCCCCCGACACGGACACCTTCGCCTGCCTGCGCCTCGCGCGCGGCGCGGCCGAGGCAAGGGGGACGGCGCCCTGCACCCTCAACGCCGCCAACGAGGTCGCCGTGCACGCGTTTCTGCGCGGTCGGCTGCGCTTCCTCGACATCGCCGCGGTGATCGAGGAGACTCTCGAGCAACTGCCCGCCCGCCAGATCCACTCCTTCGACACGCTCGCCGACGCGGACGCCGAGGCCCGGCGGGTCGCGGGGCGCTACGTCCTCGAGCGCGCACCCTTCGCCTCGTAGCGGGCGCGTGGCTAACCTTGGCCCGCGTCCCGACCCGGAGGTATCGCATCATGACCGTCCGCCGCGCCCCGTACGCCCTCGCTGGCCCTCTGCGCCCTGCTCCTCGGCGCCGCGCTGAGGCAGCTGAGCACGACTACAAGATCTACAAGATCTACAACCGCTACATCGAGGCCGCGCCGGACCGGGCGCACGCGACCGCCAACCACCGCACCAACTCACTCGTGCTCCGCTACGGCAACAAGAACTGGGGCCTGGACCACCTCAAGAAGCACGGCTGGGGCAAGTCGATGGACAACGCCATCCAGTACCTGGTCCGCGATCCCAAGACGTCCGTGAACTCTGAGGGCGGCGGAAGCTACCGCTGGCAAGACGAGCAGATCATCAACAACGAGCTCTGTCCCTTCCGGCTCATCGAGAACCGCAACAAGCTCAGCGACCACTACGAGAAGGGCATCATCACCGCCTACCCCATGCCGCCCTGCGGCGAGGTGTTCGTGTTCGGCCCCAAGCGGTGAGGCGGGCTGAGCTGCCGGCCGAGGTCGACCGGCAGCCGCTGGCCTACCCAGAGCTGATCGAGGTCCTCACAGCCCTGGCCGGCGAGCGGGTCATCGTCCGCGCGGACGCCAGCCCGGAAGCCCCGGGGCTCACCGGGCCGCCGGGTTTGAGCGTCGCAGGCACCCTGACCGTCGAGACCGGCCCCGACGAGGACGTCTCCGAACTGGCCATCGGCGATCGGGAGGGGGAGGGGGGAGGCCGGCTGCGGATCGCGGCCTCGGCGCTCACCGAGGCCAACCTCTCGACGTTTGACGGCAATGACTTCGTCATCGTCCGACTGCGGATGCCCGGTCTCTCGATCCAGGTCCAGGACGAGCACAGTGGGGCGCTGTAGCCGCACCTGAAACCGGGGATAGGAGCACGCGCGCCGGTCTCCTGCGGAGGGGTGTGTGCTCCCATCCCCGCCTGGAGGGGATAGGACCACATACTCCGCTTCGCGGGCCGAGACGAGTGCTCGGAGCCCCGTTCGCGCCTGGCCAAAGTGAAGGGTCGGCGAAGACCACGACGACTCCCGTCCAGCGCTTGTCACACTTAGGGGCCATGTCCTGGGTTCTGGCCTTTCTCGGCTTCGCCGCTTTGATCATCCTGCACGAGGCGGGCCACTTCGCCGCGGCCAAGGCCGTGGGCATGCGGGTCGAGCGCTTCTCGCTCTTCTTCGGCCCGCTGCTCGTGAAGTTCCGCCGCGGCGAAACCGAATACGGAATCGGCCCCATCCCGCTCGGCGGCTACGTCCGCATCACCGGGATGAACCCGCGCGAGGACATCCCGCCCGAGGCCTTCCCCGCGCCTACTTCAACCAGCCGGTGTGGAAGCGCGTGGTGGTGATCCTCGCCGGCCCGGCGGTCAACCTCGTGCTCGCCTTCGTCATCCTCTTCGGGGTCTACTGGGCCGATGGAGGCACGGCGACGAACAACGGTGGCGGCGCGGAGCACTCCTCAGCGCCGGCCTCGCGCTATCTGCGCCCGGGCGACCAGATCGTGGCCGTGGACGGCAAGCGCAACCCGTCCGCGGATCAGATCGCCACCGCCATCCGCAGCCATCGCTGCCCGGGCAAGCTGACCGCCGGCTGTCAAGCCCGCACCCCGGTGATGGTCACCGTGCGCCGGGACGGAAGCCAGCGCAGCTTCACGCTGTATCCGGTCTACGACGCCCAGGAGGGGTTCATGCGCCTGGGCTTCAGCTTCGATACGGCGCCGATGGCCCCGGGGACGGCAGCGGGGACCAGCATCTCGAAGATGTGGTACGTCACCCACGTCACGCTGACCACGGTGGCGCGCCTGTTCGAGCCCCAGGAGCGCAAGCAGCTGCACAGCGTGGTCGGGACCTTCAAGGTGACCCAGCAGGAGTTCGCCTTTGGGACCGCCGATGCCCTGTGGACGCTGGCCCTGATCTCGCTCTCGCTCGCCGTCATCAACCTGTTCCCGTTCCTGCCCCTGGACGGCGGCCACGTCTTCTGGGCCGTGGCCGAGAAGGTGCGCGGACGTCGCATTCCCTTTGCCGTCATGGAGCGCGCGGGAGCGGTCGGGTTCGTGCTCATCATCTGCGTGTTCGCGATCGGGCTGACCAACGACATCTCGACGCTGACCGGCCGGGCTTCTCCGCCCGCTGACCCGGCGGGTATCCTCGCCCCGTGGCGGAGATCCAGAGCACGATGACCGAGCCGTCGGCGCGCGCGATGGACGCCTCCACCCTCACCGAGGCCTTCCGTCGCACGGCGGCGACCCATCCCGATGTCGTCGCCTTGCGCACCGTCGATGACACCGTCCGTCTGACCTGGGCCGAGCTTCAGGCCCGGGTCGACGCTCTGGCCGGCGGCCTGGCCCGACTAGGGGTGACCCGGCGGGACACGGTCGCGCTCATGCTCGGCAACCGGGCCGAGTTCGCTCTCGCCGATCTGGCCGCGGTCACCGTCGGCGCGACCCCCTTTTCGATCTATCTGACCTATCCCCCCGAGGAGATCCGCTACCTGTGCGGCGACGCGGGGGCCCGGGTGGCCGTCGTCGAGGAGGCCTATCTGCCGGCCCTGCTGGCGGCGCGGGCGCAGCTGCCCGGACTCGAGCACGTGGTCGTCGTCGAGGGGAGAGCCACCCGCCGGGACGATCGGCTTCGCCGAACTCGAGCAGGCCCACCCCGGCTTCGACGCGGCAGCGGCCTCGGCCGCAGTCCGACCAAGCGACCTGGTCACCCTCATCTACACCTCGGGTACGACCGGGCCACCGAAGGGAGTCGAGCTCTCCCACCACAACGTGATGGCCGCGGCCCGGGCCCTGGAGCAGATCGTCGCGCTCGAGCCGGGCAGCCGTCTCATCTCCTGGCTGCCGGCCGCCCACATCGCCGAGCGCATGGCCCACCACTACATCCCCGTCGTGTACGCGGCCACCGTGACCTGCTGTCCCAATCCGCGGGACATCGTCTCCTTTCTGCCCCAGGTGCGACCCACCTGGTTCTTCGCCGTGCCGCGGATCTGGGAGAAGCTCAAGAGCGGCCTCGAGGCCATGCTGGCCGCCCAGCCCGCCGAGCAGCGCGAGCCGGTCGAGCGGGCCCTGGCCGCGGCCCGCGAGCGCGTGCGCCTGCGCCAGCAAGGGGCGAGCCGGTGCCCGCCGATCTCGAGGAGAGGTTCGCCGTGCCGACGAGCAAATCTTTCGCAGGCGTCCGCGCAATGCTCGGCCTCGACCAGGCCCTGGCCGTCAACGCCGGGGCGGCGCCCACGCCGGTGGAGGTGATCGAGTTCTTCCACGCCCTGGGTGTCGATCTGGCGGAGCTATGGGGGATGTCGGAGACCTGTGGCGTCGGGCCGCCGCCAACCGCCCCGGCGCGGTCAAGATCGGCACCGTGGGGCCCCCGGTGCCGGGGATGGAGTTCCGCATCGCGCAGGACGGGGAGATTCTCTGCCGCGGCGAGCTCATCATGCTCGGCTACCGCAACCAGCCGGAGAAGACCGCGGAGACGGTCGACGCCGATGGATGGCTGCACACCGGCGACATCGGCGATGATCGACGCCGACGGCTACCTGCGGATCGTCGACCGCAAGAAGGAGATCATCATCAACGCGGCCGGCAAGAACATGTCCCCGGCCAACATCGAAGCGGCCATCAAGACGAGCAGTCCCCTCATCGGACAGGCCGTCTGCATCGGGGACGGACGGCCCTACAACACCGCGCTGATCGTGCTCGACGCCGACTTCGCTCCCCAGTGGGCGGCTCAAAACGGCCTCGGCGAACGCGCGCTCGAGGCACTGGCCGCCGAGCCGCTTGTCCTCCAAGCCGTGCAGGCCGCCGTGGACGCCGGAAACCGGCACCTGGCCCGGGTCGAGCAGATCAAGAAGTTCACGATCGTGCCCGGCGACTGGCTACCCGGCGGCGAGGAGCTGACGCCGACCATGAAGCTCAAGCGCCGGCCGATCGCGGCCAAGTACGCGACCGAGATCGAGGCGTTTTACACCCCCTGAGTCGGTACGACCCCCGAGTTCGCGAAGCGAACTCGCCAGCGGGCCCGAAGGGCTCGCCTAATGCGGCAGGGCGAACTGGCCCACGAGGCCGTGCAGCTGCTCGGCCGTCTGCTTGAGCTCGACCGCCGAGGCGGCGATCTGCTGGGTGGCCGCGCTCGTCTCCTGAGAGGTGGCCGAGACCTGCTCGGCCGACGCCGAGGACTGCTCGGCCACCGTCAGCACCTCTTCGATGTTCTCGTGCACGCGGGCACCGGCGGCCGCGATCTGGCTCACCGCGGCGGTGATGCGCTCCACCCGGTCGCTCATGTTCTCCACCCCGGCCTCGATGCGAACGAACGCGTCGCGCGCCTCCTGGACGGTGCGGGCACCAAGCTCGGCGCGCTCGGAGCCGTCGGTGACGACCTCGACGGCGCGGGTGGTGCCCGTCTGCATCTGATCGATCAGCGTGCCGATCGACGCTGCCGCCGTCTGGGATTCCTCGGCCAGCTTGCGGACCTCCTCGGCCACGACGGCGAAGCCGCGACCCTGATCGCCGGCCCGGGCGGCCTCGATGGCCGCGTTGAGGGCGAGCAGGTTGGTCTGCTCGGCGATGGCGGTGATCGTGTCGACGATGCCGCCGATCCGATCACTCATCGTGCCGAGCTCACGGATCGTGTCGGAGATCTCGCGGCTGGACGCCTGGACCGAGCGCATGGCCTCGGTGGCCCGGGTCACCGCCTCGCCGCCCTCCTTGGCCAGCGCGCGCGTCTCCGAAACCGCCTTGGTGGTTTGCTCGGCATCGGCCGCGGAAGCGCCGGTAGCGCTCGTGACCTCGGCCGTGAGCTCGCGGGCGCGGTGCAGGGAACGCACCTGGGTCTCGGCGCCCTGGGCGACGGAGCTGACCGCGTCGGAGATCTCGGCCACCGCCATGCCCGCCTGCGCTCCCGTGTGCGCCATCTGCTCAGAGGAGGCGCCGACGGTCTGGGAGCTGCGCGAGATCTCGCCCAGCATCTCGGCGATGCGCCGGCGCATCTCCGCGAAGGCGTGGCCGAGCGCGTCGGCGCCGGACTGCGGGGCGACCTCGACGGCCAGGTTGCCGCGGGCGATCTCCCGGGCGGCGGCGGTCATCCGCTGCAGGTAGTCGATCGAGCTCTGGAAGGCCCGGGCCATCCGGCCGATCTCATCCTCGCCGTAGGTGGGGACGCGAACGTCAACGTCGCCCTGGGCGATGCGCTCGGCCGCGCCGGTCACGGCGGCCAGCGGCCGGGTGATCGAGCGCATGACCAGCGCGGTGATGAGGATGGCCATGACGATGCCGATGCCGGCAATGATGAGCACGAGCGTGGTGGCGTTGCTCACCGAGGTCCCCACCGCGGCGGTGATGGCCGCGGCCCGCGCCGTGATGGCAGAGCCCATGGCGTCGAAATCGGCCTGTGTCTGATTGGAGACCTTGGCGTTGCCGACGGACATGAGGTGCACGGCCCGGTGGGCTTGGAAGGCCATCGAAGCGGCGACCACGCGCCGGGTGAAGTCGTTGTAAGCGTGAACGTCAGCCAGCGTCTGCGCCGCCTGACGGCGCAGGACCGCGGTCGGGGCATGGGCGATGAGGGCGGTGAGGTTGGCGACCGCCTGCTGGTAGCCCTGGACGACCTGACCGGCGGTGGTCCGCATGAGGGCAAGTTGGCGGCGGTCCTTGAGAGCGGACAGCGAGGAGAGCATGTTGCCCTGGTCGTCGTCGATCAGCCACCCCTCGTAGGCGTCGCGCTCAGTGCGAAAGACGTTGAAGGTGGACTGGGCGCTCTGGGACTTGGAGCGCGAGCCGGTCAGCCCGGCGATGGCAACGCCCACTGATGCCAGGGCGAGCGCGCCGATGACGGCGGCGATCCCGATGATCCGGGCGCGAACGCCCACGCGGTGCAGCACAGACGTCTTGTGACCCCCGGTCATGGCCGGGATCATCGGCGCTGCCTGGACCGACTTGAGCGGCCCGGCGCCGGCCGGGCCGCGCCGTCAGTGGAGCTGGATCAAGACGTTGCGACTGGCGATCGTCGTGCCCGTGACCCCCGCGAACCAGCCGTTCGGGTCGGTCGTGGGGTATTGCCAGACCAGGCGGACGGTCTGCGCACCGGAGCCGGGGAAGGCCACCGGCACGTCGAAGTAGCAGCTCTTGGGGTTGGTCACCGCCACCGTACTCACGGTCTGGAAGGCGCTGTCGCTGGGATTGCTCCCGGGCGCGACCTGGATCTGGACCGCCGGCGGCGTCACCCCCTCGGCCAGCAGGTAGTGGGAGGGCCGCACGCAGCCCCACACCTGGAGCTTGGATCCGGCCTTGGCGCTGGTGGTGGGGAGATAGAGAGGCAGGCGGAAGGCGGCATAAGTCGGCTTCGGCGTGCCGTTGTAGTTCAGCAGGCCGCTGGCGAAGTTGCCGTAGTCATCGCTGCGCGTCGTCGGCCACGCGTCCTTGAGCAGGTACTGCATGTAGGACGCGATCCGGGAGCTGTGCCAGGACAGGTACTCGGCCCAGTTGAGGTAGTAGGCCGCCGTCGTCTGGCTGATATACGGATTCTTGTCGCCGCTCCAGCGCCGCTTCGGCGGGCTGGTGATGTAGCCGAACTCGGTGTCGTAGATCGGCATCTGCCGGTGCGAGCCGTAGGCGCGCTGGAGGCGGTCGAGGATGCGCTCAAAGCCGCCCATGGTGCCGAGACTCGAGTAGTCGGTCGTGGGCATGTGGTAGTACGGGTCCGGGTTGGGCTCGTGGTTGGGTGCATACCAGCGCATGTACGGATGATCCGAGACGCCGCTGGCCTTGAAAGAGCGCGGGATTGGCGCCCCGGAACGCGCGCCGTCCGCCGGCCGTCGTCGGGCAGCCCCGTAGGCGGGCGGCCGTGCCGGTCAAGGGCCGGTAATTGCCGCCCACGCAGTACAGCGAGCGCATGAACAGGCCCGGGGTCATGCCGCCCTCCACGCCCCACGAGCTCTTGCCGCGGTCGGCCAGCTCGCCGAACATGATCGAGTCGTGGCCGTGGCCGGTCTTCTGGAAGGCGCTCCAGGCCGAGTTGACCAGGTTGCGATACATGCTAGGGGGCGTAGTCGACGGACACGTCGCCGGGGCGGCCCTGGGGGGAGAGACTGGGGCCGAAGTTGGGCTCGTTCCAGATCGACCACGAGCTCACGCGCGGCAGCGGGGTGCTATCGCCGGCGGGCTTGTAGGTGCCGTTGTAGCGCGTTGCCACGGCCTGGACGAACATGCCGAACTGGCTCGCCGAGGGCTTCTGGGGGCTTTCGCTGCCCGGCCCGGGCACCGGACCGCCAGCCGCCCACCTGGGGGCTCCGCCCATGATGTCGAAGCTCAAGGTGATGCCCGAGTCGGCGGCGTCGCGCACCAGGGCGTCGAAGACGCGGAAGTTGTAGCCGCGGGCGGCCGGGTTGCGCGCGTTGAAGCCCTTGGGCTCATGGGTCGAGTAGGCGCTGGGGGCCACGAGCTGCCAGCGCATGGCGATACGGATCTGCTCCACCCCGATCTGGCGCAGCTGGGCCAGCGTGCCCGCCGGGTTGGTCATCATCCCGGCGTCGTCCTCGAGGATGGAGATCTGGTTGCTCGTCGCGTGCGCGACCCCGGCCGGGACCAGGAAGGCGGCCGCGGCCAGGATGGCGATGGCGGCGCGCAGGGGCAGGAAACGAGAATGCAGGGAAGCGGGCATGGACCTACCTGACGTGGACGCTGACAGTGCGGCTGTAGACGGTCGCGGCGCCTGGATAGGTCCAGGCAAGGCGAAGGGACCCACTCGAGGGCGGGGTGACACGGGTCTCGAAGTACCCGCGGCTGTTGGTTACGTGGACCGTGGCCACGGTCGAGAAGGACTTTCCCGCGGGCTGGTACTGGACCTGAACTTGGGCGTTGCCGTAGGCGTGCGCCGGCCGGGCACAACCCCAGACGAGAACGCTGTGGCCACGCTTGGCGATGGTCGAGGGAAGATAGAGGGGAAGCCGATAGGCGTTGTAGGACGGCTTGGGAGTCCCGCCGTAGAACTCCAGGCCGCTGGCAAAACCGCCGTACTCGGGCGCGAAGTGGGGGTTGGGATCCACGAGCAGGAACTGCATCGTCGAGGCGATCCGGGGATTGGTGTAGGACAGGTACTCGGCCCAATTGATGTCCCCGGCGGCCTGGCCGGGGGAGGCGAAGTGCTGACTGCGGTTGGGCGGATCGGTGATGTAGCCGTACTCGGTGTTGTAGATCGAGAAGTGGTGGCCGCTGCCGTAGGCCCGCGCAATGGCGTCGAGCACCCGCGTGAAGTGGGGGAGCTGGCTGAACTCGGCCTGGTCGGGATCGGAGGTGTCGGCGCGGTTCGGCGGCTGGGTGAGGGGATAGGGGTGATCGCCGAAGCCGGGCGCCGAGAAGAGGCCGGGATGGGCGGAGCGGAAGCCGCGGCCCGACGTCGGGCAGCCGTCGAGACGGGCGGCGGTGCCGGTCAGCGGCCGGCATGTTGGGGCCGACGCAGTAGAGCTGGCGGACGAACAGGACCGGCTTGGTGGCGGCGAAGTTGCCGGGCAGCCCTTCCGGAGCGCTCCGGGTCGGTCGCCCGCTCTGGCCCCGCGCGTCCAGGTTGCCGAGGATGATCGTGTCGTGGCTATGGCCGGAGTGCGACAGACCTGACCAGGCGGCATCGACGAGGCTCCGGTAGACGGCGGCGGCGTGCGGGGCGCTGGACCCGTTGACCGCCTGAGGGGCCAGATCCGGGCCGAAGTTTGGCTCGTTCCAGACCTCCCACATGCTCACCCGCGGAAGCGGCGAGGCCTCGTTGGCGGGGGTGAAGCTGCCGCCGTAGCGGGTGCCCACGGCCTGCACGAATTTGGCAAACAGAGAGGCGTTCGGGTTCCACTGGGGGTAGGAGCCCCCCTTGGGCTTGCCGCCCCCGGTCGCCCACACCGGAGCGCCGCCGGTGACCGAGAGATCGACCGCGATGCCGGCGTCGCGAGCGTCGCGCACGACGTTGTCGAGGTCGTCCCAGTTGTAGTCGGGAGAGGCGGGGGAGGTGGCATCGAAGCCAGCCGGCGCCTTGTTCCCATAGGGGTTGGGCGCAACGTCGCTCCAATGCACGGTCACGCGGATCGTCCCCACGCCGAGGCTCCTGAGGGTGGCCAGCGTGCCCACCGGGTCCTTCATGATCCCGTTGTCCTCTTGGAAGATGGCTACCTGGCTATGCGAGGCCATGGCCGCCGGGGCGCAGGCCAGCAGGGTCGCGGCGAGGCCGAGCAGAGCGGCCAGGAGGGGAAGCGATGTGCGTCGCGTGCGAAGCATTGCTCTGAGCAACAGGCCGGCCGAGCGGAAGTTTCGGGGCCGGGAGAAATCCGCCGTGGTTGGGGGAGGCCGCCGGCGAAGGGCGTGAGACTAGCGAACCGTGACGGCGACTGGACGGCTGTAGATGGTGGCGCCGTCCGGGTCCTGCCAGGCCAGACGGACGGTTCCGCTGGCCGGGAAGGCCACGTCGAGGTCGAAGTATCCCCCGGGATCGACGACGCTCACGGAGCGCAGGTCCCGGAAGCTGCGGCTGTTGGCGGAGGCGAACTGGACCGTCGCTGCCGGCGCGGTGCCGGTTCGCGCTCTGACCACGGCCGCGGGCCTGATGCACCCCCACACCTCGATCTTGGCTCCGGCCTTGGCCGAGGTGCTGGGCAGGAAGATCGGGAGGCGAAAAGCGGCGAACGACGGCTTGGCCGCCCCGCTCGAGAACGCGATGCCGGTATCGAAGCTGCTCGAGCCACTGGCCGGCGGATCGGTGAGCAGGTACTGGTCGTAGGAGCGGATGCGCGGGTCGCGCCAGTGCAGGTACTCGGCCCAGTTCAGGTAGGCGGCGGCGGTGTTCAGGGCGGCGCCGAACCGGTACGGCGGATTGGTCTTGTATCCGAACTCGGTGTCGTAGATCCAAAACCGCTTCGCGCTGCCGTACGTGGAGACGATCCGGTCGAGCGTCTGCTCGAAGCGCCCCACCGTGGCCAGGTCGGCGTAATCGGGCTCGCCCGGCGTGGCCAGGTTGGGCGGCTCAGCCCCGAAGGGATAGAGATGCAGGGCGTATCCGGTAGCGCGAAACAGGCCGGGATTGGCTTGGCGAAATCGCGTGCCCGCGCCGCTTCCCGTCGGGCACCCGCGCGCGCGGGCCGCCTGCCCGCTCAGCTCGCGCAGGGACCCGTCGACGCAGTAGAGGGCACGCAGGAAGCGCAGCGGCACCATGCCGGAGAAGTTGCCGGGATAGCCCGGCGCGGTGACCCCCCGGGGGGCGAGTTCGCCCACGAGCACGGTGTCGCCACCGTGGCCGGTGGCCTGCAGTGCCGACCAGCCGGCGTTGACGAGCCCGCGGTAGAGCGCTGGAGCGACCTCGACGGTGGAGTTGTCGATGGCCTGAGGAGCCAGCTGGGTTCCGTAATTGGGCTCGTTCCACAACGACCAGGAGCTCACGCGGGGAAGTGGGGGTCCCGCTCCCGAGGGCCGGAAGGTGCCGCTGTAGCGCGTGGCCACCGCCCGCACGAAGCGACCGTAGGCGATCGGGTTCGGCCGCCAGCGCCCAGGGCTGCCCGTGCGGGGCGGTAGACCGCGTCCGGCCGCCCACCGCGGCCCCGGTCCCTCGAGCGTCAGATCGACCCCGATGCCCGTCCCGGCCGCCGCCCGCACGATGGCGTCGTAGGGCGCCCAGCCCGTGGCCGGGTAGGCGGCGGGCGAGGCGGCCCGGAAGGCTGCGGGACGGGTCGAAGCGTTCGGATGCCGGAGCGAGCGAGTCCCAGGGCACGAACACGCGCACCTCGCCGACGCCGAGTCTTTGCAGCCGCTGCAGGGTGCCTGCCGGGTCGGCCATGAGCTGGCCCTGGGCCTCGAACATCGACACGAGGCTCGCTTGTCGCGCCGGCGCCTGGGAGCTAGCCGATCCGCAGGCGCTCAGCACGAGCGCGGCCAGGGCGGGGGCGAGAAGCCCGAGTAGGGGGCGGGTCGGCAGTCGAGAGAGCAAGGCGCTGACTGTAACGAGCGGCATCGGGCACCCGATGCGGGGTAGGGCGGCGACTGCGCGCGGCCTAGAATGCCGACGCATGCTCATCCCGGCGCGCGCGGACGTGGCCGTCGGCGCGCGCGAGGGCCCGGCGGCGCGTCGGCTGCCGAGCGCCGAGACGGGGCTGCTGGCGGGGCTCCTCGTCCTGGGCGCGGCCCTGCGCTTCGCCACTCTGGCCAGTCAGAGCTACTGGTTCGACGAGGCGCAGGCCGCCCACGAGCTGCAGCTCTCCTTCGGCGCCCTGATCAGCTCGCTGACCACCCACGAGACCAACCCGCCCCTCTTCTTCGTGGCCGGGTGGGTCTGGGCGCGCGTGTTCGGGACCGGCGAAGCGGCACTGCGCTCGATCTCCGCCCTGGCCGGGGTGGCGACCATCTGGCTCGCCTATGCCTGCGGACGCGAGCTCGTGTCCCGCCGGGCGGGTCTCGTCGCCGCGGCGCTGACCGCCGTCAGCCCATTCATGATCTGGTACTCCCAGGAAGCGCGCGAGTACATGCTCGTGGCCGCTCTGAGCGCCGCTTCGCTGTTGTGGTTCGCCCGCGCCCGCCGTGACGGCTCCACCCGCGCCGTCGTGTGGTGGGCGGGGTTCTCGGGCCTGGCCCTGCTCACGCACTTCTTCGCCTCGTTCCTGGTCTGGCCCGAGGCGCTGTGGCTGCTGGTGGCGCTGCGCCGGCGGGCCGTGGCGGTGGCCTGTGGCGCCCTTGTGCTCGTCGAGGTCGCCCTGCTGCCCTTCGCGCTCACCCACGCCACCAGCTCGCTGCTGGGCTTCATCAAGACCACGCCGCTCTCCGTCCGCCTCGAGCAGGTGCCCGTCGCCTTCGCGCTCGGGCCGCTGTACCAGAGCACGCTGGTCAACGACGCCCTGCTCGCAAGCGCAGTGGTCGTCGCGGCGGTGATCCTCCTGCTCGTGGCCGGCGCGGACGCCCGTGCGCTCCGGGGGGCGGGCATCGCCGCCGCGCTGGCGGCCTGCGGGCTCGGGCTGCCCCTGCTGGCTGCTCTGGCCGGCCACGACTTCTACATCGCCCGGGCCCTCATGCCGGCCTGGATCCCCCTGGCCGTGGTGCTCGGAGCGGCCGTCACCGCCCGCCACGCCCGCCCGGCCGGCGCCGCCTTCGGGCTGGTCCTCGTGGCCCTGTTCGTCTACGGGCAGGTTCGTGTCCAGAGCAGTGCTCAGTACCAGCGCCCGAACTGGCGCGGGGTGGCCCACGCCCTCGGGCGCGGGCCAGGGACCGCGCGCGATCGTCCTTGACGTGGGCGGGCTGGCCAGCGACCCGCTGGCCTTCTACCTGCCGCGGGTGCCGTGGTCCCAGGCCGCCCGGCACGCCGGTCACGGTCAGCGAGCTCGACGTCGTGGCCAACCCGTACCAGTCGCTGACCCGCGCGCTTGCCACTCGGCATCCGGTTGCTGAGCGCATCGACCGTGGACGGCATGCGCGTCGTCCGTTTCGCGCTGCGGCCCGCCGCCCGGATGACGGCTGGGCAGGCGGCCGTGCGGGCGGCCGCACTCATCGGGCCGGCACCCAGCTGACTCACCGGTGCTCGTCCAGGGCACGTCCTGAGCGGCGCCTTCACCATAAGCTGTAGGCCCATGCGAACGCGTCTGATCGTCGACGCTGGCCGGCCTGTGTGCGCTCGTGGGCTGTCTGTGCGGACCGCTGGGCGCCGCCCACGCGGCGAGCACCCCCAACCCACTCGACGACTGCAGCAGCCAGGGCCGGCTCACCCATCAGCTACACGGTGGCCGAGCTCCGGCACGCGCTGGCCACGATGCCGGCCGACGTCAAGGAGTACAGCGACTGCTACGACGTCATCAACCGCGCCCTGCTGGCCGAGATCGGCGGCCTGCACGGCAACGCGGGCAACTCGAGCTCGGGCGGCTCGTTCCTGCCCACCCCGGTCATCGTCGTACTCGTCATCCTGCTGCTGGCGGCGGCCACGCTCGGCGCGCTCGCCCTGCGCCGCCGCCGTGAGCCCCCCGGCGGGAGGGGCGCCGCCCACCGCGTGAGCGGCGGCGCCCCTTCGCCTCTCAACGGATCGTGATCGCCGACGTGCGGCTGTAGTACCGCGCTGCGCTCGGGGAGGTCCAGGCGAGGCGGACGGTGCCGCTGGCCGGGAAGGCGACCGAGGTGTCAAAGTAGCCGCTCGGGTTGGTGATCGTCCTGGTGGCGACGGTGCTCCACGGCGTGCGAGCCGCGCTTCTGGAACTGGATGGCCACCTGCTGGGCGTGGCCGGTCTGTGCCTGCGCGTCGGCCGCCGGGCGCACGCCGCCCCACACCTGCAGGCGCCGCCCGTGGCGGGTGGAGCCGGCGGGCAGGAACAGGGGCATCCGGTAGGCGCCATAGGTCGCCTTGGCCCGGCCGTTGGGCAGCTCGAGCCCGCTGGCAAAGACGCCCGAGGAGGGGTCGATGAGCAGGTACTGGTCATAGCTCACCAGGCGGGGGTTGCGCCAGCTCAGGTACTCGGCCCAGTTCATGTACAGGGCCGCCGTGGCCTGGCTTGTGCGTACCCGCGGGTCGGGCGGATGGGTCCGGTAGCCGTACTCGGTGTTCCAGATCGGGAACTTCGTGTGCGAGCCCCACACCCGGTTGAGCCGGTCGAGCACGCGCTCGAGCCGGGGAACCTCCGGTAGGTCGGCGTAGTCGGGGTCGCTGCGGCCCACGCCGTTGTTGTTGGTGGGCAGGTTCGGCGGCCCGGGGTCCTTCTGCAGGGCGTAGGGATGGTCGGCGAACCCGCTGGCCCCGAACAGGGCCGGGTTGGCCGCCCTGAAGGCCCGCCGGGCGCCCGCCGTCGTCGGGCACCCGCGCTCGCTGGCCGCCGCGCCGCTCAGCGGGCGGTAGCTCGAGCCCACGCAGTACAGCGCACGCAGGTAGCGCAGAGGCTTGGTGCCGTTGAACACGCCCGACCGGCTGCACGCCGCGGGGCGCCGTCTCACCGATGAGGATCGTGTCCGTGCGCGGGCGCGTGACCGGTCTCGGTCAATCCCTTCCAGGCGGCATTGACAAGGCCTCGATAGACCACGGCGCCCTCCTCCACGGTGCCCGCCGTGGGTGGCCTGGGGGGCCAGGTCATAGCCGTAGTTGGGCTCGTTCCAGATCGACCAGAAGCTGACCCGGGGCAGCGGAGAGCCGGCGCCGCGAGGTGTGTCGCTGCCGCCGTAGCGCTGCCCGGCCGCCTTGGCGAACAGCCCGAACTGGCTGGCCGAGGGCTCCCACACGCCGGCGGGCGAGCCCGCCGGGGCTCCCGCTGCCGGTGGCCCATTGGGGCGCCGGCCCGGTGAGCATGAAGTACACCGAGATGCCGTCTTGCTGCGCGATGCGGTCGATCGTGTCGTAGGCACTCCAGTCGTAACCGGGCGCGTTGGGGTCATCGGCTTTGAACCCCGCCGGTTCCTGGTGAGACATGGCGCGCGGCGCAATCGTGTTCCAGATCATGGAGACCCGGATGCGGGTCACCCCGAGGCCCTTCAGCACGGCCATCGTGGGGCCGGTGTTGGACTTGAGGCTGTTGTCGTCCTGGAAGATCGCCTGCTGGGTGCTGGAGGCCATCGCCGGGGCGGCGTGAAGCGCGCCGACCGCGAGCAGGGTGGCCAGGGGGAGAAGTCGTCTGAGCTTGGCCATATGCCCCGGAACCGCCGGGCGGAGGCAGAGTTGCGGGGTGGGGGCGCTCTGGCGGCCACCGGAAGGCGCGCTTCTACACTCCTTCCATGGCCTCAGAGCGGCAGATCCACGTGGGAGGCGTGCCCATCGGCGGAGGCGCGCCGGTGGCGGTCCAGACGATGACCAAGACCGAGACCGCCGACCTCTCGGCGACGATGGGCCAGATCCGCCGGGTCGCCGAGGCGGGCGCGGACATCGTGCGCGTGGCGGTGCCGCGCGAGAAGGACGCCGAGGCGCTGGCCACCCTCGTGCGCGAGTCGCCGATCCCGATCATCGCCGACATCCACTTCAACTACACCCTGGCTTTGAAAGCTCTCGACGCCGGGGCCCATTGCGTGCGGCTGAACCCCGGCAACATCGGCGGCCCGGACAAGGTGGCCAAGGTCGTCGCCCGAGCCCAGGAGCTCGGCACGCCGCTGCGCATCGGGGTCAACTCGGGCTCCCTGCCGGCCCACCTGCGCGAGCTCGAGTTCACCAATCCGGTGGAGGCGCTGGTGGCCGCCGCGCTCGGCTTCGTCGAGCTCATGGAGAGCCTGCACTTCACCAACTTCAAGGTGTCGATGAAGTCGACCAGCGTCCCCAACACGATCGCCTCCAACCGGCTGCTGGCGGCGAAGATCCCGTATCCGTTGCACCTGGGGATCACCGAGGCCGGCACCAAATGGTCAGGTTCGCTGAAGTCGGCCGTCGGTCTGGGCACCCTGCTGGCCGACGGGATCGGCGACACCATCCGCATCTCCCTCTCGACCTTCCACGCCGAGGAGGAGGTCAAGGTGGCCTGGGAGATCCTCAAGGCGCTCAAGCTGCGCGAGCGGGGGCCGGTGCTCATCGCCTGTCCCACGTGCGGGCGCCTGCAGTTCGACATGGACAGCGTCGTGGCCGAGGTCGAGCGGCGCCTGGAGGCCTACGACGACCCGATCGAGGTCTCCATCCTCGGCTGCGCTGTGAACGGTATCGGCGAGGCCCGCCACGCCGACTTCGGGATCACGGGGGCCAAGGACATGGGCATGATCTACTCCCGCGGCGAGCCCTTGAAGAAGGTGCCCACCGAGCGTCTCGTCGACGAGCTGTTCGCCGAGATCGACCGCTACTACGAGGCCGGCAAGCAGGTCGTGCGCGACGAGGCCGACGCCGCCGCGGCTCGGGAGTGGCTGGCCGAGAACGAGGACGCCACGGCCATGACCCCCGAGCGGCTGGCCGCGCTGGAGGCCGAGCAGGCCCGTGCCGAGGCCAACGAGGCGCTGGCGCCGCACGAGGCTCCCGCGGGGGAGGTGGCCGAGCGGCTGCGCCTCGACGAGGAGGTCTCGCCCGTGGCCGGCCGGCGCTTTACCCGCGCCTGAGGCCCGGGCGCGCGGCAGCCCGCGGGGGGAGGGGCGAAAAACCGGAAGATATGGCCGGTTTCTCGCCCTACATCATCCCGAGGACCTAGCCCGAGACCTTTTCAAAGCCCTCCGCCACCTTGGACCAGTTGACCGTGTTCCACCACGCGTCGATGTAGTCGGGCCGCTTGTTCTGGTACTTCAGGTAGTAGGCGTGCTCCCAGACGTCGACGCCGAGCAACGGCGTCTGCCCGTTGGAGAGCGGGTTGTCCTGATTGGGCGTGGAGACGACGGCCAACCCGGAGCCGTCGTGCACGAGCCAGGCCCAGCCGGAGCCGAACTGGTTGGCGCCCGCGTCCTTGAGCTTCTGCTTGAAGTCCTGAAAGGAGCCAAAGGCCGACTCGATGGCCTCCATGAGATCACCCTCCGGCTCGCCGCCTCCGTCCGGTGACATCCACTCCCAGAACAGCGAGTGATTGAGGTGCCCTCCGCCGTTGTTGCGCACGGCGGTCCGCTTGTCCTCGGGCACATCATCGAGGTTCTTGATCACCTCTTCGATGGACTGGTTCTCGAAGTCGGTGCCCTCGAGCGCTGCGTTGACCTTGTCCACGTAGGTCTGGTGGTGCTTGTCGTGATGCAGGTGCATCGTCTCCTCATCGATGTGAGGCTCAAGCGCATCGTAGTCGTAGGGAAGCGATGGGACTTCGTAGGCCATGGCAGCTCCTTGGTTTGCGCTTCGTTGCGGTGCTTTCAGGTATCTGTATCAGACCGCGGGGAGTCGGCTTCGCCGCCTCCCTTGGGAGTTCCGCGTGCGCGGAACTCCAGGTCGCAGTCAGTAGCCTTGGCCCTCCGTGACCCGTCTGTCGGCCTATCTCCTACCCACTGAGCGCGAGCCGCCCGCGGACGCCGAAGCCGTCTCGCACAAGCTCATGGTGCGGGCCGGCCTCATCCGCCAGGTCGGCTCGGGACTGTGGAGCTGGCTGCCCGCCGGCTGGCGCGTGCACCAGCGGGTCGTGCAGATCGTGCGCGAGGAGATGAATGCCATCGGGGGCCAGGAGATGCTCATGCCGGTGCTCCATCCGGCCGACCCCTGGCGGCGTACCGGCCGCTACGGCATCGACGAGCTGTTCAAGCTTCAGGATCGCCGAGGCGCCGACATGGTGCTGGCCATGACCCACGAGGAGATCGTCACTCTGCACGTGGCCGGCGCCGTGCGCTCCTACCGCGACCTACCGCTCATCCTCTACCACTTCCAGGTCAAGGAACGCGACGAGCCGCGCCCTCGGGCCGGGGTGCTGCGCACGCGCGAGTTCGTCATGAAGGACGCCTACACCTTCGACCGCGACCGGGAAGGGCTCGACGTCGCCTACGACAAGCACGTGGGGGCTTACGACCGCATGCTCGAGCGCAGCGGGATCGAGTTCTACCGGGTAGAGGCCGACGTGGGCATGATGGGCGGTCTCGGCGCCCACGAATACATGGCGCCGTGCGCGGCCGGTGAGAACGACGTCGCCCTGGCCGACGGCTACGCCGCCAATGTCGAGGTGGCCAGCGCCGAGCCGCAACCGGTGGAGCTCCTCTCGCCCCTGGATCAGCCGGAAACCGTCTCCACCCCGGGGCTGACCACGGTGGAGGCCGTGGGCCGCGAGCTTGGTGTCTCGCCCGGCGCGCTGCTCAAGGCCTTTCCCATCGTCCTGCCCGACGCGACGATGAGGCTCGTCGTGGTTCGCGGAGACCACCGGGTCAACGAGATCAAGTTGCGCACCGCCCTGGGGAGCGACTTCCGCCCGGCCCGGAGCGAGGAAATCGCGCAGGAGCTGGGCCCCCCGGGCTATATCGGTCCGGCCGGCGCGCAGATTCCGGTGCTGCTCGACGAGGCGGTGGCCCCGGGCGCCTACGTGGCCGGTGCCAACGAGCCCGACGCCCATCTGCGGGCGGTGCAACCGGGGCGTGATTTCTCGTTCGAGCGCGTCGACGTCCGGAGCGTGGTGGCCGGCGACACTGTGCACGGCGCTCGCATCCGGATCGAGCCGGCCATCGAGGTCGGCAACATCTTCAAGCTCGGCCTGCGCTACTCCAAGCCTCTCGGCGCCAACTACCTCGACGAATCCGGCCACAGTCAGCCGGTGTGGATGGGCTCCTACGGCCTGGGGCCAGCCCGGGTCGCGGCCGCCGCGGTGGAGCAGTTCGCCGACGAGCAGGGCATCTCGTGGCCCCGGGCCATCGCGCCCTTCGACCTCGAGCTCGTCACGCTGGGCAAGCCGGGTAGCGAGGAGCGCGAACTGGCCGAGCGCCTGTACGGCGGGTTGCAGGAGACAGGGCTGAGCGTGCTCTACGACGACCGCGACGCCGGGCCGGGGGAGAAGTTCGTGGACGCCGAGCTGCTCGGCTGCCCGGCGCGGGTGACCGTCGGGCGGCGCAGCCTGGCCGCCGGCGAGGTCGAGGTGC
The DNA here is from genome assembly GCA_963777185.1 of uncultured Solirubrobacterales bacterium. Lineage (GTDB taxonomy): Bacteria > Actinomycetota > Thermoleophilia > Solirubrobacterales > Solirubrobacteraceae > Palsa-465. The sequence goes on from CAVZPU010000007.1 coordinate 209,005, forward strand.
AGATCCGGCGCGGGCGTGAGAGCCGGACCGTTCCCATCGAGGGGGCGGCCGAGGCACTGGCCGCGCTGTGGCGTGAGCTGCCCTGACGGCAGTGTCCCCCCGCGTCAATAAGCGTCGGCTGTTCGGGATCGACCGCTCCGGGCCCAACCCGGAGCCGACCCGTCCGGGCCAGCCGCTGCATCCGTGGACGATCCCCAACGCGATCGGCTACCTGCGGCTGGCGCTGATCCCCGTGTTCCTCATCATCGCCCTGTCGAGTCAGCACGGGCAGAACGCCCTGGCCGTCGTGCTGTTCGCCGTTATTGGCTGGAGTGACTACCTCGACGGCTTCACGGCCCGGCTCACCGGCCAGTACAGCCGCATGGGGGCGCTTCTCGACCCCATCGTCGACCGCCTGCTCGTCGTGGCGGGGATGGTCGTCTGCTGGCGCTTTGCACTCCTGCCCCGGTGGGCGCTCGTGGTCGTCATCGCCCGGGAGCTGTTCATGCTCGCCTTGAGCCGCTACGCCTTGCGACGGGGCGTCGAGCTCAAGATCAACTGGCTCGGGCGCCTCGGCGTCGCGCCGATCATGGGGGCTCCGTTCTTCGCCATGGCAGGCGTCCACTGGCTGGCCCTGATCATGCTCTACACCGGCATGGCCCTCAGCCTCAGCGCCACCGTGATGTACCTTCGTCGAGGAGCGATCGAGCTCCGAGCGGCTCGGACACAGGAAGTCTCAAGCTGAACTTGACCCTCCGTCCTGCGCCGGTATACTGCGCCCATCTCGATCCCGGCCTGTACGGGAGGACCTTACCTAAATGGACACCTTTCCGGACCTCGGGTCCCTGACGGACCAGGAACTGAAGGAACTCATCAAGCAGCTCACCGAGGAGGAGATGGAGGTCTCCTACAAACGCCGCATCCTCCACGGGAAAATCGACATCCTCCGCGCTGAGCTTGTCAACCGGCTGCGCAAGAAGGACGAGAGCGGAGAGCTGGTCATCTCCGGCGCCGACGTCCAGCAGTTGACAGACATCCTCGCCGGACGCGTCCCCGGCAGCGACCCCGAATAGCGCATCCCTGGTGGCCCAGCACTGCCCCGAGTGCGGCTTTGCCAACGACGACGGCGCCAACTATTGCCAGCGCTGTGGAGCCTTTCTGGCCCAATCAGAAGCGCCTCAAGGGGCCACTACGGCCGCCTACCGGGTGGGGGAAACCGGGGACTTCGAAGAGCTCGAGCCCCGGCCCGTGGTCAGCCGGGGTGCGGCCCTGGTCATCCGGGCCGGGGGTGGCCGCGCCGGCGAGTCCTTCGCGCTGGCCGGCGACCGGCTGACGGTGGGGCGGCGGCCGGACTGCGACATCTTCCTCGACGACATCACCGTCTCACGCGACCACGCCGTGCTCGTGCAGCGAAGCGGCGACTACTACCTCGACGACTGCGGTTCGCTCAACGGCACCTATGTCAACCGGCGGCGCATCGAGTCCCACCGCCTCAGTGACGGCGACGAGCTGCAGATCGGCAAGTACAAGCTGGCCTTCCTGACCGGCTGATGGCCAGCGCCGACATCGACACTTCGCCGGTCAGCGACCTCGAGCCGCCGGCGCCCGACGAGCATCGCCCGCGCCAGAAGGCGGCCACCATCGGCGCCGTGTGCAAGGCACTGCAGTCCGAGTTCCCGGACATCTCCATCTCGAAGATCCGCTACCTCGAGGACCAGAAGCTGCTGGCTCCGCGCCGCACGCAAGGCGGCTATCGGCTCTACACCCAGTCCGACATCCAGCGCCTGCGGACCATTCTGCGCCTCCAGCGCGACGAGTTCCTGCCCTTGCGCGTCATCCGCCAGGAGCTGGCAGGCGGCCGCGCCGACCGCGAGATGGTGGCGGCCGCGGAGACGCGGTCGCTGCGCCGGGCGTCGGTGACCACGAACACCGGAGCCCTCTACTCGCTCGATGACGTGGTCGAGGAGACCGGAGCTGAGCCCGGTCTCGTCCGCGAGCTCGAGGACTTCGGCGTGATCAAGGGCGACATCCGCGGCGGCGCCCGCTACTACGACGAGACCGAGCGGGAAATCGTGCGCGCTGTCTCCGAGCTCGCGCGCTACGGCGTGGGTGGCCGCAACCTGCGCGTGTTTCGCAGCTCGGCCGATCGGGAGGCGCAGCTGCTGCAGAGCATCCTCGCCCCGGCCCTGCGCTCGCGCAACCCCGACCGGCGCAAGGAGGCCATCGAGGCCCTCGAGAACCTGGCCTCGGTCACGACCCATCTCAAGCACCTGCTCCTGATCCGCGACCTGCGCAAGATCGCCACCTGACGCGGCCCTCCGCCGTGAGCGCCCTCGACCTGCGCCAGTTCATCCGGGAGATTCCCGATTTCCCGCGTCCGGGGATCGTGTTCAAGGACATCACCCCCTTGCTCCTCGATCCCCTCGCCCTCGACGCCGCCATCACCGCCCTCTCCGCCTACGCCGAGCCGCTCGGCGTCCAGCTCGTCGTCGCCGCCGAGGCCCGGGGCTTCATCCTGGGCGCGGCGCTGGCCCGTCAGCTCGGGGCCGGCTTCGTGCCGGCCCGCAAGCCGGGCAAGCTGCCGCTGGAGACGATCAGCGCCCAGTACACGCTCGAGTACGGAATCGACGCACTCGAGGTGCACGCCGACGCGCTGGCCGGGGGCGCACGCGTGCTCGTCCACGACGACCTACTGGCCACCGGGGGGACGGCCAAGGCGCTCTGCGATCTTGTGCGCGACCTCGGGGGCGTGGTTGTCGGCTGCGCCTTTCTGGCTGAGCTCACGTTCCTGGGCGGGCGCCGGCGGATCGACCCCTACGACGTGTACGCGCTGCTCAGCTACGAGGAGTGAGGCGATGCCGGCGGCGCGGCGAGAGCGAAAGCTTCTGGCGGGGACCGAGGACGTCTGGCGTCTTGTCGAAGACCCGCACCACATGCCGCGCTGGTGGCCCGGCGTGGAGCGAATGGAGGGGGTCGAGGGCGACCGCTTCACCCAGGTCTTCCGGACCCGCCGGGGCCGCCCCGTGCGAGCGGACTTTCGCGTCGTGGCCTCCGAGCCGCCGGTTCGGCGCGCCTGGGAGCAGGAGGTGGCCGGGACCCCGTTCGAGCGCGTGCTCGGGGAGTCGGTGACCGAGATCATGCTCGAGCCCATCCCGGAGGGCACCAAGGTCACCCTCACACAGCGCCACCGGCTCCGCGGCTACTCGCGGATCGGGGGGCTGATGATGCGCCGTGCGACCGCGCAGCGCCTGAGCAACGCCCTCGACGGGCTCGAGTCCATCGTGGGCTCGGGATGATCGCCGGAGCGCGGGACGCCCCGAGTCCGGCGCAGGGCCTACTCGCCTATTTGAGATTGAACGCGCCCGTGAGCACGACGGTCCCCGGGGAGGTGGGGTGGGCCTGCGTCTCGACCGTGACCAGCAGGCGGGTGTACTGGCTGTCGCCGCTGGCCAGCGGGGTGGCGGCTTGCAGACGTCCGTCACTGCCCACCCCCGGGTTGGCGAAGCCGAGCAACCGGTTGCTCGTCGTGCCGTTGGAGAGCCACACCGCGTAGTAGTTCTTGTTGTTGGGCGCCAGGTTGACGGCGACGATGGCCAGGTACTCCTTGCCGTTCTGGTCAAACGCCTCGGCGACGCCCTGGGCCTTGCTGCCCGCGACAGCGGGCGCCAAGCGGACGGTGGCGATGATGGGCGGGGTGGTCGTGGCCGATGACGCCGCCTTGCTCGTGCTGTGCTTGCTGCTCCCGCCGCTCACGACCACGATGACGGTGACGATCACGGCGACGGCGATCAGGGCGCCGATGCCCAGGACGATGGCGCCGCCCAGCCGGGAGCTCCGTTTGGCCCGAGCGGCGGGGGCGGGAGCGGCCGTCCGTCTCGCCCCCGCCCGCTCCTCGGCCGCGGGAGCGCCAGCCCCATCTCCGACCTCTGGCGCGGGGGCGGGGCGCGGCGCAGGGGCGTCGATGGCGGGGGCTTGCGGCGTGTCGGGAGTGCCTAGCGGCGCCGGAATGTCATCGAGCTCAGTGGGTGCCCCATTGTCGGCTCTGGCCTCGCCAGCCTCTGGCTCGGCGTGGCGGACATCGTCATGGGCCACGGGGATCTCCGGCAGCGGCCGGGCAGCGATGCCCGCCACCTCGGAGGCCACCACGCGGGCCCAGGCCCGCTCGGCCGGTTCGCTGGCCAGCCGCTCGCGGACGTCGTTGCGCACCCGGACGGGCAACTCGCCCAGCAGGTAGTCGGTGATCAGCGCCCGGCTCTCAGCGTCGATCGTCGTCTGGGGACCAAGGGCCTCGAAGGCGCTCAGGGCTCGGCGGCGCACGCCGTCGCGGTCCATGGACAGCAGCCGGGCGATCTCGGTGTAGTTGCGACCTCGGGCGAGCATGAGCTCGAGGACGGCGCGCTGGTCGGCGGGCAGCTGCTTCATGGGCGTCATAGCGGTCAGAAGCGTAGAGAAACGGACGGCGGTAGTGGGCCAGCAGGCCCGGACATGCCGGCCAGGGCTTTACTAAGGTGAGCGCCATGCCCTCGCTTGACGATGGTGCACTCGACCTGCCCCTGGCCCTCAACGAGGGCTTTGAAGGGCTCATCGGCATGGATCTCCTCGAGCTGGGTGAGGAGCGGGCCCATGCCCGGGTGGCGGTTCGCGCGGATCTCAAACAGCCCGCCGGCCTCGTCCACGGCGGCGTCTACGCCTCCATCGCTGAGAGCCTGGCTTCGTGGGCGACCGCGGTCGCGGTGGCCCCGGAGGGCAAGCTCGCCGTCGGCCTCTCCAACCAGACGAGCTTCCTGCGCCCGATCACCGAGGGCACCATCGAGGCGGTGGCGATCCGACGCCACCGCGGACGAACCACCTGGGTGTGGGAGGTCGAGATGTCCGACGACATGGGACGTCTGTGCACGCTGACGCGCATGACGGTGGCGGTTCGCGACCGCTGAGGCAACCGCTGACGCTTGCGCGTCGGACATACAGCCGGTCATCGGCCGCACGGCGCCGACATTGAGGGTCCCACGGGTCAACAGCAACGGCCGCTCGCCCCCCGCCCAAGCCAATAGGCGATGAATCGCCGCAGCGTCGGGTCACCGGGAGTCCGGACGCGAAGGAGATGGTCCCAGGCCAGGGCGATGACCCCGTGCGTGCCCGGGCGGCGCCCGAGGATGATCGCCCGGCCGCTGGCCGCCAGGCCGGGGGAGAACGGCGAGGCGAGTCGCCGGGTCAGGACGCGTAGCTGTCCCGGCGCGCGCCGGTTGCCGTAAAGGAGCACGATGTCTCCCACTTCGAGCGCCTGGAGCAGTTGATCATCGCTCAGCCGCCGTCCCTGGCGGCGGATGGGTATCGGCCGGTGCGGCCCGCTCGTCGGCGGGTTGGAGTCATAGGCGGGGTGCGGTTGTCCGGGGCGGAGGATCGCATGCCCCTGATCGGCAATGGCCTGTCCGGGCGGCGGCGGCGCGGGGGAGCCCGTCGAGCCGCTCAGCCCGGCCTGGTCGCGTCCGGCGAAGTAGCCCGAGAGCACGATGATGAGCCCGACGGACAGGACGAGCGAGGCCACGCCGATGGCGGCGCGCTCGAACCAGATCCCGGTCGGGCTCACTCCGGGGTGCGCACGGCACGCTGGCGGCGACGGGCGGGGCCGCCTCCGACCTGCGCGCCGGCCGCGGCCACGAGCTCCTCGATCGCCGAGTGGATCTCGTCGGCCAGCGTCTCCACGTCGGCCAGGGTGTCGAAGTCGGCCGTCAACCCGAAGTTGAGCTGACCGTTGTAGCTCATGATGGCGATGCCGAGCGCCGTGTTCTCGGCCAAAGGCACCATCGGGTAGAGCGCCTCGAGCTCCCGGCCGAGCACGTAGAGGGGAAATTGCGGTCCGGGGACGTTGGTGACCACCAGGTTGAAGAGCCGCTGCCGCGCCTGAAGGCGGGCGGCCTGAGCCATGATCGTCGGCGGGGCAAAGCCGGAAAGGCGAGTCAGCACCTCAGCTCCGACCGCTTGACCGGAGGCCTTGACGTCCTTCATGGCCGCGCTGACCGCCTGCAGCCGGGCCACGGGATCGGTGACGCCGACGGGCAGCGGTGCCCACATGGCCGCCACCTTGTTGCCCAGAGCCCCACGTTCGACGTCCGCGCGTACGGAGACGGGGACCATGGCCCGAAGCACGACGTCGTCCGTGGGATGGCCATGCAGGCGCATGTACCGGCCGAGACCCCCGGCGACCGCAGTGAGCACGACGTCGTTGACGGTTGCACCGAGGGCGTTCTTGACCGCCTTGACCTGTGAGAGGTCCCCGCGCACCCAGGTAAAGCGGCGGTGCGGGCCGATACGGACGTTGAACGGGCTGGGCGGCGCCGGCTGCAGGCCCGTCCAGGCCATGGCGCCCAGGCCGGCGAGGGCCCGGCCGGCTCGTCCCGCGACCCGACGCGGGCCGCGCAAGGTGGCGCGCACGCCGCGGGCGATCTCACGCGGCGCGACCATCCGCTCGAGGACGGCGTCAGCGAGGAGCTGAGCGTCGGTGGGCGGCGGTCCCGGCACCCACTCCTGGTCGGGGGGCGCGACCGGCATGGGATCGGGCGAGGCGTCAAAGAGGACGGTGGCGATGTCGACTCCGGAGATGCCGTCCACGAGGGCGTGGTGAGTCTTGGAGAGGAGGGCAAACCGATTGCCGGCCAAGCCCTCGGCCAGCCACAGCTCCCAGAGCGGACGGCTGCGATCCAGCGGCTGAGAGAACACCCGCCCGGCCAGCCGCTTGAGCTCCTTGGGTCCGCCTGGCCGGGGCAGGGCCGTGTGGCGGAGGTGGAAGCTGGCGTTGAAATGGGGGTCATCGACCCACACCGGCCGGCCCTGGTTGAAAGGCACGAAAGCCAGCCGCTGCCGGTAGCGCGGTACGAGGTGCAGGCGGCCCTCGATCTGCTCGAGCAGATCCTCGTGGGCGGGCGGAGGGCCCTCGAACACGGCGCAGGCGGCGACGTGCATATGGGCGTTGTCGTGCTCGAGGTGCAAAAACGAGCTGTCGAGCCCGCTCAGACGGTCTCCGTTGGCCACGAGCGCATTCTCGCAGGGTGCCCCTCGCTGGCCAAGCCTCCCCCCTTTGGAGGATCCGTGACCCCACGCACACGAACCGGCGCTCGGATCTGGCACTATCTCTGCGCCAAACGACCGCCGAGTCGTTCTCGCCCGGTGCGAGGACGAGCGGGGAACCCAATGGTCAGGTTGCGTTGTCACCTGGCCCGGGGCGAATCGGCTGCCCGCGCTTTCGCGGCTGCAGCTGTAGCGACGGAGATGGCACGCGCACCTGCGCCGCCTGACCGCCGCGAGCCCGTCAGCTAACCCCGTAGGCAACACGGTCAGACGTGAAAAAGGAGGGCCGCATGAGGCCTACCTCGATGGTGCGAAGACCGCGCCCCGGCCGCTTGGCCATCGGCGCGCTGATGATCTCAATTCCCGCAACCGCCGCGGGCTTGGGCGCCAGTCAGGCGCTCGCCGCGACCGCGTCTGCGGCAGCGACCGTGCCGGCGCAGGTCCATGCGAGCCGGGTTGCCTTCGAGCATCCGGTGGTCGTCACCGGTGCCGTCCCCGCTGCCGATGCGGGCAACAAGCTCGCTCTCGAGTTTCTCCCTGCCGGGGGATCGAGCTGGGCGATTCTCAAGACAGCGTCCGCCGGCCCCGACGGCCACTACCGGCTCTCCGCTTCCCTGCGCAAGACCGGGCTGGTGCGCGTGAGCGACCTCTCGACGCCCGCCGCACCCGTGGCGAGCGCAGCCGGCGTCACGTCGAGCAGCGGGCAGCGCGTGACCGTCACCGCCAAGCTCCACGTCCATCCCCAGGCGCTGGGTTCGGTGGGCGGACAGCCGGTCACCGTATCCGGCGCGCTGCTGCCGGGCATCCGCGGTCGCATCGTCCGGCTGCAGGGCCGCGGCCACGGAGGCGGCTGGCGCACTCTGGCCACCACCGCCACACGTCAGGGTGGTCGCTTCTCCCTGCGCTTCCGGCCCTCCGCGGGCGCTGAGAGCCTACGCGTGCGCTTCGCCGGTGATCCGCAGAATGCCTGGACCTCCGCGCCGGCCGGCACCGCCACGAGCTATCAGTCCGCAGAGGCCTCCTGGTATGACGATGGCGGCAGCACCGCGTGCGGCTTCCACGCCCATTTCGGCGTCGCCAACAAGGACCTGCCGTGCGGCACCCAGGTCCAGTTCAGCTACCACGGGCGAACCGTGACCGCCACGGTCGACGACCGCGGCCCCTACGTGGGCGGTCGTGACTGGGACCTCGACCAGAACACGGCGGGGGCGCTCGGCTTCGACGGCGTCGACACCGTGCTCTTCTCGTACTAGCGCGTCCGCGCCCGCGGCGGGCGCGCGGGGGCGTCTGGCTCAGCGCCTAGCCTGAGCGGGATGACCAGCCGGTGCGTGGCTCACCTCGACATGGACGCCTTCTATGTCTCAGTCGAGCTGCGCCGCCGCCCCGAGTTGCGCGGCCGGCCCGTCATCGTGGCCGGGTCCGGGCCGCGCGCCGTGGTCACCACCGCCTCCTACGAGGCGCGCCGGTTCGGCGTCGGCTCGGCTCTGCCGGCCACCCGGGCCCGCCGGCTCTGCCCGCAGGCCGTGTTCCTGGCCCCGGACTTCCCGTATTACCGGGAGGCCTCCGCGCAGGTCATGTCGATCGTTCGGGCCCACGTGCCGACGGTCGAGGTGATCGGCCTCGATGAGGCCTATCTCGAGCTGACCGGGATGCCCGAGCCGGCCGCCGCGATGCGCCGGATGCGGACCGAGATCGAGGCGCAGACGGGCCTCAGCTGCTCGGTCGGGATCGGGCCCAGCAAGCTCGTGGCCAAGGTGGCCTCCGACGCCGAGAAGCCGCGAGGCTTCGTGGCCCTCACCCGGGCCCAGGCCCGCGAGCGCTTCGCGGACGCACCGTGCGGGCTCGTACCGGGCATCGGGCCAAAGACGGTGCAGCGGCTGAGCGCGCTGGGCATCGGCACGCTTGCCCAGCTCGCGGCCGCCTCCGAGCATGAGCTCGGCGCTCGCTTCGGGTCCCGCCAGGCTGCTGAGCTCCAGCGCCGGGCCCGGTTCGAGGATGACGCGCCGGTCAGCCAGGAGCGCAAGGTCATCTCGGAGTCGCGCGAGACCACCTTCGACCACGACATCACCGACCTGCCCGCTCTCGAGCGGGTGCTCGACGGACTCGTCGAGCGGCTCTGCACGGCCCTGGCCGAGCAGGAGCGGTGCGGAAGGACGATCGGCATCAAGGTTCGCTTCGACGACTTCTCCACCCACACCCGGGCGCGGACGCTCAGCGACCCCGTCGCCTCGGCCGAGCGCGTGGGGGCGGTCGCGGCCGATCTGTTGCGCCGCTTCGCACCGTGGCGGCCCGTACGGCTGCTCGGCGTGCGCGTGGCGGGGCTCGAGCCGGTGCCCGCGCACGCCGGCGACCAGCTCACCTTGGAGGTCTAGCTCCTCAGTACAGCGCGGAGGCCAGCTTGCGCCGGGCCGCGCGGGCCAGCTCGGTGCCCGAGCCCACCTCGTCCAGGATACTCACGACGACGCGCCGGATGTCCTCCTTGGCGCCGTCGGCGGAAGGCAGAGCTGCGATCAGGAGGTCCAGTCCGCGCTCGGCCTGGCCGGCGTCGATGGCCGAGAAGGCCTCCGCGAGGGGTGGCGTGCCGGCCTGCTCGAGCTTGATGCGGGCGGCCAGCCCGTCGGCGGCGAAGCTGCCGGGCACCCGGGCCAGAACCTGCAGGGCCTCCGGCGACTCGCCGCGGGCGTGGAGCAGGCGGGCGAGCGGCACGGCGGCGTCAGCACGGGCGGGCTCGAGCTCGTGGGCGCGGCGCAGCGAGGCCTCGTCGCCGGCTCCCACCAAGACGTCGGCCTCGGAGGGCACCAGCGCATCGAGGAAGCGCTGGATGGCGAGCGGGGGCTGCGCACCGACGAACTCCGAGGCCACGGCGCCGTTCTTGAACGCCTTGACTGCCGGAATGCCCTGGATGCGGTAGGTCCGCGCGAGACCCGGGTTGGCATCGACGTCGACCTTGGCCAGTTCGACCTGACCGGCCCGAGCCGCCACCTCACGTTCGAGGACGGGGCCGAGCTGGCGGCACGGTCCGCACCATTCGGCCCAGAAATCGACCACCACCGCGAGGGTGGCGGAGCGCTCGATGACCGCGGTCTGAAAGGTGCTTTCGGTGACCTCCACGGCAGCGATGGTAGCGATGGCCCACACCGGCTAGAACGCATTGATATGAGCGTGAATGCAAGGGGTGTGGAGCTGGCGGTGCAGGAGGCGGGGGAGGGCGTGCCGGTGGTCCTCCTGCACGGCCTCACGGCCACGCGGCGCTACGTGGTCATGGGCTCGCGCGCACTCGAGCGCTCCGGTCACCGGGTGATCACCTACGACGCTCGCGGTCACGGCCGCTCCGCGCCGGCGCCCCGGCCCGAGGACTACGACTACGCGGTGCTGACTAGCGACCTCCGGGCCGTGATGGACGCCCTCGGACTTGATCGCGCCGTGCTCGCGGGAGCGTCGATGGGCGCCCATACGGTGCTGCGGCTGGCCCTCGAGACGCCCGAGCGCGTGAGCGGGCTGGTGGTCATAACGCCCGCCTACGTGCCCGAGGAGGTCGAGGACGCCGAGCGACTGGCCCGCTGGGACGCCCTCTCCGAGGGCCTGCGCACCGGCGGAGTGGAGGGCTTCGTCGCCGCCTACGGCGAGCCGGACGTACCCGACGCCTACAAGGAGACGGTGCTCAAGGTGATCCGCCAGCGACTGGCCCTCCACGAGCACCCGGAGGCTGTCGCCGACGCCTTGCGGGCGGTCCCGCGCTCGCGGCCCTTTACGGCGATCGATGACCTCAAGGCGATTGAGGTGCCGGTCACGGTCGTGGCCTCAGGCGACGAGGCCGATCCCGGCCATCCCCAGGCGGTGGGGGAGGCCTACGCGCACGCCATCTCCGGCGCCGGGCTCGTCACCGACGAGCCCGGCCGCTCGCCGGTGGCCTGGCAGGGAAGTCAGCTGTCGAAGATCATCGCCGCCGTGGCCGACGGCGCTCGATGATGGATCCCACGGCCGCGTGGGGGGCCAACGGGCCTAGCCGAGACTGACGACGCGGGCGCGACCCCGGCGGGGGGTCAGGTAGCCGTTGCCGTGGAAGCGGGTGAACACGGTGAGCTTGACGCGCCGGTTGGCGGCTCCGCGCCCGGGCAGGTGACTGAACGCCGTCTGGCCCGAGAAGGTGCAGTTGGGCGCCACCGGGAGCAGGGTGAAGGTCAGGTCCCGACGCCCGAGATAGAAGCGGACGGCCACATAGCCGGTGCAGTCGAAGGTCCCGGGGATCCAGGAGGGCCCGCCCACGTGCCCGGAGGTGGTGAAGACGTAGGGCGTGTGGCGCCGGCGGCCGGGCTGCGTGCTCGTGGTCAGGGTGGGCACGGGGCGAGGGGAGGGCTCGGTCATGAACACGCCATCGGCCCCCACGGAGCTGACCTTCGCGCCGTGGTAGGCGACGAGGCGGTAGTGGAAGATGGTGCCCCGGGCCAGCCCGGTGATCGGCTCGCTGACCACGACCGGCGTCTTCCCGGAGGACAGGGCGCCGCCGTTGGTGGTGGCGGTGTAGCTCGTGGTCAGCCCGTACTGAAACTGCCAGTTGGTCGCCGCCCCGTTGGGGTTGAGCACGCCGGTCAGCGTTGCCGCGCTCGTGGTGACGTTGGCGGCCGGACCGGTCTGCACGGTGGCAGGGGGCGGTCCCGTGGTCTTGAAGGTGCGGTCGCTGCCGGCGGTGGTGCCGAAACGGCTCACGGCCAGCAGCCGGTAGTGGTAGACGGTGCCCGGAATGAGGTTGACGGCCGTGGTCTTGACGCCCATGGGCTTGGTGCCCGACCCGGCCTTGGTGAGGCGGCTGTTGACGCCGAAGGTCGTCGTCAGGCCCCACTGGAAGTAGTACGAGGTGGAGGCGCTGTTGGGATTCACCGTCCCGTTGAGCACGGCGCTCATCTGCTTGATGTGCGTGGCCGCGCCGGTGCTGACCGACGGCGACGCTGCGGCGGTGGCGCCGCCGGCCAGCGCGCCGGCGACGGCCAGCGCCCCCAGAAGTGACGAAATCTTGCCCTTCACGATCGACCTCCCTCGACGTACCTCACTCGATCGCTGCAACACCGGGGTGGGCCGCCGAGTTGCGGTGAGGCCACCGCCGGGGCAGCGTTCACCGGCTTGTCATCCCAAATCGCCCCGCGCGCAGTCAGACGTGGGTCGACGAGCCGGTATAGCCGGTCCGCTAACCCAAATCTCCCCGCGCGCCCGCGGTTGGGTTCTCAAGCCGGTCGCGGCTCGGCGAGCCGCGTTCCGGCTCCCATGATCAGGCCGGGGTAGAAGTGCCCGGCGGGCACCTCGTGGAAATCGAGGTAGCGCAGGCCGTGCTCGGCGCAGACGTCGCGCAGCGCGCTGGTGGCGTGGGCGTTGTCGCTGACGAGGACGCCGCCGGGGGCCAGGCGCGGCGCCGCGGCGCTCAGCTCGAAGTGCTCGTGCTCGTAGGTGTGCAGGCTGTCGTGGATGAACAGGCCAACCTGGGGGGCGGCGTCGAGGACGGCCGCGAGGCCGGGGCGGGTCGACTCGATGCGCAGCGTCCACCGGGGGTCGGTGCCGACGAGCCAGCCCGCGGCCGGGTTGATGTCGAAGGAGACGAGGCAGCCGGGGTGGCCCTCGCCGGCGTTGCGCTCGAGGGCCCGGAGCAGGAGCAGGGAGCCGAGGCCGTCGTGGACCCCGGTCTCGAGGATCAACGCCGGCCTCAGAGCGCGAGCGAGCAGGTACCAGCCCGCCCGGCGCCCGAACGGCGGCTGGCGCTTGCTCCACAGGCGGTGGCGGGCGGTCGCGGCGCGCAGCCGGGCGCGCAGGGCCTCATCGGCGGCCAGCTCCTGCCAGTGAGCGGCGGCGAGCTCGGCCGAGACGCCGCTCGCGGCAGCACTCCAGGCGATGAGCGCCTCATGATTGGCGATCTCATAGGTGTAGTTGTGTGGCTCCGGGTCGAGGAGCAGGTAGCGCCAGTTCGGTCCCAGGGGCGCACCGACGCTGCGCACGGCGCGGGCCTTGGAGAACCAGCGCAGGCGCCGGGCCGCGCGGGGGTCGAGTCCCAGGGCCTGCAGGCGCTCGCGTGCGGTGACGTGCCAGTCGGACATGGGGCGCCAGTATCGACCCCGGCGCCGGACCTCGTCGTCCCGGGTCCCGGTGCCGGGCGAGAGCGCGGCGAGTTGGCTACGCCGCTGGCAATGCTCGATAACCGATCTTATGTATAGAACTCAGGAAGTGCCCGCGGGCGCCCCGAGCGCGGGCTCAGCGCGGCATCCCTCGACCCGGACGTGGGGCAACCACCGTTCGAGCCGGTGCGGAAGCGCCCAATTGAGCTCGCCGAGCAGGAGCATGACGGCCGGAACGAAGACGGCGCGGACGATCACGGCGTCGACGAGCACCGCGCTGGCCAGGCCGACGCCGAACAGCTCGATCACGCGGCTGCCCCCGAGCACGAAGGCGGCGAAGACGAGCACCATGATCGCCGCGGCTGCCGTGATCGTCTTCCCGGTGGCGGCGAGGCCGTGGGCCACCGCGCCCCGCGTGTTGCCGCGGACATGCCACTCCTCGTAGATGCGGGCCACGAGGAACACCTCGTAGTCCATGGACAGGCCGAACAGGATCGGGAAGAGAAGGACCGGGAGAAACGACTCGATCGGTCCGGTCCCGGTGAGCCCGAGGAGCGACCCGCCCCACCCGAACTGAAAGACCGCGGTGACGACCCCGAGCGCGGCGGCGGTGGAGAGCAGGTTCATAAGGGCCGCCGTGAGCGGAATGAGCAGGCTGCGGAATACGAGGGCCAAGAGCAGGAACGAGAGCAGAACGACTGACCCGACGAAGAGCGGGAGCTTGGCGCCGAGCACGGCGGCGAAGTCGGCGAACATCGCGGTCTGGCCCCCGATCAGGACGTGCGGCGCAGCTCCGGCGCTCGCGTGGGGCACGACCCGGTCGCGAAGGCGATTTAACAGGGCGGCCGTGGACGCCGCTTGCGGCCCGGCCCGGGGATACAGGTTCGCGAGCGCCACGCCGGGATGCCCAGTGCCCGGCGCCAGGAACTGTGGCCGCGTGGCGGCGACCACCCCGGGTGTGCGGCTGGCCACGGCGACGATGCGCGCGAACTGGCGCTGCTGGCCGGGTGAGGTGATCGCGGCGGTGAGCTGCAGCGGACCGTTGTAGCCCGGGCCAAAGCCGGCGGCCAGCAGCTGGTAGGCCTTGTAGGTCGTCGTGCTGGGCGGATCCGAGCTGGCGTCGGCCGATCCGAGCCGCATTGAGAGGGCGGGAAGGGCGATGAGCACGAGCGCCAGGAGAGACACGGCCGCGGCGCCAGCCGGCCGGCGGCGCAGGATGTCGGCCCAGCGGCCCCATCCGGCCGACTCGTCGCTTGGTCGGAAGTGCTGGCGCTCGATGGCCCGGCGCTCAGTGTGCCGGAGCGCGCGGTCACCGAACACGTCGAGCAGGGCGGGCAGGAGCGTGATCGCGGCCAGCACGGTGCAGGCGACGGTGATGGCGGCCGCGACCGCGACGCCGTCGAGGAAGCTCACCCCGAGCGCGAACATGCCGAGCATCGCGATGCAGACGATGAGCCCGGCAAACATGACGGCGCGACCGGAGGTGTCGATCGCCTCCACGATCGCCGCCTCGCGGCCGAGCCCTCGCAGCCGCCCCTGCCGGTAGCGCGTGACGATGAACAGGGCGTAGTCGATGCCGACGCCGAGACCGATCAGCAGAGCCAGCTCGCCCGAGAAGTCGGCCATGCCGATCACGTTGGACAGCAGACCGACCAGCGCGATGCCGGTGCCCAAGGACACTGCGGCACTGATCAGAGGCAGCAGCATGGCCGGCACCGACCCGAACACGAAGAAGAGGACGATGCCCGCGGCGAGGAACCCGATGGGCACGCCGGTGCCGGTGCTCTGAGGATCGGCGATCGCCGCGATCCGGCCGTCGACCTCGAAGTCGACCCCTGCGCCGGATGCGGATGCGATGAGGTGTGTGTAGGCGCGCGCCTGCGCGCCGGAGATCTCCGCGGGGCCGACGTCGAAGGTGACCGTCGCGAAGGCGATCCGCCCGGAGGGCGCGATCTGCCGGGCCCCCCGGGCGCCGGCATAGGGTGAGCCGATCTCGCTTACGTGCGGGACGCCGGCCACCCGGCGCAGCAGCGCCTCGACGCGCCGGCGGACGCCAGGATCGGTCACCCTGCCGCGGCGGATGGTGACGACGAGCTCGTCGGTGGCCCCCGATGCCTGGGGCGCGCTTTCCTCGAGCAGGGCCATGACGGCGAAGCTTTCGGTGTGCGGCAGGCGCAAGTCGCTCACGTAGCGACTGCCCACCGCAGATTGAGCGGCCGTCGTCGCGAGGACCGCGACGATCCAGGCGGCCACAACCGGCCACCGATGCCTGGAGCACCAACTTGCGACGAGCCTCATGCGGATCCGGTACCTACGTACCCCCCCGGGGCTCCGGTCGAGCGCGACCGGCGGCGTAACGGCTTAGCCGACCGAAGCCGCCTCAGGGCCGCGGGAACCGGCGTCGCAGGACACCGCGTCCTCCTGCGCCGACGCACGCCGGACCGCCTTCTCGCAGTAGAGCCTCTCGTCGGCCAGGCGCAGCGCCTCCCGTACATCTGCGGCCTCCGACGGGACCCGGGCGGCACCGAAGGAGGCCGCGACCCTGAACCCGTTGCCGCTCTCGCTGAGCGACTGGGCCCCGAGCCGAGCCAGGCGCTCGCCATCGTCCCGTGGACAGCGGGCGAGCACGCAGAACTCATCGCCGCCCATCCGGTACGCCGTGGCGCGTCCCGCCATCGCTTGGCGCAGCCGGCTGGCCAGCCGGGCCAGGAGGGCGTCGCCGGCGGGATGGCCCAAGGTGTCGTTGTAGTTCTTGAAGCCGTTGAGGTCGTAGATGACCAGGGTCAACTCGTCAGTGCCATCGGCGTTGATCTCGAGGTCGAGATCCTGCTCCAAGGCGCGACGGTTGCCCAGACCGGTGAGCACGTCCGTCGTCGCCTCGCGCCGGCTCTCGTCCAGGAGTCGCTCGACATCCCCGTGCAGCGCACGTGAGCGACGGAAGTAGAAGATGAACGCACCCAGGAGGAGGACGATGACCAGCGAGGCGCCGACGCTCTCCTCGAGCCTCGCCGTCCGGGCCGCCCGGCTGTAGTCGGCATCGACGAGCGCGGCGGCGTTGTCCGCGGCGTTCGCCGATGAAGTCTCAGACAGGTAACCGCGCATGAGGGAGGCGGGCACGGCGCTGAGCGAGATGTGCACCAGCTCGGGATGCTCGGCCATGTAGACCGACATCCAGCGATGACGGTCGAGGTTGGCCTGGATGGCCTCGCGCAGGCTGGCCGTCCCGTCGACGTCCGAGTACTTGCTCAGCTGTGCCAGCGACGCCTTGACCTGCCCGGCGGCGCTGGCCGTGTCGAAGACATATCGCGCGATGGCCGCGTGCGTGATCGAGAGCCCGGACGTTGTACCGGGCGACATGAACCCGCCGATCCCGGCCGACTGCAGGTCGTTGAAGTTTGCCTGCAGCTGAGCGAGGGCGACCTGCGCAACGCGACTCTGGTCGGCCCGCGCCGAGAGAGAGATCACGGTGCCCGCGCCGAGCGCGGCCAGCAGCACGGCGATCAAGAGGATGAATCGGTGCACCGTCCGCAGTCCACGGCCCATGGCCGTGTCATCGGCGGTGCCAAAGCGGCCCTTGAGAAAGCGACGAGCGACCCGGCAAAGCGCTGCCCAGTAGGGTGCGGGCATGCCCCGGCGCGCCTTTCCGGTGCTCTACGCCCGCGACGTGGACTCGGTGGCGGCCTTCTACGAGCTGCTCGGTTTCGAGGCCGGCTTTCGGCTGCCCGCCCCTGACGGCACGACGGGCTACGTGGCCCTCAAGCGCGACGCCGCCGAGCTGGCCATCACCACCGAGGAAGCACCGCGTCTGCTCGCCGGAGTCGAGCCCGGCCCCGGCCCGCGCCACGAGCTCTTCGTCTACGTCGAGGACGTCGATGCCGTAGTCAATGCGCTCCGGGCGGGCGGCGCGCGCGTGCTCCGCGAGCCCGTCGATATGCCCTGGGGCGAGCGCGTGGGCTTCGTGTGCGATCCCGAGGGCAACGTGGTCTCCCTGGCCCAATCCTCGTCCGTCGGTTGAGAGAGCGCCCGGCGCGATCAGTCGCGCGAGCGCGACGCCGAGAGAAGAGCGTCGATGGTCCTCCCTCGCCGCCTCTCCCCCCTGGCCCTGATCGCTACTGGCGTTTTGCTCATGGCAACGCCGGCCGCCCGCGCCGCGCCGGCGCACTCGGCGAAGAGCGCCCATGGGGCGTGGCTGAGCGGGGTCACGGTCACCGAGTACTGGCCCGTGCCCGAAGCCTGGTTTCGGGGTGCGTTCGTCAAGGCGCCCGGTCTACAGACCCCGCACCGGATCGACTGGCTCTACTCGGCGCAGGGCGTCTCCATGGAGGGCGAAGGCATCGGCCTGGACGGGCGGATGTACCACATCGACGCGCTCGGAAACGGAGGCTGGGTGACAGCCCAGGGCAAGCCGACCACGCCTGCGAACGGCTGGGCCGGCGGAGCTCCCTTTCTGGCGGGCCGGCGCCTTCTGGCGCACGCTCACCGGCGCGCTCACGTTTCCGCTGCGCAGCGGTGGCTGGTTTGACGGAACAGGCCGGCGCTACGTCCCCTTGCCCGGGGTCACCTTCGCCGCCGGGGCGTCGAGGCCACTCACCTTCTACGGCTCGATCGCGGTCGACCCCCGGGTCATCCCCCTCGGCAGCTGGGTCTACATCCCCGCCTACCGGGGCGACGGTCACGGGGGCTGGTTCGTCGCCCAGGACACCGGCGGCGGGATCATCGGCCGTCACGTGGACGTCTATCGCACGCCTCCGGCCAGCCCACGCGACGGCGGCCAGTACCTGACCGCCCAGCGCATCTACGTAGTCAAGGCACACGGTTAGCGCCCCCGCCCGGGCCACTAGACTGCGGGGCGATGCCCAAGCAGCAGCGCACCATGCGCATCGAGCAGCGCAGTCAGCTGGCGGCGATGCAGCAGCTCGAGAGCCGCTCGGACGAGGAGCTTGAAGCCGAGACCCGCTTCAAGGCGGCAGCGCAGGCCATTCTGGGCGCGCGGGCGGCCGAGCGCTACGACGCCAAGGCGGCGCGCGCGCACTTTCAGCGGGCGCTGGCCGCCTCCCGGCCCCAGGAGCGCCTGCAGCTGCGACGGATGGCCGAGGCCTCCCTGGCGCTGGCTGAGCGCCGCGCCGACGACTACAAGCGCGCCGCCGAGCGCCTCGGCGTCGAGGTCCCCACCACCCGCCAGCTCCGCGGCCTGAAGATCATGGGCCTGGTGGCGCCGCCCGCCAGCGCCGGTGCGCTGGCCCGGGTGCGCGGCATCATCCTCATCATCCTCATCATCGTCGCGGTGCTCGCGCTGGGCATGGGCATCGTCGAGGCCATCTCGCTGCCCTTCGGGGGCTTTAACTGGCAACCGGCCCTGTTCTACGGCTTCGTGCTCGCCCTCGTCGTCCTCGGCGTGCTCATCTTCCTCGGCCGCCGCCGCCAAAAGCGCGCCACGGCCGAGCGCGCCGAACAGGCCGCCGCCCGCGCGCGCTGAACCGATGTGCGGCCGCTACTCGCTGGCCGTGACCAACCCGGCCCAGGTCCGGGCCGCCTATCCGGTGCTCGAGGCCGTCGAGCTCGCGCCGCGCTACAACGTCGCCCCCACCGACGAGGTCCCCGCTATCACCACCGATCGGGAGGGCCGTCCCCGCGGTGAGAACCTCCGCTGGGGTCTGGTTCCCGCCTGGTCGCCGGACACCCGCGGCGCCGCCAAGATGATCAACGCCCGGGTGGAGACCGTGGCCGAGCGTCCGGCGTTTCGCCATGCCTTTGCCACCATGCGCTGTCTGATCCCCGCCGATGGGTTCTACGAGTGGCGGCGTGACGGCGCCGGGCGCCCGCAGGCCTTTCACATCACCGCGGCCCGACGCGATTTGTTCGCCTTCGCCGGCCTGTGGTCGATCTGGCATGGGCCCGACGGCGGGTGCCTGCGCACGTGCACGATCCTGACCACAGCGGCCAACGCCGCCATCGCTTCCTTGCATGACCGTATGCCCATCATCCTCAGCCGCGCGGCGGAGGAGGCGTGGATCGACTCGTCGACGCCAACGGCCGATCTGTTCGGGCTGCTCAGCGGCCTGCGTGCCGATGAGACGGCGATCCGGCCCGTCGGGCCGGCGGTCGGTGACGTGCGCTACGACGGTCCCGAGTGTCTGGCCGATCCGCCCCCGGTGGAGCAGCCCACTCTGTTCTAGACGGCCACAGCCATGCGGGACCGGCCGTTGTGGGCCAGCCAGCGCCCGAACTGCGTGGCCGGCATGGGCCGGCTCAGGTGGTAGCCCTGGGCCATGTCGCATCCGAGCCGGGCCAGCCGGCGCAGGGTCTCGCTGTCCTCGACCCCCTCGGCAATCACCCGCAGCCCGAGGTCGTGGCCGAGGTTGATGGTCGAGCGCACGATGATGAGGTCGCTCGCGTCGCGCAGCATGGGCGAGACGAATGAGCGGTCGATCTTGAGCTCATCGATGGGGAGCTGGCGCAGGTTGGCCAGCGACGAGTAGCCGGTGCCGAAGTCGTCGACCGACAGGCGCACGCCGAGGCCGTTCAGGCGGCTCACGGTGGCCAGCACCCGCTCGGGATCGGACATGAGCATGCTTTCGGTGATCTCGAGCTGCAGGGCCTCGGGCGGCAAGCCGTGGGCGCTGAGCATGCGATCGACCTCGCCGGGGAGGTTGCGGTCGAGGAGGTTGCGCATGGACAGGTTGACCGCCACCGACAGCTGCCAGCCCTCGGTCCGCCAGCGCGCGCACTGCTCGATCGACCGCTCGAGGACCAGAGACGTCATGGGGGCGATGAGCCCCGTCTGCTCGATGGCGGCGACGAAGGCGCCCGGCGCCAGCAGGCCGAGCTGAGGATGCTCCCAGCGCACCAGGGCCTCGGCGCCGCGCGCCTGGACGCCGGCCACGTCGACGATGGGCTGGTAGTAGACGACGATCTCCTCGCCCTCGAGCGCCCGGCGAAAGTCAGAGAGCACGCTCAGCTTGCGCATCGAGTTGCGATCGTGCTGGGCGGCGTAGAACTTCCAGCCCGTGTGGGCCTCCTTGGCGGAGTACATGGCCACGTCGGCGCAGCGCATGAGGGTGTTGACGTCCCGTCCGTCGGCCGGGAACCGGGCTATGCCGATGCTCGCGGTCACCTCCAGGGCGAGCTCGTCGACGTAGAGCGGGCGCTGGATACAGGTCAGCAGCTGATTGGCGACCTCCTCCACCTCCGTCCCGTCGCCCTCGAGCGAGGGGGTCAGGAGCGCGAACTCATCTCCGCCCAGCCGGGCCACGACGCCGCCCGGGCCGGCCGATGCGCCCAGCCGTGGCCCGATCTTGCGCAACAGCTCGTCTCCGTAATGGTGTCCGAGCGTGTCGTTGATCTCCTTGAAGCGGTCGAGATCGATCAACATCACGGCAAACGTGGCCGGGGTCTCCTCGACACCGGCGATGCGCTTGTCGACCTCGGCGTGAAACCGGTCGCGGTTGACCAGGCCCGTGAGCGTGTCGATGGTGGCCAGGCGGTGCAGCTCCCGCCCCCGCCGCTGCGATTTGAGCAGCTCTCCGACCAGGTACTGGAAGATGACCAGGACCAGGCCGACGAGGGCCAGGCCGGTCGTGCCGAGGGTGACGCCGAGGTAGACGGCGCCCATGGTCAGCAGCGCCGAGAACAGCTCAGCCGGAAGCACGGGGACAAGGACGTCGCGC
Organism: uncultured Solirubrobacterales bacterium; assembly: GCA_963777185.1. Lineage (GTDB taxonomy): Bacteria > Actinomycetota > Thermoleophilia > Solirubrobacterales > Solirubrobacteraceae > Palsa-465. Next base: position 229,814 of record CAVZPU010000007.1, read on the forward strand.
ACCTTGTGTACGAGTGAGGCGCCGTCGAGCGAGCACTGGTAGCCGACAGCGATGAGGAAGTTGATGCCCAGGCCGACGACAAAGGTGACGAACACGAGCAGGTAGTAGCCGAGCGCGTGCGAACCGGTGTCGAGCGCGGTCGTGGCCAGGACGAAGAACCGACCGGCCACCAGCGGGGCCCAGATCCCGTTGATCAAGTTGATCCGGAAGTAGTGGCCGGCTTCTCGGCGTCGCAGCCAGGCCGTGGCCGTGGTCAGCGCGCCGATGAGCGCGCCGGGGCCGCCGCCGAGCAACATGGCCGCCAGCATCACGCCGAGGAAGCTGCCCGAGATGCTGATGCGGCTTGCCCCGGAATGGACGTAGGTCAGCCCGCTGAGAACGGTGAAGGCACCGATCACCAGCAGCGGTGCCAGCCGCCAGTGGTCATCGGCGCTGAGGCCAGCCACCGGTAGCGCGGCGAGGATGGCCAGGAGCTGCCAGACCACGGCGCCGGGAGCGGGGCGCTGCGCATTCGAGCTCCTGCCATCCGTGGCTGGTCCCTTCTGCATGCGGGTGTCCTATCGGCAGGTTGGACGTTTTCCTGAACCGTCTCCGGGGGAAGCGCGCCAGGCTCAAGTCCGCGCGCTCAGCTGCCGATGCGGGGCCAAGTTCTGCACCGGAAAATCTCGGGGGGACCCGCTACCGACGGATCCCCCCGCGATCAACCATCCCTAGCCGACGTGGAAGCCCATACGGAGCTCCTTTCGCTTCGGCGCAGACAGAAGTGAACGCTCCCCTAATCGGCAGCTCCCCCGCAGACCTTTAGCGTTTTTTTTTCGGCGGGGTCGCTGGCCCCTGCCCGGGCCCGCCCCTGTCACCGAGCGGACGATCTAACGGCGCGGTGTCCGCACGAAAACTAAAGTGCGGATCGGCAGTTGCCGATGGTGGGGCAGTCGCGCCGAACAGAGAGCCGGGGCTCGCTACCGACGCGCCCCGGACGCGATCGCTGGTCGACGTGGATGCCCAACCCGGGCAGCTCCATTTCTGCGCGGCGCAGACAAAGTGAACACCTCGACGAAGGGCCCTTCCCGGGCCCTTCGTCCTATCCGGGCCTAGGACGCGCTCACCGTCACGCGAGACATCACGACGGGCGTGAGCGGTGCTCCATCCCCGGAGGGATTGGTCGGCACCGATCCGATGCGCTGCACGACCGCGAGTCCGGAGGCGACCTTGCCGACCAGCGCGTAGTCGGGCGTCAGCCCGGCCGACTGGGTGGCGTTCTGGGCGGTGACGATGAAAAACTGGCTCCCTGAGGCGCCCGAGGGCTCGGTCTGGGTCTTGGCCATGGCCACGTCGCCGAGCACGTACTGGGTGCCGCTTGGAGGAGGCTCGACCACCGTGTAGCCGGGCCCGCCCGTCCCCGTGCCGGTCGGGTCGCCGCCCTGGATGACGAAGCCGGCGGCCACCCGATGGAAGGCGAGTCCGTCGAAGAATCCTTGCTTGACCAGGGAGTAGAAGGACGCCGAGGTGCGCGGCGAACCCCTGACGTCGAGCGTGAAGGCGAAGGTCCCGCAGTTCGTGGCCACCGTCACGGTGTAGGTCCTGGCCGGGTCGAGCGTCAGGTGGGGCGCCGTCAGGTGCTGCGGGCCCTTGGGCGTCGGCGCCGGCACGCGGCGGCAGCCCGCCGCCGAGGCCGACGAAGCGGAGGACGCCCTCGAGGCGGGTGAAGCGCTCTTGGTGGCCGAGCCACAGCCGGCGGCACCCGCCGCGAGGACGATGATGAAGACCAGGCGGCGCATGAAGGGCTAGGAAAGCAGACGGCACGGCGATAATCCGCGCTGGCGCGCGATGGCCCTCTCCCCCCTTCTGACCGACTACGACAATGTGCTCATCGACCTTGACGGCTGTGTCTGGGTCGGCAGCGAGTCCACCCGCGGGGCCGCCGACGCGATCGGCGCCCTGCGCGCGGAAGGCAAGGCGGTGGCCTTCGTCACCAACGATGCCCGCCGTTCCCCCGAGGAGTACGTGCGCAAGCTGTGGTCCCTGGGTGTCCGCGCCTCGCTCGGCGAGGTCGTGACCGTGGGCGGGGCGATCCAGCACGTCCTGGCCGAGCGGGCGTCAGGCTCGGTGTACGTCATTGGTTCCCCGGCCCTATTCCGCCACGTCAGCGACGCGGGGCAGCGCGTGGTCAACGGCACGAGCCGGGCCCGGGAGGCCGAGCTCGTGGTCGTGGCCGGACACGACGAGCTCGCCTTCGACGAGCTGCGCGCGGCCACGCAGGCTGTGCTCGCTGGGGCGCAGATGCTCGGTAGCGACCGGGACCGCTCGTTTCCCACCGACGATGGCCTGGCACCCGGGACGGGCGCCGTGCTGGCCGCGCTCGAGTACGCCACGGGAAGCGAGGCGCAGATCGTCGGCAAGCCGGAGCCGCAGATCTTCCACACCGCCTTGGACCGTCTGGGAAGAGACGGTCGCACTCTGGTCATCGGCGATCGGGTTGACTCCGATCTCCTCGGCGCGGCGGCCGCTGGCTTGAACGGCGCCATCGTGCTCACGGGAGTGAGCACGCGCGAGGAAGCGATGGCCGCCGAGGATCCCCGCCCGGTGGCGGTGGCCGCCGATCTGCACTCGCTCCTGCTCGGGAGGTGACAGCGGTGCTTGTGATCACCAACCCCGTGTCCGCCGGAGGCCGGGCCCTGAAGGCCCTGCCTCGAGTGCGCAGCCGCCTCGAGGCCCTTGGTCTCGAGCACCGCGTCGAGCTGACGCGAAGCCTCGACCATGCCCGTGAGCTGGCCCGGAGTACCGGCCAGACCGGCGAGGTGGCCGCGGCCTTCGGCGGAGATGGCCTGATCGGCGCCGTGGCGGGAGCGCTGGCGGAGACCGGTGGCGTCCTCGGCGTCCTCCCGGGAGGACGGGGCAACGACTTCGTGCGCTCGCTGGGCATCTCCGCCGATCCGCTGGAGGCCTGCCAGGTGCTGGCCGACGGGCAGCGGCGCCAGATCGATCTGGGCCGCGTCGGGGCCCGGACGTTCATCGGCATCGCCAGCTGTGGCTTCGACTCCGACGCCAATGAGATCGCCAACCGGGCCCGGCGCCTCAAGGGCCGGGCCGTCTATGCCTACGGCGCCCTGCGCGCACTGAGTGGCTGGGGCCCCGCTACCTTCGAAGTGGAGACCGACGGCGGCGAGCGTCGGAGCTTCTCTGGCTACTCGGTCGCCGCGGCCAACTCCAAGGCCTTCGGCGGCGGCATGCTCCTCGCTCCCGACGCCTCCCTCCAGGACGGACTGCTCGACATCGTGACCATCGCCGACTTGCCGAAGGTGCGCTACCTCAGGCTGCTGCCGCTCGTCTTCAGCGGGCGACACGTTCGCGTACCCGAGGTCGAGATCGTGCGCAGCCGCGCGGTCAGGATCAGCGCCGACCGCCCGTTCACCCTCTATGCCGACGGTGATCCGCTGGCCGAGCTCCCGGTCGAGGTCGAGGCCCGGCCGGCGGCGGTGACGGTTCTGGCGCCGAGCGCACCATGAGCCGGCTGGGTGCGAAGATCCTGGCCGCCCGCGCGGTGGGCGGGCTGGCCCGTCGGGCCGGCCGCGGTGGGGGCACGAGCCTGCCGGGCAAGTTGCTGCTTGCCCTGGAGCCGCACGCCATCGGCGAGCTCGCCGGCCGACTTCCCCGAGGCTCGGCGGTCATCTCGGCCACCAACGGCAAGACGACGACCGCGGCCATGACCGCGGCCATCCTCGAGCACGCGGGCATCGGCCTCGTGCACAACCGGGCCGGGGCCAACATGGCCGGCGGCGTCGCCTCGACCCTGCTGGACGCGGCGCGGCGCCGCAACGGCATCGACGGCGAGCTCGGGCTCTTTGAGGTCGATGAGTTCTGGCTTGACCGCGTGAGCGCCGAGCTCCGTCCCCGGGCGGTCCTGCTGGCCAACCTGTTCCGCGATCAGCTCGATCGCTACGGCGAGCTGGAGACGATCGCCGATCGCTGGGCGGCCGTGACGGCGTCGCTGCCCGAGCCGGCCGGACTGATCCTCAACGCAGACGACCCTCTCATCGCCGATCTGGGCGCGGCGCGGCCGGCCACCTACTTCGGGGTGGAGGACATCTCGGTCGCCCTGCCCGAGATGGCGCACGCCGCCGACTCCAAGCACTGTCGGCGGTGCGGCACCGCCTACCGCTACGAGGCCGTATACCTTGGTCACCTGGGCCGCTACCGGTGCCCGGGCTGTGGCCACGAGCGTCCCGCGCCCTCGGTCGCCGCCGAGCAGATCCGGCTGTACGGGACCCGCGGGGCGGCCTTCTGGCTGCGCACGGCGGCCGGAGGGGCGGAGGTGGAGCTGCCGCTGCCCGGTCTCTACAACGTCTACAACGCGCTCGGGGCGGCGGCCCTGTGCCTCGAGCTCGGTGTGGACCTGGAAACAATCGTGGCCGGCCTGGGGACGGTGGCCGCGGCCTTTGGCCGTGCCGAAACCGTCTCGGTGGGAGCGGCCGAGTTATCCATCCTGCTCGTCAAGAACCCAGCCGGGGCCAACGAGATCTTGCGCACGCTGGCCCTGGAGGCGGGAGAGCTTTCGCTCCTGGCGGTCCTCAACGATCACATCGCCGACGGGCGCGATGTCTCGTGGGTGTGGGACGCTGACTTCGAGCTGCTCGCCGGACGGGTGCGCCACGCCGTATGCGCCGGCACGCGGGCGGCGGAGCTGGCCCTGCGCTTGAAGTACGCCGGTGTTGAAGTGGAGCGTCTCGAGGTCGTCCCGGACCTCGACCGCGCGCTCGACACCGCCGTGGCCCGCGCCGGCGGCGAGCGGCTCTTCGTCCTGCCCACCTACACCGCACTGCTCGAGCTGCGCGAGGAGCTCGCCGGCCGCGGGCACGTCGCGCGATTCTGGCAGCGAGAGCCGGCGGCCACGGTATGAGCGTGATCTGGCACGACCTCGAGTGCGGTGGCTACACCGAGGATCTGCCCCTGTGGCGCGAGCTCGCCGGGCAGGAGGGCGATCCGGTGCTGGACATCGGTGCCGGGACGGGCCGGGTCGCGCTCGACCTCGCTCGGGCCGGGCACCATGTCACGGCGCTCGACCACGACGGGGCCTTGCTCGCTGAGCTCGAGCGGCGCGCCGCGGGGCTCCCGGTGAACGCGGTGCGCGCCGACGCGCGCGCCTTCGTGCTCGCCGAGCGCTTCTCGCTCTGCCTGGTGCCCATGCAGACCGTGCAGCTGCTCGGCGGCGCGCAGGAACGCGGGCGCTGCTTGGGCTGCCTCCGCGACCATCTGCGTCCCGACGGGCTCCTCGCCCTCGCCATCGCCGAGGTCGTAGAGCTCTATGACGTGGGCGCCGGCGCAGCTACCCCGCTTCCCGACGTGCTCGAGCGCGACGGGACGGTCTACTTCAGCCAGCCGACCGCCGTGCGGGCCGGTCCGGACGGCTTCGTCCTCGAGCGCCGCCGTGAGCGCGTCAGCGTCCAGGGCGAGCACACGGTGCAGGACGATGCCGTGCGCCTCGACGCCCTCACGGGCGCCGAGCTCGAGGCCGAGGGACGCGCGGTCGGCCTGAAGCCGGCCGGGCGCGTGAGCATCGAGGCCACGGCAGAGCACGTGGGCAGCACGGTGGTGATGTTTCGTGGCTGAGCTGCGGGTGTGCGCGCTCTATCCCGACCTGATGAACATCTACGCCGACCGCGGCAACCTGCTCATGCTCGAGCGCCGCTGCCGCTGGCGCGGGATCGGCTTTCGACTCAGCGCGGTGAGCTTGGGCGACGAGCTCGACCCCGACGGCGCCGACCTCTTCTATATCGGTGGTGGCCAGGACCGCGATCAGCGCCTGTGCGCGCTCGACCTGGCTCAGCACAAGCGGGCGGCGCTGCACGAGGTCGCCGCCCGCGACGGGCTCATCGTGGCCGTGTGCGGTGGCTATCAGCTGCTCGGGCACTCCTACCAACTCGGTGAGGAGCGGCTGCCTGGTGTCGGCCTCGTCGACCTGGTCACCGAGCGCGTCGACGGTCCCCGGCTGATCGGCAACGTCGCCATCGAAGTCGAGCTCGACCCGGGCCGGCGCCAGGTGCTGGCGGGCTTTGAGAACCATGGTGGACGCACACACCTACAAGCGGCCGCGCAGCCGCTTGGTCGGGTGCTCGCCGGCCATGGCAACAACGGAGGCGACGGCTATGAGGGCGTGCGCTCCGGCGGGGTCATCGGGACCTACCTCCATGGGCCGCTGCTGCCCAAGAACGCCTGGTTCGCCGATTGGCTGATCGCCCGGGCGCTGCGGCTGAGCGCGCCCCTGGCACCGCTGGAGGACTCGCTTGAAGCCGCCGCTCACGCCGATGCTCGGCGAGCCGCGGGCGTCTAGGGCGGATCGCCGGGCCCTGGCGATGCCGGTCCCCAGCCACAGCGCCCGGACTCTGCGGCTGGCCGCGCTCATCGTCGTGGCCGCGTTGCTCAGCGCGGGCTGCGGCGCGCACTCTGCCGGCCACAGCGACACGACGACGTCCTCCACGACGGGCACCACCACCGCGCCATCTCTGCCCGGAACTGGTAAGCCCCCGGTCGTCGTGGGCGACAAGAACATCACCGAGCAATTCGTGCTCGGGGAGCTCTACGAGCTCGCCCTCAAGGCGCAGGGCTACACGGTCATGCTCAACCGCAACATCGGTCCGCTCGAGGTCATCCTGCACGCGCTCCAGGCCGGGACGCTCTCGGTCTACCCGGAGTACCTGAGCACGTGGAATCAGCAGGTGGCCGGGCTGCGCACGCAGTTTGTCAGCGAGCAGGCCGCCCTGCGCGCCGCGCGCCACTACGCGGTCGCGCATGGCTTTGACCTCCTCAATCCTTCGCCGTTCAGCGACACATCGGCCCTGGCCGTGAACTTCAACTACGGCGTCCAGCATGGCCTGGCCTCGATCGCCGACCTGCGCAAGGTGGCGCCGACTCTGACCCTCGGCGCCCCACCCCAGTTCCGGACCGATCCCGAAGGGCTCGCCGCGATCACGGCCGACTACGGGCTCACCCCGGCGGCCTTCAAGCCGCTCGAGGTGGGTGATCAGTACCGGGCGCTCGACCAGGGCGCGGTACAGGCCGCCGAGGTCACCACGACCGACGGCGAGCTCATCACCGGCAACTACACCCTGCTGAGCGACCCCTTCAAGGTCTTTGGCTTCGGCAACGTCCTTCCCGTCGTTCCCCTGAAGGTGGCGATCGCCGAGGGGCCGCAGTTCGCCGCCACCATCAACCGGGTGACGGCGCTGCTGAGCATGACGGCGATCCGGCAGATGAACGCCGCCGTCGACCTGGACAACGCCGATCCGGCCACCGTGGCCAGCCAGTTCTTGACCGCGCACGGCCTCATCCCGAGCAATGCCGCCCCCGCTCCCGCGCCCACGCCGTAGATCACCGCCGGCCCCGACCAACCGGCCGGGCCGGCCGGTGGGTATGACCAGCTAGGTTCCGCTGGAGCCGAAGCCGCCCTGGGCCCGCTCGGAGGGGCTCAAGCTCGCCACCTCCGTGACCTCGGGCGTGCGCACGTCGATCAGCACGAGCTGGGCGATGCGGGCGCCGGGGGCCAGCTCAACCCGATGGTCGAGGTCGGTGTTGAGCAACAGCACCCGGATCTCCCCCCGGTAGCCGGCGTCGATGAGACCGGGGGCGTTGACCAGGGCGATGCCGTGGCGCGCGGCCAGGCCCGACCGCGGGAGGACCAGGCCGGCCTGGCCGGCCGGGATCTCCACGGCGATTCCGGTGCGCACCGAGGCACGCTGGCCCGGCTCGAGGGTCACGGGCTCCAGGGCCCGCAGGTCGAGCCCGGCGTCGTCCGGATAGGCCCGGGTGGGAAGCCGGGCCGCTGGATCTAGGCGCTGCACGTGCAGCCGCCCATCTGCTGGCGCCGCCGAGCGCTCGGCGGTCATCCGGTCAAAGAACGGCTCAGCGCATAGCGCTCGTAGCGATCGGCCAGCGGTGCGGGGAGCCGGGCCCGGATGCGTACGCCATCCGGCGTCTCGGTGCGGGTGAGATCGCCGGCCAGCGCGTGCAGCTCGGCTAGGCGGCCGCCGTCCTCATAGGGAATGAGAAGCTCGACCTCGCGCAGCGAACGCTGGAAGGCTTCCTCGATCCGGCCGGCCAGCGCGTCGAGGCCCTCGCCGGTCAGCGCCGAGACCAGGACGGCATCGAAATGGCGAAACTCGAGCTCGGCGCGCCGCTCGGGCTCGAGACCGTCGGCCTTGGCCAGCACGAGGAGCTGGGGGACCGTGTCGGCGCCGATCTCGTGCAGCACATCCTCGACGGCGCGCACCATGGACGCCAGCTCCTCCTCAGGCGCCGAGGCGTCGACCACGTGCAGGATGAGGTCGGCCACGCGGGTCTCCTCGAGCGTGGCCCCGAACGCCTCGACGAGCTGGTGGGGGAGCTTGCGGATGAAGCCCACCGTGTCGGTGAGCAGATAGTCGCGGCCGCCCGTGCGCAGGACGCGTGTGGTCGGGTCGAGGGTGTGAAAGAGCCGGTCGCGCACGCCGGCGCTCGCGCCGGTCAGCGCGTTGAGCAACGTCGACTTGCCGGCGTTGGTGTAACCGGCCAGGGCCACGGCGGGCAGATGAGCCCGCTCGCGCTCGGCCCGCATGACCGCTCGGCTCGAGCGCACGCGCGCCAGGCGGCGCTTGAGCGCCGCGATGCGATCACGGGCCAGCCGCCGGTCGGTCTCGATCTGGGTCTCGCCGGGGCCTCGCGTCCCGATCCCGCCGCCGAGCCGTTCGAGGTGGGACCACAGACCACGCATGCGCGCCAGGTTGTACTCCAGCTGCGCGAGCTCGACCTGAACCTTGCCCTCGGCGCTGTGGGCGTGAGCGGCGAAGATGTCGAGGATGATCGCGGTGCGGTCGATGACCGGCACGCCCAGGGCGCTCTCGAGGTTGCGCTCCTGGCGCGGTGAGAGCTCGTCGTCGCAGGCGACCAGATTGGCGTCGGTGCGCGCGATCTCCTCCTTGAGCTCCTCGAGCTTGCCGGGCCCTAGATAGGTATTGGGGTGCGGGTGCTCGCGGCGCTGGATGAGCTCGCCGACGGCGGCCACGCCGGAGGTGCGCAGCAACTCGCGCAGCTCGATCAGCTCAGGTTGTGCGCCGTCGGGCAAGGCAGCGATCAGGCAGGCCCGCTGGCGGGCCCGTCCGGGCGGGCGCTGAGCGCTGGGCCCGCGCCCGTTATGGCCGTTCGGGCTTGGCTGCACTCAATTCATGGTAGCCCTGGCCACGTGACCGAAAACTGGAGGTGTGCGGAATGGTGAGTTTTCGTAGGTTCATGCCGTCCGCCCTGGCGAGCGTGCTCGCAGTGGTGATCCTGCTCTTCTTGCCGGCCGCCACGCTGGCGTCCGGCCTGACCCCGCCCACGCTGAAAGCGCCGCACCAGGGCCAGCGCGTGCATGCGGGAAGAATCCGTCTCGTCGTCTACGACCCCGGGCTCACCAGCTCGCTCGATACCGTGTACGTGGCCATCTCTCCGAAGCGCAAGCTCGACAAGGACGGGTTCCTGGCCCATAACGTCAAGGCCTGCCCGGTTGAGAAGGGGTGCGATTTCATCGCTCTCAATCGCTGGAAGGGACACCCGGGCTACTACGTCTACACGGCGCGGTTCGTCTTCCCGGGTTACTGGGCCACGACCCCCCACAGGTACTTCTGGCAGGCCAGTCACGTCGCCCCCCTGTGCGCGGCCAAGGGCTGCGAGGTCGCGAGCCGGATCCACTCCTTCCGGGTCGTCGGCTAAGCACTGCCGCTTACAGGGCGCGGATGCGCTGCACGGCCTCGAGCAACCGCTCCTCGGGGGTGGTGAGCGAGATCCGGAAGAAGCCTTCACCGCTTGTGCCGTAGGCGCCCCCGGGCGAGATGACCACACCCGCCTGCTCGAGCACGTGCTCGCAGTAGGCGGCCGAGTCGGCAAAGCCGGCCGGAATGGGCGCCCACACATAGATCGTGCCCTGGGGCGGCGTGACCGCGACGCCGGCTTGGGCCAGGGCGTCGCAGACGAGGTCGCGGCGCCGGCGATAGACCTCGTTCATCGCCCTGACCTCACCGTCCACCGCGGGGGCCAGGGCGGCTGCGCCGGCGAGCTGGACGGCGTCGAAGTTGCCCGAGTCGATGTTGGACTTCAGACGCCAGTAGTGACCGATGGCCTCCGCGTTGCCGGTGATCGCCGCGCAGCGCCAGCCGGTCATGTTGTAGCCCTTGGAGAGCGAGAACACCTCCAAGCCGATGTCCTTGGCACCCGGGGTGGCCAGAAAGGAAGGAGCCACGTAGCCGTCGTAGGTGGTCTCGCTGTACGCGTTGTCGTGGACGACGAGGATGTCGCGGGCGCGGGCCAGCTCGACCACCCGGGCAAAGAAGCCCTCGGGCACGATCGCCCCGGTGGGGTTGTTGGGATAGTTGAGGAACATCAGCCGGGCCCGCGCGAGCACGTCGGGGGCGATGGCGTCGAGGTCGGGCACGAAGCCGAGCTCGGGCACGAGAGGCATGAGCACCGCCTCGGCGCCGGCCAGCAAGGGGCCGCCCGTGTAGACGGGGTAGCCGGGGTCGGCGGCCAGAGCCACATCGCCGGGATCGAGGAAGGCGAGGTTGAGGTTGAAGATGCACTCCTTGGCCCCGATGGCGGCCATGACCTCGGTCTCGGGGTCGAGTCCGACGCCGAACCGGCGGTCATAGAAGGAGGCCACGGCGGCGCGGAACTCGGGGCGACCCCGATTGCTCGGGTAGGTGTGGGTGCTCGGGTCGGCCACCGCCTGCTGGGCGGCGGCAACGATCGGAGCGTACGTGGGGGTGTCGGGGTCGCCGATGCCGAGGCTGATGACATCCACGCCGGCCGCGCGCTTGGCCGCGATCTTGCGCTCCAGCTCGGCGAACATGTACGGCGGGATGCGCTCGATGCGCCTACTGGATCGCATGTAGCTCCTTGACGAAATGCGCGGCAAGCTCGCCCCGGAAAACGGGCACGGCCCAGCCGGTCAGGTTGATGTGGAAGTCCTCCCCCACCTCGACGGTCGAGCTCGCCGCCCTCGAGCAGCACGGTCACCGGCGAATCGCCGCCCTCCAGCACATAGGCGACGGCGGCTCCCGTCGCCCCCGTGCCGCTGGCCGACGTCTCCCCCACCCCGCGCTCGAAGATCCGGGCCCGAATGCGGCCCGGGCCGAGTGGGCGTGAACCATGAGACGTTGGTGCGGTGGGGAAAGAGCTCGTGGTGTTCGATGGCCGGCCCGATCGCCGGCAGGTCGAGCGCGTCGAGGTCGCGCTCGGTATCGACGCGGATGGCGCACTGGGGGTTGCCCACCTGCACGTGCTGAAAGCGCCAGGTTCGCGCGTCCGCGGTCAGCTCCCCGATCCCGTCGTCGCCACCGCTCGGGTAGTCGCCGCTCCGCCGCCGCGCGCGGCCCATGTCCACGGTGCACTCCGTCTCGGAGGTGATCCGGGGCCGGATCTCCCCGGCGGCGGTCTGGATGGAGAAGGTATCGGAGTCCGTCCAGCCGCGCCGGCGCAGGTAGAGGACCGCCTCCCGGGCGCCGTTGCCCGAGAGCTCGGCCTCGGAGCCGTCGGGGTTGAAGATCTGCAGCCGAGCCACGAAGCCCCGCTCCTCGGGCGCCGAGAGAAGCAGGATCCCGTCGGCGAAGACCCCCGTGTGCGGCGCGCAGATGGCCTGGATGCGCGCAGGCGTGAGCTCGAAGGGAAGCTCGCTCGCCTCGACGATCACGTAGTCGTTGCCCAGGGCCTGCCACTTCTCGAAGTGCACGGCGCCGCAGTGTATGAGGAGCGTTGCCGGGGGGCACGGGCCGCCGGGTGGCCGGCGGCGGGGGCCGGTCGTCGGCCGTTCGCGGGTGTGTAGGGTCGCTGCGGCCATGGCTCGACGCCCGGTCGCCTTGCGCACGCCCGTCCTCCTCGCCCTCGTGTGCCTGGTCTCGCTGGCCGTGCGCCTCGCCTGGATCACCGCGCCCTGCCACGTGCCGTGCCGTGCGGCGCGCGGGCGCACGTGCTCATCTTCGACGAGGACTACTACGTCAACGCGGCCCGGGTCATCGCCGGAGTGCGCCCGCCCGCCGGCGCGCCGTACGCCAAAGCGCCGCACGGCGATGATCCCAACGCCGAGCATCCCCAGCTCGTCAAGCTGGCCATGGCCGGGCTGATCGAGTTGCTCGGCGACGGGCCACTGGCCTGGCGGCTACCCACCCTCATCCTGGGAACGCTGGGCCTGCTGGGGATGTACGCGCTCGTGCGCGCCGCCGGGGGTGGCGCCGGGATGGCGGTGGGCGCAGCGGCGCTCATGGCCGCCGACAACCTGCTCCTCGTCCACAGCCGCATCGGGACGCTCGACGTTCCGGCGCTCGCCGCGCATGGTCTGGGGCGCGGCTCTCTACCTGCGGGGCCGGCCACTTGCCGGCGGTGCGCTCATCGGTCTCGGTGCGTGCATGAAGATGGTCTCGCCCTACGCTCTGCTGGCGCTGGCGCTCTTCGAGGCGCTCGGGTGGCGGGCCTCGCCGGGACGGCGTCCGGCAGGCGCCTCGGACGGCTGGTCGCGTGCACGGCGGCGGCGGCGGTGGTGCTGATCGTGGGGCTTTGGCTGATGGGGCTCGATCGCCCCGCCCTACGACGACGCGGCCGCGCCGGCTCGTGCGCGGCGGGCCGTTCGGCCACCTCGCGCACATGTTCAGCTACGCCGCCCAGCAGACCAGCCCCCATGGCCCCCGCGGGATCGCCTCCTATCCCTGGGAGTGGCTGGTCGACCTCAAGCCGATCACCTACCTCAACATCAACCCGTCCAGCCCGGCGCCCGGCCTCCAGCACGTGCCGCCCGCGGTGCACTTCCTCGGCTTCATCAGCCCGCCGATCCTCGCTGGCGGGGCTGGTCGTGGCCGCCCGGGCGGCTGATCGTGGCGGGCGCGGTGCGGTGCTCGGTCGCGGTGGCGGCGCGGTCGCTGGTCGCGTGGCGGCCGCCGGCCGGTGGGTCGGCGGCGCGGAGCGCGCGCGGGATGCGGCCGACGCTCGCGGCTCGGCCCGCGCTCGCCTGCGTCGCCTGGTTTCTGGGCACCTACGCTGCCCTTTTTGCTGCTCAGCGTGGTCTGGCAGCGCACGAGCTACCTCTACTACATGGTCATCGTGATGCCGGGCCTCTACCTCGCCGCCATGCGTCTGGTCGCCCGGCGCGCGCCCCCACCGGCGGTGCATCGCCCTGTGGGTCGCCGGGGTGGCGCTGGCGGCGATCCTGCTCTATCCGTTCACGCCGCTGCCCTGAGCCAGCAGCGCCCGTCACCGGCGATCTCGCTCGGCCACGGCCGGCCGGTTCGCGGTCGGTCACGTCGAGACGTGCACGCGCGGCCAGCTTGCGCATCCAGGTGAGCTGCCGGCGGGCGTAGTTGCGCGTGCGTCGCTTCATCGCCTCGACGTCGCCGGTCAGCAGCTCGGCGAAGCCCAGCGCCTTGCGCGCGGTGGCCGAGGCGCCGGCGGCGGCCGCGGCCGCGGACCTCCTGCTCGACCCCGGCGGCGACCATCTGGTCGACGCGGGCGTCGATGCGCGGCGTAGAGCCGCTCGCGCTCCATGACCAGCCCGACGAGAGGGTCGGGATGGCGCACGGCGCCGTCCACAGCTCTGACTCGCCGTCGGGGGGCTCGAGCTCGCCGGCGTCGAGGAGCTCGAGCGCGCGCACGATGCGCTGGCGGTCGGCCGGGTCGATCTCGCGCGGCCGCCCAGGGCGCGCGCTGGGCGAGCAGGGCGTGCAGCGCCTGCGGGCCCCGCGCGCTCGAGCTCCGCCGTCCAGCGCTCGCGCAGGCCCTCGGCCGGCGGCGGGCGGAGGCTGAGCTCGGTGAGGGCGGCGCGGAGGTAGAGGCCGGTGCCCCCGACCACGATCGGCCGCCGGCCGTCGGCGAGCAGGCCGTCGATCTCGGCGTGGGCGAGCTCGGCGTACTGGCCCGGCGCTGAAGCTGGCGTCGACGGGCAGGAAGGAGAAAAGCCGGTGCTCGAGCCGGGCCGCTCGCACGGGCCGGCCGCGCCGGTGAGGGTCTCCAGGCCGGCGTAGACCTGCAGGGCGTCGGCGGACACCGCGACCGGGTCCTCGCCGCGATCGCGCAGGCGATCGGCCAGCGCGATGGCCACCGCCGTCTTGCCCACGCCGGTGGGGCCGAACAGAGCGATGACGATCAGGCGGGCGCCATCGGCGCGAAGTTAGACTGCCCCGCCGTGACGCCTCCCAGCGGCAACGTGCTGCTGACCGGCGCGTCGGGAGGCATCGGCCAGGCCATCGCCCGCGCGGTCGCCGCGCGGGGCGCGACGGTGCTGCTGAGCGCGCCGGCGCACCGAGGTGCTCGAGCCGCTCGCTGACGAGCTCGGCGGTCGGGTGATCGCCTGCGACCTCTCCGATCGCGACGACGTGGCCCGGCTGGTGGCCGAGGCCGGCGAGGTCGAGGTCTTCATCGCCAACGCGGCTCTGCCCGCGTCCGGGCGAGCTGACCGAGCTCACCCAGGAGGAGATCGACCGGATGCTCGAGGTCAACCTGCGCGCCCCGATCGCCCTCGCGCGGTGCCTCGCTCCCGACATGATCGCCCGGGGCCACGGCCATATGGTGTTCGTCTCCTCGCTGTCGGGCAAGGCGGCCTCCCCCGCCTCGTCGATCTATTCGGCGACCAAGTTCGGGCTGCGCGGCTTCGCCCTCGCTCTGCGCGCCGACCTCGCCCCGCACGGCGTCGGCGTCTCGACCGTTCTGCCCGGCTTCATCCGCGACGCGGGCATGTTCGCCGAGGCCGACGTCACGCTGCCTCGCGGGGTGGGGACTCGTAGTCCGGAGCAGGTGGCCGAGGCGGTCATGCGGGCGATCGAGAAGAACCGAGCCGAGGTCGACGTCGCTCCGCTGGCCCTGCGCCTGGGCTCGAGCTTCGCCAGCCGTCGCGCCCGGGATCGCGGCCGCAGTCAGCCGGCGCATGGGCAGCGAGCAGATCGCCACCGACCTGGCGCGCGGTCAGGCCAACAAGCGCCGCTGAGCGCGCCACGGCGCGCCTACTGCCGGGTGACGGCGTGCTCGCCGGTCACCGTGGCGAGCACGTCGATGATCTCGTCGGCGAGCCTGGCCCCGTCCGCGGCCCGGTCCGGCGTCGCCTGGACGCGAACGACGACGTCGTCGCCATCGACCTCCTGGAGCAGGACCTGCGCCGCCGACCGCGTCGGCGTGGAGATGCGGTTGTCGAGCAACGCCTGCACGTGGCTGGGACGGACCCCGGAGGACAGACGGACCTTGACGTCGACAGCAGTCGGGCTCGCGGAGCGGTACCACCGCGGCGCCGAGCACGACGTTGTTGGGGATCATGATGCGGTCGTCGCCGCGGGCCAGCGTCGTGTAGAGCAGGCCGAGCGAGCTGACCACGCCCTCGGTGGAGCCACCGACGCGCACCGGTCTGGAAGCGCACGCGCTCGCCGACCCGGAAGGGGCGGGCGCTCAGGAGCACGAGGCCGGCGAAGAGGTTGCCCAGGGTCTGCTGGGCCGCCAGACCGAGGACGACCGCCGTGAAGGCGCTGCCGGCCACGAGCGCGCCCGGGTTGGCGCCGGCGATGCGGAGGGCGATGAGCAGCGTGATGCCCGAGCGTGCCGAGCCGGATGAGGAAGCCGACGGTGCCGGCGGTGGAGGGGTCCATGCGCCGGAAGAAGGTCGGGCGCGGCCGCGCGACCGATGTCACGCGCGATCGTCCAGCCCAGGACGAGCAGGGCGATGACGGTAGCGATCTGGGCCGGCGCTTGCCAGGGGCTGTTGGGACCGATGCCGAAGAGCGACTTCCGGTAGCCGTAGACCACGAGCACGCCGATCAACAGCGGCAGCAGAATTACGGCCTCGCGGCGCGCGCGCACCACTGCTGCGCTGGCTGGTCTGCATGGCCAGCCCGACCTTCTCCCAGGCCTCGCTATGAGTTTCGAACATCTGGTCGAACCGAAGCTGGTCCCGCTGGCTCTTCAGGCGTCTGAGCATGCGCGGCTGTGCACCTCCTGTCGTCGCTTCACCGTACTACCCCTCTCGCGGTCGGGCAGTTTCGTGGGGCCGCCTCAAGATTCGATCAAAACAGGGTCGCTTGGTTCACCTCCTCGCGTTTCGCGGGGCGCTCGGGTGCTCGGCGCACCCCTCGCATCCGCTGTTCGAGCGGGAGATCCGGTCCGCGGACGAGCTGGGCCAAGCGCCGGCGCTCGTCAGTGGGCAAGTAGGCGCTGCGTCGGTAAAGGCGCTCGTAGCGCTCGGTCAGCTCAGGGCGAGCTTCGCGCAGCCAGTCGAAGAACACCTCGCGGACGCCACGCCGGAGATGCAGAGCGATCCCGGTCACGTACGCCGCGCCCGCCTCTTCGGCGGCCGCGAGAATCGGTTCCACCTGCTCGGGCGCGTCGTTGATCCCGGGCATGAGGGGGGCGACGAGGATTCCGGTGCGGATTCCGGCCCGCGCCAGCTCAGCAACCGCCTCGAGTCGCGCCCGAGGATGAGGGCTCCGTGGCTCGGTGGCTCGCCATGCCTGCTCGTCGACTGTGGGCACCGAGAGCGCGGCGGAAAAATCGGTCCGCGTATTGAGCCGGCACATCAGGTCGAGGTCGCGGAGCAGCAGTGGCGACTTGGTCAGGACCGAGCACGGGTTGGAGGCGTCGAGCATGGCCTCCCAGATCCCCCGCATCAGCCTGTAGCGGCCTTCGACCCATTGGTACGGGTCGGTGTTCGTGCCCAGGGCCACGTGTTCCCCCTGCCACGACGGCCGGGCGAGCTCGACGCGCAGACGCTCCGGCGCGTTGACCTTGACGACGATCTCGCGTTCGAAGTCTCGGCCGGCGTCGAAGTCGAGGTAGGTGTGCGTCGGACGCGCGAAGCAGTAAAGGCACGAATGCGTGCAGCCGCGATAGGGATTGATCGTCCAGCGAAACGGCACCTGGGAGACCTCCGGCACCCGATTGAGAATGGACTTGGCGCGAACCTCGTAGAACCTGGTCGCAACCGCCTCGGGCGCGTCGAAGTGCCGGATGACAGCCTCGTCGCGGTAGCCGGGTAGACGGGCCCGTTCCTCATCCTCAACGGTGAGATTCTCCCAACGCATCGAACGCATGTTCGCACAGGTGCCGGACGGAATCTGCCGGACCGCCGGCAGGCGGACAGAAGCCGCGGGGTCGCCGGCTAGTGACCCTCGGCCCGGCTGAGCGCGATGAACTGTCCGAGCTGGAGGGCCACTCCCTCCAGCGCGTCGACGAGCTCGCGGTCGGGCGGGACGGATGAGGCAGCGACCAGCTGCAGAAGCCCGAGCCGGGCGACCCCGTTGCGAACCGGGATCACGAGCGCCGTGTCCGACTCGTCGCTGAGCGCATCGGCAAAGCGGGCCACGCCTGCGTCGGCCTGCGCGCCTGCCCGGACCAAGACCGCGTCGCGGGCATAGAGGGCATCGCCGAGCGTCGCCGGAAGGGCCTGACCCGCGTGCATACCGGGGGGCCGCCCGAGCCGCGCACCGTTCCAGGCCGCGGCGCACCGCAGCACCCCCCGTCGATCGGGCAACCATGCAGCCACGAGATCCCAGCCGCCGTGCGTTCCCAGGATGGCGGCGGCGCGGTTCAAGCCGGCGCGGACGTCCTCCGCGTCCCCCAGACAAAGACCAAGCTCCCGCGCGGCCGCAGAGGTCCAGCGCAGGCCGGTCGGGGACGGTGACGTGGCGTCCTGGCTCTCGGTTTCGCCTTCGTTCGCGGGCTTTGTGCGAACGTCGAGCGGCTCCGGGGCAGGGGTCGGCGCTGGGACCTCGGTGCGGGCTGCGACGATCCCCTCCCGCGCCGCCTGCGCCTCCGCCCGCGCCGCCTCCACCTCGACCTGCGCCGCCTCCACCTCGACCTGCGCCGCCTCCACCTCGACCCGCGCCGCCACAGCCTCCGCCCGCGCCGCCTCAGCCTCCGCCCGCGCCGCCTCCACCTCGCCCCGCGCTACCTCCACCTCTGCCCGCGCCGCCTCAGCTTCCGCCCGCGCCGCCTCCACCTCCGCGGCCGCACCGCGTCTCTGCTCCTCAAGTTCGCCGCGCAACCGCTCCACCTCGAGGCCCTGCCGCGTCCTCTCCCCTTCCAGGGCGCCGCCGAGCTCGGCCAGCCGCTGATGAGCCTCGGTGAGCGAGCGGCGGAGCTCCTCCGCTCGCCCTCGCTCGCCGCTCAGCGCCTCGCGCAACTCGCTGGCCTGCGCCACCGCGGCTCGGCGCTCCTGCTCGGCGGCGCTTCGCTCCTGCTCGGCGGCCGCCAGCCGGTGGCGGAGGTCGGCCAGTGCCGCCGTCTCGGCCCCGTCGGCCGATTCGCCTCGTCGCTCGTGGCCCGCGAGCTTGGACTCCGCCTGCTCGGCCCGGGACCGCCAGGCCCCGAGGTCGATTTGGGCTTCGTCCAGGCGTGTGCGCCAGGTGTGAGTGTCGGCCTCGGCCTGCTCGACCCGGGATCGCCATGCCTGCGCATCAGCTTGCGCTTGCTCCAGGCGGCTGCTCAGAGCGCCCGCACCGGCTTCAAGCTGCTCGATCTTGACCAGCGCCTGGGCCGCCTCGGTCCGGGCCGCCTGCGCTGCGGCGCGCGCGCTCTCCGCATCGTCATGCTCGCGCCGTGCCACCGCCCGAACGTGCTCGATCTCGGTGCGCACCAGTTCGAGCTCGCTGTGCAGATGATCGGCTTGTGCTCGGGCTTCGCGCCCTTCGGCCTGGGCCTGTTGACTCTCTGCCCGGATGACGTCGACCTCGACCTGCGCGCGCTGGCTCACCTCTCGGGCCTGATCGACCTCCACTCTGGCCTGGTCCGCCTCGGCCCGGGCATGCTCGAGCTGAGCCCGCGCGTGCTCGCCCTGCTCGTGACCCTCCGCCCGCCACGACTCGGAGGCATCACGCCCATGCTCGAGCTCGACGCTGCCCTCTCGAGGTGACTCGGGGCTCGCCCCGACGAGGACAGGAGTGAGCTCCCACTCGAGCATGAGCTCCACCCGGGCCTCACCGGGCTCCAGGTGGGCGACGCGCTCGAGGGTGAGCAGCCGCTCTGCCTCCGCCCTGGCCACATGGGACTGGTCCAGGGGCGAGGCCACTCCGCACACGGCGACCGGCGCGCCCTGCGGGTCGTGGAGGACGAAGCGAAGCACGGTCAGGGCGGGTCGCTGCTGGAAGGCGGGCACGATGTACTCGAGCTGACTGGGCTCCTCGCCCGACTCCGTGCGCTCGGCGAGCCGGGGGCCGTCAACGGTCACCCGCGGCTCGAGCTCGTGGTCGGTATGCCCGAGCAGCTGCGCCTCCCCGCCTCCGATCATCGTCCCGTGCATTGCGTTGATGCGCAGGTAGCGGCCCTCGAGGTCCTTGACGAACACGACGGCCGGACTGGCGTCCAGATCCTCGGCGAGCACCGGGTGAGCGGGTGCATCAGCATCTTGCTCGTAGCCGGTGAGCGTCAGCAGTGCGTGCCGGGTGCCAGCCGCGTCCTGCACCGCCTCGACGGTCAGGGTCACGCCTGCGCGCTGCACGACCGCGTGACCCACCTCCCCCCGAAGCACCTGCTCGACTTCAGCCGGGCGCTCGTCGAGCAGGGCGCTCGCCTCGGCATGACGGAGGAAGGCCCCGGTGCCGCGCTGCACGTGGCCGTCGTCGCCGAGCACGGCGAGCGCCGGCGCGCTCATGGGCGCCGAGGCCGTCACCACGAGGGCTCCGATCCGAGATGCACTTCCACACGTTCGGCTTCGGCCGCTGACGCGGCGACGATCGCCCGTGACGACCGGGCTCGACGATAGGTGGAGCCGCGCTAGGCCCGAGCCCGGCTGAGGATCGACTCCTCACCGGAGAGCGTCTGGCTGGTGGCGGCCGTGATGGTCACCGGCACGAGCTCACCCGGCTCGCCCAGACCGGTGAAGTTGACGACCTTGTTGTGCCGCGAACGGCCGCGCAATCGGGATGGGTCGGTGCGCGACGGGCCCTCGACCAGCACGTCGAGCGAGCGGCCCACGAAGCGCTGGGCCCGCTCGAGGGCGCGACGCTGAATGACCTCGACCAGCCGCTCCATACGCGCCACCTTGACTTCGTGGGCGACCGGGTCCGGGAGCTCGGCCGCCTCGGTGCCGCGCCGGGGGGAGTAGATGAAGGTGAAGGCACCGTCGTAGCCAACCTCCTCGGCCAGCGAGAGCGTCTGCGCGAAGTCCGCTTCCGTCTCGCCCGGGAACCCGACGATGATGTCGGTGGTCAGCGCGCAGTCGGGCACATGCTCGCGAATCATCGCCACCCGGTCCAGGTAGCGCTCCCGGGTATAGGTCCGGCGCATCCGCTTGAGGACCGCGCTCGAGCCTGACTGGAGCGGGAGGTGGATGTGCTCGCACAGGGCGGGCAGCTCGGCGTGGGCTTTGATGACGTCGGGCCGCATGTCCTTGGGGTGGGGGCTCGTATACCGGATCCGCTCGACGCCCTCGATGCCGTCGATCATCGTCAATAACTCGGCGAAGCTGACCCGCTCCTCACGCGGGAGGTCGCGTCCGTAGGAGTTGACGTTTTGGCCGAGCAGGGTCACCTCGCGCACTCCGTCGGAAGCGAGGCGGCGGACTTCAGCGACGAGCTCCTCGGCGGGTCGACTCACTTCCCGCCCGCGCGTCGAGGGCACGATGCAGTAGGAGCACACGCAGTTGCAGCCCACGCTGATCTGCACCCAGCCCTGATACTCGCGTGTGCGCTTGGCCGGCAGGCGTCCGGTGAAGCCCTCGAACTCGAAATAACCCTGCGCCGTGAGCGAGTCGCTGGTGAGAAACTCGGCCAGCTTGTGGACCTGGCCCGGTCCGAAGGCCACGTCGACGAACGGAAACCGGGCGAACACCTCCTCTTTGACCGACTGAGCCCAGCACCCACCCACGCCGACGATCCGCGCCGGGTCCTCGCGCTTCAGGCGCTTGGCTTCGCCGAGATGGGCGATGAAGCGCTCGTCGGCCTTCTCGCGGATCGAGCAGGTGTTGAAGAGGATGAGATCAGCCTGCGCGCGCTCCGAGGCCTCCCGGTAGCCGAGCGACTCGAGCATGCCTCGCATGCGCTCGCTGTCGTGCTCGTTCATCTGACAGCCGAACGTGGTGACGTGATAGCGCCTCACTGTGGGCAAGGGTACCGTGGCGCCTCCGGGGGCCGGCTGGCCCGACCGCGCCGGGGGTGGAAGCAGCGGTCCGTGCAGCGTAGGCTTGCCGACGGGATCAAGAGAAAGAGAGATTGTGCATGCACGCGTGGCTAGATTCGAGGGGCGGGACCTGGAGCGGCTACGGCGCGGAACGGAGGAGGTCAAGCGGCGAGCGGAAAGCCGGGAGCCGTGTGAGGACATGCCGGCAATCGAGTTCGTCGCGCTCTATCAGGCCGACGAGGGCAAGGTGCTGACGATCGCCCTGTTCGAGACAGAGGAGGACATGCGTCGGGGCGACGAGACGCTCAACCGGGCCGACCCGCCGGGCGGTGGCGGAGGTGCTGGCCGGCGCCAGTCCGTGGAGTTCTACGAGGTGGGGATCAAGGCCGAGGCCCGGCGTCCATCGGCCGCTGTCTGGCCCGTCAGCTCGAGCCCATAGTCCGACATGGCTGACCAACAGCGGCTACTCGACCTGATCGCGAGCAGCCGCCAGGGAGTCCTGGGCGTAGTGACCGCCGCGGGGTATCCCCACATGACCAACGTGCTCTACGTGTGGGACGCCGAGGTACAGGTGGCTCGCGTTTCGACGACTGCCGATCGCGTAAAGGGGCGAATTCTGCGGCGGGATCCACGTGCTGCCTTGCACGTGGCCGGTCCTCATTTCTGGTCCTTCGCAGTTGCTGAGTGTGACGCAGAGCTCTCTGCCGTTGCGACTACGGCCGGCGACGAGGCGTGCCTCGAGCTCCTGGCGATGGCCAAGACGATGCGGGGCGACGTGGACGAGCAGGCCATCTTCGCGCGAGCGGTGAATGAGAAACGCCTCGTGGTCCGGCTGAAGGCCAGGCGACTGTATGGCGTGTTGCTCGACAAGCCACCTGGCACCTAGCGGACTATGCGCATTTGAGCTACCACGTGGTGACGTGGTAGCGCTTCACTCCGGGCAAGGGTACCGTGGCGCCTTCGTCGCCCCTCTCTAGCGTTGTGCTGGCGCCCGCGGGTACAAGCCAGGGTGGGAGCGGGGCGTCCCTAGAGGTCAAATCCCCCAGACGCCCGCGGCGCGGTCGCGTGCGTGGGGTCGATTCCGTGCCCCCCGGCCGAGGGTCCAGGTGGCGGGCGAAATCAAGTGCTCCTGTGGGGTCAACAACTCCCCAAGGTGCCCCGGTCCCGGTCGTCGTTGGGGCCAAGTACCCTGTCGGGATCAAAACTCCCCAAGGTGCCCGCGGCCAGTCGCCGTTGGGGCCAAGTGTCCCCTACGCCCGAGTCCCGGGCCGCCGTCGGGGGTCAAGTACGTCCCACGCCCGTCAAATCCCCCAGAGAACGCAGCACTGGCGCAGCACTCGCCAGCCACGGCGGCGTAGCCGTGTCGCTACGCAGCCATCCTCACCCGGGAGGCGGCTACGCCCTCCCGCCACCTTCCAATGAACCCCGCGCGTGGCCCGGGCGAAGGCGCGCTGCTCGGCCGAGTCCCGATCCTTCGATTCGCCGCCCTCGGGACACAGTTGATCGACCCGCGCGTCGTAGGCTCGCGGCGGGTCAAGGTCGACACGCACCGGCCACCGGCAACCGTCTGACGCTGTCAGCTGAAACCCGCCAGCCAGGCAGCCCTCAGGCCCTCGACCTCCCGCGCCGCCTGCGCGGCGCCGGCGTCCAGAGCCGCGCTCACGGTGTCCGGCGCCATCAGGTTCGTCCCCATCGCCGCCACCGAGGCCTCGTCCGCGAACACCAGATGCACTGCGGCGGCCCCCACCATGGCGAGCTCGGACTCGAGCGCCGTGGGCTGTCGCAGTTCGGCCGGCAGCGGGCTCACGACGACCACGACTGAGCTTCCGGCCGCCAGGTCGGCGTTGTACGGCGAGTACAGGCCACCGTCGGCGTAGTGCCTGCCGTCAATCGTGACCCGCGGGAAAATGCCGGGAGCGGCACAGCTGGCCCTCGCGGCGTCGAGCAGCGCCACCCCCGAGCAAGCATCGAACACCGCCCGATCGCCCGACGCCGCATCGACGGCGGTGATCAGGAGCTCCTTGGGCCAGGGCGATCCGCCGAGGTGAACGCCGAACCACCCTTTGGCGTCAATTTCCGCGACCAGTTGCTTCCCGAGCGGCGGCAGGTTGGCCATCCTGCGAATCGCCTCGGCGGAGTCTTTAGCGTCGGCCGCAACTTGCATCGCCGCCGCGATCACATCCATGGTGCTCGCCGGCGTCTCGAGGGTTGGCAGGAGGCGATCCCGGTGCAGCCTGAGCGCACGCTCGAGTCCGCCGCTGGCCAGTGCGGCGCCGACCAGCGCGCCTGCAGACGTGCCGACAACCCGATCGGCGTTCCCGAGGTTGATGCCCCCGCGACGCAGGCCATCGAGCAAGGCCAGCATCCAGGCGGTCCCGACCCGACCACCGCCCGAGAGGACGAGCGATTTGGTCCTGGTCATTCGCGAAGCAAAGCACGCCCAGCCTTCCGACTACGCGCTGCGGACAAGGTCCCCGCGCGTCCGGTCCGACGTCTGGCCCGACCACGGCCGCTGGCGCTCAGAGTCCGGGTGGAAGCAGCCGTCCGCGCGGCGTAGGCTTGCCGCCAGGATCGAAGAACCGGAAAGGAGAGACCGTGTACGCACGCGTGGCACGATTCGAGGGGCGAGACCCGGAGCGGATCCGTGCGGGAATGGAGGAAGTCAAGCGGCGAGCCAGCCGGGGGCCATCTGAGGACATGCCGGCGGTCGAGTTCCTCGCGCTCTACCAGGCCGATGAGGGCAAGGTCCTGACGATCGCTGTATTCGAGACCGAGGCGGACATGCGTCGGGGCGACGAGGCGCTCAACCGGGCCGACCCGCCGGGCGGAGGCGCGGCTGGTGGCCGTGTTTCCGTGGAGTTCTATGAGGTGGGTGTCAAGGCCGAACGCCAGCGTCCGTCGGCCGCGGTCTGATCCTTCAGTTGGTGCGCGCCTATGCGCGTTTGAGCGAGCACACGAGCAACCCAGAGACGCTCACCCGCGCAGGTGCTCAAACCCGGGGATCACGATCTGCACGCGGGCCCCGCCTTCGGGCTGGCCGGGAAGGGCCTGGGCCGAGCCGTCGTGGGCTTCGGCCACCGCGCGGACGATGGCCAGGCCCAGACCGGCGCCTCCCTCGGAGCGACTGCGTCCGTTGTCGGTGCGGTGAAAGCGCTCGAACACGCGCTCGCGCTCCGCGCTGGGGATGCCGGGACCGTCATCGGTCACGGTGAAGGCGACGCGGCCGTCCGCGAGGACGCCGACGTCGAGCCGCACCAGCCCGTCGGGGGCGCCGGTGTGCTCGATGGCGTTGCGGGCCAGGTTGCGCAGGGCGCCGGCCAGTCGGTCGGGGTCGGCGGTGAGCGTGCCGTCTGGAACGGGCCCGAGCCTGAAGCGGCGCTGAGCGGTTCGCTGCACCCCATCCCAGAGGTCGTGCACGAACGCCGGCAGTTGCAGCGGCTCCGCCCGCAACGACTCCAGCCGCTCGGTGCGGGCCAGGAGCAGCAGGTCGTCGACCATGCGGCTCATCCGCTGGACCTCGGCGTGCACGAGTTCCTCCACCCGGCGCACCTCGGCGGCGGGGGGAGCGTCGTTGGCCGCGAGCACCTCGAGCTGTCCGGCGATGACGGTGAGCGGTGTGCGGAGCTCGTGCGAAGCATCGGCGACGAACGCGCGCTGCTGAGCGAACGCCTCCTGCAGCCGCGAGAGCATGCGGTTGAAACTCTCAGCGAGGACGTCGACCTCGCCGCGTCCGGACCGGTCGGTCTCCATGCGCGGAGCGAGATCGCCGGCATCGACGCGGGCTGCCACCGACGCCATGCGCCGCAGCGGCGCGGACAACTGAGCACCGGCCAGGTAGGAGGCCACGAGCGCGAGCAGGACGGCGGCCAGGCTGGCCAGCAAGAACGCCTTGGCCACGCTCGCCTGGGCGTGGTCCACCGAGGCGAGCGGCTCCGCCACCCCGATGGTGGCGCTGAGAAAGCCGACGCCCACCTGGCGCTTGAGGACCCGAACTGCCCCCACGTCCGGGGCGGTATCGGTGGAGAAGCCGAGCTTGGCGCGCAGCAAGCGGCGGCCTTCGCGGTTTTCGGCCTGCTGCTGGGCGGCGCGTTCGCCATGGTCGGGAAGGGTGTGCCCGAAGAGCTCAGGATGGTTGGCCGCCGGGGGCAATCCCGGCACCTGGACGAAGATGAGCCGCGAGGTGGCCGAATAGGGCTCCGCGCGGACATACTCACCAGCGGTCCTGGCCAGCAGGGTTCGGGGCTGGTTGCTCAGGGTGGCCAGGAAGCGCAGAAGCTGCGCGCTCTCACCGCTCAGATCGCGGTCGATCTGCTGGCGCAGCTCCGTTCCGGTGACGCTGTAGACCACGGCGAATACGACCGCGGTCGAGATAAGCAGCACGGCGGCGACCCACGCGCTCAGCCGCCCCTGGATCCCGTGGGGAAGCCGGGGTCTGAAGTTACGCGTTCGCCTCAAACCGGTAGCCGACCGAGCGCACGGTGGTGATCGGGCCGCGGCGCCCGGCCTCCTCGGCTGCCCGCCCGAGCTTGCGGCGCAGGTACCCGATGTAGACGTCGACCACGTTGGTCCCGGGATCGTGCTCATACCCCCACACGGCGCGCAGGATCTGCTCGCGGGTGAGGACGTGGCCGGGGTTGCGCATCAGGTAGACGAGCAGGTCGAACTCGGTCACCGA
This sequence comes from uncultured Solirubrobacterales bacterium, assembly GCA_963777185.1. Classification (GTDB taxonomy): domain Bacteria; phylum Actinomycetota; class Thermoleophilia; order Solirubrobacterales; family Solirubrobacteraceae; genus Palsa-465. The sequence continues at coordinate 255,567 of CAVZPU010000007.1, forward strand.
CAAGCGCAGCGGCTCCCCTCCCCGGCGCACCTCGCGGGTGATCAGATTGACCTCGATGCCGGCGCCGCTCAGTTCCGTCTGCGGGGCCTGCGCCGCCATGCGCAGCTGGGCGCGGACGCGGGCGGCGAGCTCGGCGAGCGAGAACGGCTTGGTCAAGTAGTCGACCGCTCCGGCGTCGAGGCCGGTCACGCGATCCTCGACCTCGCCCAGGGCCGTGAGAGCGATAACCGGGAGCTCGGGCTTGGAAGCATGGAGCTCTCGGAGGACCTCGAGGCCGCTGCGGCCGGGGAGCAGCATGTCGAGCACAACGAGGTCGTACTCCTCCCCGAGCGCACGGCTCAGACCCCGGTCACCGTCGAGCTCGGCGGCCACCGCGAAGCCCTGGCCACGCAGTCCCCGCTCGAGGAAGTCGACGATTCCCGGTTCGTCTTCGATGACGAGAATCGAACTGGGCATGACGGATGGCGATGATAGGCCCGACTGGGAAAGAAAAGAGACATCTCACGCAGCGGTGAGATTGACATCAGCCGGTGTGCCGATAGTCAACCTATGGACAGCGACGCAAGCGCAACCCCGCGGATGCGGCACGCCGGCCTGGCCGCGGGGCGGCGACCGCGGCGGATGTCGCTCCTGCGCGGCGGCACCGACGGCAACGAGCAGCTGACGGCGCTCACCGGCACGACCCTGCTCGTTCTCTTTGCCGCCGTCGGCATCACCATCCTGCGCATAGGCCAGCTCATATCGGAGCACCTGTTCATCGGGCTTCTGCTCCTCGGCCCGGTCAGCCTGAAGATGGCCAGCACGGGCTATCGCTTCATGCGCTACTACACCCGCGACTCGGCCTACTACGAGAAGGGGCCGCCGCCGCTCGCGCTTCGCCTCGTCGCGCCCGCGGTCGTGCTCTGCACGATCGCGGTCTTCGTCAGCGGCATCGTGCTCCTGTTCGAGGGTCCCGCCAATCGCGGCAGCCTGGTCCTCATCCACAAGGTCAGCTTCATCGCCTGGCTGGCCTTTACGGCCCTGCACGTGCTCGGGCACCTGCCCGGCCTGCCGAAGTCTTTTCGCGGTGGCGCCGCGCTCGATGATGCTGTCGGCATCCCCGGGACCGGCGGACGCTGGCTGGCGCTCGGTGGCGCGATCGTCGCCGGGGTGGTGCTCGCCATCGTGCTGATCCCGGACTACGGGGCCTGGACGGCGTCGGGCGCGCTGCACCATCACCATCACCTGCACTAAGCAAACGGCCCGCCCCCGGGGTCAGGGACGGGCCGAATCACATCGCGAGATGAAGGTAGGTCAGCTCGCGGGGGCCACGCAACTGCCGGCCCACGCGCACGCGCCGAATCCGTCCGCGTCGGCGTCGGGCGCCGACGGCGTGCCGAGAACCTGGCCCGAGGAGTTGGTCAGCACCATCGCCTCGGAGGAGGTCAGATGCGCGGGCGCGCCGTTGACCGTGGCCAGATCGAAGTTCGGATCGGTCAGGTTGGGCAGGGCGGCGAGACCGGGGCTCGTGGTCAGTTCAAGCGGCGTCTCCTCGATCCATTCCGCGCTCAGGTGCGTCGATGGATAGGGAACCGTCGTCGAGTAGGTCTCGTTGCGCGTCGTGTCCTTGAGGGTGATGGTCCAGAGGTTGGCGTCGGGCACCACCTCGGCGATGTCGGCGTACATGCGGTCGCCCGGGTTGACCGTCATGTTCGAGATCGGGAACGAGGGGGCCGGGATGATCTCCCACCATGCCGAGTAGGACGCTTGACCGGTGGCGCTCACATCCTGTTCGGTGCCGGTCTGGATGAGCGTCTGGTCGGTGACCGAGCAACCGGCGTCGACGCAGCCGCCGCCGATGCCGATCCAGTCCGAGGAAGCCTCAGCCTGGCTCTTGGTGTGCTGGGTCGCGGTCGGAACCGTCCAGTAGGCGGAGATCGAGTTGAAGAGCTTCCCGCCCTGCTCGAGCGCGCCCTGGTCATAGCCGAACCAGTTGTTGCTCTGGTTGGTGTGCAGCTTGAAGGGGTGAACCAGCTGCCCGTGGGCGATGAGCTTGGCGCTCGCCGCCGCGGCCGTGCAGCCGAGTCCGAGGGCCGTCAGCGTCATGGCCAGCACGAGCCTCCCCGCGAGACCTGGGCGAATACGCGCGCGTTTCACACTCATCTCAAGGTGACTTCCTTCCTCGGTGGTCCGCGGGCCATGACCACCGACCTTCCTGCCTGGGCGGCCCGCTTTCAGTCTGGGTACCCGCCCGGTCGCGCCTCTAACGGGCGTACTCGGTCGCGCGCGACTCGCGAATCACCGTGACCTTGATCTGTCCGGGGTATTCGAGCTCCTTCTCGATCTCGCGGGCGATCTCGTAGGAGAGCAACGTCGCCGCGTCGTCGTCGATGGCCCCGGGGGCCACCATCACCCGGATCTCGCGGCCTGCCTGCATGGCATAGACCTTGTCGACGCCTTTGTGGCGGGTGGCGATCCGCTCGAGGTCGCGCAGACGCTTGACGTATTGCTCGAGCGACTCGCCGCGGGCTCCGGGCCGCGCGCCGGAGAGGGCATCGGCCGCCTGCACGATGACGGCCTCGATCGTCTGGGGCTCGACCTCGTTGTGGTGGGCCTCCATGGCGTGAGCGACGGCCTCGCTCTCGCCGTAGCGACGCGCCAGCTCGCCGCCGACGAGCGCGTGGGGTCCCTCGATCTCGTGGGTGACGGACTTGCCGATGTCGTGTAGGAGCGCGGCGCGACGCGCTGTCTTGGGGCTCGCCCCCAGTTCCTCGGCCATCATCGCGGCCAGACGCGCCACTTCCACGGAGTGGGCGAGGACGTTCTGGCCATAGCTGGTGCGAAATCTCAGCCGGCCGAGCAGCTTGACCAGCTCCGGGTTGACGCCCTGCACACCGGCGTCGAACTCGGCTTGCTCGCCCATCTCGACGATATGACCCTCGAGCTCGGACTTGGCCTGGTAGTACATCTCCTCGATCCGGGCGGGATGGATGCGCCCGTCCTCGAGCAGCTTCTCCAGCGTGACCCGGGCGATCTCGCGCCGAACGCCATCGAACCCGGAGAGCACGACCGCGCCCGGCGTGTCATCGATGATGAAGTCCACGCCCGTGAGGTTCTCCAGGGCCCGGATGTTGCGGCCCTCCCGGCCGATGATCCGTCCCTTCATGTCGTCGGCAGACAGATGCACGACCGACACCGTCGTCTCCGCGGCATGGCCGGCGGCCAGTCGCTGCATGCACACCGAGAGGATGTTGCGCACCCGGCGCTCGGCCTCGCGCTTGGTCTCCTCCTCGATCTGGCGCACGCGCCGCGCGGCATCGTGGCGGGCCTGCTCCTCGATCTGCTGGAGCAGGAGCTGCTTGGCCCGGGCCGCCGAGAGGCCGGAGACATGCTCGAGTTCACGCTCGACGTTCTGCTGGCCCTCGGCCACGGCCTGGCGGTCGCTCTCGAGCTCCGCCTCGCGCCGTGCCAGCTCGGCTTCCCGCCGCGCCATCTCCGCCTCGCGCAGCGCGAACTCGGCAGCGAGCTCCCCAGTGGGGTCGCGAAGGACGGGAGCGAGATCAGGCTCGCTCGGCGGAGAACCGGTGGCCGCGGTCGCCGCATGGGTCCGCCCGTAGAGCAGAGCGGCCAGCACGATCCCGACGGCGATCAGCGCTGCGGCACCGATGATTTCCATGGTCGTTCCTCTCCAGTGTCCGAGGAGTCCTCGGACGTCCTTCACACCTTGAAGTTTTCGGAAGCGACCGAGCGGCCTGTGCGGGCTGCACGAACAGATGCCGGCTCGCGCTGAGCGGTTGCAGCCTGGCGCTGGCCGGCGAGAGCTTTAGTTCGATACGGCGGTTCTGGCGGTTCCTCCGAGGCTCGCCGGGGCGGAGTTTCCGGTATCCAAGATCTTCATCATTAGCTGGTCTTTTCGTGGCCTGAGGGCCATTCGTTCGCGCCCTGCATCGTAGTACCGGGGGCCCGGCGGCGCAACGTCAGGCGCTACTGAGCACCGGGGTGCAGCGAGAAGCTGGCCTGGCCCTGGCACGAGGCGTGCTCCCCGGGGACGTAGCGGCCGAGCCTCACCGATCCGCTGACGCGCCGGACGCTGACGCGGCCGCGGATGGTGGCCGTGGCCGGTGGATGCCGAGAGGGGAACGTTCGGGCAAATCGGCCACCGCGCACGGCGATCGGGGCGAACCCGTAGGCCTGAACCCGGTAGCGGTGACGGCTCGGGCAGGAGAGCACGATGTAGAAGCGCAAGTCGCGAAGGGCGCCGGCGGCCAGGGCAAACGTGATGGGCTGGTGCTGCGAGGTCCAGCCGCTGTACTGGGCACCCTGGCTCTGGCGCTCACCGCGCGGACGGCCGCGGGGGAAGGCGGCGGCGCGCGAGGGGCTCACAGAGCCGGCGGCCAGGCCGACGACGCCCAGGCACCCCGCGATCCAGCCCCACGACAGTCTCCTGCCCATGCCTTCGACCCCCTGCGATGGACGACTGCTCGGCGCAGCCGACGCTAGCGCATCGCCGCGCGACGGACAGTTTCCCGGTGCGTTCGGAGGACCTCGAGGGCGAGCTCGCTCTCATATCCCTTGCGCAGCAGGAAGCCGAGCGCCCGCTCATGCTCGCGCGGGTCCTCGCCGAAGCCCGGATAGCGGCGGCGCAGGAGCGCGAGCGCCCGCTCATGCTCGTCCTCGGGCTCGCACAGGGCGTCGTTGACGAGATCACGGTCGAGCCCGCGTTCGAGCAGGGTCCGCGCGATGCGCCCCCTCCCCCACCCTTCGAGCGTGCGCTTGTCCTCGACGAAGAGCCTGGCGAACCGCTCGTCGTCGAGGTAGCCCTGGTCGGCCAAGGTCGTCACCGTCCGTTCGATCACTCCCGCCTCGAAGCCGTGACCCTGGAGGTGGCGGTGCATCTCGTCACGGGTGCGCTCGCGCCGGCCCAGGAACCGGTAGGCGCGCGCGAGCGCCCGCTCGGCGTCGGCTCCTGCGGTCATCGCTTCAGGCCGCGACCATCGGCTCCACGGCCGGGAGACCGGGCTCGTCGCGGGACTCGATCGGCTTGACCAAATCGCGCTCGATCCCGAGCGCGGTATAGATCTTGGCCTCGATCTCCTTGGCGATCTCCTGATGCTCGTCGAGGAAGGCCTTGGCGTTTCCGCGGCCCTGCCCCAGCCGTTCGTCTCCGTAGGAGAAGAACGAGCCCGACTTGGTGACGATGCTGTGCTCGATGCCGTAATCGAGCAGGCAGCCGGAGGTCGAGATGCCCTTGCCGAACTCGATGTCGAACTCAGCCTGCTTGAACGGGGCCGCCACCTTGTTCTTGACCACCTTGACCCGTACCCGGTTGCCGACCGCTTCGGTGCCGTCCTTGAGGGTCTCGATGCGGCGGATGTCGAGCCGCTGGGAGGCGTAGAACTTCAGCGCGCGGCCGCCGGGCTGGGTCTCGGGCGAGCCGAACATCACGCCGACCTTCTCGCGGATCTGGTTGGTGAACACGCACAGCGTCTGAGTGCGGTTGAGGTTGCCGGCCAGCTTGCGCATGGCCTGCGACATCATCCTGGCCTGCACGCCCACCGTCTGATCGCCCATCTGGCCCTCGAGCTCGGCCCGGGGCGTCAGCGCGGCCACCGAGTCCACGACGATCACGTCGACCGCGCCGGAGCGGATCAGCATGTCCACGATCTCCAGAGCCTGCTCGCCGTAGTCGGGCTGCGAGACCAGAAGCTCGTCGATGTCGACACCGATCTGGCGCGCGTAGAGGGGATCCATGGCGTGCTCGGCGTCCACGAAGGCGCACACGCCGCCGAGCCTCTGGGCCTCGGCGATGATGTGGTACACGAGGGTCGTCTTGCCCGAGGACTCCGGGCCGAAGATCTCGACGATGCGCCCGCGCGGCACGCCGCCGATCCCCAGCGCGAGGTCGAGCGAGAGCGCGCCGGTCGGAACCGCGTCCACGGCGACGCGCGCGCCGGGATCGCCCATTCGCATGACCGTGCCCTTCCCGAATTGACGCTCGATCTGGCTCAGCGCACCTTGAAGCGCGGCCTGCCGCTTGGCATCCATCTTCGCCTCGGCGCGGGGGTCCGGCTTGGCGCCGTTCTTCTGCTGCTCGCTCATCTGCGGTTCGGCTCCTTGTTCATGCGCTTTGGCTGGCTACGGTAGGGCGGGGTGCGGACAGAACGGCACGCTACGGCCGGAGGCTGCGACCGAACAAGACACGGTTGTCACAAAAGCGCGCCAAGCGGGTGGCAATTCAGGGGCGAGGCAAGCGCGCGATGAAGGGCCGCGATGGGGTCCGTCGAACCACCAATGCATGCTGGCCCGTCGCGATCCCATCGACCGCATCGAGCGTGAGATCGCCGCCTTCCGGGCGCGGGCGGCGGAGCTCCTGGCCCGGGAGCAGGCCGCTCAGCGGACGCTCGAGCGGCTCGAGGCCGGTGATGAGCGACCCGCGGCCGGGATGGCGGCGCCGGGCGGGCACCGATCGGCGCGCGGGCGGCTTCCTCGCCGCCGGCGGAGGGGCTGGCGAGCCCTCTGGCGCGTTCGCCGCCCCGCCCGCGCCCGCCAGCGGGCCCGGCAGGCCGCTGACGCCCGCGAGGCCTTCGTGGCCCAGGGCGTCCGGGCCATCCTGCTCACCCTCGAGGAGCAGTCGCGGCGCCGGGAGCCGAGCGCGGACGACCAGCGGCTGGGCGCCGCCGTCAGGGCCTTCGAGGCCGCGCTGGGCACGCCGGCCGTGCGGTCTCTGGAGGGCAGCTGGCGCGAGACGTTTCGCGGACCGAGGTCTTCTCTACCCCTCCTCGAAAGCCATAGCGGTCAGGCGCCGTCCGCGCCCGGCCACGACACCCCGACGCGCCGCGCTCGCCGCCGGGCCCTCTCGCTCTGAGCGCACGCCAGCTGATCGCACGAGGCCATGGCCACCGACCAACCAGAGGCTGATCCACCCGCCCCGCCCGCTCGTACCCGGCTTGCAACCATGCTTCTCACCGCACGCCGCCTCCGCCCGGCCACCCTGCACCGGCTGGCCGACGAAGAGCTCATGCAACTCGTACACGACGGCGAGGCGCGGGCCTTCGAGGTCCTCTTTGACCGTCACGCCGATGCGGCGTTCTCGCTCGCCTACCGCATGTGCGGACGCCGGGCGATGGCCGAGGATGTGGTCCAAGAGGCGTTTTTGTCGCTGTGGCGCAGCGGCGTTCGGTATGACCCGGCACGGGGCAGCGTGCGCTCGTGGCTGCTGCGGGTGGTGCACAACCGGATGATCGACGCCTTCCGCCGGGCCACGGTCAAGTCCGGGCGCGACGTGGCCGACGACCGGGCGGCTGAGCAGCTCCCCTCTCCCGAGCTCACCGAAATGGAGGTTGCGCGCCGCGAGGATGTGCGCGAGGTCCGCGAGGCCCTCGACGCGCTCCCGTCCGACCAGCGCCGGGTCATCGAGCTGGCCTACTTCGGTGGCTTCTCACACAGCGAGATCGCCGAGATGCTGGCCCTGCCCGCGGGCACGGTCAAGGGCCGCATGCGCCTCGGCCTCTCCAAGCTCCGCCTGGCTCTGCCCGACTCACCGCGGACGTGGTATGAGCGACCCCACCATGCCTCACGACTGCAGCGGCGATGCCGCCGCCTACGTGCTGGGCGCCTTGGAGCCGGCCGAGGCCGAGGCCTTCCGCCGCCATCTGGAGAGCTGCGTCGTCTGCCGCGACGAAGTGACCGCGTTCGAGCGGCTGGTCGACGTGCTGCCGTCCGCGGTGCCTCAGTACCGCGCCCCCCGATCGCTGCGCCGCGACGTGCGACGGGACGTCCGATCGGCGCCGAAGCCCGAGGCCCCGCGACGCCGCCAGTGGCCCGCCGCGGTCTCGCCGTGGGGCGCCACGGCCGGGGCGCTGGCTGCGCTCGCGGTCGTGCTCGTGCTCGTGCTCAGCGGGGGCGGGAGCGGCTCTCGCGTCGTCGCGGCCAGCGTCGTGGGCTCCGGCCGGGCCGACGTCAGCCTTACCGGCACGCAGGCGGAGCTCGTGCTCCGCGACTTTCCAGCCCCACCGGCCGGTGAGGTCTACCAGGTCTGGCTCCAGCGCGGCCAGGGCCGCCCGATCCCGACCGGGACCCTGTTCCGGTCACCGCACGGGGCGCGCCAACGTCGGGGTCGGTCTGCGGCCTGCTGGGGCGACGCTGATGATGGTCACCGTCGAGCCGGCCGGAGGGACGGCGGCTCCCACCACCGCGCCGGTCATCGTGGCCCGTCTGACCTAAAGATCGCCTAGCACCACCGTCCCCAAGCGCTCATAGCGTGCGCCCTCCCGGGTCAGCGCCGAGCGGTAGAGCGTCACTCGCTCACCGCGAAAGGCGAGCGACTCCGGCGCCGCCGCCAGCCGCGGGTCGACGCGCGCGCCCCTGCGCACGCGGGCCACGGTGACGTGGGCCAGGAACGGACGGCGCTCGGGCCGGTACCAGCCCCCCGCCGCCAGGCGCCCAGAGAGCTCGCGCTGGACGGCACCCAGCCGTCCCTGCCCATCGGCCAACTCGACGGCCAGCACCCGCGGCGAGCGCCGGGGCAGCCACCGGGCCATCCCGAGCGCCAGGTCGGCTGCCGGCCCGTGCGCAGCGGCCGCGCAGGCCTCGAGGATCGCCGGCGCCGCCGCCGGTGCCGTCGCCCCGAGAAAGCACAGGGTCACGTGCAGGTCCTGCGTTTCGACCGCCCGCAGCCCGGACTCGACGGGCACGACCGTCACTCGCCAGCGCTCGAGGGCCTCCCGGGCGCCAGCGGGGAGCTCCAGAGCGACGAACAGCCGCCAGCGCGAGGGCGCGCCCGGCACACCGGGCTCAGCCGTCGCCGCCGCCCTCAAGACAGCCGGCGGAGCATGTGCAGCGCAACCGTGGTGGAGCGATCGCGAACGTCGGATCGGCCGCCGGGCAGCTCCGTGCGCCGGGTCAGCTCACCGGCCGTCCCGGGCCCAGACCGAGAAGCACACCGTTCCCACCGGCTTCTCCGCCGTGCCGCCCTCGGGCCCGGCGATGCCCGTGATGCCAATGCCGAAGTCGGCGCCGAAGCGGTCCGCGGCGCCCCTGAGCCAAGGCCAGCGCGACCTGGTTCGAGACGGCGCCAAAGCGCTCGATCAGCCCGGCGTCGACACCGGCCAGCGCCGCCTTGGCCTCGTTGGAGTACACGACCAGGCCGCCCGGGAAGTACCGGGAGGATCCCGCCCGTTCAGTCAGGCGCGCCGACATCAAGCCGCCCGTGCACGATTCGGCCACGGCCACCGTCCGCTGGCCGAGCAGCCTGACGACCTGCTCGTCCACCGTCTCGCCGTCGGGGGAGAACAGCCGCTCGCCATGGCGGGCGCGCATGAAGGCGAGGAGTTGCTCGTAGTCGCTCTCGTGGTCGGGCTCATAGCGGGTGGAGACCTCGATCTCTCCTCGTCGCAGGCAGGTCGTGATCTCGAGCGCCTCGAGCCTCAGGCTCGCATCCTCCGCCGCCTCGAGGGTGGCGGCGATCTCCGACTCGGGAATGCCGAACAGGCGCGCCATGCGGCGCTCGTAGACCGGCGCCCCGGCGAGTGCCGCGCGCATCGGCGCGGTCTGCAGGGCCATCCTCCACATCGGCTGGAGCTCGCGCGGGGGTCCGGGGAGCACGACGACCGTTGGCGCTCCGTCGCGGCCGGCGGCACGACGAGCCCGGGCGCGGTGCCGACCGGCCCGAGGACGGCGGCGCCCGCCGGGATCACCGCCTGCTTGCGGTTTGAGCGGCGGATGGCCTCGCGCATCGAGATCCGGCCAGCGTGACATCAGCGGGCGCAGGATCTCGGCGATGCGCGACCTCGAGCGCCTCGTCGAGGACCATCTCGCGGCCGGCGAAGCGGGCCACGACCTCGGCCGTGAGGTCATCGGCGGTCGGACCGAGCCCGCCGCTGGTCACGATCAGCGCCATGCCCGTCGCGCTCCATGAACTGCAGCGCGGCCGTGAGGTCCTCCGGGCGGTCGCCCGACGATCTGGATCATGGCCGCGTCGACGCCGATCTCGCGCAGCCGCTCGGACAGCCACGGTCCGTTGCGGTCGGAGATGATGCCGCGTGAGCACCTCGGTGCCGGTGATGAGGATGCCGGCGCGCGGCCGGTCGCTCATTGGCACCTCGGCTGCTGGGTCGCGGCCAGCGGTGTCGTCGCGGTCGGCGTGAGCTGGTAGCCGATCGAGCTCGCCGAGGCGGCCGACGGGCACCGCCTTGCCGTTGACCTTCATCTGCACGGAGTTGTTACCCAGCGTGAGCAGGAGCTTGGGCGCCGTCTCGACGGGACCGTCTGCCCGGGGCGAAGATCTGGCCCGGGGATGAGCTGCTTGCCGCCGCCGTCGACCAGGCACACGTAGACGCGGCCGGTGGGCACGAGCTGCGAGCGTGACGGTCCTCGGGCGCAGGCGGCGGGCACGGTGGCCGGTGCGTGGCGGACGGCGGCGGGCAGGCGTCGGGGCGGGCGCGTGGGCGTCGTCGTCGTCTTGTTGGTGCCGAGCGTGCCGACCAGGATACAGGGCGACCACGACGGCCGACGAGCACGAGCGCCGATGAGCGCCCACGGCGGCAGCAGCGGGCCGCGGGCGGCCCGTTCGCGCTCGCGGTGGCGCGCGGCCACCGAGCGCGGCTCATGGTCGGAGGGGCGCTCGTAGCGGCGCTTGAACTCGTCGACGAGCATGCGGCTGTCGAGTCCGAGGTAGTCGCCGTAGGTGCGCAGAAAGCTCTTGATGTAGACCGGGCCCGGGCAGCGCGTCCCATTCCTCGTGCTCCATCGCGCGCAGGTAGCGGGCGCGGATCTTGGTCGCCCGCTCGACCTCGGTGATGTCGATGCGATCGCGCATGCGCGCCTCTCGGAGCGTGGTGCCGATGTCGGCCATCGAGCGTCAAGGCTATCGGCGCTCCGCCGACGCCCGCGTTCCCTCGTAGCGACAGTGGCCCTCGTCGAGTCGGTCTCGGAGACCGGGCACCGGCTCGCCCACCGGCGCTCCGCCTTCGGCCTCGGCCAGGTTGGCCAGCACGCGTGGGAGGTCGCGCCTCGGTGATCAGCACCTGGCGCGGCTTTGAGCCCTCGTAGCCGGAGATGATGCCCCGCCGCTCGAGCATGTCGATCAGCCGCCCGGCCCGCGTGTAGCCGAGGCGCAGCCGGCGCTGGAGCATCGAGGTCGAGGCGGTGCCCATCTGGGCCACCAGGGAGATCGCCTCCTCGAGCAGCGGATCCTCGTCGGGATCGAAGCCGTCCTCGTCCGCGGCGCCGTCCGCCTCGCCGTCGTCGGAAGCCTCCTGCGAGCAGCTCCTCCTGGAACTCCGGCTCGCCCTGACGGCGCCACGACGTCGGTGATGCTCGGCGATCTGCTCCTCGTCGATGTAGGCGCCCTGGATGCGCTGGAGCTTGGTCGAGCCGACCGGCGAGAAGAGCATGTCGCCCTGCCCGAGGAGGGCCTCGGCGCCGTTCTGGTCGAGGATCACCCGGGAGTCGGTCTGGCTGGAGACGGCAAAGGCGATCCGCGAGGGAACGTTGGCCTTGATCATGCCCGTGATCACGTCGACGCGGGGCGACTGGGTGGCCAGCACGAGGTGGATGCCGACGGCGCGGGCCTTCTGGGCCAGCCGGATGATCGAGTCCTCGACGTCGGCCGGGGCGACCATCATCAGGTCGGCGAGCTCGTCGATGACGCACAAGATGTAGGGCAGGGGCGGCTCACCGCGGCGTTCGCGGGCGCGGTTGAGCTCGGGCAGGGAGCGCGTCCGGGCCAGGGACATCACCCCGTAGCGCTGCTCCATCTCCTTGACCAGGTTCTGCAGGGCGTTCGCGGCCATGCGGGGGCTCGTGATGACCGGCGTGAGCAGGTGGGGAATCGACTCGTAGTGGTTGAGCTCGACCTGCTTGGGATCGACGAGGACGACCCGGACCTCGTGCGGGGTGGCCCGCAGGAGGACCGAGGAGAGCATGGCGTTCACGCACGCCGACTTGCCGGCGCCGGTGGTGCCGGCGACGAGCAGGTGGGGCATCTTGGTCAGGTCGGCCCCGATCGCCCGTCCGGCGATGTCCTTGCCCAGCCACACGGTGAGCGGCGACCAGTCCGGCGGCGGCTGTTGAAAGACGTCGCCCAGGTGGACGATCCGCCGCCGGGCGTTGGGCACCTCGACGCCGACCGCCTGCTTGCCGGGGATCGGAGCGAGGATCCGGATGTCGGTGGCGGCCAGCGAATAGGCCAGATCGTCCTTGAGCTGGGCCACCTTGGCCACCTTGGTGCCCGGTGCGAGACGAAGCTCGTAGCGGGTGATGTGCGGCCCGGTGACCCGGCCGATGACCCGGGCCTCGATTCCGAAGTGGCCCAGGCGTCTCGACGAGGTTGCGCGCCACCTGCTCCTGCCCCGCCGTATCCGGCTTGGCCGCCTCTCCGGTCGAGCGCACGAGCATCCGGGCCGACGGAACCCGCCACACGAAGTCGGGATCGTCGGTGACGGCGGCGCGGTAGCGGCCCTGGGGCGTGAGGTCCTCCGGCCCGACGGCGCGAGCCGGCCCCCCTGGGAACTCGGCATCCATGGCCGGAAGGGGCTCTTCGGCGGCCACGCCATCGGCGTTTGCGTCGTCCTCCTCGTCCGCCGGGTCAACGCCCTCGTCGTCCGCGCCCGCAAGCGGGTCGTCGGGCTCCGTGAGCGGCCCGGCAGGGACCGTCGGCGGTTGCGCGCCCGCCACCGCCGTCGCTCCGGCGCCGGCCACTCCGTCGGGGAGCTCCTCGTTCTCCGGGGGCTCGGCCAGCTCGGGGACCGCCCCGAACAGCTCGCCCGCGGTCTGGCGCCCGGGCGGTGGAGGGACCCGGTTCCCGTGCGTGCGCGTGTTGCGGGCCCCGCGGTGGCCGCTTCCCGGGTCGGGCCGGGGGCGGGCCGGGCCAGTGTGGCCGCGAACTCCTCGGTCGAGCGCCTGAGTACCCGTCCGGTGCTGGCCATCTGAACGCTCGTGGCGCGAATCACCCCGGCCAGCGTGGCTCCGCTGATGAGGATGGTTCCGGCGACGAGCAGGAACACGGCCAGGATGTCGGCTCCCACCGTGGAGAGGAGATGGCCGGCCACCCAGAGCTCGAGCTGTCCGAGGATGCCTCCGCGCCGCTCGAAGGCGGCGGCGCTCCAGAACCTCGCCGCGGCGGCGCGGCCGGGGCCCAGACCAAGCGTCCCGGCGGCCAGGGAAAGGGTCAGCGCGGCGGTCAGGCAAGCACTGCCCGTCCGCAAGCGGCCGCGCGGGCGGACGCAGCTCGCGCACGAGCATGAGTCGCCCCGGCCGCCACGAGCACCACCGGCACGGCGTAGCCGAGCGCTCCAAACAGGAAACGCAGAGCGGTGATCGCTCCGTTGCCCAGCGTGCCCCCGGACCAATGCACGTAAGCCACGCCGGCCAGGAAGATGCCGATCGCGATCACGGCCAGCGCGAGGATGTCGACGTGGTGGGGCTCGAGTACCGGGAGCCGTGGGCGGGCGGCCAGACGCGACGGGTGGCGCGCGTGGGCGGGGCTTTCCGTTTGCGGGCGGCGGCCATGTCCGAACCCCTCGACTTCGGCGAGCGGACCCCCGACTCCTGCTCCTCAAGGGCCGCCTAAATGTGCAGGTTCGCCCGGCACACGGCCGTAACATCGTGCACGTGACCACGGATTTCGAACGTCCGCCCCGCGTTCTCGTCGTCGAGGATGACGACGCGATCGCGCAGGTGCTCCAGCGCTCGCTGCGCATGGAGGGCTATGACGTGCGCGTGGCCGGCGACGGCGTCGCCGCCCTCGATCAGGCCCACGCCTTTCTGCCCGACCTCGTCATCCTCGACCTGGGGCTCCCACGCCTGGACGGCATCGAGGTGGCCAGGACGCTGCGCAGAGTCAGACGACGTGCCCGATCCTGGTCCTCACCGCCCGCGACGCCCTCGAGTCGCGCGTCGAGGGCCTGGACTCGGGCGCCGACGACTACCTGGTCAAGCCCTTCGAACGCCAGGAGCTGCTGGCCCGGATGCGGGCGCTGCTCCGGCGGCGCCCCCCGCGCGGCCAGGCCACGCTGACCGTGGGTGATCTCAAACTCAATCCCGACACCCACGAGGTGACCCGCGCCGGGCGGGTGATCGATCTCACCCAGCGCGAGTTCGAGCTGCTGGAGTACATGATGCGCAACGAACGCATCGTCATCTCCCGTCAGCGCCTGCTCGACGAGGTGTGGGGTTATGACCCCTTCTCGATGACCAACACCATCGAGGTTTTCGTGTCTAACCTGCGAAGGAAACTGGAATCCGGTGGCGAGCCTCGGCTCCTCCATACGATCCGCGGCGCGGGCTACGTTCTCCGCATATAGGACGGTCCCGATCCGCTGGCGGCTGGCCGGCGGGTCCGCGGCGCTGACCTTCGTGATCCTGGCCTGCTTTGCGGCCATGGTCGGCGTGCTGACCGAGCGCCAGGTCCGGGGCGAGTTCTACAACTCGGTCCGCTACGCCGGCGATCAGCTGCGCTCGAGCTGTTGACCGACCGGCTGAGCCTGTCCGCCGACGGCCTGCTCACCTGTGATCAGCAGGTTCACCTCAGCGACTACGCCAGCGCCGAGAACGCCCAGATCCGCATCTTCGATGGCGACGATCTCCTGTGCACGCAGGCCAGGCTGAAGATCAAGGGCACCAAGACGCTGCCTGCCACGCCCGCCTTCCCGCCGCCGCGCTCGGACACGAACGCGACCTACAAGCAGTTCGGCTACGTCGTGGTCGCGCGGCCGCTGCCCGTGCCCGGCGCTGTCGCGCCGCGTGGTGCTGCTCTACGCGGCGCCCCTGTCCGACGTCGAGCAGACCCTGGCCCGGGTGCAGTTCATCCTCTTGCTCGGCGTGCTCGGCGGGACGGTGCTGGCTCTGCTGGCCGGCCTGGCCAATGCCGCAGCGGGCCATGCGCCCGGTGGTCCGGCTCACCGAAGCCGCCCGGGAGATCGAGCGCACGCGCGACCCGCCGGCGTCGGGTCCCCCAACCCGAGGCCAGCGACGAGGTGGCCGAGCTCGCGCAGCACCCTCGAGGACATGCTCGGCGCGCTGGACAGTGCCCGGAGCCAGACCCAGGCCATGCTCGACCGCCAGCGGGAGTTCGTCGCCGATGCCTCGCACGAGCTGCGCACCCCGTTGACCAGCGTGCTGGCCAATCTGGAGCTGCTGGCCGAGGAGCTCGACGGCGAGCAGGCCGACTCGGCCCAGGCCGCGCTGCGCGCCACGCGCCGGATGCGCCGGCTCGTGGGCGACCTGCTGCTCCTGGCGCGCGCCGACGCCCGTCGCGCGCCTCCGCAGCGGCCCACCGATCTGGCCGATGTGCGTCACCGAGGCGGCCGCCGAGCTCGGGCCGCTCGCCGACGGCCACGAGCTGTCCATCGCGGCCGAACCGGCCGTCGTGCCCGGCGTGCGCGATGACCTGCACCGGATGGTCCTCAACCTGCTCGAGAACGCCGTGCAGCACACCCCACCGGGAACCCGCATCACCGCCTCCACCCGGAGCGACGGCGCCGTGGCCACGGTCGTCGTCGAGGACGATGGGCCCGGCATCGATTCCGAGCTCGAGCGGCGCGTGTTCGAGCGCTTCGTCCGCGGGGGCGGGGACGGCGGGCGCGGGTCGGGACTGGGGCTGGCCATCGTGCGAGCGGTGGTCGAGTCCCACGGCGGCTCGGTCTCGCTCGGACGCGCCCGCGGGTGGCCCGGGCACGCGGTTTGAGATCACGCCTCCCCCAGCAGCCGCGCCGCCGAGCGCGCAGCCGCGAGCTCAGACCTCGACGACCACCGGCAGCACCATGGGTCGGCGGCGCAGCCGCTCGTAGACGAACGTCGCCAGGTCGTCGTGGAGCTCCTGCTGGAGCAGGTCGACCTCCCGAATGCCGTCTCGGGCGGCGGCGCGCAGCGAGCGCTCGACCTCCGCCGCGGATCTCCTCGACGAGCCCGTCGGCCTGCTCGGCGAAGGGCACGCCACGGAAGATGACCTCCGGAGCGGCCACCGACTCGCCGCTCTGTTCCGAGACGGTGGCCACGACGATGAAGATGCCGTCGGCCGAGAGCATGCGGCGGTCACGCAGGGCCACGTCGGCGGGATCGCCGATATCGACCCCGTCGACGAAGATCATGCCGGCCTGCTCGCGCTCCCCGAACCGGGCGCCCCGCTCGTCGATGTCCAGGGCGAGGCCGTTCTCGCCGGCGAACACATCGTCAGGATCGATTCCCACCGCATCAGCGAGCTGGGCGTGCAGCTGAATGCGCTTGTGATCGCCGTGCACCGGCAGCACGTAACGCGGCCGCAGGAGGTTGAGCATCAGCTTGAGCTCCTCGGTGTACCCGTGGCCCGAGGCGTGGATGGGCGCCTCGCGCGGGGTGATGACCTCGCAGCCGATGTGGTAGAGCCGGTCCACCGTCTCGCCCACCGCTCGCTCGTTGCCCGGGATCGGGGTGGCCGAGAAGACGACGGTGTCGCCGCGGCGCAGCTTGATCACGCGGTGGTCGTTGTGGGCCATCCGCCGCAGGGCCGAGAGCGGCTCGCCCTGGGAGCCGGTCGAGATGACGACGATCTTGTGGTCGGGCCAGTCCTCGACCTCGTGGGGCTGGATGACGATGCCCTCGGGCAGCTCGATATGGCCCAGCGAGCGGCCGATGTTGACGTTCTTGCGCATTGAGCGCCCGACCAGGGCGACCTTGCGCCCGAGCTGGGCGGCGGCATCCACCACCTGCTGCACGCGATGGATGTTCGAGGCGAAGCTCGTGACCACGATGCGGCCGTGCGCCCGGGCGAACACCTCCTCCAGGTGCGGTCCCACGCCGCGCTCGGAGGGTGAGAAGCCTGAGCGGTCGGCGTTCGTGGAGTCCCCGCACAGCAGCAGCACCCCCGCACGGCCGAGTTCGGCCAGGCGAGAGATGTCGGCGGGAAGGCCGTCCACGGGGGTCTGATCGAACTTGTAGTCGCCGGTGACGAGCACCGTGCCCAGCTCCGTGCCCACGGCCACGGCACAGGAGTCGGGGATCGAGTGGGTCATGTGGACGAGCTCGAGCGAGAACGGACCCAGCTCGCGCTTGTCGCCCGGGAGCAGGTCCTCGATGTCGACGTCGCGCAGGCGGTGCTCGTCGAGCTTGGAGCGAGCCATGGCCACGGTCAGCCGCCCGCCGTAGATCGGCGGCCAGTCCTCGAGCTCGCGCAGCACCCAGGGGAGCGCCCCGAGGTGATCCTCGTGGCCATGGGTGATCACGATGGCCTCGATGTCGGCCGCCCGCTCCCGGAGATAGCTGAAGTCGGGCAGCACGAGATCAATGCCGAGCATGTCGGCGGTCGGGAAACGCAAACCGACGTCGATGACGAGCAAGCGGCCCTCGTACTCGAGGACCGTCATGTTCTTGCCGATCTCGCCGAGACCGCCGAGAGGGATGACCCTCAGAGTGCTCGCCACGTCACATCATCCGAGAGCTTCGCGTGGCGAAGCTCTCAATGGCCCCGGCGCTCGCCGGTCCCACCATTCCGTGGCGCTCGAGCATCGTCCGCACGACGCTCAACTCCTGCTCGTCGAGCTCGACGTAGGGCAGCCGGGGCGTGCTTCGCTCCAGCACGCCGATCATCGCGAGGGCGGCCTTCAAGCTACAGGCCAGCGGCGCCACCCCGAGATCGCGGTAGACGTCCTGAAGACGAGCATCGATCTCGCGGCGGTGCGCGGGCTCGTCGACCATGCGGCGCATCTCCTCACCAAAGAGGTGACTGGCGGTGAGGATGCCGCCCGGCTCGCCAAGATCGAGCACGTCGGCGAGCAGGTCGTCGTTGCCGGCGTAGATGCGCAGGCCGTCGACCGGAGCCAGGTTGGCCGCGTTGGCCTGCTTGACGGCGACAACGTTGTCGATCTGCGCGAGCTCGGCCAGCAGATCGTTGGGCATGTCGGCGCCCGTGCGCTGGGGGATGTTGTAGAGGACGATCGGCAGGTCGGTGGCTCTGGCCAGCTCCTGGTAATGGCGGACGATCCCCCGGCGGCTCGGCCGGTTGTAATAGGGATTGACCGAGAGCAGCGCATCGGGTCGCGACGCGGTCGCCCGCTCGGTGAGCCACACCGCGTGGCGGGTGTCGTTGGAGCCCACGCCGGCCACCACCGTCCCGCGGTCACCGGCCTCCTCCACGGCGAGGCGGATCATGCCGAGATGCTCCTCGTCGCGCAGCGTCGAGGCCTCCCCGGTCGTCCCGCAGATCACCAGCCCGTCCGAGCCATGATCGAGGAGGTGGTGCATGAGCCGCACCGCCGCCTCCTCGTCGACGGCCCCACGGGCGTCGAAGGGCGTGACCATCGCGGTCAGGATCGCGCCGAGCTCCACAGACATCCTCTTCATTATCGCACCCGGGCGACCGCCTTCGGCGGTGGCTGGCGAGAACGGCCACCGCCTTCGGCGGTCGCTGGCGAGAACCGGCTGCGCCGGTTCTCGGGGCCAACCGGGTGTGACGTGCCTTGGCCGGAACTAGACGTTGGCCAGCTCGGGCACTTCGCGCTCGCCCTTGCCGCGGATGAGCGGGCCGTCGTAGGCACCCGGCTTGGGCCTGGTCTTCCCACCCGGGAAGGCGAGGCGGGCAATCGTTCGCTGCACCTGGTACAGCTGCTGGAAGAAGGGCCCGGTGTTGTAGGGCAGGTCGTAGCGCTTGCAGATCTCCCGGACCTTGGGCGCGATCTCCCCGTAGCGGGTGCTCGGCATGTCCGGGTAGAGGTGATGCTCGACCTGGTAGCCGAGGTTGCCGCTGATGACGTGGAACAGCGGGCCGCCGTCGATGTTGGCGGCGCCGATGAGCTGGCGCACGTACCACCCGCCGCGCGTCTCGTCCTCGGTCTCCTCGACCGTGAAGGTGTAGGTCTGATCGGGGAAGTGACCGCAGAAGATGATCGCGTAGGCCCAGATGTTGCGCATGATGTTGGCCACCACGTTGGCGGTCAGCGTGCGCTTGAACGGCTCGCGGAAGGCATGGCGCTGGACGAGCTGCTGGAGCACGTTGTCGCGCGAGCGGAAGCGGCCGCGCACCTTTCTGGCCGTCCGGCGGGCGAGCTTGCGAGGGTCTTTGCTCTGGCGTTCCTGACGGGCGCGGATGGTGAACACCGCGGTCTCGATCCCGGCCATGACCAGGCCGCTGATCAGCGGCCAGGCGATGTAGTCCTTCTGGATCTGCAGCCGGCCCTTGCCCGCGATGCCCTTGAGATCCTTGAGCGCCTCCTTGTGGGACTTCTCGCCGGCCCGGATGGCCTCGAGGTCCATGTCGTGGAAAGCGACGCCCCACTCGAACAGCAGCATGAGCAGGATGTTGTAGATGGGCTGGAACACGTAGGCCCAGTGCCAGGGCTGGTGGGGGTCGATCCGCATGATCTCGTAGCCGAGGTCCTTGTCCTTGCCGCGGATATTGGTGTACGTGTGGTGGATGAAGTTGTGCGAGTGGCGCCACGACTGGGCGGTCGAGGCGGTGTCCCAGTCCCAGGCTCGGGAGTTGATGACCGGATCGTTCATCCAGTCCCACTGGCCGTGCATGACGTTGTGGCCGATCTCCATGTTCTCGAGGATCTTGGCCATGCCCAGCGTGATCGTGCCGATCAGCCAGGGAGCGCGCCACCGCGAAGCGATGAGCTCGAGGCGGCCCATCAGGGCCAGCCGGCGCTGCATGGCGATGATCGAGCGGATGTAGCGCGAGTCGCGCTCGCCGAGGTCATCTTTGATGACCTCGTGGAGCTTCTCGAACTGCTTGCCGATCTCCTCGATCTGCTCCTTGTCCATCCGGTGCAGCGGGTTCTCTGATTTGTCGCGCGAGATTTGCGCGCCCTCGCGGTGGCCGTTGGTGGTGGCGCTCGCCATGAACTATCTCCCGTATGTGTTTTCGAAAGCTCGCCGTTTAGAGGTCGATCTCGACCGGCCCCTCGGGGGCGCTGATGCAGGTCCGGACCATCTCGCCCTCGTTGCCATAGACATCGCCGTTGCGCAGATCGCGAACCTGGCCGGATCTGAGCTCGCCCACGCACGTGTGGCAGACACCCTCCCGGCACCCATACGGTAGCTCAAGACCCTCGTTCTCGCCCGCCACCAGGATCGGGGTCTGGCCGTCGGCCTCGGTCTCGGTCTCGGAGGCCAGGAACTTGATCGAGCCACCCTCGCCACCCTCACCCGAGCCGAGGCCGAGCTTGGGCTGGAAGCGCTCCAGGTGGAGATTCTCGCAGTCGCCTTGCTCGTCCCAATGCTCGCTGAAGGCGTCGAGCATCCCGCTGGGTCCGGAGAGGAAGGTCTCGCGCTCCTTCCAGTCGGGGCAGAGCTTCTCGAGGTCGTCGGGCGTCATGCGCCCGGACTCCTTGGTCAGCTGCTCGTGCAGGGTGAAACCCTCGCAGCGCTCCTGCAGGTCCCGCAGCTCAGGGCCGAAGATGACGTCGTCGGTGTGCTTGGCGGAGTGCAGGAGCACCGCGTCCTTGAGCTCGTCGTAGTGGTCGAGGTGGCGCAGCATGCTCATGATCGGGGTGATCCCGCTGCCCGCGCTGATGAAAAGCAGTTTCTCGGGCGGCTCCTCAGGGAGCACGAAATCGCCTTCCACCCCGCCCAGCCCGATGATCGTGCCCGGCTCGGCCTTGCGGACCAGGTACGGCGAGACGGTTCCCTCGTCGACGTTCTTGATCGTCACGCTGATCAGCCCGTCCTCGCGGTACGGGTCCGAGGTCAGCGAGTAGGCGCGCCAATGGCGCACGCCGTCGATGTCGACACCGATGCGCAGGTACTGGCCGGGCTTGTGCCCGGGCCAGCGGTACCCGGGCTTGATCATCACCGTGGCGGCGTCTTCGGTCTCGTGGATGATCTCCTCGACGCGGCCACGCAGCTCCCGCGTGGACCACAGCGGGTTGATCATCTCGAGGTAGTCGTCGGGCAAAAGCGGCGTGCTCAGCGCTCCGAGCGCCTTCAGGACGCGACGCTGAACTGGGTGTACGTTTGGGGGGGCACCTTTTTCGGGCATCTCTACTCGCGGGTAATATCCGCTTAGGACCTTTCTCTAACCTGCTTTTGAGCGAACGAGGCCTAGCGCCCTCAGTTGACACAGCTGGACTCTCACGCCGCGGGGGCACTCGCCGGATGCCGCGCGCACAGCGCGAACAGCTCATTCTCGAGATCGCGGGGGATGTTTTTGCCCGCGACGGCTACCACGCCGCCTCCATGGACGAGATCTCCCGGCAGGCCGGCGTGTCCAAACCGATGCTCTACGCCTACTTCGGCTCCAAGGAAGGCCTCTACGTCGCCTACATCGACTGCACCGGTCAGCAGCTCGTCGAGCGCTTGCAGCGCACGTTTGCCGGTCCGGGTCAGGCTTCGGTGCACCTGCGCGTCAGCGAGTTCCTGGAGTTCGTCGAGCATCACCGCAACGGCTGGAAGATCCTGTTCAGCGAGGCCAGCTCGAGCCGCCCGGTGGCCGAAGAGGTGGCGCAGCTGCGGCGCCGGATCACCAGCGCGGTGACGGGGCTCGTGCGCGAGGGGGTCGGAGCGGATGCGGTCCTCGAAGGGCAAGCGGCCAGCGCGGTCGCCCATGCCATCGTGGGCGCCGGCGAATCGCTGGCCAACTGGTGGCTCGAGCGCCCCGAGGTCGACCGCGAGCGGCTGGCCGACTGGTACGTTGCCGCCATCTACGGAACCGTGGCGGCAGTGACCCGCGCCGGCTGACCGCTCTCGGCCCGCCGCGACCGGCCAGCGCTAGAGCAGATGCTCGAGCCCCACGACCGGCGAGTCGGCCAGCATGGCGACGCGGCGGACGGCCAGCAGGACGCCAGGCATGAAGGACTCGCGGTCAATCGAGTCGTGGCGGATGGTCAGGGTCTGGCCCACGTCGCCGAGAATGACCTCCTGATGGGCGACCAGCCCGGGCAGGCGGACGGAGTGAATGGGCACTTCCGCACCGCCCGCCTCCCGCATGAGCGAGGCGGTGCGGGCCGCTGTCCCGCTCGGCTTGTCGAGCTTGCCATCGTGATGGAGCTCGACGATCTCCGCTCGGGCCATATGGCGGGCGGCCTGGGCCGCGAACTGCATCATCAGCACAGCGCCGATAGCGAAGTTGGGAGCGACGAATATGTTGGCGCCGCGTAGACCGGCCAGCTCTTCGAGGTCAAACCCCGTCGTCCCGATGACCACGTGCACCCCGGCGGCCACGGCCTCGCGGGCGTTGGCCACGGCCGTGTGCGGGACCGTGAAGTCGACCAGCACGTCGCTGTCGGTGAGCACGTCGGCCACCGCGGTACCGAGCGCAGGATCGGCCTGGCCGCTCAGCTCCAGATCCGCAGCGCCGGAGACGGCCCGGCACACGGACTGCCCCATCCGCCCGGCGGCCCCGGCCACCGCTACTCGGATCATGCGTTCTGGGCCAACGCGGGCTCGAGCACGGCCAGGGCCGACTCGAAGCGGGCCTCGTCGGGCCCGATGCCGGCCGCCGACAGGCGCTCGGGGGCCCACAGCTCCTCGACCAGAGCCACGAGGTCATCGAGCGTGACCGCGTCGATGCGGTGCACGGTCTCGTCGAGCGAGAGCAGCTCCCCACCGGCCAGCACCTCGGAACCCAGCCGGTTCATCCGCGCCCCGGTCGACTCGAGCGCCAGCACGACGCGCCCCTTGAGGTTCTCCTTGGCGCGGGAGAGCTCCTCCGCGCTGGCCGGCGCCTTGCGCAGGCGGGAGAGCTCGGTACCGACGACAGACAGGGCTTCGTCGAGGTTGTCGGGCCGGGTGCCCACGTAGAGACCGATCTGTCCGGTGTCCTGATAGGCACTGGTGAACGAGTAGACGGAATAGGCGAGCCCCCGGAGCTCTCGCACCTCCTGAAACAACCGCGACGACGAGGTGCCGCCGAAGACGGTGTCAAGGACCCGGAGGGCGAAACGGCGATCATCGTGGCGGGAGACCCCTACTCCGCCCAGGCACACGTGGTACTGCTCGGTCTCCTTGCGCTCGAAGCGCCGGCACCGGGCGAGGCCTTCGGCCGCGGGCGCCGCGGCGGGGGCAGCGGCGGCGGCCTGGGCGGGCACGCGATCGGCCGCCAAGGCCACGAGGGCGTCGTGATCGACGGCGCCCGCGGCGGCGATGACCACGTTGCCCGGCACGTAGCGGCTGGCGTGAAAGCGCCCGATGTCACCGATTGGCGTATCGGCGATGACCTCGGCGCGCCCGATGATGGCTCGCCCCAGCGGATGCCCGCCGAAGATGGCTTCGCCGAAGACGTCGAAGACCTTCTCCTGGGGATCGTCCTCGTACATGGCGATCTCTTCGAGAATCACCGCACGCTCGGATTCGACGTCGTCGAGACGCGGGCGAAAGACCATGTCGGCCATCACGTCGAAGGCCTCGGAGACGTGCTCGTCGATGACCCGGGCATAGACCGAGGTGGTCTCCTTGCCCGTGCCGGCGTTGAGCTCGGCGCCCATGGCGTCGAAGATCTGGTCGATCTCCAGCGAGCCGTACTTCGAGCTGCCCTTGAACAGCAGGTGCTCGAGCAGATGCGAGAGCCCCGCCTCGGCCTCGCTTTCACCGCGCGAGCCGGTGCCGATCCAAAAGCCGAGCGCGGCTGACCGCACCGTGGGCATGGCCTCGGTGATCACCCGCACCCCGGACTCCAGGGTCGTCATCTGCCACCCAGCGGGGGATTGCCCGCCGGGCAACCCCCCAAGGGAGTTGGCGCTAGCCGACTCCACCCCTACGAGCGGGGGCGGTCGGGGTCGCGGTCACGGACCCGGGCGCCGCGCTCGCCGTCGCGACCGCCACGCTCGCCGTCGCGACCGCCACGCTCGCCGTCGCGTCCTCCGCGTCCTCCGCGTCCTCGATCACGGCCGTTGCGCCCGCCGCGGTCACCGCCACCGCTGCGCTCGCGGCGCGGGCCGCCGTCACCGGTGCCCACCGCGGCCAGTTCCTCGACCGTCTTACCGGCGACATCGGGGTCGTCGGCCAGCCGGAGCCCGATGCGGCCGCGCTCGCGGTCGACCTCGACCACGCGGACGTGGAGCTCGTCGCCCTTGTTGAGGACCTCCTCCACGGTGTCGATGCGCCGGCCCGGGGCCACATTGGAGATATGCAGCAGGCCATCGGTGCCCTTGGCGAGCTCGATGAAGGCGCCGAAGGTCGTCGTCTTGACCACCTTGCCGGTGAACTCGTCGCCCACCTCGACCTCCTTGGTCATCGAGCGGATGCGGTCCACGAGAGCGTCGCCACGCTCGCCGTCGGCGGCGTAGACGAGGACCTGGCCCTCGTCGTTGACGTCGATCTGGGACTCGAACTCCTCCTGCAGGGCGCGAATGGTCTCACCGCCCTTGCCGATGAGCAGGCCGATCTTCTCGGGGTCGATCTGGATGGTCGAGATCCGCGGCGCGTGCTTGGAGAGCTCGGCTCGCGGTCCCTCGATCACCTTGGCCATCTCACCGAGGATGAAGTGCCGGGCCACCTTGGCCTGAGCCAGGGCATCGCGCATGATCTCGAAGGTGACGCCGGTGATCTTGATGTCCATCTGCAGCGCGGTGATGCCGCGCTCGGTGCCGGCCACCTTGAAGTCCATGTCACCGAGGTGATCCTCGACGCCGGCGATGTCGGTGAGGATGATGTAGCTGTCGCCCTCCTTGATCAGGCCCATGGCGATCCCGGCCACCGGCCGTCCGATCGGAACGCCGGCGTCCATCAGCGACAGGCTCGAGCCGCACACCGAGGCCATCGAGCTCGACCCATTGGACTCGAGGATGTCCGAGACCACGCGGATCGTGTACGGGAACTCCTCTTGGGTCGGGATCATGGGCACGAGTGCCCGCTCGGCCAGGGCGCCGTGACCGATGTCGCGGCGCTTGGGACCGCGCATGAAGCCCGCCTCGCCGACCGAGAAGGGCGGGAAGTTGTAGTGGTGGAAGTAGCGCTTGGCGGTCTCGAGCCCGAGCGTGTCCAGCCGCATCTCCTCGCGGGTGGTGCCGAGCGCGACCACGCTCAGCGCCTGGGTCTGACCCCGCGTGAAGAGCGCCGAGCCGTGGGCCCGCGGGCCGACTCCGACCTCGATCGAGATGGGCCGGATGTCCTCGGAGCTGCGGCCGTCGGGACGCTTCTTGTGCACGGCGATACGCTCGCGGATGAGCGTCTTCTCGAGCTTGTCGAAGGCGAGCTGAGCCCGGGCCCGAAACTCGGGGTAGGTGTCGAGCTCGGGGTCGCCCGAGTACTTGGCCAGCACTTCCTCCTGCACGGCCTTGGTCGCATCCTGGCGCTCGAGCTTGTCCTCGACCTGGGTGGCGCGATCGAGCGCCTCGCCATGGGAGGCCTTGATTTCCTCGAGGAGCTGGGAATCCGCCTCGGGGACGACGACGTCGGCCTTGGGCTTGCCCGCCTTCTCGGCGAGCTCGCGCTGGGCGCCACACAGCTTCTTGATCGCCTCATGAGCGATGTCGAGGGCATCGAGGATCTCCGCCTCGGGGATCTCGTTGGCCCCCGCCTCGACCATCAGGATGGCTTCCTCGGTACCGGCTACGAGCAGGTCGAGCTGGGTGTCCTCGAGCAGCTGCTCCTCGGGCGGGTTGACGACGAAGTTGCCGTCGATCTTGCCGATCCGCACCGCGCCAACCGGGGTCGGAAACGGAATATGGGACGACCATGAGCGCCGCGGAGGCGCCGTTCATGGCCAGGATGTCGTAGGGGTTGACGTGATCGACCGAGATCGGCAGCGCGACGAGTTGGGTCTCGTAGCGCCACCCCTTCGGGAAGAGGGGGCGGATCGGGCGGTCGATGAGACGCGCGGTCAGGGTCGCCTTCTCCCCTGCGCGGCCCTCACGCTTAAAGAACGAGCCGGGAATCTTCCCGGCCGCATACATTCGCTCCTCCACATCCACGGTGAGAGGGAGGAAGTCGACGTCGCGCAGATTGCCGGCCGTCGCGGTGCACAGCACCATGGTGTCTCCGGCGCGCACGACGACGGCGCCCGAGGCCTGCTTGGCCAGCTTGCCGGTCTCAAACGAGATCTCAGTGCCCTGGATCTCGACGGACACACGCGAAACGGCGTCAGACATATTTAGTTCCCTTCTGCTCCGCCCTTCGGTCGGCGGAGTGCTTCTTCGATCTTCTCTAATTCCGAACGCAACGATGGTAGCGAGCGAACGCTCGTCCAGACCGGCCCCGCGGTATTGGCCGCTCGCAAAAAGGGAGTTAGGACTCTGTAAAGGCACCGCCCTGCGGTGCGCGCGGCGCGCTCGGACGAGGAAGATTGACGCGCAATGGCTGTGGCGGACACCATGAGCGCGCTCAGCGAAGCCGGTCGCTCGCTGCGCGCCGACGCCGGGCGGCCGCTGCGCGCCGACGCCGAGCGCAACCGACGCCGTCTGCTTGACGCCGCCGCCGACGCCTTCGCCGCCGAGGGCCTCGACGTGGGCGTGGCCGAGATCGCCCAGCGTGCCGGCATCGGTCGCGGCACGTTGTTTCGCAACTTTGAAACCAAGCAGGACCTCATCGCCGCCATCGTCGTCGATCGCATGGAGAAGGCGGCCCAGTACGGCCGCGGACTGCGTGCCGCTCCCCACCCCGGAGAGGCGCTCTTCGCCTTCTTGGATGAGCTGCTCGAGCGCAGCCGGGGAGATCGCACGCTGTTCGAGGCCCTGGCCGACACCTTTCTCGCCCACCCGGAGATCCGCCGCGCGCACGCCGAGGTCGTCCAGGTGCTCGAAGCGCTCCTCGGGCGCGCCCAGCAGGCCGCCATGGTCCGCCGGGACGTGTGCGCCGTCGACTTGCTGATGATGATCAAGGGAATCACCGCCACGGCCAGCGCCTTTCGCCACGTTGATGCCGAGCTGGCCGCGCGGCAGTTCGACCTGCTGCGCGACGCGCTCTCGGTGACCGCCGCCTCGGTACCCCTCCGGGGCCGGGCGCTGGGCGTCGAGGACATCGAGCGCGCGCTCGAGCTCGAGATCACGCCGGCCTGACCGCCGCCGGCCTAAACGCGGCCCGGTCGCGCCCCCCGTCCCGCTAGCGATGGCGCGCCTGCGCCGCCGCGATCCCGGCCAGCTCCTCAGCCGCCGCGCGTCCGCTCAGGGCCCGCCCGCGCACGAACACGGTCGGCGTCGTCACCACCCCGGCCCGGACCCCGGAATCGAAGTCGCCGCGCACCCGCCGACGCACGGACTCGCTGCGCCGATCGTCTTCGAAGCGGTCGAGATCGAGGCCGAGCCTGCGGGCGCGCTCCCACAAGTGCGGGTCCTCGAGGCGTCCCTGGTCGGCGAACAGCAGGTCGTGCATGTCCCAGAAGCGTCCCTGCAGGCCGGCGGCCTCAGCCGCGCAGGCGGCCGGCCAGGCCCGGGGATGGCTGGAGCGCACCGGGAAGTGGCGGAACACCTGGCGTCCCGCCCACCCGCGCAGCTTCGCGTCCAGGGCAGCGCAGAACGGGCACTCGAAGTCGCTGTAGGTGACGACCGGCGGCGCGGCGGCGCGGCCGCGGGCGTGATCCTGCGCCGAGGGCTCCGGGACCGGCGCGGAGCCCAGATCCCTCAAGCCGGCGCAGCCTCCGCCAAGCCGTCGAAAATGAGGTTGGCCCCGGGCAACTCGGCCGGCGAGGTGGCCTCATAACTCCAGCGCACCACCTGGTCGGGGCCGATGATGGCCAGCGCGCGCTGGGGAAAGCCCCCCGGGTGGTAGACGTCGAAGGCCTGGCAGGTCGCGCCCTTGGGTTCGAAGTCGGAGAGCTGCTCGATGGTGACTCCCAGGTGCTCGCGAAATGCCCGTTGCGAGTGCGAGGCATCGCAGGAGACGCCATAGAGCGTGGCGCCGCGCGCGGCGAACTCGTCGCGCATTTCCTCGTAGAGGGAGAGCTGGTCGGTGCAGACAGGCGAGAAGGCGAAGGGATAGAACACCAGCACGGTGGTCGCACCCGTGAGGTCCTCGCGGGTGAACGCGCTCCCGTCCTCGCGACGGAGGGTGAACTCCGGCGCGGGCGAGCCCGCCGGGATCACCGGCGCAGGCCGAGCTCGCGGATCAGCGCCCGGTAGCGCTCGAGGTCGCTGCGCTGCAAGTAGTTGAGAAGCCGCCGGCGCTTTCCGACCAGCATGAGCAGCCCCCGGCGGGAGTGATGATCCTTACGGTGCGTGCGCAGGTGGCCGGTGAGCTCGTTGATGCGCTCGGTGAGCAGCGCGACCTGGACCTCGGTGCGGCCCGTATCGGCCGAACCGGCGCCGAATCGCTCCACCAGCTCCTGCTTGCGTACCGTGGTCAGTGCCATGCCGGACGGTGAGGCTAGCAGGCAGCCTGTTCGTAGACGGCGCGCGCCTGCTCGACGTCGCGACCCATCTGTCCGACCAGCGCATCCACCGTTTCGAAGCGCCGCTCACCGCGCAGGCGCTCGAGGAACTCGATGGTCAGGGGCCGGCCGTAGAGGTCGACCTCGCGATCGATGAGGTAGGCCTCCACGAGCACCCCGCGGCCCGTGCCGAAGGTCGGGCGCACCCCGACGTTGACCGCCGCCGGACCATCATTGACACGCGCCGCATACACGCCGTGGCCGGGACAGACCAGTGCTTCGTCGGGCACGATGTTGGCGGTGGGGTAGCCGAGCGCGCGGCCCCGGCGATCCCCCGACACGACGGTTCCGCGCATGCGAAACGCCGCGCCGAGCAGGCGCCCGGCGACGTCGACCTCTCCGGCCAGCACGAGGCCACGGATGTGGCTGGAGGACACGACTTCCCCGTCGACCTCGACGAGGTCGACCACACGGGTCGTGAACCGGTCGTCGGCGCGCAGCCGGTCGGGGTCACCGGCGGCGCGGTGACCAAAGCGGAAGTTCTCCCCCACGGCGACGTGGGTGGCCTCGAGCTTGCCCACAAGGATGTCGTCGATGAAGGCATCGGGTGTCTGCTGCGCGAAGCCCTGGTCGAAGGGGATGACCACGAGCTCTTGCACCCCGAGCTCGGCGACCAGCTCCGCCTTGACCTCGAGACTCGTGAGGAGCTTGGGGGCGGCCTCCGGCCGGACCACGGCAAGCGGGTGGGGCTCGAAGGTGAGCACCGTGTCGCTGCCACGGATGACCTTGCGATGGCCGAGATGGACGCCGTCGAACTCGCCGACGGCAATCCGGCGCAGACGGGGCTCGGCCTCGGGAAGCGGGGTGATGCGCATGGACGCGGGAAGGCTAACCCCGAAGGCCCACGACCGGCTTGAGCAGCCCCGTCGCCGTCGGCTCGGCCAGGGCGATGAGGCCCTCGGCGTCGGTCAGCCGGGCCACGCCGCCGCGCGCCGGCGGCGCGCCCGCCACGGCGGCCCCGTGGCCGGCCCGGCGGGCGCGGTCGGGATCGAGCCGGACCTCGGGCAGGAAGCCGAGCGCCTCGTCGAGGGCGCATGATTCGCTCCGCGTCGGCCTCGCTGACCGCGAAGGAGCCGATGCGCGTGCGGCGCAGCTCCTCGCAGTAGGCGTCGCCGAGCGCGGCGATCAGGCTGCGCACGTAGGTCCCGGACGAGCAATCGATGAGAAAGCCCCGGCGCTGACCCGAACGCCACGTCTCCTCGAACCGGTGGACCTCGATCTCGCGCTCGCGCAGCTCGACCTCGACACCGGCGCGGGCCAGCGCGTACGCCCGCCGGCCCTGGACCTTGACGGCCGAGTAGGCGGGGGGTCGCTGGCGCACCCGGCCGGTGGGCAGGGCCAGGTCGCCGGCGGGGACCGCGCCCGTCTCCACGATCTCGCCCTCGGGGTCGCCGGTGGAGGACACCGCACCGAACCGCGCGACCGACCTCGTAGCGCTTGGGAAGCCGCCATCAGGAAACGCTGGACGCGCGTGGCCCGGCCGATGAGGACGAGCAGGAGCCCGGTGGCGAAGGGATCGAGCGTCCCCGCATGACCGACCTTGACCCCACGGCCCAGCCGGCGGCGCACGCTGGCGACCGCGTCATGGGAGGTGATACCGGCGGGTTTGTCGAACAGGATGACGCCCGCTGGGCTCACGTGGCCGCGAGCTGCTCGGCGACCTCGTCGCGCAGGAAGGCCACGAGGTCATCCCAGCTCATCGCCGTCGTGAAGCCGGCCGCCTGAGGATGCCCTCCCCCACCCTGAGCCCGGGCGATCCGCGACACGTCGACGCGATCGTCGCTCGAGCGCAGCGAAACGCGGCGCTCGCGGCGCTCGCCGCTTCCGTCGCGGCCGTTGACGGTCGAGAGCCGGTCCTTGACGAGAGCGGCCACGGCGGTGCCCTTCAGGGACCGGAGATGGTCGACCACGCCTTCGGAGTAGCTCTCCTGCGCCCCGGACTGCTCGAAGTCCTCGGCCGTCAGGCCGGTGAGCGTCAGGCGCCCATCGTCGTAGCGCTCGACGTTGGAGAGCCCCCGCGCGAGCAGGGCCAGCTTGCCGTAGGGGACGCCTTCGTACACATGCCGGTAGATGTCGTGCACCACGACGCCGGCTTCGATCAGCTCGGCGGCCATGCGGTGCGCGCGCGCCGTGGTGTTCTGATACATGAAGCGCCCGGTGTCGGTGATGAGGCCGACGTAGAGCGCGTTGGCCACCGTCAGCGAAGGCCGGAGGGCGAGGCCATGCATGAGGTCCCAGACGATCTCGGCTGTGCACGACGCCTCCGGCACCACGAGGTTCACGGTGCCGAAGTGGGTGTTGTCGTGGTGGTGATCGACGTTGAGGATGTGAGCGCCCGGGCGCTGGAAGGCGGTGGCCGGATTGCGCTCGACGTTGCCGCAGTCCAGAAAGACGATCGTGCGCTCCTCGAGGTCGTCGGGGGGAGCGGTGACCAGGTGCTCGAGGGGCAGAAAGGCGTATTCCTGAGGCAGCGGAAACTCGGCCGCGGCGATGAACATGGCGCAGTCCTTACCCAGGTCGCTGAGCAGGCCCTGCATGGCGACCAGCGATCCGAGCGCATCGCCGTCGAGGTTCTCGTGGGCGATGACGATCAGCTTCTCGGCGCTGCGCAGCTCCTCGAGGATGCGCTCCCGCGCGGCGGGTGATCCGTCCCGCGTGGTCTCTCCTACGGCGAGGGCTCCGTCGTCGGCGAGCTCCTGCGCGGCGAGGGCTCCGTCCTCAGTCACGACCGGGCTCCTGCTCGAGCAGCTCGGTGATGCGCATCCCGCGCTGCACCGATGGGTCGAAATGGAACGTGAGCTGCGGCGTGTTCTTGAGCGTCAGCTGGGCGGCCAAGCGGCTCTGGAGAAAGCCATGGGCCGAGCGCAGCGCCGACAGCGTCTGCTCGCGCGCCTGCTCGTCGCCGAGGATGCTCACGTACACGCGTGCGTGGCGCAGGTCGGGACTGGTCTTGACTGCGGTGAGGGTCACGAATCCAACTCGGGGGTCGGCGAGATCCTTGGCGATCGCGTCGCTCAGCACGGCCCGTACGGCCTCGTCGACGCGTCGCATCCGGCCCTCGGTCATCCTAGCCGTTTACCCGTGCGCGTGGAGGTCGCCTTGGCCGTTATGCGCACAAATCCTCCACCGAGGTGAGAAGCTTGCGCACCTGCACGTGCTCGGGCCATCGGGCCAGCAGCCACCGCTCGAGGTTGTCCGCCGCCGTGTCCAGCGTCGTCAGCGAGCCACCGGTCAGGGCCGCCGTCAGCCGCGCCCGCTGCCAGAGATCCTGATAGGCGACCTCGGCGACGGCCGCACCAAGTCGGGTGCGCAGCTGGGCCTTGATCGACGAGAGCTCCTTGCGCTTGCCCTTGAGGCTGCCCGCTTCAGGGAAGTGGAGATCGATCACGAGCACGGCCACGAAGCCGCTTTGGGACATGAGGCGGAGCTAGGCGAGCGCGCGCTCGACCTGCCGGGTGGCGTACGCCTCGAGCACGTCACCCTCCTTGATGTCGGCGAAGTCGCGCAGGACGATGCCGCACTCGTAACCGGCCGCGACCTCGCGGACGTCTTCGTTGAAGCGGCGCAGGCTGCCGATCTCGCCGTCGTAGACGACGGTGCCGTCGCGGACCAGCCGGACCTTGGCGCCGCGGGTCACGCGGCCCTCGGTGACGTAGGAGCCGGCGATCGTGCCCACGCGCGAAGCCCGGAAGGTCTGGCGAACCTCGGCCGCGCCGAGGGTGTCCTCGACCTCCTCGGGAGCCAGCATGCCCTGCATGGCATCCCGCAGTTCTTCGATGGCGCGATAGATGACCGCGTAATGGCGGATCTCCACGCCCTCGCGCTCGGCCACCGCGCGGGCGTCGCCGACCGGGCGGACATTGAAGGAGAGGATGACGGCGTCGGAGGCGGCGGCCAGCATGACATCGGACTCGGTCACCGCGCCCACGGCGCGGCGGATGACGTTGACCGTCACCTCATCCTGGGGCAGCTTGGCGATCTCGTCCTCGATGGCCTCCAGGGATCCGGCCACATCGGCCTTGAGCACGAGGTTGAGCTCCTTCTGGCCGCTGGCGAAGATGTCCTCGAGCGAGATCTTCTTGCCCGAGCGGCGCGCCAGCGACTCGGCCTTGAGCCGCGTGGCCCGTTCGTTGGCGAGTTGGCGGGCCCGCCGCTCATGCTCGACGACGCGAACATGCTCGCCGGCCTCCGGCACGCCGTCGAAGCCGAGCACCTCGACCGGCTCGCCGGGCAGCGCCTGGCTGACGCGCTCGCCGAGGAAGCTGTTCATCGCCCGCACGCGGCCCCAGTGCGCGCCGGCCACGAGGGCATCGCCGACCTCCAGCGTGCCGCGGGCGATCAAGATGCTCACCACCGGACCCCGTCCGGGATCGAGCTTTGACTCGATGACGGTGCCCGACGCGGGCGCGTTGGGGTTCGAGCGCAGCTCCTCGACCTCGGCCATGACGAGAATGGTCTCGAGTACGTCCTCCAGGCCCTCCCTGGTCTTGGCCGACACGTTGACGAACTCCGTGTCGCCGCCCCACTCGATCGGCTGGAGGCCAAGCTGGGCCATCTCGGCGCGGACGCGGTCGGGCTGCGCGCCCTCCTTGTCGATCTTGTTGACCGCGACCAGCATCGGGACGCCGGCTTCCTTGGCGTGGTCGACGGCCTCCTGGGTCTGCGGCTTGACACCATCGTCGGCGGCGACCACGATCACGGCGAGGTCGGTGACCTTGGCCCCGCGAGCCCGCATGGCCGTGAACGCCTCATGGCCGGGCGTGTCGAGGAAGGTGATCGTCTTGTCGTTCTTGTGGACCTGGTAGGCGCCGATGTGCTGGGTGATGCCGCCCGCCTCGCCCGCCGCCACCTCGGTCTGGCGGATGGCGTCGAGCAGCGAGGTCTTCCCGTGATCGACGTGGCCCATGATCGTGACCACCGGCGGGCGCTCGAGCAGGTCTTCCTCGGCGTCGTCGAAGACCGGCTCCGCGATCTCCTCCTCGTTGGCGTGCACGACCTCGACGTCCTTGCCGAACTCGGCGGCCAGGACCTCGATGGTCTCATCGGGGAGGGTCTGGGTGAGCGTCTTGAGCTCGCCCAGCGCCATTAGCTTCTTCATCACCTCGGGGGTGGAGACGCCCAGGTACTCGGCGACGTCCTTCACCGTGGAGCCAGAGTTGACGCGGATCGCGTCCGGCTCTGCCACCGCCGTGGCCGAGGGACGGGACTCGGCCTCTTCGTCGTAGACGCCGCGCCGGCGCCGGCCGCGCCGCTGGCGGCGAGGTGGCTGGTTGGGTCCCGGAGGTCCGCCTCCGGGGGCCCGGCGCGAGGCCTGGGAGTCGATGACCACCCGACGGCGACCGCCGGCGCTGCCGGGGGCGCGCTCGCCCTGCAGAGAGTCTCGGGTGGGGCGCTTGGGGGCACCATCGCCGCCGGCCGCCCGCCCGCCGTCGCCGCCCGCCTCGTCAGGCTGGGCCGGACGGGCCTCGGTCGGGGACGGTGTGCCGGCGTCGGTGCGCCCCTGGGGCGCGGTCGTGCCGCGGCTTTCGGGGCCGGCCGCCTTGGTCTCGGCGCCTGCGCGGCCGGCGGTGGCTCCACCCTGGCCAGCACCTGATGCAGCGGTGCGGGCTCCCTCGCCCGCTCGGCCGGACCGGCGCGGGTCGGGGAGGGGATCGGCGCCACGGCGGGGATCGGACCGGGCGGTGACCGGGGCGGGCCGGGGGTCCGGGCCCGGCGCCGCGGAGCGACGGGGATCCTGGCCCGGGGGGCCGGCGGAGCGCCGGGGGTCCGGGCCCGCAGCGGCGGAACGGCGGGGATCCTGGCCCGGTGCGGAGCGTCGAGGGGCATCCTGGCCCGGTGGGGTCGAACGGCTGGGATCAGACCCCGGCGTGCCGGCGCCGCGGCGGGTGTCCGGGGCGGACGTGCCGGCGCGGCGAGGGTCCGGCCCGGCGCCGGCGGCGCGGCGGGGATCGCCACCCGGAGCGGCGCCTTCGCGGCGGGGCTCCTGGCTCGACGCGGCGGCCGCGCGGCGGGGATCGGAAGTGGGGGTGACTCCGCGGCGGGGGTCCGGGCTCGGGTTCGTGCCCCGGCGCGGATCAGGGCTCGGGCTCACGCCCCGGCGAGGGTCGGGCGCCGGCATGACGTTGCGGCGGGGATCGGCCGTGGGCCCGCTCGCCCGGCCGCTCGGCGCAGAGCCGGCCCCACGGGCGCTCGAGGAGGACGAGCTGCGTCCAGGACCGGACGAGCGACGGTCGTTGCCGTCGATGCGGACGCGCCGGAGGGTCGGCCGGGGCGCGCCTCCCCCAGCCGCCGAGGCGCCCGGACCGGGCGTCGCGCTTGCGTCGGGCTCGGCCACGCGACCCGGTGACGGGGCGGCGCCAGGCGTCGCTCGCCCGGTGGTGCCGCCGTTTTCGAGCACGCGCAGCGCGGCGGCTTCGTCGACGGTGGACGAGGACGCCGTGACGTCCAGGCCGGCGGCCTGGAGACGGTCGAGGACTTCCTTGGCCGGTAGCCCGCGTTCCTTGGCGATCTGGTGGACGCGTTTGTTCACTGGCTGGTCAGTGTAGGACTCGCTCAGCGGCGATTCCGCTGGCCGCCGCCCCCGTCGGCGCCCGCTTCGACGTGGTCGGTGTCCTGATGGGCGAGCGCCTGGTGGGCCTCGAGCCCGCAGTAGCGCGATCCCGACAGGGCGGCGTTGGGGCAACGGCGGCCATTGGAGAGGATGGCGGCGCAGCGACCCTGCACCTCGTCTTCCTCATAGCCGTGCTCGGCCTCCTCGGCGGCGAACTCGGTCTCTGAGCGGATATCGATCCGCCAGCCGGTCAGGCGCGCGGCCAGCCGGGCGTTTTGACCCTCGCGGCCGATGGCCAGCGAGAGCTGGTCGTCGGGCACGATCACCGTGGCCTGCTTGCCGGCGTCGTCGACGAGCACCTCGCGTACGCGCGCGGGCGAGAGGGCCTTGGCCACGAAGCGGGCAGGCTCGTCGTTGTAGGGAATGATGTCGATCTTCTCGCCGCGCAGCTCGGAGACCACCATGCGCACACGCGAGCCGCGCGGGCCGACGCAGGCGCCGACCGGATCGACGCCGTCGACGTGGGAGACGACGGCGATCTTCGAGCGGTAACCCGGCTCGCGGGCGACGCCGGTGATCTCGACCAGGCCGTCGGCGATCTCGGGCACCTCGAGCTCGAACAGCGACTTGATGAGCTCCGGATCGCGCCGGGAGACGATGATGCTCGGCCCCTTGGTCGAGTTCGACACGTCCTTGATCACGGCCTTGATGCGCTGGGAGTGGTCGTAGCGCTCGCCATCGACCTGCTCGGACTTGGGCAGCAGCGCTTCGACGCGCTCGCGCAGCTGGACGAGCGTGTAGCGAGAGTCCGACTGCTGCACGATCCCGGTGATCAGCTCGCCGACCCGGTCGCGGTACTCCTCGAACATCATGTCCCGCTCGGCCTCGCGGATGCGCTGGAGGATGACCTGCTTGGCCGTCTGGGCGGCGATCCGCCCGAAGTCATGCGGGGTGACGTCCTCGGTCTCGATCTCGTCCTCGTACTCCTTGAGCTTCTCGAGGTCGATCTCCGGTTCGGGGGGCTCGCGCATCTCGCCCGTCTCGGGGTCGACCGTGGGCTCCTGGTCGGTGGTGGCCTCGATGAGCAGCTGCTCCTCGAGCTCGGGGGGGATCTTCAGCTCCCATACCTTGAAATCCCCGCTGTCGCGGTCCATCTCGACCTTGGCATACGGCGCCGACCCGGGCGTCTTCTTATAGGCGGAGAGCAGCGCGTCCTCGAGCGCCTCCATGAGCTTCTCGGAGGAGATGTTCTTCTCGGCAGCGAGGCCGCGTACGGCCTCGACGATCTCTCTGGACATGGCTCAGTCTCCGGGGACGAGGTTTGAGCGGGTGATCTGCTCGTAGGGAATCGTGACGATGGCGTCCCCAGCCGCAATCGTCACTTCCTGGTCGGAGGCGCCGACCAGCTCTCCGGTCACGCTCTTGTGGCCATCCCGGGCGTCCCGCAGCCGCAGGCGCGCATGGCGGCCCAGATAGCGCGTGAAGTGCTGGGGCTTGGTGAGCGGTCGGTTGCTCCCGGGGGAGGAGACCTCGAGGGCGTAGTGCTCGCGGTAATCGGCCAGCCGCCCGGACACGCGCTCGCACAGGTCAAGCGTGACTCCGGATGGATGGTCGATGAAGAGACGCAGCGTGGTTGCCCCGACGACCTCAGCGAGCAGCACCTCGACGTCCGGCTCGCTGGTGGCGAGCCGAGTCTCGATCTCTGCTTGCAGTGAACTCAAAATCTCGTCCGTCTGACTCATAAAAAAAAGCGGGCGAGCGCCCACTTCCGGGTCCTACCACCGGGGGTGCCGGCGCGAAAGCTGTGGTCTCAGCGTAGCACCGGACGGTCACCCCTGCACGGCGTCGCACGCGCCCGCTCGCCCCCTAGATGGGGGCCAAAAGCGAATTCGTGCTTCGCTTTTTCGCCCCGCCACCCCTATTCCGCGGTGGATGCGGCGGCTCAGGACCGCGAGGCCGCGGCGCGGGCCTGGTCGCGGTAGATCCGGTAGTCGCGGCGCTTGGGCGCCATGGCCGCCGCCTGGGCCAGGGGCTTGCGGGCTTCCGCGTGGCGGCCGAGCATCTGCAGCGAACGGCCGAGGCAGAAGAGCGCGTAGTCGTTGGTGGGAGCGCGGTCGATCACGGCCTCGAATTCGCTCGCCGCCTGCTCATAGCGCTGAGCGTGAAACAGGGCGCGGCCGAGGGCCTCGCGGATCGAGGTCTTGTCGGGAGCGAGATCACGTGCGCGCGAGAGCGGGATCGTGGCCTGGTGGTTGTGCCCCGCCTCGAGGAGCTCGGTCCCGCGTACGAAGAGTTCGTAGACATCATCCATGATCACCGCAGTGTATGCCCGTCGAGGGTGCAAATCACCCATTGGTGCCCGATGCGCGGGGGCCCCGGGGACCGATCCACCGCCGCATCGACCTGGCCCTGCCGGGGGGGCGTGGAGGCAGGGCCCAGAGGGCGCGCAGGGCGCCGCCGAGACCGCGGCCAGCGCGCAGATAGCCGCGAAGCGCGCGCCGCTGGGCGGTGCTCATTGCGCCGGGCGCGCGGTCCGGGCCCGCGCTCTCGTCCCGCGGCCCCCCATCGCCGGCGAAGCGCACCTCAGCGAGCGAGCGCACGTAGCCCTCGGCCTCCGGGGAGCGGCCCAGGCGGCGGGCCAGCTCGGCCAGGGTCACGTGGGCGGCCAGCGGCCGCCCGCTGCGCCGAAACGCTCGTTCGAGCTCGGCCACAAGCGCGTCGGTTCCCGGTTGCGAGCCCCCACGCAGGACAACGGCGAGCCCGAGGCCCACCAGGACGACGATCCCTAGGGCCCCGACGATCGGCCACAGCGGTGAGGCACCTCCTCGGGCCACAGCGCGTCGAGCAGGCGTGGACCGCGCCGCCCGGGGGGAGGCGGGGTGGCGCGCCGGCCCCAGGCGACGCGGAGCCGGCGTCGAACCCGACCCCGCCGGCGAGATGGGTGCGGCGGCCGTGTGCTTCAAGGCGGGATCGGACCCCGGGGTGGGATCGAAGGTCACCCAGCCGTAGCCGGGGAAGTAGGCCTCGACCCAGGCGTGGGCATCGAGGTCGTTGACCAGCCAGCGATGGGTGGCCGGGTCGCGCTCGCCCGTGGTGAACCCGGCGGCCACGCGGGCGGGCACGCCCCCCAGTCGCAGCAGCAGCGCCATCGCCCCGGCGAACTGCTGGCAGTAGCCGCGCCGGCTCTGAAACAAGAAGGTCTCGAGCGGATAGGCCGTGACCGGCGGGGTCTCGTCATAGGTGTAACCGTGGCTCAGGTAGTGCATGACGCTCAGCACGTACGCATAGGGCGTGGCCGCGGCGGCCCTCAGGCGCGAGGCCAGCGCATAGGCCGGCTCGTACACCGAGGTGGACAGGGCGGAGTCGTCAAAGCCGCCGGCCGTGCCGAACATGGGCATGTAGACGATCTGGCTGCCCCCGCCTGAGGGCACGGTCAGCGATACGTAGCTCAGCAGGCCGCCTGGGTAATCGCTTCCGGCGCCGGCCAGCTGGGCCGCGGAAGGGCTGGGCGCATACGAGCGCACGACGTAGGAGTCCCCGGGCGCGAGCGGCGTCTGCGCCACCCACGTCCCCGGGCTCAGCCCCGGGGCCACGGGCCGGGAGGAGCGCAGCGGCGCTGAGAGCTCGCCGGCCCCCACGACCTGGGCGGTTTGC
The DNA here is from genome assembly GCA_963777185.1 of uncultured Solirubrobacterales bacterium. GTDB lineage: Bacteria > Actinomycetota > Thermoleophilia > Solirubrobacterales > Solirubrobacteraceae > Palsa-465. Next base: position 294,020 of record CAVZPU010000007.1, read on the forward strand.
ATCGACCCCACGGTCACGGTGAGCGTCTGCGTCCAGCGCCGGCGCGCCGCGGGGCCGATGTCATCGCTCGGCGCCGGGATGGGCGCCGTGGCCTGCGCCCAGCCCGCGCCGTTGAAGACGTCGAGGTTGGCGGCCTTCCAGTAGTCGGGCTGGGCCGCGGTGATCGCGAGCACCTGCCGATCGTCGCGGGGCCAGTTCAGCGGACCGTAGTTCTGAGACCAGTCAAAGCGCTCGGTGCTGCTCGCCGCCGCGCCTGCGGCCAGTGACTGATAGTGAATCCACGGCTGACGGGACGCCAGGGCCGGCGCGGCCACCATGGCCGCGATCGCCGCCAGCGCACAGGCCAGCGTGGCGGCCGCCCCCCGCCCCGGCGCGAGCCGCTCACCCCAGACGAACGTGGCCAGGAGCGCGAAGAGCAGCAGGCCCTGAAAGTAGGGCAGGGCCGGTGGCACGAGGGTGAGCGGGACGGCGGCCAGGGCGAGCAGGGGAAGCGCGGCGACGCCACGCCGCAGGTCGCCGCCCTCGCTCCCCGCCGGCCGAGCGGATCGAGAGGCGCTGCGAGCGGACGCCTGCTCGCGCCGGGCACTCTCGGGCGCCCGCGCGAAGGCGACCATCAGGGCTCCGTCGAGGAGCAGGATCGCGGCCCCCTGGAGCATCACCATGCGCACCCAGGGATCGACCCCGTGGTAGGGCACGAGCAGGCGCGGCAGCGCGGTCAGACCCTCGCCCACCACGCTGACCGTGGAGGCGAAGCGCAGATGGGCGATCCAGGCCCAGGGCAGGCCACAGACGGCGAGCATGGCCACCGCGGCCACGATGGCGCCCAGGACGGCCAGCGGCCGGCTGCGGGCGGCCAGCCACGGGCTGACAGCGGCCAGCGTTACGGCGATGGCCACGAGGCCGAGCAGGCGTCCGGTCGCCGACGGCGACATCAGCGTTCCCCACCGCTCCGCCCCGAACACGGCCAGCGCGGCGAACGCGGCCAGCCGCACGGCCGGGCGGGCGGGGACGGAGGAGCTCGCGGGCCGAGGGACCAGCGCCGGAGGGGCGGGCAGGGTGCCTGACGCGGCGCTCATGCGCCCATCGCCCCCGCCGTCCGCGGCGCTCGCATGCCCGCTCGCGACGACAGCGCGTAGCCGGTGCAGCCCGCCACCTCGAAGCTCACCGGCCACCGCCCGGCCGGGGCCACCGAACTCGGGAGCACGAGCACGCCGCCGGCATCATGGAGCGCTTGGGGCGGGCGGGCGGCGACTCCGGCGGCCACGTAGAACAGGGCGCCGGGGCGCCGGCGCGTGGCCAGGCCGGGAGGCGTTTCGCTGCGTTCCACGAGCGCGAGCCGGGTGTGGGCTACGGGCCAGCCGGCGAGCCGCTGGTCGACCTCGAGCGGGCGGCTGCCGTCGGCGGTGAGCAATCCGCATCCGCCGTGACGGGCGAGTTCGAGCACGAGCGACGCCGTGGCCCGCACCGCGGTGTCGAGCTGGTCGAGTTCGTCGAGCTCGCAGCGGCTGTCCAGCACCACCAGAGGACGCGCCTCCTGCTCGGCGCGCAGCCGCCGCTCGAGCAACCCGGCCCCCCGGGCCAGCGCCGCCCAGTGGATGCGCGAGGCCGGCGTCCCCGGCCGGTAGGGTCGCAGTCCTTCCACCTCGCTGGCCGCGAAGGCATCGGCCAGTGTGCCGTGGTCGATGGCGTGCCATCGACTGGCCCCGCGGCGGTCGGTCCAACGTACCGGCTCGGTTCGCGGCAGCACGAGGACCTCGGGCCGTTCGCTACCCCGGAGCACGGCCGGGGCCAGGCCGAGGGGGTCGGCCAGCTCGAGGGCGGGAGGCTCGAGTCGCCGCAGGCCCCGCCGCGAGAAGGTCAGGATCTCCTCCACGCGCACGCTGCGCCCGCCGCGCAGGGAGGGCGGCAGGCTCAGAGCCACCGGATCGCCGCCAAGCGGATCACGGAGCTCGACCCGCCGCAGGCCGAGCCGTCCGGCCCGGACGCGCACCGCGCTGCGAAAGCTCACGCCCTCGATGACCTCGGGCGCGCCCATCCCTCGCTCGACCTCGACGCGCCGGAGGGCGAGCCACACACTCAGCGGGCACAGAAGCCCGATGGCCAGGAAGGCCACCCCGGGCACGAGCAAGGGCTCGGTGGCAAAGGCCCGGGCGATCACGATGAGCAGCGCCCCGCAGGCGGCCACGGACAGCGAACGGCGCCGGGCGACGCGCGGCCGCGAGGCTGGGCCCGGCTCCGGACGGCGTCCCGATAGGCGCGCCCAGGAGGCCGTGCCCTCCCTTGAGCGCAGTCGCGCGATCACCGGGCGGGGACCGACGCGATGGCGTCGGCGACCACGTCCTGCGCCGCGGCCCGCGCGCATTCGGGTCGGAGCAGCAGCCGGTGAGCCAGCACCGGCTCGGCCATGGCCTGGACGTCGTCGGGGACGGCGTGGCGGCGGCCATGGATGAGCGCGTGGGCCTTCGCCGCGCGCAGGAGCATGAGCCCGGCGCGGGGGCTGGCGCCGAGTTCGACACGCTCGTCCTCGCGCGTGCGCCAGAGCACGGAGACCACATACTCGCGCAGGGCGCTCGCGGCGTGGACCTCGCCGGCGGCCTGCTGGGCTTCGAGGACCTCGGCCGCGGTCGCGACCGGCGTCAGGGCGAGGACCCGGTCCCCGGCACCGTGGTCGGAGAGCATGTCGGCCTCGGCGGACGGTGAGGGGTAGCCGAGCGAGACCCGGACCATGAACCGGTCGACCTGTGCCTCGGGCAGCGGATAGGTGCCTTCGTACTCGACTGGGTTCTGGGTGGCCAGCACGAGGAAGGGACGGGCGAGCTCGTGGGTGTGGACGTCGACGGTGACCGAGCGCTCCTGCATGCACTCGAGCAGCCCGGACTGGGTCTTGGGCGAGGCGCGGTTGATCTCGTCAACGAGGACGACGTTGGCGAACACCGGGCCGGGTCGAAACTCGAACCGGTGCTCGCGCGGGTCGTAGACGTTCGTGCCCACGACATCGGCCGGGAGCAGGTCCGACGTGCACTGGATGCGGGCGAACTGACAGTCGATCGAGCGGGCGAGCGCGCGGGCCAGGGCGGTCTTGCCCACGCCTGGGTTGTCCTCGACCAGCACGTGACCCTCGGCCAGCAGGGCGACGATCACGTGGGCGAGCGTGTGCGGACGGATCTGCACCGCGCTGGCCACGTTGTCGGCCAGCCGCCGCGCCAGGGCGGCGAACGGCTCAGTGTGTAGCGATGCCGCTGGCCTGGGCTCCATCGCCATGCTCCTGGGCCGCCGAACGCAGCTCCTCGAGCTCGTCGAGGATGGCGTCGGCCACCGCTTCCTTGCTCGCCTTGGCCACATGTCGCTCGCGGCCCGCGGCGGTGATGATCGTGACTTCATTGGCCGCCGCGTCGAAGCCGATCCCCGGCTGGGAGATGTCGTTGATGACGATGGCATCGAGCTTCTTGCGGGCCAGCTTCTCCCGCCCGTAGGCGATGGCGTCTTCGCCGTGTTCGGCGGCGAAGCCGACGAGCAACTGCTGCGGGCGCCGCCGGGGAACGAGCCGGCCGAGCACATCCTCGGTGGCCTCGAGCTCCAGCGAGGGCACCCCCTGGTCCTTCTTGAGCTTGCGCTCGGCGGCCTGTGCGGGCCGGAAATCGGCCACCGCGGCGCTCATGAGCAGCACGTCGCAGCCCTCGAAGCGCTCCTCGCAGGCGGCGGCCAGCTCGGCCGCCGTCCCCACCGCGACCGTCTCCACGCCGGGGGGCGAGGGCAGGGGCACGTTGGCGGCGACCACCGTCACCTCGGCACCGCGGGCCGCCGCCCGGGCCGCCAGGGCCAGGCCCATCCGTCCCGAGGAGCGGTTGCCGATGTAGCGCACGCTGTCGATCGGCTCGCGGGTCCCGCCGGCGGTCACGAGCACCCGCAGCCCCTCCCAGGGCCCGGAGCGGGGCGGGCCCGGCGCGCTCAGCGCGGCCTCGCAGGCGGCGAGGATGTCGGACGGCTCGGCCAGGCGCCCAATGCCGTGCTCGCCGTGCGAGGCCAGCTCGCCCTCGCCGGGTGCGATGAGGATGGTGCCCCGATCGGCCAGCGTGGCGAGGTTGGCCTGCGTGGCGGGGTGCTCATACATCCGGTTGTTCATGGCCGGTGCCACGAGGAGGGGGCAGGGGGCGGCGAGGGCTGCCGTGCTGAGCAGGTTGTCGGCGTGGCCGTGCGCGAGCTTGGCCAGCGTGTTGGCGCTGGCCGGGGCGATGACGTAGACCTGCGCGCGCTCCACGAGAGCCAGGTGGCTGATCGGCGCGCGCTCGGGCACCGGCTCACCCGGATAGGCGCCGCGCCCCGGATCGCGCTCGAACTCGCTGATCAGGACCGGCGCGCCGGTGATGGCCTCGAATGAGGCGCGGGCGACGAACTGCTCGCTGCGTTCGGTCTGAATGACACGGACCGAGTGGCCGGCCTTGATCGCCAGGCGGGTCAGCTCCAGGGCCTTGTAAGCCGCGATGCCCCCGCTGACGCCCAGTAGCAACCGGGCCACGTTCTCCCCCTCGAGCTGGCGGTAGTGGTCGTCCCCTCCGGCTAACGGTAGTGGTACTTCAGCTTGCCCTGAGCGACCTCTTCGAGCGCGATCGTCAGGTAGTTCTTCGAGCGGGTTTCCACCATCGGCGGCGGAAACTCATCGAAGGTCCCCTCCCCCAGGTTGTGGTAATAGGAGTTGATCTGACGGGCACGCTTGGCGGCCACGATCACGCTGGCATAGTCGGAGTCAACGTGTTCGAGCAGCTTGTCGATGCGGGGGGAAATCATCGCCTCTTCACTTTCCTTTCGCGGGCAACCAAGGTTAGCGGGCCGAGGGGTCCGGATCACCGGCCAGGGCATGGCGGACGACCGCTTCGAGCTCGTCCGTGGCCCGCTCCACGCGCTCGTTGACGATGACGTGGCCGAACTCGGGCCGGGCGGCGAGCTCGTCGTGCGCGGTCTGCATGCGCAGGTCGATCTGCTCCGGTCGATCGGTGCCGCGACCCTCCAGCCGGGACCGGAGCGCCTCGGGCGAGGGCGGGGCGATGAAGACCGCCACCGCCGCCGGCAGGGCCGCGCGCACCTGGCGGGCACCTTGGACCTCGATCTCCAGGACCACGGGTGCCCCCGCCGCCAGGCGCCGCTCGAGCTCCGAGCGCAACGTCCCGTAGCGGTTGCTCGAATAGCGGGCGTGCTCCACGAAGTCGCCCGCGCGTACGTGGGCATCGAACTGCTCGGGGGTGAGGAAGTGGTAGTCGACGCCGTCGTGCTCCCCAGGTCGGGGGGGCCGCGTGGTGGCCGACACCGACAGCTCGAGCTCGGGGATGCGCTCCAGCAGGCCGCGGATCAGCGTCCCCTTCCCCACGCCGGAGGGCCCGGTAATGACGAACACCGCTGGACTGCCCACCGGGTACAGGCTGTCAGCCGGCGCGGCGGCGTGCGCTCGGCGAGGCAGGCGTGCGGGTCAGCGGCGCATGAGCGCCACGAGCTCCCCGCGCTGACGCTCGGAGAGGCCGCCGATCGTCTTGCTCGGAGAGATCCGGCACTGGGTGAGGATCTTGTTCACCTTGACGCGGCCGTACTTGGGCACGGCGAGCAGGAGATCGAAGACCTTGGCCGTCTCGAGGAACTCGGGCGGCTCGAGCAGCAGCTCGTGAATGGGCTGGCGGCCCGCTTTGAGATCGCGCTTCAGCCGCGCTCGGCGGCTACGGACATTGTTGGCGCGCTGAAGCGCCTCCATCCGCTGTACGAGCGACCTCTCCGGGGCTGCCACGGGCTTGGCGGACGTTTCGCTGACCGGCGGCATGGGCGGCGACTATACATCGTGAGACCGGCCGTTCAAGCGAAAACCGGCCAATTCACCTCAACCTCAGCATGAGCTTCAGCATTGTCGAGGATGGTTGCGACAATTAGCCGTCTTTGCAGGCTCTTTTCTTGTGCTATAGGGTAGCTAAGACCCGCCCGCCTCGCGGTTTGTGCGCCACGCGGACGCGGCCGAACGCGCGTCGTGTGACCCCTCCGTAACGCGCTGGCAACAGCCGTTGCCCCTACCCGTGGATGTCCTGCAGCGATCGTACCTCGGGAGCACCGCGCCGTGCGGCGGCGATGGCGCGGGCGGCGGCGACGGCGCCCGACATGGTCGTGATGCAGGGGATGCCTCGCGCGACGGCGGCGGCCCGGATCTCGTAGCCGTCGGTCCGGGCCCCGGTGCCCACGGGGGTGTTGATGACCAGGTCGACCTCTCCGCGCTCGATCCAGTCGACGACGTGGGGTGATCCCTCGCCGATCTTGTTGATGGTCTGCGCTGGGATGCCCATCTTGCGGATCGCCTGGGCGGTGCCCCGCGTGGCCACGACGCGGAAGCCGAGGTCGTGCAGGAGGATGATCGCCCCGCTGGCCGCCGGCTTGTCGCCGTCGGCCACCGTGATGAAGACCGTGCCGCTCTCCGGCAGGCCGGCGCCCGCCGCCGCCTGGGCTTTGGCAAAGGCGGTGGGGAAGTCGGCGGCGATGCCCATGACCTCGCCGGTCGAGCGCATCTCGGGACCGAGGAGGGAGTCCGCGCCGGCAAAGCGGTCGAAGGGCAGGACCGCCTCCTTGACGCACACGTGCCCGTTGCTCGTATCTGCCGGCAGGGCCAGATCCGACAATCGGACTCCGAGCAGAATGCGGCAGGCGAGCTTGGCCAGCGGCAGGCCGACGGCCTTGGAGACGAAGGGCACCGTCCGGGAGGCGCGCGGGTTGGCCTCGATGACGTAGAGCTCCTCGTCCTTGATGGCGAACTGGACGTTGAGCAGGCCGACCACCCCGAGGGCGCGGGCGATTCCTGCCGTCTGCTCGGTAATCTGGGCCATCATCTCCGGCCCGAGGGTGTGGGGCGGAAGCACACAGGCCGAATCGCCCGAGTGGATGCCGGCCTCCTCGACGTGCTGCATGATGCCGGCCACCCACACCTCGCTGCCGTCGCACAGGGCGTCGACGTCGACCTCGATGGAGTCCTCGAGGAAGCGGTCGAGATAAATGGTGGCGCCCGGGGCGCTTCCGACCCGATCGAGGTAATCACGCAGGCCCTCGACGCTGTAGACGATCTCCATGGCCCGGCCGCCGAGGACGTAGCTTGGGCGCACCAGGAGCGGGAAGCCGACCGCGGGCGCGCGCTCGAGCGCCTCCTCGGGGGAGCGGGCGGCGGCGTAGGGCGGCGCGCGGTAGCCCAGCCGATCGAGCAGCGGTCCGAAGCGGGAGCGGTCCTCGGCCAGGTCGATGGCATCGATGCTCGTGCCCAGGATGGGCACCCCCGCCTCGTGCAGGCCCGCGGCCAGCTTGAGCGGCGTCTGGCCGCCGAACTGCACGATCACGCCTTCGGGCCGCTCCACGGCACAGACACCGAGCACGTCCTCGAGGGTCAGAGGCTCGAAGTAGAGCCGGGTCGAGGTGTCGTAGTCGGTGGAGACCGTCTCGGGGTTGCAGTTGATCATCACCGCGTCTCGGCCGAGCTCGCGCACCGTCTCGGCGGCGTGCACGCAGCAATAGTCGAACTCGATTCCCTGGCCGATCCGGTTGGGACCGGAGCCGAGGATGACCACGCCGGCCCGACCGGTCGGGGTCACTTCGTGAGCCGGTCCGTCCGGCCCCGGCCGCTCCCAGCCGGAGTAGAAGTACGGCGTCTGGGCGGCGAACTCGGCGGCGCAGGTGTCCACGGCCTTGAATGTCCGCACCCCGGGGAATTCCGGGACGCCCCCGAGGTCGCCGTCAGGCGAACTCGCTGGGGAACTGGCGCTGACCAGCTCTGAAAGCTCGCTCAGAAACCAGGGATCGATGCTCGTCCGCCGGTTGAGCGCCTCGACCGATATCCCGCGGCGCAGCGCCTCGAGCACGTGGTCAAAACGCTCCGACCCCGGCTGCTCGGTGAGGCTGAGCAGCTCCTCGTCACGCTCGGGAAAGCGCGGCGCGAGGTCGAGCTCGCGCGAACGCAGGGCCTTGGCGAAGGCCTGCTTGAACGTCCGCCCGATGGCCATGGCCTCGCCCACCGACTTCATGTGGGTGGTCAGGCCGGCCTCGGCGCCCGGGAACTTCTCAAAGGCGAACCGCGGCCACTTGACCACGCAGTAGTCGATGGCCGGCTCGAAGCTCGCCGGCGTGGCCCGGGTGATGTCGTTGGGGATCTCCTGCAGCGTGTAACCGACGGCCAGCCGGGCGGCGATCTTGGCGATCGGGAACCCGGTCGCCTTGCTGGCCAGGGCGCTCGAGCGCGACACGCGCGGGTTCATCTCGATGACCACGATCTCGTCCGTGGCCGGGTTGACGGCGAACTGCACGTTGGAGCCGCCGGTCTCCACACCGACGGCGCGGATCACGGTGATGGCCTGGTCGCGCAGCGCCTGATACTGCTTGTCGGTGAGCGTCTGCTGGGGAGCCACGCACACGCTGTCGCCGGTGTGGACGCCCATGGGGTCGAGGTTCTCGATCGAGCAGATGATGACCACGTTGTCCGAGGCGTCGCGCATGACCTCGAGCTCGAACTCACCCCAGCCGAGGACCGACTCCTCGAGCAGAACCTGGCTGATCGGTGAGGCGCTGAGGCCGCCCCCGACGACCCGCTCGAGCTCGGCTTCGGTGCGCACCACGCCGCCGCCCTTGCCGCCCAGTGTGAAGGCGGGCCGGACGATGAAGGGCAGACCGATCTCGGCCACCGCGGCGTGGGCCTCCTGCAGCGTGGTGGCGATGGCGCTTCGGGGCACACGCAGTCCGGCGCCCGTCATCGTCTCCCGGAAGCGCTCGCGGTTCTCGGCCCGGTCGATGGCCTCGTAGTTGGCCCCGATGAGCTCGACGCCGAAGCGCTCGAGGGTCCCGTCCTCGTGCAGGGCCTTGGCGATGTTGAGCGCGGTCTGGCCTCCGAGCGTGGGCAGCAGGGCGTCGGGGCGCTCCTTCTCGATCACCTGGGCCACGGGTCCGGGCAGGAGCGGCTCGACATAGGTGGCCGTGGCCACCTCGGGGTCGGTCATGATCGTGGCCGGGTTGGAATTGACCAACACGACCTCATAGCCCTCCGAGAGCAGGACGCGGCAGGCCTGGGTGCCCGAGTAGTCGAACTCGGCCGCCTGGCCGATGACGATCGGCCCGGAGCCGATGAGGAGGATCTTCTTGATGTCCTCGCGGCGGGGCATCAGATCCGCCCCCCGGCCAAGCCGGAAGCGGGCTTGCCCGATTGCGCGATTTCCTCCACGAAGCGGTCGAACAAGTAGAGGGCGTCGTGCGGTCCCGGGCCGGCTTCGGGGTGGTACTGGACCGTCGCTCCCTGGACGTCGCGCAGGGCGAGTCCCTCCACCGTGCGGTCATAGAGGTTGATGTGCGTGAGCTCGGCGGCCCCGAAGTCGGTCTCCCAGCGCACCGGCTCGTCCTCGTCGATCGTCCTCTCGCCGCCCGGGCCGAGCACGGCGAAGCCATGGTTCTGGCTCGTGATCTCGGTGCGGCCGGTGGTGAGGTCCTTGACCGGATGGTTGGCCCCGTGGTGGCCGAAGGGCAGCTTGTAGGTCTCGAGGCCGACCGCCCGGCACAGGAGCTGGTGTCCGAGGCAGATGCCGTACACCGGGCGCTGGCCGACGAGCTCGCGCACGGTGGCCACGATGTGGTCAAGGGCCGCCGGATCGCCCGGGCCGTTGGCGAGAAAGACGGCGTCGGGGTTGGTGGCCAGGATGTCCGCCGCGGAGGCCGCGCTCGGGTACAGCTCAACCGTGGCCCCGCGAGCGCTGAGGTTGCGCACGATCGAGAGCTTGACCCCGGTGTCGATCATGGCGATTCTGATCCCGGCTTCGCCGAGCCCAGCGAGTTCGCCTGACCGCGAGCTCGCAGCGGCCTCGATGACCGTGAGCTGCCGCGTCCCCACCTCGCGAGCGAGGTTGCGCCCGGTCATCGACGGCTCGGCGGCGATGAGCTCGCGGGCCTCGGCCTCGGAGACACGGATGGGGAAGACGCCGCCCCGCATGGCTCCGGCGTCGCGGATGTGGCGGACGAGGGCCCGCGTGTCCAGGTCGGTGATGGCGGGGATGCCTTGCTCTGTGAGCCAGTCGAGCCAGCCATCTTCGGCCCCCGGGGCGTCGGCACGGTTGACGGCTGCGCGCATAATCGCCGCGCGAGCGTAGACGCGGTCGGACTCCATCGCCGCGGCGGACACGCCGTAGTTGCCGATCTGGGGAAAGGTGAAGGTGATGAGCTGCCCGGCGTAACTCGGATCGCTCATCGTCTCCTGATAGCCGGACATGGCCGTGGTGAAGACGATCTCCCCCACGGCGGCGACATCGGCGCCGCAGGCCAGGCCGTCGAAGCGGGTGCCGTCCTCGAGCAGGACGTAGGCGCTCGCAGCGCTCATGCCAGGGCCACCCGGAGCATCCGCGTGCGGTGCACGATCGACCCCGCGGCCAGGGTCAGCTCCACCTTGCCATACAACGTGCGCCCGTGAAAGCAGCAGTTCGAGGAGCGGCTGGCGTAGCCGTCGGCTCCCACCTCGAACTTGGCGTCGAGATCGATCAGGCACAGGTTGGCCGGCTCGCCGGGACGAAGGCCGGGCGTCGGCAGACCGTAGAGACCCGCGCCGGCACTCATCCGCTGCACCACGGTGGCCAAGTCGAGCTGGCCGGAAAGCACGAGCTCGGTGTAGAGCGCGGCAAAGGCCGTTTCGAGTCCCGTCGTGCCCATCGGGGCCTCCTCGAAGGGGACCTCCTTCTCGTGCGGGGCGTGGGGCGCATGGTCGGTGGCGACACAGTCGATAACTCCGGAGCGCAGGGCCTCGACGAGCGCGCGCCGGTCGGTCTCGGCCCGCAGCGGCGGGTTCATCTTGAACCGGGCGTCGAGCGTGCGGACGATGTCGTCGGTGAGCGTGAGGTGGTGCGGGCAGACCTCCGCCGACACATGGGCGCCGGCGGCCTTGGCCTCCTCGACGGCCTGGATCGACTCGACGCAGGAGAGGTGCTGGAAGTGGACCCGGGCGTGCTCGTAGAGGGCCAGGGCGGCGTCGCGCGCGATCATGGTCGACTCCGACAGTGATGGGATACCGGCCAGGCCGAGGCGGGCGGAGATGGCCCCCTCGTGCATGACGCCGTCGCGGGAGAGGGCGGGATCCTCTTCGTGTAGGGCCACCACCCCGCCGGCCAGCCGCTGATACTGCAGGGCCATGCGGAGCATGCCGGCTGAGACGACGGGCTTCCCGTCGTCGGTGAAACCGAGCGCGCCGGCTTCGCGCAGCTCGGCCATCTCGGTCAGTGTCTGGCCCGCCAGCCCGCGGGTGATCGAGGCCAGAAAGCCGACGGGCACGTGCGCCTCGCGGCTCGCCGTCTCGGTCAGCGCACGCAGCACGGCGGCGCCATCGACCGCGGGCTCGGTGTTGGGCATGGCGATAACGGCGCAGAATCCTCCCGCCGCCGCCGCCCGGGTGCCGCTCTCGATCGTCTCCTTGTATTCCTGACCGGGCGTGCGCAGATGAACGTGGGGGTCGACGAAGGCGGGCACGAGGTGCCGTCCGCTCGCCTCCACGACGTCCTCGCCGGGTGGCGGGCTCAGAGAACCGGCGGCGCCCAGCTCGGCGATCTGCCCGTCGCGCACCAGAACGTCGTGCGGCCCGTCGAGGTCGGCCCGGGGGTCGAGCACATGCGCGCCGCGGATGAGGATCTCGGCGGGCCGGCGTTCGGGGGCGAACAGGGCGCTCATGCCACCGCCGCCAGGAGCGGAGCGCCGACCAGGAGCTCGTAGAGCACCGCCATGCGCACCGACACGCCGGCCTTGACCTGCTCGCCGATGAGAGCTTGCGGAGAGTCGATGGTCTCGCCCGCGATCTCCACGCCCCGGTTCACCGGCCCGGGATGCATGACGAGCTGGCCGGGATGCAGGCGCCCCGGGGTGATCTGGTAGCGGCGGGCGTACTCGCGCAGCGTGGGCACGAAGGAGTCGTGCATGCGCTCGAGCTGCATGCGCAGTACGTAGACGACGTCGGCCTCGCCGAGGCCGTCGAGCGTCGAGGCCTGGCGGCAGCCCAGGGCTTCGATACCCCGGGGGATGAGCGTGGGCGGACCGCAGACAGTCACCTCGGCCCCCATGCGCGTGAAGGCCAGGACGTTGGAGCGCGCCACCCGGGAGTGCATGACGTCGCCGACGATCCAGACCTTCGCCCCGTCGAGGGGGCCCAGGCGCCGGCGCAGGGTGAAGACGTCGAGCAGGGCTTGGGTGGGGTGCTCGTGCTTGCCGTCGCCGGCGTTGATCACCGCCGCCGGAGTCCAGCCGGCGACGAGCTGCGCGGCCCCGGCACGGGGAGAGCGGATGACGATGGCCGCCGGATCGTAGGCCGAGAGGGTCTGGACGGTGTCCTTGAGCGACTCGCCTTTCTCGATGCTCGAGCCGCTCGCCCGGACGGAGACCACATCGGCCGACAGCCGCTTGGCGGCCAGCTCGAACGAGGAGCTCGTGCGGGTGCTGGCTTCGTAGAAGAGGTTGACCACCGTGCGCCCGCGCAGGGCGGGAACCTTCTTGATCTCCCGGCCCTGGACCTCGGCGAAGGACTCGGCCCGGTCGAGGACCCGCTCGATGGCGGCTCGGTCGAGATCGTCGATCGAGATCAGGTGCTTGGGCATCCTGCTCATGCCGCCGCCCTCCGGGGCTGGGCGGCCGGTCCGATCGTCACTTCGTCAACGCCGTCGATCTCCTGGACGTGCACGTTGACCCGTTCCTGCTGGGAGGTGGGGATGTTCTTGCCCACGTAGTCGGGGCGAATCGGGAGCTCGCGGTGACCGCGGTCGACGAGGGTGGCGAGCTGGACGCGGGCCGGGCGCCCGTAGTCGAAGATCTCGTCGATCGCAGCTCGCACGGTGCGCCCGGTGTAGAGGACGTCGTCGACGATGACGATCGTCCGGTCGTCGACCGGGAACTCCAGGGCCGTGGCGTGGACCACCGGCGCGGTGGGACGGATGGCCAGATCGTCGCGGTAGAAGGAGATGTCGACGAAGCCCAGGGGCAGCTCGGCGTCGAGCAGCTCGCTGGTCAAGGCGTGCAGGCGCTGCGCGAGCACCGCACCGCGACGCTGGATCCCGACGACGGCGAGCGTTCCGCTCGGGTTCTTCTCGACGATCTCGTGAGCGATCCGCACCAGCGTGCGGCGCACATCGTCCTGATCAAGGACGACTTTACGATCGGGGGGCACGACAGAGCTCCTTCCTGGCCTCACGGGACCGGGTTAAAGGCGCGAATTTGACTGTGGCTCAGGGTACCAGCGGCCGCGGCCGGAACGGCGCGAAGTCGACCGCGGCAAGCCGCGAGGTCACCGCGAAGCGACGGCGGTAGAGCACGTGGGGGCGTCCGGCGTGCTCGATGTCGCGCTCATAGCGAAAGCCCGTCTTCTCCATCACCCGCCGGGAGGCCCGGTTATCGGGGCCGGCCAGAGCCACCACGTCGAGGAGACCGAGGGCCCCGCAGGCCACCTCGACCGCCGCCTGCGCGAGCTCGGTGGCCAGTCCCTGGCCCCAGCGCGCCGGCACGATGGCCCAGGCCGCCTCCACGCCGCCCGACCCCACGGTGTAGGTGTACTGAAGCCCGCCCCGGCCCACCATCGCCCCCGTGTTCCGATCGCGCGCCAGCCACAGTCCGAAGCCGTTGCGGTCCCAGTGCTCGATCTTGGCCAGGAGGCCGCCGACCACGTCGCGGCGCGTCTGAGCGACGGGAAACGGCCACAGCGTGCGGGCGACGGCGGGATCGAGCAGCAGCTGGCACAGCTCCTCGGCATGCCCGGGCACGAGCCGTTCCAGGACCATCCGCGGCGTCGTTACCCGCTCGATCCCGTCGGCGGTCATGACCGTGCGTCGCCCACCACGGCCGCCTCCGCCGCCGGTCGGTCGGCCCAGCGGATCAGCTCCGGAGCACCGCGCTCGGGGAAGGGGATCTCGACGGTGTCGAAGTCGCGGGGCAGGACGGTCTCGGGGAAGACCGCCCGGGCCTCATCGCGCAGCCGTCCCGCGGGATAACGAGTTGAGAAGTGGGTGAGGGCGAGCAGCCGCACCTCCGCCTCCGCCGCCAGCGCCGCCGCCTCGGCCGCGGTGGAGTGACCGGTGTCGAGGGCGCGCTCGGCTTCCTCGGTGGCGAAGGTGGCCTCGTGCACGAGCACGTCGGCCTGGTGGGCGGCGATGCGCAGGGCCTCGCAGGGCCGCGTGTCGCCGGAGATGACGAGCTTGCGACCGGGCCGCGCAGGGCCGAGGACCTGGTCGGGGGCCACGCCATTCACCGTCTCGCCGCGCTGCAGGCGGCCGAACTCGGGTCCGGGCGTGATGCCGAGCGCGACGGCCGTCGCGGGGTCAAAGGCTCCGGGTCGCTCATCCTCGTAGAGGACGTAGCCGTAGGCGGGGACGCGGTGGGCGACCGGCACGGGCGCGATGCGGTAGCCGTCCCGTGTGAGCACGTCGCCGGGGCCAAGCTCGGCGAGCTCGAGCGCAAAGCGCACGCGCCCGGCCGCCCGCAGCCCCAGCACGACGAGCTCGCGCAGGCCCGGCGGGCCGTACACGGTCAGCGGCCGGTCACGAGCCCGCAGATCGAAGGTCTTGAGCAAGCCGGGCAGACCGAGCCAGTGGTCGGCGTGAAAGTGGGTGATGAAGATCTCGGTCAGGTCGGTCAAGCCCACCGAGCTGACGAGCTGGCGCTGGGTGCCCTCGCCGCAGTCGAACAGGATGCGGTCCCCGCCCCGGCGCACGAGCACGGCCGGCAGCCCGCGGCGGGCGGTGGGAATGGAGCCGGCGGTGCCGGCGAAGAACACCGAGAGGTCCATCGTTTTCTGAGTGTGGCAGCCGGTGCGGGCGGGATTAGGAGAGGGCGATCAGGGCAAAGCCGATCTTCCCGCCGGTGACGGTGGCCACGCCCATCGTGTGCTCGGGCGAGCGCCGGCGCTCGGTCGGGCTGCCGGGGTTGAAGATCTGAAAGCCCTCGCCGTCGCGCTCATGCAGAGGGATGTGGGAGTGACCGAAGATCACCACGTCGGCGCGGGGAAACCGGGTTTTCAGCCGGGCCAAACGCCCGCGGGCCGGTCCGGCGTCGTGGATGACCGCGATGCGGGCGTCTTGTGCCGCGACCTCCGCCTGCGCCGGCAGGGCGGCGCGGACCTCGGCATCGTCGACATTGCCGTGGACGGCCACCACCGGCGGGCCAAGCGCCTCGAGCTCGGCGAGCACCGGCAGGCGCATGAGATCACCGGCGTGGATGATGAGATCGGCGGCCTTCAGGCGGCTCACGCACCCCGCCGGCAGCCGGCGCTCCCCGCGCGGCATGTGGGTGTCGGAGATGATGGCGATCTGCATGGCGGGGGCGCGCAGCTCGCGCCCCGACGTAGGTTCTCACCCGAGCGCCCGTCGGGCACCCCAGGCACCGGCGGCCAGGACCGCCCCGATGGCCGCCCCGGCCAGGCGCCCGCGGGGCGCTTTCTGGCCGGCCGCCGGTTGGGGCGGCCGTTGGTAGCGCCGCTCCGGGCACACGCCACTGGGGCCGTTTGGACCTTCGCGCAGCGCCATCTGCACGACTTGGGCCAGGTGCAGGGGGCTGCGTTCGGTGGCGTGCTCGATCTGCGAGCGGCAGCTGAACCCGTCCGTGACCACCAAGGTGTGCGGCGAGGCGGCGCGCACCGCGGGCAGGAGAACGCGCTCGCCGGCGGCCATCGACACCTCGTACTTCTCGCCCCGCTCGTAGCCGAAGGACCCGGCGACGCCGCAGCAGCCGCTGTCGAGCACC
The DNA here is from genome assembly GCA_963777185.1 of uncultured Solirubrobacterales bacterium. Taxonomy (GTDB): domain Bacteria; phylum Actinomycetota; class Thermoleophilia; order Solirubrobacterales; family Solirubrobacteraceae; genus Palsa-465. The sequence continues at coordinate 309,761 of CAVZPU010000007.1, forward strand.
TCGTAGTCAAGCCCCAGCCGGTCCAGGACGGATTGATCGCAGTCCACATCGCCGGTGGCGCGCTGGTGGCAGTGGAAGTGAACGAGGGCCCGCCGCTCGAGGCGCGGCATCGTCCAGTGGTCGGTGTGATGGGCTAGGAACTCGCCGAAGTTGAAGGTCTGGCGGCTCAGGCGCTTGGCGTCCTCGTCGTGGGGGAACATGTCCACAAGCTCGTGGCGGAAGACGGCCCCGCAGCTGGGCTCGAGAGCGATGACCGGCGTTCCCGCCCGGATTTCGTCGCGGAGCACGGCGAGCGCGCGCTCGAGCTGGCGCCGGGCCAAGCCGAGCATGCCGAAGTCGTACAGGGGACGCCCGCAACACACCGACCCCGCTGGCAGGGTCACGTCAAACCCCGCCGCCTCGAGCACTTCGGTGGCCGCCACCGCCACGTCGGTGTGAAAGTGATCGTTGAAGGTGTCGGCGAAGAGGACCACGCGACCTGCCGTCCGGGGCTGACGCGGGCTTCCATTGGCGCGGGCGCCCCGGACCGCAAACGCGCCGTGGTGGCGCGCGCGGTCCTCAAACCAGCGGCGGAAGGTGACGGGCGCGAAAGCCGGCGGAGTGCGCTCGGGGGCCACGCCGGCGAGCCGCTTGCCGATCGAGGCCAGTGGCTCGCGCTGGGTGAGCAGGTTCGCGAGGCGGGGCATGCGCGCTGCGAGCTGCGCCTCCCAGCGGATCAAGCCCAGTGCGTAGGCCTGTCGGGGGCGCAAGCGACCCGAGTAGTAATGGGAGAAGAACTCGGCCTTGTAGGTGGCCATGTCGACCAGGACCGGGCACTCGTGCAGGCAGCCCTTGCAGGCCAGACAGAGGTCGAGTGCCTCCTTGACCTCCTCGTTGCGCCAGGCCCCGTCGAGCGGCGGGTCCTCGCGCATCATCTCGTGCAAGAGGCGCGCGCGCCCGCGCGTGGAGTGCTTCTCCTCCATGGTGGCCTGGTAGCTCGGGCACATGGTGCCTTCCTGGCTGCGGCAGGCGCCGACGCCGAAGCACCGCTCGGCCGCGGCGGCGAAGCTGCCGTTGTCGCCCGCGAAGGAGAACTCGGTCTGCACCGGTCGGGTGTGGTAGCTCGGGTCCATCCGCAGATGGGTGTCGAGCGGGTAGGGATCGACCACCTTGCCCGGGTTCATCTTCCCGTCCGGGTCCCAGATGGCCTTGAACTCGGCGAAGGCCTGCACGATCTCCGCGCCGAACATCCTGGGCAGGAGCTCAGCCCGGGCGTGGCCGTCGCCGTGCTCGCCCGAGAGCGAGCCTTTGTAGCGGGCCACGAGGTCGCCGGCGTCCTCCATGAAGGCGCGATAGTTGCGGACCCCCTCCGGGGTGAGAAAGTCCCAGTCGATCCTGGTGTGCACACAGCCGTGGCCGATGTGGCCGAAGTAGCAGGCGATCCGCCGTCCGTGCCGGCGGCAGAGCTCCTCGAGGTCACGAAGGTAATCGCCGGTGTCCTGCGGAGCGACCGCCGCGTCCTCCCAGGACGGCCACCCGGGGTGCTCGCCGGGGACCTTGCTGTGGCCGACCCCGCCCTCGCGGATCCGCCACACCTCCTGGATCTCGGCTGGGTCCTCGTAGAGCTTGACCCCCATGGCCGCCTCGCCCGCACACCGCGTCGGTGAAGCGCTCGGCCTTGGCGTCGGCCTCGTCTTGATCCTCGCCGCCGAACTCGACCAGCAGCCAGCCTTCGCCGTCGGGCATGAGGTCGGCTCGCCGCTTGAAGCCCTTGACGAGCTCGTTGCGCAGCAGGCGGCGGTCGAATGTCTCCAGGGCAATCGGATCGTGCTCGGCCATGATCCAAGGGACCTGGTCGGCTGCGGTGGGGCAATCGGCGTAGCCGGCGAGCACCAGAGAGCGGTGCTGGGGACTGTGCACGAGGGTGCATGTGGCCTCGAGCACGAGCCCGCAGGTGGCCTCGGTGCCCACGAAAACGGCGGCCAGATTGAACCCCTGCTCGGGCAGGAGCCGGTCGAGGTTGTAACCCGAGATGCGGCGCGGGATATCGGGGAAGCGTTCGCGGATCCGCTCGCCGTAGCGGTCACGAAGCGCGCGCAGCTTTCCGTACAGCTCACCCTGCCGGCCGCCGGCCGCGATGACGCGCTCGAGCTCGGCCTCGGACACCGTGCACGGCAGCGTCAATCGCGTGCCGTCGTAGAGCAGGACATCGAGCGACTCGATGTTGTCGGCCGTGACTCCGGCCATGATCGAGTGGGTGCCGCACGAGTTGTTGCCGAGCATCCCGCCGATCGTGCACCGGCTGTGGGTGGCCGGGTCGGGCCCGAAGGTCAGAGCGTGCTTCTCGGCGGCGTCACGGAGGCGGTCGAGCACGAGGCCGGGCTGCACGCGAGCGATTCGGCGGTCGGGATCGAGCTCGACGATCGCGCGCATGTACTTCGAGAAATCGATGAGAACGGCTTCGTTGACGGTCTGACCGGCCAGCCCGGTGCCGCCGCCCCGGGCCACGATGGGGGCGCCATGGGCCCGGCAGATCGCGACCGCGGCGACGACGTCCTCGTTGTCGCGGGGCACGACCACGCCGATCGGCAGCTGGCGATACACCGAGCTGTCGTGGGCGTAGAGCGCCCGGCTGCCGGAGGAGAAGCGCACCTCGCCCCGGATGTCGCGGACGAGCTCCCGGGCCAGAGCGCGGGAGTCGATTGCGGTGCCGGCCCCGGTCGGGGCGCCTCGGTCCTCGCTCATCACAGCCATGCGGTCATCACTCCTGTGTTCGCCGGCGAAACAGAGCCACCAGCGTGCTTGCCGATACCAGCACCAAGGGGATCGCCATCACGCCGGCGTCCCAGGCGGTCTGGGCGAAGGCGCCGGCCAGGGCCCCAAGCCCGTAGACCAACCAAGACTCCCCGGGGCGGGCGGGGCTCGGCGGTGCGTCGTCGGGCGCCCGCTTGAGCACCGTGACCATCCGGGCGACGAAGGTCGTCAGCGTCCCGGTGACGTAGGTCGTGGTGACGCCGCCGACGTGAGAGACGCGCACCGCGGCCGACTGCGCCCCCATTGCTGCGGCGGCGGCCGCGATCAGCCCATAACGGGGCGCGAGCCCGAAGGCTTCCCAGCCGACCAGCAGGGCTGCGAGCGTGACCGCCTCGAGAGCCAGCGTGGCCGCTGCACCGGCGGGCCAGCGGTCGCGGTCGCGGTCGCGCAGGATGAGGGTGCCCACGGCCACGCCAACGCAGTAGGTCCCGAGCGCCAGGCCGGAGCGAGCGGCCTCGGTTCCGGTGCCGCGCGCGACCGCGATGGCGAGGAGCACCGTGTTCCCCGTCATGTTGGCTGGGAACACGCGACCGAGGCCGAGGTAGGTCCCGGCGTCGACGGCTCCACCGGCGAACGACAGGCCGATGATCAGGGCCCGGACCAAGTGATCGGGCGAGTGGCGCCAGCGCGGAGGCACCCGAGAACCAGTCAGTCGTCGTGCGAGCCATTGGCGGCACTGCCGGGGAGCTCCTCGGCCGTTGGGGTCACGGCGTCGGGCGGGCAGCGACGCCGTACGCCTTCCCCGCCCGGCTGAGGTCGACGGGCTCGACCCGCCGTGTGACTACGGGCCATGACCCGCTCCGTTCGGTTCGAAATCGCTATACCGGCGGGGTACCCGGGCCCTGCGGGGCGCCGCGGGCCGCCGGTCCGGGGTCGAACACCCGGGGGGCGAATGTCCACGCGCGCACCGGTCCGGGCCGCGGTAAGCTCCCGGGTCAGGTTTCGGGATGCCCGAAAACCCCCCGCGCCCGTAGCTCAGGGGATAGAGCGTTCGCCTCCGGAGCGAAAGGTCGCACGTTCGAATCGTGCCGGGCGCGCTGTCGAGAAGGCCCGCTCGGACGCGGGCCCAAGCGGGACGCAGTGCTCACCGGCAAGGTTCGCAGCGTCGCACTCGGCGCGTGCAGATCGTCGAGTGCTACCGAACGGCCCTGTGGCGGCCGCGTGTGCACACTCGGCGTCCGGGAGGGCTCGAATGCGACGCTACGAACCGCGCCCGACCGTCGCCGGGCCAGCCGAGCCGCGCCGCCTCGCGCCAGACCGACCGCGCCCGACGGTGCCGGGGCGCCCGGGCCCGGGCCCGGACCCGAAGCGACTCACCGCGTCAGCTCACCGAACGGTCGGCAGCCGCTGGCGCCCCGCGAGGCTTGGATCGGTCTGGTCGAGGAGCAGAACCACCACCTCAACGCGGGCGCCCCGCGGCACGCTGCCCACGTTGAGGCCCAGCGAGAAGTGGCCCGCGACCTTGGGCCTGGGCAACGTCACGTAGGCTCGCCGGCTGGCCGACGAGGAAGGCGCCCTGGCGCATCGTCTCGGGGCGGCACCCAAGATCGGGATGGCGCTCGTGACGGCGGGTTTGGCCCACGACGAGACGCGATCGGCGGCCCCGGCTCGAGGAGGCGGTGGCGGTCCTGAGGCCCACCGAAGCCCGGCTCGAGGACGTGGCCGGCGCCGCCGGGTGAGGGCCCGCGCTCGCGCGGCGGCGGGACGGGGGCGTGCGCCGTTGGGCCCGGCACACGCCCCCGCCTGGCGCTACTGGCAGTGCACCGCGTCCCCGATGGCGTCCGTGACGTCGAGTGACCAGTGCGTGGCCGCGTAGCGGTACGTCTTGGTGGCGGTGGCCAGCACCGAGGTGGGAGAGGCGAACGTGCCCGTGCCCGAGACCACCGATCCGATCGTCGTTGGGCCGCTGAGGGTGAGGGGGTTGGCCGAGAAGCCCACGGTTCCGTTCTGCACGTGGTAGGCGACCGATGAGACCCCGGCCGGGGCCGTGACCTGCACGGTCTGGTGAGCGGGCCAGCTCGCCACCGTGGAGACGACCTTGCAGCTCGGCCCGGCCGTCGTATTGATGGCGAACTCGCCGAGCACGAGATCGCTGTTGGCCGACTCATTGGTCACGGTCAGCGACTTGATCGTGTCGCCGCCCGTGCCGTAGAAGCCGAACTCCATGGCTTGACCGTCGTCGCCGGACACGTTGGTGGGTCCAAAGGTGTCGCCGCGCTGGTCGGTGACGGTGATTCCCGCGGTCAGCGGGACGCCGTTGTTCGAGCTGACGTTGGGGACCACATAGAACGAGAATGCTCTGGTGTTGGCCGGTAGGACGAACCTCTGGCTCTCGCCCCCGTTGGTCCAGTAGACGTCGCCCTGGTAGTTGTTGGTGGTGGGGTCACCCCACGAGGCATCGTCAAGCTCGGTCTCGGCGAAGTGCTCCATCGCGGGCGTGAACTGAAGTGCTCCGCCGCCCGGGGCCGGCACCGTGGTCTCGAAGCTGTCGTCGGCGCCCGGATCGGCGGCGAAGGGCGTGAGCGCGAAGCCGCCCAGGCTCTTCGGGGGCGCACCGTTACCGGAGGCTGAGTTGTCATAGGAGATCGTGCCCGCCATCGCGGGGGCGGCGTTGACGGCCAGGCAGCACGCTGCCGCGATGGCGGCGCCGAGCGCATTGCGTCCGCCGATCTGGACCCGCGCGCGCGCGAAGCCGTTCCTGCACCTAGCCATGAGACCTCCTCGGGTCCTGATGCCGATGTCAACGTGCGGGGCCGTCAGCCGGGAAACTCCGGCCCCAGGGGCGCCGATGGCTGACCGCCCTCTGCGAGACCGCAGCCGATCACCCGCGATGAGGCCTCATCGGCATGAGCCGGGACGCTCTTTAGGGCCGGATGTACGAGTCTCATCTGCGCGATGGCGAGGCGCCGCCGCGAGCCGGCAAGTCGGCGCTTGCGACGCAGCCCCAAGGGGTACGGACGGAAAAGTGGTCGCTCGCAAGCTCATCGCAGGCGCGCTCATTGCCGCGGCCCTGGCCGGGTGCGGGAGCAGCAGCTCGACGACGGTCAAGACCGGCCCCTCTCCCCCGCCGGCCACGGCGCCCACTTCAACGGCTCAGCTCGAGGGCGTCTGCCGCGAGTACAGCCCGAAGCTCAATGCGCTCGGCCGTCAGTGGGGGGCCGTCAACGCCAACACGACGCTGCCTGAGCTCAACGCCCTCGGGGCCGAGACCAACGAGCTCTTTGGCCAGACCATCCGCGCCATCCAGGACATCCCTGAGCCGCAGACCGATACCCCGCTCGTGGCCCACTGGGTCAACGACCTCGGCAACGCCAACACGGCCATCAACGCCCTGGTCAGGGCGGCCGGTCAGAAGAACGCCCAGGGCATCAACCAGCAGGCGCAGCGCTTCACCGCCGCCATGAAGGGGGCGCGGCAGGACCGGATCACGCTCGGCGTCAAGAGCTGCTAGACGCCGAGAGCGCTCGCGCGTCCTGCGCCCGTGCAGGATTTCGTTCACGAGCAGGGGAAAAGCTGGGCCGAGGCGACGCCCACTGTTAGGGTCCCCGCCGCTCCGATCGCGGAGCCCGTGGCGCGCCTCGCCGTGACGAGGGCGCGCCTCTTCCCCTGCTCCCATGCGCCGCTCTCTTCGCCTGCCCTTCGGACTGCGTGCCGCCGCCACGGCGCTGGCCACGCTCCTTATGGCCGGTGCGCTGGTCACTCCGAGCGCGGCCGATCTGCAGAGTCAGATCCAGGCCGGCCAGAGCGCGTCGGCCGCGCTCAGAGGTGCGGTGGCCGGGGACGCGGCGCAGATCGCCACCACGGCGGGCGGTCTGCGGCTCGCCCGCTCTCGTCTGCGCGATCTGGAGCACGACCTCGAGGCCCGCGAAGCCGCCCTGCACGCCGCCCGCGGGCGGTTGCTGGCCGCGCGCAACCACCTCGTTGATCTGGAAAACCGCCTGCGCCTGGCCTCCGAGTCGCTGTCGGCCAACCTCGTGGCCCAGTACGAGGGCGGGGAGCCGAACCTGATGACCGTCATCCTCAACTCGCGCGGGTTCGACACCCTGCTCGAGCAGCTGTCCTTCCTGCGGCGCATCGGCAACCAGGACGCCGCGATCGTCGGCGTGACCCGCATCGCCCGTGCGGCGGTCAAGCACCAGACGATCGTCCTGGGGGCGCTCGAGGCGCGCGACCGGGCGCTCACCGAGCAGGTCGCCCAGCAGCGCGGCCAGGCCGCGGCGTGGGCCGCGGCTCTCGTGAGCCGCGAGCACGCCGAGGAGCGAACCCGCGACGCCGACGCGGCCAAGCTCAGCGCGCTGACCACCCGCCTCGGGCACCTCGAGGCGCGCGCCGCGGCGCAAGGCGCCGCCGTCACGCCCGCCGGCGCCGGCGGGGTGGCCACCAACCCGGGAGGGATGGTCCAGCCGCCGCCCGGGGCGCCCGCGGCCGTGGCGCAGGTCATCGCCGCCGGTAACGCCATCGCCACCCTCCCGTACCTCTACGGAGGCGGTCACGCGTCCTTCCAGGCCAACGCCTATGACTGCTCGGGGTCGGTCAGCTACGCGCTGGCCGCCGCGGGGCTGGTCAGCGCGCCCTTGACCTCGGGCGAGTTCGAGAGCTGGGGCGAGCCGGGGCCCGGGCGGTGGATCACCGTCTATGCCAATGCGGGCCACGCGTGGATGGAGGTGGCCGGCTGGCGTTTTGACACCGTCGCTCAGGCGGAGGGCGGCACGCGGTGGGCCCAGGGCGGGGGCGAGTTCGACGGCTTCGTGGAGAGGCATCCGGCCGGCCTCTGAGCGAGGGCCCAGGGCGACACGGGCACCAAGCCCGGATGCCGCTGCACGCTTGACCGCGACGGACATCGCACACGAGGCGCCAGGACCGGCAGGGACGCCGGTGCCGGTCCCTTCGCCTCGCCTCGACGGCATCGCCGCGCGTGCCGGGGATAATCGGCAGGGCATACAGCGTCCCGACGCGGGAACAATTCATGCGGGAGCGTCCAGATTGAGACGCCGCATGTGAACGAGGAGATCAGGATGAGCCATACCACCTCACAAGCGCGGGTGATTGCGTCGACGGTGACCGAGCTGCCCCACTCTGCCGCCGAGCGCTTCGCCGACAACCCGGCCGCCCGCTTCAAGGCAGACGGCGAATGGGCCGAGCTCTCCTACGCGGAGATCAACGACTGGATCGAGGAACTTGCCCTCGGGCTGATCGACATCGGGCTCCAAGCCGGCGACCGGGCCTGCATCCTCGCCGACACGCGCATCGAGTGGACGGTGTCCAGTTACGCGATCACGGTGGCCGGCGGCATCGTCGTGCCCATTTACCCCACCAACTCGCCCAAGGAGTGCGAGTGGGTGATCGGTAACTCCGAGGCTCGAGCGGTGATCTGCGCCGACAAGGAACAGCGAGCGAAGATCGAGGAGATCCGCCGCGAGCTGCCGAGCCTCGAGCACGTCATCACCATGGACGGCGACGGCGGGCGCATCACGCGCGGGCTGACGCTGGACGAGCTCCGCGACCGGGGCCGCGCCCGCCACCGCGACGAGTTGCGAAGCCGGCGCGAGGCGGTCGAGCCGGACGACCCGTACACGATCATCTACACCTCGGGCACGACAGGGCCCCCCAAGGGCGTCGTGCTCACCCACACGAACGCCATGGCGGTGTGTCAGATGGTCGAGGAGCTCGCCTTCGTGCAGCCGGGCGAGACGACCTACCTCTATCTGCCACTGGCCCATGCCTTTGCCCTCACCTCCCAGCTGGCGTCCTTTGACCAGGGCACGGCGATCGTCTACTACGGCGGGAACACCAAGGAGATCGTCGGGGAGATCGCCCAGAGCCACCCCACCTACATCCCCTCCGTCCCGCGGATCTTCGAGAAGATCTACACGCTGGCCATGAACATGCGCCAACAGGCCAGCGAGGAGGAACAGGAGCAGTTCAAGAAGGCGATCAAGCTCGGCGTCGAGGTTCGCCTGCGCCAGGAGCGCGGCGAGGAGATCCCCGAGGCCATGCGCGGCCCCTTCGACCAGGCCGACGAGCGGATCTTCTCCAAGGTGCGCGGCCTCTTCGGCGGCCACGTCCGCCAGGCGGTGAGTGGGGCGGCCCCGATCGCGCCCGAGATCCTCGAGTTCTTCTACGCCTGCGGTGTGCCCGTGCTCGAGGGCTGGGGCATGACCGAGACCACCGCCGTGGGCACGGTGGGCACGCTCGACGCGTTCAAGTTCGGCACCGTGGGGAAGGCCATGCCCGGCGTGGAGCTGCGCATCGCCGAGGAGGACGGGGAGATCCTCACGCGTGGCCCCAACGTGTTCAAGGAGTACTGGCGCAACCCCGAGGCCACGGCCGCGACCCTCGTGGACGGCTGGCTGCACACGGGTGACATCGGTGAGCTCGACGAGGACGGCTTTCTCAAGATCACCGGGCGCAAGAAGGACATCATCATCACCGCGGGGGGCAAGAACCTCACCCCGGCCAACATCGAGAACGATCTCAAGCAATCGCGGTTCATCTCCCAGGCGGTCATGTACGGCGACCGCCGGCCCTACCCGGTGGCCCTCATCACCCTCGATCCGGAGGAGATCCTCCCCTGGGCCAAGGAGCAGGGCCTGCCCGAGGATCTGGGCGCGCTGGCCGAGACCGAGGAGGTCCGGGGGCTCGTGCAAAAGGAGCTCGACCGGGCCAACGCCAACTACGCCCAGGTCGAGCAGGTCAAGAAGTTCATCATCCTCGACCACGACCTCTCGATCGACACGGGTGAGCTGACGCCGACGCTGAAGGTCAAGCGCAACGTCATCTATGACCGCTACGGCGACCTCTTCGAGGGCTTGTACACGCAGAAGGAGCGCGAGAAGGGTGATTCAGCCGCCGGCTGAATCACCTAGTGGATCGGCGCGCGGGCCCGCGCCGTGACCTCGAGCTCGAAGAGCCAGAAGTCGCGCCCGATCACCGGAACGGAGACGTTGTAGACCGGCACGGTCCCGATGGCCCCTTGAAAGGTGCCGGCGTGGGCGTGGCCGTGCAGGACGAGATCGGGCTCATGCTCGGCGATTGGCGCGGCCAGCCGGTCGGTGCCCAGAAAGGCCCAGATACCCGGCGGCTCGCCGTGAATGGTGGCCTCGCAGGGGGCGTAATGGAGCAAGGCGATCCGGGTCGGACACAGGGCGATCTCCCGCAGCCCCCGGTCCAGCGCGTCGACCTCGTGCTGGGTCTCGCGGTAGATGGCGCGCAGCGAGGGCTCGCCGAAGTCGGGCAGGTGAGAGCCGGGAAACCCACCCACGAATCCCTTGACGCCGACGATGCCGACCTCCATCCCGAGCGCGGTGCAGGTGACCCAGTCGCGATCGAGGACCGTGATCCCCCCGGGCGCGAGCGCCTCGACCAGCTCGTCGCGGCGGTTGGCGTGCCAGTCGTGGTTGCCGAGCACGGCGAAGATGGGCACCTCCAGCGAAGCGCACGCCTCAGCCAGGACGGCGGCCTGCTCGGGTTCGCCGTGGGTGGTCAGATCGCCCGCGAAGAGCACGAGATCGGCCTTGCCCTCCAGCGCGGCCACCGCTTGGCGGATCTCCTCGCCGTGCGCCTGGCTGCAGTGCACATCGCCCGCGGCGGCGATCCTGAGACACCGTTTGCCGGAGTGATTGCTCTCGCTGGGCATGAGCATCAAGTACCCCCCGGCGGGTAGTTCCATAGGACCATGGCCCCAGGGGCTGATTTCGACCGTCTGATCGACACCTTCAAGCTCGCGGTGGCCACGCTGCGCGACCGCGGCATTCCCTTCATGCTGGGCGGCAGCATGGCCGCGTGGGCGCGCGGCGGCCCGGAACCCAAGAAGGATCTCGATCTCATGGTCAAGCCCGAGGACGCCGAGGCGGCACTGGCGGCCCTCGGCGAGGCCGGCCTGCGTACGGACCGACCGCCCGAGGAATGGCTGTACAAGGCCTGGCACGAGGATGTCCTGATCGACATCATCTTCGGCCCCTCGGGGCTCGAGGTGACCGACGAGGTGCTGCAACGAGCCGACGTGATTCCCGTCATGTCGGTGGCCACCCCGGTCATGACCCCCGAGGACATGTTCGTGACCATGCTCTTCGCACTCGATGAGCATTGTCTCGAGTACGGGGGCCTCGTCGGCATCGCCCGGGCGCTGCGCGAGCAGGTCGACTGGTCACAGCTGCGCGCCCGGACCGCCGCCTCACCCTACGCCAAGGCCTTCTTCACCCTGATCGAGGAACTCGGCATCGTCCCGGGGACGGCCACGCCCGCGGCCGGCCCACCGCGCGTGCGCGTGGTCCCGGCCGGGTAGTCCGGTCACGTGAAACTCCTCGTGGTCACGAGCGAGCCGGTCACCGCCTCCCAGTTGCGCGAGGCCCTGACCGTTGAATCGGACCCGGCGCAGACCGAGATCATGGTGCTGGCGCCGGCGCTGGCCGACAACCCGCTCAAGTTCTGGTTCTCCGACGCCGACGAGGCGATCGCGCGGGCCCAGGAAGTGCGCACCGAGACCGTGCACGAGCTGACCGAAGCGGGCGCCTTGGCCACCGGACGAACCGGAGAGGCCGATCCCGTGCAGGCCATCAACGACGTCCTCCAGACCTTCCCGGCCGACCGCATCGTGCTCTTCACCCATCCCGAGGAGGGCGGGCAGCGCTACCGCGAGGATCTCGACGACGCCGAGCTGCAGGAGCGGTTCGGCCTACCCGTCGACCGGGCCACCCTCGCTCAGTAGCGCTCGAGGCGCCGGCGCAGAGCGACCGCGTTGGCGGGAGCAAAGCCGCGCCAGTCGTTGTTGAAGTAGGCGTACAGGTCGCTCGCCCGCGCCCAGGGTCCCATGCGCTGCGCCCACTCGGCGAGCTCGCGCTCGGAGTAGTTGCCGGCGCGGCCCCGGTGACCGTAGTGAAAGCGCACGAAGCGCCAGTCCGCGGTGGCCTCGTGGCTCTGAAAGGGCCGTTGCGGGTGGTCACCGAGGGTCAGCGCGACGTCCCGGGCTCGCAGTGCCGCGTAAACCTCGGGGACGAACCAGCTCGGATGGCGAAACTCGACCGTGTGACGGCCGGCGGGCAGAAGCTCCAGCAGGTGCGCCAGGCGGCCATCGTCTCGGTGAAAGTTCTCCGGCAGCTGCCACAGCACGGGACCGAGCCGTCCGGCCTCGATCAGGGGGCCCAGCGGCTCATAGAAGCGCGAGACCCCCTCGCCGATGTCGAGCAGGCGCTTGATGTGGGTCAGATAGCGGCTGGCCTTGACCGTGAACAGGAAGTGCCCCGGCGTCTGCTTGACCCAGCCCGCCACGGCCTCGCGGCGCGCGAGCCGATAGAAGGTCGAGTTGACCTCCACGGTGTCGAAGTGCTCGGCGTAGCGTTCGAGCCACCGGCGCTTGGCCTCGCGCTCCGGGTACAGGCGCCCCCGCCAGTCGTCGTACATCCATCCCGAGCACCCGATGCGTATCTCGCTCATGGCTGGGGTAGCCGCATCGGCGGAGCATGACGCTGTTTGACGAGCCCGCCGGCGGCGCCGGCGCGTACCCGCCGCCGCCCGTCCCCGACCAGCCCACCCTCGCCCAGCTGCGGGGAACCGTGCAGGAGTGCCGGGCCTGCGACCTGTGGCAAGGGGCGACGCAGGGCGTGATGGGCGAGGGGGCCGCGAAGGCCAGGATCATGTTCGTCGGTGAGCAGCCTGGTGACCGCGAGGACATCGAGGGTCATCCGTTCGTCGGCCCCGCCGGCCGGGTGCTCGACGACGGCCTGCGCCAGGCCGGGATCGCGCGAGAAGAGGTCTACATCACCAATGCGGTCAAGCACTTTCGCTACAAGGCCCGGGGCAAGCGGCGCATCCACCAGAAGCCCGACCGCTGGCACGTCTCAGCCTGCCTTCCCTGGCTGGAAGCCGAGCTGGCCGTGGTGGCACCGGAGGCGCTCGTCCTGCTCGGCGCCACCGCCGGACAGGCCCTGCTCGGCTCCTGGCTGCGGGTGGGCCGCGATCGCGGGCGGCCGCTGCAGTCCAACCTGGCCGACTTCGTCACTGTGACCACACATCCCTCGGCCATCCTCCGCGTGCAGGAAGAGGCCGAGCGGCGCGAGGCGATGGACCAGTTCGTGGCCGACCTGGCGGCCGTGCGGTCCTATCTCGAGGATCACTAGTCAGGGCGCCGCCGGGCTCACCCGGCCGCGATCCGCTTATCGCCGAGCAGATCGGCCAGGCGCGAGGCCAGCGCCATGATGGTCAGGGCCGGGTTGGCCGAGCCCTGCGTCGGCATCACACTGCCGTCGGCGACGAACAGGTTGGGCACCTTCCACGCCCGATGGTCGGCGCGCACGACGCTGCGCTCGGGATCGGAGCCCATCCGGCAGCCGCCGACGAGATGGGCGTAGCGGTCAATCGTGAGTACGTCCTGGGCGCCGGCGGCCTCGAAGATGTCGTGCAGCGTCTGCTTGGCGAAGGCGATGTTCTTGCGGTCGTTCTCGCACTGGCTGTAATCCATGCGGCTCACCGGGAGGCCGAACTGATCGTGGAACTCCTCGGTGACGGTGATCCGGTTCTCCAGCCGGGGCAGGAGCTCGCAGAGGACGCCGAGCGTGTACCAGTGGTTGTAGTCGCGCATGTAGGCCCGAAGCGCGGGTCCCCAGTGCCCGTCGGCCAGCACGTGCTGGGCCCACTCAATGGGCAGTGGTCCCACGGTCTGGATGGAGAAGCCGCGGGCAAAGCCCCGCTGCGGATCTGTCTCATAGAACTGCTCAGAGCAGATCTCGGGCGGGGGCGCCTTGTACATGCTCATGCGGTCAGCGAAGCGCCCGGCCACCTGGGTGGCGCCCTGGACCATGACGCAGCGGCCGACCTGATCGTTGTCATTAGCCAGCCCGTGAGGGAAGCGCCGGCTGGTCGAGTTCAAGAGCAGCCGTGGCGTCTCGATCGAGTAGCCGGCCACGGCCACGGCGTCGGCACGCTGGAAGCGCTCCTGGCCATCGCGGAAGTAGCGCACTCCGGTGACCCGCCCTGAGCTCTCGTCGATCTCGACTCGGGAGACCATGCAGTCGGCCCTGATCTCCGCACCGTGCTCGATGGCGTCGGGGATGTGGGTGACCAACGGCGAGGCCTTGGCATTGACCTTGCAGCCCTGCAGGCAGAAGCCGCGATAGATGCAGTGCGGGCGATTGCCGAAGGCGCCGTTGGTGATGCCGACCGGGCCGACGCGGATCTCGATGCCGAGCTTGCGTGCCCCCGCCCAGGCCACTTCGGCCCCCCCGGCCACCGGGTGGGCGGTGTGGGGATAGCGGTGGGGGTCCCCCCATGGCCAGTGGTCGCCGGCCACCGGCAGCTCGAGCTCGAGGCGTTCGTAGTGGTGCTTGAGGTCCTGATAGGAGATCGGCCAGTCCTCAGCCACTCCGTCCCGCGTGTGCACCTCGAAGTCGGAGGGATGAAACCGGGGGCAGTAGCCGGCGTAGTGCACCATCGAGCCGCCCACGCCGTGCCCGGAGTTGTTCTTGCCCAGCTGCACGGGGTCGCTGCCGCCGGTCACGCGCGGCGCCGTCCAGTAGAGCTTGTGCGAGCCGGCCTCGTCGGAGACCCAGTCGCGGTCGGGATCCCAGAACGGGCCTGCCTCCAGCACGACCACCTTCCAGCCGCGGCGGGCCAGCCGCTGGGCCAGTGTCCCGCCGCCGGCGCCCGCGCCGACGATGGCCAGATCGACCGGGTAGCCGTCGTCGTAGCGGGCCATGCGTTCCTGGGGCACGGCGCGGCGGTGGGGATCGAGCAGGAAGGCGGAGTCGTTGTCCGGCGGCCGGACGGCGCCACGGGCCAGGGTGCGCAGACTGTGGCGGACGCTCATCCTTGGACGTCTCGCACCGGGTCGAGCTCGAAGGCCTCCGCCCCCTCCCACGACTCGCGCTGGCCGACCCCGAAGCGGGCGTAGCCCCGCGGGTAGGCCGGACCGCCGAAACCGATCTCGTTCCAGGCCCAAGGATGGGAGTAGAAGGCGCTCAGGACCGCGCGCATGACCACGCTGAAGGCGTTTGACGGCGACATCTCATCCCACACCTCGCCGTGCAGCTTGCCCTTGGAGAAGGCGTCGATGATCTGGCACTGGACATCGGTGGTGGCGTGAAGAAAGTCAGCGGCGCCGTGCTGGCGCGCGCTGGCGTCGAGGCCCCGGGCGACCCGCCGCCAGGTCTCGCGATCATCGGGCATGCCGGCGAAGACGAAGCCGTCGAGCTCTCCGGCCCACAGCTTGGCGTCGACCATGGGCAGAACGGGGATCTTGGGCTCGCGGTCCTGGGCGAGGACCAGATCGCAGAAGCGCCCGAGCGTCATCGCCTCGTCGGTGGTGAAGAAGCGGATGGGGGGAACCTGGTCGATGCGCTCGGCAATGAGCCGGCTTGTGGCCTCGTCCCAGTGGTCGACCTCGTCGAGGACGTTGTAGTCCGGATAGCGGCCGTGCATCTGGGGGGTGATCCCGTTGCGCTGGCGCGGCAGCTCGTCGGGCGAGGCGGGGCTGCCTCCTTCCCGCTGGTGGGGCAGGTGCAGGGCCTGGCGAAGATCGGGCGTCTCCATCAGCGCTCACGCCCCACCACGGCGGCCGCCAGTCCCATGCCGCCCACCAGCGCCAGGGAGCCCGGTGCGAGCAGTGGCGGACCCATGACGAGGTTGAACAGCGGCTCCTGAAAGCCGCCCGGCTTGCGCGCCACTCCGCGAATGTGGGTGATGACACCGATCAGTCCGTCGAGGCAGTACAGGGCCGAGACAGCCGGAAGCCAGGTGCGGGCGGCCCGTTCCGAGCGCAGGCCGGCCACCCCAGCGGCGCTCAGCGCGGCCGAGAGCGGGATCGGCGTCCACATCCACTTGTCGCCGAACGAGCCGCGAAAGTGCTCGAAATAGACCTCCAGGCCGAGGGGGGCGGCGCTGGCGGCGGTGGCAACAGCGAGCGTCTTCTGCGCCCGCCCGGAGCGGATGTTCCACAGCCAGCGTCCGGCGGCCCGCTCGGGCGTGCTCGTGCGGCGCAGGGGCAGCGTGGCTTTAAGCGGCATAGCGCTCGGCGTCCTCTCGCTTGAGCTCCAGACCGAGGCCCGGCCGGGAGAGGTCCGGATAGAGAGCTCCCTGACGTGGCGTGGCCACACCATCGAAAAGCAGGTGCTCGATCCGAACGTGATCATGGAAGTACTCGAGATGGCGCAGCGGCTCGAGGGCCAGCGCCGGGTGCAGATGGATGGCCGGCCCGCAGTGCAACGACAGCGCCCGGTTGCGCGCGCGGCAGAGCGCGCCCACGCGGAGCAGCTCGGTGACGCCGGCGCAGCGGGTGACATCAGCCTGCAGGACGTCGACGGCGCGGGCGTCGAGCATGCGCCGGAAGTAGGGCACGTCAAAGCCGTACTCGCCGGCCGCGACCTCCATCTCGAACGGGGCCCGCTCGCGAACCTCCCGGTGGCCCTCGAGGTCGTCCGATGACACCGGCTCCTCGAGCCAGCGCACCTGGCTCTCCTCGGCGAAGCGCCGGGCGAGGCAGAGCGCCTGCTTGACCGAGTAGGCGCCGTTGGCATCGACGTAGAGCTCGGCGTCGGGGCCGATGGCCGCCCGCGCCGCCCGGACGCGCTCGGGGTCCTGGTCGGGAACCGATCCGACCTTCATCTTCACCCGCGGGATGCCCTCGGCCACCCAGCCTGCGAGCTGATCGGAGAGGCGGCTCAGGGAATAGGCGGTAAAGCCGCCCGAGCCGTACACCGGCACCCGATCGTGAAAGCGGCCGAGCAGCGCGCACAGGGGGAGCTCGAGCAGCTTGGCCTTGAGATCCCAGAGGGCGGCGTCGACGGCGGCGATGGCCATCGAGGTGATGCCCGGGCGCCCGAGATTGCGCGTCGCCACCACCATCTGGGCCCAGCTCGCCTGTGGCGACATGGCGTCGCGACCGACGACGGCGCCCGCGAGCTTTGACTGCACGAGCGTGGCCGCCGACGCATCGGCGTAGGTATAGCCGAGGCCCTGCTCGCCTCCCCCGCGCGCATGCACGACGACGATCGTGGTCGCGTCCCAGGCCAGCGTCCCGTCGGATTCCGGCTGATCGGTGGGCACGGTGTAGGCGCCGACCTCGAGATCTTCCACCGGCACCTCGACGCGCGCAAGCGCGGTGCTCATCGGCGCCCCGGTTGCTCGTCGGTCACGTTGTCACCCATCGCGGCTCCTCAGGTCCGTTGCTCTCGTCGATGGCCTGCGTGCCGCCATACCCACCACGCCGGTCGGCCCTAACGCCAGTGTGTTAGAGGCCTGACTCCACCTCCGCGAGCGCGACGGCCGCGTCGATGTGGGCGAGGTGGGTCAGCCCCTGCGGGAAGTTGCCGAGTAGCTCTCCGGAATCGGGGTCGACCTCCTCCGCGAACAGGCCCAGGTCATTGGCCCGGGCCAGCGCCTGGTCAAAGACCCGTCGGGCTTCGACCACCTGGTCGCCCCGGGCCAGGCACTCGACAAGCCAGAACGAGCAGCACAAAAAGGCCCCCTCCTGGCCCGCCAGCCCGTCCTCGCGCCGGTAGCGGTAGAGCAGGCCCTCCCCGGCGTGGAGGTCCTCGCGGATCGCCTGCACCGTCCCCAGCATGCGGGGGTCGTCCCAGGCCACGAACTCGATGGTGGGCAGCAGGAGCAGAGCCGAGTCGAGGTCGGGGCGGTCATAGCACTGGGTGAAGGTGTTGCGCTCAGCGTCGAAGCCACGGCTCTCGATCTCCTCGCGCAGCTCGTTGCGCACCCGCGTCCAGCGCCGGGTGGGGGCCCGGCGCATGCACTCCTCGGCCAGGCGCACACCGCGATCGAGGGCCGACCAGCACAGCACCTTTGAGTGCACGAAGTGTTGAGGGGGCCCCGGCCATTCCCACAGGCCGGCGTCGGGCTCATGACACCGCTCGGCGGCATGATCGATCAGCGAGCGCACGAACCGCCAATCGTCGTCGTCGGGGGAGTGACCGCGCCGGTGCCAGCGCCACATGAGGTTGACGAGCTCGCCGTAGGCGTCGAGCTGGAGCTGTCCGACGGCGTCATTGCCGACGCGCACCGGTCGCGAGCCCCGGTAGCCGTCGAGCTCATCGAGCGTGCCTCCGCCCAGGCGCCGCTCGCCCCCGACTCCGTAGAGGACCTGAAGATCCTCGGCGTGACCGGCGGCGGAGCGCACGATGAAGGCGCGAAAGGCATCGGCCTCGTTCACGCAGCCGATGACCGCAAAGGACCGGCAGCTAAAGCTCGAGTCGCGAATCCAGGCATACCGGTAGTCCCAGTTGCGCTCGCCGGTCATGGTCTCGGGCAGGCTCGTGGTCGGCGCGGCCACGACGGCCCCGGTGGGCTCATGGGTGAGGGCCTTGAGCACGACCGCGGAGCGCCGGGCAGGCTGCTCGTCGCGACCGCGCAGACCGACGGTCGAGGCCCACTCGCGCCACCAGCGGACGGTGTCGTCGATCTCGGTGTCGAGGTCGTCAGCGCTCGGCTCGTCGATGTGCCCGGTGTCGATGAGCTCCGGCGGGCAATAGGTCATCAGGAGGCGGACCCGGTCCCCAGCCCCCACGGTGATCTGGCCGGTGAGCTCGTGCATCGGCGCCTCGGTCAGCTCGCGCTCGCACCAGACGACCAGGGCATCGTTGCCGCCGATGGCGGCGTGGGTGCCCAGGCTGAGGCGCCGGATCCAGGGACGGACGGCACCATAGTCGAAGCGGGGGGCGACTCGCACCTCGAGCTCGACCGAGCCGCGCACGCCCTCGATGACGCGCAGCATCCGCCGCTGGGGGTGGCTCTCCGGGCGGGCGGCCAGGAACAGGTCGAGCACCATGACCTCGCCCATGGGCCCGTGGAAGGTGGTCTCGAGCACGAGCGTGTCGTCGAGGTAGCGCCGGCTGTAGGTCCAGTCGCCCTCCTGCAGCGGGACGATCGAGCACCGTCCCCCGCGCTCGCGGTCAAGGAGGGCGCCGAAGGCGCTGCCGGAGTCAAATCGGGGCAGACAGCACCATTCGATCGCCGCCCGGCGCGAGACGAGCGCGGCGCTGTGACAGTCGCCGATGATCGCGTAGTCGCCGATGCTCGGGTACGGGTCCTCGGCACGCGGGTCGGACACGGCTCGGGCCTACCCCGGCCGGCGACCGGTGAGACCGCCGAGCGGTCCGGGGCCCGACCGTTTGCCCCGCGCCGAGGCGGGTATGCGCGGTCCATGTGGCTTTACCTCCTCGGTGGCGCACTCGTGCTCATCGGCCTCGTCGGCAGCCTGGCCGGCGGGGGCATCTTCACCCTCGTGCTGATCCCCGTCGGCCTCGTGGTCCTGGGCAGCGCGATGGCGTACGGAATGTTCCAGCGGGCCGGTGAGCGGTCCGGAGGCGGGGACACGGATGCGCATCCCAGCACCGGCGAGCCCCTGCCGCACAGTGCGCGCGGTGACACCGGTCACGTGCCCACCTCCCCTGAGGCGCTCGCCGATGCGCGCCGCGTGCAGCAGTAGCCGCGCGACGTTTGCCGTACCTACTCGGGGGTAACTTCAGCCACCGACCCCACGACGAGAGGAGCTGAAATCGATGGGAGACATCACCGATAAGGTCACAGGTCGCGTCAAGGAGGCCGCCGGCGACCTCACGAACAATGCCTCGCTCAAGCGCGAAGGCAACAAGGAGGAGCGCAAGGGCGAGGCCAAGGATGAACTGGCTGCCCAGCAGAACAAGGCCGAGGCCAAGGCCGAAGAGGTCAAGAACCTCGAGCGCAAGACCAACTGACCCCTTCCGGCAGTCCCTGATGCCGGTACGCCCGGCGCGCCGACCTGGTGCGCCGGGCGTTCTTCGTTTCAGGGCCGGCGCCGCGGGCGCCGCGGTCGGACGGTTCGGGCGCGAACGCCGGAGCGCCCGGGCAGGACTCGGCTCGCCGGGGGTGGGGTAGGCGGCCCGGTATGGCCAATCAGAACGAAGTCGTCGTCATCACCGGCGCGTCCGGTGGTGTGGGACGAGCCACGGCGCGCAAGTTCGCCGCCGAAGGCGCGCGCATCGGGCTCATCGCCCGCGGTCGCAAGGGCCTCGAGGGCGCCGCGCGGGAAGTGCAGCAGGCCGGCGGGCAAGCTCTGGTGCTGCCCGCCGACGTCGCTGACCCGGACCAGGTCGAGGCGGCCGCGGCTTCAGTCGAAGACGCCTTTGGCCCCATTGACGTCTGGGTCAACGACGCCATGGTGACCGTGTACGCCGAGTTCATGGACATCGAACCCGACGAGTTCAAGCGCGCCACCGAGGTCACCTACCTGGGCATGGTGTGGGGCACCCGCGCCGCTTTGCGCCGGATGGTGCCCCGCAACCGCGGCTCCATCGTCCAGGTCTGCTCGGCCATGTCCTACCGGGGCATCCCGCTGCAGTCCCCCTACTGCGGGGCCAAGCATGCCTGTAAGGGCTTTACGGAGAGCATCATCACCGAGCTCATGCACCGCAAGGCCAACGTGCACGTCTCGATGATCCAGCTTCCCGGACTCAACACCACCCAGTTCACCTGGGGCCGCACCAAGCTGGCCAAGCAGACCATGCCGGTGCCGCCCATCTATCAGCCGGAGGTGGCGGCCGACGCCATCCACTACGCCGCTCATCACAAGCGCCGGCAGATCTACGTCGGCATCCCCACGGTGATGAACATCATCGGCGAACGGGTGGCCCCATGGCTGCTCGACCGCTTCCTGGCCAAGACCGGATACAAGAATCAGCAGACGGAGCATCCCCTGAATCCCGAGGGCCACGACAACCTGTTCGAGCCCGTGGATGAGGATCGCGGGGCGCACGGGCCGTTTGACGACCAGGCCCACTCGATCAGCCCCCAGTACGAACTGGCCAAGCGCCGGGGCATGGTCCTGGCCGGGCTCGGTGCGGCTGCGGTGGGCGCGGGGGCCGCAGCGGCGCTGCGCAACGGTCGGTAAGCCGCCCCGCCCCGCGCGACCGGGGGCCGGCCCCACGCGGGGTCCGGGGTCCGAACTTTGGCTGCCTACTGGACGTATCCGTTCGGAGAACGCCAAAGTCCCCGGCGCAGCCGGTCCCCGCCCTGAGGGCCCCCGGCCGGGCCCGGCGAAGACACCCCGCCGGGCCCAACCGAGAGAAGACCTACTCCGACTTGCGCTCTTCCTTGACCCCGGCCGCTGCCTCGGCGATGCGCTGGGCCTCGTCGGACTCGACCAGGGCCTCCTCGCGCTCCGCTTCGGCCTTGGCCTTCTCCTCGGCCACGGCCAGGCGCGCCTGCGGCTCGCGCTCTTCGATGCTCTCCTGCACCGCCGACTCGACGTTGCGGCTGGCCTCCTTGCGCTTCTGCTCCACCTGCTCGGCGCGCTGAGTCCGCTGACGGCGCTCGCGAGCCGCCGATTCCGCTCGCTCCTCGGCGCGCTGGGCCGCCCGGCGGCGGCGCTGCTGGGCCTGCTGGTGGCGCTCCTCGAGCCGCTGGTCGGCCTGGGCGGAGGTGCGCTGGGCCTCGGCCTCGAGGTCCAGGGACTGCTCTCGCTGCTGGGCCGCGGCCCGCCGGCGCCGGGCGTCTTCCTTGAGCTCGGGATCGCGCAGGATGGCGCCGGCCCACGCCCGGGCGGCGGCATCGACTCGGTCGAGGGCCAGCCTGCGCCCTTCGGGGTCACCGGGGAGCACGCCGTTGGCGGCGTTGAACGGCGCGCGAACCAGCTTCAAGTAGCCGGTGAACGCCGTGCGAGGAATGTCTTGGCCCTTCATGAGTTCACCTCCGGATCGATGCCGTCCGCTCGCTCGCGCGCTTCACGTGCTTGGCGCTGGAGTCGGATCTCCTCCTGCGTGGCGTCGAGGCGGGACTTCTCGGCCTCTTCCTCGGCCTGGTCGGCCCTCCGCTCCTCGTCGGCCTTCTCCTGCTCAGCCTCCTGCTGCTCGGAGCGCGCGTCGGCCTGAGCCTTCTCTTGCGCCTCCCGGCGCTCTTTCTCGGCTCGCTGCTCGCGCTCGGTGGCGGCCACCTGGTTCTGGAGCCGTTGGCGCTCGATCTCCGCTTCGGTCCGCTGCTCCTTGACCTGGGCTTCGGCCGAGGCCCGGCCGGCCTCGTGGGCGCTGTGCTGGGCCTCGACGGCCGCTTCGGACTGCACCTGCTGGAGGCGACCCTCGCGCTCGAGGGTGTTGCGGCCGGTCACGGCGCCGACGGCCTCCTTCGCTTTGCCGACCGCCTTGCCAACAAGGCCGCCGGTCGTTCGTTGTTCTGCCATGGTCAAACCTTCCCTTTTTCCGCTGTCGGTACATTCCGGACTACCCGACGGTTTGGTCCCCGACGCTTGGTACGGGCTGTGCGCATACCCCCTAGGCCGGCCTGTGTGAGCCGTTTCACTGTTCTCCTCGCGGCCTGCCTGCTCACCGGAGCCTGCGGCGCGAACTCCACCACCACGAGCTCCGCCACCACGCGCGGGACGCGCGTCTTCGCCCAGAATTGCCACAGCTGCCACTCGCTCGTCGGCGACGAATCGGAGCACAAGCAGGGCGGGGATCTACTCGGCTATCACATGAGCCGGGCGCAGTTGCTCGGCTTTACGCGGGAAATGCCCACCCGGCGGCTGAGTCCCGCTCAGCTCGACGCGGTGGTCAACTACATCCTCGCCGTGCAGAGCAAGTCCCGGTCTTGACGCCGGGGCGCCGGGACCGGCCCCCGGCGTGGCGCCGGGTCACAGCTCAGGCGCCGCTCGCCCGCTCACCGTGCCGCTGTGAGCTCGCCGACCGTCGGCTGCGCCCCCGACGAGGACCGTCCACCGGCGATGACAATGGCGTCGCCCACGGTGACCACGCCCGCGTCGGACAGTGGCTGGGGCAGCCGGCCGGCGGGCCGCACGGATCCGGTGCTCGGATTGATGGCCAACACCGTCTGGGTCTGGCTCGTCGTGTCAGACCCCCGGCCGCCGACCACGAAGACCATCCCGCCCAGGGTGGCCGCCCCGGCGTGGGTCAGCGGCTCGGGCAGGTGCCCGAGGAGTGAGACCCGGCCCGAGGCCGGATCGAAGCGGTAGACGGCGCTGCTGGCCGCGCCACTGGGCACAGATCCCCCGACGATGACCAGCGAGCCGCCGACGGCGCTCACGGCCGCGTAGCGCAGCGGGGTGGGAAGGTGGCCGGCTACGTGGACCGTTTGGCCGGGGCGCCAGGCGAGGATCGTGTCGAGCCAGTTGGTGCCGTCAAAGCCACCGACCACGTAGGCCGAGCCGCCGGCGGCGGCCACCGCCACGTCGGATGCGGGCCGGGGCAGCGTGCCCACCTGCGTCACCGTGCCCGCGGCGGGGTTAAAGGCAAGGATGTGGTCGTACTGGTTGAACTGACCGCCGCCGAACAGGTAGACCTGGCCGGCGAGCGCGGCCGCCTCGGCGTCGTGCTGGGCGTTGGGCAGCGTGGCTTTGACCTGGGCTGCGTTGCGGTCGCCGATCAGGACCTGGGCGGTCGAGGTATCCGCCGCGGTGAGCCCGCCGAGCAGGACGAAGCGCCCGGAGTCGGGCGCCGCCGCGCCCGGATCCTCCACAGCGCTGGGGAGCATGTACAGAGGCCGGTAGGCCAGCGATTTGGGGGCGGCGGTCCCCGGCTGTCGGGCTGCCCGGGCGGGCACCGAGCGAGCAGTGGAGGATGCCGCCGCGTCGCTGGACGCCGAGCTGGTCTTCCCCCCGCCGCCGCAGCCGGCCAGCGCCGTCCCGCCGCCGGCCAGCGCGATGGCGAAGGCGACCGCGGCGGGGGCCGCCCGGCCGCGCTTGGCGGCGCCGGCTTTCGATGTCATTGCTCGCAAGATGCCGGCGAGCGTACCCGAGCAGGCGACCGCTAAGGTGGCGCTAAGGGCTTTTTCACGGGCGCTTCAGCCCGCCTTGAGCGCCCCCGCGAACCCTCTTCCCGTGCCCAAGCTCGCTCTTCTGCTGCCCCTGGCCGCGCTCGTCTGCGGCTGCGGCGCCGCCCACCCCAGCCAGACGGCCTCGACGCCGTCGCGGCCCTCCACCCTGCCGGCGCTCAAAGCCACACCGTCGTCCGATCCCCGGACACCGGGGGCAACCAACGTCTATGCCAGCGACGGCGCCGGCAACCTCTCGCCTGCGGTGGCCGGCGACCGCGCCCTGGTCTACGTGCCCAACAGCCAGGGCAACACCGTCGATGTCATCGACCAGCGCACGTACAAGGTCGTCGAGCGCTTCGACACCGGTGCTCTGCCCCAGCACGTGACCCCGGCCTACAACCTCAAGACCCTCTACGTCGATAACGACCTCGGCAACACGCTGACTCCGATCGATCCCCGGACGGGCCGGCCGGGCACGCCGATCGCGGTCGAGGATCCCTACAACCTGTACTTCACGCCGGACGGTAGCTACGCCATCGTGGTCGCCGAGCGCTTGCAACGGCTCGATTTCCGGGATCCCAACACGATGCAGCTCGTCCATTCCCTGGACATCCCGGCCTGCCGGGGCATCGATCACATGGACTTCTCGGCCGATGGACGCTACGCGTACGCCAGTTGCGAGTTCGCCGGGCGGATGGTGAAGCTCGACCTGAGCACCCAGCGGGTGGTCGGCACCCTCGTGCTCGGGAGCGGGCTCACGAGTCCCCAGGACGTCAAGCTCTCGCCGGACGGCACGGTGCTCTACACCGCCGACCAGCAGAGCGGCGGGCTATGGGAGATCGATCCGGTGAGCTTTAAGGTGATCGGCTTCTTGCGGACCGGCGCCGGCGCTCACGGGCTCTATCCCAGCCGCGACAGCCGCGAGATGTATGTCTCCAACCGGTCGGCCGGCACGATCTCCGTGGTCAGCTTTGCCACCCGGAAGGTGATCACCACCTGGGTCCTTCCCCAACCGGCCAGCCCCGACATGGGCGGGGTCTCCGCCGATGGTTCCACGTTGTGGCTGAGCGGCCGCTACAACGCCGTGGTCTACGCGATCGACACCCGCACCGGCACCCTGCGCGCGACCATCCCCGTTGGGGAGGGACCGCACGGCTTATGCGTCTGGCCGCAGCCGGGACGTTTCTCGCTCGGCCACACGGGCATCATGCGCTAGTGAATTTCGAGCCGGGCGCCGCCGAGCGCATCCACAGAGTGCAAGACGCCTTCACCAATTGGTACCTCGTCGAGGACGGAGACGGGGTCACCGTCGTGGATACCGGTCTGCCGCGCTCATGGCAGTCGCTGCACAAGGCCCTCGGGCAACTCGGCCGCCGGCTGGCCGACATCGAGGCCGTGGTGCTCACCCACGGGCACTTCGACCACGTGGGCTTCGCGCGTCGCGCCCAGAACGAGTTGTCGGTCGACCTGTGGGTGCCCGAGCGCGAGCGCAGCGTGGTCTCGCACCCGTGGCGTTATGACCACGAGCGCAGCCGGCTGCCCTACATGAAAAACCCGGGCTTTTTGCGCGTGTTCGCCCACATGACGGCCATGGGGGCGCTGTGGGTCAAGGGCAGCGACTCGCCGCGCACCTACGTCCCGGGCGAGCAGCTCGACGTTCCCGGCCGCCCCGTCGTCGTGGCCACCCCGGGCCACACGCACGGGCACTGCGCTCTGCACTTTCCCGAGCGGGGCGCGCTCATTGCCGGCGATGCGTTCGTTACCCTCGACCCCTACACCGGCCGCTCGGGGCCCTGCATCGTCGCCGGCGCGGCCACGGCGGACAGCGCCCAGGCCCTGCAGTCGGTCGACGCCCTCGCCGGCCTCGACGCGTCCGTCACCCTCACCGGGCACGGCCCGGCGTGGCGGGGAACGCTGGCCGAGGCGGCGGAGCGGGTGCGGTCCGCCGGTCCCGCCTGAGGGCGCGTCACTCCCCGTCGGGGGCGGCCGGCACCGTGCCCACCGGCGCCTCGGTGGCCCGCTCGGAGACGTCGGGGCTCTCGCCCACCACCTCGATCGCGCCGGCCTCGCTGCGGCGCACCACGGTCCCCTGCCACGCCCGCAACGGATGAGCCCGGCTGCGTTGCAGGCTGCGGCAGGCGCTGCGGGTGATGAAGAAGATGAGGATCGGAAACAGCCACACGGCGACCCGCCAGAAGTGAATCTGCCCCGTGTAGCCGATGTTCAGCCGATAGAAGATCCGGTCCGTCGAGCCCACGGCGAAGATGATCACCACCCAGCTGAAGAAGGCGGCGCCGATCGCCGTGCGCACGGGCTTGTCGCGGGGGCGGTCGAGCAGATCGTGGCGCCGGTGATCGCCTGTGAACCGGCGCTCGATCGTCGGCCACAGGTAGAGCACGGCGAACACGACGAGGGGAAACCCGGCTCCGCCCCAGAAGGGATTGGGAATGATCGTGTGGTTGCCGATCGCCAGCTCGTAGTTGGGCATCAGCCGCATGGCGCCGATCAGCCAGCCGATGTACCAGTCGGGCTGGGCGCCGTTTTCTGACAAGTAGGGGTGGAAGGGCCCCCACTGCCAGATCGGGTTGATCTGGACCAGCCCGCCGAGCAGGAACAGCACCGCCGTCACCGCGAAGAGCAGCCCGACGGAGCGCAGCGCGTAGGCCGGCCACGTCGGCGTGCCCACGACGTTGCGCTCACGCCGACCGGGACCCGAGAACTGCGAGTGGTGCTGGCGCATGACCATGGCCAGGTGCACGCTGATCAGTGTGGCCAGGATGAGCGGGATGATGAACACGTGGACGAGCTCGAGCCGGGGCAGGAAACTGCTCGAGCCCGGGAACGGACCGCCCCAAACCAGGTAGGCGAGCTGGGCGCCGATGAAGGGGATCGACATCGCCACCGCGTAGGCGATGATCAGCCCCATCCCCGAGAGCAGGTCGTCGACGAGCGAGTATCCGGCGAAGCCCTCGAGGATGGCGAGCATGAGCATGGTCAAGCCGATGTAGTAGTTGAGATCACGCGGCTTGCGGAAGGCACCGGTGAAGAAGACCCGCATCAGGTGGACCACGATCGAGGCGACGAACAGGTCCGCGGCCCAGTGATGGGCTTGACGGAAGAGCAGACCGGCCGGCACGCTGAAGCTGAGATCGATCGCCGAGCGGTATGCCTCGGACATCTGCTCGCCCTGCAGCAGGGTGTACGGGCCGTGGTAGATCACCTGGGCGTCGCCGGGCTGGTAGAAGGCGGCCAGGAAGACGCCCGTCCCGATCAGGACAATGAACGAGTACAGGGCGATCTCCCCCAACATGAACGACCAGTGGTCGGGGAAGACATAGCGCAGGGCCATCTTGAGGCCGCGGGCGGCACCGACCCGCTGCTCGTTCCAGCGCACGAAGCGCACGAACCGGGTGTGGAGATAGCGCTGCAGGAAGCTCACGACTCGCCCCGGTGCGTGTTCCACCACGAGGGTCCGATGTCCTCATGGAAGGGGCCGGCCGCGCGCAGCTGGCCGCGCCCGTCCATCATCAGCGGCAGCTGTGGAAGCGCCCGCCCGGCCGGTCCGAAGATGAGCCGCCCGCCGAGTCCCGGCGCGAAGGTCGAGTAGTGGCAAGGACAGGTGAAAGCGGGCTCCGAGCTCGTCGGCGCGTAGGTCGGGTAGCGATAAAGCGAAATGGCGCATCCGGCGTGGGGGCAGATCTTCGAGTAGGCCACGATCCCGTCCACGGCCCAGCCCTGGCGCGCCGGCGGCAGGTGCAGGAACTCGGACGGCAGGCGGACGACGAGGATGCCCGAGCCCAGATGCTCGGGATCGCCGCCTTCGGGCAGCGCGGTGTAGAAAGCGCCGACGTGGATGTCGCTGGCCAGGTAGGGCTTGCCCGTGTCGTCGAGCAGGCGCACACCGCGGTGCCAGTCGGTGGTATGGATGTTGTGCAGGCGCGGCCCCAGCGAGGCCAGCGGTGCCGCCGCCGCGCCGGCCAGGGCCACGCCGGCCACGCCTCCGGCGCCCGCCAGCAGGCCGCGGCGCGAGATGCCCTCCCCGCCCTGCTCGAGCATCTCGACCACCTCCTCGGCCTCTCGCTCGCGCAGCAGTTCGCCGCGCTCCTCCACCGCCACCTCTTGAGGGACCACGAACTTGCCCGCCACGATCGTCGCGGCGGCCAGAAAGGCCAGCGCCAGTCCCATCGTCAGTCCGAGCAGCTGGTTGTTGTAGGAGAGGACCACGAACACGGCGATGAAGCCAAAGCCGCACAGCGCGGCGAGCAGGAGCAGCACCGCGACGAGCAACTCGGCCCGGCCGTCGGCGGGCACGCTGCGCTCGGCGGGGTCGTAATCGTCGGCCGGCGAGGGCTCCGGCGCCAGCGCGTCGCGGCCGCGCAGGACGGCGCGGACGGCCGTGCGCAGGGCGATGAACGCCCCCAGCGCTCCGGCTGCGGCTCGAAAGCGCGGCGGTTCCTCGGAGCTCATACCCTCTCCCCCCTCCGTGTCTGCTCGTTGGTCACAGGGCGCGCTCGCCGATCAGCCGGGTCACCAGTACGAGCGAGGCCAGGGCGAGAAACCAGGCCACGATGCCCTCGGGGATAGGACCGATGTTGTAGATGCCCCAACCACCGGAGTTCTGCGGATGGCGGGTCCAAAGGATGTACTTGGCGATCGAGTCCAGCTGATGCTGGTTGATCTGCTTGGTGTCGAAGTGAGGCATCAGGTAGGGCCCCATGCGGACCGCTTGGGCGATCTGCAGGGGCGTGGCCGCGCTGAGATTGGGGGCAAAGCCGCCGAGGAAGATCCCGCCGCGGGCGACCTCCTGGTGGCAGCCCGCGCAATTGAGAGTGAACGAGTGCAGGCCTAGGGCGAGGTCGCCCTTGGAGGGATCGGCGGCGGGCGACGGCGGGCCTCCGCCACGGAAGGTGATAAAGGCGATGAGGGCGCTGATCTGAAAGCTGTTGTACTCCGGCTTGGCGCGCAGCGGCTCTTCGCGCGGCTGCTCGAGGGGCATCCGGCCCGTGGAGAGGTAGAAGTCGACCGGCCCAGGGCCCACGCCATGCAGCGAGGGCGCGACGCCCGGGGTGCCGTAGAGGGCGATGCCGTGGCAGGAGGAGCAACCGCTCTCATAGAGGTTGCGCCCTTCGGCGATCAGGGCTGGGGAGCTCGGGAAGGTCGTAGTGGGGTCGCCCGGTGCGGGCGGCTCGGGCAGCTTGGCCGGAGGGTTATAGGTGTCCGGGGGTGGTGAGCCGGGGCCGTTGGACAGCGTCGGCTTACCGGGCGCCGGCGCGGCGAACCCGGCGACGGCCAGCGCGCCCAGAACGACGGCCAGGCTGAGCCGGAGGACCGGCGGGACGCGTGCGGGTCGGGTCAGCCAGCGGCGCAGGCGGTCGGTCACAGCGCCGCCCCCGGTCCGGCCTCGCCCGCGCCGGGCGCAGCGTAGTGCTCACGGGCCTGCTGGCGGCGCTCGTCGGCCATCATCGCGGCCAGCGCCGACCACAGGCCCACCGCGGCCATGAACAGGTCCCCGGCCACCCACATGATGGCTCCGGCCTGGAACTGGTCGTCGAGCGCGTTGACCCCCAGCGCCCGCCCGGCGGCGCCGTAGGGAGAGTAGACGAGCGGTACGTGGCGGTTGAGATAGGCGCCGACGATGGCCATGGCCGGCATGGCGGCCAGCATGTACACGAGCCGGCCCACCCCTCCGAGCCGGTGAGCGGGTACGGGGTCGCCGTCGAGCAGCGGCCAGAAGAGGAGAAGTCCGGCGAGCAGGTAGAGGATGTGCTCGGCGTCATGCAGGACAGGGTGGCTGAGCGTGGCGTCATAGAAGCCCGGCACGTGGGTGGCGATGACGACGAGGTAGAAGAGCGGCACGGCGATAAGCGGACGGGTGAGCGTGCGCAGGTGCCCGACGACGGCCATGAGGCGCATCCGGCCCGGTGGGGGCAGCGCCCGCAGGGCGAGGATGACCGGCCGCCCCCCCAGCAGGAGCAGCGGCGCCAGCATGAGCAGGAGCATGTGCTGGACCATGTGCGCGGAGAGCAGCCGATCGTCATCGGTATCGAGGCCCGAGCCCAGCGCCACGAGCACGCACCCCACCCCAGCCAGGAAGGACACCGTGCGCCCAATGGGCCAGCGGCGGGCGCGGCGCACCGCTGCCCACACGTAGATGCCGGCAACGATCGCCGCCTCGGTGACCAGCGCCCCGCTGAGGTGCCAGTGGGAGACGAGCAGCTGCGCAAGGGCCGGGGCACTCATCTCGGCACGCGCATCTCTCGTTCGGTCAGCTCCCGGACCGACTGGCGTTCGGAGCGCACCTCGAAGATCACGCGTCCGAGCGAGAGCACCAGCATTCCGGCGCCGAAGAAGACGAGAAAGCTGCCGAAGACGAAGCCGTAGAGCAGGCAGGCGACCGACAGGCCGGCCACCACCGCACCCAGGCTGGCGCCGGCCACAGGCTCCACCCGCCGCGTCGGCTCAGGCGGCCCCTTGCGCAAGGCCACGCGTCCGGTGCCGATCATGACCGCTACTCCGAGCAGGAAAATGGCCAGGGCGGCGAAGCCCGAGGCCAGCGAGTCCATGAGCTTGCCGTTCCAGACCGTGTTGGCGATGAACAGGATGAGGTTGAGCAGCCCCCAGGCGAAGATGGGGATGGCTCCGCCCCTCACGCCTGCGCTCCCTCCGGGTCTGGCGCGGCATCCTCGCGCGCGTGACGGAGGTCGAGGAGCGGCGCATAGGAGCGGATGGGCGGAAGCGGGCCCTCGAAGTTGTATGGCGGCGGCGGTGAGCTCGTCGCCCACTCCAGCGTCTGGCCGCCCCACGGGTCGGGCCCGGCCAGGACCGGCCGCCTGAGCGAGACGACGACGTTGATGAGAAAGACGAGGATGGCCAGGGCGATGATTCCGGCGCCGATCGACTCGAGCAGGTTGAGCGTCCCCCACCCGGGGTGGGTGGGGTAGCGCGATATCCGCCGCGGCATCCCGTCGTTGCCCAGGATGAACATGGGAAAGAAGGTGAGGTTCGTGCCGATGATGAGCAGCACGAGGTGCACCTTGCCCAGGCCCTCGCGCAGCCGGGCCCCCGTCATCTTCGGGAACCAGTGATAGACGCCGGCGAAGAAGCCGAACACGCTGCCCGCGAACAGCGTGTAGTGGAAGTGGGCGACGATGAAGTAGGAGTCGTTGACGTGGTAGTCGAGCACGGGCGAGGCGACGAAGATGCCGCTCAGCCCACCGATCAGGAACTGCAAAAAGAAGGCCAGTCCGAAGAGCATCGAGGTGCGCAACACGAGTGAGCCGCCGATCAGCGTGGCGATGACGTCGAAGTACTCGATGCCGGCGGGCACGGCGAGCAGCGTTGAGGTGAAGGCGAAGTACTGGTTGGTGACGCCACCGGTGGTGAACATGTGATGTCCCCATACGGCCATGGACAGCGCGGCAAAGACCATGACCGAAGCGACGAAGGCCACGTACCCGAACCACCGCTTGCGCGCGTTGACGGCGATCGCCTCTGCCGCCGCACCGAGGTAGGGGAAGAACATCACGTAGACCACGGGGTGGCCGAAGAACCAGAACAGGTCCTGGTAGTCGATGGAACCGCTGTAACCGGTGAAGATCGTGTTCGTGCGCCGGTCGATGAGCAGCAGGGTCATGACCACCGTGAGCACGGGGAAGGAGCCGACGGCCATGAGCACGGTGACGAGCTCGGTCCAGGTGAAGACCGGCATGCGCAGCAGCGACATGCCGGGGGCACGATGCCGGGCGATGGTCCAGGCCACCGTGGCCGCCATCACGGTCAGCCCGATCGAGACCAGGATCACCCCCAGCACCCAGGAGTCCATGCCGATGCCGGGCGTGTTGGTGCCGTTGGACAGCGGCGGATAGGAGAACCAGCCGGTCCGTCCCGCCCCGCCCTCGCTCACCCAGCCCGACTGCATGATGAGCCCGCCGGCCAGCCAGGTGTAGAAGCCCGCCAGGGTGAGACGGGGAGCGGCGATGTTGGGGGCGCCGATTTGGAGGGGCACGAGGTAGATCCCCATGGCGATGGCCATCGGCGTGACGAAGAGGTAGATCATCGTCGAGCCGTGCATCGTGAACAGCTCGCTGTAGGTGTTGTCCGAGACGAAGGCCTCGTTGGGTTGGGCGATCTGCGCGCGCATGAGCAGCGCCATCACCCCCCCGGCGAGGAAGAAGACGAGCGAGGCCACGATCAGGTTCGTGCCCATGCGCTTGTGGTCGGTGCTGGTCAGCGCGCCCAGCCAGCCGCCGACGCGCGGGCGCCCGACGGGCGTCTCCGGTGAGGTGACCACCGTCATGTCACGGGCACCTTCCCACCGCCCCGAGCCCAGGCGGCAAAGCGCGCCGGGCTGACGGCGTCGACGTCGAAGACCATGTCGGAGTGGCGCAGGCCACAGAACTCAGCGCACTGACCCTGAAAGACGCCCGCGCGGGTGAAGGTCAGGGTCGCGGTTTGGGTGTTCGCGGGGAAGAGATCGTGCTTGTAGCGCACCTCAGGCACCCAGAAGGCATGGATGACGTCGACGGAGCGCAGCTGGAAGCGGATGGCTTCGTTGATGGGGACGACGAGGGGCTGGCGGCCCACCGTGCCGCTGCGCTGCACGATCCCGTAGCCCGGGTAGTAGAAGCTCCACTCCCACTTCGAGGCCACGACGTTGATGATCAGCGCCGGCTTTTGCTGATTGGCCACCGTGTCGACCTGGTGCTCGGCCGAGTAGGTGAGATAGAGCAGGAACGCGGCCACGCAGGCCAGGAGCAGGGCATAGCCGCCCTCGAGCCGGTTGTGCTCGTGCCAGCGCGCGGCCCGGTGCGCGGGGCGGCGGCGATAGATGAGCACGACCACGAAGGTGGCCACGAAGATGACGGCGAGCACACCGATCGCGATCGGGACATAGACGTTGTAGACGCGGTAGTACTCGTGGCGCGTGCTGACCAGCGCCGGGACCAACGACGAGGCGTGGACGAAGGGCAGGGCGACCAAGCTGGCCGAGGGATTACCCACGGTCTTCGTCTGACAACCGTAAAGGTGCTCGCAGGCTGACCCCCACCGAGGGTGCCCTAGTCGCTGGCCCCGGTCACGGAGGGCGAGGTGGCCGGCGTCCCGAGCGCGGGTTTGGGCGCCGGCACGGTCGCCACCGCGCGGGCGGCTCCCTTGCGGCGCCCGGACTCAATGGCCGCGCGCTGGGGCGCGACCACGTACTTGGGGTCGGCGGCCGACTGGAATCCCGCCTTGTAGATGCCCCATCGCATGCACAGGGCTCCGACGTTGAGCAGGGCGCCCGCGACCAGGGCCCAGCGCCGTGATCGGCCGCCCCGCAGCGCCATGGCCACAGCGCCGGCCGCCGCGGCCACGCGACTGGCGAGCATGGCGCGGTGCGCGGCGCCCTCGTGGTAGGGCTCAGCGAGCTCACCCAGACGCCTCTCCATCATCTGCTCGAGGGCCACCTCGCAGACGGCTCCGCCGATCGCGAGCCGGCGGGCCGGCGCCGCCGCCTTGGTCGGACTGGCCATGGCCGCGGCTCCCCCGGCCGCCGCCGCGGCACTCGACGCGAACAGGAACGGCATCTCCAAGCGCGCCTCGTGCCAGGCCGGGATCGCCGTGTTGGTGATCAGGGCGGCCGTGTAGGTGGTGAGGGGCAACCCGAACACGGCCGCCAGGGGCCGGGCCGCGCGGGCGGCCGGGAAGGGAAAGCCGGTCCACTCATAGAGGGACGCCACCGCGGTGGTGGCGCCGCTGACGCTCAGGATCCAGGACCCCACGCTCATCGGCGAGGTGACCTTGAACATGCGCAGCATGTTGAGGAAGCGCAGCGGCTTGCCGAGGTCGGAGATGAGCAGAGCGGGGCTCACGCCGACGGCGCCCAGCCCGATCAGCCAGCTCCGGCGAGCCAGCACCTCGTTGCCGCGCACATCGCAGAGCCACGACAGGCCGGCCGAGGCGCCGGCCAGGCCGCCGGTGTAGAAGTAGAGGGGGATCTCCCACGTCCACGTCGGCTCTTTGATGACCGGGCGGCCGTGGTAGCTGCGCGGCTCAGGCACGCCGGCCTCCGAAGGTGGCGGCCACGAGCGCCCCGCCCAAGGCCAGGGCCGCGGCCCCCGCGGCAGCCCAGATGGAGCCGAGGTCGTGACGGGTGTCGACCGGGTCGGGCGGCAGTCCGTAGACCTCCGGCTCGTCGAGGAGGAGGAAGAAGGCGCCGGCGCCGTGGATGCCGTCATCGTCGTCGGCCAGGTACAGGCGGGCCTGGTCCTGGCCGGCCGCGGTCAGCGTGGCCAGGCGGTGCTCGGCCCGCTCGCGCAGATCGGTGAGCTCGCCGAACTGGATCGAGTTCGTCGGGCAGGCCTGGGCGCAGGCGGGTTCCTTATCGTCCTTGAGGCGGTCATAGCAGAGGGTGCACTTCCACACCCGGCCGTCGTCCTCGCGCTGGTCGAGGACCCCGAACGGGCAGGCCGGCACGCAGTAGCCGCAGCCGTTGCACACGTCCTCCTGGACGACGACGGTGCCAAACTCGGTGCGAAACAGGGCCCCGGTCGGGCACACGTCGAGGCAGGCCGCGTCGGTGCAGTGCTTGCAGACGTCGGAGGCCATGAGCCAGCGAATGCCCTCGCCCTCCTGGTAGGTCTGCACGCCCGACTCGATGGCCGTGTTGCGCGCTGCCGCCTGCACGAGCGAGGCGCCGTCGGTGACTCCGGCGGGGAGCCGCTCCTGGGTCCTGGCGACCCCGGGAGAATTCGCGCCAGCGGATTCTCCCGAGGGAGCGCCGAAGGCGCTCTCCGAGCCCTTCCCTTGCTCGATGAAGGCCACGTGGCGCCACGTGTCGGCCCCGAGGTCGATCGTGTTGTCGTAGGAGAGGCCAGTGAACCCCTGCATCGACATGGGGATCTGGTTCCACTCCTTGCACGCCACCTCGCACGCCTTGCACCCGATGCAGATGGAGGTATCGGTGAAGAACCCCACTCGGCGCTGGGCACGTTCGCCGTAGGAGTCCGGCCAGGCGATGGTCTCGAGCTTCACGTCTTCACCTTCGCCCGGCGCCGGTACTCCTCGACGAGCTCGAGGCGGGCCCGCCCGCGCGGGCGGCGGCCGGGCTGGATGTCGCAGGTGGCCGCCTTGTACTCGTTGATGTGCACGTTGTTGTCGAGCACGAGGGGCAGGAGCTCGTTGGCCGAGTCACCCGTGACGATGCCCACGCCGCCCCAGTGGTAGGGCGCGCCGACCAGGTGCATCGTCCGGCCCTGGATCTCGAGCGGCTTGATCCGCTCGGTGACCATCACCCGGGCCTCGACGGCCTGGCGGGCGGTGATGATCGTGGCCCAGTCCCCGTGCTCGAGGCCGCGCTCGGCCGCCAACTGCGGTGAGACCTCGCAGAAGAACTCCGGCTGGAGCTCGGCCAGGTAGGGCACCGTACGCGACATGCCCCCGGCGGTATGGTGCTCGGTCAGCCGGTAGGTGGTGAGCACGAAGGGGAACACCTCCGTGCCGGGCTCGCCGCTGGTGGGGTGATAGGGGTTCTCCGGGCGGTGGAACACCTGCCGGGTTGGGTTCTGCTGCTGGGCGTAGAGGAGGTTTTCATACGGCGACTCCTGGGGCTCGTAGTGGACGGGCAGCGGCCCGTCCACGAGCCCGGCCATGGCGTACAGCCAGCCCGTACCGTCGGGATGGGCGATGAACGGCTTGTCTCCGGCGATGGCCTCCATCCCCTTGGCGTCGTCGGGCGGCACGTAGTCGGGGCGCCGGTCGGGCGGGAAGTCGGGCTGATCGCCGACGCCCGTCCACTGGCCCTGCTCCTCGTCCCACCAGATGAGCTTCTTGCGCTCCGACCACGGCCGGCCGGCGGGGTCGGCCGAGCAGCGGTTGTACAGGGTGCGGGTGTTCTTCGGCCACGCCCACGCCCATTCGCTGGCCACCCAGTTCATCTCGGTGTGCGGCTTGCGGCGGGCGGCGTGGTTGACGCCGTCGGCGTAGATCCCGCAATGCAGCCACGAGCCGCAGGTGGTCGAGCCGTCCTCCTCCAGGTCGTCGTACTTGGCCACGAACGAGCCGTCGGCGTGCCGGCCCGAGATCTCCTGAAGCACGCGCTCGGCGTCGGGCTCCTGCTGGGGGCCCTGGAGCGGGTAGTC
Organism: uncultured Solirubrobacterales bacterium; assembly: GCA_963777185.1. Classification (GTDB taxonomy): domain Bacteria; phylum Actinomycetota; class Thermoleophilia; order Solirubrobacterales; family Solirubrobacteraceae; genus Palsa-465. The sequence goes on from CAVZPU010000007.1 coordinate 345,409, forward strand.
CCAGGTGAGCTCGAGGATGGGACGGTCCCTGGGGTCGGTGGAGTTCGCCAGCTTGGCGCGGATGGCCTGGCCGAGGTGGTAGATCCAGTGCAGCTCCGAGCGGGCGTCGCCCGGCGGCTCCACGGCCTTGTGGTGCCACTGCAACAGCCGCTGGGTGTTGGTGAAGGTGCCGTCCTTCTCGGTGTGAGCGGCGGCCGGGAGGAAGAAGACCTCGGTTTGGATGTCCTCGGGGCGGACCTCGCCGGATTCATGCTCGGGTGAGTCCTGCCAGAACATGGCCGACTCGATGGGCTGAAAGTCGCGCACGACGAGCCAATCGAGCTTGGCCAGGGCCAGGCGCATCAGCTTGGAGTTGGCCGAGCCGACGGTGGGGTTCTGTCCGACGCAGAGCATGCCGCGCACGCCGCCGTCGAGCATCTTGAGCATCATCGCGTAGTGCGAGTGATCGCCGTTGATGCGCGGTAGGTAGCCGAAGCAGAAATCGTTGTCGGCGGTGGCGTGCTCGCCCCACCAGGCTTTGAGCAGGGACACCGTGTAGGCCTTCAAGCTCCCCCACGCCCCGGTGTCGGGCCCGTTCTCGGACACGAAGGTCTCCAGCGTGGGGTCGGGCTGCGGGTGCGGCATCGGGGATGTAGCTGGGCAGGATGTTGTACAGCGTCGGGATGTCGGTCGAGCCCTGGATGTTCGCGTGCCCGCGCAGGGCGACGATCCCGCCGCCCGGCCGGCCGATGTTGCCGAGCAGGAGCTGGATGATGCTCGCCGCGCGGATGTTCTGGACGCCACGGTGTGCTGGGTCCAGCCCACGGCGTAGCAGATGGCCGCGGTCCGCTCGCGGCCCGAGTTCTCGCACATCGCGCGGGCCACGGCGATGAACTGCTCGGGCGAGCACCCGCAGATCTCGGACACCAGCTCGGGCGTGTAGCGAGCGAAGTGACGGCGCAGGATCTGCAGCACGCACATCGGGTCCTGCATCGACTCGTCGCTTTGCGGCGGCCGTGCCGCCCTTCAGCTGGGGGCCGTGGGCGCCGTGGGCCTGCTCGCCCGACACGTCGGCCTGCTGCTCGCGCTTGCCCGCCGGCGGTCTTGACGTCGACGTCGCGGTAGGCCCAGGTGGCGATGTCGTAGGCGCTGTTGTCGGGATCCCAGCCGGAGAAGAAGCCGCTCGCCTCGTCGGTATCCTGGAAATCCTCGCTCGATGATCATGGGCGCGTTGGTGTAGTGGCGGACGTACTCCGCGAAACCACGCGTCGTGCTCGAAGATGTAGTTGACGATGCCGCCCAGGAAGGCGATGTCGCGTGCCGGGACGGATCGGGCACGTGCAGGTCGGCCATCGCGCTCGTGCGCGTGAACCGCGGATCGACGTGGATGACCTTGGCGCCGCGCTCCTTGGCCTCGATGACCCACTGGAAGCCCACCGGGTGCTGCTCGGCCATGTTCGAGCCCATGATCAGGATGCAGTCGGAGTGCTGCAGGGCCTGCTGGTGATCGGTGGCGCCGCCGCGCCCGAACGAGGTCCCCAGACCGGGGACCGTGGCGCTATGTCATATGCGGGCCTGGTTCTCGATCGACAGGGCCCCCATGGCCGTGAAGAACTTCTTGATCAGGTAGTTCTCCTCGGTGTCGAGGGTGGCGCCGCCCGAGGAAATGGATTCCGAGCGTGCGCTTGAGCGGCTGGCCCTCGTCGTCTGCCTCCTCCCAGGTCTCCTCGCGGGCCTTGATCAGGCGCTCGGCGATCATGTCGGTCGCCTGCTCGAGGGTGAGCGTACTCCCACTCGGTGGCGCCCGGCCGCCGGTACTTGATCTGGGTCTCGCGCATCGGCGAGTTGACGAGCTTCTCCGAAGCGGCGCCCTTGGGGCAGAGCCGCCCGCGGGAGATCGGCGAGTCGGGATCGCCCTCGATCTGGATGACCTTCTCGTCCTTGACGTAGACCTTCTGCCCGCAGCCCGACCGCGCAGTACGGGCAGACCGACTGCACGACCCGGTCGGCCGTCCGGGTCCGAGCGGTCAACCCCTCGCTATGGACGGACTGGGCCGCCCGTCCGAGGCCGAACGGGTCGCCGGCGAGCTGGCGCAGAACGGGCGGTATGAAGCGACGGAGCACGGGGCATCGAGGCTGGGCATCATATTCCCGCCAGTTGGTGTGCCAACCAGTGAGGCGTTAGCCCCGCGGGCGGGGGGGTACGCGTACGGACATGTCAACCGATGTCGAGATCGAGCGGGCGCTCGCCACCATCACCGCGACCATGAACGATCAGAAGTTCGACCACCTCGACGTGGGTCGCGTGCAGGAGATCGTCACCGGATCCCTCGGCGGCGAGGCCAAGCTGTCCGTCGACGAAGGAGGCGGCATCCACGACGAGACGGGCGCGCGCGTCGCGGTCATTCGCCGTACCCCGAGCGGGGAGTGGATCACCGATCGTCAGAACGACACCGCGCAGCGGTCGGACACGGCCGTGCCCCGAGCCTGAGTCGCGCTAGTTGTCCTGCTCGAAGTCCTCGTCGGACTCAGAGTCTTTGTCGCGCTCGGAGTCGCTGTCGTGCTCGGAGTCCTTGTCGCGCTCGGAGTCCTTGTCGCGCTCGGAGTCCTCGCCGCGGTCGGAGTCCTCCTCGCCGGAGTCGTCGTCTGACTCGTCATCGCGGCCGGAGTCCTCCTCGCCGGAGTCGTCGTCGTCTGACTCGCCGCCGCGGCCCGAGTCCTCCTCGCTGGAGTCGTCGTCCGACTCCTCGTCCTCGCGGGAGTCCTCGTCCTCGTCGGAGTCCTGGTCCGCGTCTGAGTCCTGGTCCTCGTCGGAATCTTCACCCGACTCGTCGTCCTCGTCCTCGTCGGAGTCCTCGCCCGACCCCTCGGCCTTGGCTGACTCGGAGTCCTCGTCCTCGTCCTCGTCCGAGTCCTCGTCCTCGTCCGAGTCCTTCTCGTCGTCAGAGTCCTCCTCCTCGTCAGAGTCTTCCTCCTCGTCGGAATCCTCGTCCTCGTCGGACTCCTCGTCCTCGGCGCTCTCGCCTTCGGCCGAGGACTCCTCTTCCTCTTCCGCCTGGGGCTCGTCCTCGTCCTCGTCCTCGTCCCCGCCGCCGAAATGCTCCTCCCGAGGCGACGCGCCCGGCACGGCCTCGTCCCGGCGCTTGCTCTCCCACTCGTCGCGGGCGTCTTGGACCTGCGAGCCCAGCCGTTTGTTGCGCTCCTCGAGTTCGTCGGCCTGCCTCTCGGCCGCGTCGGCCAGCTCGTCGGGGTCGCGCTCGGTCATTCCGCCGACATACCCCGGCCCGCCGATGCGCACACGCCCGATCCCCGCCCGCGCGGGCCTGGGCGAAGCTTGCGCGGGCCACTCAGGTCAGGGACGGCGCCCGCGCGCGGTCAGCCGCCACTCGCGCTCGTAGGCGTGCAGCTCCCGCTCGAAACGGGACCACCAGTCACCCCGTAACGCCGCCGCCATGCGCCAGCGCCTCAGCGACGGAACCGCCAGTCGAATTGCCGCCGCCGACAAGATGATGCCCACCAACGCCAGTAGCACGATCATCATGACTCCTTCCTCGGCACAACCATGCTTCTTCATTACCCGGCGCGGCCCGCTCAGGTCGACCGCAGGTTGCCGAGATGTCGGTGTGAGGACAGCACCGTCATCGCACCAACATCGGCAGCGACCATGTCTCGATACTTCAACCTCCGCTATGCCCCCCTCTCCCCCTGATCCCGGTGCGCCCCGAGACGCGGAAACCGGAGCACCGGTTCTCGGGCCCGCCGTCGACGCGGGCGGGCACGCGGTGCTGACCGGAAGCTGCTCCTGGACCGACAAGACGCTGGTGCAGGACGCGGACTGGTACCCGCGCCGCTCGATGTCGGCCGAGGAGCGCCTGCGCTACTACGCGGCTCAGTTCCCGCTCACCGAGATCGACTCCACCTACTACGCGCCGCCCGCCGAGCGCCAAGCGGCGCTCTGGGCCTCCCGGACACCCGCCGGCTTTTGCTTCGACGTGAAGGCGTACTCATTGCTCACCGGACACCCGACCCGTCCCCAGAGCCTGTGGCCGGATCTGCGCGAGCGGCTGCCCGCGGAGTCCGCCGGCAAGCGCAACGTCTACGCCAGCCACCTCGATCCGGAGGCCATGGACGAAGCGTGGCGGCGGTTCGAAGCCGGGCTGCGACCGTTGCACGAAGCGGGCAAGCTCGGCGGGGTGCTCTTTCAGTATCCGCCCTGGTTCGTGCCCCGCCGCGAGAACCGTGCCGAGCTCCAGGCCCTGCCGGAGCGGCTGCCCGGCTACCACCTCTGCGTCGAGCTGCGCTCCCCGCGTTGGGTGGCCGAGGCGCGGGACCGCGACCGCACGCTGGGGCTGCTACGCGAGTGCGGGCTGAGCTTCGTCTGCGTCGATGCGCCCGCGGCCTCAGGGCTGCCCTGGCTGCTCGAGATCACCCACCCCGAGCTGCTCGTGATCCGTTTCCATGGCCGCTCTGAGGAGACCTGGAACGCGCGCACCGCCACCGCCGCCGAGCGGTTTCGCTACCTCTACTCGGAAGCTGAGCTCGAGGAGCGAGCCGGACAGATCGCCGGGGTGGTGGGCCAGGCCCGCGAGACGCACCTGCTCATGAACAACTGCTATCAGGACTACTCGGTGCGCAACGCCGATCAGTTGCGCGAGCTGCTCGAGCGCACGCTCCACGGTTGACCGACGGGGGTTGCCGGGCAACCGGTCGGGTAGGGAGCCCGTATGAGCGCAGCAACGATGGAATCGCAGACACCCAACGAGCCCTTTGCCGGCTACTCCCCGGACGAGCCGAAGCCGCTCGAGCGGCTACGCGATCCTCATGACGGCCTTCATCTCGGCGGCCGGCGCGATTCGCCGCCTGGTTTCGCGGCTCGGGCCGCGAGCTGCCCGAGCGGATGGACGCCCGCGACCTCGCCCTCATCACCGTGGCCAGCCACAAGGCGTCGCGGATGATCACCAAGGACAAGGTGACGAGCGCGATCCGCGCGCCGTTCACCGAGTACCAGGGCCCGGCCGGCCAGGGCGAGGTCAGCGAGTGCCGCGCGCGGCACGGGGTCTCAGCACGGGTCATCGGCGAGCTGCTCGACGTGCCCGTACTGCCTGGGAATGTGGACGAGCGCGGCGCTGACCGCGAGCCTGCTCGTGGCCCCGCGCTTCACGCGCTGGACGTGCGCCGTGCTGACCGCCTTCTTTGGCGCCGACGTGCTGCAGATCGCCTATAAGAAGGCCGAGGACACGCTCTGATGGCCAATCCGAGACCACGGTCGCCGTGCTCGGGGCCGGGGGCACGATGGGCCTGCCCCATGGCGACGAACCTGGCCGCCGCGGGCATTACGATCCGGGCCTGGAACCGCTCGCGCGAGAAGGCCGAACCGTCAGCGAGGCCGGCGCCGATGTCTGCGACAGCCCGGCGGCCGCCGGGCGCGGCGCCGACATCGTGCTGACGATGCTCGCCGACACCGACGCGGTCATCGGCTCGGTCGAGCCCGCGCTCGAGGCGGCGGGCGACGGGGTGTTGTGGCTGCAGATGAGCACGCTGGGCGAGAAGGGCACCGATCGGTGCCTGGAGCTCGCCCGGGAGCTGCGGCGTCGACATGCTCGACGCGCCGGTGCTCGGAACCAAGGCCCCGGCCGAGCAGGGCAAGCTCGTCGTGCTCGCCTCCGGTCGCCGAGACTTGCGCGATCGTGCCCAGCCGGTGTTCGACGCGCTCGGCCAGAAGACGATCTGGGTCGGCGAGCGGCCCGGCGCGGCGACCCGGCTGAAGCTCGTGGCCAACAGCTGGGTGCTCACGGTCGTCGAGGGTACGGCGGAGACGATCGCCCTCGCCGAGGGGCTCGGCGTCGACCCGCAGATGTTCTTCGACGCCATCGAGGGCGGTGCGCTCGACCTGCCCTACCTCCGCATGAAGGGTCAGGCGATTCTCGAGCGCAACTTCGAGCCCCGTTCAGCCTCACGCTCGCGGCGAAGGATGCCCGCCTCATCGTCGAGTCCGCCACGGCGCTACCTCTGCCTCCCCATGCTCGCGGCCATCGCCGAGCGGATGACCGAGGGCGCGCGCGAGCACGGTGAGAAGGACATGAGCGCGACGTACTTCACCTCGGCGGCGAAGCGGTAGTCGTCAGCCACCGGCGGCGGCGGGGCGTTTAACCGGCCCGGGAGGCCGGTTATATGCCCCACTCCCGGACGCGCTGTTGCGCACGGGTGCCCAGGCGCCGCGGACACGAGAGCGCGTCGCGGCCCGCGTGGCCCGACGCCTATCGAGCCGCGATCGCGCGGCCCTCGTCCTCGACCCGCGGGGCCGCGAGGATCCGGCTCAGCGACCGGCGCAGGAGCCGGGAGACGTGCATCTGCGAGTAGCCGATGCGCTGGCCGATCTGGCGCTGCGTGAGCCCTTCGGCGAACCGCAGCGCCACGACCTCGCGCTCGAGCGGCGAGAGAGAACGCCAGGTGTCGGCGATGAGCTCGCGGCTCTCGGCCAGCGCGTAGTTCTCGTCGATCGGCACCGAGAGACTCGATGAGAGCCACCGACTCCTCATCGTCCCGGCCCGCCGGGGCGTCGAGGGACGCGGGCGAGTAGCTGTGCGCGACCTCGCTGGCCTCGAGCGCCTGCTCGAGCGTGCAACCCATGGCCTCCGCGAGCTCATGGAGCGTCGGAGACCGGCCGAGATCGTTGGAGAGCCGCTCCGTCGCCCGGCTGAGGGAGAGCGTCGCTCCTGGAGCTCGCGGGGGACGTGCACCGTCCACCCCTTGTCGCGGAAATGGCGCTTGAGCTCGCCGAGGATGGTCGGGGCGGCGAAGCTCGTGAAGCTGGCGCCCCGGTCGGGTTCGAAGCGGTCGATGGCCCCGATCAGGCCGACCGAGGCGACCTGGACGAGGTCGTCGAGCGGCTCGTCGGTGTAGCTGTAGCGAAGCGCGAGCTTGCGGGCGAAGGGCAGGAACCGCTCGACGAGCTCACGGCGGCTTGCGGGATCGCCGTGTTCGTGATAGTGCGTGAAGAGCTCGTGCTCGGAATCCTGCGAGCTGGGGCCGCGCAATGGGGTGGTAACGGCCAACGAATCCCTCCGAGGAAGGCGCGATGCGAAGGCCCGTCCGGCGCGCTCCGCGCGGGTGACCGCCGTCCTGCCTCTGTCGCCCGGCGCTGCCACCTCGGACCCAAGCACCGCCGCTGACCTAGAGCTGTCCCGCACGCCAGAGCAAGACGTGCTCCGGTCATGACGCTGACGCGAAACGCGAAGCCGCTGTCTGCTGGCATCCGGCCGACGCCGAACGGTCTCAGGCGCCGGCATGACGAAGAGGTCGACAGCGAGCCGGTCGCGGCCTGTCGGCGCTAATCGATCGAGCTTGTCTCGCTTGGGGCCCTCCCACGGGACGGCCTCCGGGTCCTGGGAGGGATGGGGCTGGCTCGTACTCTGGGCGCCGTGGGCGGGTGGGGCTCGGCGCCGAACGGGCGCGCCGTCGGGGTCAGCCGGATCGAGCGGGATCCGGCCGCTGCTCGTAGGGATCGGGCCATTCGGTGGGATCGGGCTCACCGACCGGGTTGTTGAGCACGTGATGGGGATCACGATCGCGCCTGCGGTCGCCCGGGTCTGTTCCGGGCGGCTCAGGAAACCCGGTCGGGGGCGTTGGGCACGTCCTCGGCGCTCATGGCCCGATGGTTCCCAGGGAAGGTGCGCTCAAACGCCATCACCGCCTCCCGGCGATGAATGGACGTTCACCCGCGCAGAGCACGGGCAAAACGCCATCGTTGGCGCCGGGGTGGCCGGCCGAGCCAGCTCCACCGCCCGCCCGCGCCCGGCGCCGGCCCCGGCCTCGGCTCGGCCCCGGCCACCCGAGCAGCCGGTCGAAGGCCTCGGCCAGCGTGCCGGCGACCTCCGGAGCGGCGGTGACCTCTTCCGGGCGTGTGCGCGCCGAGGGCACGAGGAGGGCACGGGCGCCGGCGGCCCGCGCCGCTTCCACGTCGCTGCCCACGTCGCCGACCATCGCGCAGCGGGCTGGGGGCACCCCCAGGCGCGCGGCCGCCTCCAGGATGAGTCCGGGTGCGGGCTTGCGACACCGGCAGCCCGCGTCGGGGGCATGCGGGCAGTAGACGATGTGCTCGAAGGGCCCGAGCAGATCCTGGACCCGGGCGTTGACGGCCTGGACCTGCGCCTCGGTGACGAATCCGCGCCCGATGCCGCTCTGGTTGGAGACCACGGCCAGTGGCAAGCCGGCGGCGCGCAGGCGGCCCAGGGCCTCGGCCACCCCTGGCAGCGGCCGCACGCGCGCGGGATCGCCGTTGTAGGGCACGTCCTCGATCAAGGTGTCGTCGCGGTCGAGGAGCACGGCCAGCGGAGGCACGGCCCCCAGCGCCTCCAGCTGTCGCGGCCGCGCCCACGCCAACTCCCACCTCGAGGCTCATGACCAGGATCCTGTACGGCCGCACGAGGCGGCCCTGATGTTGCTCTGCGAACCGCGGCGCGGGCGAAGCGCCGACCGGGACGTGGGCTTGGTCAGAGCCCCGCCGGGTAACTCCCGCGGACCCGACCCACGGAGGTATGACCGATGCCCAAGACGACCCGCGACGGCAAGGCCAAGCAGAGCGAGCTCCCGGGAACCTTGAAGCGCTCGCCGGCCAAGGCTCAGCGGACCTTCGCCAAGGCCCACGACAGCGCCGCCGAGGAGTACGGCGACGGCGAGCGCGCTCACCGCGTCGCCTACTCGGCGGTCAAGCACTCCTTCGAGAAGGTCGGCGACCACTGGGAGGCCAAGGACCAGAAGGGACCGTCGGACCCCCGGTCCAAGAGCCCCCGCGCTCGTGAGAACGAGGGTGAGACATACGGCGGCGTGGACGCCGAGGGCCACACGAAGCAGGAGCTGTACGACCGCGCCAAGCGGCTCGGTGTCTCCGGACGATCGAGCATGTCCAAGGGCGAGCTGGCGAAGGCCATCGCTCGCCAGCAGTGAGCGGGATGCGCGTCGTCGTTCGGTCGGAGCGACCGGGCGGGTAATGGTCGTCGTGCACGGGCGTACGTGGACGGCGCTCGAGGCGTGAGGACCAGAGTCGACGAGATCGTCGCGGTGGCTCGGCGTCCACCCCAGCGGTCCTTTGCCCGGGCCACCTTCGCGGCAGCTGACATCGTCCGCTCGGACCTCGCGCCCGATCTTCGCCGGAGCCGATGCCGTCGTCCACCTCGCCTGGCTGATCCAGCCCGGCCGCGACGAGTCGGTCACCCACGCCGTCAACGTCACGGGCAGCGAGCGCGTGGCCGCGGCCGCCGCAGCGGCCGGGGTGAGCTCGCTCATCTACGCGTCCTCGGTCGGGGCGTACTCACCGGGCCCCAAGGATCACGCCGTGGATGAGTCGTGGCCCACGGGCGGGATCGCCACCTCCTTCTACTCGCGCCACAAGGCAGAGGTGGAGCGCCTCCTCGACCGCTTGGAGGCCGAGCACCCGCAGGTGCGCGTCGTCCGCCTGCGCCCCGGGCTCATCTTCAAGCGCGCGGCCGCGACGGAGATCCGGCGGCTGTTCGCCGGTCCGTTCGTCCCGCGGTCGCTCGTCCGGCCCGGGCTCATCCCGGTCGTCCCCGACACCCCGCGCCTGCGCGTGCAAGCCGTCCACTCCGACGACGTCGCCGACGCCTACCGACGCGCCATCCTCAGCGACGCCCGGGGCGCCTTCAACGTCGCCGCCGCGCCGCCACTCGGTCGTGCGCGAGTTCGGGGCCGTGCTGCGCGCGCGGCCCGTCAAGGTGCCGGCGGCCGCGCTGCGCCTCGCCGCCGCCGCCACGTTCGCGCTCCGCCTGCAGCCGACCGAGCCGGGGTGGGTCGACATGGGCCTCGGGCGTGCCGCTCATGGACTGCACGCGCGTCCGGGCCGAGCTCGGTTGGTCGGCCGAGCGCTCGGCCACCGAGGCGCTGGCCGAGCTCATCGCCGGCTTCCACGACGGCGCCGAGCTCGCCACTCCGCCGCTCGCCCGCGGGACGACCGCCCCGGCTCGCATCCGCGAGCTGTTCACCGGCGTCGGCGCCCGGGGCTGAGGGCCCGGCGCGGCGCGCTGGGCCCGCCGCGAGCTGGGCGCGGGAGCCAGCCTCGGAAACCCGACGGGCGCCATCAGGCCGGCATTGAGCTCTGCGTGAGGAACGCCTTACCTGGGTAGGCGGACCCCCGGATGCATATGTGGAGCGCACATCCTGGGCGGATTCCCGGGGTGAGCGCTGCCATGGCAGCTATGCCGCGGCGGGACGACAAGCCTCGCCGCGCACGGCGCCCTCTGCCGTCCGAAAGCTGCCCTCAAAGCAGGGCCCGATATGGGCAACGAGGCGGACCGGAAGGTCACGTGTTGGACATCTCTGAAATAGTGCCGCGCTTCGCGGCTGAACGACAAAGGGAGAGTGGGAATGACGGCGTCTGATTCGACGAGGACGTTCACCATCTCAATGCCAGGACGGGCGGAGGGGTTCCTGGACCAGGATACAGAGTGGTGCTGGGTGGAGTTTGACGGACGGAACCCGCCGGCGGGTGCGCTTCCACGACTACTCCGACATCTATGACATCCCGGGCATGTACGAGCGGCTGTTCCACGAGGAGCTCAAGTGCCGCTCGCCGCAGATCGTTCGCGGCGTCCTCGAGGACGCGCTCGCGCGCCAGGGCCGGGATCCCTCGGAGCTGCGCGTGTTCGATCTCGGCGCGGGCAGCGGCCTGGTGGCCGAGGAGCTCGACGAGATGGGCGCAAGCCATCTGGTCGGCGTCGACATCATCGACGAGGCCCGGCAGGCCGCTGACCGCGACCGGCCCGGGCTCTACGACGCCTATTACGTCGATGATCTCTGCCAGCCTGAGCGCAGCACGGACAAGGGCCTGCGCGGCGCGGAGCTGAACTGCCTGACCAGCGTCGCGGCGCTCGGGTTCGGCGATATCCCGCCGCTGGCCTTCGCCAACGCGTTCAACTACATCGCGCCGGGAGGCTTGATCGCCTTCAACGTGCGCGACCGGTTCCTCGAAGAGGCGGACACGAGCGGCTATCGCCAGCTCATCGACCGCATGCTGAGCGAATCGATCGCCAAGCCCCTGGCCCGCCGCCGCTATCGCCATCGCTTCAACACCGCGGGCGAGGCGCTGCTACTACGTGGCCATGGCGGCCGAGAAGCTCGCTGACATCCCGGCCGACTGGGTCTGAGCCGGTCCTTCCGGCCCATCGTCATGTGGGGCGGGAAACGGGAGCATCTGTCCCGTTTCTCGCCCCACCCGCTTGCTAGGGCTGCAGCAGCATCTTGATCGCGCCGTCCTGCTTCTTCTGAAATATCTCGTAGGCGTGGGGCGCCTGATCGAGCGGTAGGTGGTGGGTGGCCAGGTCCTCGACGCCGAGCGGGTCGCTCTCGTCGGTGACCAACGGCATGAGATCGTCGATCCACCGCTTGACGTTGGCCTGGCCCATGCGCAGCTGGATCTGCTTGTCGAACAGGTCCATCATCGGCATCGGGTCGGCCATGCCGCCATAGACACCGCTGAGCGAGATCGTGCCGCCCCGGCGGACGGTGTCGATGGCGGCGTGCAGCACGCTCATGCGGTCGACCCCGGCGGTCTCGATCAACTTGGCGGCGATGGCGTCGGGCAGGAAGCCCGCCATCGTCTGCGCCATCTTGCCCAGCGGCGCGCCATGGGCCTCCATGCCCACGGCGTCGATGACGGCGTCGGGGCCGCGGCCGTCGGTCAGCTCCCGCAGCGCCTCGCCGATCCGGTCGTGGTCGGAGAGGTTGACCGGGTGGACGCCGTGGCGCTCGGCCATCTCCAGGCGCTCGGGCACGAGATCGATCCCGAACACCTTGCGGGCGCCCTTGTGGAGCGCGATCCGGCAGGACATCTGCCCGATCGGCCCGAGACCGAAGACCGCCACCGTGCCGGGATCGTGGTCGGACAGCGGGGCAACCAGGCCATCGACGCCCGGGATGCCGGCGTACTCGACCGCCTGCCACGCCGTCGGCAGGACGTCGGAGAGGTAGACGAAGCGGTCATCGGGCGGCCCCTCGGGCACCTTGATGGGGCCGAAGTGGGCCTGCGGCACACGCAGGAACTCGGCCTGGCCGCCTGGTACCTGGCCGTAGAGCTTGGTGTATCCGAGGAGCGCCGCGCCCTTGCCCTGGTCGCGCACCTGGGTGGTCTCGCACTGGGAGAACAGCTTGCGGTCGCACATGTAGCAGTGACCGCACGAGATGTTGAAGGGAATGACGACACGGTCACCGGGGGCAATGTGCGTGACCTCGGAGCCCACCTCCTGGACGATGCCCATCGGCTCGTGGCCGAGGATGTCGCCCTCCTCGATGAAGGGGCCGAGGACCTCGTAGAGGTGCAGGTCCGAGCCGCAGATGCCGCTCGAAGTGACCTTGATGATGGCGTCGGTCGGCTGCTCGATGGTCGGATCGGGCACGTTGTCGACCCGCACGTCGCGCTTGCCGTGGAAGGTCAGGGCTTTCACTTATCACCTCTTGCTCGGGGATTCACCCTGCCGCCTTTACCGCGATCGCCACGCTGCGAAACGAGGCCGGTGGGTTGCTTGAGCACAGCGCCTGGGTAGCGGACGAGCAGATGCCCCGCTCGATCTGGAACGGAACCATCACCTTCGGCTTGATCGCCGTACCGATCAAGGTGAACTCGGCCTCCGAGGACAAGAGCGTGCACTTCCATCAGGTCCATGCCGCCGACGGGGCCCGCATCAAGCAGCGCCGCGTGTGCTCCAAGGAGGACGCCGAGGTGCCCTACGCCGAGGTGGCCATGGGCTACGAGGTCGCCGACGGCGAGTACGTCCTGCTCTCCAAGGACGAGATCGCCGCCGCCGCTGGGGAGAACTCGCACCGCATCGCGGTGGAGGAGTTCGTGCGGGCCGGCGACATCGACCCGGTGTTCTTCGACCGGACCTACTACCTGGCCACCGGTTCTGAGGGCGAGGGTGCCTACCGGTTGCTGCATGACGCCTTGGCCCGGACTGAGCGCGTGGGCATCGGGCGCTGGGTGTTTCACAACCGTGAGTATCTGGTCGCCGTCCGCGCCCAGGGTGACGTCCTGGCCCTGCACACCATGCGCTTCGCCGAGGAGCTCGTCGGCGCCGACGAGCTCGAGTGGCCCGAAGCGAGCCGTGCCCCCAGCAAGCGTGAGGTCGACATGGCCGTCGCCCTGGTCGACTCGCTGCACGATCGCTTCGACCCCGAGGCCTACCACGACACCTACCGCGAGCGGGTGCGGGAGCTGATCGCGCGCAAAGCCAAGGGCGAGGAGATCGAGTTCGAGGAGGCTCCCCAGGCCGATCAGGCGCCGGACCTCCTCGCCGCCCTCGAGGCCAGCCTTAAGGGCCAGAAGGGCGCGGGCGGCTCGCGGGCCACGTCGGGGGGATCCCGGGGAAAGTCGGGCACATCGCGGGGAAAGACGGGCGGCTCGCGGGGCAAGACCACGAAGTCGCAGAGCTCGGGCTCGAGCGCAAGCCGCTCCAAAGCCCGGTCGCGAGAGCGCAGCTGACCATGGCCCGCTCTCTGTGGACAGGGTCGCTCAGCTTCGGGCTCGTCAACGTCCCGGTGACCATGGTCACCGCGGTGCGCGACCTCGATCTGCACTTTCGCCAGCTTCATGCCAACGATGGGGCGCCGATCGAGGTCCAGCGAGTCTGCTCGCAGGAAGACGTCGAGGTCGCCTACGAGGACATCACGCGCGCCTACGAGCTCGACGAGGGCGAGCAGGTGATCGTGACCGACGAGGAGCTCGAAGCCGTCGAGCCGCGCAAGACGCGCACGATCGATATCGAGCAGTTCGTCGATCTCGACGAGGTCGATCCGATCCTCTTCGATCACCCCTACTTCCTGCTCCCGGCCACCGACGACGACGGCAGTGCGCGGGCCTACCAGCTCCTGGTCACGGTCATGGACCGCAGCGAACGCGCCGCGCTCGGCCGCGTGGTCATGCGGGCCAAGGAGTACCTGGCCATCATCCGGGCCCGTGACGGCGCGCTCAGCCTGACCACGATGCGCTTCGCCGACGAGGTGCGCTCTCCCGACAACGTCGACGCGGCGCAAGCGAAGGAGCACAAGCCCAGCCGCAAGCAACTCGATGCCGCCGTGGCCGTGATCGAGGAGCTTTCCTGTGAGTGGCACCCCGAACGCTACGAGGACTGCTACCGCAAGCGGCTCGAGGCGGTGGTGGAGCGAAAGCGCAAGGGCGAGACGGTCAAGGCCCCCGAGGCGGCTCCCGAGACCGAGGCCGCTCCGGATCTGATGGACGCCCTCGAGCGGACCCTGGCTGAACTCAGGAGAACGACAGGAGGCATGATGGCCGGTAGCAAAGACAACGAAGAGAACCTCGAGCGGCTGCGCGACGCGGTCGACCGCAAGGCCGAGGAATCGCGGGCCCAAGCCGAGGAGGATTCGCTCGCGGCCCACGACCGCCCGCAAGATGAGATCGAGCGTCCGGGCCAAGAGCTCGGGACACAAGAAGAAGACCGCCGACAAGTGGAACCAGTGAAGGTGGGCTTCGCGCGGCGGCGACGTCCACGGCCTGATCCGCGGGTTATTCGTCCTGCCGGGGGCGGAGGAGCGACCCTTGGGCCACGACGATCTCGCCGGGACTGCGCGGCGGGCTCCTGATCGAGCAGGCGCGCCGCTTCGCGGCGCTCGAGCGGGTTGACCCAGATCTCCTCGATGAGGATCTTGACCGTGGCGATGATGGGCACAGAGACGATCAGACCGACGAAGCCGAACAGCTGCTCGACGGCGACCACGCCCACCGCGACCAGAGCCGGATGCAGCTGGACCGTGCGCGCCACCACCAGCGGCTCGATCACGTTGCCCTCGAGCTGGTGGGAGACGAGGTAGATGATGACCACCACGATGGCCTTGCCCGGCGACAAGGTCAGCGCGTAGAGCACCGGCGGGATCATGCTGATCAGAGCCCCGTAGTAGGGGATGATCATGGCGATCGCCGTGAAGACGGCGAAGAACTCGGCGAACTGCAGGTTGGCCACGAAGCGCAGGCCGATGTAGGTGACGCCGCCCAGCACGAGCATCCCGAGGGCCAGGCCACGCAACCACCCCAGGTAGGCCGTGCGCAGGCGGTCCAGGATCCGGTCGGCCTCGAAGCGGCGGCCCGGGGGCACCATCCGCACCAGGCCGTTGCGCAGCGGCTCGGGATGGATGGCCGTGTACAGCGAGGTCAAGAGGATGACGATGATGGCCGCCACCGCGCCGGCGACCGTGGTGCCGATCGACTCGAGCGGTCCCAGCAGCTTGGACGGACTGCGCGTGTAGCCGTTGATGAAGTTCTGGATCTGGGTCCCGATCTTGGTCGGCGAGGTGCCGGTGATCGAGCCCAGGCGGTGGCGGAGCTCGTCGGTGATCGTGGGCAGGGACTTGGCGAACTGCTTGACCTGCTCGTTGAAGACCGGGATGGTCAGCGCCACCAGGGCCACGATGGCCCCGAGCATGATCAGCAGGGCGATGACGGTGCCGAGGCCGCGGGGGATCTTGAACCGTTGCAGCAGCGTGGCAAAGGACGACAGGGGCAGGGCGATGATGACCACGATGAGCATGGCCAGCACCAGGCTGATGAGCTGCGCGATGAGGAGCCCGGCCACCACCAGGCCGAAGGCGAGCAGGACCATCCGGTAGAGCGCGCCAGGTGTGATGTGGCGATCGTTCACGATGCGTGTGTTCCCCGCCACGGGGCCATCCACGCCGGCCTGGTCAGCGCGCCGCCCCGCGCCCGCCCGGGCCCCGCCCCCTCAGCCTGAGTCGGCCGGCGCGATCGCGGGTACTCCCTCCGACCGTGGCTGTGGCCATCCTCGACATCGACGGCACGCTCGTCGACACCAACTATCACCATGCCATCGCCTGGTTTCGGGCCTTTCGCCAGAACGGCATCGTCCTGCCGATCTGGCGGATCCACCGGCACATCGGCATGGGAGGCGACCAGCTCGTCGCCGCTCTCACGGACGAGCGGACCGAAGAGGAGAAGGGCGACGCCATCCGCGACGCCGAGAAGGCGCTCTATCTGGCCTTCATCGAAGAGGTCGAGCTCATGGACCGGGCCCGCGAGCTGATCACGGAGCTCAAGGAGCGTGACCACGCGGTCGTGCTAGCCAGCTCAGCCAAGCAGGACGAGATCGACCACTATCTCGATCTGCTCGATGTCCGCGAGCTCGCCGATGCCTGGACGAGCTCGGCCGACGTGACCTCCACCAAGCCGCAGCCCGATTTGGTCAACGCCGCGCTGCAACGCGTCGACGCGGACGCGCAGGAGGCGGTCATGGTGGGCGACACCCCGTGGGACATCGTGGCCGCCGCCAACGCCGGCGTGCCGACGCTCGCCGTGCGCACCGGCGGCTTCGGCGTCGATGAACTCCAGGAGGCCGGCGCTCAGGCGGTGTTCGAATCGGTGGCCGAGCTCTGCGACGGGCTCGACGACACGTCCCTGGGCTGACCGGGCTCCGTCGCGCCGGGGCCGGGACCGGGGCCAGGCGCGCCGGCTCGGCGCTGCGCCCGCTCGTGGGCGCCGTCGCGCTCGAGCGCCGCGATCTCCTCCGAGCGCGCGTCGACTTCGGCCTGGGCCTTGGTCAGCTCCTCCTTGGCCTGCGCCTTGCGTTCTTCCTGGACGCCCTGCTCGCGCAGCTTCTGGTCGTCGATCAGGTCCCCGGCCGCCTGCTTGATCCTGCCGCTCACTCGGTCGGTCAGCCCGCTCATCATGGGTCCCTTCTGGTCGCTCAACTCTGCCGTGTTGGGACTACCTCGGGGTCGCGCACGTCAAACCGCTGCTCGATGCGGGCCAGTCGCCACACGGACAGGGCCACGGCCCAGGTGAGCAGGAACATGCCCACGATGACGAAGCCGAGCAGATTGAGGTTGACGTTCTCAAAGCGGCTCCAGAACGAGCCCGACAGCCCGAGCTCGGAGGCCAGCAGGCCGCCGAGCTCGATGGTGCCGATGACGGCGGCCACCGCGACCGACAGGCCGGTTACGGTGATGTTGTAGTAGAGCTTTCGCACCGGGCGCGAGAACGCCCACCCATAGGCGAAGTTCATAAACGAGCCGTCGATCGTGTCCATGAGCGCCATCCCAGCGGCGAACAGGACCGGCAGGCAGAGGATGGCGTACCAGGGCAGACCGGCTCCGGCCGCGCCGCCGGCGAGCACGAGCAGGCGCGACCTCGGTGGCGGTGTCGAAACCGAGGCCGAAGAGGACGCCGATGGGATACATCTGCCCCGGCCGGGTCACGGCCCGGGTCAGCCGGCCGAGGAGGCGGTTCATGAGGCCGCGGTTGGCCAGGCGGGCCTCGATTTCCTGCTCGTCGTAGCGACCGGAGCGCATGTCCTTAAAGCTCCTCATCACGCCGACGAGGATGCCGACGTTGATGGCCGCGATGAGGTAGAGGAAGGAGCCGGAGACGAGCGTGCCGATCCAGCCCGTCACCTGATGGAGGCCCGAGTTCTCGTGCGAACCGGCCCATCGAGCGCCCGCACGCCGACGGAGATGAGCAGCGCGAGGGCGAAGACGATCGTCGAGTGGCCGAGGGAGAACCAGAAGCCGACGCTGAGCGGCCGCTTGCCCTCGGCCATCAGCTTGCGCGTCGTGTTGTCGATGGCCGAGATGTGGTCGGCGTCGAAGGCGTGGCGCAGGCCGAGGGTGTAGGCGGTGACGCCGATGCCGATCGAGAACGCGCCCGTCGCGCCCACGCGCAGGTGGCGCGGAGTGACCAGGGCGATGAGGGTGAGAAAGCCGGCCAGATGCAGCCCGGCCACGATCGCGGCCATGACCATGAGCGTGCGACGCTGGGGGCGGTCGAGGGAGGCCCAGGCGGCCCGCACCCGCGTCATCGTCGAATCTCCTGTCCAGCCGCCACCGCGGCCTGTCCGAACGAGATGGCCCCATCGCCGGGGGGCAGGCGCTCGGGCACGAGCACGCGCAGGCCGCCTGCCCGCAGGCGGGTGGCGGCGTCTTCGCTGAGGCGCCGGTTGGCCCACACCCCGCCGCCGAGCACGACGGTGCCCACGCCGGCTCGCGCCGCGAGCTCGAGGCAGGCGGTCACGGTGGCCTCGACGACGCCGGCGTGGAAGCGGGCCGCGATGCGGCCGACCGCCACGCCCGCCCGGAGGTCGGCAAGCACGCCGGCCAGGGCCGGCTCGGGATCGAGGCGCAGCAGCCCGTCGGCGTCAGCCTCGAGCGCGAGCGCATAGCGGCCATGCTCACCGGCGTCGCAGGCGGCCTCGAGCGCGATGGCCGCCTGGCCTTCGTAGCTCACCTCCGGCCACAGACCGCACAGCGCCGCCACGGCATCGAACAGGCGCCCCATGCTCGAGGTCAGCGGAGAGGCGAGTCCGGTGGCGCTCAAGGTGGCAACCTGGCGCCAGCTGCGCGGCTCGACGCGTCCGGCCAGCCTCGCCGGGAGGTCCGGCTCGGCCGCCCCGAGCTCGGTCAGCCAGGCGCAGGCCATCCGCCAGGGCTGGCGGATCGCCCGCTCACCGCCAGGCATGCGAACGGCACGAAGCGCGCCCACGCGCTCGAACCCGCCGCAAGTCGCCGACCAGGATCTCCCCGCCCCACACGGTGCCGTCCGGGCCCAGGCCGGTGCCGTCGAAGATGGCACCAACAGCCGGGCCCACCTCGCCGTGCTCGGCCAGGCAGCCGGCCAGATGGGCGTGGTGGTGCTGCACCGCCGATCAGCTCGGCGTCCTGCAGCTCGTGCGCGTACTTGGTCGAGAGGTACTCGGGGTGGAGATCGTGGGCGACCACCTCGGGGGTCACCTCGAACAGGCGGATGAAGTGGTCCACCCCGGCCTGGAAGGAGGCCAGGGTCTCCGCGTTGTGCAGGTCGCCGATGTGGTGCGAGACCCAGGCCCGGCCCTCGCGGGCCAGGCAGAAGGTGCTCTTGAGCTCCGCCCCGCAGGCCAGAAGCGGCCGGTGGGCGCCGGCGCCGGGGAGGGCCAGGCTGGCCGGCACATAGCCCCGCGAGCGCCTGAGCATGGCCGCCCGCCGGCCGGCCCCGGTGTCCAGCACGCGCAGCACGGAGTCATCGGTCCGCGTCTCGATGGGCCGGTCGTGGGTGAGGATCACATCGGCGAGGGCGCCGAGGCGCTCGCACGCGTCCTCGTCGCGGTAGGCGATGGGCTCATCGGAGACGTTGCCGCTCGTCAGCACCAGAGGTACACCGGCATCGGCGAGGAGCAGGTGATGCAAGGGGCTGTAGGGGAGCATGACCCCGAGCTCGGGGGCCCCGCGGGGCCACCGAGGCGGCGACCGGCGCGCCGCCGCGCCGAGGTGCCAGCACGATCGGCCGGGCCGGCGAGGCCAGCAGCGCCGCCTCGGCGTCGCCCAGCTTCACCAGTGCCGCAGCCGCCTCGAGGTCGCTGACCATGAGGGCAAAGGGCTTGTCCTCGCGGTGCTTGCGGGCGCGCAGCCGGCCCACCGCCGCTTCGGTGTCGGCCCGGCAGGCGAGGTGATAGCCGCCGATGCCTTTGACGGCGACGAGGGCGCCGGCGCGCAAGGCGCGGGCGGCGACGCCGACCGGATCCTCGCCCGGCGCCTTCCGCTCCGGCCCCGATCAGCGCGCACGGAGGGCCCGCACGCCGGGCAGGCGTTGGGCTGGGCGTGGAAGCGACGGTCCTCGGGGTTCTCGTACTCCGCCCGGCACGCCGGGCACATGGCGAAGGCGGCCATGGTGGTGCGCGCCCGGTCATAGGGGATGCCCTGGACGATGGTGAAGCGGGGGCCGCAGTTGGTGCAGTTGATGAACGGATAGCGGTAGCGGCGGTCGCCAGGATCGAGGAGCTCGCGCAGGCAGTCGTCGCAGGTGGCGGTGTCGGGGCTGACCGCGGCCCGCGGTCGGCCGGCCCGCGCACTGGCCCCGATGGCGAAGCCGTCCACGCCGCTGGGGGCGATCGGCTCCACCGTGATCGATTCGACGCGCGCCAGGGGCGGCGCCTGGCTGCGCAAGCGCACGAGCAGTGCGGCGAGCGCCCCGGCGTCCCCCTCCGCGTCGATAACCACGCCGTGCGCGTCGTTGTGGACGGAGCCGTGCAGGCCGAGCTCGCCGGCCAGCCGGTAGACGAAGGGGCGAAAGCCGACGCCCTGCACGGTGCCGCTGACCCGCACCCGGGCGCCGGCGCGGCGCGGATGGGGCGGTGGCGCTCATCCGAGCTGCAGGCGCAGCGCGTGGTAGGCGCTGGCCTGCGCCTCCTGGATGCGGGGGATGTGCTCGGACCGGGTGACGATGACGTGGTCGGCCAGCTGCTCGGCGGCGATCCGCCCGCCGTCGTATCCGACCAGGGCCACCGTGGCCAGGCCACGGCGCCGGCCTTCCTCGAGGGCGGCGATCACGTTGGCCGAGCCACCGGAGGTGGAGATGGCCACGAGCACGTCGCGCTCGTCCCCATAGGCGATGACCTGGCGCGAGAACATGGCCTCGGGGACCGATGTCGTTGGCCACCGCGGTCAGGATGGCCGGGTCCTCGGCCAGGTCGAGCGCGGGCCAGGAGCGCAGCGGCCGGGGGGCGTGGCGCAGGTCGGCCACGAAGTCCATGGCATCGGTGGCCGACCCGCCGTTGCCGAGCGCCAGCACCGTGCCCGCCTCCTCGAGCCGCCCCCGGACGGTGGCCGCGGCCTCCAGAAGGGCGGCGGCGTTGTCGGTCAGGGTCTGTGTGCGCAGCTCGGCCACTTCGGCCGCCTTCATGAGGACCGAGCGGCGCACGTCCTCGACCACCGCCTCGACGTCGCGCTCCCCCTCACTCAGGAAGGGATAGAGAAAGCTCGAGGCGCCGGCGTCGTGGCTGCGCGCCCGAGAGCAGCCCGCGGTGCTCGAAGAACACGTGCACGAGCTCCCAAAGAACGTGGTAGAGGGTCTCCACGAGCTCCTGGGCCACGTAGCGATCCGGCGAGGGCGGGCGGAACTCCCACTCGGCGTCGGCGCGCGCGAAGGCGATGGTCAACGCGCCCCGCTCTCGCGCGACCGCGAGCGCACGGCCCACCGCGCCGCCGTCCTCCTCGGCGCCGAAGCCGATGGCGATGTCGTCGGGTCGTGTCGCCAGGGCCGCCAGGCGGTCGAGCTCCGCGTGGTCGCCGATCAGGGCCAGCGCGGGCAGGGCCCGCTTGCCCACGATCACGGGATGAACGAACTCGACGGCGACATGACGGGCGTCGGAGCGCGCGGCGGGTGTGCCGGCGAAGGCGAGCAGCCGTCCGCCTCGGGCGAAGCGCTCGGCCATCACGTGGCAGAGGCGGGCCAAGCGCTCGGCCTCGGCGTCAAAGAACTGCTGCCCGGCCCTCAGCCGCTCGGTCAGGAGCTCCTCGAGCGCGGGCGCCGCCGTGGCGCTCATGCCAGCGCCTGCTCGCGGTTTCGGACCCGTTGCAGCCACTGCGCCCACTGCCCCACGCCCTCTCCGCTGCGGGCGCTGAGAAGCATCCGCTCCACGCCGGGGTGCACCTGGTCCAGGTAGTAGAAGAACCGGTCGAGGTCGTAGTCCAGGTGCTCGAGGAGGTCGATCTTGTTGACCAGCACGAGCTCGCAGGCCCGGAACATGAGCGGGTACTTCAGCGGCTTGTCCTCGCCCTCGGTGACCGAGGAGACCATGACGCGCGCGTCCTCGCCGACGCGGAACTCAGCTGGGCAGACGAGGTTGCCGACGTTCTCGATGACGAGCACGTCGAGCTCGGCCAGCGGCAGGGCGGGAAGCGCCGAGCTGACCATGTTGGCGTCCAGGTGGCACTCCCCGCCGAAGCCGGCGCCGGTGTTGAGCTGGACGACGGGGATGTGCCGCGCGGCGAGCCGGTCGGCGTCGAGCGAGCCCTGCACGTCGCCCTCGAGGACGCCGATGCGCAGGTCGGGCACTTCGGTGACAACCCGCTCGAGCAGTGTCGTCTTGCCCGCCCCCGGCGCGCTCATGAGGTTGACGACCGTCACTCCGTGGCGGTCGAACTCGCGCCGGTTGGCCCGGGCGATGGTGTTGTTGGCGTCGAGGGCGTCCTCGACGACTCTGACCCTGGTGCGGTGCACGTTGGCCTCCCCTAGTCCATCGACCTCACCTTCATGTACCGGCGCAGTTCGGGCATCTGCGCGGCCACGGCCGCGGCCAGACGCGCCGACGAGCGCCGAGCAGCGCCACGAGCTGGGCGGTGGGAGTGATGCGGATCTCCTTCATGGATCGGTGACCTCCTGGGCTGGGGTTCGTGGGTCAGCTCGTCGAGCAGCGACTCGAGCATGTCGAGCGCCGGGTCGAGCGCTGCCTGCACCGGGGGCGAGAGCTCGGCGACGATCTCTGGGTCGTCGTGCGCTCATCCGCGTCTGCGGGCTCGCAGCCGAGGACGAGGGTCCGCGGCGGAAGCGAGCCGAAGGCGCGAACGAGTCCGAGCACGGCGAGGGGATGCATGCCGTGGGCGTCGAGCGACGGCTCGCCCTCGGTCGGGTCGACCTCGATCACGTAGAGCGTGCCGGGCGCGCTGCGCCGCGCGGCGTGGCGTCGAGCATGACCACGGCGTCGTAACCCTCCTGGATGGCGAAGGCGAGATCCATGCCGCGGATCCCGAAGTCGCGGACCTCGACGCCGGCGGGCAGCGAACGGGCGGCGAGCCGGTCGGCCAGCGCGACGCCGAAGCCATCGTCGCCGAGGAAGACGTTGCCGATCCCGGCCACGAGCACGCGCGGCGTCGGCCGTGCGACGGCGGCGACCGCCGCGGGCCAGCGCCGGCGAGCGGCACGACCTCCTCGGCGTCGAAGAAGAACCGGTGCCCCAGATACCGGGCGAATCCGAGATCGCGACCGGGGTCGTCCTCGACCACGACGGCCAGCTTGACGGCGCCCTCGACGTCCTGCTCGATGGCCTCGACGATCGCCGTGCGGCCGGCCAGGGCCAGGTCCATGATGTCCGCCGCCCGGGCCGGGGACGCAGGCGGACCCGGCTGCCTGGCTGCACCCGCGTCGCGCCGACCGGTCACACTGGCCGGCGCCTGGCCTTCGCAGCGCGTGCCCAGCCGCCGGGCTTCATCGCGCCATCCCCACCTCGCGCACGCGGCCGTGCAGCGCCATCAGCTGATCGGGGCTGAGTGCCTCGGTGCGCTCGAGGATCTCGCGCGCGCGGGGGTCGGTGGCCGCCATCTCGGCCTTCTCCTCGTCGGTGAGGGCGAGGATGTTGAGGACGAGCAGCTCGTCGATCTCACCTCCGTCGAACAGGTCGCCAGGGCTCTCGGCGGCGATGCGCGGGTGGTCCTCGAGGATGATCGGCGAGGACGAGCACCGTGCTGTCGTCCCCCGGCTCGCCCACCAGCACCGGCCAGGTGCCGAGGTTCCGGCACGCCGCCGCGGCCTCGGCGAGGGCCGCCGGCGGGATCGGTGAGCGAGACGAAGGCGCCGCCGCAGATGCGCAGCAGTGCGTGTGCGTGGAGCAGAAGCGCGAGCCGCAGCGCCTCCTCGCGGGAGCGGCCGGCAACGGCCGTCGTGTTCTCGATCCTGACCCGCAGGCGCAGGTGCCCGGCGCCAGCCGGGTCGGCCGACACGCGCGACCGATCCGGCCAGGGCCGGCCAGCGGCGCTCGAGCGCCCCCACGACCACTCCGTGCCCGTCGGTCAGCGGCTCCCGGACTCGTCCCGCGGGCACGTCGATGGGCGCGCCCAACCCGGTGTCGAGCCCCCGGCGATCGAGCGGCGCCGAGCACCAATTCCCGCTCGACCGCCTCCTCCCAGGCTGAGCAGGCGCTCGGTCGCCGACCACGAGCTCGTCGACGGGCTCGAAACCGTCGCCGGCGCCGCGCAGCACCGTGCGCTGCACGACGTGCAGGAAGCGCACGGACGACCGTCGACCTCGTCGCCGGCCCGGCGCGCAGCAGCACCTCGGTCTGCATCGGCCGACGGGTCGTCGGGATGGCGCGCGCTGTGCGCGGGCGGATAGACGCCGCCGAAGGTGAAGCGGCGCTGGTTCTTCAGCGCCGAGCGGCGGTAGGGCCACAGGACGTAGCCCTCGTAGAGCACGGCGTCGGCGATGGCCTCGCACCGGGTCCGATGCTCACCGCGCCTCCTGCAGCAGCGCCTCGACGGCGGCGTCCCAGCTCAGAAACGCCCCCTCGGCCTTGAAGGCCGACAGTCGGGCCAGCGTGTCGGCCCCAGGCGCAGCCAGGCCGCCGCCGGCGAAGTGGCGGTCCATCATCTCCCGCCACACCGCGCACCGGCAGGCGGTAGTCGGCGTCGCGGTCCCAGCCGATGCGCGCGGTCTGCAAGCGCCCCTCCGCGCCCGTGTAGAAGACCGAGCCGCTGAACAGGAACTCGAGCGGGATCGCACCGCCGCGCCAGGGCGGCGAAGTACCGGGCGGCGGTGACCTCCAGGTCATAGGTGCACGGCACGGTGAGCGTCGACCGTGCATGCGGCTCGTCGAACGGCGGCACCACGAGCGTGGTGCGCAGTCCAGGGCAGCGTGCGCAGCGTCGTCCCCCACCGCTCCGGCGTGCCGAACAGCTCGAGCAGGCCGCCTTCTGCTCGGTCTGCCGTAGCCCCGCCGGCGGGCGGCGATCTGAATCTGCACGTCGAGCAGGATCGAGCGGACCGTTACGGCCTCCCGGCGCGTCGATGGCCAGCTCGAAGCCGAGCGTGGGCACGGCCGCGGGCTCGACGCTCGCGAGCCCCGAGCACGCGCGAAGCTCGAGCCCCGGAGGGATGGCGTCACCGCGCGTGGCCGGGAGCTGTGCCGCCAGCCGCGTCGCCCTCAGGCCGGCGACAGGTTGGGCATGCTCGGGTCGATCGGGACCGGCCGCTTTGGCGTTGACCCCGGTCGAGCGCGGCGGCGGTCGAGGTGCCGTCGCGGCGTTGTGGCCGGCCATCTTGCTCGTAGTTGCCCTTGGCGTTGCCCTGCTTGATGCCGGGGGTGTGGGCGGGCAGGTCGGCGGGCACGCGGGTGCCGGTGTTCGACGTTGGCCATGATGATCTCCTTTCGGGGTGGATGGGCCGCGCGGCGATCCCGCGCGCCGGTCCAGTCGGCGAAGAAGCTCGTCGAGCTCCTCCCATACCTCGCCGCCGCCGGTGAAGCCGCGCCAGCCGGTGCGGATCAGCGCCACCAGCCGGTAGCAGTCGTCGACTCCGCACGATCCAGTGGCCCGGGCGGCGCGTGGTGCGGTTGACGAGCAGCGCCTCGACGTCCGGGCCATGCTCGCCCAGCACCGGGTTGGCCGCCTCGAGCTCGCTCCAGGCGGCGAGCTCGAGCGCGATTCGGTCGGGCCCAGCGGGCTGGGATAGAAGGCCTGCGACGCGGCCGGTCGCCGGAGCTGCCGGCACGAAGAAGCGCCATCTCGACGGGATGTCGCAGCTCATGCCCACAGCCCATCCTCGAGCTCGAACATCGGTCAGCCGGCGCGGGCGGTCGGGGATGAGGCGCAGGCGACCGTCGCGCGGCCGCCGCGCGGTCAAACAGCAGCGAGCAGGGCCGACACGACGCACAAGAGCCGGCGGCTCGCGACATCGACCAGGTGGCGGTGGCGCGCCCGGCATCGGCGCGTGCCGCACAGCTCGCAGACCTCCTCGCCCTCGGGCGTCGCCGTGACCGGCGCGCGCGGCCGGCCCGCGCGCCGGGCGGCCAGGCGCCCGCAGGCGCGGCGAGCTCAGGCCTGCGGGCAGGCATGACGCCCACTCGATCTGCAAGAGCGCCGGCTGGGCATCCTGCGGATCCTCCTCGGCGACCACCTGCTCGATCTCGGGCGCCGCCTTGTGGATGGCCTTCTCGATGGCCAGCTTGAGCGTGACCGTCGAGGAGGGGCAGCCGCTGCAGCTGCCCTGCGAGGCGCAGGCGCACCGTCCGGCTCCTCGATGGCCAGCAGCTCGACGTTGCCGCCGTGGGACTCCAGGTAGGGCCTGACCTCGCCGAGCGCGCCACGCACCCGGTCGCTCGCAGCGGCACCGGATGCAGGCCGTGGAGCAGCAGCAGGTGGCGAGACGAGCTCGTCGTCGGCCAGGGCCGGCGGCGAGCCGACCGTCGTCGCGGGCGGCGATCTCCTCGACGATCCGCTCCAGCCCGGCCCCGTAGAGCTCGAGCAGCGCGCCGATCAGGTCGCCGGCCACCTCCCGGGCGCCGGGTCGTCGAGCAGCTCGTCCAGCTCGCGCGAGCCGCCGCTCGACCTCGGCGACGAGCTGCGCCGGGCGTCGCGTGTGCTCGGGCGAGCATGGCTAGCTGTGCTCGCCGAACATCGGCTGATGGACGGTCTTGAGCGTCTTGCCCTTGCCCAGGTACATGTGCACCCCGCAGGGCAGGCACGGGATCGAACGAGCGCACCGCGCGCATGATGTCGATGCCGCGGAAGTGTGTCCTGGTCGTTCTCCTCGAAGATCGGCTGGCCCATGACCGCGTCCTCGTAGGGACCCGGGGTGCCGTAGGAGTCGGTCGGGCTGCCGTTCCACGGCGTCGGCGGATACGGGTGGTAGTTGGCGATCTTGCCGTCGCGGATGACCAGGTGGTGGGAGAGCACGCCGCGCACCGCCTCGTGGAAGCCGCAGCCGATCGCCTCATCGGGGACGTCGAAGTCCTCGAAGACCTTGGTGCCGCCCGGCCCGCAGCTCGTTCATGGCCCGGTCGACGAAGTGCAGCGCCATCGCCGCCGAGTAGGCGACGAAGTAGATCCGCGCCCGGTCGCGCTCGATCGCGTTGGACCACTGCGGGACCTTCCACTCGAGCGTCTGCTCGGGCGTGTTCGGGCGTCTGGGGCAGGTTGATGAGCACGCTGCTGCCCGGTGGCCTTGACGAAGGGCGTGTCGACCTTGCCGGCCAGCGCCGTGGCCCACAGGCGGGCCAGGGCGCCGCCGCCGGTGTCCAGGGCGAGGTTGTCGCCGGTGCGCTTGTCGTACCAGCGCGGGCTCATCACCCACGAGTAGTTGCCGCCCTCGAGGTCGCGCTTCTGGGGCTTGGGGATCGTGGTCTGGTTCCACGGGTGGCGCTGGTCGACCGGGTTGCCGAGCGGATCGTGGGCCACGAAGGTCTCCTCGCCCACCCAGTCCTCGTAGTAGGAGGAGCCGAGCATGATCCGGATGCCCAGGTTGATGTCGACCAGGTTGGTGGTGACCAGCTCGCCGTCGACCACGACGCCGGGGGTGACGAACATCTCGTTGCCCCAGTCGTCCATCGTTGCGGTAGCTCGTAGTCGACGTAATCGGGGTTGTTGAACGCCCCCCAGCAGCCGAGCAGGATCCGCCGGCGGCCGACCTCCTCGTAGCCCGGCAGGGCCTCGTAGAAGAAGTCGAACACGTCGTCGTTCATGGCCACGGCCTTCTTGATGAAGTCCAGGCAGCGCAGCAGCCGGCTCAGGTAGTCGGTGAACAGCGTCGGCGTGGCCACCGTGCCCACGCCGCCCGGATACACCGTGGAGGGGTGCACGTGGCGGCCCTCCATCAGGCAGATCATCTCCCGCCCGATGCGGCTCATGAGCAGCGCCTCCTTGTAGGTCTCGCCGGTGAACGGGTTATAGGAGCTCATGATGTCGGCGATCGTGCGGTAGCCGTGGACGTCGGCGCCGCGGGCGTCGGTGCTTCTGCGCCTTCTCCCACACGCTCGGGTTGGTCTCCTTGACCATCTGCTCGCAGAAGTCGACGAACACCAGGTTGTCCTGGAAGATGATGTGGTCGAAGATGTACTCGGCCGCCTCGCCGAGGTTGACGATCCACTCGCCAGCGGCGGCGGCTTGACCCCGTAGGCCATCTGCTGGGCGTAGCACGAGCAGACGGCGTGGTTGTCGCCGCAGATGCCGCAGATGCGGCTGGTGATGAAGTGGGCGTCGCGCGGGTCCTTGCCCTTCATGAACACGCTGTAGCCGCGGAACAGCGACGAGGTGCCTTGCACGAGACGACCTCGCGGTTCTCGAAGTCGATCTTGGTGTAGATGCCGAGGTTGCCGACGATCCGGGTGATCGGGTCCCACGCCATGTCGACGAGCTTGCCGGCCTCGGGCTTGATCTTCTCGGTGACTGCCATCTGCGGCTCTCCTGCTCGTGGTCGGATGCCGCTAGTTAGCCCCAGCGC
Source organism: uncultured Solirubrobacterales bacterium (assembly GCA_963777185.1). Classification (GTDB taxonomy): domain Bacteria; phylum Actinomycetota; class Thermoleophilia; order Solirubrobacterales; family Solirubrobacteraceae; genus Palsa-465. The sequence continues at coordinate 373,376 of CAVZPU010000007.1, forward strand.
GGCTTGTAGCCGGTGGTCAGCTCGGGCCGGTTGTGGCGCCACTTCGTCTCCTTGTTCATCGTCTTGTTGGTGATCCCGCGCAGCTTGCGGATCATCGGTCCGTAGACGCCGGTGACCGCCGAGGAGATGGCCGCCGCCGGGAGGCGCGTCCATGAACGGCATGAACTTGTCCGGGAAGCCGGGCATCGTGCAGCCGATGCAGATGCCGCCCACGTTGGGGCAGCCGCCGATGCCGGCCATCCAGCCGCGCTTGGGCACGTTGCAGTTGACCACCGGGCCCCAGCAGCCGATCTTGACCAGGCACTTGGGCGAGTTGTAGTCCTGGGCGAAGTCGCCCTGCTCGTAGTAGCCGGCGCGGTCACAGCCCTCGTGCACGGTCTTGCCGAAGATCCACTGCGGGCGCAGCGCTCGTCGAGCGGGATCGTCGGGCGCCAGCCCGGCGGCCTGGTAGAGCAGCCAGCACAGCGTCTCCATGAAGTTCTCCGGCTGGACCGGGCAGCCGGGGATGTTGACGATCGGCAGGCCGCCGGCCGAGCGGAAGTCCCAGCCCAGGTAGTCGGCCAGGCCCATGCACCCGGTCGGGTTGCCGGCCATGGCGTGGATGCCGCCGTAGGTGGCGCAGGTGCCGACGGCCACCACTCCCCACGCCTTGGGGGCCAGGCGGTCGAGCCACCAGTTGAGCGTGAGCGGCTCGCCGGTGGCCTCGTCGTTGCCGAACGAGCTCCAGTAGCCCTCGCCGTTGATCTTCTCGTTGGGGATCGAGCCCTCGATGACGAGCACGAACGGCGCGTCGAGCTCGCCCGCGCGCGGCCTGGCGGAACGGGGCCAGGAACTCCTCGCCGCCCAGCGTGGGCGAGAGCACCTTGTTGTGCAGGTGGACCTTGGGCAGGCCGGGGATCGCCCCGAGCAGCACGTCCTCGAGGCCGGGCTGGCCGGCCGCGGTGACCGACACCGAGTCGCCGTCGCAGCTCATGCCCTCCGAGATCCACAGGATGTGGACCTCCTCCACGCCGGAGGCCTTCTCTTCAACCGCCATGGGCCATCCCTTCGGTCGTCATCTCTCGACTCGAGCTCGAGCTCGTCGACGAGCAGCTCCTCGCCGGCCACGACCTCCAGGTCGAGCCCGCCGCAGCCCGCACTGCAGCGGGAACGACGTCATCTGCGCTCCCGACCCGCAGCGCCGGCACGCCCCCGCGCCGGCACCTCCTCGATCACCAGCTCGGCTCCCTCCAGCGCGGTGCCGTCGGTCAGCAGCTCGAAGGCGAAGTGCAGCGAGCGGCGCACCACCTGGCGCAGGTGGCCCACCCGGACGCGCACGCGGGTGACCGGGCGCCCGCCGGCGTGGCGCTCGGCGATCGCGACGATGGCCTCGGCGATCGAGAGCTCGTGCATCGGCGCTCAGCAGATCCTCGGTAGGGGATCGCCGACGAGCTGGTCCATCACCCGCCGCCCGCCGAAGGCGGTGTGCACGAGCACCATGCCCGGCGGCTCGGTCCTGACCTCGCCGATCTCGGCCGCCTGCTCGCAGCCGGGCACGCGCGCGCAGGGCGGCCAGCGCGGCCGGCGGCCGCCTCGGGGGCGACGAAGGCGACCAGCTTGCCCTCGTTGGCCACGTAGAGCGGGTCGATGCCCAGGAGCTCGGCCGCGCCGGCCACCGCCGGGGCCACCGGCACCTCGCCCTCGCGCGACGACCATCGCCACCGCCGAGGCGCGCGCCAGCTCGTTGAGCACCGAGGCCACGCCGCCCCGGGTGGCGTCGCGCAGGCAGCGCAGGGCCGGCCCGGCGGCGTCGAGCAGGGCGTCGACGGCCGGCCACAGCGAGCGCGTGTCGGAGGCGATGTCGGCGTCGAGCTCGAACTCGCCCGCGGGCCAGCATGATGGCCGTGCCGTGCTCGCCGACCGAGCCGGAGAGCAGGATCCGGTCGCCGGGGCGCAGCGCGCGCGGCGAGAGCGTCGGCGCGCGGGTCGCGCGCGCCCGAGCCCGGCGGTGCAGATGTACATGCCGTCGGCGTGGCCCGCGCTCGACCACCTTGGTGTCGCCGGCGACGATCTCGACGCCGGCGTCGCGGGCGGCGCCGGCGATGGCCTGCACCTCCTCGCGCAGCACGGTCGGCCGTCGAGGCCCTCCTCGAGGATGAGCGAGAGGGTCAGGGCGAGCGGGCGGGCGCCCGCGCACGGCCAGGTCGTTGACGGTGCCGTTGACGGCCAGCTCGCCGATCGAGCCGCCGGGGAAGCGCAGCGGCTTGACCACGAAGGAGTCGGTGGTCAGGGCCAGCCCGAGCCCGTCGAGCTCGACGGCGCCGGCGTCGGCCAGCTCGGCCAGCGTCTCGCCCCCCAGCGCGGGCACGAGCAGCCCCTCGATCAGCGCCTGGGTGGCCTTGCCGCCGGCCCCGTGGGCCATGGTGATCCGCTCGTCGCGGAACTTCGCCCGCTTGCCCCGGGCGGTCTCGATGATCCCGAGGATCCCTCGCTCGCGGTCGCTGACCGGGACGCCGGCCATCACACGACCTCCCTCTCCCGGGCGAAGCGGCCGAAGTTGTAGTAGGCCGCGCAGGCCCCCTCCGAGGAGACCATGCACGTGCCGATCGGCCGCTCGGGCGTGCACGCGGTGCCGAACACCTTGCACTCCCACGGCTTGATCACGCCCTTGAGCACCTCGCCGCACTGGCAGGCCTTGGGATCGGCCACCCGCACGCCCGGGACGCGGAAGCGCTGCTCGGCGTCGAGATCGGCGTAGGCCGGCGACAGCTTGAGCCCGGAGTGCGAGATGAAGCCCAGGCCGCGCCACTCGAAGTGCGGGCGCAGCTCGAACACCTCGGCCATGACCTCCAGCGCCCGCAGGTTGCCCTCGTAGGGCACGACCCGGGTGTACTGGTTCTCGACCTCGCAGCGGCCCTGCTCGCAGCTGGCGCAGGAGCATGGCGATGGCCTGGAGGATGTCGAGCGGCTCAAAGCCGGCGATGACCACCGGCTTGCCGTAGTCGGCGGGGATGAACTCAAACGGGCGGGCCCCGACGATCGTCGACACGTGGCCGGGACCGATGAAGCCGTCGAGGCGCAGGTCGGGCGACTCCAGCAGCGCCCGCAGCGGCGGGACGATCGTCACGTGGTTGCACATGCAGGAGAAGTTCTCCACCCCCTCGGCCCGGGCCCGCTTGAGCGTCAGCGCCGTCGAGGGAGCCGTCGTCTCAAAGCCGATGGCGAAGAAGACGACCTCGCGGTCGGGGTTCTGCTTGGCGATGCGCAGCGCGTCGAGCGGCGAATAGACCATCCGCACGTCGGCGCCGGCCGCCTTGGCGTCGAGCAGGCTCCCGCGCGAGCCCGGGACCCGCATCATGTCGCCAAAGCAGGTGAAGATCACCCCGTCGGTCGAGGGCCAGGGCGATGCCGTCGTCGACGCGGCCCATGGGGATCACGCAGACCGGACAGCCCGGGCCGTGCACGAGCTCGACGTTGGCGGGCAGCAGGTCGTCGACGCCGTATTTGTAGATGGAGTGGGTGTGGCCGCCGCACACCTCCATGAACTTGTAGTGGCGGCCCGGGCTCGACCAGCGAGAGGATCTCGGCGGCCACGGCACCGGCCGAGCTCGGCGTCGCGGAACTCCTCGACGAACTTCATGGCCCGCTGCCCACCGAGCGCGCGATGGCCGTGCCGGCGTGCACGAGCAGGCGCGCCGCCGGGGCACCGGCGTCGATCAGGGCCGATCTCGACCGTGCTGCGCTGACCGCCGGCGTCCTCGCAGAGAGCCAGGCCGCGCGCTCACGTCGACTGCGACGACGCGTCATCTCGATGCCCTCGTCGAGCAGGTGATGCAGTGCGTCGACTCACACAATGCGTGGAGGGCTCGCCCGGACACGGCTCACTCGATCACGCTCGCCTTGAGCTCCTCGAGCTCCTGCTCGTACTCCTGCGCCCATCTGCTCGAGCAGCTCGCGGGTGGCGCTGGGCCTCTGCCTCGTCGATGCGCGAGATGGCGAAGCCGACATGGATCAGCACCCAGTCGCCGGGCCCGATGCCGCCGGCTCCTCGACCAGCAGGCCGACGTTGACGTTGCGCCGCACGCCGGCGACGTCGACGCGGGCGATGTGGTTGCCCGCGTCGATCAGCTCGAGCACCTGCCCAGGTATGGCCAAGCACATCCGCGCTCTCTCCCTCTCCTCGCGGCCTCTCGTCGGCGGTATAGCAGCGGGGGCACGCAGGCCTCTGCGACGCCGTAACTGGCAGTGACCGTAATTCAAGTTACGCCGGCCACCAGCAGGTTGCGGTGGTCCGTTTACCGCTGCCAGACTTGACTGGTGCGGCCGGGCGCCAACACCACAGGAGAGGTCTTATCTCGGGCATGACTCGATCGCCCAGGTGCGGAGCTCTGACGTAACGCGGCTACCGGGTGCGGTCGGCGTCTCCTCGCGCTGCCTGCTCGACCTCGATGCCGAACTGGCTGAGGAGCTGGGCACCCCGGAGATTCTGCGCGTGGCCCGCGCGGCGGCGACGGCGACGGTGATCGAGGTCGAGCCCGGGCCGATCCCCATGGAGGAGTGGCTGCACCGGGCCGGCGGCGGACCCGGCGTGCTCGTGTTGGCGGCGTGCTGTCGATGCGGCGTACAGGTCGGCGACCGGCTGTCGGCCGAGCTCGCGGCGCCGGGGATCTCTTTCAGCCCGTATGGGACGAGACCGATCAGCTGCTGGCGCCTGTCCTCGGCCTGGCGGGCCCTCACGCCCATGCGCTTCGCCCTGCTCGACGATGCCTTCGCGCGCCGCGTGCGCTTCTGGCCCCAGCTCCTGCAGGCGCTGCTGCGCCGCGCCGGGCGCCGCGTGGTCAACCTCAACGTCCAGCGCGCCATCGCCGCCCAGCCCCGGCTCGAGGCCCGGCTGGCCCTGCTGCTCTGGCATCTGGCCGGGCGCTGGGGCAAGGTCGAGCCGGGCGGCATCCGCCTCCCGGTCCCCCTCACCCACCAGCTGCTCGGCCAACTGATCGCTGCCGAGCGGCCGTCGGTTTCCCATGCCCTGGCCCGGCTGGCCCACACGGGGCTGGTCACCGGCCATGGCGACGAGTGGCACCTGCGGGCGACGCTCGAGGAGCAGCTGCCCGGAGATGGTCCTCGCGCCGCCGGACCGGGCCGAGCGGATCGTCGCCGCCGTGGGAGCCCGGACGGTCTAAGCGCGTTCAGCGGGGCGGGTTGACTTCTGCTGGAGGGCGAGCTGCGCCTGGCGCAGCCCGCATTGGCCGAGCAGTGAGTAGCTGTCGGCGACGACACCATTGATGGTCTCTCCCTGATAGAGCCAGGAGCGGTTCATCGACCACACCTCACCAGCTTGTGCACGCCGGTGAGGGCCGCGGACTCGTACGCGTCGAGACCCCGCGCGTGGGATCCCCCGAAGGCCCCGAGCTGCAGGGCGTTGCCACACGCGCCCGCGATGTCATTGGTGGCCTCGCCGAGCTGCATGGCCTGGGGCTTGGGGGCCTGGTGGCCGGGCTGGGCTGCAGCCCGCGACCAGCACGGCCAGCATCGACACGGCCGTCAGCCATCGCCGACGCCTCAGCGCAGGGCGAGCAGGCACACGCCTCCGATGACGCTCGCGCCGACGCTCCACCAGGCCACGTAGTCGCCGATGTGGCCCGAGTGCAGGGCCCGCAGGCCGTCCGCCGCCACCTGCACCGAGCGGCCCACGGCCGTCCGCTGGGGCTGGCGCGTGCGGCCCACGAACAGCCCCACCCCGGCGACGAGGAGCGCTCCCAGGGTGGAGACGGCGCCGTAGAGGTAGTCACTGGCGCTGACGTGACTCGGGGGCAGCACCGGGAGAGCGAGCCGGTGGGCATGCAGCACCCACGCCGCGTAGGCGCCGTGGTCGGTGAACTGCGCGGCGAAGCGCTCGACGGCGGGCACGGCCCCGGGCACCAGCCCGGCCGCGAGGGCCCCGGCGAGCAGGACCGCCGGCACCACGACCATCAGACGCCGGCGTGCGGTCATGCGGGCCGATGGTCTCGCTCACCTCCTCCTTGGCGGCGGCGGCCTGGTCGGGGTGCGACCCCTGGGCCTGGCCGAGGCCGAGGAACACGCTGCCCGTCACTCGCAGGATCGCCCCGCCGGTGACCGCCGAGGCCACGATGTAGACGGCGATGAGCCAGGCGTAGCCGCGAGCGCTCGAGGAGCCCTCCTCGAGCAGCGACTTGCCCATGAACGTGGTGAAGGGCGGAGATCCCGGCGATGAGCAGCGCGCCGATTCCCATCAGCACGCCGACCACCGGCAGCGCACGGCCCCGACCGTGGAGCTCGTACTCGTCGATGGTGGCGAACCGGTGCAGGAGCACGCCGGCGCACATGAACAGAGCCGCCTTGGTCAGCCCGTGGCCGACGACGTAGACGGCGGCGGCCGAGATGCCGCGGGCGGAGAGCAGCGCGATCGCGCACAGGAAGATGCCGACGTGGCTGATCGTGGAGAAGGCCAGCAGCCGCTTGATGTGGCGCTGCAGGTAGCACATGGTGGCGCCGATGAGGGCGGTGATCACCCCCAGGGCGACGAGGACGGCGCGCACGGCCGCGGCGTGCGCGGTCGAGCGGCCCGGCGAACACGACCCAGTACAGCCGGGCGACGGCGTAGAGCCCGAGCTCGACCATCACCCCGGAGAAGAGGACGCACACGGGCACCGGAGCCACGGCGTGGGCGTCGGCGAGCCAGAAGTGCAAGGGCACGGCCGCCGCCTTGGTGAGAAAGCCCACGAAGAGCAGCACCATGGCCACGATCACGAGGGGATCGGCGTGGTGGGAGCCGAGCGCGGCGCCGATCTGGGCCATGTTCAGCGCGCCGGTGCGGGCGTAGAGCATGCCCACGGCCAGGAACATGGCGTAGCCCGCGATGCTGTTGGTGATGGCGAAGTTGATCGCGCCCTGAATGGGCGCCTTCTCCTCGATCCGGTAGGCGGTGAGGGCAAACGCGGCCGCGCTCATGACCTCGAAGAAGACGACCAGGTTGAACAGGTCGCCGGTCAGGCAGAAGCCCACCATGCCGGCCATGAACAGCAGCATGAGGCCGTGAAAGAGGCCCTCGATGGCGTCGAAGTAGCGCACCGAATAGACGAGCGCGGCGGTGACCAGGAGGGCCGCGAAGCGGCCAGTCCCGCGCCGAGCAAATCGATGGAGAGCGAGATGCCGAGGGTGACGCCGTGGCGGGGACTCCAACCGCCGACCCAGTAGGCGAAGGGATGCGAGGCGGCGTGGGCGGCCAGCAGGGCGCACAGTGCGGTCACCGCGACGGCGGTCAGAACCCCGGCGACGTCGTTGAACCACCGGGGCGAGAAGTGCCCGACGGCCACCAGCAGCGGCCCGGCAAGGAAGGGCACGAGCACCGGAAGGGCGGAGAGGTGGCTCACGCGCCGGGCCTAGTCGCGGAGAGGTCGCAGATCGGCGGGATCGACGCTGCCAAAGCGCTTGTGGGCCTGCACGACGAGGGCGAGGAGCAGGGCGGTGACGGTGGCTTCGATGACGACGTCGGTGAGCACGAGCACCTGGACGACGGGGTCGACGAGGTTGGAAGTGGCCGGGATGTCGGCGACGATGGGCGCCTGTCCGTGGGCGCGGTAGCCCACGCCGAGCAGGAGCAGGTAAGTGGAGGACTGCACGATCGTGAGGCAGAGCACGGTACGGACGAGGTTGCGGCTCGAGACCACACCCCACAACCCGGCCACGAACAGCCACACAGCCACCGCGAAGGGCAAAAAGGTCACCGGCTGGCCTCTGCCGCCGGCGCGGGGCCGCTCGGGGGGCCGATGATCGTCTGGTCGAGGAACTCGGTCCAGGTCATCAGGAACGCGCCTGCCACCTCCAGGCCGACGGCGATGCTGTTGAGCGGCATCATCCCGGCCGAGAGCAGGTGACCGGGGATGCCCAGGGGCAGGAAGTTCTTCAAGAAGACGCCGGCAAAGACCAGGCCGCCCAAGCCGATGAGCGCGTAGGACACCGCCCCCACCGCGTCGGCGCTCTCGATGAGAAGCTTGGGCGCCACTCGCTTCATCGACAAATAGCGGCCGGCCAGGAGGATGGCCACCGGGCCGGCGGCGAGCACGACGCCTCCCTGAAAGCCGCCGCCGGGCGTCAGCTGGCCGTGAAAGACGAGGTAGCAGCCCTCGGCCACGAGCACGGGGATGACCAGCAGCGAGCTCACCTTCAACCCGTCGCTGGCCCCGGCAAAGCGATGCTCCTCGATTCCTTCGGTCTGCTTGCGCTCTTCCTCGTGCTCGTCGCGGAGCTGGCGCAGCAGCAGGGCCACGCCCGACACCGAGGCGAAGAGGATGAACTCCTCGCCGAGGGTGTCGAAGGCCCGGATGTCGAAGTTGAGCGCGGTGACGACGTCGGTGGCGTGGCGGATGCCCGGCTCGGTCAGGTTGGCCACCGCGCCGTAGAGCTCGCGGGCGCTGCCAAAGTCCGGAAGGCCGGTGAAGCCGATGACGAGCACCGCGGCCAGGCCGCTGCCGGCGAGCGCGAACACGCCGAGGCGCACGCGCCGGCTCATTGATCGCCGTCCTTGCGCCGCTGCGCCTCCTGTCGGATCTTGCGCAGGGCGGCCAGGATGATGATGGGCAGGCCCACGCTCGTCACGACGATCTCCGACAGGGCCACGTCCGGGGCCTGGAAGGTGAAGAAGAGGAAGGTCAGGGCGATGCCGTAGATCCCCAGCACCATCGTCTGGCGCAGCGGCTCCGGCGTGAACACGACCGCGCCGCCGCCGACGGCGACGAGGATGAGGGCGACGATCTGCAGGACGGTCACGGCTCGCCCTCCGGCGGGCTCGTCTCGCGCCAGTCGCCCCGCTCGCGGATGCGAAAGCTCCGCACGGTGGAGTGCACGAGCACCGGCCCCATGGCCAGGAGCACGAACCCGGTGGCCAGGGCCTTATCGCCGATCAGCGAGAAGGACTCGCGCACGAGGATGGCAACGGCGATGAGCAGGGCGCCGTAGCCGGCCAGGCCCACGTAGTGCAGGCGGTCGTAGACGTTGCGCATGACCACCATGCCGAGCACGGCGAAGAGGTCGAGGACGACCCCGGCAAAGAGCAGGACGGTGGCCGCGACCGTCGTGACCATCACAGGTCACGCTCCATCAGCCGGGCGAAGACCATCGCTCCGACCATGGAGAGCAGGGCGAAGAGCAGCGCCAGGTCCATGAACGGCTGGCGGTGGATGCCTTCGCAGAGGGCCATCAAAGCCGAAGCCAGCAGCGTGCCGGCCAGCTCGAGCGCGGCCAGGGCGTCGGTGACATGGGCCAGCAGGCACACGGCGAGGCACGGGATGATGCCCGCGGCGAGGATGGCCGCCGCCACCTCCCATTCGTTCATCCCAGTCTCAACACGTCGAGGGAGCGCGCCTCGCCGCCGCGGCGCAGCTGGTGGACGAGCAGCAGTCCGTGCTCGGTGTCGATTCCGACCACGATCGTGTTCGGGGCCACCGAGCCGAGGCTGTCGGCCAGGGCGCGGCGCCCGGTGTCCTGGGCGCGTTGGCCGGTGGCTGTGAAGGCCGTGGTGCGAAAGGCGCCGCGGACGGGCTTCGGGCGCACAAGCTGGACCAGCGCCTCCCCGCACACGAAAACGACGTCACGCGGGATCTGGAGGGCCAGGCGCCAGATGCCGACGAGCCATCCCGGCCGCAGGGCGGCTTCGACGAAGCCCTGCTCGCGGGCGAGCTGAAAGACGACGCCACAGCCGAGGGCGACGCCGGCCAGCACGTAGAGCTCGGGCAGGCTGGTGGTGTCGATGAGCAGGAGGTAGAAGCCGCCGCCGAGGACCACGCCGATGAGCACGATGCCGGCCCGGCGGATCACCGCAGGCACGGCAGCACCCGCTCGCGGTAGGCCTGAAAGAAGGCGTCCTGGTGGCCGTCGCAGCCCGCACGCTCTGCTTTGGCCGCCAGCGTGACGAGCTCACGCGGCCCCCACTCCTCACAGGACAGGAAATACCCGATCTTCATGCTGGCTCCTCGGCCTCGGCCTCGTTGGCCTTTTCCCCATGCCTGGAGCGTTGTAATCCGGGGCATCGCCGGGTAGGAGACCTGCCAAGCCCCCGATCGACGAGAGAGGGTCTCATGGAGAAAACGGAGCTCGCCCGCGACGACGCGGACGCGAGAGAGGACCGGGACGGCAACGGGCACCAGACCGACCCCGACGCCATCCAAGCGCGCAAGAAGGTGGCCGAGGAGGCCACCGAAAAGGCAGAGCACAAGCGCGAGAAGCAGTCCGGCGCCACCGGCTGGGTGGCCGAGCGGGCTTCTCAGTACTCCCTCGAGGGGCCCAACTACGGGTTCATGGACAAGACCAAGTACATCTGGAACCCGCTCATGGACTACTGGTTCCGGATGGAGATCGAGGGCTGGGAGAAGATCCCCCCGCCCCCCACGCTCGTGATCGGCATCCACTCGGGCGGCCCCTTCGTCTGGGACGCCTGGACGGTGGGCGTGCAATGGTGGCGCCAGTTCGGCGAGGGCCGGCCCCTGCACGGCACCGCGCACGATGCGCTCATGGCCACGCCCGTGCTTGGCACCTTTTTTCGCAAGATGGGTGTCCTCCCCGCCCACGCCGACAGCATCGCCTCCGCGCTGGCGGAAGGCCAGGACGTGGCCCTGTGGCCGGGCGGCGAGCGCGACTCGCTGCGCCCCTGGACCCAGCGCGACAACGCCGTGTTGGGCGGCAGGATGGGCTTCATCCGCCTGGCGCTGCGCTGCCAGGTGCCGATCGTGCCCATCGCCACGGTCGGCGGCCCGGACTCCATGCCCGTCCTCGCCCAGGGCGGGAAGATCGCCAAGGTTCTGCAGCTCGACAAGGTAGCCAACCTCAAGATCTTCCCGATCGCTCTGCAGGCTCCCTGGGGGATCTCCCCCGCCCTGCTGCCCGAGCTGCCTCTGCCGACCAAGATCCGCACCGCCATCCAGGATCCGGTCGAGCTTGACTCCGACCCCGAGCGGGCCGACGACGAGGACTACGTCAAGGAGAAGTACGAAGAGGTGAGCGCCACCATCCAGCGCGGGATGGACGCGCTGGCCCGGCGCCGGCGGCTGCCGCTCTTCGGCTGAGGGGTGACCCCGGGAGCGCGTTGTCGGCTCGCTGCCGGGCGCGCGCGACCGGTTCCAGAATCCAAACCCCCCGGCGGCTTTGGGGTTTGGGCGGGCGAGCGCAACAGTTGCGCTCGCGCACCCAAACCCGCGTGGCGTCGATGAGTTTGGGGACTTATGCCCCCGCGTTAAGCTGAAGGGCATGTTCCGCTTTGGTCACAAGACAGAGATGGTCGACTCGAGCCGGGCCTTGGCGGGCCGCTCGGAGTCGGTGCCGGTTCCCGCCCGCCACGCCGTGCTGGGCACGCCGCTCATGCCCCCCTTCCCCGAGGGCCTGGAGACGGGGATCGTTGGCATGGGCTGCTTCTGGGGCGCCGAGCGCGTCTTCTGGCAGGCGCCGGGCGTGTACACGACGGCGGTCGGCTACGCGGGCGGCTACACGCCGAACCCGAGCTACGAAGAGGTATGCAGCGCGCGCACCGGCCACGCCGAGGTCGTGCTCGTCGTCTTTGACCCGGCCCAGATCTCCTACGCCGAGGTGCTCAAGCTGTTCTGGGAGAACCACGACCCCACCCAGGGCATGCGCCAGGGCAACGATGTCGGGCACGCAGTACCGCTCGGCCATCCTGTGGACGACCGAGGCCCAGCGCGACGCCGCCCTGGCCTCCCGCGAGGCCTACGCCGAGCGCCTGCGGGCGGCCGGCTACCCGGAGATCACGACCGAGATCGCGCAGGCGGGTCCCTTCTACTACGCCGAGGACTACCACCAGCAGTACCTGCACAAGAATCCCGCCGGCTACTGCGGGCTCGGCGGCACGGGCGTGAGCTGCCCGATCGGCCTCGGGGTCACCCAGGCTTCATGAGTCGTCGCTGACGGTGGCCGGCGCCCGGCGCGATCGCGCCACCGTCGGCGCAAGGGCAACGCGAACCACAGACCCGCGATGACCACGCCCGTGCCCGCGGCCACGATGACGGCGCCCGCGATGCCGACGGCAACATCGGTAACCAGCAGCATGATCCCCGTCATGCTCAGGCCCAAAAAGACGCTGGCCACGATCATCTGCTGGGTCGCCCGTGGGCACGAGGTACGCCTTCTCGCCGTAGCGAAGAGCAGGCGGTGGTGCACCGACGGCGCGATCAGGAGCACCGCGGAGATGGCGATCCGCCGCGGGCCCAGCGCGCGGCCGAGACGCTTCGGGCCGGGCTCAGCCGCCCGCGACCGCGGGCAGGATCGTCACCTCGTCGCCATCGGACACCGGCGTCTCCAGCCCGTCCATGAAGCGGATGTCCTCGCCGCCGACGTAGACGTTGACGAACCGCCGCAGACCGCCGTCCTCGGCGATGCGGCTGCGCAGCTCGCCGTAACGGTCATAGAGCGAGTCGAGCACCTCTCCGACCGTGGCGCCGTCGACCTCGGCCGAGGACTCACCGCCGGTGGCGGCGCGCAGCTGCGTGGGGATCTTGACCGTGACTGCCATAGGTCGCGTTATTTATCACGCCACGGCGATGGCACGCCCACTCGCCCGGGTCAGGCCACGGCCACGGCGCGGTCGTCCGCGGCCGCCTCGAAGGACGAAATGGTCGGCTCGATCTCCCACGCCTCGAACGTCCCGCGGGCGACATCGAGCGTCTTGAGACCGTCGCCGGTGATGTAGACGACGACGCGTTCGTCGCGATCGATCTCGCCCGACCGGGCGAGCTTGGCCAGCACAGCGGTGGTCACGCCGCCCGCGGTCTCGGTGAAGATGCCGGTCGTCTCGCGCCAGGAGCTTGATGCCATCCCGGATCTCCGTCGTCGCTCACCGACTCGATCGTGCCCGTGCTGCGGCGGGCCAGGTCGAGCGCGTAGGGGCCGTCGGCCGGATTGCCGATGGCCAAGCGACTTGGCGATCGTGTCGGGCTTGACCGGCCGGCAGAAGTCCTGCCCGGCCGCGAAGGCGCTGGCCACGGGCGAGCAGCCGGCGGCCTGGGCGCCGTTGAAGATCGGCAGCTCGCCCTCGAGCAGCCCGACCTCGAGCCATTCCTCAAAGCCGCGAGCGATCTTGGTGAACAGCGACCCCGAGGCGATCGGCGCCACCACCCGGTCGGGGAGCTGGAAGCCGAGCTGCTCCGCGGTCTCGAAGGCGAGCGTCTTTGACCCCTCGGCGTAGTAGGGGCGCATGTTGATGTTCACGAACGCCCACTCGTGCTCGGCCGAGAGCTCGGTGCACAGACGGTTGACCTCGTCGTAGTTGCCCCGGACGGCCACCAGGTTGGTGCCGTAGATGCCGGTGGCCAGCACCTTCTGCTCCTCGAGGTCGGCGGGAATGAACACGTAGGACTCGAGGCCGGCGGCGGCCGCGTGCGCGGCCACGGCGTTGGCCAGATTGCCCGTCGAGGCACAGGCGATGGTCTCAAAGCCGAGCTCGCGGGCCCGGGCCAGCGCGATGGAGACCACGCGATCCTTGAAGGAGTGCGTCGGGTTGGCAGCGTCGTTCTTGACCCACACCTCGCGCAGCCCGAGCCGCTCGGCGAGCCGCTCGGCCCGCAGCAGCGGCGTCCAGCCGGCGATCAGGGCCGGGCGCGGCGGGGTCTGAACGGGAAGGAAGTCGCTGTAGCGCCACAGCGACTGGGGCCCGGCCTGAATGCGGCGCTTGAGCTCCTCGGCGTCGGTGCCGGCGCGGGCGGCGTAGGCGACCTCCAGGGGGCCGAAGCAGCGCTCGCACACGTAGCGCGCGTCGAGGGGATAGGTGGTCTTACATTCCTTGCAGCGAAGAGACTCTGGCGGCATATGTGAAAAAACCTCCGCCGGGGTCTGTGGTCGGAGGTCGAGAGCCGCTCTTTCCACATCTCCCAGGCCATCGTATTTGGAGCCTGATGGAATTGGCACCGTTCCCTTGCGGGAGGTTGCCGGGGCTTCGTAGGGCCATATCCCTCCACCCCTCTGGATGCGTACTGCTATGTACTCGCGAGTATACCCAATTGAGTCGGCTCCTTATCGTGGGGCTTGAGCACCCCCGCCCCGCGGCCCGCGAACGCTCGATCAAACGACGAGGCCACGTAACAGGAACGCGTGACCGGTGTTAGGAGGAGCGGTACCCGCGTCGCGGCTGCCCACCCGTCCCCTCTTCATGGCCGCCACATCCTCCGACCCGCTCGAGCGCCTGGAGGCGATTCTGCGCGTGGGCGAGACGCCGCCGAGCCGGCGGATGCTCGTCATCGTCAACCCCTACGCGACGACCGTCTCGGACCGGCTGAAGAACCTCGTCGTCTACGCCCTGCGAGGCAGCTACCAGGTCGACGCGATCGACACCGAGGCCCGCGAGCACGCCACCGAGCTGTGCCGGGAGGCCGCCCGCGCGGGATACGACGTCGTCGTGGCCTTCGGCGGGGACGGGACCGTCAACGAGGCCGCCAACGGTTTGATCGGCTCCGATACGGCGCTCACCTGCCTGCCCGGCGGGCGCGCGAACGTGTACTGCCGCATGCTCGGGCATCCCCACCGACGTCGTCGACGCCACCGAGCACCTGCTCCGCCTGGCCGACGACTGGCAACCGCGTCGGGTCGATACCGGGCGTGCTCAACGGCCGCCACTTCGTCTTCTCGGCCGGGGTGGGGCTTGACGCCAGCGTCGTGGAGCAGGTCGACGCCCACCCTCGCCTGAAGGCCCGATTGGGGAGAGTGGTACTACGGGTTCGTCGCCGTACGCACGTTCTTTCGTCACTACCTCGTGCACCCGCCGCGCTTCACGGCCGAGCTCGCCTCCGGGCGCGTCGAGGGGGTCACCGCCATCGTGCAGAACGCCGAGCCCTTCACCTACTTCGGCGAGCGGCCGGTGGGCGCCGGCGAGGGCGCGAGCCTGGAGAGCGGGGACCTGGCCGGCGTCGTGCTCCGGCGGGCGCGGCCGCATGACATGCCGACCATCGTCTGGCGGATGCTCGCCCGCCGCGCCCATCTCGGCCGCCACCGCCACGTCGAGCCCTTCTCGGGTACCGGGACCATACGCGTGTCCTCGCTCGACGAGCGGCCGCTGCCCCTCCAGGTCGACGGCGACTACATCGGCAAGGCCGCCGAGGCGGAGTTCACCGCCGCGCCGGGCAGCCTCACCGTCGTCGCCTGAGGGCCCGGGTGACCGGCGGGCGGGTCCGCGAGGCCGGTCGGCCGGGGCGGCGCGGGGCGGGGCGGGGCGCCCCCGGGCGGCCGGGCGGGTCCGTCCGCGCGCCCCGGCCGAACGGGCGGGCCGGTCCGCGCCGCCCCGGCCGAACGGGCGCGACCGGCCCCCTCTCTCGTTCTCTGGCCGATAACTATCGGATATGCCCAGTAAAACGCCAAAGTTCGGAGCCCGGCTGCGCTGGGCCGCTCTCGCGCTCGCTGCCGCCGGCGCGGCTCTGGCGTCGGGTGCCGGCGCCCACCCGCTGCCCGGTGCCCCGCGCTGCGCGGTCTTTCCCGCCGACAATGCCTTCAACCAGCGCGTGGACCGGCTCCCGGTGGCCCCCGGCTCCGCCCGCTTCATCTCCGCCATCGGCCTCGATGCGCCCGTGCACCCCGATTTCGGCGCCGGTCTCTACGACGGCGCACCCATCGGGATCCCGATCACCATCGTCTCGCGGTCCACCCGCCGCGTGGCCGTTCATTTCCACTACGCCTCGGAGTCCGACCGCGGTCCCTACCCGATCCCGCGCCACGTGCGGATCGAAGGCGGCCGTCACGCGACGGGCGATCGTCATGTGCTTCTCGTGGACCGCGACAGCTGCCGCGACTACGAGCTCTTCGCCGCCTACCCGGCGCTCGGCGGTGCCTGGCGGGCGGGCTCGGGCGCCATCTTCAACCTCCGCTCCGACCGTCTTCGCCCCGCCGGCTGGACCTCCGCCGACGCCGCCGGGCTCCCGATCCTCCCGGGCCTGGCCCGCTACGACGAGGTCCGCGCCGGCTCGATCGACCACGCCCTGCGCTTCACCGCGCCCTGTACCGCGGCGCGTTACGTGTACCCCGCCCGCCACGACGCGCCCAGGTGCGCAGGCGCCGATGCTCCGCCGATGGGCCTGCGCGTGCGCCTGAAGGCCGAGCGTCGACATCGCCAAGCTGCCGCGCCAGGCGCGGATCGTCGCCGAAGCGCTCAAGCGCTACGGGATGATCCTGGCCGACAACGGCTCGCCGTGGTACATCTCGGGCGCTCCCAGACGCGGGCTGGAGCAACGACGCGCTGCATCTCCTCGACGAGCTCCACGGCCGCGATTTCGAGGTCGTGGACACGAGCGCACTGCCGCATCCCGCTTAAGTCCGTCTGGCGCCCGGGTACCCGCCGCGGGGGGCGAATTTCGCTCCCCTCGCGCCTCTATAGAGGGTGAGCCGTCGAGCCCCGAGTCCTTCGCGCCCGCGCCGCAAGGCGCGCATGACCGCCCGCGATGCCGAGCTCCTCGCCTTCATGGCCGAGCACCGCCTCGTGCATGCCGATCAGGTGCAGATCGCGTTGGGCACCTCCGCGCACGCCGCCGCCACGCGGCTGCGCGCGCTGCGCGAAGCCGGGTACGTCCGCCGCGACAGCTCGTTCGAACACCCGCTGCCCTACCATCAGATCACCGCGCGCGGCCTGAGGGCCATCGCCAGCCCGCTGCGGCCTCCCCGCCTCAACCTGGCCCAGCACCGCCACGACGTCGGCATGGGCTGGCTGTGGCTGGCGGCCCGCGACGGCGGCTTCGGCGAGCTGCGCGAGATCATCAGCGAGCGCCAGATGCGCTCGCGGGACCTCCCCGGGCGGCGCTCAGAGCCGCCGCTGGCGCTGCGGCTGGGCGGCGTCGGGCGCGACGGTCAGGAACGGCTGCACTATCCCGATCTTCTCCTGGTCACGCGAGCCGGCCGGCGGGTGGCCATCGAGCTCGAGCTGACCGGCAAGCCCCGCGTCCGCCGCGAGCGCATCCTCGCCGCCTACGGCTCCGCTCCCCACATCGATGCCGTGCTCTACCTGACCGAGCAGCGCACGGTGGGCGGCGCCATCGCCGCCACGGCCCGCCGGCTCGGGCTCTCAGAGCTCGTCACCGTCCACCCCGTGCGGCTCGGCGGGGCCACCGAACCGCCCGCCGGTGACCGGGCGCCCGCCCGGGTGCGGCCTGACCCGGCCGCCGCTGCGTTTCGAGCCGCGTCGCCGCCCAGGGAGGGCTCGAGCGGTGAACCCGAGCCACGACCGCAGTCGTCCCCCCTTCTGGACCCTCCCCGCTCTGGCCGTGCTCCTCGTCGCGCCGGCACCGTGGGGCGCGCTGGGCCTGGGCATGGTGCTGGCCGCCCGGCTCGACGGTCGGCCTCGTCCGCCGTGTCGCCGAACGGCGCCGGCGCGCAGTGGCGCTCGCCGGTCCCGGCGTGTGGCTGGAGCAGCCAGCGGTCGGGACGCCCGCTCGTTCTGGGCGAGCAACAGCTCGCCGCCCACGCGCTCATCCTCGGCGCCACCGGCTCGGGCAAGTCGACCACTCTGCTCACCCTGCTCAGCGACCGCATCGAGCGCGGGCATCCCGTCGTCGCTCTCGACCTCAAGGGATCGCCGGCCTTCGCCCGCACGCTGGCCGACGCCGCCGCCCGGGCCGGGCGGCCGTTCGTGCTCTGGACGCCCGACGGACCCGCGCACTGGAACCCCCTCGCCCGGGGCAACCCAACCGAGCTCAAGGACAAGCTCATCGCCACCGAGCGCTTCACCGAGCCGCACTACCAGCGCGCGGCCGAGCGCTACCTGCAGATCGCCCTGAAGGTGGCCCAGGCTCGCCACCCCAGCCGCCCGCCCACGCTCGACGAGGTCGTGGCCCTGAGCGACCCCCGGCGGCTGGGGGCATCGCTGCGCGGCGTGGATGGCGTGCTGCGCGCCGAAGTCCAGGACTATCTCTCCGGGCTTACACCCGACCAGGAGAGCGCGGTGCGGGGCCTCGGCACGCGGCTGGCCATCCTGACCGAGTCTCACACCGGACCCTACCTGCGCGAGCCGGCCCCCGGCCAGCCCGCGCCGGCGGTCGACCTGGCCGGCGCGCTGCGCGGCGACGCGGTCGTGCTCTTCAGCCTCAACTCGAGCACCTACGGCAAGCTCGCCGCCCAGCTCGGCACGCTCGTCGTTCAGGACCTGATCGCCGCGGCGGGCCAGCGGTTGAGCGCCGATGGCGGTGCGCAGGCGCTGGCCGCGGGCGACGATCGCCATCGACGAGTTCTCCGCCCTCGGCGCCGATCACGTCGTCAACCTCTTCGCCCGCGCCCGCGAGGGGGGCATGAGCCTGCTCGTGGCCACCCAGGAGTTCGCCGACCTCGACCGGGCAGCGCGGGGCCTGGGCGATCAGGTGGTCGGCAACGCGGCGCTCAAGATCGTCCACCGCCAGGACGTGCCCGCCTCGGCGCAGATGGTGGCCCGGATGGCCGGCACCGAGCGGGTGTGGGAGGAGACGCGGCACTTCGGCGCGGGCTCGCTGAACCGGGGCTTCGGGCCCCGCGGCTCGCGCCGCCAAGTCGAGCGCTTCGTCGTGCACCCAAACGAGATCATGGCCCTGCGGACCGGGGAGGCGGTGGTGATCACCAAGTCGCCCGAGATGAGCGTGGCCAAGGCCTGGATCCGCCCTCCCCACGTGCCCGTGCCGGGCCGAGCCGTAGGACCGGCGCCTTCCCAATCGGACGTGCCGGGCCGAGCCGTAGGACCGGCCCCTGTCAAGCGGACGCGCCGGGGCAAGCTTGCCGCCGCCCCGCGCGCGAGCGAGGCGACAGGGCCGGTCACGCCCCGGCGGTTCTCGGGACGCAGCGGTCGAGGCGCTCATCGCCCCCCGGGCGCCCCGGCCGGGTCCCCGCCGAGCGCGACGGCTACGAGCGCTGAGGGCTAACCGGCGCCCGGGGTGACCCGGTAGGCGTCGAACACGGCCTCGATGTTGCGCAGGCGGTTGATCGTCTGATCGAGGGCGCGGGTGTCGCCCACCTCGACCACGAAGCGGTTCTTGACCATCGGGTGGTTGACCGTGCAGCGGGCCTCGATGATGTTGATTCCCGGCTTCGGCGAAGGTCCGCGACATGTCCTCGAGCAGGCGGTGGCGATCCCAGCCGTCGACCTGGATCTCGACCCGGAAGGACGTGTCGGCGTCGCCGTCCCAGGAGACCGGGGTGAAGCGGTCGGGGTCGCGCCGGAGCACGGCCACGTTGGGACAGTCCTCGCGGTGGATGGTGATGCCCCGCCCGAGCGAGATGTAGCCGACGATCGGATCGCCCGGCACGGGCCGGCAGCACTTGGCCATCCGCAGCATGACGTCGTCCACGCCGTCGACCGAGATGCCCAGCCGCGAGGAGGAGGTCGTCGGTCGCGAGCGGCGCCGGCGGGTCTGCAGCAGGTCGTCGGCGGCCGTCGGCTCGGAGTCCGCGGCCTCGCCCTCCTTGAGGCGCTGCATGATCTTGTTGCCGACGACCTTGGCCGAGATCTTGGCCGCCCCGAGGGCGATGTAGAAGTCGTCGGCCTTGCGGAAGCCCATCTCGCGGATGACGTCGGCGAGCAGGGTCGAGCCGACGAGCTTCTGGGCCGGCAGCCCCTGCTTGCGCAGATGGTCCTGGAGGAGCTCGCGGCCGGTGTGCTCGGTGTCCTTGCGGCTCTCGGCCTTGAACCAGGCCTTGATCTTGTTGCGCGCGCGCGTCGTCTTGACCAGGGCCAGCCAGTCCCGCGAGGGGCCGCGCTCGCGCTTGGAGGTCAGCACCTCGACGATGTCGCCCGAGTGCAGCTGGTAGGAGAGCGGCACGATCTTGCCGTTGACCTTCGCGCCCACGCAGCGGTGGCCGACGTCGGTGTGGATCTCGTAGGCGAAGTCGAGCGGCGTGGCGCCGGCGGCCAGGGACTTGACCTCGCCCTTGGGCGTGAACACGAAGACCTCATCCTCGAAGAGGTCGACCTTGAGCGTCTCCATGAACTCGCGCGGGTCGGTCTCCTCCTGCTGCCAGTCGAGCAGGGAGCGCAGCCACTTGAGCTTGCCGTCGTCGGACTGCCCGCCGAGCGCGGCCCCGCGCCCGCCGCCCTCCTTGTACATCCAGTGCGCCGCGATTCCGTACTCGGCCAGATCGTGCATCTCACGGGTGCGGATCTGAATCTCGAGCGGTCGCCCCTCGGGTCCGATGACCGTCGTGTGCAGCGACTGGTACATGTTGAACTTGGGCATGGCGACGAAGTCCTTGAAGCGGCCGGGCAGCGGTTTCCACAGCGAGTGGATGACGCCGACCGCGCCGTAGCAGTCCTTCACCGAGCCGACGATGACGCGCAGGGCGGTGAGGTCGTAGATCTCGTTGAACTCGCGCCCCTTCTTGGTCATCTTCGAGTAGATCGAGTAGAAGTGCTTGGCCCGGCCTGAGATCTCGGCCTCGATGCTGAGCTCGTCGAGCTCCTTCTCGAGGTACTCGCCCGCCTGGTTGATGTAGCGCTCGCGCTCGGCGCGCTGCTGGGCGACGAGCTCCTTGATCTCGTTGTACTTGCGCGGGTGCAGGGTCTGGAAGGCGAGGTCCTCGAGCTCCCACTTGATGGCGTGGATGCCGAGGCGATGGGCGATGGGGGCGTAGATGTCGAGGGTCTCGCGGGCCTTCTCGATCTGCTTTTGCTTCGCCAGTCCGTCGATCGTGCGCATGTTGTGCAGGCGATCGGCGAGCTTGATGAGGATGACCCGGATGTCCGAGGCCATCGCCACCATCATCTTGCGGTAGTTCTCGGCCTGGGCCTGGTCGCGCGACTGGAAGGTCAGGCCGGTGAGCTTGGTCACCCCGTCGACGAGGCTGGAGACCTCTTCGCCGAAGGTGTCGCGCACCTCTTCGAGAGACGCGCTCGTGTCCTCGACCGTGTCGTGCAGCAGGGCGGCGCACAGCGTGTCGGTGTCGAGGCGCATGCCGGCGCAGATCTTGGCCACCCCGACCGGGTGGCTGATGAACTCCTCGCCTGACTTGCGGCGCTGATCGGCGTGGTGCACGCAGGCAAAGACGAAGGCATCCTGCACGCGCTCGCGATCGATCTTGACGGTGGCCTCGTTGACGTGCTCCTCGACGATCGCGAACAGATCGCCGAGCAAGCGGCGCTCGCTGGCCGTCAGCTGAACATGAGCGACCTCGCGTCCACTTCTGAGATGGGTGAGGCCGTCGACCGGGGTCCGCATGGCCATTGGACTGCGCCGCTGCCCGGGTGAGGCGGCCGGCTGGGGAGCGAGGGACCCTTCGGCTGCGTTGACGCCGGTGGTGGCCGGTGAGCGGTTGGCGTCGCCGGGGACCCCGGTTGTGCTCGACGACGTCGCGTCGCCCGGGGCGCCGGTGGTGCTCGACCCGTCGTCGCCGGGGGCGTCATTGGTCTTCGCCGCCTTCGCATCCGCGGGCGCTTCGGAGCGCTTCGCGTCGTGCACCGCGACGCTCGGGGAGCCGTCGGGGCGCTCCGGCGAGCCGTCCCGCCCGCCCGGAGCACCGTTCACGCCATCGGCGGAGCCGCTGTCCTCGGCGCGCGGGCCTGGAGCCGTAGCGGATCCGGAGCGGTTCTTGGCCGCCCGGTTGCCCCGGCTTCCCTGTTTCAGCCGGGCACCAGCTCGTTTACGTTGCTCAGGTATCGCCGTCCATCCTCAAGTCGCCACGTGTAGGCCCGGAACGCCGCGGATTGCTCGAGCGCGGTCTGCGCCGTGCCCGCGAGCGCCAGGGCCGGCAGATCCCGGTCGAGGCTGACGAGCCCGAGCTCCGCGAGGACCCTGATCAGCCGTCCTGTGACCCGTGCTGGGCGGTCGGTCTGTCCGTCGCCGCGAAGCAGGCGCTCGAGCTCCTCGCCGGTCACCCTTACCTGGTTTCGTATCGCCCGGTAGAGGGCCGCGAGCCAAGTGCGGAGACCGTACTCGAGCTCGTGCATCTGCTGTGCAAAGCGTAGCTCAGCCCCGCCCCAGGCCAGGTGGGTAAACCCGAGGCCACGCTCGAGGGCCCGACCCGGCCGGTCGGCAGGCCGGCGGGTCGAGGGCGACCACATGGGTAAAGGGACGCGCGAGCACGGGGTCGCGCTCGACGGCGTGGTAGGAGGCCAGGGCGAACCCGCCGGTCCGGGCGGCCAGGCCGGGGAGCCGCCGCGGGACGTCGGCGCACAGAGCGAGCACCGCTTCGCCCGTGGAGAGCGCGTCGGCCAGAACGGCCAGAGCGCTTTCGCCGCGGCGATCGATCAGGGTGCGCGCGCCGTCCCCGACGCCCGCGCGGTCCCCGACCCCCGCGCCGTCCCCGACCCCCGCGCCATCCTCCCCCGCCTCGAGGGCGGCGTCGAGCTCGACGAGGACGCCGCGCAGATAGGGGTCGGGCTCTCCGACGACGTCGATCGACCCCGCGGCGCAGGGCCGTGCGTGGCCGAGGATCAGCCGGGGCTCCACGGCGCCCCGCCACACGTTGCGCTCGAGCCGGAAGGTGGCATCGACCGGCTCTCCCGCCGGCGCCCCCGGATCGCCGTCACAGCCGAAGGCGACGGCCCGGGCCTTGACCCCGCCGGAGAGTACGGAGAAGCGGGCGTGACGGCCCTCGCCCATCGGCCGTACCTCGTCGAAGCGCACACCAGGGACGAGCAGCCGGCAACCCGGGTTGCCCATCCCGCACGGCTCGAGGCGAGCGAGCTCCTCGGCCAGCTCGAGTCCGAGCTGAGTGCCCGAGACAACGGCATCGACGTGCTCGACGGGCTCGAGCAGCTCCGGAGTCAGGAGCTCCGCGGCGTGGTCCTCGACGGCCGCACGCAGGGCGTCGAGCCGGTCGCGAGAGACGGTCAGCCCGGCCGCGGCCCGGTGCCCCCCGTAGCGGTCGAGGTGCTCACCGGCCGCGTGCAGCGCGCCGAGCAGGTCGAACCCGGGAATGCTGCGACCCGACCCGGTTCCATGCTCACCGTCGAGGGCGACGAGGATGGCGGGCCGGTGATGGCGCTCGACCACGCGCGAGGCCACGATCCCGATCACGCCGGGATGCCAGTCCTCGGCCCAGAGGACGTAGGCCGAACGCTCGCCGAGATCGCGGACCTGCTCCTCGGCCTCCCAGACGATCCGCTGCTCGACGGCGCGGCGCTCGGCGTTGACGGCGTCGAGCTCGGCGGCCACGTCGGCCGCCCGCAGCGGATCGTCGGTCAGCAGCAGCTCGAGCCCGGCGTCGGCTCGCCGCAGCCGCCCGGCGGCGTTGATGCGCGGCGCGAGACGGAAGCCGAGAGCGTGGGCGTCAAGACCGCTGGGGTCACAGCGCGAGACGTCCATGAGCGCCCGCAAGCCCACCTTCGCCGTGCCGGCCAGGGCCGCCAGCCCCTCTCGCACGAGCCGACGGTTCTCGCCCCGGAGCGGCATGAGGTCAGCCACCGTGGCCAGCGCCACGAGGTCGAGATCCTCGGCCGCCGTCTCGGCGCCGAGCGCCTCGGCCAGCTTGTGGGCCACTGCCGTGCCGCACAGATCAGAGCACGGATAGCCGCCCACGGCCGGATGCACGATCGGGCAGTCGGGGAGCACGCCGTCCGCCCGCGGTGTGTGGTGATCGGTGACCACGACCTCCATCCCGAGAGCGCACGCCGCCGCCACCTCCTCGGCGGCGGTGATGGCGCAGTCCACGGTGACAAGCAGCTCGGTCCCTCGCCCCGCCAATCGCCGCACGGTCTCGAGCGAGAGGCCATACCCATCGTCGATGCGCCCGGGCAGATACCAATCCACGTTGGCGCCCCGGGACCGCAGTGCGCGCACCAGCACGGCCGTCGCGCACACGCCGTCGACGTCGTAGTCGCCATGGACCGTGATCCGCCCTCCCCGGGCCAGGTGGCGCTCGACGACGGCCACGGCCGCCTCGATACCGGCGAAGGCGCCGGGCTCATGGCGCTCGCGCGGGTCGAGGAACTCGCGCGCCGCCTGGGGATCGGCCAGACCGCGGCGGACCAGGACCTGGGCGAGCACCGAGCCGATGCCAAGCTCCCGACGCAGTCTGAGGGCCGGGCCCAGGTCGTAGCGTGAAAGCGCAACCCGGGGCGGGCGACGGGCGACGGGCACGGCGGACTCGGCCATGGCGGCAGAGTAAGTGCCGCCCCCGACGGATCCGGGATGCCGTCGCGCTCAGGCCGGTCTAAGGGGGGCCGTCGCGCCCAGGCCGAGCTCAGGCGACGGGCTCAGGTGGCGAGCGCGCCGGCCGCTCGCTCGCGCCGCACGCCCTCGAAGTAGATGAGGGCGATGCCGATCAGGGCCCCGGGGATGGCCTCGAGCGCGGTGACGAGATGCGTGTCGTGACGTCCGGGGATATGCAGGCCGCTGATGATGAACCCGCACACGACGGCGCCGATGAGCGCACCGATGAAGGCCCCGACGATGCCGCCCCAGTAGCGGTCGGGCAGCCAGATCGTGAAGTGCCACAGAGCCAGGCCCATCATCACCCAGGCGAGCATGCCCATGTCAGTCGCTCCTCTCCGCGGCGCGGACGTGCATGACCATCAGCGCGGCCTCCCGTGGCGGCGGTTGCGCGAGCGGGACTTCGGCGGGCGCTTGCCCGGGCGCGGGGTGACCATGCCCTCGTTCTCGGCGATGTCGGGCGCCGGGGTCACGGGACCGGCTTCGCCGTCGCCGGAAGGCGGGGCCGGGCGCGGCGCCGTCTCCCCGTCCCCCGCGGGAGCGCTTGCCGGACCGGCGGCCCGCGGCCGGCGGGCGGGAGCGGGCTGGGCGCCCTGGTCGGGCGGGCGGGGGACCTTGGGCTTGGTCAGCGTCGAGGTCCGGCCGGCCGGCTCACGCTCGATGCCCAAGTCGCGCTTCATCTGCTCGAACTCGGAGGCCGAGACGGCGTCGGGCTCGGGCGCTGTCAACCGCCCGGCGCGGCGCGCGCGCTTGTCCGACGGCTCCACGTCGCCACCCGCCGCGTAGGCGGGGACGTACCCGAGCTCACCTTCGATGCGCTCGCGGCGGTGGCGGTAGATGGCCTCGCGCTCCTTCCAGTGCGTGAGCACGGGCGAGGCGATGAAGATCGACGAGTACGCACCCGAAGCCACCCCGATGAGCAGGGCGAAGGCGAAGTCGCGCAACGTGGACCCGCCGAACAGCAGCAGGGCCAGGATCGGGATCAAGGTGCACGACGTCGTGGCCAGCGAGCGCGTCAGCACCTCCGCCATCGAGCGGTTGACGATCTGCGAGAAGGCCGCCCGCGGCATGCGCGGGATGTTCTCGCGCACGCGGTCAAAGACGATGATGGTGTCGTAGAGCGAGTAGCCCAAGATGGTCAGCAGCGCGGCCACGGTCGCTGTCGTCACCTCCCGGCCAGTCAGGGCATAGACGCCGCTCGTGATCAGGAGGTCGTGCATGAGGGCGATGAGCACCGGCACGGCGAACTTCCACTCGAAGCGCAGGGCCACGTAGATGGAGATCACGAGCAGCGAGGCGATGATGGCGATGACGGCGCTGTTGGCCACCGTCTTGCCGAACGTCGGACCCACCGAGGTCGTGTTGAAGTCCGTGCCGTTGTTCTGCACGCCGAAGCGGGTCTGGAGCTGCGTGCGGAGCTGGGAGACGCTGCCGGGCTGAAGCTGCTTGGAGGAGATCTGGAAGGCGTTGGGTCCGGCGGACTTATCGCCCGTGATCTTCTGGACGGTCGCTCCGGACACGCCGGCCGCCGACAGGGCGCCCTGCACCTGTCCCACGTTGACGTTTTGCTCGAGGCCGACGGTGATCCGGGTGCCCGACGTGAAGTCGATGCCCAGGTTGAGGCCCCGACCGCCGATGGCCAGCGCACCGATGAGCAGGATGACGCCGGACATGGAGAAGAAGTAGCGCGAGGCGCCCATGAAGTCGAAGTGCCACACCCGCTTCTCGCCGCCCGCACCGAGCGCCGAGGGGCTCGAGATGACGCGCGAACTGCCCATGCTCGAGAGGATCGCCTGGGTGGCCATGACCGCCGTGAACAGCGAGACGATGGTGCCGATGCCCAGCGTGAAGGCGAATCCCTTTACGTCCGCGGTGGCCAGGACGAAGAGGATGAACGCGGTCATGATCGTGACCACATTGGCGTCGATGATGGCGGTCAAGCCCTTGCGGTAGCCGGTGAGGATGCCTTGGCGCACGGATCGTCCGGCCCGGATCTCCTCCTTGACGCGTTCGAAGATGACGATGTTGGCGTCCGCGGCCACGCCGATGGTGAGGATGAGGCCGGCGATCCCCGGGAGAGTCAGGGTGATGGGGATGAGCTTGATCAGGGCGTAGAAGTAGACGCCGTAGACGAGCAGGCCGGCGGTGGCGATGACGCCGAGCACGCGGTAGAAGGCGATCAGGAACATGGCCACGATGAGCAGCCCGGCCGCGCCGGCGATGAGGCCCTGGTGGAGCGCCTGCTTGCCCAGCGTGGCCGAGACCTGGGACTCCGAGATCAGCTTGAGCTTGATCGGCAGGGCCCCCAGCCGCAGCTGTGTGGCCAGGTCCTGGGCGGTCTGGATGGTGAAGTTGCCGCTGATGTCGGCGCCGTTGGTGCCGTCGATGCCGTCGGGATAGGTCTTGAAATCGATGTAGGGGACGGTGATCAGCTGCGTGTCAAGAGCGGTCGCGAAGTGCTGGTTGAGGGTCTGACCGAGGCCACTGACGAGATCGCCGCGGCGGGCGATCTGGGCCGTGACGCGCTGAAACTCCCTTTGGCCCTTCGCGGTGAACCCGAAGCTCACATCCGGCTGGCCGTTCTGGGCGGTGCTCTGCTGCGGGTTGCTGACGTCACCGCCGAGCAGGGCGACGTGGTCGCGCAGGACGAAGAACTGGGCCTGGGGATTGGCGAAGTTGGTCGTCTGGCTCGTGTTCGAGTTGACGGCGGCCAGGACCACCGTGCCGCGCTTGACGACGAGAATCTGGCCCTGCGAGGCGGCGACTCCGGCGGGCAGGCCGGAGAGCAGGTCCTGCTGGTTGTCGTCGGGGCCGGAGAGCAGGCAGTGGGACCCCACCACCGGCGTGGTGCCGTTGGCCTTGGCCGCGGCCTTGCAGGCCGCGCTGCCCGGGGCCCCGAACATGAAGTACTCGGGGGTGATGCGGGAGTTGTCGGTCGATTTCGAGAACGGCTGCTTGGCCGCCAGCGAAACGGCCTGGTAGAGCCCCATGCTGCCCGCGCCCGGAGAACCCGGGCCGGTCGAGCCCAGGCCCTGGCTGATCTGGGAGGCCGTCGGGTCCTGGGTCTCGAGCTGGCTGGCCACCGTCTTGCCGCTCGGCAGCAGCGCGTTGGCCTCCCAGTCGTAGAAGGCGAGCTGGGCCGTGCTGCCGACGAGCCGCTCGGCGCGGCCGACGTCGGTGACGTCGGGCAGCGAGGCGGTGATCGTGTTTCCGCCCGAGGTCTGGATCTGCGGCTCGGCCACGCCGAGCTGGTCGACCCGCTGGCGCATGATGTCGACCGCCCGGGCCAGGGCGTCCTGAGTCACCGTGGGCGTCTGGGCGGTCGGCTGCCCCTGATAGACCAGCTCCACGCCGCCCTTGAGGTCCAGCCCGAGCAGCGTCTGCTTGGTCGCGATCGCGGCCGCCGAGGCGGCGATCAACCCGAAGACGAGCAACAGGATGAGGCCGTTGCGCTGGCGATCGGTCATCGTCGAAGAAGGATGCTAGAGGGAGCGGGTCCCGACTGACGGGTGGAGTTCGGTTAAGCGGCCGCCGAGGGCGACTAGTGATGGTTGTTCGGCGTGAGCACGACGAGCAGCCCGCCCTCGTTGTCGTCGTAGGCGGGGAAGATGTCGGCCACCGCGTGGGCGGGGAGGTCACGTTCGGCGTTGACCTCCACCCGCTTGCCCTGGACCCTCACCTCCCACTCGAGCGCCGTGTGCACGTGGTCGGTCCCATCGTCAAAGCGCAGGCCGAGCACGTCGTGGATCGGGCGGCCGATCACCTGCTCGGTGCGCAGGCCGGTCAACTCGAAGGAGCCGCGGCCGCAGTCGACGATCCGCCCTTCCCGGTCGCAGGAGAAGAAGGCTGCGTTGGGGGCCGGGTAGTAGTCGTCGAGCAGCTCGAACAGGTAGGCGAAACCGCACTTCTCGCAACCCCGGGCCTCGCGGCGAAAGCCGGCGTTGCGATCGGTCCCCATCGAGCGCTGACCGCAGTGGGGGCAGATGAAGTAATGCTCACGCGCCATTCGGCGGTCAGGATAGCCAGGGTCTCTTATGTGTTACAGAGAGAGTAGGAGGCCCCGGCGGATCGAGCCCGAGGTGCGAGAAGGCCCGCCGCGTCGCCGCTCGCCCCCGGGGGGTGCGCTCGAGGAGGCCACGCTGAAGCAGATAGGGCTCATAGACGTCCTCGATCGTGTCGGCCTCTTCGCCGACGGCGACGGCAAGCGTCGACAGGCCCACGGGGCCACCCCCGAACTTCTCGCAGATGGCCCGCAGGATTTCCCGGTCGAGTCGATCGAGCCCCGCGTGGTCGACCTCGAGCAGATCAAGCGCCGACGCGGCGATCTCGGCCGTGACCACGCCGCCCCCCCGCACCTCGGCGTAGTCGCGGACCCGTTTGAGCAACCGGTTGGCCACCCGGGGCGTTCCCCGGCTGCGCGCGGCTACCGCCCGGGCCCCCTCCTCGTCGATGGCCACTCCGAGCAGGCGGGCGGAACGGCGCACGATCATGGCCAGGTGGTCGGGCTCGTAGTGCTCGAGCCGCTGCTGGATGCCGAAGCGATCGCGCAGCGGCGTGGTCAGCAGGCCCGCACGGGTGGTGGCCCCGATGAGCGTAAACGGCGGCAGATCGAGGGTGACGATCCGCGCCCCCGCCCCCTGCCCCACCGTGATCGGCAGACAGCCGTCCTCCATGGCCGGGTAGAAGGTCTCCTCGAGCGCTCGGGGCAGGCGATGGATTTCGTCGACGAAGAACACCGCCCGCGGCTCCAGGGCGGTCAGGAAGGCGGCCACGTCCCCCTTGCGCTCGAGGGCCGGACCGGCCGTGGGCACGAAGGGCACCCCGAGCTCGGCGGCCACGATCTGGGCCAGCGAGGTCTTGCCGAGCCCGGGAGGCCCGGCGAGCAGGACATGGTCGAGCGCCTCCCCGCGACTCCCCGCCGCCGCGATGGAGACGGCGAGCTGCTCCTTCACGGTGGCCTGTCCGATGAAGTCCTCGAGGCGGCGGGGGCGCAGCGAGCGGTCGAGCTCATCCTCGGCCAGCTCCTGGGGGGCCTGGATGCGGGGCGGGACGCTGTCGCGCAGCGAGCTCACTTGCGCGCCGTCCGCAGGGCCTGGGCGATGAGCTCTTCGGGGCGCTCCCCGTGCACGCCATCGAGCAGCGCGTCGACCTCGCCGGCGCTATAGCCCAGTCCGAGCAGCCCCTCGCGGGCCACGGCCCGGGGATCATCGCCGCGGGTGATGGCGATCTCCGGGCCGGGCGCCGAGACGCCGACCTTCTCGCGCAGCTCGACGATGATGCGCTCGGCCGTGCGCTTGCCGATCCCGGGCACGGCCTGAAAGCGGGCGCTGTCGCCGGCGGCAAGGGCGCCATAGAGCTCGCGCGCCGGGGCGGCCGAGAGCACGGCGATGGCCACCTTGGGCCCGACCGACTGCACGCCGAGCAGGAGCAGGAAGAGCTCGCGCTCCTGCTCGCTGGCGAAGCCGTAGAGCTGGATGGCGTCCTCGCGGACGACCATGTGCGCGTGCAGGGTGACCGGCTCGCCCACGGCCGGGACCCGGCGCAGAGTCTCGCTGGACACCGAAAGCCGGTAGCCCACCCCGCCGCAGTCGACGACGACGTGGTCACCGCGCCGGACGGCCACGGCGCCGGAGACCAGGGCGATCATCGCGCGGCCTCCGCGCCGGCCACGGCCCGGGCCAACGGAGCGCGGTTGAGGTCGCAGATGGCCACGGCCAGAGCGTCGGCGGCGTGGTCGGGGGTGGGAACGGCGTCGAGGCCGAGCATGCGCGCCGTCATCCGCCCCACCTGGTCCTTGGCGGCGCGGCCGTGGCCGCACACGGCGCCCTTGACCTGCTGCGGCGTGTAGGAACGGGAGGGCACGCCGCGCTGGCCGGCGGCGAGCAGAACGACGCCTCGGGCCTGCCCGACGGCGAACGCGGTTCTCACGTTGGCCCCGAAGTACAGCTCCTCGATGGCCAGCGCGTCGGGCGCGTGGCGGTCGAGCAGCTCCCCGATGCGGGCGTGGATGTCGGCCAGGCGCCGCTCGAGGGGGACGCCGGGCGCGGTGGCGATGACCCCGTGCTCGAGGGCGGCCAGGCGGCTGCCGGCTCCGTGCACGACACCGTAGCCGGTGCTCGCGGTGCCGGGGTCGATGCCGAGAACGATCATGCGAACACCATTCTCCGCGGGGGCCCGGACGCCTCCCAGGGGCTCGGCCCGGTTGCGCGGTCTCGTCGTGCACTGCCTGGGGTCGATTACCTGCATGGCACGTAAAAGCCCCCCACCGACCGCCCGGGGATGAGGCCCCAGGCCGGGTCAGCCGACCCCCGCGGCCCGCCCGGGCCCCGGAGCGGTCAGCCGCCCGCGCAGGCCGCGGACCGGCCGGGCGCGGTCACCCGGTAGACCCGCCAGCCCCCGACGCGGCCGACCAGCGAGCGCCCGCTGAGCCGGGGCGACACCGGCGCCGGCTCCCCGTCGATCGCGTCATGGGGACCGACGAAGTCGACCCCCGGCCGGCGCAGCGAGGTGCCGACCCGCTCCAGTGTCACATGGAGCTGCCAGGCCAGCGCCGTCTGCACGCCGTGGTTGACCGCCGCCGCGCTGCGCCGGCACGGGAACACCGCCCCGTGTCCGCCCACCGCCTTGACCGCGGCCGCGAGCTCGTCGAGGTGGTGGGAGGCCGCGGCGGCCGCGGAGCGCTGCGCCCACGCGTTGGAGATGCGCCCACTGCCGATTGCCGCGCAGGCGGCCACGAGCACCAGACTCACCGCGGCCGCCGCGCCCCAGGACAGGGCCGGCCCTCGGGCGGCGAGGGCCCGGCCGGCGATCCGTCCCAGAGCCACGACCCCCGCGCCGGCGAGCACGCAGGCCACGCCGGCGGCGGGCAGGAAGAAGCGCTGCAGCCCGGGATAGCCGTCAAGCGTCATCCCCACCACGACGACCCACCAGACCGCCGCACACCCAGCCAGCCCGAGCACGACCCGATCCCGGCGATGCCAGGCCAGGGCCACGGCGGCCAGAGCGAGCACGAGCACGGGAATGAGCTGCACGTCGGCGCCGCGGCCGAGCACGGAGAGCAGGCGGTCGGCGCCGAGATGGCCGTTGTAGGCCTTGGCGTGAGAGGCGGCCAAAAACGGCTGACCGGAACCGACCCACGGCGGCACGAACCAGAGCACGGGAATCGAGATCCAGCCCACCAGCACGGCGGCTCGTGCCCGCAGCCGCGGGTACAGCCGCCAGAGCCAGATGCCGTACACGATCACGAAGGGCCAGGTCTCGGGGCGGATGAGCGACGCGGCTATGAGGAGCACGAAGGCCGACCCCCGGCGCCCGGCCAGATGGCGGTCGATCGCCCACAGGCAGGCGGCGATGAGCATGGGCTCCGACGTCCCGCGGAACATGTAGTACGTCCAGCCCTCGGCGGGCGTGTCGCGGGTGAGCACCACCGCCGCGGCGGCGAGGACTCCGGCCACCGGCCCCGCCCAGCGCAGCCAGTTGGGATCCTCATCGCTGAGGCGCGCCACCAGGACCGACCCGAGCCGGTAGGCGGCGACGAGGCCGAGCAACCCGCCGGCCCGGGCGGTGATGACCCAGAGCGTGGGCGCCGCCCCGCCGAGGAGCCCGAAGATCGTCGTGAAGACGAAGGGCAGGGGCTTCCAGGACGGACCGCCGGTGATGACGAAGCTGAGATGCGGGTCGCTGACCTCGCGGCCCCAGACGATCCACGACCACGGGTCATAGCTGGGCACGGTGGGCAGCAGGGCCGACAGGGCCGCCAATCCGATGCATGCCGCCACAATGGCCACGAGCGAGAGCGGGGCAACACGACGGAGCGAGAGCGCGGGTCCGCGCTGTGGCGGGGCTCCGCCGAGCCGGGAGCTCAGGCCCGGGAACCGGGGTGCGCGCGTGGCCGTGCTCCCCTCCATCGCGAAATCTCAGGCCGGTGAGAACCGGCAGCGCACAAGCGTCCTCAACACCCGGAAGCCGTCGACGGCGGTCAGCTTCTTGCCCTCATCCGTGGCGCGCGCGTGGTAGTGGACGGGAACCTCGAAGATCCGCTGGTGGCGCTGGACGAGCCGGGCGGTGATCTCGGGCTCGATGGCAAAGCCCGGTTCGCGCAGCGACAGGCCGCGGAAGAGATCGGTGCGGATCATCTTGTGGCAGGTCATGATGTCGTGCAAGTAGACGTTGAACAGTACGTTGCAGGCCAGCGTCACGCCCTTGTTTCCGAGCACGAAGAGAAACGAGTGGCTGGTGTAGCCGTCGAAGGCGCGCACCCCGAAGCAGGCGTCGGTCAGCCCGTCGAAGAGCGGCGGCATGAGCAGGGCGAGATCGGCCGGGTCGTATTCGAGGTCGGCGTCGAAGATGGCCGCGAACTCCCCATGCGCCTCGCTCAGCGCCGTCTGGATGGCAGCGCCCTTGCCCTGGTTGACAGCGTGCTCGAACAGGCGCACCCGCCCATCCCAGCTGCCGTTGCGCAGGATCTCAGTGGTGCCGTCGGTGGATCCGTCGTTGACCACGATGAGCTCGAAGTCCGTGGGCAGCTCCGTCGCGAGCACCTCGGCGATTGCGCGCTCCACGCGCTCGCGCTCGTTGAATACCGGCATCAAGATCGAAAGCATGAAAGACCAGACCTGGGTTTCTACGGGACGAAAGCGTGCCGAGCCGGCCGGACGAGGGCAGGCGCCTTGCTATCCGCGAGGGTCGATGATGGTAGCCGATCAGCACACAGGGCCGAACTAAGCAAGTATGTCGCCGTGGAGTTCGACACCACCGACCTCGTAGACGGGCTGGAGGGCAAGGAGCGCGAGGCCCGGGAGCGGCTGCTCGAGAAGCTCCATGATGATGGCTTCTCCGAGGATGAGCTGGCCGCCGCCGTTGCCGAGGACCGGCTCGTCCTCCTACCCGTCGAGCGGGTGCTCGGGGGGACCTACACCGGAGCGGAGGTGGAGGAGCGCACCGGTGTGGACGCCGACATGCTCCTGTCGCTGCGGCGCATGCTCGGTCTGCCGGCCGCCGGCCCCGATGACCGGGTGTTCAGCGACGAGGACATCGAGATGTCCAAGTCCACGCGGCTGTTTCTCGAGGCCGGCCTCCAGCAGGAGGCGATCGGCCGAGATGACACGGGTGCTCGGGGAATCGATGGCCCGGCTGGCCGCCACCACGGCCTCGGCCTTCGTCGACTCGTTCCTGGAGGCGGGCGACAGCGAATACGACCTGGCCATGCGCTTCACCGAGCTGGCCGAGAAGCTCACGCCGGCCGTTCACCCCATTCTCGTCTCGGCCTATAACGCCCACCTGCGCGAGGCCGTGCGGCGGGGGATGATCGGCCGCGACGAGCGGGCCGCCGGCGCCGTGGCCGACGCGCAGGAGCTCGCGGTCTGCTTTGCCGACCTCGTCGGCTTCACCCGCATGGGCGGTCGAGCTCGACGCGCAGGAGCTCGGCGGAGTCGCCGGCCAGCTCGCGAGGCTGGCCAATGAGGTCACCGAGCCCCCCGTGCGGTTGATCAAGACGATCGGGGATGCCGCCATGTTCGTCAGCTCCGAGCCCTCGCCGATGGTCGCCGTCGCCCTGGCCCTGCTCGACGCCGTCGACGAGGCCGACCTGCCCAGTGTCCGGGCCGGAGTGGCTCACGGCCCGGCGCTGCTGCGCGCCGGCGACTTCTACGGCCATACCGTGAACCTGGCCAGCCGGGTCACCGGAATCGCCCGTCCCGGCAGCGTGCTCTGCACCGAGGAGGTGCGCGATGCCGCCGCCGACGAGTTCGAGTGGTCCTTCGCCGGCAAGCACCGGCTCAAGGGCGTCTCCGGCTCCGTGGCGCTGCACCGGGCGCGCTGGCTCGAGGAGGACGGCGGGGACGAGGACGGCGAGGGGCGCTCCAAGCGCCGCTCCAAGGACAAGAAGAAGGACTAAGAGACCGAGAGCAGGTCGACGACGAAGACGAGCGTCGAGTTGCCCGGGATGGTCGGCGGGCTGCCGGTGGCGCCGTAGCCAAGGCTCGGCGGGATGATGAGCTCCCGGCGGCCCCCCACCTTCATGCCCGAGAGGCCCTTGACCCAGCCAGGGATGACGCTGCCGGCCGTGAGCGCCGTGGTGAACGGCTGGTGGCGGCTCCAGGAGGAGTCGAAGGTCTTGCCGGTCTTGTAGAGCACGCCGACGTAGTTGACGGTGATGGTCTGGCCGGAGGCGATCGCCTTGCCGGTGCCGGGAATCAGGTCCTTGGTCACGAGGGCGGTCGGCGCCGGGCCCTTGGGCACCGTGACCGTGGGCTCCTTGGAGAGCTGGGGCGGGGCTTGGGGCGTCGTGGGCGCGGGGGCCTGGGTGGCCCCGGCGGCGGGCGCCTGCTCGACCCCGGGAGCCTTGGAGCTCCCACAGGCCGCGAGCGCCAGAGCGGCGGCCAGGGCAGCGAACGACGATGCGAGACGGCGCGTGATCATGGGCGAAGCCGAGGAGAGTAGCGAGGCCGGCTAAGAAGCGATCCGCTCCAGGACCGCCGCATCGACGTCGAAGTTGGCGTGGACCGCGTTTACGTCGTCGGAGTCCTCGAGGGCGTCGATCAATTTCATGAGCTTGCCCGCGTCCCCCTCCTCGATCGGCACCCGGGTCTTGGGCCGCTGGGTGAGCTCGGCGCTCACGAACTCGATCGCGGCCCCACGCAGCGCATCCCGCACGGCGACGAGATCGGAGGGCGGGGTGATGATCTCGAACACATCGTCGTCGCGCGAGATGTCCTGCGCGCCGGCGTCGATGGCCACGATCAGGTCGTCCTCGTCATAGCGAGAGGCGTCGACGACGATGATCCCGCTCTTGTCGAAGAGGTAGGCCACCGATCCGGGCTCACCCAGGCTGCCTCCGTGCTTGTTGAAGGCGTGGCGGACGTCGGCGCTGGTCCGGTTGCGGTTGTCGGTCAGCGCCTCGACCAGCAGGGCCACGCCGCCGGGCCCGTAGCCTTCGTAGATGACGGTCTCGATGGCGTCGGCGTCGACGCCCTCGCCGGTGCCCTTGGCCACGGCTCTCTCGATGTTGTCCTTGGGCATCGAGGCGTCGCGCGCCTTCTGGATGGCCAGCGCCAGGGCCGGATTGCCGTCCGGATCCCCCCGCCTTCACGGGCCGCGACCGTGATGGCGCGGGCAAGCTTGGTGAAGTGCTGGCCGCGACGGGCGTCGACGACGGCCTTCTTGTGCTTGATCGAGTGCCACTTCGAATGACCGGACACGGCTCAGAGTCTAGTTTGCGGATCTCGCAGCGATCGGCCGCCCGTCGGCGGTGGCACGGAGCCGGACGCCCGCCGCGTCCATTAGCCTGCCCGGCCATGAAACCGCTTTCCGTTCTCGCCCTGTTCGCCGCCACGCTCGCCCTGGCGGCCTGCGGCTCGAATTCGAGCTCGAGCA
The DNA here is from genome assembly GCA_963777185.1 of uncultured Solirubrobacterales bacterium. GTDB lineage: Bacteria > Actinomycetota > Thermoleophilia > Solirubrobacterales > Solirubrobacteraceae > Palsa-465. The sequence goes on from CAVZPU010000007.1 coordinate 408,829, forward strand.
CGAGCTCCTCGGCGACGTCGGGCGCGAACCCGTCGAGCTCGAGCGCCTCGGCGACGGCGAGCGCGGGCTCCTCGGCACGCAGCGCGAGCCCGTCGAGCCACCCCTCCACGTCGAGCTCGCACGCCGCGACGGGCCGCGCGGGCGCTGGCCCCGCGGGCTCCGTCCCGGTGGTCATGCACAGCTTGGCCTTCAATCCGGCCACCGTCCACGCCAAGGTCGGGCAGACGATCGTGTGGGTCAACGACGACGGCCCGCCGCACAACGTCACCTACGTGAGCGGGCCGCGGTTCACGTCCTCGCCGCAGATGAACCCGGGCGCCCGGTTCACCGTCAAGCTCACCCAGCCGGGCACCATCCAGTATGTGTGCACGATTCATCCCTTCATGAAGGGCACGATCGTCGTTACCAAGTAGCTCGCTTAGCGGCTCACGTCCACACGCACCAGGGGGCCCGCCCTGACGTCCACAGATCGTTGAGCTCCACCGCGTCCTTGTAGGTATCGAGGCAGTCCCAGAATCCCTCGTGCCGGTAAGCACGCAGCTCCCCGGCCCCGGCCAGGCGCTCGAGCGGCTCGCGCTCGAGCACGCTCTCGGGGCGGAGAACCTCGAGGGCCGCGGACTCGAAGCAGAAAAAGCCGCCGTTGACCCAATGCTCGCTGCGCGGTTTCTCGACGAAGCCGGTGATCTCGCCACCGCCGTTGAGCTGGGCAACCCCGAAGGGCAGGCGGGGACGCACCACGGTCATCGTGGCCCCGGCACCGTGGTCGCGGTGATAGGCGAGCAGCGCGCCGAGGTCGATGTCGGCCACACCGTCGGCGTAGGTGACGCAGAAGCCATCGGGCAGCACCTCGGCCGCCTGGTACAGGCGACCTCCGGTGGGCGTGTCCTCGCCCGTGGCCAGACAGCGGACGGACGCGCCCTGGGGCCAGTTCTCCGCGGCCACGAAGCGCGCGATCTGCTCGCCCCGGTAGCCGGTGAGGAGCAAGAAGTCGCCGAAGCCCTGGGCGAGATAGATCTGGAGCACGTGCCACAGGATGGGCCGGCCGCCGATCTCGACCAGGGGCTTGGGGATGGCGCGCGTGTGCTCCTGCAGGCGCGTACCCCGCCCGCCGCACAGGATCGCCACGCTCGGCCGCTCAGACACGGCGGCGATTATTGCGGGCGGCGCCACGGGGTAGCATCGGGGCGCCCATGAGCGTCACTCCGAAGCCCGAGATCTTCAAGGCCTACGACATCCGGGGGGTCTACGGCGAGGACATCGACACCGACATCGCCTACGGGATCGGCCGGGCCTTCGCTCAGGTCATCGCCGAGCTCGAGGACAAGCCGACCTCCAAGCTGCGCCTCGGCCTGGGGCGCGACATGCGCCTGAGCGCCCCCGAGCTGAGCGCACGCTACCGCGACGGCATGGTGGCCGAGGGGGCGACCGTATTCGACGCCGGCCTGGTCGGCACGGAGATGCTCTATTACCTCGTAGGCTCGCGCGATCTCGACGGCGGGCTCATGTGCACGGCCTCGCACAACCCCAAGAAGTACACCGGGGCCAAGGTGGTCAGGCGCGGCGCGGTCGCCCTCTCGGGCGACGCCGGCATCGGCGATATCGCCCAGAAGCTCTCCGACGGTCTCGCCGAGGCCCCCGGCGGTGGCCAGGTCGAGGAGGTCGAGATCTACGAGGAGTTCCAGGACGCGGCGCTGCGGGTCATCGATCGTCACGCGGTCAAGCCGCTGCGCGTGGTCGTGGATGGCGGAAACGGCATGGCCGGCCCCATGGTCAGCCCGCTGCTCGAGCGTCTGAACCTCGACGTCCTGGCCGCGTACTGGACTCCGGACGGCAATTTCCCCGACCACGAGCCCAACCCGCTGCTGCCCGAAAACCGCGAGTTCATCATGGCCGAGGTGGTCAAACAGGGTGCCGACCTGGGCATCGCCTGGGACGGCGATGCGGACCGGTGCTTCTTCATCGACGAGCAGGGCCACTTCGTCGACGGCGACTTCCTCACCGCCCTCATGGCCGAGTCGATGCTCGAGAAGAATCCGGGGGCCACGATCCTCTACGACGTGCGTGCCAGTCGCGCCGTGGCCGACACGGTGGAGGGGCTTGGAGGCCAGGCACTGATGAACCGGGTCGGACACGCCTTCTTTAAGAGCCGCATGCGCGAGGAGGGCGCGGTGTTCGGCGGCGAGGTCTCCGGCCACTATTACTTCCACGACTTCTACTGCGCGGACTCGGGCACGATTCCGGCCCTGCTCATCCTCGAGCTGCTCTCCAAGCGCGAGGCCACGATGTCGGCGCTGCTCGAGCCCTACCGCTCCAAGTACTTCATCTCGGGTGAGATCAACTCCGAGGTCTCCGATCAGGACGCCAAGCTCCAGGAACTGGCCGAGAAGTACTCGGACGGCCACCAGTACGAGCTCGACGGGCTCTCGGTCGAGTACGACGACTGGCACTTCAACGTGCGGTCGTCCAACACCGAGCCGCTGCTGCGGCTGTGCCTCGAATCGGTGCGCTCCTCAGAGGAGATGGAACGCCGCCGCGACGAGGTGCTTTCGATCATCCGCTCGTGAGCCCGGCGCAGGGCGACGCCGAGGACGGGATCGCGCTCGCCGCCCGAGCCGGTCTGCACCTGCTCGCCGTGCCCACGCCGTTTCTCGTCGGGCGCATCAACTGCTACCTGATCGAGGACGAGCCCCTCACGCTGGTTGACACCGGCCCGAACTCGGGCAAGTCGCTCGACGAGCTCGAACGCGCCCTCGCCGGCCACGGGCGGCGGATCGAGGACATCGAGCTCGTCGTCCTCACCCACCAGCACATGGATCACCTCGGGCTGCTCGAGATCATCGTGCGACGCTCGGGTGCGGAAGTGGCCGCCCTCGAAGCCATGGCGCCCTATGTGGCCAACTTCAGCGCCGCGGCCGCCGCCGATGACCGCTTCGCCGAGGCGGTCATGCGCCGCCACGGTGTCCCCGGTGACCTGACCACGGTGCTGAGCGCGGTCGGGGCGGCGTTCCGGGCCTTTGGCTCCAGCGGGAGGGTGACGCGCCCGCTGCGCGACGGCGAGCGCCTCGAGCTCCGTGATCGGTCGCTGCGCGTTCTGCACCGCCCCGGTCACAGCCCCAGCGACACCCTGTTCTGGGACGAGGAGCGCCGCATCCTCATCGGCGGCGATCACCTGCTCGCCCACATCTCCTCCAACCCGCTCATCTCACGTCCGCTGGACGGTCGGGCCGCCGCCGAGCAGCGCCCCCATGCCCTCGTGGCCTACCTCGAGTCGATGCGCGCGACCCGGGAGCTGCCGGCCCGGCTCGTGCTCCCCGGCCACGGCGAGGCCATCTTCGATCACGTGGCCGTCATCGATGAGCGCCTGCGCATGCACCAGCGCCGCGCCCGCAAGATCCTCGGGCTCCTGCGCCCCCGTCCCCTCACCGCCTATGAGATCGCCCTGCGCATGTGGGGCAACGTCGCGGTGACCCAGGCCTTTCTGACCATCTCCGAAGTGCTCGGCCATCTCGATCTGCTCATCGCCGCCGGCTCGGTGGCCGAGCGCCAGGAGGGTGAGCTCTCGCGCTTTGAGGCCCTGGCCGCCGCCTGAGCCCCGGCCGAGTGTCCGAAGGAGTCCGCCGGCGCACCTCGTTTCTGAGCACCGTGGAAGTTGCCGCCGGTGCGGTCGATATCAATCTCCACCATGGCCCGCGGGACTCAGGGGTGAGCGTGGAGGATCAGTCGCCTGCTCAGCCCCCGCTCGAGCAGATCGTCATCGCCCGGGACTATCCCGAGCTCTTGCAGCGTGTACCGGCGATCGTCTACATCGCCGATCCCGGAGCGGGCGGGCGGTTTCATTACGTGAGCCCTCAGATCGAGCGGATCCTGGGCTTCACCGCCGCGGAGTGGATGGCCGATCCGGCCCTGTGGGCCTCGCGACTGCATCCCGAGGACCGCGAAGCCGTACTCTGCGGTGAGGCCTCGAGCGGCGCGGCGACGACGCGCCCGCGCAGTGAGGAGTATCGCCTCGTGCACCGTGACGGCACGGTGGTCTGGGTGCGCGACGAGGCGCAGTTGTTGCCCGGGCCCGACGGCGATCTGCGCTGGCACGGGGTCCTCACCAACATCACCGATCACAAGGTCTTCGAAGCTGAGCTCGAGCGCCGCGCGGCCCAGCAGGCCGCCGTGGCCATGCTCGGCGAGCACGCGCTCGAGGGAGCGAGCACGACGGATCTGGTCGAGGAGGCGGTGGGCTCCGCGGCTGGGCTGCTCGACGCCGACCTGGCCGTCATGCTCGAGCTCGTCTCCGACGAGGAAGCCTTTCGCCTGCGCGGCCATCACGGCGCCGACCCGGCCACCCTCGGCATGGAGGTCCTGGCCTCCGAGTTCACCCAACCGGGGCGGACGCTGCTCGACCGCGCCCCGATCGTGGTCGAGGACTGGAGCACCGAGAAGCGCTTTGCGCCCCCGCCCTCCTCCACCGGCCTGCGCAGCGGTGTCTGCGTCCTCATCGAGGGCAGCCACGGTGCCTTCGGAGTGCTCTCCGTGCAGTGCCGCAGACCGCGCGCCTACCGCGCCGACGAGATCGATTTTCTCCAGGCCCTGGCCAACGTGCTGGCCGACGCACTCGAGCGCCAGGCCATCGAGGACGACATCCGCCACCAGGCCCTCCACGACGCCCTGACCGGTTTGCCCAACCGCGTGCTCTTTCTCGATCGCATCGCCCAGGCCGTCACCCGCCTGCGCCGCCGCGCCGGGCTGGCCGCGGTCCTGTTTCTCGACCTCGACCATTTCAAGGTCATCAACGACAGCCTCGGCCATCAGGTCGGAGACGAGCTCCTGGCCGCCACGGCTCCCCGCCTGACCCATGCCGTGCGGGCGACCGACACCGTCGCACGCTTCGGCGGCGACGAGTTCGCCATCCTGCTCGAGGAGATCGCCAGCGAGGCCGACGCCGTCGATATGGCCGACCGCGTAGCGGCGCTTTTCACCCGACCGTTCGTGATCTCGGGGGGCGAGCATGTGATCGCCGCCAGCATCGGCATCGCCCTCGCCCGCGGGGGCGAGCAGCCCGTCGATCTCGTGCGCGACGCCGATGCTGCGATGTACCGGGCCAAGGAACGCGGCCGGGCTCGCTATGAGGTCTTCGACGCGGCCATGCGCAGCCGGGCTCTGACCCGCCTGCGCCTGGAGAACGACCTGCGACGCGCCGTCGACCGGGGCGAGCTCGATCTCAATTACCAGCCCGTGATCCGCCTGGAGGATCAGGCCATGGTCGGCGTCGAAGCGCTCGTGCGCTGGCGCCATCCGCACCGCGGCCTCATCCCCCCCACCGAGTTCATCCCCGTCGCCGAGGAGACCGGCCTGATCGAGCCGATCGGCCGCTGGGTGCTCGAGCAGGCCTGTCGTCAGGCCGCACAGTGGCAAGGCACCTGGCCCGACACCCGGCCCTTGAACATCGCCGTCAACCTCTCGCCCGTGCAGCTGGCCCGGCCGGGGCTGGCCGAGACCGTCGAGGCAACCCTGCGGGCCAGCGGCCTGGACTCGACGTGCCTGTGGCTCGAGATCACCGAGACGGCCATGGTCCGCGAGCCCGAGGCCATGACCGAGGCCCTGCAGGCCCTCAGCGCCCTGGGCGTGCGCCTCTCGCTCGACGACTTCGGCACCGGCTACTCCTCGCTCTCCTACCTGCCCCACCTCCCCTTGGACGCGCTCAAGATCGACCGCTCGTTCGTCGACGGGCTCGGCAGCGAGGCGCACGACACCGCGATCACCGAGGCGATCATCGCCATGTCGAGGGCCCTGTCGCTCGACATCGTCGCCGAAGGCGTCGAGCATGCCGAGCAGGCCAGCGAGCTGCTGCGCCACGGGTGTGATCTCGCCCAGGGCTTTCACTTCTCCGGGCCGCTGACCGCGGCGGAGATCACCTCCCTGTTGCGGGAGGGGCCGGGCTGGTTGTCGCGGGCGCCCGCGCACTAGCCAAGGCCAGCAAACACGCGTGGGACACTCCCCGCACATGGCCGCATCGACCCCGAGACCCCGCGCCGGCACGCGCTCGCGGCTCGCCGCCACGGTCGAGCGACGCATCCCCTTCTGGGAGCCGCAGATGCTCGTGCTCGCCGCGCTCATCATCGACGTGGCGCTGCCCGGCCGCCTCACCCCCTTTGGCCCACCGTGGCTCCTCCCCGCCTTGGAGGGCGCACTGCTCATCGGGCTCGTCGCCGCGGGGGCTCACCCGCGCGGACGCCACTCACCGTCCCGGCGGCGCGTGGCCGTCGGGCTCACCGCCGTGGTGAGCGCCACCAACATCGTCTCGCTCATCCGGCTCTGCCACCTCCTGCTCCAGCCCGCCCACGGGCACCCGATCAGCAACGGACACGAGCTGATCATCTCGGGCTTCGCCCTGTGGGCCACGAACGTCCTCCTATTCGCCCTCTGGTACTACCAGATCGATCGCGGCGGTCCGGTCGCGCGCCGATTCGGGGAGCCCAACCGGGTCGACTTCATGTTTCCCCAGATGGGCGAGGGGCGGCGCTGGAGCGCCGAGGACTGGAGCCCGGGCCTCGTCGACTACCTGTATCTGTCCTTTACCAACGCCACTGCGTTCAGCCCCACCGACACCATGCCCCTCACCCCCATGGCCAAGGTGCTGATGGCCGGACAGTCCCTCGCCGCGCTTGTCACCGTGGGGCTGGTCATCGCCCGGGCCGTGAACATACTGGGGTAGCGCTTGGCGGCCGACGAGAGGGTAGGTAGGTAGTCGCCATGCACCGCGGCACCGAGCCCGTCATACCCACCGCCCCCGGCGCCGACGGCGCGATTCGCCCCGCCCCGGGGGCCGAATCAGAGCGCCGTCCCCGACGCCGCATCGACTGGGAGCTCATCTCGTGCGGCCTTTCCGGCCACGCGCTCGTGGGCCTGGACGCTGAGCGCGTGGGGCCCGACGATGCCTTGATCGTGCGCGACTACGGCGGCCTGCGCTGGCACCGGTGCCTGCGCTGCGACGGCTGGGTCGCGCTTGCGCCCCCGGCCCCGGCCGCGCGCGAGCACCCCCCGGCCCGGGAGGAGATCGAAATTCCGCTGCGGGGCAAAGCCCTGCGCGACCGGTTCGTCCTGCGCCTCATCGCCGTCGAGCGCCTGCTGCACTTCGTCGTCCTCGGTGCGCTGGGCGTGGCCGTCCTGCTCTTCACCGCGCACGAGATCTCGCTTCGCCACAGCTTCTATCGCGTGATGACCGCCCTGCAGCAAGGCGTCGGCGGCGGTCCCGTGCAGACCTCGGGCCACGTCGGCATCGTCGGCGAGCTCGACAAGCTCTTCACGCTGAGCTCGGGGCGCCTGCGCGCAGTCGGGGTCGCCCTGATCGCCTACGCCGTCCTCGAAGGCGTGGAAGCGGTCGGCCTATGGTTTGCCAAGCGCTGGGCCGAATATCTGACCTTCATCTCCACCACGGTGCTGCTCCCCTTCGAGATCTATGAGCTGGCTCACCGAGCCAGCGTTCTCAAGGTGCTGGGGTTTCTGATCAACCTTGCCGTCGTCGCCTACCTGATCTTCGCCAAGCGCCTGTTCGGCCTGCGGGGCGGCGGGGCGGCCGAGGCCCGGGAGCGCCACCGCGACATGAGCTGGGAGGCGCTGGCCGAGGCGACACCGCCCGTCGCCCTCCCGAGCGGATGAGCGAGGCCCTCGAGCGCTCGATCCAGGAGCTCGGCGGGCAGCTCGCCGCCGCCTTTCCCAGCCCTTCCCGCCACCCGCTCAAGGCCCTCGACGCCCGGGCCACGGAACTGGCCGCACGCGACCAGGAGCTCCGCGCGGCGCTCTTTCGCTTCGTCGACGTGACGCCCGCCTGCCGGTCGCTCGACGATTTGGCACGCCACCTGCGCGACTTCCTGGAGGAGGTTCCCGAGCCGGCCCAGCCGGTGGCCGCGGCCATGCGCCTCGCCCACACCCGGGCCGGGCGGACGGCGCTGGGAGCGGCCGCCGCGGCCGGGGTCCGCCACATGGCCCACCGCTTCATCGTGGCCGAGAGTCCCGCCGCAGCGGCGGCCGGCCTGCGCGCGCTGTGGGAGCGGGGCGTGGCCAGCTCCGTGGACCTCCTCGGGGAGGCCACGATCACCGAGCCCGAGGCTGACCGCTACGCGACCCGCTGTCGCGAGGCGCTGCAACAGCTGGTCGAGGCATCCGGGGCGTGGCCCGGGCGGCCGGGGCTCGAGCATGACTCCCTCGGCGCCCTTCCCCGCGCCAACGTCTCGGTGAAGGTGTCGGCCCTGACGCCTCGGATGCGCGCGGACGCGCCCGAGCGGGGACGGCTCGACGCCGGCCAGCGCCTGCGGCCGCTGCTGCGCCACGCCCGCGAGCTCGGCGCCCACGTGCACATCGACATGGAGTCCCTCGACTCGCGGGAGGCCGTCCTCGAGCTGGTGCTCGAGCTGCTCGAGGAGGACGAGTTCCAGCACGGGCCCTCGACCGGGCTCGTGCTCCAGGCCTACCTGCGCGACTCCCCCGAACAGCTGAGCCAGATCCTCGCCTGGGCCGAGCGCGCCACGCGCCGGCCACCGCTTCAGATTCGCCTCGTCAAGGGCGCCTACTGGGATCACGAGCTCGTCGAGGCGCGACAGCACGGCTGGGCCTCGCCGGTGTTCGAGGTCAAAGCCGACTGTGACCGCAACTTCGAGGCGCTGACCCGGCGTCTGCTCGCGGCCCGTCCCGCCGTGCGCGTCGCCGTGGCCTCCCACAACCTGCGCTCGGTGGCCCACGCCATCGCCGTCAACCGGGCTTCGGGGGCCGGCGATGAGGACCTCGAGCTGCAGGTTCTCCGGGGCCTGGGCGATGAATTGCAGGATGCCCTGGCCGCGCTCGGCTTCCGCGTGCGGACCTACAGCCCGATCGGCGATCTCGTGGCCGGAATGGCCTATCTCGTGCGCCGCCTGCTCGAGAACACCTCCAACGAGTCGTTTCTTCTGCGCATGGGCGAAGGCGAATCGCTGGAGGCCCTGCTCGCCCCGCCGTAGGCGAGCGCTCGCAGTACCATCTGCGACGCCCCCGTCGGCCCGGAAGCGGCCGCGTCGAGGCGCCATCGGAAGGAGGCAATCGCGCGCCGTTCACGCTGGGACCACGGTCGCGGGGCAGGGTGGCAACTGATGGCCGTCGTGATCCTCTCGCCTCACCTCGACGACGCCGTGCTCTCGTGCTGGCATGTGCTCACACAGTCAGACGACGTGACCGTCATCAACGTGTTCGCCGGGGTCCCGGAGGGGCTGGCGCAACCCGCGTGGTGGGACCGGTACACGGGTGCGATCGACTCCGAGCAGCGCGTGCGCGAACGCCTCGAGGAGGACGTCAGGGCGCTCGCCCTCGCCGGCCGCGCCCCGATCAACCTCGACCTCCTCGACGAGCAGTACCGCAACGGCGCGCAGCCGCTCGCGCCCGTGACGGCGCGGCTCGACGGGCTGCTGCCGCGCCGGGCCCGCATCTATGCCCCGGCCGCCTTATCAACGCACGCCGATCATGCCCTCGTCCGTGGCGTGGCGCTCGAGCTCAGAGCCGCGGGCTTCGCGGTGTCGCTGTACGCCGACCTGCCCCATGCGACTGCGCATGGGTGGCCTGCCTGGGTCACCGAACCGGGCATCGCCGTCTCTGACGACCACGTCGCCGCGGCGTGGACGCACACGCTGGCGAAAACCGGCCTTCGCCCGGACGAAATGGCCGCGACGGTGCACGAGCTCGCTCCCAGCGCCCACGCCAAAAAACTCGACGCGGTGCGCACCTATCGCACCCAACTCGAAGGCCTGGCCGAGATGGCAGGCGGGAGGCTGGCGGACCCGGCGCTGCTCGGCTATGAGGTGTCCTGGGCGCTTCCAAGCCGGGCTAGGCGCGAGCCACCGTTCGCAAGCCGGTCCGCAGCGCCTCGTCCGTGAGCCCCGCGGCGATGCGCTCGACGATCGCCTCGGCCGCCCTGAGGTGATTTAGGGGGTCGTCGTCCAGGCGGGCCAGCGCCGCGTGGGCTTCCCACCCCGTCGCCGGGAGCGCGTGCTCGTCGGCCAGCGCGGCGGCGTGGGCGAGCGCGGCCAGGCCGCGATCACGCTCCCCGCGCTCCTCCAGGCAGAGGCCGAGCACGAGCTCGGTCATCGCGGCGGCCTCCCACCAACCCGCGCGGGCCGCGGCGTCGCGGACGGGGCGGAGCAGGGCTTCCCCGCGATCGGGCGCCCCGGTGGCCAGGAGGACCCGCGCCACCGCGGCGTACGCGTGGGCACCGAACAGAAACGCGCCTCCGGGCGGCGCCGTCACTGCTCCCAGCAGCCCCTCGGCACGCGCGGCCAGGGCTCTGGCTCCGTCCCGGTCATCGAGCAGCAGGCGAGCCCAGGCGAGCTCGCCGGCGCAGCGCGCGATCTCGCTCGGAGCTCCGGTCCGCTCGCCGGCGACCAGAGCGGGCTCGAGCACCTCCGCCGCGGCTGGCGCCGCGCCCAACTCGAGCAGCGTCCACCCGAGCGTCGCGGCCGCCCAACCTTCCCAGCCGATGTCGGCGCACCGCGCGATCGCCCGCCGTCCCGCGGTCAGTGCCTCGTCATAAGCCCCCCGGCTGCGGTTCAGCCAACACAGCGCATCGAGGATCAGCATCTCGCCCAGCGGGTCGCCGACGCGGCGGTTGACGGCCACCGCCTCGGCGAGGCGCTCAGTCGCATCGTCCCAGCGCGCCCTGGCGATCGGCACGAACGCGGCTTCGAGCAACGTGAACTGCAGATACCAGAGATCGCCGCGCTCGCGCCACAGCGGCTCGAGCGTGGCGGTGAGCTCCTCGAGCCGATCAATATCTCCCAGCTGCCACACCCCCAGCTTGAGGCTGTCCAGTGCCCGACCGACGACGACGGGATCAGCGGTGGCCCGAGCCAGCTCGAGCGCGCGCTCGCCGAGGGCCAGCGCACGATCAAACTGCAGCCCATGGGCGCAGATGACGGCCAAGCGGTCAAGCGCGAAGGTCTGGCCCGCCTCGTCGCCCAGCTCGCGGGCGATCGCCAGGGCAGACTCGTGACACGCGGCCGCAGCGTCGCGGTTTGAGCGCAGCTGCATGATTCCGAGCTCGTTGAGCACATCGACTTCGATCGCGCGATCGCCCGCTTGCCGCGCGGCATCGAGCGCTGCGTTCAGATCCGTGGCCGCGTCGCCGGCCTCCCCGGTGCGCCATCGCAAAGAGCCACGCTGCAAGAGCAGCCGCCGCAGCGCTGGGTCGCGATCGGCCCCCAGCCCGAGCGCCGCCCCGGCCTTCAGCGCCGCGGTGTAATGCACGAGCGCCGGCTGGACGGCAAAGACGCGCTGCGCGCCCGCGGCCGCGAGTGCGTGGTACTCATAGGCCTTGGCCGCATCCCCGGCGGCCGAGAAGTGGTAGGCGAGCTCGCTGGCCAACCGGTCCGGCGTGGGGCCGACATCGCTCTCCATCGCCTCCCCGACCAGTCGATGCAACTGCGCGCGTCGGGTGCGCGAGAGCTGCTCGTAGATCGTCTCGCGGATCAGGCCGTGGGCGAAGCTGTAGCGCCCAAGCGACGCCGCCTCATCGACGATGTGCGCCGCGATGGCGTGCTCGAGGCTTTCCGCCACCTCCTCGGCATCGACGCCCGCCACCCGCTCGATGACCTCGAGCGAAAATTCCCGGCCGGCCACGGCGGCGATCGTGAGCAGGCGTCGGCAGCTGTCTTCGAGCCGACGAAGGCGGCGCAGGAGCACGTCCTTCACGCTCTGGGGGACCTCGATCCGGGCCAGCGCGGCGTCCCAGTCGTCGCTGACGCGGACGTCTCGCAGCAACTCCTCGACGAAGAAGGGGTTGCCTTCGGTGCGGTCGGCGATCGAGCGGGCAAACGCAGCCGGCGCCGAGCGCCCGGCTCGCGAGGCGATCAGCATCGCGACCTCCGCCGTGTCTAGACCGGCAAGCACGAGGCTGGTGAGCACCCGCGCGCGGCGCAGCTCGGCGAGAACTGGGGCCAGCGGATGCGCCTGATCGATCTCGGTCTCCCGATAGGTGGCCACGACGAGCAGTGGCGCGCGCTCCGTGGCCCGCAGCACGTGACGCAGCAGCGCAAGTGTCGTGGCATCCGCCCAGTGCAGGTCATCCAGGGCGAGGATGAGCGGACGCTCTTCCGCGGCCGCGCGCAGCAGCGACGCCACCGCATCGAAGAGCACGAACTGCTCGCGCTCGGGCGCGGGGGCGCTGGGGCTGGCGCTCTGCGCTCCGCTGTCGCCGAGCTCCGGCAGCAGCGTGGCCAGCGGCGCCCGGTGGGCGCCGATCTGGAGGCGGAGCTGATCGAGCGGGGTCTCCGACACGTAGTGGCGCAGGGCTTCCACGACCGGCTGGTACGGGGCCAGCGAGTCCTCGTGGCAGCGACCGAGGAGCACGACGGCGCCCTCCGCGTACGCGCGGCAGCAGAATTCCGCGGCCAAGCGGGTCTTTCCGATTCCCGGCTCGCCCGCGAGCACCACGACGCCCTGCCTCCCCGCGCGAGCCTCCTGCCAGCGACCGCGAAGCTCCGCGAGCTGGGTTTCCCGGCCGATGAGGGGCGCCGAGTCGTCTGCCCGCAATCCGAGCGGAAGCGCGATGCGTCGCGCCGGCATCGCCTCCCATACCACCTCCCAGGTCTCCAGGGCACCGGAGATCCCCTTCAGCGCCCGGGCGCCGAGGGGCCGGAAGGCGAACCCGCCGCGCGAGCCCACGAGGCCGCGCACCAGCCCGGAGGCCAGGATCTGGTCGCCGGCGGCAGCGTCGCACAGCCGCTTGGCGACGACCACCGGCGTACCGAAATAGTCATCTTCGTCGCGGATCGGCTCGCCCACGTTGAGCCCCACGCGGACCCGCAACCGATCATCGGCCCGGCGCGCGTTGTGGCGGGCTACCGCCTGCTGGATGGAAATGGCGCAGCGGATGGCGTTGACCGCGCTTGCGAAGGCCACCATCAGCCCATCCCCGAGGTTTTTGACCTCGTGGCCCTCGTGCGCGGTCGCGACGTCGCGCAGCAACCCGAAATGCACACGGCGCAGGCGCTCGGCCTCGTCGTCTCCGAGCTCGTCGAGCAGCGCCGTCGAGCCAACCAGGTCCGTGAACAACAGCGTGACGACGGCGGGCGCTTCTTCGGTGATGATCTGTGGATCTCCAGGCGCTGAGGCGCCGCGCTGGCGTAGTGCCTCCGCCAGCTCGCGCGTCGCGCGCGAGGGGCCGATGCGCAGCTCTTCGCGCAGGCGGCGGCTCAGTCGCTCATAGGTCCTGATCGCCGCGGCCAGGTCTCCGGTCGCGGTCAGCCGCCTCATCAGGTCCCGGTGCGGCTCTTCGGCGAGTGGATCGAGGCCAGCCTGGCGGCGCGTGTACTCGATCGCCGCCTGCCACCGTTGCTCGTCCTCTGCCCGCGCGGCGAGACGGGCGAGCACGGCGGCGACGTTGTCGCGGTGTTCGTCGCGCCGCTCGTAGACCCAATCGTCGTCGAGACCCGCCAGCAGCTCGCCGCGGCACAGCTCGAGCGCCTCCTCGAGCCGGTCCTGCTCCACGCGTCGCGCGAACTCCGCGACGTCGGTCCACACCTCGGAGTCGCCGGCGAGTCCGACATCGTTGCGCCCGGCGATGAGATAGCGCTCGCTGTCGGGGCCGAGCGAGCGGCGCACCGCCGACAGCGCGCTGCGCAGGCTGGTGCGCGCGCTCTCGTCGAGCACGTCGGGCCAGAACCGCGCCGCGAGCGCCGAGCGCGTGTGCAGGCGCCGCTCGAGCGCCAACCAGCCCAGCAGGGCGCGGGCCCGCCGGCTCGACGGCGGCTCGATCGCGCCACCGTCTGACTCGATCTCCAGGTCCCCCAGGAGTCGCACCCGCAGCATGACCGAAGCGTAAACCCGTGTCACGGCGCGTTCGCAGTGATTTCGCGCAGCGAACACGCAGGCCTGAGAGAGTAGGCGCGAGCCCATGACCACGATCGACGCCCCCGGCGCGACGGTAGGTGAGCAAACACGCGCGCGCTACCCCGACCAATCGGGCTACATCACGCGGCGCGGAGTACGCGTGTTCTGGGAGCGCTGCGGAGACGGCGAGCCCACGCTCCTGTTCCTGCCGCCGTGGTCGGTCGTGCACTCGCGCTGCTGGAAGGCGCAGATCCCGTACTTCGCGCGTCACTTTCGCACGCTGGCCTTCGACGGCCGCGGCAACGGCCGTTCGGATCGCCCGGGGGCGCCCGAGGCCTACGAGCCGTTCGAGTTCGCCGGCGACGCACTCGCCGTGATGGACGCCAGCGAGACGCAGAGCGCCTGGGTCGTGTCCTTGTCGATGGGAGCTCAGCGCGCCCTGCTGCTGGGGGCCAACCATGCCGACCGGGTGCGCGGCCTCGTGTTCATCGCCCCGAACGTGCCGCTGGCACTGGCGCCGCCGCGCGTGCAAGCGATTGCGTCATTCATGCGCCCGCGCGACTCGTATCAGAGCTGGGAGAAATTCAACGGCCACTACTGGCGCGAGCACTACCAGGAGTTCGTGGAGTTCTTCTTCTCGCAGGCCTTCGTCGAGCCCCACTCCACCAAGCAGCGGGACGACGCCGTGGGATGGGCGCTCCAGACTGACCCCGAAACCCTGATCGCGACCATCCTGGCCGACTCGCTGGACGGGGACGAGGTGCGATCGCTGGCGGCGCGTATCCGTTGCCCGTGCCTGGTCATCCACGGAAGCCGGGATCGAATCTGCACCCCGGACTCGGCGGTGGCCCTGGCGGAGCTGCTGCAGGCGCCGATGGCCATGCTGCAAGGCTCGGGCCATTGCCCGACGGCGCGCGACCCCGTCAGGGTCAACCTCCTGCTGCGCGACTTCATCCAACCGCGCCGCGCGCCCACGGCTGCGTGGACCCGGGCCAAGGCGCGCCGCCGGCGCGCGCTCTACATCTCCTCGCCAATCGGGCTCGGGCACGCCCAGCGAGACGTGGCGGTCGCACGCGAGCTGCGCGAGCTGGTACCGGATCTGGAGATCGATTGGCTGGCTCAGGATCCGGTCACGCGCGTGCTGCAGGCCGAGGGCGAGCGCATCCATCCCGCGAGCGCCGCGCTGGCCAACGAGTCCGGTCACATCGAATCGGAGTCTGCCGAGCACGACCTGCACTGCTTTGAGGCGTGGCGGCGGATGGACGAGATCCTCGTGAGCAACTTCATGGTCTTCCACGACCTCGTCGAGGCGGAGACCTATGACCTGTGGATCGGCGACGAGGCCTGGGAGCTCGATTATTTCCTGCACGAGAACCCAGAGCTCAAACGGGCTGCGTACTGCTGGCTGACCGACTTCGTCGGCTGGCTCCCGATGCCCGACGGTGGCGCGCGCGAGGCGTCCCTGACCGCCGATTACAACGCCGAGATGGTCGAGCACATCGCGCGCTTCCCGCGCCTGCGCGATCGCTCCCTCTTCGTGGGCAACCCCGACGACATCGTCCCCGACCGCCTCGGTCCCGACCTTCCGCTCGTCCGTGAGTGGACCGAGCAGCACTTTGACTTCGCCGGCTACGTATCGGGGTTTGACCCGGACACGCTTCCCGACCGCCAGGCGCTCCGGGCCGAGCTCGGCTACCGCGAGGACGAACAGGTGTGCATCGTCAGCGTCGGCGGATCCGGCGTCGGCGGCCACCTGCTGCGCCGGGTGATCGATGCCCACCCGCTCGCGGCCTCCGAGGTTCCGGGCCTGCGCACGATCGTCGTCGCCGGACCACGCATCGATCCCGATTCGCTGCCCCGTCACGAGGGCCTCGAGGTGGTCGGCTATGTCCACAATCTCTACCGCCACCTGGCCGCGTGCGACCTCGCCGTCGTGCAAGGCGGGCTCACGACGGCGATGGAGTTGACCATCAACCGGCGACCCTTCCTCTACTTCCCGCTCGCACACCACTTCGAGCAGAACCTCCACGTCCGCCACCGGCTCGATCGCTACCGCGCGGGACGATGCATGGATGTCGCCACCTCTGGACCCGAGGTGATCTCCGCCGCGATCGCCGAAGCCATCGGACGTGAGGTCGATTACCGCCCGGTCGAGACCGACGGGGCGCGACGGGCGGCGCAGCGCATCGCCGAGATGCTCTGACGGGTCCTCGGCGCATCCGCTTTCACGGGCCGTTCGCGGCGCCGCCACGGTCGCCTGAGATCGTCGTTCTCGTCAACACCACCCATCAGGAGGTCATCCCATGTCAGTCGTCGAGGAGCGCCACGAGGCCGACCGGGACATCGAGGAGGTACTCGGACTCGTCCCGGAGTTCTTTCAGCGCGTGCCCGACTACTTGCTGCCCACCGAGTGGGCGAGCTTCAAGTCGCTCGTTTTCTCCGATCAGACCGCCATCCCCAACAAGTACAAGGAGATGATTGGCCTCGCCGTGTCCGGCGCCACCCGCTGTCGCTACTGCGCCTACTTCCACACCGAGGCCGCGCGGCTGTTTGGCGCCACCGAGGATGAGATCACCGAGACGGCGCTGATCGCCAAGAACACCATGGGCTGGAGCACGTATCTCAACACGCTCCAGTTCGACTACGACCGCTTCGCGGCCGAGTTCGACCAGGCCACGGCACACGTCCGCGAGCAGATGGCCGCCGGGGCGCCGGCCTGAGCGCTTCACATCACGACTGACCCGGTGCACCCGCCGGGTCAGCCGTCCCCCGGCGGGTCAGCCGCCCCCCGGGCGGGTCAGCCGTCCCCCGGGCGGGTCAGCTATCCCCCGGCGGTCCTTCGGTCAGCCGCGCGCGTGCCTGATCGAAGTCGGCCAGCACCCGCTCGAGGGTCTCCGTCGCCTGGGCGGGCGGGGGCTCTGGCCCCCTCTGCATCGCCTCGAGCGCCATGCGAGCGGCGGCGACCAAGGCGGACAGCTCCTGACTCGTGGCCGTGACCATGAAGACGTTCTCGCGGACGCGCTCGACGCGCATGGAGGCATTCTGGCGCGTGGGACAGCGCGACGAGCATCTGGACGCCTGCCAAGAAGCTTCCTTTTGTGCGGATGCGGCCTTGGTCAGCGCCGGGTTGGAGACTGACCTAAGCAAATGTGAAAAGTTCGCGCATGGTTCAAGCCAGCGCCTTGCGCGGCGATAGTCTGACAAGTACCTTCTAGGTGAACGGATGTAGGCAAGGCAGGCACGCGGGCGCAGCCGGGAAGGGTTTTGCGCCGGGAGGCTGGTCTGCCACCGCAAGGAGGATCCAACAGCGTGAGCAGAGCACCGACCTCAGGGGCGGCGCGATTTGACTACGAGCATGCTCCCGGCACGAACCGCCGGACCGGCAGTGCTCCGGCAGCGCGGACGGCCCTGCGCCAAGCGCTGGACTCCGCTCGGACCGACGCGCCCGATCAGGCGCCCGGCGCGCCACGGCGCTTCACGGTCACCTCGCCCAACCGGCGCGACCGGATCATGGGGTGCCTGCTCGTCCTGGCCGACGTCGCCGCCGCGCTGGGCGGCCTGGGGAT
Organism: uncultured Solirubrobacterales bacterium; assembly: GCA_963777185.1. Classification (GTDB taxonomy): domain Bacteria; phylum Actinomycetota; class Thermoleophilia; order Solirubrobacterales; family Solirubrobacteraceae; genus Palsa-465. The sequence continues at coordinate 426,234 of CAVZPU010000007.1, forward strand.
CCTCGGGCTGGTCAGCGGGAGGCCGCTGACCAAGTCGGGACTGGTCACGCTGCCGATCATGGTGCTCATCGCCAAGCTGACCGGCCGCTACGACCACGACGACGTCGTCGTGCGCAAGTCCACCCTCGACGAGGCACCGGCGCTGCTCAGCCTGGCCGGCGCCTACACCCTGGCCTGGTCGCTGGTGGCCCTGGTCTCCCGGGCGGGGCTGAACCTCGGCGGCGGCGAGGCGATCATCCTCTGGGCCTCGACCTCCGCCCTCCTCGTCGCCCTGCGCCTCGGCGCGCGTGCGGTGGTCCAGCGTTCGGGCCCCCGGGAGCGGGTGCTCATCATCGGAGGCGCGGTCGCCCGCGCCAACCTCGCCCACAGCATCGCCTCCGACCCCCTGGCCCGCGTCGAGGTGGCGGGATTCCTGCCCCTCGAAGACGAACGGCGGCGCCCGAACCGTGAGTGGGTGGGGCGCTCGCGGCGCGCGCGCTCGATCGGATTCGCGGACCTGCCCACCGTGGTCGAAGAGCTCAACATCGACCGCGTCCTGCTCATCGCCAGCAGCACCGATTCCGAACTGATGCTCGATGCGGTACGACGGACGATGGGCGTGGGCGTGAAGGTCTCGATCGTCCCTCAGCTCTTCGAAGTGATCGGCTCCTCGGTCGAGTTCGACTTCGTCGGCGGCGTCACCGTGCTCGGCGTGCGCAGCGCCGGCCTCAGTCGTTCCTCGCGTGCCGCCAAGCGGGTGATGGACGTCCTCGGCGCGCTGGCCGGCCTGCTCGTGACCGGGCCCGTGGCCATCACTCTCGCGGCGGCCGTCAAGCTCGACTCCCCCGGGCCGGTGTTCTTCCGCCAGCCCCGGGTCGGACGAGACGGCCGGCACTTCCCGATCCTCAAGTTCCGGACCATGATCGATGGGGCCGACGCCCAGCGCGACGCGCTCATGGCCCGCAACGAGACCAGCGGCGTGTTCAAGCTCAGCCGTGACCCCCGGGTGACGCGCGTCGGGCGCTGGCTGCGCCGCACCTCGCTGGACGAACTGCCCCAGCTCCTCAACGTCTTGCGCGGGGAGATGAGCCTCGTGGGTCCGCGCCCGCTCGTGCTCGACGAGGACCGTCTCGTCGAGGGCCGCCATCGCGAGCGCCTGGCGCTTCCCCCGGGCATGACCGGCCCGTGGCAGGTCCTTGGCCCCCGCCGGCCCCCGCTCAGCGAGATGGTCAAGACGGACTATCTCTATGCCGCCAACTGGTCGCTGTGGACCGACGTGAAGATCCTCCTGCGCACGTTCGGGCACATGCTCAGCCGCCGCGGTCTCTAGCGCGGCGAACCAGCGCCTCCGAACCCGGCTGTTAGCGTCAGCGCGGTGGCGTCGTCGCTGCCCCCGTTCGCTAACGAGCCGGTCCTGGAGCTCCGCCGGGCCGCCGTCCGGGCGCAGCTCGCCGACGCGCTGAGCGCCCTAGAGGCCCGGCTTCCCCTGGCCGTCCCGGTCATGATCGGATCTGAGGAGCGCCGCGGCGAGGCGCTTCTCAGCACCGATCCCGGGCAGCCCGAGCGCGTGATCGGTCAGGCGGCTCGAGCACGCGCGGACGAGATCGAGGCGGCCGTGGCCAGCGCCCACGCCGGCTACCAGGCCTGGCGCACCCGGCCCGCGCCCGAGCGGGCGGCCGCCCTGCGGGGCGCCGCCGCCTGGCTGCGCGCGCGCCGGCTCGAACTGGCCGCGCTCGAAGTCCGCGAGTGCGCCAAGCCGTGGCGCGAGGCCGATGCCGATGTCTGCGAGGCCATTGACTTTCTCGAGTACTACGCGCGCGAGGCGGTCCGGCTCGAGCAGGGAGCCCAGCTGCTCCAGGTCCCCGGGGAGCGCAACGAGCTCCACTACGCCGCCCGCGGCGTCGTCGCCGTGATCTCGCCCTGGAACTTCCCCCTCGCCATTCCCTGCGGGATGACCGCCGCCGCGCTGGCCACGGGCAACGCCGCCGTCCTCAAGCCCGCCGAGCAGTCGCCCGCCTGTGCGCTGGCCCTCGTGCGGGCTCTCCGGGCCGGTGGCGTCCCCGAGACCGTCATCTCTCTGCTGCCGGGTGAAGGTGAGGTGGGCGCCGCCCTCGTCCGCCACCCCCGCGTGGCGACCATCGCCTTCACAGGATCGCTGCCCGTCGGCTTAGAGATCATGCGCGCCGCGGCCGATCCGGCGCCGGGCCAGCTGCAGCTCAAGCGCGTGGTGGCCGAGCTCGGGGGCAAGAACTGCGTCCTCGTCGACGCCGACGCCGACCTCGACGAGGCCGTGCCGGCCATCGTGAGCTCCGCCTACGGCTACGCGGGCCAGAAGTGCTCGGCCGCCGCCCGTGTGCTCGTCCACGAGAAGGTCGCCGACGGGCTCATCGAACGGGTCGCCGGGGCCATCGAGGTGCTCGTGGTGGGAGCGGCGGATGAGCTCGCCACCGACGTGCCGGCCGTGATCGAGCGCTCCGCCCAGGATCGAGTGCAGCGCTACGCCGAGCTCGCGGCCAGCGAGGGCACGATTGCGGCCCGCGTCGGCGAGGTCCCCGACCGGGGTTGGTTCTGCCCCCCGGTCCTGGCCGCCGATCTGCCCGCCGGCTCCGCGGTCCTGCAGGAGGAGATCTTCGGGCCGCTTCTGGCCATCGAGCGCGTCCCCGACGTCGAGACCGCCTGCGACATCGTCGATGCCCTGCCCTACGCCCTGACCGGCGGACTGTTCGCGCGCGACCCAGCCACCGTGCGCTACGTGAGCGCCCGCACGCCGGTGGGCAACCTCTACGTCAACCGCGGGATCACAGGCGCCATGGTCGCCCGCCAGCCGTTCGGGGGCAACCGCATGTCGGGTACGGGCAGCAAGGCCGGCGGCCCGGACTACCTGCACCACTTCGTCGATCCCCGCGCGGTCACCGAGAACACCGTCCGCCACGGACTCGTCATCTAACTGCCCCCTTCACGGCCGCCGCCTGGGTGCCGATAATGGGGGAGCCAATGACCGTCTCTGCCTCATCGGCGTGGAAGCTGGCCCTGGGCATCCTGCTTCTCGGGGCGATTGTGGTCAGCGCTCGTGCTCGCGCCCCCCGGCGATCGCTGCCGGGGCCCGAGATGCGCTGGCTCGTCGTCTCGGCGCTGTGCCTGTACGCCGTCGGCGCCCTGGCCTGGCTGACCCATCATCTGGCCCTGGCCGCGCTCGTCTACGCGGCCGGCATCACCACGGCGGCGCTGGCCGCCTGGCTCTCGCGCGGCGATGACTCCGAGGACCCGCCGTCGGGGGCGCAACCCGAAGACGAGCAGCCGCCCTCGGGCCCGCACGGGCTGGGCTTTGACTGGGACGCCTTCGAGCGCGACCTGCGCGACTACGCCGAGCGTTCCCGGCCGCCGGCCGGTATCTCGGGCTGAGCCTCGGCGTCGGCCAGCGCGAGCAGCAGCTCGTGCAGCCGCCGCTCGTCGGTCAGCTCGGGGTGAAAGGAGACGGCGAGCACGTTGCCCTGGCGGATGGCCACCGGATGCCCGTCCACGCTGGCCAGGATCTCGACCTCCGGTCCGTGCTCGGCGATCCAGGGCGCGCGGATGAACACGGCGTGCACCGGCGCGCCCGGCACCCCCTCGATGTCGAGGTCCGCCTCGAAGGAGCGAAGCTGGCGCCCGAAGGCGTTTCGGCGCGTGTGGACGTCGAGGACGTCGAGGTGGTCGCGGTCGAGCATGATCATCCCGGCACAGGTGCCGAGGACCGGCGTCCCCGCCTGCACGAGCGCGCGCAGCGGCTCGGCAAGGCCCTCGCGCTCCACGCCGAGCGTCATCACCGTCGACTCGCCGCCGGGGATGATGAGCGCGTGAAGCCCCTCCAGGTCGGCGGGGACCCGGACCTCGCGGGGCTCGTGGCCAAGCCCCCGGATCACCCTGGCGTGGGCCTCAAAGCCGCCCTGGAGGGCGAGGATCCCGACCGTCTTCATGGCTGGCTCGTGGCCGGTCACGTCCGCGACGGCTCGCCGAAGGGCGAAACCGCCACCGTCACCAGCCGCGTGGGGCCAGCAGCTGCTCGGACTCGAGCTTGGAGGTCTCGAGGCTGATCATCGGCTGACCGAGGCCGGTCGAGGCCGCGGCGACCCGGGCCGGATCCTGATAGTGCGTCGTCGCCTCGACGATGGCGCGCGCCCGGCGCTCGGGCTCCTCGGACTTGAAGATGCCCGAGCCGACGAACACGCCCTCGGCGCCGAGCTGCATGACCAGCGACGCGTCGGCGGGGGTGGCGATCCCGCCGGCGCAGAAGAGCACGACCGGCAGCCGCCCGTTGGCGGCCACCTGGCGCAGGAGCGAGAGGGGCGCCTGCAGCTCCTTGGCCGCCGTGGCGAGCTCCATGTCCTCGAGCGTGCCCAGCCGGCGGATCTCTCGGCCGATCATGCGCAAGTGCCGGACCGCCTCGATGATGTCGCCGGTCCCGGCCTCGCCCTTGGAGCGGATCATGGCCGCGCCTTCGCCGATGCGCCGCAGCGCCTCGCCGAGATTGGTCGCGCCGCACACGAAGGGCACCCGAAACGCCCACTTGTCGATGTGGTTGGCCTCGTCGGCCGGCGTCAGGACCTCGGACTCGTCGATGTAGTCGACCTCGAGGGCCTCGAGCACCTGGGCCTCGGCGAAGTGACCGATGCGGGCCTTGGCCATCACGGGAATGGTCACGGCCTCCTGAATGCCCTGGATCATGGCCGGATCGGACATCCGGGCCACGCCGCCGTCCCGGCGGATGTCGGCCGGGACGCGCTCGAGCGCCATGACGGCCGCGGCGCCCGCGTCCTCGGCGATCTTGGCCTGCTCGGCGTCGACCACATCCATGATCACACCGCCCTTGAGCATCTCCGCCAGGCCCGCCTTGACGGTGAAAGTGGCCTCGTCGCGCTCGTTTCGGGGGGCGGTGCTCATGCCGGCTCAGTGTAGCTACGCGCTAGCTTGTCCCGCCATGTCCGCCGCGGCCCTGTTTGCCTGCACTAATGGCCAACTCGTCGCCACTGAGCTGACCCGCGGACCGTGGGATCAGAACGCTCAGCATGGCGGCGCCCCGGCCGCTCTGCTCATGCGCGCCTTCGAGCGCCTGCCGGCCGCGGAAGGCCTGCAGATCGCCCGCGTGACCTATGAGTTCCTGCGCCCCGTCCCCCTCGGCCCCCTCTCGGTTGACGCCGACGTCGTGCGGCCGGGACGCCGGGTCCAGCTGCTCGAGGGCGCGATCCGCGACCCGGCCGGCACCGAGGTCGTGCGGGCGCGAGCGCTCCAGGTCCAGGGCGCCGGGACCCGCGCCGTCCAACCGCCGCCGGCGCCCCCTCCCCCCGGGCCCGAGCACGGCGCCCCGAACGACATGCGCGCGCCCTTCTCCCCCATGTTCGCTCCCGAGGCCATGGAGATCCGCTTCGTGGCCGGAGCTTTTCTCACCCCGGGAGCCTCGACGGCGTGGTTTCGCTTGCGCATGCCCCTCTTTACCGGAGAGGAGCCCTCCGGCCTGCAGCGCCTGGCGGCGGCCGGCGACTTTGGCAACGGCGTCAGCGCCCCCATCTCCTGGGACGACCACCTCTTCATCAACCCCGATCTCACCCTCTACATCGAGCGCCCCCCGGAGGGAGAGTGGATCTGCCTCGACGCGCAGACGCGCATCCCGCCCGGCGGCATCGGCGCGGCCGAAAGCGTCCTCTACGACGCGGCGGGGCGGGTCGGGCGGGCCACGCAGGCGCTGCTCGTGGCGCCCCGTTAGGGCGGCCGGGCGGGGCTCCGGCCCGGAGCGCATCGATGTGCGGTTACTTGAGGCGAAAGGCCTTGATGCGCACGTCGTACTGCTGGGCGTCGCGGGAGTAGACGCCGTAGGCCAAGGCCTGAATGAGCGAGAGCAGCGCGGTGTGGGAGCGCACGAAGGCGGGGGTGTTGGACGAGTAGTAGAGGCGGACCCGGGCCAGGCGCGCCACCTCTGACAGGGTGGCGTCGGTGATGGCCAGCGTGCCCGCCTTGCGGTGGCGGGCCAGCTTCATGGTCCGGCTGATGAGCGGGTGCGGGCGCCCCGCCGAGAGCCCGACGACGAGCGTCTTCTCGTCGATCCGGCTCAGGCGGCCGAGGGCTTCCTGGGAGGGGCCGGCCACAATCTCGGCGCGCAGGTCGAGGAGCATGAGCAGGTGGCGCAGATAGCTGGCGAAGAAGGCCATCTGGTCGGTCCCGGCGATGAGCACCTTCTCGGCCGAGACGATGGCGTCGATGGCCTTCTCGAAGTCACCCCGCGAGAGCTTGTGGGCGGTGTCCTCGACGTTGACGTGATCGGCGGCCAAAGCGGCTTCGAACTCGGTGTGGTCAAGCGAGAACAGCGGAGCCGCCCCGGCCAGGGCGTCGGTGGGCTGCGGCGGGCGGCGGCGGTACTCGTCGCGCGCGGCCTGTTGGAGCTCGGGAAAGCCCTCAAAACCGAGCGCCTGCGAGAAGCGCACGACCGTGCTCGACGAGGTGCTGGCTCGGCGCGCGAGCTCCTCGGCGGTCTGAAAGGCGGCCTCGTCGAGATGGTCGACGATGTACTGGGCGACATCCTTCTGCGAGCGCGAGAACTGGTCAAAGCGCGCGCGGATGTAGGCGGAGAGGGCCTGATGGCCGTGTGGCGTCTCAGGGGTGACGGTCGGGCTGGATGATGGCTTCATGGGCAGGCTGACATTCGACGCCTGCCTCCAGCCTTCCTTCCGCCGCCTCCCCCTAGCCTTCCCTCCGCCGCCTGCGCGCGGAGCTACTCCTCGCCGGCCCGGTACTCCCGATTCTGCTTGCGCTCGCCCATGACCTGGGCGATGACGTAGAAGATGAGCAGATTGACCAGCACGCCGATACCGAGGAAGGTGGCCAGCAGTGCCAGGGTCGAGGCGAGGGCGATAGGGGCGCTGTCGCTCACGGGCCAACAGCGTACCGGAACCCGCCGCCACCAGCCGGGCCGGTGGTAGCGTCGCTCGCCGTTCCCGGCCCGGTAGCTCAGCGGTAGAGCAGCGGACTCATAATCCGTCGCGCGCAGGTTCGAATCCTGCCCGGGCCATGACGATTTGCCTGCAAATTCGCGCTTTCCGCGCCTCGGCGTCGCCTCCAGATCGAGGTTTAGGCTCCCCAGGGCTCCCCAAACGCTCCCCAAATCGGTAGCCTTCAGGGCGGTCCGGGATGAGCGAACAGGCTGCATCTATCAGGCTTTCGAGGACCCACAAGGGGCGCCGGCGTAACGATGCGGTCTGGATTGCGCGCTTTCGAATCACGGGCCGCGACACGTCCAGGGTCCTCGGCAAGGCGTGGACCAAGCGCAGCCAACCGCCCGCCGGATTCCTGACGCGAAGCCACGCCGAGGAGGCGCTGCGCCAGCTGCTTCTCGCCGAGGCCGGCGCGGTGCGGGCTTCGAGCGGCGCCACCTTCGGCGAGGTCGCCGACGCCTACCTGGCCGAGCTCGAGGGACGGATCCAGACGGGCAGCTTCCGGGCCTCAACCCTGGTCACCTACCGCAACATCATCGCGCGCGATCTGCGGCCGCGGTGGGAGCGGCGGCCGATCGCCGGCATCACCGGGGCCGAGGTCGCCGCCTTTCACCGCGAGGCCCTGGCCCGCGGGCTGTCGGCGAGCACGATCAACCAGATGCGGGCGATCGTGCACGGGATCTTCGTACTGGCCGTCGATCGCTTCGGCCTCGACCAGGACGTCTCAGTGGCGTTCCGGCGGGCCAAGACCCGCCGCGCCACCTCGGACCGCATCAGCTTCTACTCGCCCGAGGAGATCCTGCGCCTCGTCGAGGCGGCAGCGAACGAGCAGGACGCGGCGCTGTTCCTGACCGCCGCCTTCACCGGCCTGCGCGCCAGCGAGCTCCGGGCGCTGCGCTGGCGCTCGGTGGACGGTGCGGCCTCGCTCATCCACGTCGAGCGCGGCTACACCGACGAGGGCGGCGAGGACCTGCCCAAGAGCTACCGCGTCCGCTCGGTCCCCCTCATCCCCCAGGTCGCCCTCGCGCTGTCGCGCCTGCGCCAGCGCGAGCTCTTCACCGGCGAGGACGAGCTCGTCTTCGTCAACACGATCGGCACCGTGCTCGACTACGACAAGCTCAGTCGCCGCTACCGAGCCGCCCAGCAGCGGGCCGGTCTGCGCCCCTGCGCTTCCACGACCTCCGCCACAGCTTCGGCACCATGGCCGTCCGCCGCTTCCCCATCACCGACGTCCAGACCTGGATGGGCCACGCCGACATCGCCACGACCCGCAAGTACATCCACTACGCCCCCCAGCCCGAGGCCGCTGCCAAGCTCGGCGCGCTCGTCGGGGAGCAGCTGGGCCCGTGACCGAGCTACGGCGCACCAGCTGAGGGCCCGGTGGCCTCTCGTCGGCTCCCCTTGCGTCCCGAAGCGTCCCTCTAGACCGGCCGGTCCAGCGACCTCGAGCCAGCGGTCGGACCAGTACCGGTATATGGACTGGCCACGACACCAACGTTCTCGTGAAGCGAAGCGCGTTTGAGGACTGCTCGCTGCGATGCCACAAGGGAACCTAGAGCGTGCGCCCCGTAGGAAAGCCGGAACCGCGTTGCGATGTGACGCTCCCCCGGGGCCGATGGTCGGTCAGCCGCGGATCGTCCGCTCCCGTTGCTCGGCGTCGACCAGCGCCCAACCCATGCGCTCGACGAGCTGGTCACCGTAATACTCATCGTTGAACATCTCGGAAGGCACGTGCTCGGTCAGCATGACCTCGCTATCGCGTCCCTGCACTTCGGATAGAACCTCAACTCTTGGCATTTGTGCTCCATTGTGCGTGGTGATGCGGAATCAGCAGGCCGGTGTGTAGTCGTGCGATTGCGTCAGGTACGCGTAACGAGGATTGGGGCCATGGCGGTCTAATTTCGCTCCGGCATCCACCGCCCGCGCGTTCAGGCGTCGCCGGGCGTGAACGGCCCGGTCTAACCGCCGCGACCCGCGATCGCGAGCCCACTCGTGATGCCTACTTGCTGCTCGATCGTGTTCCGCCTGCGCCATGGTCCTCGAAGCCTTCCATCCCTCTCTTGGTGTTGCGCGCTAGAAGAGGGCTAGACCCACGCGCTCAATCAGATAGAGACGAAGCCACCGGGACGGTGGAGTAACGCCGACAGGAGTCCGGCACCGGCCCCGCAACCAAAACCCGTAACCCATGCCTCCCGCCTCGTGGCGCGAAACACGCCGTTGGTGGCATTCGGGCCAAGGCCGAGTAATTTCAGGCCGCAGGGCCAGCCACCTGACAACAGTACTCCTAATGAGTGCGTCTGTGTGCGCCAATCCCAAATGTGTCGCGATTTCCGCAAACGCGTGTCCGACAGGTGGATCTCGCTGGTTCAGCCAAATCGGTCGGTTACACGCTTCGAGAGACTACGATCAACGTAGGGGCGTTATCCGCGTGAAAGCAGCCAGCCCGCGGGCACGACCCCATTAGGCATGATCCAGCAGCGCGCGGCGGCTCATCCCGAGACGCGTGCGAATGGTTGAGAGAGCCCTGCTCTATTTCCGCCACGGGCATCTCAGGCGTGACGTCGACTTCCCTGGTCTGCGCGGGAAGGGCTACTCAGCGGTCCGGTCCCGCGTCCCGGCGAGCAAAACGCCGCGACGTTGTCGAGTTCCGCGCTGAGCAGGTGCGAGGCCAGCGATCCGGAGATGCTCGTCGCGGCATCAAAGCCGGTAGCTCAAGCGGTCCAAGTCGAGCCGCGCAGCTACGCGGCGGCCGTTTCTTCGGTGCCATAGATGACCAAGCCATGCAGGATCCACAAGCAGATGGCGAAGATGCCCAGCGACCAAAGTGGGTGTGCGCCGCCTACCGACAGCAGCGACTCGAGCGCGCCGATGCTCGCCGCGACGATGCCGATCACCCGACCGAAGCCCCCGCCACCCATGAGGGAGAGACCGGCAGCGAGCTGGATGGCGCCGACGATGATTGTGATCCAGCCCCACGTGTGAAGGGACGAGAACGCGTACTGCGTGTTGGCAAAGAAATGGGCATTGCTCACCGCGGCGATGCCATAGATGACGTTGAGCACTCCCGCGATCAGTAGCAGGATCGCGACGAAGACCGAGCGGCCAATCCCTCTCATGTTCGCTTCCTTTCTCTCGTCGACCGCCCGTCGAGTCGGTCGCAGGAGTTCGCGTATCTAGTCGGCCTGGATCGTCGGCGATCAGGACGTTCTGCACCTCATCCGATTCGTATGACGGAGGCCCCGGCGTACGCGTCGCGTGGGGCGGCAGCTGCGCGTGAGCCTTCATGCGCCGACCTCCGCGTCAGCCGGAACCTACCCGGTGACCCCCGCGATGCCGTCCCGTAGGAGCGATGCAGCAAGCCCTATGAGGACGATGGCAATGACCGCGTGGGCGTGCCGCTCGATCCACCCGCGGGCAACGTGGAGGCGCGGCTTGGTGGAACCCAGGCGGCAACCCGCAGCATCACCAGCGCAAGCGCGAGCGGAAGCAACGCCACGACAGCGAACAGGGCCCCGTCGAGCACGTACTGCGCGGTGCTCGGATTGAGCTGGGAGATGCTCTTCGCCGCGATCAGCATGAACACACCCGGATTCGCGAGCGCCGCGCCCGCGGCGACGATCGCGAGCGCCGGGCCGCTCGATCTTTGTTCATGCGCTCGGCCATCCGCTCCATCTCCGCGGGGGTCCGTCGGGAGAAGGCGGATGGCGTAACCGAGGACCAGCGCGCCGGCGACGACTGTGACGATCGAGACCCAGGTCCTAGGCGTTGAGGCGTGAGAAACGGCGCGGTTCCCGACGACGAAGGCGGCAACCACGCCAACCAGGAGCGTCACGGACGGGCCGCCGACATAGAACCAGGAGCCTGTTCGCACAGGGCGCTTGCCGATCACCAGCGCTAACACCGAGGAGAGGAGGGTTGCCGGTTCCAACATCGCTGTCAGGCCCACGAGCGCAATCTCAATGTCGATCGATTCACGCGGCGCGAGCCTACTCGGCCGCCGATACCCCTCGCCCACTGGCAGACCTGGATGGCCCACACCGTCGGCGGAGGCGCCGCCTTCACCCCGTGACGATCACCCAGCCTTGCGCGCCAGCAGATGAAACCAAGCTGAGCCACTCGTGTCCGAAGCCAACTGCAATCGGGCCCCTGAGGTGCTGTAGACCTCGACATCGGGTGCGTAGCCGGCCTCGCGCAACTCGCGCAATGCTTCCTCGAGCGTGACGTAGTGCCCCAAGATGCCGAAGTCATATGCCGCGCCGACGAGGATGGCCCAGCCCGCACCCTGCTCACAGAGGGGTCGCAGGCCACGGTAGGAGTGGATCCGCCTGGGCAGCGCGGCCGCCCAACGCAGGAGCGGGCGCGGCCTGATGCGAGCGGGTAGCCGGGTGCGATCCCACGGGGGACGTCCGGCCGTAGGGTGATTGAGGTTGTGGGTCGAGTATGCAAATAGGCCGCCTGGCCGCAATACGCGCTTGACAGCCGCATGGACCCTGGGCCGGTCCTCGTGAGCTAGACCGTCGATTCCGTTCAAGCTGAAGACCACGAGCGCGAACGTCCCGTCCTCGAACGCGGCCAGGTCGCGGGCGTCGGCATGCTCGATGCGGGCGTCCGGGTAGCGCAAGCGGGTGAGGCTCACCATCTCCTGTAGATAGTCAACGGCGACGTAGTCGTCGCTCAGGGACCGCAGGTACGGCAAGGTGCGCCCGGCTCCCACACCGACGTCAAGAATGGGCTGTCCGCGCGCCTCCGCGGCGAGACGTTGCATCATGTGCGCCTCACCGGGGTCCATCCAGCCGTCGCGCCGGGCGATGACGGCGGTAACACGAGCGCTCCGCCAAGTGCTCCGGTTGATGGTGTCTATCTCCCCGCTCAACCTGACCGCGATCCTATTCCGAGCAGCGAACAGGATCTACCGGACTCGCAAGCCAGCTGTTAGTTTTTGGGAGGTGGGGGCCGACCGTGATCAACTGACCGGCGCGCGCGCCGACTCGCGTTCGCCACAGGTGGGGGACGGAATCTCGTCGCTGGCGGGAAGCTGGACGTTCGGCGGCGCGGTACCGGACGCGTTCGACAGTCACGTCGCACGTTCCATCCCCGCCTACGACGAGAGCCATGTACTCATCGCCGACCTCGCCGACCAGCTCGTTCCTCAGGGCGGGCGCTGTTATGACCTCGGTTGCTCGACGGGAACCCTGACCAGGCTGCTGGCTGAGCGGCTCGCGGATCGGCGGGTCGAGGTGATTGGGGTCGACCGCGAGCCGGGCATGATCTTGAAGGCGACCGAGCGCTGCGCACAGCAGCCCTCGGTGCGATTCGAGACCGCCTCGCTCGAGGATCTCGCGTTGGAGCCGGCCGATCTGATCGTGTGCTACTACACCCTTCAGTTCGTCTCCCTGCGTGCACGTTCTGGCCTCGTGCGACGGATACGGCGGGCGCTCGACCCAGGCGGGGCGCTCATTCTGTTCGAGAAGGTGCTCGCCCCGACGGCGCGGATGCAGGAGATGGCTGTCGGGGCCTACTGGGACTGGAAGCGCCAGCAAGGCTTCAGTGATGAAGAGATCACCTCCAAAGCCCGGAGCCTGCGTGGTGTGCTGCAGCCACTGTCGCCCGAGGAGAACGAGGCCATGCTGAGAGGCGCAGGCTTCAGCGAGGTGATGCAGGTGTTCCGCTGGGTGCTCTTCGAAGGCCTCGTCGCCTACGCGTGACCTCGGTCGGGAACCAGAGCGACAGATGCGCCCCGCCCGGCTTCACCGGGTCGTGTCCGCGAAGTGAAGACACGCGCACGGTCCCGCAGCCAGCTCCCCCACACCGCAAACGCAGGGCTCGAGTCTCGGTGGCCTAGATGCGGTAGCGCTCGGCGAGGGCGGCAAGCTTGGTGGAGAGGCCGTTGAGCGTCTCTGCCGTCCTCTGCGATTGGCGGGCGCCCTCGACGAAGTGGCCGGTGCCGGCATTGATCTCCTGCATCGCTCCCGCGATTTGGGTCATGCCGGCGCTTTGCTGTTGAACCAGGGCGGCGATGTCCTCGGCGGAGGTCGAGGCCGAGCGAATCGTATCGGAGAGGCTGCGGATGCCTTCGCCGGCGCGCTCGGTGAGCTCGAGGCCCCGGGCCACGACCTCGGTGCCTTGCTCGCTGGCCTGCACGGCGGCTTGTGTGGCGGCCCGGACGTCGGCCAGGATGGCCTCCACTTGGGCGGTGGCGTCCTTGGATTGCTCGGCCAGTCGGCGCACCTGGTCGGCCACGACGGCGAAGCCCCTGCCGTGCTCGCCGGCGCGAGCGGCTTCAATGGTGGCGTTGAGCGCCAGTAGGTTGGAGCGGTCCGACAGGCTGTTTACCGTGGCGGTGATCTCGCCGATCTGGTGGGTGCGCTCGGAGAGGGTTTCGATGTCGCGCACGATTCCCGCAACGCGGACGCGGATGTCTTGCATCGATTCGGCGATCGCGCTGACGGCATTTGAGCCTTCGTCTGAGACCTGCACCGACGCGCGGGCGCGACGGGCCACCTCCTCCGCCTTCTCGGAGATGACGTCGGCGGCGGCATGCAGCTGCTGCACGGTGGCTGAGGTCTGCTGGATCGCGGCCGACTGCTGGCTGGCGTTGTCGGTGTGGTCGCTGACCGCGGCGAGGATGGCGGTCGTGGAGGACCCGATCTCGTGGACCCCGCCCTGGATCTCGCGCGAGATTTCCGCCAGGCCGGTGACCATCCGGTTGAGGCTGTCGGCCAGCTCCTGCAGTTCCCCGCTCCCGTCCCCGGACAACGTGGCCGTGAGGTCGCCGTCGGCCACCCGGGAGGCGAAGACCGAGTACTGGCGGACAAGGGTCTGCAGGGCCTCGCGGGAGGTCAGCTCGGCCTCCGCCGCTCGCGTCAGCTGCTGATGGCGTTCGTCGGTCAGAGCGCGAAGCCGCCGCAGCGCGAGTCCGAATCGCACGGCGGCGGCGAGCAGGGTGGCGGTGGCGAAGGCGATCGCGCCCTGGCTGGCATGGGCCAGCGAACCGAAAAACAGCACGAGCAGGGCCAGACCCCCTGCGATGGTCGGGATGGCAAAGCCGCTGGTGGTGTCCTGCTGGGGCGCCTCGGTATTGCTCGGCGCCAGCCAGATGCCCGCCGTGATCAGGTAGAGGGACACCGGCCAGGCGGCCGAGTTCAACAAGCCGCCGGCGTGCGTGGCCACCCAGGTCGGAAACAGCGCGACGACGTCCCCGGCGGCGTTGAAGACGCATCCGGCGGCGATGAGATACCAGCGCGCTCGCCTGCCGCGGGGCAGGAGACGGATGGCCAACACCGCGAGCCCGAGCAGCAGCAGGTCGCCGAGCGGGTAGATGACGTTGACAGCGGTGCTGGCTGTGCCCGCTCCGCTGGCCTTGGCGATGGCATGGAAGGCGAAGGCCGTGAACAGCGCGCCCGTGATCAGGCACGCCACCACCCCGTCGAGGTAGTTGGCCACGGTGAAGCGCCGGACCTCGCGGCGCATCAGCACCATCGCCCCGATGTAGGCCAGCGGATAGAATCCGTACCAGAGCACGTTGGCCACCGAGAGCGTCGGCGGGGTGGCGCCGTGCAGCGTCTCGATGGTCATCGCGAAGTCGCCCGTCGCCCACGCGACGGCCCCGAGCCCGAGAAGCAGGCTGAAGGTCCGATCGCGTGCGCTGGTCAGGCCTCGCGCGACCACCAGCAGGCTGACGAGCATCTCAAACGACGCCACGCCCCAGCCATCGACCAGCGTGACTGAGTCCCCCGCCTTGCGCACGACCAGCGAGACGACGTATGCGGCCAGAATCAGCCCCAGGAGCGTGAACGCGAGCTTGACGCCCGCGCTGGCCGGCTCCGAAAGGCGCTCGCGATCATCTCGATGCGGCGTCGGCCTCTGCCCACTCCCGGGCACGTCGACAACTGCCATGGCGATCCTCGTGGGTCGATGTCAATGAGCCTGGCGGCCTCTCCAGGAAGAACATCGCCACGCGGGCCGAGGTCTTGAGCCGGTCTCGGGTCCGGCGGGGAGGGCATCCAGAGCTTCGGCGGCACGTGGCACGTCGCAAAAGCGGCGGGCTCGACGAGCGCCAGCCCGACAGTGCCCACTTCGACCACGACCATGACCACCACGACGACCACGACCATGGCCACCACGACCAGCCCGGCCTGTCTGTATCCCCCATGCACATGAGATCGGGAGAAGGCCGACCACGGACTCGCCCGCACCCAAACTCAGACGTCCCCGCCCCGTGCGGGCCAACAAGGGCTATTTGCTTACGAATACGTCAAGCAGATAGCCAAGGTTCGTGAGCGACACGCCCGACGGGCGACGAGGCGGCCGCCCGAGCCTCAGCTCAGCGTGATCTGCCGAGAAGGCCGCGGCTGGGTCCGAGGCGGAGACCGCGACACCACGCAGGGTGACGGACAGCGGGGGCTAGCGCCCCGAGGTTCGAGGTCTGTGGGCGGGCAGGCGCGGGTAACTTCAACTCGTCATGAACATCGTCTACACCCTCACCGACGAGGCCCCGGCGCTGGCCACCGCGTCGCTGCTTCCCATCATCCGCACCTTCGCCGCCGCAGCCGACATCGACGTCGAGGTTCGCGACATCTCGCTGTCGGGACGGATCCTGGCCCAGTTTCCCGATCGTCTCGAGGAAGACCAGCAGCTCGCCGACGCGCTGTCCGAGCTCGGCGAGCTGGCCGAGAAGTCCGAGGCCAACATCGTCAAGCTGCCCAACATCAGCGCCTCGGTGCCGCAGCTCAAGGCGGCGATCGACGAGCTCCAGGAACAGGGCTTCGACATCCCCGACTACCCCGACGAGCCGAACAGCGACGGGGAGCGCGACGCCCGCGAGCGCTACGAAAAGGTCAAGGGCAGCGCCGTCAACCCCGTCCTGCGCCAAGGCAACTCCGACCGCCGGGCCCCCCAGTCGGTCAAGCACTACGCCCAGAAGCATCCCCATTCCATGGGCGAGTGGCCCGAGGATTCACGCTCCCATGTGGCCACGATGACCGATGGCGACTTTCGCTCCACCGAGCAATCGGTGACGGTCGAGCAGGCCGGCGAGGTCCGGATCGAGCATGTGGACGCCGACGGCGAGACCACCGTGCTCAAGGAGGGCATCGAGGTCAAAGAGGGCGAGGTGCTCGACGCCTCGGTCATGCATCTGAAGGCGCTGCGCCAATTCCTCGACGAGCAGATCGCCGACGCCAAGGAGCAGGGCATCCTCTTCTCGGTGCACCTGAAGGCCACCATGATGCGCGTCTCTGACCCCATCATCTTCGGGCACGCCGTGCGCGCCTACTTCAAGGAGGTCTTCGACGAGTTCGGCGATCGCCTCGAGGAAATCGGCGTCGAGCCGGATGACGGGATGGGCGCTCTCGAGAAGGCCATTGATGACCTCCCCGACAAGGAGCGCGACGAGATCAAGCAGGCCATCGACCGTGCCTACGAGGAGGGCCCGCCGCTGGCCATGGTCGACTCCGACCGCGGGATCACCAACCTGCACGTGCCCAGCGACGTGATCATCGACGCCTCCATGCCGGCGGCGATCCGGACCTCGGGGCAGATGTGGAACAAGGACGACGAGACCGAGGACGCCAAGTTCGTCATCCCCGATCACTCCTATGCCGCCCTCTACGCCGAGACCGTCGAGGACTGCCAGCGCAACGGCGCCTTTGACCCCGCCACCATGGGCACGACCCCGAACGTCGGCCTCATGGCCCAGGCGGCCGAGGAGTACGGCTCCCACGACAAGACCTTTGAGATCGAGGCCGCGGGCACCGTGCGGGTGGTCGACCAGGACGACAACACGCTGCTCGAGCACGAGGTGGCGAAGGGCGACATCTGGCGCATGTGCCAGACCACCGACGAGGCGATCCAGGACTGGATTCGCCTCGGGATCAAGCGCGCCCGGGCCACAAGCTGGCCGGCGATCTTCTGGCTCGACGAGGATCGCCCCCACGACGCCGAGCTGCTCAAGAAGGTCCGCCCCGTTCTCGACGAGGAGGACACCGACGAGCTCGAGATCGAGATCCTCGACGTGGCCTCGGCCTCGCGTAAGACGCTCGAGCGCGCGCGCGCGGGCGAGGACACGATCGCCGTGACCGGCAACGTCCTGCGCGATTACCTCACCGACCTCTTCCCCATCCTCGAGCTGGGCACGAGCGCCAAGATGCTCTCGATCGTGCCGCTGCTGGCCGGTGGGGGCCTATTCGAGACCGGCGCCGGCGGCTCCGCTCCTCGCCACGTCCAGCAGATGCTCAAGGAAAACCATCTGCGCTGGGACTCGCTCGGCGAATTTCTGGCCCTGACGCCCTCCTTCGAGCTGCTGGCCGAAGCCACCGACAACCCCCGGGCCCAGGTCCTGGCCGACACGCTGGACCGGGCCACGGGTCGCGTGCTCGAGGATGACCGCTCCCCCCAGCGCGAGATCGGCGAGCTCGACACGCGGGGAAGCCACTTCTATCTCGGGCTCTATTGGGCCGAGGAGCTGGCCGGTCAGGACGAGGACGAGGATCTCGCTGAGCGCTTCAAGCCGCTCGCCGAGCGCCTGCGCGAGGATGAGGACACGATCCTCGAGGAGCTGAGTGGCGCTCAGGGCTCCGAGGTCGAGCTCGGCGGCTACTACCGGCCCGACATCGAGCGGATGACCGAGGTCATGCGCCCGAGTGAGACGCTGAACAACGCATTGGCGGAGTTCGAGTCCGAGCCCGCCACCCTCGGCGACATGTAGGGGACGCCCCGGCGGGCTGCCAAGCTGGTTCGCGGCGCGAACCCTCGCCTTTCACCGCGGTAACTGAAAGCTAAAGCTGCGTGGGCTTCCGCTGTGGCCGTTCGCCGTGGGCGTGTCAGGCCTCGCCCTCGACCAGCATGTGCAAGCCGGCGTGCCGGACCTTGCCCGGCCTCAGCCCAGCCTGCGCCATGAGGCCGTGCACCACCTGCGGGCTACGCTCGCGACCCCCCTCGCACTCGACGAGCATGTGCAGGTCGACCATCGCCGTGACCGGGTTGGCGAACGTCGGGTCGAGGTGCTGGTCGATCGCGACCACTTTGGCCCCAGACGGCATCGTCGCCTTGAGGTTGCGGAGCACCTGCACGCATGCCTCATCGTTCCAGTCATGCAGGATCCACTTCAAGACGTACACGTCGGCGCGGGCATCAAGCTCGCCGAATAGGTCACCGGGGACGCGCTGCACGCGCGTGCCGACGCCCCGGCGAGCCAGAAACTCCTCCGCCTCGCCCAGCACCGCTGGCGCGTCGATCAGGATCCCGCGGGCCCGCTTGCGGCGCGCCAGGATCGCCGAAAGCAGGGTCCCGATCCCGCCGGCGACGTCACAGATCACGCCCCGGCGCGGCCACGGGTACGCGCGCGCGAGCGCGTCCACATCGATGGCGGTCATCTCTCGCATGGCCTTGCCGAAGCGAGCCCCCTCGTCGGGGTTCTTTTCGAAGTGCTCCCACACCGAGTCACCGAACGCGCGGCGATGGCCTGATGGCTGGCCGCCGTCGCGTAGCTGGCCGGCGAGCTCGCCGTAGGCGCGGGCATTTGCCGGGGCGGCGACATAGGAAACCCACGAGGCAATGGTGTAGGGATGATCGCGGCGAAGCGGTCCTCCCATCCGACTTAGCCGGAGCCGCCCGTCACGGTCGAGGTGGGCCAGGCGGGACGCAGCCGCAGCGCGCAGCACCCGTTCGGTGACGTCCGGGTCCAGCCCGAGCTCACGCGCGACCTCGGCCGGATGCCGCCGGCGCTCGCCCAGCGCATCGGCGATCCCGGAGTCCACCAGCACCCCGGCCAGCTTCGTGCGCTGAAGCCCGGCCACGAGATCCCACAGCAGTCCCTCTGCGGGGTACGGGAGATCGACCACGTCCAGCGCCCCGCGCCGCAATTCCATCCCTCGCTGGAACACCTTGAACGGCAACGGGAACGGCGGCAAGGGCACGGGCACAGCCTATCTGCGGCCCGCCGATCGACGAGCCCCGGCGCTGGAACCCGATGACGGCATGGGCGCCCTGGAGCCAGACCACACGTCCGCGGAGGCCAAAACTTCCCATGAGTCCATCCGCACTGCGAAGCTCGGGAGTTGTGCACCTGACAGGAGCATAAGTTCCCCACGGCGCCGCGTGCCGGGAGGTTTGCGACCTTTTGCCCCCTCCCAATGGCCTCCGGGACCAAGCCCTAACGGATCTGCATGCCCGAGATGGCTCGGGAGATGACCAGCCGCTGGATCTCCGAGGTGCCCTCGAAGATCGTGTAGATCTTGGCGTCGCGGTGCATGCGCTCGACCGGGAACTCGCGCGTGTAGCCGTTGCCGCCGAGGATCTGAATCGCCCGCTCGGTCGCCCACACCGCGACCTCGCCGGCCTTGAGCTTGCTCATCGAGCCCTCGGCGTTGTGGAACGGATGGTCGTTGCGCCCCATCCAGGCCGCGCGCCAGACGAGCAGCCGGGCGGCGTCGATCTCCATCTTCATGTCGGCGAGGGTGAAGGCGATGGCCTGGTTCTCGATGATGGCCTTGCCGAACTGGACCCGTTCCTTGGCGTAGTCAAGGGCGTACTCGTAGGCCGCCCGGGCAATCCCGAGGGCCTGGGCGCCCACCGTGGGCCGGCTGACCTCGAAGGTCCGCATGGCCGCCTGACCGCGCGAGCTCTGGCCCTCGCGGGCCCGGGCCAGGCGGGCATCGAGCTTCTCCTTGCCGCCGAGCAGGCAGGAGCCGGGAATACGCACGTCATCGAGGAAGACATCGGCCGTATGGGAGGCCCGGAGGCCGTGCTTTTTGACCTTGGTCCCCATCTCGAGTCCCTTGGTGCCGGGTGGGATGACGAACGAGGCGTGGCCACGAGCCTTGAGCTCGGGGTCGACTTGGGCGACGATGACGTGGACGTTGGCGATCCCGCCGTTGGTCGCCCAGGCCTTCTGCCCGTTCAGGACCCATTCATCAGACGCCTCGTCGTACTTGGCGCGCGTGCGCAGTGAGGACACGTCTGAGCCGGCATCGGGCTCAGAGACGCAGAAGGCGGCCACCTGGGGCTCGGACTCGGTCCCGAAGCACTGCGGGATCCACTCACCCCACTGCTCGGGCGCGCCGTTGGCCTGGATGGCGGCCACGGCCAGGGTGGTGCCCATGATCGACATGCCGATCCCGGCGTCGCCCCAGAACAGCTCCTCGTTGACGATCGGGAACAGGATCCCGCTCTGATCGAACCAGAACTGGGCCAGCCCCTCGAGGCTGTAGAGGCCGATCTTGGCCGCCTCCTGGATGACGGGCCACGGCGTCTGTTCGCGCTCGTCCCATTCGGCGGCGGCCGGGCGGACGGTCTGCTCGGCGAAGCCGTGCACCCAGTCGCGGATGTCCTTCTGATCCTGGCTGAGCTCGAGCGAGAAGGGCGGCTTCTCCGTGCCGTCGGTGGCGGCTTGAGCCTGGTCGGGGGTGGCTGCTTCCATGTCGCTCTTCCTCCAGTGGTTCTGACGCGAGGGGCGCCGGCCGCGGTGTGGGCCCGGAAATCGGGCTGCGGTGGTGACGCGGGCGTAGGTTACTCGCGAGTACGACCGTCTGGCTTCGCCATCCGCCGCTCGGCCTCGAGGGCGGCAGGCGTCAACTGCATGTCGTCGCCGGCCGATCCCTCGGGGAGCGCCCACCCGTCCCCGGGTCAAGGCATGGCGAGGTCTGCCGGGGTCGACTCATACAGGGTGCACCCGAGTTCGACCGCCCCGGCCTGGGGCCCGATCCGGGTGCCGCGGGCAGCCCCCAGCGCCCGCTCCCGTGGCCCGGGAGAAAAGACACTGGGATCTTCGGCCATGCTGTGCTCAGTTTTCCAGAAGACCCCGTTATGCGTTTGCTACTGGCGGGTAGGGACAACGCGGTACGGGCACCTGAGGCCCAAGGAGATGAGATGACAAGGGAGGACATACCGTGAGCCGCTCGCTTAACGCCCGCGCGTTGCACGCCATCTTCAGCAAGGTCAACAAGAAGCGTCAATGGTATGAGCTTCCGACCACATCAATGAAGGCGCTCAACCTCCTGTCGTTGCGGCTTGACCTGCGCGACATGAACCTGTTTGACACGGGCACCCCGCTCCGCACCCACGGGCTCGAGGAGCCGCCCGAGGAGGTCCTCACCGCGCGTCAGCCCGATGGCCGCTGGAACGACCTCGAAGACCCCGAGATGGGCTCCACCGGCACGGCGTTCACGCGCAATATCAACCCCAAGCGCATCAAGCCCGAGACGCCGCCGCTGCTCCATGACCCCAGCGCCCGCACCGTGTCGGTCGAGTTGATGACCCGCGATGAGTTCAAGCCTGCGGTCCACCTCAACGTCCTCGCTCAGGCCTGGATCCAGTTCGAGAACCACAACTGGTTCTTCCACGGCCGCGGCAAGCCGGAGGAGACCCTCGAGATTCCCGTCGAGGACAAGGACGACTGGCCCGATCACCCGATGATCGTCCGGCGCACGGTCTCGATGCCCTCGCACTCCAGTGGCGTGGGCAAGAGCAACGGCAGCAACGGCAGCAGCAACGGTTCGCTCGACTACGGCAACACCGAGACCCACTGGTGGGACGGCTCTCAGATCTACGGCGCTGACCAGGAGACCCAGAACGCCATCCGCTCGTTCAAAGACGGCAAGCTGAAGATCGGCTCCGACGGCCGCCTGCTCGCCGACGACGGTGAGCCGGGGATCGATCTCACCGGCTTCAACGAGAACTACTGGTTCGGGCTCTCGTGCCTGCACACGCTCTTCACCAAAGAGCACAACGCGATCTGTGATGCGCTCAAGCGCGAGCACTCCAACTGGACCGACCAGCGCCTGTTTGACACCGCGTGGTTGATCAACTCGGCCCTCATGGCCAAGATCCACACCGTCGAGTGGACGCCGGGCATCGTCAACACGCCGGCGCTGTGGATGTCGATGAACGTCAACTGGTCGGGCATCTTCGGCCAGACGCTCAAGGACCGCTTCGGCCGCCTGGGCGACTCGGAGATCTTCTCCGGCATCATGGGCTCGCCCCAGGTGCACCACGGCGCCCGCTTTCAGCTCACCGAGGAGTTCGTGTCGGTGTACCGCATGCACCCGCTGCTGCGTGACGACTGGGGCATCTACTCGCGCGAGACGGGCGACAAGATCGCTCAGCATGAGTTCGTCGAGGTGCAGGGCAAGCACACCCGGCCGTTCATGGACCAGCACAACGTCGGGGATCTCATCTACTCGATGGGCGTCCAGCACCCCGGCCAGATCTGCCTCCACAACTACCCGCGGGCGCTGCAGCGTTTCACGCGCATCGACGGGGAGCTGATGGACCTGGCCACGCTCGACATCCTGCGCGACCGCGAGCGCGGGGTCCCGCGCTACAACGACTTCCGCGAAGAGATGCGGATGCCGCGCGTGCGCTCCTTCGAAGAGCTCACCGACAACCCGCAGTGGGCGGAGGAGATTCGCCGGGTTTATAAGAACGACATCGACAAGGTCGACCTTCAGGTCGGCATGTACGCCGAGCCGCTCCCGCCCGGGTTCGGCTTCTCGGACACCGCGTTCCGCGTCTTCATCCTCATGGCCTCCCGGCGGCTGAAGTCCGATCGGTTCTTCACCACCGACTTCCGTCCGGAGGTGTACACCGAGACGGGCATCAAGTGGGTCACCCACACCAAGATGAAGGATGTTCTGCTGCGCCACTATCCCGAGCTCGAGCTGGCCCTGGATGGACTGCCCAACGCCTTCCTGCCCTGGAACAAGGTGTCCGCGGACGGCAAGATCGAGAGCCGGCTGTCTCAACCGCGTGGAGGGTGTCAAGAAGGCGCTCGCGGCGATCAACAACTAGCGGATGAGCGCCACAAGCGAACCGGATACGTCCGTCGCCGCCCGGGCGGCGAGCACCGATGGGGGCTCGCGCTCGGACGGCGGTGGTCTGGCCTCCGCCTCACCGGCGGAGACCCTCGAGGTTGTGCTCCTCGGCCTCCTTCCGGCGCTGGTGCGCGGGCTATTCTCTCCCCGGCGGTCGGCCATGAAGGCGCTGACCGCGATCGACGCCGACGGCCGGGCGGTCAAGGCGCTCAGCGCGATTCGCCGCCGCCACGAGGGCGACGGGCTCAAGCTCCTCGGCGGGCGTCTCGTCGTCCTCTGGGGCCCGACGGCCATCAAGGAGGTCCTCGACCACTCCGCCGAGCTCTACGCCTCCGACGGTGGGGCCAAGGCCAAGGGCATGTCGCACTTCCAGCCCGAGGCGGTGACCCTGTCCCGGGGCGAGGAGTGGCGCGACCGGCGGGCCTTCAACGAAGCCGTCCTCGGCTCCCGGGAATCCGCCCATCCCCTCGCGCGCCACTTCCTCCAGGTCGTCGACGAGGAAGTGAGCCTGATGGCGCTCCACGACCGTCTCATCTGGGACCAGTGGGAGCAGCTCTTTGACCGCATCGCCCTGCGTGTCATCTTCGGCGACCGCGCCCGCGAGGACCAAGCGCTCACCGAGGCCCTCGAGCGCCTCATGGGTCAGGCCAACCGCCTCGTCGGCCTGAGCCGCAACGACGACTACTACGAGTTCTACGCCGCCTTGGAGCACCAGCTCGCCGACCCCGACCCCCAGAGCCTGGTCGGCCGTTTCGCCGAGGCTCCGCATACCGACACCACGCGGACGATCCAGCAGATTCCCCACTGGATGTTCGCCACCCGCGACACCTTGGCCATGAACGCCTTCCGGGCCCTGGCCGTCATCGCCGCCGATCCCGCGGTGCACGGGCGCGTGCGCGACGAACTGGCCGGCGCCGACCTCTCCGACCCGGAGGCGATTGGCGGCTTGGACTACGTGGGCGGCTGCCTGCACGAGGCCATGCGCCTGTGGCCGACCGTCCCCCTCATCGCCCGCGAGACCATGCAGGAGACCACCCTGGCCGGTGAGCAGCTCGACGAGGGTTCGCAGGTGATGATGCTTAACGTGTTCAACCACCGCGACCCCGATCACGTCGAGGACGCCGATCGGTTCGTGCCCGAGCGGTGGGCGGGCGGGCAGCGCGACTACCGCTTCAACCACCTCAGCAACGGCTCGCAGGATTGCCCGGGCGCCGGGTTGGTGCTGCTGCTCGGCACGGCCGCCCTCGGGCGGCTGCTGGCCCGCTACGACCTTCGGCTCGAACATCCCCACCTTTCGCCGGGTGGACCCCTGCCGCACATGCTCGATTTCTATGCTGAGCGTTTCACCACGGAGGCCCGAGACCGATGAGCATCGCTACCGAAGAACAGACCGAGGGAGGCACCCAGAAGCCGGAGCCGACCGGCTCGCCACGCGTGAGCAGCGAGCACCTGCAGATGCTCACCGCGCGCATCCCCAGCGCCGGCGGCGACCGCGAGCCGATGGAGCTGCGAAACCCCGCCAACGGCAAGCTCCTGGCCACCACCCCGAAGTGCACCGCGGATGACGTCGAGCTCGCCGTCAACCGGGCCCGGGCCGCCCAGGAGCGATGGAAGAAGAGCGACTTCGCCACCCGGCGCGAGCTGCTCCTGCGCTTCCACGACCTCGTCCTGGACCGCCAGGACGAGATCCTCGACGTCATTCAGCTCGAGTCGGGCAAGGCCCGCCGCCACGCCTTCGAGGAGATCCTCGATGCGGCCATCGTGGCCCGCTACTACGCCAACACAGCGGAGCGCTACCTGCGCCCGCGGCGGGCCCGCGGGGTCTTTCCCGTGCTCACCGCCACCTGGGAGCACCACCACCCGATCGGCGTGGTCGGGGTCATCTCACCGTGGAACTATCCCCTGGTCCTCAGCATCAGCGACGCCGTCCCGGCGCTCGCCGCCGGCAATGCGGTCGTCATCAAAGCCGATACGAACACGCCGCTCAGCGCTCTGGAGGGCGCGCAGCTGCTCGAAGAGGCCGGCCTCCCCGCCAATCTCCTGCAGGTCGTCACCGGGTCGGGCAGCGAGCTGGGTCCAGAGCTCATCGACCGCGTCGACTACATCATGTTCACCGGCAGCACCGCCACCGGTCGCCAGGTGGCCAGCCAGGCGGCCGAGCGGTTGATCCCGAGCTCCATGGAGCTCGGCGGCAAGAACGCGATGCTTGTGCTCGAGGACGCCACCATCGGTCGCGCCGTGGAGGGTGCCGAGCGGGCGATCTTCTCCAACTCGGGGCAGCTGTGCATCTCCGTCGAGCGCCTGATGGTGCACGAGAGCATCGCGTCGGAGTTCATCGAGCGCCTGGTCAAGCGGGTCAAGAGCATGAAGCTCGGCGCGGGTCTCAGCTACGACTACGACATGGGCTCGCTCGTCTCCGAGGACCAGCTCAACACGGTCAAGGAGCATGTCGACGACGCGGTGTCCAAGGGCGCCCGTGTCCTCGTGGGCGGCAAGCCCCGCCCCGACCTCGGCCCCTATTTCTACGAGCCGACCATTCTCGACGGAGTCAAGGAAGGCATGAAGTGCTATGCCGACGAGACATTCGGCCCCGTGGTGGCGGTTTCCACCTTTGCCACCGAGGAGGAGGCGATCCAGCGGGCCAACGACAGTGACTATGGCCTGAACTTCAACGTCTGGACCCGTGACGCCACGCGAGGCCGCGACGTGGCCACACGCCTGCAGGCCGGAACGGTCAACATCAACGAGGGCTACATCGCCGCCTGGGGCTCCGTCGATGCCCCGATGGGCGGCATGAAAGCCTCCGGGCTTGGCCGCCGCCACGGCGCCATCGGCATCACCAAGTACACCGAGGCCCAGACGATCGCCGTCCAGCGCCTGATGCCGCTCGCCCCGCCGCCGATGGTGGGCGGGCGACTGTGGGCGCGCTTCATGACGGCGGGGATCCGCCTGCTCCGTCACCTCCCCGGGGTGCGTTAACCCCGCGACAATCCACGGCCGGGCATCATGTCGGCCGCGGCCGGAGCAAAAGCTCCAAAGGAGGATGAGGTGAGTAGACGGTTCTGGCGGTACCTGGTACCGCTTGTCGTGGTGGCGGTTCCCGCGCTTCTGCCCACGGGCTCAACAGCCAAGCCCGCCGCCAAGAAGGGCATGACGGTCAAATGCACCGGGCAGTTCGCGACGCTGAGTTCCCCGGGCTCGAAGACACTCGACCAGTTCGGTTTGGTGACGTGCGGCAAGCCGTTTGGCAAGGGGGCGCAGTACTCGACGGCGAAGGAGACCCCCGGCGCCGGCGGGACCCTCAAGGCGACGGGTACCAACAAGGCGTGGTTTGACCTCGGGTCGCTGCACGGGCCCTCGACGCTGTCCGCAAAGCTCGACCGGCACGACCGTGACCGGTACCGGCACGGGCAAGATCGCCGGTGGGACGGGCGCGTATAAGGGCGCTCAGGGGACCATCAAGATCAGCTGCACATCAAAGGACGCCGGCGCGCACTTCTCCTGCACCTACACGATGCACGTGACCAAGCTCTAGGCACGCCCTCCGGGGTCGGCAGTAACTCAGACCCCGTCGGTCGGAGGCATCGCGGGCGACGCTTGAAAGCGTGCCCGCGACCGCCTCCGGGTTGCTCACCGCTGCGTGCCCTGCGCCCTCGCGCCGCCGGCCCTGGCATCATCTCCGCCGCGACCGGGCAAACCCGCTCTGAAGGAGGAGGACGCAATGAACAGTTGGTTCAGGCGGTGCCTGCTGCCCGCCGTTGTGATCGCTGGAGGCGCGCTCGTGCCGGCCACATCGACCGCCGCGTCGGGATTGTCGGTCAAGTGCACGGGCAGCTACTTCAACCTCTCGCCCGGCAAGCTCAAGGGGAACAAGTGCGCGCTCTCGGCCAAGCTGACCAAGCTCTAGCCGGTCAGCCTTTCGGAGGCCTCGCGGGCGACGCTCGACAGCGTGCCCGCGAGCGTCTCCAGGTCGGTCAACAGCTGCTTGCGCCGGTCAGCGAGCCGGCGCGTGTCCGCCTCCATGTCCGACCGCTTCTTGTTCGCCGCTTCGGTGATCGAGAGGGCTTCGGCGGCCGCGTCAGCCAGGCAACGCTCGGCCTGCTCCTGCGCCGCTTGGGCCGTCTCCCGGGCCCGATCGTGGGCGGCGAGGAGAATGGACGAGGTCTGCTCGCCGAGTCGCTGGATCTCGACCGTGACCTCGTCCTGGGCCGGTACCTGCGCCCGCAGCTGAGCGAGCTCCTCGTCGAGTTCGGCCAGCTCCTGTTCCAGGCCGGCAATGTGCTCGTCGACCGCATCGCAGGCGTAGCCACTGCGCGCCAGCGGGAAGCGCGGGACCACCTGATACCAGGACGCCATCTCCTCATCGATGGGCGCCGCTTCTGTCTCAAGACCTTCATGGTCACCCAGCTCGGGGCGGGTGGCCAGAGTGCCCGGCAGCGACCGGGCCAGCCGGTCACCCAAGTTCGCGAAGCGCTCGGCCGCTCGACGGCGGACAGGCTGATCGAGCGCGACGCCGGATTCCCTCATTTCGCCCACGCTCCCTCCTTTCGTACGTTGGCTCAACCGACGCGGGCTGTTTCGTCGCCGGCGCCGCCACCCCTGCCTCGCAGGCAGCCGTGACGGCAGTCCTGCAAGCAGGGAAGGTGGCAGTGGCCACGTGTCGAGTTCCGCGCTTCCAGGCTCGCCCCCAGCCGGCGGGGCGCCGATGTCGTGCGGGCCATGGAAGGTACGGGGGCTCGTCGCAACCGAGGATGGCTGGCCACGCTCGCGTGGCTGGCCTCCCTCGGTGCGGCCACATCATCTCTGCTCGTCGCGGCCCCGGCCACGGCCCTCGGCGCTTCGCCCCGCCCCCAGGCCGCCGTGGCCCGCTCGCTGCTGGCGAGCACCGGCCTCTCCCCCGCCCAGATCGACGTGCGCAACGTCTGCCCGCCCGCGGCGCCGGGCCAGGTGGCCTGTGCCGCCCAGGAGGTCGTCCAGCGCGGTGGCGAGCGGCCGGTGCGCACCCGTCCGGGGGCCCGGGCGCGACCCGAGCGCGTGGTGGCCGCCCGCGGGGCCTCCGTGCGTGGCGCCGCGCAGGCCGCGCCGGCCGGCGCCTCCGCCCAGGCGCCCCCTCCCCCCGACACGCCCGCCTACCTTCAACAGGCCTACGACCTCGCCTATCTCTCCCAGACCGGGGGGCAAGACGACACCGTGGCCATCGTCGACGCCTTCGACGCTCCGAGCGCCGAGTCCGACCTGGCCTACTACCGCAGCTACTTCGGGCTGCCGGCCTGCACGACGGCGAACGGATGCTTTCGCAAGGTCAACGAGCAGGGCCAGAGCTCCCCCCTGCCGGGGACCGACGCCGACTGGGAGATGGAGATCACCCTCGACATCGAGGCCGTGTCCGCCCTGTGCCCCAACTGCCACATCCTGCTCGTGGAGGCGAGCTCGGCCAACTACTCGGACTTTCAGGCCGCCGTGCAAGAGGCCCAGACGCTCGGGGCCAACCAGATCTCGGGCAGCTTCGCCGCTTTGAACAACGCGCCGCTTGCGTTGAGCGTCAGCGTCCCCATGGTGGCGGCCACGGGCGACTGGCACTACCCCGGGGCCGGCTCGGACTACTACCCGGCCGCCCTTCCCAACATCAGCGCCGCCGGCGGGACGAGCCTCGTGCCGGCCAGCGACGGCTCCGGCGGGCGCGGCTTTACCGAGTCGGCCTGGTCGGACGCCGGCTCGGGCTGTGACACGCAGGAGGTCAAGCCCGCCTGGCAGAGCGATCAGGGCTGCTCGGGCCGGGCCTACGCCGACCTGTCCGCCGACGCCGACCCCGAGACCGGGCTGGCGGTGTACATGAACGGCGGGTGGGGGTTGGTGGGCGGCACGAGCCTGGCCACGCCCCTGACCGCGGCCTACTACGCCATCACGGGGGCGGCGGCGCAGACGCCGCAGTGGGCGTATCGGTCGGCCGGACAGCTCAACGACGTCGTGTCGGGGAACAACAGCACGAGCGCCACGCCGTGCGCGCCGTCGATCGCCTACATCTGCCAGGCCGGAGTGGGCTACGACGGTCCCACCGGCGTCGGCTCGATCTCAGGCGCCGTGGTCCAAGGGGCCCCGGGGATCGGGGGCCCGACCGTACCCGCCGGTCAGAGCAATAGCTACGTGAGCTCGCTGACGGCCACCGGCGCCACGCTGGTGGGCGGGGTCTATCCCAACGGGCTCGACACCCAGTACTGGTGGCAGTACGGCCCGAGCACCGCCTATGGCCAGAGCACCCCCGCCACCGACGCCGGCGCCGGGACCTCGCCGGTGGGGCTGACCGCGACCCTCTCAGGGCTCAGCGCCTCGACCACCTATCACCTGCGTCTCGTCGCCCAGAACAGCGCCGGAACCACCTACGGCTACGACTACACGTTCACCACCCCGGCCGGGGGACCGCCGGTCAACCTCGCCCCGCCACAGATCAGCGGGACCGCCCAGCCCGGCCAGACCCTGGCCGTCAGCCCGGGAACCTGGAGTCCCAACGGCATCTACGCCGAGCAGTGGGAGCGCTGCGATGCCCGGGGGCTCGGATGCCAACCCATCGCGGGCGCGAGCGGCTCCACCTACACGATCACCTCCGCCGACCTCGGCTCCGAGCTCACCGTTGTGGTCACCGCGCTGAACTCGGCCGGACGGGCCAGCGCCGCTGCCGTGCCCGTGGGGCCGGTGACGAGCGCGTCCCGAGGCGGAACCCCCCAATCGGCCCCGCCCACCATCCTGACTGCCCCGCGCTTGCATGTCAGCGGAGCCGCCGCTCCCGGCACACGGCTGTTCGTTGATCCCGGTCGCTACAGCGGCGCCTCGCAGGCCATCGTCCAGTTCTGGCGCTGTGACCCCCGCTGCGTGCCGATCGGGGTGCCCGGCATCGCGGCCAGCGTGCGCGTGAGCGCCGCCGACGCCGGGGCCTTCATCCGCGCGCGGGTCACCGTGTCCGGACCTGGGGGGACCACCTCGACGTGGGCCGATGGGGTGCTCGGACCTATCCGCGGCCCCGGTGCCGCGAGCGGCGCGCTACGCGCCAGCAGGCGCGCTGTGCTGCGCGACGTGCGCCGGACGGCGCTGGCCGACGTGTGGAGGGCTCGCGCAGCCAGCGCCTCACGCGCCGGAAACGTCTCGATTGCCGTCGCTCGCCCCCGGCGGGCGCGTGGTCAGGTCGTGGTCTGGGCCTGTGCGGTCAGCCCCTCGGCGCTTGGACCCTGCACCGCCGCGCACCGGGTGGGCACGCGCTCTGTGGTGTTGAGCCTCCAGGCACCCCCCGGCGAGCAGATCGAGGTGGTCGCGCGGCGACCTAGTCGCTGACCACCATCTCCTCGTGCTCGGGCCCGAGCCCGCCGCCGGCGAGGGGGATGAACCGCCGCACGTGAAGAACCCGCTCGCTGACGCGTTCCTCTTCGAGGTCGATGCGGCGGGCGTGCAGGACATCGACGAGCGTGACCATGCCCAGCAGCCGGTCCGGGTCCCCGCGCGTCACCACCGGCATGCGGCTGATCTCCTGTTCGGCCATCGTGTTGGCGAGCTCGCGCAGGGTCAGATCGGCGAAGGCCACCACCGGCCGGCGGATGAGGATCTTGTCCACGGGCTGTCCGTCCGTGTCGCCGTCGCGCAGGGCCGCGTCGAGCATGTCGCGACGCGTGACCACGCCGGCCAGCCGTTCCTCCTCGTCGAGCACCGGATAGAGCCGCTGGCGGTGCTGGGCGTCGCGCGTCTGGCGCTGGTCGGCGACGAAGGTCGCGGCCGCGTCCCGAAGTGAGCCGCCGGCACGGAAGACGACCACGTCGGTCTGCATGACATCCCGGACGAGCAGGACCTCCAGGGGGTCGACGGTGTATTCCCGGGAGAGGTGCAGGCCGCGCCGGGCGATCTTCTCGGTGAGCACGGAGCGTTTGAGGACCAGGACGGATACCCCGTAAGCGGCCGAGGAGGCGATGAGCAGCGGCACGAGGGCCGACCACTCGTGGGTCAGCTCGAGCGAGAACACCACTCCGGTGAGCGGCGAGCGCATGACGCCGCCGACGACCGCGGCCAGGCCGATGAGCGCCCAGAAGCCCGGTGCCACGGCCGGAAACAAGTGCGCTTCGAGCGCCCCGAGGGCACCGCCGATCATGAACGTGGGGGCCAGCACACCGCCCGAGGTGCCCGACCCCAGGGACAGCGACCAGATCAGGGTCTTCACGACGAGGATGCCGACGATCAGGGAGAGGCCGGCGCGGCCGGTCAGCAGCTCGTCGATGACGTCGTAGCCGACCCCGAGCGCGCGTGGCTCGATCAGCCCACCGAGGCCGATGATCAACCCGCCGATGGCCGGCCACCACATCCAGTGGATGGGCAGGTGGTGAAAGCCGTCCTCGGAGCCGTAGACGAGCCCGGTGGCGATCAGCGCCAGCCCGGCGCCCAGGCAGCCAGCGGCCAGGCACAGGGCGTAGTCGCCGGCGTTCAGGTGCAGCACGGGGTTGGCGACCGCGAAGATGGCGCGGTCGCCGAGCAGGGCCCAGCGGATGATGGTGGCCATGGCCACCGCCGCCACCACCGGCATGTAGCTGCGCGGACGCCACTCGAAGAGCAGCAGTTCGACGGCCAGGAGCACCGAGGCCAGCGGCGCGTTGAAGGTGGCGGCCATCCCGCCGGCGGCGCCGGCGACGAGCAGCGTCTTGCGCTCGTCGGCGGTCAGCTTGAGGAACTGGGCCACCAGCGACCCGAAGGCGCCGCCGGTCATGATGATCGGGCCCTCGGCGCCGAACGGGCCGCCGGTACCGATGGCGATGGCCGCCGAGACCGGCTTGAGCAGTGCGAGCCGCGGAGCCACCTTGCTGCCGCCGGTCAGGATGGCCTCGATGGTTTCCGGCATCCCGTGGCCGCGGACGCTCTCGGACCCGAAGCGGGCGATCAGGCCGACGATCAGCCCCCCGCCGATCGGCGCCAGCAGCACGAGGGCCGGGCTGTGGTGATGGGCCCCCGGGGCGAGCAGGGCCGTGCCAACCCGGTGGTAGAAGACGAGGTTGGTGATGAGGCCGATGAGGCGCAGCAGGCCGAAGGCGACGATCGCGCTGAGGGCGCCGATGGGCAGGGCCAGGGCGGTGATGAGCAGGGTCCGGGGCGTCAGGGTGAAGTCGCCCAGGCGCCGGACCACGGAGTGCGAGTGAGGTGATGAGGGCCCCGGGCTCGCTCGGGAGGGCCTCACTTAGCGGTGTGCGGCAGCGACATTTCCTTTTAACATGTTGCCGGATCGTCGCCGAATCACGCCTTTCCCGGCGGATTTGACGACTCGCCTCTGCCCCTACGACGCCGAGGGCCTGGACGTGGGCGACGCCGGCGGAGCTCATCGTGCAGCTCGACGACCAAGGCCACATGACCGATCCCCTGGTCGGCCGGCACCGCCCCGTGGCCGGGGCCAACGGCGGGATCGGATTGTGGATAGTCAACCAGCTCTGCGATCTGGTCGAGGTGCGTACGGCTCCGGGGGGCACGACGATTCGGCTGCACGCGCGGATCCGGTAGGCGCGGTCGCGTCCACGGCCGGCGGGTCCGGTTCCGCGGGCACCGCGAGATCGACCCCCTCGACGCCAAAGAGCCCAGCGAGCACGGCGGCGACCACGCCGGCGAGCACCCAGCCGGGCACTCCGCCGCTGGTGATCCAGACCACGAGCAGGACGCCGGCGGCGACCACGCGCCAGCGCACACGCACGTCGCCGAAGCGGCGGCTGAAGGACACGTGAGCCAGCAGGTACAGGGCAACTCCGCCGCACAGGGCCAGCCGCACGGGCCCCGACAGCGTCGCCGAGGGCGAGGCCCGGACCAAGAGGCGCGCGCCGACGGCGAAGATGATGATCCCGGCCACGAGCGGGAGGTGCAGGTAGCTGTAGCCATCGGCCGCGGCGATCACCGGATCGGGGTGCTCACGCAGGCGGCGGGCCGTGATGTCTGCCGCGGCCCCGAAGTAGGCCCACCACAAACCCACCGTGATGAGCAGGCAGAGCGAGACCGCAACGACAAGCTCGAGATTGAGGCCCCGGGTCACTCCGGAGCGGCTGCCGACAGCGGCGGCGCCCACCGACACGATCGACTCCCCCAGACAGATGATCACGAACAGGCCATAGCGCTCGGCGAAGTGGGCCACGGCCACAGGTTGCAGGGCACGCAGGCGGTCGCGCGTGAGCCAGGCCGGTCCGGCGTAATCGATGGCCACGGCGGCCGTCCACAGAGCGAGCCGCCCCGGCTCGGAGACGAGGGCCCCGGCCAGGAGCAGGACCATGCCGATGATCACGGTCACGAAGAACCCCACCAGCGCCGACCACGCGGCGTGGCCGCGGCGCGAAGCATCGGCGTAGAGGGCGAGATGAAGCAAACGGACCAGCGCGTAGGAACCGGCGAACAGCGCTCCTTCACCGGCGAACGCGCGGGGCAGCGCCAGGCCGGTGAGAAAGATGAGCGCCGTGGCGGGCAGGAGCACGAGCCGCAGGACGGGGGCGTTGGTCAGCTCGGCATTGACCGCCCACACGAACGCCGACCATGCCCACCACAGGAGCGCGAGGACGAGCATGGAGCGGCCGAGCCCGGCCCAGGTGAGCTCTCCGGCCAGCAGCGTGGTGACCTGCGTGAGGGCGAAGGCGAAGACGAGATCCCAGAGCAGCTCGACCGACGTCGAGCGCTCCTCGACGGTTTCGGAGGGGCCGGCCGGCGGGGGTTCGTTCAACCGGCGCGGGCGGCGTGCTCCGCCTCGGCGGGGTGCTCGGTTCCGGCCCCGGCGGGGTGCTCTGCCCCCGCCCCGGCGGGGTGGGCGACCTCGCCCTGCAGGCGCTGCAAGGCGCGCTCGTACTCGTCGTAGCGGCGAAAGAGGCGGGTCCAGGCCCAGCCCCCGGCCCGGCGCAGCTCCCGGCTGCGGTCGGGATCGCCCGGCCGGGTCCGGCGGACCGCCCGGGCCGCGCTGCGAGCGCGCCGGTCGGCCTCGTCGGCGCGGGTTTCGCGCGCGTGGCGGCTGACCAGTTGCTCGTGCTCGGTGATGGCGGCCGTCAGCAGCGAGGGGCTGGTCTCGTCGTGCAGAAGGCTCGCCTCGAGGTGGGTCTTGAGCACGAGCAGTTCCCGGGCGGTGGCTCGGCGGGCGCGCTTGGTCGCCATCGAGCGCTGGGCAAAGCGATCCCAGGCCACGGCGAAGCCGGCGAACGCGGTGCGCCCGCCGTTGCGGTGCGCGGCCAGCATCGGACAGATGCCGTCCCGTGTGCTGTAGGCGCCAACGATGATGTCGTTGCGGGCGATGCCCTCGAGCATGGCCACACGGGTGGCCCGGGGTAAAGAAGCGATGGCCCGGCGGAGGTCGTCGATCGCTCGAGGCTTGGTTCGCATAGGGTTCACCGGCCCGAATTGGGGGCCGCCACTGTAACGGCGGCCATCGCCGGCCACAAGCGATCTCCTCGCCGCGAAAGGATTTTTTCACCATGAAGCTTGCCGTGCACATCGGCTACTGGGGGCTCGGTCTCACCTCACAGGACCAGCTCGACGTCGTCCAGGAAGCCGAACGACTCGGCTATGACTCGGTGTGGGCCGCCGAGGCCTATGGCTCGGATACGGCAACGGTGCTGGCCTGGCTGGCGGCCCGCACGACGACGATCCGCCTCGGGTCGGCCATCTTCCAGATGCCGGCGCGCAGCGCAGCCATGACGGCCATGACGGCGGCGACCATCGACAACTTGTCAGACGGCCGCATGATCCTCGGCATCGGCTCCTCGGGGCCCCAGGTGGCCGAAGGCTGGCATGGGCAGCGCTTCGCCCGTCAGCTGCAGCGCACGCGCGACTACGTGGCCGTGGTGCGCAAGGCGCTGGCCCGCGAGCGCCTCGAATACCACGGCGAGACGCTCGAGCTGCCGCTCCCCGACGGCCCCGGCAAACCGCTCAAGCTCACCATCGCCCCCGTGCAGGAGCGCATTCCCATCTACCTGGCCGCCATCGGTCCCAAGAACACGGCCCTGGCCGGTGAGATCGCCGACGGCTGGATCCCCACCTTCTTCTCTCCCGAGCACGTCGCCGGCCTGCGCGAGCTCCTCCAGGAAGGGGCCGATCGTTCCGGGCGCTCGCTGGATGACTTCGACATCGCGCCGACCGTCAACGCCTTCGTCTCCGACGACCTCGAGACGGCGCGCAACATGATGCGCCCGGTCCTGGCCCTGTACATCGGTGGCATGGGCTCGCGCAAGCAGAACTTCTACAACCAGCTCGTGCAGCGCTACGGCTTCGAGGAGGCCGCCCACGAGGTGCAGGATCTCTACCTCGACGGCAAGCGCGAGGAGGCCGGCGCGGCCATTCCCGACGAGCTCATCGACCTGGTCTCACTGTGCGGGCCGCGCGACGTCGTGCGCGATCGGTTGGCCGCCTTCCGCGACGCCGGAGTGGGAACGCTCATGATCACCCCGATGGCGTTCACCGCCGAGGATCGGATCGCGCAGCTGCGGGCCCTGGCCGAGCTGGCCGGGTGAGCCGCTTCTTCCTGGGCGCCTTTGGGCAGCCCGGTCACGCCTTCCCCATGCTCGCGCTCGGCCGAGCCCTCGTGCAGCGCGGGCACGAGGTGTGCTTTGAGACCTGGGCGCGCTGGCGCGAGCACGTCGAGATCGAGGGGATGCGCTTCGTCGGGGCGCCGGAGAACCCCAAGCGCACGACTCCCGATCGCCCCATCAAGCCCTACCAGGCCGTCGTCTACGCGACGGCACGAACGCGGGAGACGATGCGCGACTGCCAGCCCGACGCCGTCGTGCACGACATTCTCACCCTGGCCCCGGCGATGGCCGCCGAGCTCGAGGGGGTGCCGGCGGCGACGCTCATCCCGCACGTCTACCCGGTGGGCGGGCCGGGTTTTGCCCCCTACGCCTTCGGCGCCCGGCTGCCGCGTACGGGGCTCGGCCATCGGCTATGGAGTGCCGTCGATCCCCTGATGCAGGCCGGACTGCGCCAGGGCCGCGAGGAGCTCAACGAAACCCGCCGTGCGGCTCGGCCTGTCGCCTGTGCAGCGCTTCCACGGTGGTCTCAGCCCGCAGCTCGTGCTCGTGGGCACCTTGCCCCAGCTCGAGTACCCGCGGCCCTGGCCGCCCGAGGTCGAGGTCGTCGGCCCGCTGCAATGGGAGCCACCCTTCCCGCCCGTCGAAGCGCCGCCCGGCGATGCGCCGCTCGTGCTCGTGGCGCCGTCCACGGCCCAGGACCCCGACCAGGAGCTCCTGCGCGCGGCGGTGGCCGGACTCGACGGCGAGCCGGTACGGGTGCTGGCCACCTGGAACCGGCGCCTGCCCCCGGCGCCGGTGCCCGTGCCGGCCAACACGCGGCTGGTCGAGTGGGTCTCCTACAGCCAGACGATGCCGATGTGCGATGTGGTCATCTGCCACGCCGGCCATGGGACCATGGTGCGGGCGCTCAGCTGCGGCTGCCCCGTGCTGGCCGTGCCCCACGTCGGCGACATGGCCGAGAACGCCGCCCGGGCCGACTGGGCCGGGGTGGGGGTGCGCTTGCCGTGGCGGCTGGTCAAGCCGTGGCCGATTCGCATGGCCGTTCGGCGGCTGCTGGCCGAGCCGGGGTTCCGGGCCCGGGCGCGGGAGCTCCAGGGTTGGGCCGCCGCGCACGATGGGGCGGCGCGGGCGGCGGAGCTGGTCGAGGGGTTGGCGGGGTGATTGCTGGGGGTGGTGGGAGATTTTGCTCCTCTGAGCAGCAAAATCTCCCACAACCCCCGGTTTACTCGGAGCGCAGGCCGTGGTCGCGGACGTAATTGACGAGCGCGGCGCCTTCGCCGGTGAGCAGGTCGACCGGCTCCCCAGTGCACGTGCACAGCTCCACGACCGCCCGCTCGTCGGAGACCTCGAGCGCCCGCCAGGTGGCGCCGGCCTCGGTCCAGCGCTCGAGGTCATCGAGCGTCAGTCCCGGACGTACAGGCTCGCCCGCCACGAGTGCGGCTCCGTCAGCCGGCCGCCCCGGCCCCGGTGGCGGGCGCTGCGGCCGGGTGCTCGCGGGCCCAGTCGGCGATCTTTGCCGACCCCTGGATGACCGTGCCGTCGTCCTGGACGAGGACCGGGACCCAGTAGTTGCCGGTCAGCCGCTTGACCTCGCGCCGGCCGGGGGTCCAGTTGAACAGCGGACCGAGCGGTCCCGCGCCGTAGGAGCGGATGACCTCGGGCTCATGCCCGGCGTCCTTGAGCGCGTGGTAGGCGGTGCCACAGGGGTGCCCGCCGGGGCGCGGGGCGGGCTTCCAGGTGCCGTAACAGACGTACAGCTTCATGATTCGGTCCTCGGTTCGGGAGCTCCGGGGGTGGGACTCGAACCCACAACATTTCGGTTAACAGCCGAACGCTCTGCCATTGAGCTACCCCGGAGTGTATTGATCTACTGCTTATCGGTCGATCAAGGTGGACCTTCAGCGGCCGCCGAAGACTCTAGCGGCAACCTTGTGACTCCGCCCTCGACTTCGGCGTGGCAATTCGAACAGACGAGAAGGCACTTTTCGCCTCGGCGCGCATGACATCGAGCGCGATCGTTCGACCGTCGTTGCTGACGTGAATGCGCTTCGTGGCGGGATCGACGTGGTGGAATTGCAGCGCGCCGACGTACCGGTCATATCCGCACAGCGCGCAACGCCCTCCCGCTTCGCGCACGCACTTGTTTCGCGGCGCGGCGCCGTCGGCTGACCCGCTCGATGCGGCACCGTTTGCACCGCAGACGACCACTTGCTTCGAGCGTGAATTCAGTCTCGCCGTGATACTGACAGCGCACCAGCACCGCCGCGCCCGCGCTGCCCTCACGCGCCCGGCGTAGTGACTCTGCCCGGACCGCTGAGGGTCTCTTGATCCATATCCCCGCTTCACATTCGAATACCGCGTAGAACGCATGTTCGCATGGACGCCGGACGGAAAGGGCTGCTTAGAACGCCTTTTCCAGTCGAGACCCGACAACGAGAATCGCCTGACGAGCCTGTTCCTTTTGAACAGCGAGGCTGGAGGTTCCAGCTCGCCGTTCGGCCCGGGCCCGGCGAATCTCGCGCTCGAGACGCGCGAGTTCGAGCTTCAGTCGTTCATGCTCGATGTGATCGCGCGTGACGGTCCCTGCCCGGCGCGCCCGACCGACGAGATCGGACACCGTGCGGGCGAGTTCCTTGTCGTCGGGCGGGAGGTCGGCCCGCGGCGAGCCGACCCGATCGCGCAGGTGCCGGGCCGCGCGCTGCCAGCGGTCAGGCCGGAAGAGCTGGTCGAGGTTGGCAGCGGCGAGCACCTCAGCCCCCTCTTCCGGCAGGGCGAGGCACATGACGAGGAAGGCACGTTCCGCGCGCTCCGTCGTGTCGACGGTCTCGGCTGGCGCGACCGGAGCTTGTCCGCCGCTGGCCCGTCCCGACCCGACCGCGGTCGGTTGGCCGGGTCCACCACCCGCGAGCATCGCCGCCATCCGGCTCGCGGGGAGGTCGAGCCGCGCGGCTACACGCCGGGCGAGATCGTCGCGCAAAACACTGGGCGGCAGATTGCTGAGAACCGGGGCCAGCTCAGCGATCGCCCGGTCGCGGCCCTCGGGACTGCCGGCGTCGGCCCGGTCGAGGATGCGATCGACGTGGAAGGCCACGAACGGCACCGACGCCTGCGACCCGCGCCCGCAGAGCATCGGCGCCCTCGCGCTCGATGAGCTCGGCCGGATCGGCTCCCTCGGGCAGGGCGACGACGCGCAACTCGAGCTTGCGCCCGCCGGCGATCCGGGCGGCCCGGAGCATGGCCTCCTGGCCGGCCCGGTCGGCGTCCAGGCACAGCTCGAGCACGGGCGCGACGCGTTCGAGCTCGGCGACCTGCTCCTCGGTCAGCGCCGTGCCCATGATCCCGACCGCGTTGCGCAGGCCGGCTTGGTGCAGGGCGAGCACGTCGGTATAGCCCTCGACGAGAACGATGCGCCCGGCGCGCGCCGCCGGCGCGCGGGCGAGCTGGATGCCGAACAGCTGCGAGCGCTTGTGGTAGATCTCGCCATCGGAGGTATTGAGGTACTTGGGCGGCTGGTTCTCGCGCATGGCGCGAGCGCCGAAGCCCAGGACCCGCCCGCGGGCATCGGCGGAGGGGAACATGATGCGCTCGCGGAAGCGATCGAAGACCTGGCCGGGCCGGGAGCGCGAGCGGGATGCGAGTCCGGCCGCGAGCAGTTCCTCCTCGCTGAAACCGGCCCGTCGCGAGGCGGTGAGGATGCGGTCCCAAGCGCTCGGCGCGTAGCCGACCCGGAACTCGCGCAGGATCTCCTCGCCCAGCCCGCGGCCGAGCAGGTAGGCCCGGGCTCCTTCGGCCTCCGCCGCCTCCCACAGGTAGCGGGCGTAGTAGTCGGCCGCCCGCCCGAGCAGCTCGTGCAGGCGCTCGCGGCGCCGGCGACGCGCCGCCTGCGCCGGGTCCTCGCCCTCGGGCTCGAGCTCGATCCCGCAGCGGTCGGCCAGCGCCCGCAGGGCAGCGGCGAAGTCGAGCCCCTCGGTCTCCATGACGAAGGTGAACACATCGCCCGAGGCCTGGCAGCCGAAGCAGTGGTAGACCTTCTTGAACGGGTCGATCCCGAACGAGGGGGTGCGCTCGTCGTGGAAGGGACAGCGGCCGACGTAGCGGT
Source organism: uncultured Solirubrobacterales bacterium (assembly GCA_963777185.1). Lineage (GTDB taxonomy): Bacteria > Actinomycetota > Thermoleophilia > Solirubrobacterales > Solirubrobacteraceae > Palsa-465. The sequence goes on from CAVZPU010000007.1 coordinate 465,589, forward strand.
CAGGCCCGGCCCGCCGCAGCTCGGTGCGTTCGGAGACGAGCGCGATCATGTCCACGGCCTCGCGGACCCGCTCTCGGGCGTCGTCGCCGAAGCGGCTCACCGGGCGAACGCCGCCGGCACGCTCAGCGCCTTGAACACGCGGATGCTGAAGCGGTCGGTCATCCCGGCGATGTGGTCGGTGACACGCGCGGCGAGCTCGCCGGAGGGAATCGAGCCGGCGATCTCCTCCGGGTGCGTGCGGAAGTGGTCAAAGAGCGTGCTTACGACGAGCTCGATCTTCTCGCGCTCGCGGACGACCTCCGGGCCGAGGTAGACACGCTCGAACATGAACGCCCGCAACTCGGACATGGCCTGGCCCACGCGCTCGCCCTGGACGATGTCCCCCGCGTGCTCCGAGCTTTCGACGAGGTCGTGCACGAGCGCGTCGATGCGGCGGGGCCCGCTGTCGCCGAGGATGGCGATCGGCCCCACCGGCAGGTCGCCGAGCGACAGCACGCCGGCCCGGAGGGCATCGTCGATGTCGTGGTTGATGTAGGCCACACGGTCGACGAGGCGGACGATCTTGCCCTCGAGCGTGGCCGGCTCCTTGGCGCCGCCGGAGTGGCTGACGATGCCGTCGCGGACCGGGTCGGTGAGGTTGAGTCCGCGGCCATCACGCTCGAGGTGCTCGACGACCCGCAGCGAGTGCTCCCAGTGGCGAAAGTGCGTGCCGAAGTGACGCTGCACGCAGCGGTCGAGCGCCTCCTCGCCAAGGTGACCGAAGGGCGGGTGGCCGAGATCGTGCCCAAGACCGATGGCCTCGACGAGATCTTCGCTTAGCCGCAGGGCCCGGGCCACCGTCCGCGAGACCTGCGTGACCTCGAGGGTATGGGTCAGTCGCGTGCGGTAGTGATCACCGGCCGGGGCGACGAAGACCTGGGTCTTGTGCTTGAGGCGCCGGAAGGCCTTGGAGTGCACGATGCGGTCGCGGTCGCGCTGAAACGGGGTGCGCAACCCGCATTCGGGCTCCTCATAGAGGCGCCGCGCGGGATAGGAGCGGGTGGCCAGGGGCGAGAGGGTGCGCTCCTCCCACTCCTGCAGGCGAGCGGCGAAGGCGTCGGCGACAGGCCCGCTGGGGTGCTCATAGCCGCTGTCGAGAAGGCGCTCGCCCACATGGTCATTCTGACAGCGCACCCGGAGGCGCCGGGCATCCTGCGGGGGTGCGGGCGCGCGGGGCCCCCGCCGGGACGCAAACGCTTCTAACGGACGCCGACCAGCGGTCGCAGCCGCACCTGGGCGTGGTGCTCGGCCGTTTCGCTGATGGCCCGTTCGGCCTGGCGCAGAGCGCGCTCCGAGGCGTCGGGGGCCTCGGCCAGGGGCGCTCCCACGGCACCGACCAGGAAGAGGTAGGACTCCTCGTCGAGGGGAAAGGCCGCCGCCTCGCAGGAACTGCAGACCACGCCGCCGGCTGAGGCCGAGAAGCCCCGCAGGTGCTCGGGTTCGCCGCAGGCCGCGCACGAGCCGAGCTGAGGCAGGATGCCCGCGGCGAGCAGGAGCTTGAGACGGAAGGCCAGCCCGTTGGACGGCCGGGCTTGAGCGCTGTGGGCATCGAGCAGAGCAAGCTCGTTGACGAGCAGCCGGAAGACCTCGGGATGGGGATCGGTGGTCTCGAACAGCCGCGCCACGGCATCGCAGGCCCGGGCGGCAGCGTCGATCGTGGCGACCTGGTCGCGCAGCGCGGCATGGATGGCGACGGTGTCCACGCCCGTGACCGTGTAGAGGTCGCCGCGTCCCTCTCGAAGCACGGCCTGGATGTGGAAGAAGGGCTCCAGCCGCGCGCCGAAGCGGCTGCGCGAGCGTCGGGCACCCTTGGCGATGGCGCCGATCCTGCCCAGGTGCGGGGTATAGAGGTGGACGATGCGATCGGCCTCGCCGTAGCGGATCGAGCGCAGTACGACCGCCTCGGTCTTCAGCGGCCCGGCCACGCTATACTTTCTGAAGCATGAAAGTCACCCTCTACACCACCGATGGCTGCTCGCGGTGCGTCAGCGCGAAGGCGCTGCTGCGCAAGCGCGGCATCGACTACCACGAGATCAATCTGGCACGTGACCCGGACGGTCGCATGGAGCTCCAGCAGCGCACCGGTATGGTGACCTTCCCCCAGATCGTCATCGGCGAGGTGACGATCGGCGGCTTCGATGACCTGGTGGCGGCCGATCGCCAGGGCCGTCTGCGCGACCTGGCGGCCTGAGGCCGCTTACACCGCCGCCCGCGGCCGGCGCGGGGTGCGTGGGCGCGGCTGGCAGCACTCGCAGACGTAGGTCCCCCGGCCCCCCACGACGAGCTTGCGGATCGCGCCGCCGCAGTTCGGACACGGCTGCCCGGCGCGCCGGTGGACGAGGAAGCGGTCCTGAAAGGACCCGCGCGCCCCGTCGAGGTGGCGAAAGTCGTCGATGGAGGCGCCCTTGGCGTCGATTCCGGCCCGGAGCGCGGCCTCGACCGCGTCGTGCACGCCCTGCCACTGGCGCCCGGTCAGCCGCCCGGCCGGACGCAGTGGATGGACTCCGGCGCGAAACAGCGCCTCATCGGCGTAGATGTTGCCGATGCCGGCGACGTGGCGCTGGTCGAGGAGAAAGGCCTTGACCGGGGCTTGGCGGCCACGGGCCCGGCGGCGCAGGTAGGCAGCGGTGAACTGGGGCGTGAAGGGCTCCGCGCCGAGTCGGCTGGACAGGTAGGCGTCGCGCGCTCCCGCCCCGTGCACGAGATGGCCGGTGCCAAAGCGGCGCGGGTCGACATAGACAAGGCGGCGCCCACCGCTCAGCTCGATCCGCACTCGCGTGTGCACGGGCTCCGGCGCCGGGTCGAGCAGCAGGGCGCCGGTCATGCGCAGATGCATGAGCAGGTGGCGATCGCCGGAGAGCGCCCACAGCAGGTACTTTCCGGCCCGGCCCACCTCTTCGACCGTGGCGCCGCGGAGCTCGGCCTCCACGACGGCCGGCGCCAGGGGCTGCGTCCAGCGGGGATCGAGGATCTCAATCTCCTCGATGATCCGTCCCTCGAGGTGCGGCGCGAGCTGGCGACGCACGGTCTCAACCTCGGGCAGTTCGGGCACCGAAGCGAATTTAGATGAAGGATCGGCCCGCAAGCCCTGGCGCCTCCCCCCCGGTCAGCCAGGCGAGCACGCTGGCGCCCACGTCGGCCAGCGGGCCGTCGTGGCGCTGGGACCGGTGGCCGGCGAACACCGCCAGCAGCGGCGCGTACTCCCGGGTGTGGTCGGTGTGGGGCGCCAGCACATCGCAACCGTGGTCGGCGGTCAGCACCAGCAGGTCGTCGTCTGCGAGGAGCCCGAGCCACTGCGCGACCGCATCGTCGATGGTCCGCAGGGCCTGAGCAAAGCCGACGGCGTCGTGGCGATGGCCGTAGACCTGGTCGGTCTCGACCAGGTTGGTGAACACGAAGCCGTGCTCGAGCTCGCGCAGCAGCGAGCCGGTCTCGTCCAGGGCCTGCGCGTTGGTCGGACCGGGATGCTCGACGTCGAAGCCCACGCCCGCGAACAGGTGGGAGACCTTGCCCACGCCGTGGACGGGCACCCCGGCGTCCTGAAGCTCGTTGAGATAGCTGCGCGTCGGCGGCGCGAGCGCGAAGTCCTTGCGCCCGTCGGTGCGCCGGAATGCGCCTTCCGATCCGGTGAAGGGGCGCGCGATGACGCGGCCGACGGCATGCTCGCCTTGCAGGGCTCCGCGCACCGTGGCGCAGATTTCGTAGAGCTGGCGCGGGTCGACGACGTCGACGTGGGCGGCGATCTGGAGCACCGAGTCCTGGCTCGTATAGACGATCAGCCCACCCGTGGCCACGTGCTCGGCTCCGAACTGCTCGATGGCCTCGATGCCGTTGCTGGGCCGGTTGCAGATGACCGCCCGCCCACTGCTCGCCTGCACGATCTCCACGACCTCGGTCGGAAACCCGCGCGGATAGGTGGGCGGGCGGCGCGGGGCCGCCACGCCCATGAGGCCCCAGTGCCCGGCGGTCGAGTCCTTGCCCGGACCGATGGCATGCAGGCGCCCGTGCAGGACCGGCCTCTCGGCCGCAGTCACGCCCTGCAAGGGAACGATGCAGCCAAGGCCCAGGCGCTGCAGGGTGGGAAGCTCAAGGCCGCCCAGAGCCTCGGCCAGGTGGCCGAGCGTGTTCGTCCCCGCGTCGCCGTACTCGTCGGCGTCGGGCAGGGCGCCCGCGCCGCAGGCATCGAGCACGATCACGAAGGCCCGGCTCATCGGCTGCCCGAAGCGGTCGACACGGCGGGATTCTGCCAGCCCGCCAGGTCGGCCGGGTCAGCGGGGCGTCCGTCTGGCCCCGCGGGGAGCGTCGTCGGCCGACGGTTTAGGTGCGCTCGAGATGGGCCCGGGGGTGGGCGGCGAAGTAGACGTCGCGCAGCCGCTCGGCCGAGAGGTGCGTGTAGATCTGGGTGGTTCCGATGTCGGCGTGGCCGAGCATCTCCTGCAGCGAGCGCAGGTCGCAGCCGCCCGAGAGCAGGTGGGTGGCGAAGCTGTGGCGAAGCGTGTGGGGACTCATGCGATGCTCGAGCCCGGCCCGGCGGGCGTACCGCTGAACGATCTTGTACAGCCCCTGGCGGGAGAGGCCGGTGCCGCGGAGGTTGACGAACAGGTGGGCTTCGTCGCCCAGCCCCACGAGCCCCGGCCGCGCGCGGGAGAGGTAGGCCTCCAGGCACTGGATGGCCGTGCGGCCGATGGGCACGATCCGCTCCTTCGAGCCCTTGCCCCGGGCGCGCAGAACTCCGGACTCGAGATCGAGGTCGCGCAGCTGAAGCCCGATGGCCTCCGAGGCGCGCAGGCCGCAGGCGTACATCGTCTCCAGCAGCGCACGATCACGCAGCGCGGCGGCCCCTTGGCCGCGGGGCTGGCTGAGGAGCGCGGCCACCTCGTCGCGGGAGAGGACCTTGGGCAAGCGGGCCTGGGGGCGCGGCCCGCGCAGCTCGGTCGTCGGATCGTGGCCGATGATCTGGTCGCGGCGCAGGTGGCGGTAGAACGAGCGCAGGCAGGCGATCTTGCGCTGGAGCGTGGCCGCCGCCACGGGGGGCGGCCGTCGTGGCCGTCGGCCAGCTCGGAGATGAAGGCGGCCAGCTGGGGGGACTCGATGGCCACGGGATCGATGTCCCGGCGGGAGAGAAACTCGCCGTATTGCAGGAGATCTGAGCGGTAGGCCTCGAGCGTGTTGCGCGACAGTCCGCGCTCGAGCTCCAGGTAGGCCAGGAAATCGAGCATGAGCTCGTTGAGCCGAGCCGCGGCGCTGGGAGCTTCGAGGGTCGCCATAACGGCGTATTCGCCTCGCCGGCATCGCCTCCTGCCCGCCCTCCCCCGGCCTCGTCGCGCCGAATCAGGCCCGGCGGCGGGCGGCCAGCCAGAGCAGCGCGATGAGCGACTTCGAGTCGTGGCAGGCGGCGATCGCGTCGTCGAGCCGGTCAAGCGGCCAGGGGATGATCTCGATGCGCTCATCCTCGTCTGGCTCTTGATCGGGCGCGTCGGAGAGATCCTCGGCCAGGTAGAGCCAGACCCGCTCGTCGCTGAAGCCGGGACTGGTGTAGAAGCAGAAGAGCTCTTCCCAGCGCTCGGCGCGCTTGGCGATCTCCTCGGCGAGCTCGCGCTGGGCGGTCTCGAGCGGGGCCTCCCCCGCGACGTCGAGCTTGCCCGCGGGCACCTCGAGCGAGTCGGGCACGCCGACCACCTCGCGCGGCTGGCGGGTCAGCCACACGTGGTCATCATCGATGGCCAGGATCCCGACCGCGCCGAGATGCCACACCTTCTCGCGCGTGACCTCCTGCCCGTCGTCGTAGCGAAAGCGCTCCCGCCCGGCGGCGACGATCTTGCCCTCCCACTCCCGCTCGTCGGCGATGCGCTCGAAGGAGCTCATACCGCCAACTCCCGGGCCGACGCCGCCGCGGGCACATCCGCTTCCCAGACGAGGGCCAGGGCCACCTCGAACATCCCCTCGAGGGCGTCGGTGCTCACCCGCTCGGTGGGCTCGTGGTTGCGCTCGGTGCCATTGGCCAGGTTGGTGCAGGAAAAGCCGGCCGCCTCAAGGGCGTTGGCGTCCGAGCCACCGCCCGTGACGATGTGGGTGGGCGCGTAGCCACAACCGCGCAGGGCGCGCTCGGCCAGTTCGACCTGAGGGGCACGCGGCTTGGTGCGATAGCCCTTGAAGAGCTGGGCGACGGTGACGTCGAGATCGCACTCGCCGGCGTTGGCGGCGTCCTGAAGGTGATCGATGAGCTCGGTGGCGATCGCCTCCGCGCGCGCGGCGTCGAGGCTGCGGGTCTCGGCTTCCAGCCGGCAGCGCTCGGGGACGACGTTGGTGCCGGTGCCGCCGGCGATGTGACCCACGTTGGCGGTCGTCTCGGGATCGAGTCGCCCGAGGGGCATGACCGCGATGGCCCGCGCGGCGGCGGCAATGGCGCTGCGACCGGCTTCGGGCCGGATACCGGCGTGGGCCGCCCGGCCGTGGAAGTCGGCGGCGATGCGGTAGTAGGTTGGTGAGGCGAGAACGATCTCGCCGATCGGCGAGGCGTGGTCGAAGACGTAGCCGAAACGGCTGCGCAGGCGGTCCGCGTCGAAGGCCGCGGCCCCGCGCAAAGCGACCTCCTCGCACACGGTGAAGAGCAGCTCGACCCCGGTGCTCGGCGGGTAGGGGGCGCTCGTCATGGCCCGCGCCAGCTCGAGGGCGACGGCCACCGCCGCCTTGTTGTCGGCGCCCAGGATGCCGTCGTGACGGTTTTCCCAGCCGCCGTCGACGACGACAGGCTCGACGGGCGCGGTCAGCGGCACGGTGTCGAGATGGCTACAGAGAAGGATGCTCTCGGACCCGGTGCCCGGCACCCGGGCCAGGAGATTGCCGGCGTTTGAACCGGCCGTCTCGGCGGTGCCATCCTCGACCGGATCGAGCCCCATCGAGCGCAGCTCGCCTGCCACCCAGTCAGCGCAGGCGCGCTCTTGCCCGGAGGGGCTTTCGATGCGGCAGAGCTGGGCGAAGGTCTCGTGTAGGCGCTGGCGCTGCGCCTCCGAGGCCCGTCTCACGAGACGGACGCAGACAGACCGACCTCATCATCGGTGGCCGGGGCGCCGCTGTGGCGCAACGCGGCGCCCACGAACTCGCGGAACAGCGGCGCGGGGCGCTCGGGCCGCGACTTGAACTCGGGGTGGTACTGGGAGGCGACGAAGAAGGGATGCTCGTCGCGCGCCAACTCGATCGCCTCCACCAGGCGCTCATCCGGGGAGGTACCCGAGCAGATCAGCCCCACGGCCTCGAGCCGGCGGCGCAGGTGGTTGTTGACCTCATAGCGATGTCGGTGGCGCTCGTAGACGACCGCTTCGCCGTAGAGCTCACGGATGCGCGTGCCGCGTGCAGCTTGATCGGGTCGGCGCCGAGCCGCATCGTTCCGCCCATGTCGGCGATCTCCTTCTGCTCGGGCAGGAGGTCGATGACCGGAAACGGCGTCTCGAGATCCATCTCAGTCGAGTTCGCGCCGTCCATGCCCGCCACATGCCGGGCGAACTCGCTCACCGCCACATGCATGCCCAGGCAGATGCCCAGATAGGGGATGTTCTCCTCGCGGGCGATCCGGGCGGCGGTGATCTTGCCCTCCCAGCCACGCCCGCCGAAGCCGCCGGGGATGAGGATGCCCGCGGCTTGGCGCAGACGCGCCGCCACGGCCGGGTCGGCCACGGTCTCAGAGTCGATCCAGTCGATCTCGACCTTGGCGCCGATGGTGGACGCCCGCGTGGCGCAGGGCCTCGGCGACCGAGAGGTAGGCGTCCTCGAGCTGGACGTACTTGCCGACCAGGGCGATCCGGACGCGCTCGTCCGCCTCGCCGGCGCGCGCTCGGTCATCGCCGCCCACCCGCTCAGGTCCGCCAGCGGCGCCTCGACGCCGAAGTGCTCGCCCAGGATGTAGTCGTCTACCCCCTCGGTCTGAAAGACGAGCGGCACCTGGTAGATGTCGGGCACGTCGCGGGCGGAGACGACGGCCTCGGCGGGGAGGCTGGCGAAAAGGGCGATCTTGCGCCGGATGTCGGCGGAGAGGACCGACTCGGATCGGCACACGACCATGTCGGGCGCGATGCCGATGCGGCGCAGCTCGTTGACCGAGTGCTGGGTGGGCTTGGTCTTGAGCTCTCCGGCGTGGGTGACGTAGGGCACGAGCGTGAGATGGATGAACATGCAGCGCCGGCGCCCGACGTCGACGGGGAACTGACGGATGGCCTCCAGGAACGGCAGCGACTCGATGTCGCCCACCGTCCCGCCGATCTCCGTGACCACGAAGTCGACGTCGCTTGACTCGGCCATCAGCCGGATCCGCTGCTTGATTTCGTCGGTGATGTGCGGGACGACCTGGACGGTGGCGCCGAGGTAATCGCCCCGGCGCTCGCGCCGGATGACCGTGTTGTAGATGCCGCCCGAGGTGACGTTGGAGGCCCGGCTCGTGTTGGCGTCGGTGAAGCGCTCGTAGTGGCCGAGGTCGAGGTCGGTCTCGGCGCCGTCCTCGGTGACGAACACCTCGCCGTGCTGGTAGGGCGACATCGTGCCCGGATCGACGTTGATGTACGGATCGAACTTCTGGAGCTGGACGCTCAGCCCCCGAGCGACCAGCAGCCGCCCGATCGATGCGGCGGCGATGCCCTTGCCGAGCGCGGAGACCACGCCGCCGGTGACAAAGATGAACCGGGTTTGCCCGGTGGAGTTGGTCGCGGCGCGTCGCGGGTCTGATGCCATCGATCGATCCTCGAGTGTAGTGGACGGCCTCCACGGTACCCGTCGGAGCGGACGGCAGTCATGGCCTTCGGGGGGCCCGGCCGCTACGTGCAGTTAATGCCGATCTGGTGCACCATCCAGCTGCCCGAGCCCGGCACCACCTGAACGGTACCGGCACAGTGCTGGGTGCCGTTGGTGCGCACCGACGTGGTGCGCACGGCGACTGTGGCCAGGCCCGCGGACTGGCTCACGACCTGGGCCGAGTCGAAGATGATCCTCTCGTCCTCTTCCTGACCGGCCTGGAAGCTGGCATACCCGCCTAGCTGGTTGCGGAAGTTCTCATCGGCTAACGCCCAGGCCGCGGAATAGCGGTGAGAGGCGGCGTTCTCATAGAAGGTCTCGACCGCGGACACCGGACCGCCGGATGCTGCTGAGCCGGCCGCCCCGGCGGAACCCGATCCTGCCGCGCCCGCCGTGCCGCCGCTCGCGGAGGAGCCGCTGCTCGTGCTGCCCGAGCTGCCCGCGGGAGAAGCGAAGCTGCCGCTCTTTGCGGGGCTTCCTCGGTTCGCTGCGGCGGCGTGGCTCGCGGTTGAGCCGGCGCGCGCTTTGGTGGCCGCGGTCGGGCTCTGGTGCGAGGGACTCGAGCCGCTGCTCAGGAGCACCACGGCGGCGACGGCCCCGGCGATGAGCACGAGCGGGAGGGCGACCAGGGCCACGCGCGCGAGCCGACGGTCCTGGCCGGCGGATGGGGGCGCGAACTCGGGCCGCAGGCGGCGCTCGGAGGGGCCCGGCCCGGGGCCGGGCGGCTCTGAACCGCGCCGAGGCCGGGTGGCCGGAGCGGGCCGGTCGGACTGGCCTGCTGCAGCGGCCGCCGCTGCGGCAGCCGAGCCCGCAGCGGCCGATCCTGCGGCGGCCGGTTTCGCAGCGGCCGACGCTGGGGCCGGCTTGCCCGCTCGGGCCGCCGAGGCCGAGACCGGCACCGGCCCGGGCTTGCGGGGCGCGGCGGGCGCAGGTGAGGCCGGCTCCGGGTTGCCGGGCGCGGCGGTCGCAGGCGAGGCCGGCTCCGGCTTGCCGGGCGCGGCGGTCGCAGGCGAGGCTGGCTCTGGCTTGCCGGGCACGGTCGCGGGCGGCTCGTGCGCGGCGGGGGCACCTGGGTTCGGGGACGCCTTGTCCGGCTCGCCGGCAACCGGGCGGCCGGCGCTCCGCTGCGCCGGCGCGGCGTCCGGGGTCGCGGGCGGCCTCGCGACCGCGTCCGCCGCCACGCCACTCGGGGCCGCGGCGCGCTCGCGGCCTGCGCCGCCGCCTCATCCGGGACCGCAGGCGCGCTCGCGGCCCGCGTCGCCGCCTCACCCGGGACCGCAGGCGGCCTCGCGGTCGGCCCGGCCGCCGGCTCGGCGCCGTGATCCAAGGCCTCCGACAGCCCCGCCGCCGCGCCTGCAGCGGCTCCGGCGGCGCCCGCAGCGGCTCCGGCGGCGCCCGCCGCGCCCGCCGCCGTGGCGGCCCGTCCGTCCCGAGCAGCCGGCGCCTCCGGGGCGTCCTGGGGCGTCGCGGCGTCCCGCGGCCTCGCGGCCTCCTGAGGCGTCGCGGCACCCTCGGGAGCCGTGACTGGCTGTGGCCGGCGTCGAGGCCGCCCAAAGGGCAGGGTCCGGGGGTCGGTGCTCTGGGGCTCGAGCGCCGCTCGTAGCGGGGCGACGAGCTCGCCGGCGGTGCTGGGGCGTTCCGCCGGCTCGCGGGCCATGGCGCGGGTGAGAAGCTCGGCGACCGCGCTGGGAGCCTCGGGCCACACCTCGCGGATGTCCGGTGGCGGTTGGGTGGCCACGGCGTGAGCGACGGCGATCGGAGTCGACTCACGGCGAGCCTTGACCCCGGACAGGACCTCATAGGCGACCGCCGCCAAGGCGTAGATGTCGATGGCCGTCGTGGGCGGCGTCTCCTCGAGCTGCTCCGGAGCCATGTAGCCGAAGGAGCCGAGGAGGGTCCCGGTCGTGGTGATGCGGGTGCGGTCAAGCGCGGCGGCGATGCCCAGATCGGCGAGCTTGACCGCGCCGTCGGTCCCGAGCAGGATGTTGGCGGGCTTGATGTCGCGGTGGACGATGCCCAGGCCGTGTATGGCATCCAGGCCCGCCGCGGTGCCCTCGATAATGCGCAGCGCGTGTTCGGTCGGCACCCGGCCCTCGCGATCCAGGGCGTGGCGCAGCGTCTCTCCCGCGACGTACTCCATGACGATGACCAGATCCAGGTCATCGTCGGTGATCACGTCGTAGATCGAGACGAGGTTGGGATGGTTCACCGACGCGCCCATGAGGGCCTCCCGGCGCAGCCGGGAAAGGGCACGGGCGTCCGTGGCCACGTGGACCCGCTTGAGGGCCACGTTGCGGCCCAGGACCGTGTCCTCGGCGAGCACGACGGTCGCCGAACCGCCGGACCCGAGCCGCTTTATTTCCCGGTAGCGGGCGAGCTTGCTGGCAACAGGCAACGTTTTGCTGGTTTACCCGCCAATGGCCCAAAGCCATCGTCTGGTGCTGTGGGGCGGGTCTCGCCAAGGCGCCGAAGGTGACCTGCGGCGGTGCTGGCTCGAGTCCGCCCTGCGCACCGCGACGCCTCCGCGCGGCGCACCCCGGCGCACCCACCGGCGCACGCCAGCGCGCCCACCCGGCGCACCCTGGCGGGTCCGCCCGGCGCGCCCACTCGCCGCACCCCCCGCCGCCCAACCCCTCGCTGCGCTCAGGCAGCGCGCAACAGCTGGCGGGCGTGCTGGCTGGCCGCGTCGTCCCCCTCGCTGGCCCCCAGCATCCGCACCAGCTCCTGCACGACCGCATCTCCGTTGAGGGCGGTGACCGTGGTGCGCGCCGGCACGGCCGCATTGTCCTTGACGATGGTGAAGTGGCGGGCGGCGAGCGCGGCGACCTGGGGCAGATGCGTGATGCAGAGAACCTGTCGACCCTCGGCCAGCTCCCGCAGCTGGGCCCCCACCGCCCGAGCGGTGTGCCCCCCGATTCCGGCGTCGATCTCGTCGAAGACGAGCAGCGGGCCGTCATCCTGATCACCGCTGCCGCGGTGCGCGACGCTCAACAGCGCCAGCATCACCCGCGAGAGCTCCCCGCCGGAGGCGGTCTCGCGCAAGGGCGCCGCCGGCACGCCCGGATTGGGAGCGATGAGCAACTGCACGGCGTCCGCGCCCCGGGGCCCGCAGCCCTCGGCCCGTGGGGCCAGCTCGATCGAGAACTCAGCCTCGGGCATGGCCAGCTCGGCCAGCCGGCCCCGCACCGCGCGGGCCAGCCGCGGCGCCGCCCGGCGGCGCCGTTCGCCAAGCGCTGCAGCCAGCGAATCCAGGTGCTCACGTGCCTGTGTCAGCTCGCCGTGGGCGTCCTCGAGGGCCACCTCCGCCCCCTCGAGCTCCTCGCGCCGCTGCCGGCAGTGTGCGGCATGGGCGAGTACGTCCGAGATCGTACCCCCGTGCTTTCGCTGCAGGCGCGCGAACAGGGCGAGTCGCTCTTCGACCTCTTCGAGGCGCCCCGGAGGGGCCTCGATGCCCAAGAGGTAGGAGCGCAGCTCTCCGCCGAGGTCCTGGGCCTCGTAGAGCAGGGCCTGGAGGCGTTCGTGTCGTGCGCCCAGGGCGCCGTCGAGGGCCGCGGCGCCTTCCAGGCCCCGGGCGGCGCCGGCCAGCAGCTCGGCCGCGCCCGTCCCCGCCTCGGGGGTGAGCGCCTCGATGGCGGCGGCAGCGGCGCCGCGCAGCGTCTCGACGTGGCGCAGGCGCTCCCGTTCCTGTTCGAGCTCGCGCAGCTCGGACTCGCTTAGCCCGGCGGCGTCGATCTCGTCGAGCTCGTAGGCCAGGAGGTCGAGCTCGCGCTCGCGCGCGCCGGCCAGTTCCTGCAGCTCGGCGACCCGGGCCTCAAGCCGGCGCGCGTGCTCATAGGCGGCGGCGAGCGCGACCCGCCGCCGGGCCTGCTCGGGCCCGCAGTGAGCGTCGAGGATGTCGAGCTGGGCGGTGGCCAGCATGAGCTTGCGGTGCTCGTGCTGGCCGTAGAAGGAGAGCAGCTCGCCGCCCAGCTCGCGGAGGTCTGACACCGTGGCCGAGCGCCCGCACACGTAGGCGCGGGTCCGGCCATCCGGCCACACGCGCCGGGCCAGCACGAGCTCGTCCGCGTCGGCCGGCACGAGGTGCTCGGCGCTCGCCTTCGCGGCCTCCCCCGACCAGGACGCGGGAAGCGAGAAGACGCCCTCGACATAGGCCTCGGCGGCCCCGGTCCGCACGATCCCGCTCCGGGCCCGGCCGCCGAGGAGCAGATCAAGCGCCTGGGCCAGCAGCGTCTTGCCGGCTCCGGTCTCCCCCGTGAGGACGTTCAGGCCCGGCGCGAGGCGGAGCTCGGCGCGGTCCAGCAGCAGGAGGTTCTCGACGCGCAGCTCGAGGAGCATGGATCCGTTCTACCGCCGAGGGCGGACGGATCTGAGGCGGGGGCGGGCTTCGGACCCTCGGGCAGCGGCGCTCAGCGCATGGCGGCCAGGCGGCCGAACTTCTGGCTCAGCCGCTGGTAGAAGGTCGTGCCCGCGACCTGGGCCAGGTGACCCTGGTCCTCGACGAATCGAGCCTCGAGATGCCCGCCGGGCTCGAGCACGCATACCGGCCGCCCGTCGATGATGACGTCGACGGGCTCCTCGCGCGAGCGGTTCTGGATGGTGAGCACGTCGGTCGGAGCGACCACGAGGGCCCTCGCGGTGAGCGAGTGGGGCGCGATGAAGGAGACGACAAAGCCCTTCACGCCCCAGGCCATCACCGGTCCCCCGTTGGCCAGGTTGTAGCCCGTGGAGCCCGCAGGGGTGGCTACGACGATGCCGTCGCAGCGGACCCGGCCGACCTCGTCGCGGTCGACCGCATAGGCGAGATCGGCGACGCGATTACCCTGCTGGCGATGCATCGAGACGTCGTTGATGGCCAGCCACCGGCCGCTTTCGCCTGACAGCTCGATCGCCGGCAGGTGCAGCACCTCGAAGTCGCCGGCAAAAGCGCGCGAGAACCCGACCCGCGCCTCGTGGCGCTCCACGCTGGCCAGGAAGCCGATCTCGCCGAAGTTGACGCCGAATACGGGCACCTCGCCGCCGGCGTAGGTGCGCAGGGCGCCCAGCACGGTGCCATCGCCGCCAAGGGCAAAGCACATATCGACGTCGGAGCGGACCGGGGCATCGAGCTCCAGCCCGGCGTCGGGTTCGAGCTCATGCTTGCGCGTCTCGTCGGGGTCGAGGCGCAGGACGGCGCCGGCGGCCCGGGCGCTGGCCAGGAGCATGGAGATGGCCGGTGCCGTCTCGGCCGGGCGCCGGTGCGTGAACACGGTCGCCGTCCGGATCCGGTTCACGGTTCCACCGCGCGAGCCGCCGCCTCGATATCTGGAACGCCTCGGCGCGCGTTCTCGGCCAGCCACACGAAGCTCTCCTGGTTGCCCTTGGGCCCGGGTAGCTCCGAGCTGGCAAAGCCAAGCACGGCGACCCCGAGCCCCGTGGCGGCGGCGCCCACGGACACCAGCGCCGCGCGCCGGGTCGCGGAATCGCGGACGACGCCGCTCTTGCCGACGTGCTCGCGCCCGACTTTCGAACTGGGGCTTGACCAGGGCCAGGCAGTCAAAGCGCGTGGCGGCGCAGGCCAAGACGGCCGGCAGGACCTTGTCCAGTCCGATGAAGGAGACGTCGATGACCACGAGCTCGGGGGCGTAGGGCAGCTGTTCAGGGCGCAACGAGCGGGCATTTTGGCGCTCGACGACCGTCACCCGCGGATCGGAGCGCAGTCGCCAGTTCAGCTCCCCGTAGCCGACGTCGACGGCGACGACGTGCGCGGCCTCGCGCTGCAGCAGGCAGTCGGTGAAGCCGCCCGTGCTGGCGCCCACGTCGAGGCAGCGGCGACCCGCCACGTCCACGCCGAACGTGTCGAGGGCGTTGGCAAGCTTGATCCCGCCCCGGGAGACGTACGGGGGCGGGGCGGCGACCTCCACCTCCACGTCGACGGGGACCATCTGACCGGGTTTGGACGCGCGCCGGCGCTCGGGGAGGAGCATCACCTCACCGGCCAGCACCGAGGCCGCGGCCCGCGAGCGCGAGGGATAGAGACCGCGATCACAGAGCAGGCTGTCAAGGCGTATCCGTTTCACCGGGCGCTAACGGTACGTCACCGGTGTGCGGGTCCGGCGCGAGCGGCCGGGGTCAGGGCGCCCGCCGCCCTCGCGGGAGTGACCCACGTCACATTGACGGCCGCCTCGCCGGGGCATGATTCCTAGCGCGATCAACGCACAGCAGTACCTCTCCTCCCTCCGAGACGGCCCGCCCAGCGGCGGGTCGTTTCGTTTAATCGGGCGGGGGCCCGGTGGCGCTCAGATCAGGCCCTGGGCCGTCTCGCGAGCCCAGCGCAGGGCGTCCATGTAGGCCTGGGCCACGTGGTCGCTGTGGGCCTGCACGCTCTCGGCGCTGAAGCTTCCGACCTCGTAGCAGACGGCAGCGTCGAGGATGGCTCCCGCCGGGCCCGAGCGCTCGAGCAGCGCGGCCGAGACACCAGTCGGTGAGAGGCAGCTCGTCCAGCACCTGATCAAGCGGAGTGTCGAGCAGGGCGTCGGCCATGCGAGAGCAGGCCGATGGTGAACATCTCATCCGTGGCCACATCGGCGCGCCCGGCGGCCAGCAGCTCGCACATGCGGGCCCGGGTCAGAGCCATGACCGAGAGCTCCCCCGGCGCCGCCGTGCCGCCGGTCAGGGCGACCATCATCGCCCACCGCGAGACGCCCCGGGCGCCCAGCATCATGATCGCCTGGCGGATCGAGGTGATCTCGGCTGCGCATGCCGAAGTAGGCCGAGTTGATGTAGCGCAGGAGCTTGACGCTGAGGCCGAGGTCGCGGTCGATGACGCGCTCGAGCTCCTCGATGTCGCGCCCCGTGGCCCTGCATCTGGGCGACCGCGGCCAGCGTGCTGAGCCCGCCGACCGGCACGTTGCGGACCTCGGTCGCGCGGGGGCTTGAGAAGAAAGAGCCGGCGAACAGCTCAAAGCCGAGCGCCCGTGGCCCGCTCGAACTCTGCGTCGCTGCGTCAGCCCACGGCCAGCGGCGTCGCTCGCGCGGCCGAGATCCGGGCCACGGCGTCGGCGAGCTCCGCGTCGCTCCCGTGCGGCGCAGTCGAGCTCGACGATGCCGAACAGCTAGAGCAGCTCCGGGGTCGACCGCGAGGTCCGGGCAGGTCGTAGAGCGAGAGGGCGTAGCCGCGGCCGGCGAGCGAGTCGAGGATCGAGCGCAGCTCGGGATCGACCGCGTGGTCGTGGGCGACGCGCAGGACGACCTGATCGGGTCGCACGGGCGGGACGCCGAGGTTCTCAGCAAGCTGCCGGGACACAGGGATGTGGGCCAGGGCGCTGCCCACCAGCTCCTCGAGCCCGACCACGGTGAGGATGTCGCCGAACAGCCGCGTGGTCGGCGCCATCGCCAGCTCGTCGAGCCTTCGGCTCGCCGGCGGCATAGGAGATCCGGTAGCCGGTCACCCGGCGCTTGGCGTCGAGCACGGGCTGGCGCGAGATGAACACCGGCGCCCTCTCGGTGCCGGTGCGGTCGGCGGGCTCCAGCGTGGTGGACATGCGTTCTCGTTATCGGCACGCGGGGGTCGGGCTATGCCGCGCGAGGCCCGGTCCACATCCCATGCCTCTCGCCGAGGCATGGGCTCAGACCGGATCGCTCGCCATCCCACGACCTCGGCGGGCCAGGTGGATTTGGGCGAACGGGTCCGCCGCCCCCGCCCAGCCGCGCCCCGCGCCGCCCGCCACACCCCCGCCGCCCGCTCGCGCGACAGCCGCCGTGGCATGGCCGACCTACCCGGCCGCCGCGACTGCCCGGCGCGTGCCGGGCTGTCGGCTCGCCGCCACCGCGGCCTCGATCCGCTCGGCGATCCGTGCGCCGGTGAAGCCGACCTCGCGGTGCAGGAGCGCGGGAGCGCCGTGGGTGACGTAGCGGTCGGGCAGGCCGACGCGGAGGATGCGCGGCGCCAGCCCGGCGTCGGACAGCCGCTCCCACACCGCCGAGCCGAAGCCGCCGGCCAGCACGCCCTCCTCGACGGTGACGAGCAGCTCGTGCTCGGCGGCCAGCTGGGCGGCCAGCCCGGCGTCGATCGGCTTGGCGAAGCGGGCGTCGGCCACGGTGGCCGAGATCCCGCGCTCGGCCAGGATGTCGGCCGCCTCCAGCGCCTTGGCCACGCCGCTGCCGTAGCCGAGCAGGGCCACCCGCTCGCCCTCGCGCAGGATCTCGCCCGGTGCCGATCTCGATCGGCCGCGGGCGCTCGGGGAGCGGCACCCCGACGCCGGCGCCGCGGGGGTAGCGCAGCGCCACCGGGCCGCCGTCGTAGCGCAGCGCGGTGTGCAGCATGTGCACGAGCATGGCCTCGTCGCGCGGGGCCATCAGCACGATGTTGGGCAGGCAGCGCAGGTAGGCGATGTCGAAGGCGCCGTGGTGGGTGGGCCCGTCGTCGCCGACCAGGCCGGCGCGGTCCATGGCGAAGACCACGTTGCAGCTTCTGCAGGCAGACGTCGTGGACGATCTGGTCGTAGGCGCGCTGCAGGAAGGTCGAGTAGATCGCCACCACCGGCCGCGCGCCCTGCAGGGCCAGGCCGCTGGCCAGCAGGACCGCCTGCTGCTCGGCGATGCCGACGTCGAAGTAGCGGTCGGGCAGCTCGCGCTGGAGGATGTTCAGGCCGGTGCCGGAGTTCATGGCCGCGGTGATGCCGAGCACCCGCTCGTCGCGCTGGCACTCGCGACGAGCGCGTTGCCGAACACCTCGGTGTACTGGGGGATCGGCTTGACCGGAGGGACGGGACGGCGGCCGACCGGCCGGCGCGCCGCCGGCGATCGACTTCGGCTTGGCGGCGTGCCACTTCTCCATGCCCTCCAGGCCGCCCTCCTCGGCGGGGGCAAAGCCCTTGCCCTTGACCGTGGCGCAGTGCACGACGACGGGCCGCTCGGCGGCCAGGGCCTCGCGCAGCGCGCGGCGCATCGCGCCGACGTCGTGGCCGTCGATGACGCCCATGTAGGCCCAGTCGAGCTCCTCCCACCACAGACCCGGCGCCCAGAAGGCCTTGAGCGACTCCTTGACGTGGGGGCCGAGGCGCTCGAAGGCGGCGCCGATGCCGGCCGGCAGCTTGGTCAGGCCGCCCTCGAGGTCCTCGCGGGCGTGCCACAGGCGCGGGTTGAGGCGCACGCGGTTGAAGTAGCGCGACAGCGCGCCGACGTTGGGCGCGATCGACATGCCGTTGTCGTTGAGCAGCACGACGATCGGGGTGCCGAGGCCGCCGGCCTGATGGACGGCCTCGAAGGCCACGCCGCCGGTCATCGCCCCGTCGCCGACGACGGCGACGACCTGGCCGTCCTCGCCGTGGCCGCGGCGCATGGCCTCCTTGATCCCGACCGCGTAGCCGATCGCCGTCGAGGCGTGGCCGGCGCCCATGATGTCGTGCTCGGACTCGGCGATCGAGCAGAACGGGGCCAGGCCCTCGTACTTGCGGATCGTGTGCAGCTGGTCGCGGCGGCCGGTCAGGATCTTGTGGGGGTAGGCCTGGTGGCCGACGTCCCAGAGGATCTTGTCGCGCGGGAGATCGAGCAGCGAGTGCAGCGCCACGGCGATCTCGCACGTGCCGAGGTTGGCGCCGAAGTGGCCGCCGATCTCGCCCACCGTGTCGATGATGTGCTCGCGCACCTCCTGGGCGAGCGCCTGGAGCTCCTCGTCGCTGAGCCCATGGAGGTCGGCGGGGCCGTTGATGCATGCGAGGAGCTTGGACACGGTGCGGACTCTCCGCTCTAGAAGCTGCGGGTGGCGATGAAGTCGGTGATCTGCTCGAGCTCCGGCGCCCCGGCGGGGGCGGCGCCGGCCAGCGCTCCGGCGCGCGCGCCGGTGTGACTCCGAGGCTAGCTGCCGGGCGCCGTCGAGGCCGAATTCCGTCACGTACGTCCGCTTTCCCAGCCGTTCGTCGCTGCCCTGCGGCTTGCCCAGCGACTCCTGGGATCCCGGTCACGTCGAGGATGTCGTCGACGATCTGGAACAGCACGCCGAGCTCGCCGGCAAAGGCTCTGAAGGCCGTTGATTGTGTCACGCTCGCGATCCCGGCCAGCAGCAGCACGCACTCGATGCTGGCCGCGATCAGGCGCCCGGTCTTGAGCTCGTGGAGGCGGCGCAGGCCGTCCGGGCCCGGTCGGCGCCGTGCCGGCCACGTCGATGTACTGGCCGCCGACCATGCCCGCTCACGCCGGTGGCGGCGGCCAGCGCCCGGGCGGCGGCGAGGAGCTGCGCGGGCGCGGCCTCCTGGCGGCGAGCAGGAGCGAGAAGGCCTCGGCGTAGAGGCCGTCGCCGGCCAGGATGGCCACGTCCTCGCCGAAGGCCCGGTGGCAGGTGGGCCGGCCGCGGCGCAGGTCGTCGTCGTCCATGGCCGGAAGGTCGTCATGGATGAGCGAGTAGGTGTGGATGAGCTCGAGCGCCGCCGCCAGCGGCAGCACCCAGTCCAGCGGGCGGCCGATGGCCTGGGCCGTGGCCAGCGCGAGCACGGGCCGGATGCGCTTGCCGCCGGCCAGCAGCGAGTAGCGCATGGCCTCGTCGAGGCCGCGCGGTGGGCGCCTCGTCGGAGAAGCGCAGCTCGGCCAGGTAGCGCTCGACCTCGTCGCGCAGGTGGTCCGGGTAGGCCGGCGCCTGGACGGCCGACGACACCGTCGACTAGGTGGCGGGCAGCGGAAGCTGGCCGGGCAGGTCGGGCAGCGGCTCGAGCGCCGCCCGCACGCGCGCATCGACCTCGGCGCTGGCCTCGGAGGCCAGCCGCGCGCACTCCTCGATCAGCTCCAGCGCGACGTCGGTCTCAAGCTCGCCGGCCCGGAGCCGGTCGGCGGCCTCCTGCAGGCGCTCGCTCAGCTCGAACAGTGGATCGCTCACGACAGAGGAGCGTACACGCCGGCCGCCACAAGCGCGGGAATGGTCAGCGTCCCGACCCGCACATTGCGGCTCGCGGGTCCCGAGACCAGGCTAGAAGCGCAGGACGGCGCCGATGCCCTGAAACGGGCCGAGGTCTGGGTGGTGGTCGACGACCATGACCTCGGCGTCCTGGCCAGCGCGGCCTCGACGGCCGCCTCGCGCAGGTGCTCGACGGCCTCGAGCTGGGTGCCGTCGGCCGGGCAGAGGCCGGCACCGTCGAGGACGAGCAACCCGCAGGCCGGGCAGCGCTGGGCACTGCCGTCGAAGTCGGGCTCGAGCAGCAGGGTCTCGACGCGGCGCTCGTTGAGCGCCGCGACGGTGTCCGCCGGCCCGCCGACGCCGCGGCCGCCGCTGCCGATGCCGGCGGCCATGCGGTCGAGCGCCTCGCGCTCGGCGCGGCGGTCATCGTCCTCGACGAGGGCGGCGATCGCGCCTGCGACCTCGGTCTCGCTCGCGCTGGCCACGTCGACCTCGACCCGTCCGGGGACGAGCCGGCCCAGCACCTCCTCGCCGAGCAGCGCCTCGAGCCGGGGCACGACCTCGGGCGGCCCGCCGAGGGCGAGCCGGTCAAAGCCGTCGCGGCGCCGGCGCCGGGCTCGATGACCTCGGCCACGTGGCGCAGGTGCTCGTCGACGTCCTTCTCGACGCTGCGCTCGTAGCGGGCCTGCGACCAGCCGCCCTGCTCGTGCTGGCCGTGGACGTCCGTCCTCGAAGTCCTGGCGCTCCTGAAGGCTGTCGGCCGGACCGGTGAACACGCGGGCCTGACGGCGGCTGACGAGCACCACGCACCATTCGCGCTGCTGGGCGGCAGCGAGCATCGGCTCGACGTACGGCGCGCTCGAGAACGACGCGGCCCGGGACCGGGCGCGGCAGCTGGACGGTCTCGAACAGCTCATCGCGGCTGGAGCAGAACACGGCCAGCGCCCGGGCCCCCGAGAACGGCGGCTCGCGGAGAGCAGATAGTCCCTGACGCGCTCGAGGTCCGCGCGCAGGCCGATGCGATCGTCGTGGCCGAGGTCGCTGGCGGCGTCGATCTCCTTGGCGGCCTCGTCGATCAGCGAGCGGACCTGCGAGGCCCGGGCCGGGCGCGGTGGCGAAGCGCTCGGGATCGAGGTCGAGGTAGAGGCTGAGGATCGGGTGGCCGGGGCGGTGTTCGACCAGCCGGCGAGCGGCCTGAGTCAGGGGGTTCACGGGGCTCGCGTACCCCGGCGTTCCGAGGCAGAAACGACGCTCCCGCGCGCCGGGACGGCCGGCCACGCCGGCTTCGAGCGACCGCTACGCCGCGGAGTCGAGCGCGCTCGGCGCTCGACGGACAACCGCTGCTGGACCCCGCCACGCCGCGGCGTCGAGCGCGCTCGGCGCTCGACGGACAACCGCTGCTGGACCCCGCCACGCCGCGGCGTCGAGCGCGCTCGGCGCTCGACGGACAACCGCTGCTGGACCCCGCTACGCCGCGGCGTCGAGCGCCGCGTTGACCAGCGCGTCGGCGGCCGCGTTCTGGGCCCGCGGCACGGTGCGGATGCCCCAGCGCTCGAACCCGCCCAGGGCGCGGACGGCCTCGAGGTGGAGCGCCCTCATGGCCGGGTGCTTGACCTTGTAGGCGCCGGTCAGCTGCCGGGCCACGAGCTCGGAGTCGCCGATCAGCTCGACCTCGCTGGCGCCCAGCGCGCGGGCGCGCTCGAGGCCGCGCAGCACGGCGCGGTACTCGGCCACGTTGTTGGTGGCCACGCCGATGCGCTCGGCCAGCTCCTCGAGCACCTCGCCCTCGGGGTCGGAGATGACGACGCCGATGGCGGCGGGCCCGGGGTTGCCGCGCGCGCCGCCGTCGACGTGGAGGACGAGCTTCACCGCCGCGCGGGGCGTCAGTCGAGGGCGAGCTTCGGTGGCCAGCTCGGGCAGCTCGCCGGGCACCCGCGCGCGACGGCGATCGCGCACCTGGCGGTTGCCGCCGCCGGATGCCAGCTCCGCGGCGCGAGGCCTTGCGCCGGTCGACGATCACCGTGACGTTGGGATCATCGGCGTAGTACCGAGTGAGCTTGTCGAGCAGCTCATCGGCGAGGGGCTCGGGGATGACGCAGTAGATCACAGCACTGGTTTACGGTCGAACATCGGCACTGATGCTAGTGACTGGCTGCGAAAGCCGGCATCAGATGTTCGTCCAGCCGAGGCCGGACCGCTCATCCCCATCCGTCGGACTCCGGACGAAATCAGCGTCCGAGCGCCAGGCTGCCCTGCTCGTCGGCCACCGCGTTGGGCTTGCGCTCGATGGGCTGCAGCTCATCGAGCTCGTAGCCCTGGCGTGACCACGCGGACGCCGGGGACGTCCTCGGAGAGGTCGATCTCGTAGCGGTACCAGCACAGCTCCCAGGAGACGACGACCTTGACCAGGCCCGGGCCCTCGGGCACGGGCAGGACGGCCACGGTCGGCATCCCCGAGCGAGCGGGCGACGCCGGCGACCGTGCGACGGTGCTCGGAGCCGTTGAAGACCTCGACGGCGGCGGCGAACTTCTGCTCGGCGCTGGTCGGGATGGCGCGCACGTGGCGGGGCTCGCGGACGGGCTCGCGCGCTCGCGGTGGGGGTGCGGCGGCGGCGGTGCGGGCGCCAGCTCCTCGTCCTCCTCCTCGAGGGGCTCGTCCTCCTCGGGCGCGTAGGCCTCCTCCCGCGCCCGCGCCGGCGCGAAGCGAGGGATGCTCGAGCTCCTCGGGCGCCTCGCTCCTCCGGCACTTCCGGGGCGCGCCGGCGCCCGGCGCCCGCGCAGGCGGCCGAGCAGCGAGCGGCGCCGGTCCGACGCCCGCGCCGCTGTCGTCGAACGGCGGCTCGGTGCCCTCGCGGACCCAGCCCTCGTGCAGCGCGCGCGCGGTGCACAGCTCGCACACCGAGCGCCGCGCGCCGCCGTCGAGGTACGCGTGCGCCCGCTCGCCGCGCAGCAGCGTCCGCCCGCAGACATCGCAACGGTGATCGGCGTGGACGTCCGGATGTCCCTGGTAATCACGGCGATTCAGACTAGCGGACCCGGCCGCGGCCAGCACACCCCCACGCGGCCCGACCGCGGCCTTGGGCTCGGCGAAAAAGGACCACTTTGCAGCGTGTTATGTCGATCAGAAATGCACCCGCGCGTACCTCGTGGCCTCGGCCGGCGAGGGGCGGGCGGGCCTGGTCCCCGGGCCCCGCCTACGCCTTGACGGCCTCCTTGGCGCCCTCGACGACCTTGCCGGCCAGGTGGGCGGGCACCTCCTCGTAGCGGACGAACTCCATGGTGAACTCGCCCTGGCCGCCGGTGATCGAGCGCAGGTCGGGCGCGTAGGAGAGCATCTCGGCCATCGGCACCTCGGCCTTGACCTCGGTCATGCCGGCGCCGATCGGCTCCATGCCCAGCGGCCGGC
Source organism: uncultured Solirubrobacterales bacterium (assembly GCA_963777185.1). Taxonomy (GTDB): domain Bacteria; phylum Actinomycetota; class Thermoleophilia; order Solirubrobacterales; family Solirubrobacteraceae; genus Palsa-465. The sequence goes on from CAVZPU010000007.1 coordinate 488,679, forward strand.
CGCGGCGGGAGTTGAGATCGCCGATGACCTCGCCCACGGTGTCCTCGGGCGTCGATCACGGTGACGAGCATGATCGGCTCGAGCAGCACCGCGCCGGCCTGCTCGAGCGCCTGCTTCATGGCCAGCGAGCCGGCCACCTTGAAGGCCATCTCGGAGGAGTCGACGGTGTGGTAGGAGCCGTCGTAGAGCCGCACGCGCACGTCCTTGACCGGGTAGCCGGCCACGACGCCCTCCTGCATGGCCTCGAGCACGCCCTTCTCCACCGCGGGGATGAACCCGGACGGGATCACCCCGCCCTTGATCGCGTCGACGAACTCGAACCCCTCGCCCGGGCGCCAGCGGCTCGATCTCGATGTGGCAGTCGCCGAACTGGCCGCGGCCGCCGGTCTGCTTCTTGTGGCGGCCGTGGGCCTTGGCCGGCTTGCGGATCGTCTCCTGGTAGGGCACCCGCGGCGGCTTGAGGTTGACCTCGGCGCCGAAGCGCGCACTTCATGCGCTCGACGATGACCTCGACGTGGACCTGGGAGAGGCCGGCGACGATCTGCTCGCCCGTCTGCGGGTCGCGGTGCAGGTCGATCGTCGGGTCCTCCTCCTGGAGGCGGCGCAGGGCGGTGAACACCTTCTCCTCGTCGCCCTTGGCGGCCGGCTCGACCGCGAAGGCCATGACCGGCGCGGGGAGCTTGATCGACGGCATCTGGATCGGCTCGTCGCGCGCGGCCAGCCAGTCGCCGGCCTTGGTCTCCTTGAGCTTGGCCACGGCGCCGATGTCGCCCGGGCCGAACTCGTGTGGCGTGCTCGGTCGTGGCCGCCCTCGAAGGCGACGAGCTGGCCGACGCGCTCCTTGACGTGGGCGCGGGTGTTGAGCACCTGGGAGTCCTGGGCCAGGACGCCCTGGTAGACGCGGAAGAGGTTGATGCGCCCGGCGAACGGGTCGGCCCGGGTCTTGAACACGTAGGCGAAGAGCTCCTTGTCCTCGACCGGCTCGAGCGTCACCTCGCCGACCTCGAGGCCGCCGTGCTTGACCGGCGAGGGCAGGTCCTCGACGATCGCGTCGAGCAGGCGGTTGGTGGCCAGGTTGCGCGTGGCCACGCCGCAGGTGACCGGGAAGATGTGGCCGTGGTTGGTGCCGTCCTTGAGCGCGGTGACGATCTCCTCGTGGGAGATCTCCTCGCCCTCGAGGTAGCGCTCCATCAGCGCGTCGGAGTTCTCGGCCACCTCGTCCATGAGCTTCTCGCGGTACTCCTGGGCCTGATCGGCGAGCTCGTCGGGGATCGGGATCTCGGTGCAGTTCTCGCGGCGCGGCGCCCTCGTAGCGGTAGGCCTTCATGTCGACGAGGTCGATCACGCCGGAGATCTCGTGCTCGGCGCCGATCGGGATCTCGGTGGCCACGACGTGGGGGCCGAAGGCGGACTTCAGCGCGTCGAGGGTGCGGAAGAAGTCGGCCCGCTCGCGGTCGAGCATGTTGACGAAGAGCAGCCGGGCCAGGTCGAGCTCGGCGGCGCGCTGCCACAGCCGGCGTGGTCTGGACCTCGACGCCCATGACGCCGTTGATGACGAACACGGCCGACTCGCAGACGCGCAGCGCGCCGAGCGCGTCGGCGATGAAGCTCGGCTCCCCGGGCGTGTCGATGAGGTTGACCTTGCGCTCCTGCCACTCGAACGAGGACAGCGCCGCGGAGATCGACATCTGGCGCGCCTTCTCGTCGGGATCGGCATCCGAGACCGTCGTGCCGTCGACCACCGATCCGAGCCGGTTGGTCACTCCGGCCTCGAAGAGCAGCGCCTCGTGCAGGGACGTCTTACCCGTCCCGCGGTGGCCGACGATGGCCACGTTGCGGATGCGATCCGCGGCCTTGTGCATGCCTGCTCCTCTCCTCGATGTGTCGGAGCAGGCGACCTTACCGCGGAGCGTCAACCGTTCGGGGCATGCAGTGATACTGCACGCAGGCTCCGTGCCGTGCCACGCCTCAGCCCATCGGAGGTTCACACACGGCTGGCTCGGACGGTCGAAGGCGCATGCGCGCATTCCGTCGCCTCGGCGCATGCGCCGAGCGAGGACGCATGCGCGCATGCGGCAGGTCCCCCATGTGGCGGCCTGCCCAATTAAGCTCGAGCTCGCCGGCGAGCTTGGAGCGCAGGCGCAGAACCGCCTTGGTGTGCAGCTGGGAGACGCGCGACTCGGTGACCCCGAGGACCTCGCCGATCTCCCGCAGGGTCAGGTTCTCGTAGTAGTACAGAGCGACGACGAGCTTCTCGCGCTCGGGCAGCGCGGCGATCGCGTCGGCGATCCGGTCGCGCACCTCGGACTGGTGCACGAGCATCTGCGGGATCGGGCGCGCCGCGGTCGGGCAGCGTGTCGAGCAGGGAGACCTGGTCGCCGGTGGAGTCCGACACGCTCCACAGCTCGTCCAGGGCGACGATCGTCGAGTTGGAGATCTGCAGCAGCGCCTCCTGGAACTCGTCGACCGACATCGTCAGCTCGGTGGCCATCTCCTCGTCGGTGGGCGCGCGCTGGAGCTTGGCCTCGAGCTTCATGTTGGCCCGCTCGATCTCGCGCGCCCGGGCGCGCACCGAGCGCGGCACCCAGTCCAGCGTGCGCAGCTCGTCGATGATCGCGCCGCGGATGCGGGTGATCGCGTAGGTCTCGAACTTGATCTCGCGCGTGAGGTCGAAGCGCTCGATGGCCGAGATCAGGCCGCCGAGCCCGTAGGAGATGAGGTCGGCCTCCTCGACGTGCGCGGGCAGCCCCGAGCCCATGCGGCCCGGCCACGTACTTGACCAGCGGCGAGTAGGCGACGACGAGCCGCTCGCGGGCGCGCTGATCGCCGGAGGCCTTGTAGCGCCTCCAGAGATCCTGCAGCTCGATCGCTTTGACGTTGGTTTCCAGTCGTATTCCTCGTGACCGCGCTACGCCCGGGGATGGGCGCGCGAGTAGGCGGATCGGAGGCGCGCGGCCTCGACGCGAGTGTAGACCTGCGTGGTGGAGATAGTGGCATGACCGAGCAGCTCCTGGATTGCCCGCAGGTCCGCGCCGCCCTCGAGCAGGTGGGTGGCGAAGGAGTGGCGCAGCGCGTGCGGGTGGGCCTCGGCCAGCGCCGGGAGCCTGCGGCGGCGGCCTGCCGCGCCCACGCCGCGCAGGCGCCGGCGCACGTCGGAGGTGGTCAGCCGCCGGCCGGACTTGGAGACGAACAGGGCCCGCGCGGTCCTCGCGCCGTCGCCGGTCGAGCGCCGGCGCGCGCCCGCGGGCTCAGGTAGCGCTCCAGCGCGGCCTGGGCGGGCTCGCCGAGGGGCACGAGCCGGGTCCGTCCGCCCTTGCCCTCGACCCGCACGGTCTCGGAGTCGAAGTCGACCGAGTCGAGGTCGAGCGAGACGAGCTCCTCCGCCCGCAGCCCGCAGGCGTAGGCGAGCTCGAACAGCGCCCGGTCGCGCAGCTCGAGCGGCCCGTCGCCGGGATCCGGTCCAGCAGCGACTCGACCTCGCTGGACTTGAGCACGCGCGGCAGGCGCTGGGCCCGCTTGGGCGAGCCGAGCAGCTCGGCCGGGTTCTCCGCCCGTGCGCCCAGCTCTCGACCTGGACGCGCAGCAGCCCGCGCAGCGCGGCCAGCTTGCGGGCGACGCGTCGCCGGGCGTTGCCCGCGCTCGGACAGGCGGCGGCGAAGCGGCGCAGCGCGCGGACGTCGATGGTGGCCGGGTCGAGGCCCCGCGCCGCTGGCCCAGCGCGCGAACTGCGGGCGTCGGCGCGTAGGCGCGCAGCGTCTTGTCCGCCACCGCGCGGCGGCGCAGGTCGGCGGCGAAGGCGGCGAGCGCCGCCTGCCACGGCTCGCTCAGCTCCCGTTCCGCGGCCGCTGGCTCCAATCCTCGGTCACGGCTCATCGAGCAGCGCTATTCGCCGCCGGGGGCCAGGCGTCCTCGCTGGGCGACCGCCCGCAGCGAGCCTGCTCGCGGGCCGCGAGCTAGCCCGCTCGACCTAGTAACGTTGACCAGCGTGCCGATCGGCGTGTACGGCCACACCTGGCCGGCGCGGCCCGAGCGCCATCTCGACGCAACCGAGGCTCTGGGGGAAGCCGTACTGGGCGCGCGTGAAGGCGTGCAGCGCGTCGCCGCCGTTGAAGTAGCTGACGAACTGGATGCCCGGATCGTTGTAGTGGCTGCCGTCGGGATTGGTGCCGCTCATCGTGGTCACGCGGCAGGTGCTCGAAGACCGGCGAAGGTCCCGCTCGCGGTCGGGCGCCGAGCGATGCCGGTGTTGACCGGCGTGGTCAGCACGGTGTGGCCGCTGTGCCACAGCGTGAGCTGCTCGGGCTCGATCCTTGGAGACGTCGACGAACGTGTAGCCGAAGCTCGAGCGCTGGCCCTCGACGACGGCCGCGATCAGCGCCTTCCACACCAGCGGTCCGGCGCTCGCCGTCGGCGGTCATGCCGTGGTCGTTCTCGAAGCCATCACCGCGCCCTGGGTCATCTCGCCGTCACCCCGGGCGCCCACATCGCTGTGCAGCTGACTGGGCACGTTCGGATAGGCCCAGTGAGCTCGCCCGCGGGCGGCGAGATGCGCGGCCTGCTCCTGGGCGGCCGGCGTTGAGCGGCACGCCCGCCCGTGGGCGTAGTGAAGTGCAGCGGCAGGTAGCCGAGCGCGCCAGGAGCTGCTGCAGGCGGACGGTCGAGCCCGGGGGGACCGCTCCAGGCGCCGACGTGCTCGTAGCGCCGCTGGCCCCGCCGACCAGCGTCACGCCGGCGGGCAGCGGCGACGGTGACGTGCGCGCCGAGGCCGTAGCCGACGCCCTCGGGCCGGAACACGATCGTGTGGGCGTTGACCTGGTGCCAGGTCCCCGGCGTGATCGGCAGCACCGGCGGGCGCGCGTGCCCGAGCGCCTGGGCGACCGGCTTGGAGAAGGTGAGCGTGATCGGCGTGCCGGGGTGACCGTGGTGCCCGGGGCCGGGGAGGCGACGGCCGACGCGCGCGGCGCCGGCCGGGAACCAGCTCACCAGCGTCGGGCGGGCGCTCTCCCAGCTGCGCGGCGCGGCCGCCACCGACAGCGAGCCGGCCGGGCCGGGCGGGGCAGCGTGACCGCGCTGGGCGCCGAGAGTGCGAGCGTCGCGTGGTCAGGTCGGCCCGGCGCGCCGTAGCTAGCGACGCTGACCGGCGCGGTGAAGCGCACGCGCAGCGGGGCGCCCGGCGGCCAGGGTGAACGTACTGGCGCAGCGCGGCGCCGTCGGGCGCGTCAGCGTGAGCGACAGATGCTCGATGGACCGGTCAGCCAGGCGATCGCCGCCGGGCGCTTGCATCGTCGACCTGGACCGTGACCTGGCTGCCCGACCGGCAATCGCCTTCGTCGGCCAGACTGGTCGCCGCGCAGCGACGACGGGACCGCGTGGCTGTCGGGGCCCGGTGACCGCGCTGACGTTCGCGATCTTGCCCCCGCCCAGCGGCAGTGAGACGCTGGGCCAGGGCGCGTCGGAATCGGCGCTCAGCGACCCGTGCGAGGCGCAGCGCCACCGCGCGGCGCCGAGCCACGACGAGCGACGCACGACGAGCGGAACGGCCACAGCCACGTAGCGACCCGGCCGACGGCGCCGGGGCGTCGGCCTCAGCCGGCCGTAGCGCGGGCGGCTGGCCGGAGGGCGTTGATAGGAGACGGCCACCGGACGGTATCCTGGATGCGTACCGAGATGCTAACCGCCGGCCCACCTGCACAAGCGATTCGGCCCGCAAGCCGTACGTTTGCAAGCGGCAGATTTCAGCTGCGCTTGCGGGCCAGCGTGCGCTCGAGCGCCTCGAGCACCTCGGGCCGACCCTGGTGCTCGAGCTCGTACTGGCGCAGGGTCGCGCAGCGCCTCGGGCTCCAGCGAGGGGATGAGGTCGATGAGCTCGCCGGCGGCCAGAGCGTCATGAGCGCCGAGCCGGCGGCGCGCCGTCGCCGTCGCGCCGGCGTCGCCGGCCGCCCGGACGCTCGGGCTCCAGCGCAGGAACTCCTCCAGGTCGGGCTCGTAGCGGTAGGTCTCCGCGCCGCTGCCCAGCAGCGGGCGCAGCCGCTGCTCGGCCCGCAGCTTGATCAGCGCCTCGCGGCGTCGTGTAGCGGTAGCGATAGCCGGTGGCCTTGAGCCGGCGGTTGTCGAGCCCGCGGCCGTAGCGCAGCTGGCGCAGCATCTCGACCGGCACGCGCAGCCCGAGCCGGCGCAGCTGGGCGGCGGCGAACGCCGGTTCCCCAGGGCGGCAGCACGGGCAGCAGCGTCTTGCCCAGCAGCGAGGCGACCTCGGAGAGCACGAGGACGCCGTCGGCCGGCGGCGTTGTAGACGCCGCGCAGGTCGCGCCGTGACGGCGTGGGCGAGCGCCCCGACGACGTCCTCGTGGTGGATGAGCTGAAAGCGCGGATCGAAGCCGAGCACGCCCGGGAATGACCGGCAGCGAGAGCAGCGCGAGCAGCGAGGTCCGGCCCTCGCCCGCCGATCTCGTCGGCCGACCCGCAGGATGGCCACGCGGCAGTCCGGGGTGGCGCTCGGCGAACTCGCGCACCGCGGCCTCGGCGGCACGAGCTGCGCGCTCGAGCGCGGTGCGCGGCGGTGCGCGGCGGCGCCATGTCCTCGCTCAGGAAGGCCGGATCGCCCGGGCTCCCAGCCGTAGACGGTGGCCGAGGACTTGAACGACCAGCCGGCGCACCGGCGAGCCGGCGCCGCTGCAGGCGGCCAGCAGCTCGGCGGTGCCGGCGACGTTGACCGCCTCGATGGTCGCCAGCGGCGCGCGCAAGCGGGTCGGCGATCAGCCGCGTGTCGAGAACGGTGTCGATCGTCGGCGGCGGGGATGATGCGGTGCAGCGGGCGCCGCTCGATGGCCACGCGCACGAACTCGGTGCGCGCGAGCTCGTGGCGCGGGTCCTCGGTGTCGACGCCGATGATCGCCTCGAGCTCGGGCTCGCGCTCGAGGGTCTGGGCCAGCCGCGCCCCCGAGCTGGGAGGAGAGGCCGGTGATGAGGATGCGCCGGGCGCTTCACTGCTCGGGTCAGTACCCGTAGCCGAGCCAGACGCTGCGGCGCTCGGCGAGCATCTCGAGCAGGTTCTCCTGGATGAGCGCGCGCACCTCGGCGGCCAGCGCTGGCACGTCGCCCTGCCCCCCGGCCCCCGGACGGCGAGCCGATCCGGGCTCGATGGGGTCCAGGAAGCGGATCCGCAGCTTGGCCGGCAGCGGCAGCGCCGCAGCCACCGGCAGGCGGCGCAGGCGCCCGGGAAGGCGGGCGAGCACGGGCATCGCCTCCTCGCTGCCGAGCACGGCCACCGGGACGATCGGGGCGCCGCGCCCGCAGCGCGGCCTCGAGCAGCTCGAGGCGGTCGAAGCGGGCGCAGCCGGTAGCGCTCGCGCAGCGGCTTGGCGGCACCCCCCTCGGGGAACACGAGCACGAGCTGGCCCTCGTCGAAGAGCAGCGGTGCAGGTTGGCCGGGTGGGCGCTGACGCCGCCCGCCTTGATGATGAGCATGTCGAGACCGGGCACCGTGCCCAGTCGGCGCTCGGTGGCGAAGTGCACCGGGCGCGGGCCGGGGTGGCGCTCGCGGATGGCCTTGGCGATCATCGCCGCGTCGGCGGGCAGCGCGCCGGCGTGGTTGGCCACGATGCAGGGCCGGGCCGTCGGCGGGAACGTTTTCGATCCCCTCGACCTCGACCCGGAACCAGTAGTGGTAGAGGAAGTCGTAGAGGGTGCGGTCGACGACGCCCTCGACAGCTCCGAGCGGCCCCAGTCGCTGACGTGGCGCTCGGGCTCGAGGCCGGGCAGATGCTCGCGCAGTGTCGGCGTGGGCGCGTTGATGGGCGTCGCTCACGGGACAGTGCCACCTCAGCGTGCCGGGCGCGCCATCCCTCGCCTCTCGACCATGGCGACCGATTCTGGCAGGACGGCGCGAAGCTCGGGTCCGTTTGCTCGGATGCTTCTTGGGACGCGGCTCGACGTGGTCCGCTTGGGCTTGGCTTTGGAGGGCGCGGCGGCGCTCACCGCCGTCGGCAGCACCGGGATGGGCAGCGCCAGCGTGGGTGCGCTCGTCGACGTGGCCGGGGGCGGGGGCCCGGGCGGGTTGGTTGCCGCCTGGGCGGCCAGGTACGCGAACACGGCGTAGGCCGGTTTTGCGCCGGCTCGGGGTACAGCTCGTCTTCGTCGGTGACCTGACCTCCGATAAGGCCCTCTGAGGTGTACTGGCCGCTCAGGCATCGTCGTCGCGCTCGGTGACGAACACGCGTGCGGCGCCGGCAGACATGAGCGCGGGCAGTGCCTTGGCCAAGAAGGCGGCCTGGGCCGCCTGGCCCGAGGCGGCGTCGGTGCCGCGATAGGCGGGGTCGAACTGAAAGGCGGGATCGGAGGGATAACCGGTCTCGGTCACCCACAGCGGCAGGGCGCCATCGCCATAGGAAGCAAAGAACGTGCGCCAGTTGGCCACATCGACCGGCAGGTTGGCCAGCGTGTCGCGAAGATGGACGTTGGCGACGTCGAACTTGTGGGCGGCGTCGTAGCCGGGAGTGGCGAACACGGCGGCCAGCCAGGCGGCGTCCGCCGGGCTCATGATCCCGCCGAGCAGCACCCGCCCGTTGGGGTTGTTGGCGTGGACGGCGCCATAGGCGGTGGCGAGCATCCCGGCGTACTGCTGGGGGGTGCCGGTGAACGCCCACTGCCCGTCGGGCTCGTTGACGACCTCGAAGTCGTCGATGATGCCGTTGGTGTAGCGGACCACCGCCGCCACCTCGTTGTAGTAGCCGGAGAGGTCGCTCACCCCGCAGATGCCCGCGGAGGGGTCGACGCCCGGCTGACAGGACTCGAGGCTGGGATCGTTGCTGGCGTTGAAGTCGAGCAGCACAGGCAGCGCGTACGGCCTGCGAGAGCTCCATGTAGTCGTCGAGCCCCTGCCACATGGCGTCGCTGATGTAGGGGTTGTTCAGCGCGCCGAGCGAGACGTCGACGCGGATCTCCGAGGCGCCGGCGGCGGCCGCCTGCGAGAACATGGGCTTCTTGAAGGCGTAGGGCGAGCTCAACTGGAGCATCGAATGCATGGCGTAGGGGCCGCCGGGGGCGGCGGCGGCCGGGGCAGGTGTCGCGGCGCCCAGCAGGCAGGCCGTGCCCACGAGGGCCAGCGCAGCGGCCGCGCGGGCACGCAGGCGGGCCAGCGCCCGCGGGCGCTCCCGCTCCTTTACCGCCGTCGGTGCCAGCACCCCTGTCGGCTGGATACCCATCCCCACCAGATCGGTTGACCAGCGGGGAGCTTAAGGGTGGACCGCGGCGCGATGGGCATATTTCTTGCGTGGTCGCCCCCGGTGGGGTGGGGCGATTACGTGTCTTCGACGTAGGAAACCCCAAGGGTCCCGGTTTCCGGGTCGGCTTCTGAGGGCCGGCGCGGCGCGGATCAGCGGGTGACGGCGCCCTCGGAGGCGCTCGAGACCAGGCGGGCGTACTTGGCCAGCGCCACGCCCGGGTACGGGCGCTCCGGCGGGGTGTGCGATCGCGCCCGTTCTGCGAGCTCGCCGTCGGGGATGTCCGCGTCGATCCGCCGCGCGTCGACATCGATGGTGATCTGCTCGCCATCGCGCACCAAGCCGATGGGTCCGCCGCGCGCCGCCTCGGGGGCGACGTGCCCGACCATGAACCCGCGGGTCGCGCCCGAGAACCGCCCGTCGGTGATGAGCGCCACCTCAGCGCCCAGGCCCTGGCCGACCAGCGCCGCCGTCACCCCGAGCATCTCGCGCATCCCGGGGCCTCCCGACGGGCCTTCGTTGCGGATGACGACGACGTCCCCGGAGCGGATCTCGTTGCGGGTCACCGCACTCATGGCCTCCTCTTCGGACTCGAAGACGCGGGCCGGCCCAGTGTGCTGGCGGCGTTCGTGACCGGCCAGCTTGACCACGCAGCCTTCCGGAGCCAGGTTGCCACGCAGGATGGCCAGGCCTCCGGTGGGCTTGATGGGGTCATCGAGCGGGCGCACGACCTCTTGGCCGTCGGTCTCCGCGGCCGCGTCGGCGATCTCGCCCACCGTCTGGCCGGTGACCGTGGGCGCATCGTCGTGCAGAATGCCGGCGTCCTTCAGCCGTTTCATCACGAGGGGGACGCCACCGGCCTCGTAGAGATCGGGAGCGACGTACTGGCCGCCAGGGACGAGGTCGCAGACGAGCGGTGTGCGCTCGCTGATGGCATCGAAATCGTCGATCGAGAGCTCGACGCCCATCTCCTTGGCCACGGCCAGCAGGTGCAGCACGCCGTTGGTCGAGCCGCCGCTGCAGGTGATGGCGGCCATCGCGTTCTCGAGGCTTTCGCGGGTGATGATCTCGCTCGGGCGCAGCCCGCGGTGCAGGACGTCCACGACCAGGCGACCGGCGTCCATGGCCACGTCGGCCTTGCGCGGGTGGATAGCCGGGACCATGGAGAACCCGGCCGGCGAGATGCCCAGGACCTCGAAGGCCATGGCCATCGTGTTGGCGGTGAACTGACCGCCGCAGGCTCCGGCTCCGGGAGAGGCCTCCCCCTCGAGCTCGTGCAGCTCCTCCTCGGTGATCTTTCCGGCCGCGTGGGCGCCGACGGCTTCGAAGACGTTTTGAATAGTCACCCGGGCGCCGTTGTGGTGGCCGGGCATGATCGAGCCGCCGTAGAGCATGACACTGGGGATGTCGAGCCGGCAGAGGGCCATGACCGTGGCCGGGATGGTCTTGTCGCAGCCGCTGATGGCGATCACGGCGTCGAACATGTGCGCGTCGACGACGAGCTCGATCGAATCGGCGATGACCTCGCGGCTGACCAGCGAGGCCCGCATGCCCGGGGTGCCCATGGTGATGCCGTCCGAGATGGCGATCGTGTTGAGCTCCATGGGCGTGCCACCCGCCTCGCGGATGCCCTCCTTGACCTTGGCGGCCAGGGCCCGCAGGTGGAAGTTGCACGGCATCGTCTCGATCCACGTGTTGGCCACCGCGACGAGCGGCTTGGACAGCGCTTCGTCGTCGTAGCCGATGCCTTTGAGATAGGCGCGCGCGGCGGCCCGGTTCGGTCCTTCGGTGAGGGCGCGGCTGCGGTGCTTGAGGTCCATCGGGGGGCGGACTGTAGCGAGCCGGTGGCGGGGGAAGTCGAGGCGCGCCGGTGGTGTGCCGGGCGTATGGCCGCGGGCGTGCGGGGGGCGTCGGGGTGGCTCGGGCCGGGGACTTCGGGCGGGGGCTTGGGGCGCGGGCTTAGGGCGCGGGCTTAGGGCGCGGGCGGGCGAGGGCGCGGGCGGCGCGTCGGGCCCGCGGTCGCTCAGGTAAGCCGGGTCGCGGTCTCGCGCATGCGAGCCCGCTCCCACTGCTTGAGCCGCCAGAGGTCGCGGGTGACGTGGGCGGGATCGAGCTGGCGCCCGGGCAGGTGCATGTTGGCCATGGAGATCAGCCGCCGCTCGTCCCCGGTCAGGGCCATCCACTTGGCCAGCACGTCGTCGGAGTCGGGCAGCCGGGCGCTCCCGTAGGGACTGGTCTGGTCGAGGAACTCGACGCAGTACTCGCCGAGCAGCCGGTGCGTCTGAGCGAGGTAGGCAAGAATCGGCCGGTGGGGATAGATGAGGTAGGCGTAGGGCGCGCCGCCCGTGTCTGCGACCTCCGCTCGGACCATCGAACTGAGCACCCCACACGCGGATGAACCCGAGGTCGCGGTACATCGCCCACTCCTCGTCGTTGACGCAGGAGCGCAGCAACGCGCGCGCTTTCTGCTCGGCGCGCCGCTCGCGGCCCGGGTCGTAGGTCAGCGGCGGCTCGGGGCCCCGTCGGTGCCGCGACACCCAGCCGCCCCCCGGTCGGCTGCGCCGCGCGCGGTGGCGCTGCCAGGACTCCTCGACGCGCGGGATGATGAGGTCAGAGAGCAGAGCCAACGCCACGAGGGCGGTCGCGGCCAGGACCAGGAGCATGGCGCTGCGGTTACCTGCCGCCCGCAGCCCGCGGGAAGAAGATCACGCGCTCGGCGTCCCTGGGAACGTCGTCGAACGAGCGCACCATGATCGATCGCCGCCGGCCGTCGGCGTCGACGCTGGGGACCGCGGCCCACAGGCCCGCGTCCAGCTGACGTCGAAATTCCTCGATGAGCAGCCGCTCTTCGTCGGCGAGCGCAACGTCTCCCTCAGCGATGAGCACCTCGCCATGGCCGGGCTTCATCCTGAGGAAACGCACAGGAGGAATTATGTCAAAACCGCAGCGCAGGCCTTCCCGTCCATACAGGTTCGTTCGAGGACGAACGAGCGGCGTTTCAAGCGGGGTCTGGTCTGTCGGAGCGGCGGGCGGCTCCGTGGGGCGCGGCGGGCCAAGGTCAGTCGGACGGTGGGGCGCGGCGGGCCGAGGTCAGTCGGAGCGCTGGGGCGCAGCGGGCCGAGGTCAGTCGGAGCGCTGGGGCGCGGCGGGCCGGGAGCCAGTCGCGGCCGTGAAGGACCGGCTCGAGGGGCCCGAGGCCAGGACGGCCACCGGTCCCGCGCCGGCGCCGAGCCCTCGCAGGCCATGCCGGACCGCACGGGCGGCCATCTCCTTCGCGGCTCGCGCCGCCTCCAGGGCATCGTCGCCCCAAGCCAGCCGGGCGGCGAGCACCGAGGAGTGCGTGCAGCCGGAGCCGTGCGCCGCACCGGCGGGATAGCGGTCACCGGGGATCTCGACGACACGCTCGCCGTCGAAGAAGACATCGATGGCCTCCTCGCGGTGCCCGCCGGTGACGACGACGATGGGCGGGCCGAGGGCGCGGACCGCCCGCGCCAGGACGACGGGGTCCTCGCTGCTCGCCGTGGCCACGAGCACGCGCGCCTCGGGCAGGTTGGGCGTCACCACCGTGGCTCGCGGCAGGAGCCGCTCAACCAGCGCAGCGCGGGCCGCGGGTCGAGCAGGGCCGCTCCGGACTCGGCCACCATGACCGGATCGAGCACGACCGGTACCTCGTCGGGCAACAGCTCGAGGGCGCTTGGCACCGCCTCGATCGTCGCTTCGCTGCCGAGCATGCCGATCTTGACCGCGTCGACGCCGATGTCCTCGGCGACCGCGCGGACCTGAGCGATGATCATCTCCCCGGGCACGGTGTGCACAGCGCTCACCGCGACCGTGTTCTGCGCCGTGATCGCGGTGATCGCCGTCATGCCGTGCACGCCGCACGCCGCAAACGCCTTGAGGTCGGCTTGGATGCCCGCCCCGCCCCCGGAGTCCGAGCCGGCGATCGAGAGCACACGGGGGATCGAGCGGGGCGCGGGCACAACGCCGCAGGGTAGAGGTCGCTTGGTCCGGTTCCCGCTCACGCGACGACGTCGATTTCGCCGAGCCTCCGCCTCAGGCGGCGAGGTCCAAATCGAGCGGGCTCCACCGGCGCAGGCTGAGGGCAGTGAGCAGATCGGCTTGGGTCACCGTCTCCCGGCCGGCGAGGTCGGCCACCGTTCGGGCGACGCGGAGCATGCGATGGCGTCCGCGGGCGCTCAATGCGCCGCTCATGTACGCCCGCGCGAGGACGTGCCGCGCGGCAGCGTCGAGCGACACGTGGCGACGCAGGAGGGCCGGCGTGAGCTCCGCGTTACACCGAGCGGCGCTTTGAAGCCGCGCGCGCTGGCGCTCGCGGGCCTCCGCCACCCGGGCGGCCGCCTGGGCCGAGGTCGTGACCGGTGCGGCGCGCAGGTCGGACTCGCTCGGTCGCTGGACGTCGATGAGCAAATCGAGCCGGTCGAGCAGCGGCCCGCTCAGGCGGCGACGGTGCCGGCGCAAGTCGGTCTCGGCGCACTGGCACCGATCGCCTACTCCGGCATAGCCGCACGGGCACGGGTTGCTGGCCGCGACGAGGATAAAGCCGGTCGGGAAGGCGAGCGCGCGCTGGCCCCGCACGATGGTCACCAGGCCGTCCTCGAGCGGCTGGCGCAGCGCCTCGAGGCTCGAGCGCTGAAACTCGGAGAGCTCGTCGAGGAAGAGGACGCCATGATGGGCCAGCGTCGCTTCCCCGGGCCGAGGCGGGGACCCCCCTCCCACGAGTCCGGCCGGAGAGATCGTGTGGTGCGGAGCGCGGAAGGGCCGCTCGGTGATGAGCCCTTCGGCGTGGCATCCGGCCACGCTGTGGATGCGCGTCACCGCGATCGCCTCGTCAGGGGTCATGGCCGGCAGGATCGACGCCAGCCGGCGGGCGAGCATGGTCTTGCCGGTGCCCGGCGGACCCTGGAGCATCAGGTGGTGGCCGCCGGCGGCGGCGATCTCGAGGGCCCGGATGGCGATGGCGTGCCCCCGGACGTCGGCCAGATCGGGCCGCACGGGACCGGCGTTGAGCGCCGGGGCGGGTGGAAGGGGCGGAAGCGGCCCACCGGCCAGGACCCGGGCGGCGGCTTTCAGGGTGGTCACGCCGGCCACCGCGACGCCGTCGATGAGCGCGGCTTCCCGCGCCCGTTCCCGCGGCAGGATGAGCCGACGCAGTCCCGCCCCGCGCGCGCCTTCGGCCACCGCCAGCGCCCCGGGCAACTCGCGCAGCTCCCCGCCGAGCGAGAGCTCGCCGAACACGGCGTACCCGGCGAGGGTCTCCGGCGGCACCTGCCGGCTGGCGGCCAGCACGCCCAGGGCGATGGCGGCATCGAAACCAGGGCCGGCCTTGCGCAGAAAGGCCGGCGCCAGATTGGCCGTGATCCGGCGCGGCGGAAACTCATAGCCCGAGTTCTGAATGGCCGCCCGGATGCGCTCCCGCGATTCCCGGACCGCCGCGTCGCCGAGCCCGACGATGGTGAAGCTCGGCAGCCCGGAATGGATGTCGACCTCCACCCACACCATCCGCGGTTGCACCCCATCGATGGCAAAGGTGGCCAGGCGGGCGAGCATCCCGTGAACCTACGCCCCGGCGGGTGACATTTGGGCGCAGCCGTGTGCCAAAAGTGTTCAAATGCAGGCCTTTCCAGGCTGGAGAATTGACACAGACCGCCGGCCACCTGTCACCAGCGAAGCCCTAGCGTTTTCGGGCATGAGTGAAGACGTCCGGCACCGGCTCGGTCAGCGCGGTGAAGAGCTGGCGGCCGGGCATCTGCAGCGCCAGGGCTACGACATCTTGCAGCGCAACTACCGCACCCGTTGGGGCGAACTCGACATCGTCGCCTACGACGGCTCGGCCCTCATCTTCTGCGAGGTCAAGACCCGCCGCCTCCCCTGCTCCGGCGGCCAGCCCTTGGAAGCGGTCAACGGCGCCAAGCGCGCCCGCCTGCGCAAGATGGCCGGCCGCTGGCTCATCGAGCACCGCGATCGACCTTACGCCGCCGAGCTGCGCTTCGATGCCATCGGCATCACCTTCGACGCGGTCGGGGAGCTCGCGGCCATCGAGCACGTCGAGCGGGCGTTCTGAGGCTGGGCCGGCGGGCGGGGTCGCGGGCGCGCGGCCCCGCGGGCCCCGCGGGGATCACCGCGGCCCGCCGAGGGGACCGCCGCGGCCCAGGTCGACCGCCGCGGGCCTAGGAACGCCCGGCCCGAGAGGACGGGCGCGGGCCAAGGGACCCGGCGCGGCCCGAGGGAACGGCCGCGGGCCAACGGACCCGGCGCCCCCCGAGGAAACGGGCGCGGCCCGAGGTCCGGGCGCGTCCGTAACGTCGCACTCGACGCACTTGGAGCGTCGAATGACACCAGGTGCTCCCTATACGGCCGTCTGCGCACACTGGGCGTCGAGGAGGGGGTCGAGTGACACGTTATGGACGCGGCAAGGGCCGCGAGGACCGCGCCGACGGCTGCCCCGCGCCGACAGCTGCCCCGCGCCGCGCGCACCGGACCCCAGAGCCGCACCGGAGCCCAGAGCCAGCAGACCCCAGGCCACACCGGAGCCCAGGCCACCCCGGACCCCAGGCCACACCGGACCCCTGGCCGGCCCCGGAACCCAGGCCACCCCCAGAACCCAGCCCCCTACAGCGACAGCTGCTGATAGGCCGCCGACTGAAACGACAATCGGTGCAACGGCGAGACCCCGAGCCGCAGGATCGCCGAGCGGTGCTCCGGGGTGGCGTAGCCGACGTGTTGGGCGAACTCCCATCCGGGGTGGGTGAGATCGGCGCGGCGCATGTAGCGGTCGCGGGTCTCCTTGGCGATCACCGAGGCGGCGGCGATGGCCGCGCTCTTGCCGTCGCCACCCACCACCGCCTGCTGAGTAAACCCGAGACCGGCCACCGGAAACCCGTCGCTCAGGCAAATGCACCCGGGGCAGGCCACGCGCAGCAGAGCGTCGCGCAGGGCGGCCAGGTTGGTCACGTGCAGGCCCCGGGCGTCGATTCCCGGCGCGCACCGCGTGACCACGGCCACCTTGGCCGCCAGCCGCAGGATGATCGGAAAGAGCTCGGCCCGACCCTCCGGGCTCTGCTGCTTGGAGTCGTTCAGCGCGCCGAGAGTCCGGACGTCGGAGGGCCGGAGGCGCTCGAGGTCAAAGAGCACGGCTGCGGCCACGAGGGGACCGGCCAGGCATCCGCGGCCCGCCTCATCCGCGCCGGCCACAAACCGCGGGCCGAGGGCGCGGTCAAAGGCGAATAGCTTGCGCGCCAGCCGGGTGGGGCGCCGAGCCGGCCCGCCCGGTCGGCGCTGGGGCCGCGCTGCGTCCGCGCCGGTGCGGGGAGAGGGAGCCGCCGCGGGCGGTGGCTCAGAGAGTTCCGCCGCGGGCGGTCGCTCAGAGAGTTCCGACGCGGTCGGGAGGCCAGTATGTGAAGAAAGCGACACCGATAAGCCACTTGTCCGGAACCGGACCCCAGAACCGACTGTCGTCGGAGTCGGGGCGGTTGTCGCCCATCATGTAATAGTCGCCGGGCGGAACCGTGATCGCTGTCCGGAAAGTGCAGGAAGAACTGCCGGCGCACTGCACGATGTAGGGGTCCTTCTCCGGAACGCCGTTGCGGATCACGTGGCCGTTGATGATCTGGATGCGGTCCCCGGGCAGACCGACGACGCGCTTGATGAAGGTCTGGGTCGACTCCTGGGGGGTGGGCGTGCCGCACGGCCGCGGGAACATGCCGCCGTTGGGGTTGGCGCCTTCGTTGGGCGCCCCACACACCGGGCTGTCGCCATCGGCACCGTGGGGCGGGTGAAAGACGACGATGTCTCCCACCCCGGGATGGACGAACAGGCGATTGGTGAGCACCCGCTGCCCCACCGCCAGGGTCGGGACCATCGAGGGGCTGGGGATCCGGTAGGGCTTGACCACGAAGGCCTGGATGAGCGCGGCCAGGGCCACCGCCACGATGACGGTGAGGACGAGCTCCACGAGCGAGCGCCCAGCCGACTTGGCTCGACCGCGTTTGGCCATGATGCTTAGAGCGTGCCGATCCGGTCGGGGGGCCAGTAGGTCAAGAATGCCTTGCCGATGATCCAGGTGCGGCGGACCGGCCCCCAGAAGCGGCTGTCCTCAGAGTCTGGCCGGTTGTCGCCCATCATGTAGTAATCGCCCGGGGGGACGATGATCGTGCCGGGGAAATTACAGTCTGAGGCGGCGCCGCACGGCACCGTGTAGCCGTCGCGCTCGGTCACGCCGTTGCGGATGACGTGGCCCCCGACGATCGCGATCCGGTCACCGGGCAGGCCGACGAGCCGCTTGATGAAGGTCGTGCTCGAGGACGTGCCCTGGGCCACGTCGCAGGCTTGGCGCCCGGGCGGTCCGGAGAAGGGCTCGCCCTGGTCGGGGTTCTGGCAGGCCGAATAGTCCTCGGGAGGATGAAAGACGACGATGTCACCGACGTGCAAGGACGCGAAGTGCAGGCCAATCCGGTCGACGAGCACGCGCTGTCCGATGCGCAGCGTGGGCACCATCGAGCTGCTGGGAATCTTGTAGGGCTTGATCACGAAGGCCTGGATGACCAGGGCCACGCCCAGGGCCACCACGACGATCACGAGCAGCTCGAGCACCGAGCCGGCGAGGGACTTCGAGGCCGTCACTCCTGCGCGTCGCCGCCGGCGGGCTCGGCCGCCGCAGCGAGCCCGCCCGCCTCGGATCCGTCCGCCGGCGCGTCGGGGCTGGCCTCGACCGGCGCGTCCGCCCCGGGAGCGTGTAGGAGCTCGCGCTCGACCACCTGCTCGGGCCCGGTGTTGCGGCGCTCGCGGACGCGAGCCCGCTTGCCCACCCGTCCGCGCAGGTAGTAGAGCTTGGCCCGGCGCACGTCGCCGCGGGCCGCGACCTCGATGCGCTCGATCTTCGGAGAATGCAGCGGGAACGTGCGCTCGACGCCGACTCCGAAGGATTGCTTGCGCACCGTGAAGGTCTCGCGGGCACCGTGGCCCTGGCGCTTGATGACCACGCCTTCGAAGACCTGGGTGCGACGGCGAGTGCCCTCGATGACCTGGAAATGGACGCGCAGGCGATCGCCGGCGTCGAACGTCGGTACGCGGCGGAGCTGGGCCCGCTCCAAGCTGTCGATCACAGTGCTCATCGATCCGGAGGCCGCCGGGGCGCGGGTCGGTGACTGCGCGCAGCTCAGGCAGCCCGACGAGACGGCGGGTCGCTTATGGTAGCGGACGCCCCGTCGCGCGAGCTCTGCTCTGGGCCAGCCGCCATTCCCGAACGCGGGCGTGATGGCCGGAGAGCAGGACGTCCGGAACCCGCCACCCTCGGTGCTCGGCGGGGCGGGTGTAGTGCGGGTACTCCGGGGCCCCGTCGAGGGCGGGACTGAAAGACTCCTCGACCGCCGAGCGCTCGTCGCCGAGCGTCCCCGGCAGCTTGCGCAGCACGGCATCGCCGAGCACCATGGCGGCGAGCTCGCCACCCGCGAGCACGTAGCGGCCGATCGAGATCTGATCGGAGACGAAGTGCTCGAGGATGCGCTCGTCAAAGCCCTCGTAGCGACCGCATAGCAGCGTGAGCGCGGGCTCGGCGGCCAGCTCGTCGACGAGCGCGTCGTCGAGCAGCCTCCCGCTCGGCGTCAGGGCGATCACCCGCCGGCGCCCGACCAGCTCGACGGGATCGAGCCCGTAGGTGGCCCGCAGCGCCGCCTCGACGACATCGACCCGCAGGACCATGCCGGCGCCGCCGCCGAACGGGGTGTCGTCGACCTGACCGGCCCGCAGCGGCGTGTGCTCACGCGGATTGACGTAGCGCAGACGGTGCCCGGCGGCCAGGGCGTTGGCCACGTGGCGCTGCTGCTCAAACCAGCCGAAGGACTCGGGAAACAGCGTGAAGACGTCGATGTCCATTCATTCCTCGCCCAGAAAGCGCAGGTCGATGTCGATGACCCGCTGCTCGATGTCGACCGCCCGCACGGCATCGCCGACCAGCGGCACGAGCAGGTCGTGGCCCTCGCGCTCGACTTCGAGGACCTCGCACGAGGGCAGGGCGAGCATCCGCCGCACCGTCCCCACCGGACGGGCGCCATCATGGACCTCACAGCCCTCGAGGTCCTCCGCCCACCACTCGTCGGCCTCGAGACCGGGCGCGTGCTCGCGCGAGACGAGCAGCTCCTGACCCCGCAGGGCGTCGGCGGCGGCTCTGTCGCCGGAGCCCTCCAGGCGAAGGATGATCCGGCTCTCGGTGCCTGCCCGTCGCTCGATCGTCCGCTCGCGCTCACCGATGCGCACGGTGAGGCCCACGGCGAGCAGCGCCGGGCTGGCCTGGACGACGTGGAAGGAGCCATCCAGCCCGTGCGGGCGGCCGACGACTCCGGCCCGCAACCACTGGGACATCAGGAGTCGACGATGTCCAAAAACACGCGCCGCGTGCCTTGATCCGCGGAGGCCTTGATCACGGTGCGCAGGGCCTGGGCGGTCCGTCCCCCGCGACCGATCACGCTGCCGTAGTCCTCGTCGGCCACGGAGAGCTCGAGGACGACGGCGCCGTCGGACTCGCGGGTTTCGGACACACGAACCTCATCGGGGTGCTCCACGAGCCCCCGGGCCAGGTACTCGAGCAGCTCCTTCACGGCCTGCTACCGGCGCGTGATGCCCTGAATGCTGAGCAGCTTGCGCACGGTGTCGGTCGGCTGAGCACCGCGAGCCAGCCAATCGCGGACGCGCTGCTCGTCGAGCACGATCGTCGAGGGGTTGGTCTGAGCGTTGTAGTGCCCGACCGTTTCGATCACCCGACCGTCGCGCTTGGAGCGCTGATCGGCGACGACGACGCGCCAGATGGGGTTCTTGCGCCCGCCGATGCGGGTCAATCGGAGTCGTACGGCCATGAGAGACGAGGTTAGCGTGCTCGGTGTCGGCGCGGCGGCTAGCGGCCCTGGCGCATCAAGGCCCCGAGATCGGGCATCCGCCCCTGGGAGACCTGGCGCATGACCCGGCGCATCTGATCGAACTGCTTGATGAGCTGCTTGACCGCTTGGACGTTGGTGCCCGAGCCCTCGGCGATGCGCCGGCGCCGGGAGCCGTTGATCTTCTCCGGGTGCCGGCGCTCGTAGGGCGTCATCGACAGGATGATGGCCTGGATACGGTCAAACTCCCGCTCGTCCACCTTCACCCCGCGCAGCTCCTTGCCCAGCCCGGGGATCATGCCGAGCAGCGACTGCAGGGGGCCGAGCCGGCGCACCTGGCGAAGCTGGTCGAGGAAGTCGTCGAGGTTGAACTCCTGCCGGCGCAGCTTGCGTTCGAGCTCCGCCGCCTGTTGCTCGTCGTAGGCCGACTCGGCCTTCTCGATGAGCGTCATCACGTCGCCCATGCCGAGGATGCGCTGGGACATGCGGTCGGGGTGGAAGCGCTCGAACTGGTCGAGCTTCTCACCCGTAGAGGCGAACAGGATGGGCTTGCCGGTGATCGCCTTGACCGACAGGGCCGCGCCGCCGCGGGCGTCGCCGTCGAGCTTGGTCATGACGACACCGTCGAACTGGGCGACGGCGGCGAACTGCTCGGCCACGTTGACGGCGTCCTGGCCGGTCATGGCGTCGACGACAAGCAGGACGTCGTGAGGATTCACCGCCTTCTTGATGTTGGCCAGCTCGGCCATCAGCGCTTCGTCGACGTGCAGGCGGCCGCTCGTGTCGATGATGAGCACGTCCTTGCCCTCGGCCTGCGCGCGGTCCCGGGCCCAGGCAGCGATCTTGACCGGGTCGACGTTCGTGCCCTGCTCGTACACCGCGGCGCCGACCTGCGCGCCGACCTTGATCAGCTGATCGACGGCGGCCGGGCGGTAGACGTCACAGGCGGCCACGGCCACCGAGGAGCCGTGCTGTTCGCGCAGGTAGCGGGCGAGCTTGGCGCAGTGCGGTCGTCTTGCCGGACCCCTGCAGCCCGGCCATGAGGACCACGGTCGGCGGCCGGGGCGAGAACGACAGCTCGCCGCTCGCTCCGCCCATGAGCGCGGTCAGCTCTTCGGAGACGATCTTGACCACCTGCTGGCCGGGGTTGAGCTGGCCCACGACGTCGGCCCCGAGCGAGCGCTCCTTGACCGCGTTGGTGAAGCTCTTGACGACCTTGAAGTTGACGTCGGCCTCGAGCAGGGCGAGACGGATCTCGCGCATGGCCGCGTTGACGTCGTCCTCGGTCAGCGTGCCGCGACCGCGGACGTCGGCCAGGGTGGCCTGAAGCTTCTCCGCCAGAGAGTCGAACATCTCAGTCCTGAAGGATAGGTGGCCCCGGGGCTGCGCCGATCAGGTCAGCTCTCGGGCGATCAGCTAATCAGGGCCCGGGCGAAGTCGTCGGCGTCGAAGGGCCGCAGGTCCTCGAGCTGCTCGCCGACGCCGATCATCTTGACCGGGATCTTCAGCTCGTTGGCGATGGCCAGCGCGATCCCGCCCTTGGCGGTGCCGTCGAGCTTGGTGAGGACGATCCCGCTGACCGGAGCGACTTCGGAGAACAACCGCGCCTGGCGCAGGCCGTTCTGCCCCGTGGTGGCGTCGACGGTCAGCAGCGTCTCGTGCGGGGCCTCAGGAATCTGCTTGGCGATGACGCGGCGGATCTTGCCCAGCTCAGCCATCAGATGGTCCTGGGTGTGCAGGCGCCCGGCGGTGTCGATGATGACGACGTCGGCGCCTTCGCGCCGACCCGTGGCGATGGCTTCGTAGGTCACCGAGCCGGGATCGGAGTCCGGCGCTCCCTTGACGAAGTGCACTCCGGCCCGCTGTGACCACTGCTCGAGCTGTTCGACGGCAGCGGCGCGAAAGGTGTCCGCGGCCCCGAGTACGACCGAGAGGTGAAGCTCCTTGCGCAGATGCCAGGCCAGCTTGCCGATGGTGGTCGTCTTGCCCGTCCCGTTGACCCCGGCCACGAGGATGACGGTCGGGTCGGGGCGCAGATCGATGCGCTCCTCGCCGGTGCGGGCCAGCGCCGCCAGCAGCTCGATGAGGCGGTTGCTCAGCTGCTCGCCACCCGCGATCGACCCGCCGGTCGCCTCCTGCTCGAGCTGCCCGACGACCTGGGCCGTTGTGGCGGCCCCGACGTCGGCGTAGATGAGCGCCTCTTCCAGGCGCTCCCAGGTCCCGTCGTTGAGGTCTTCGAACAGCGTGGCCTGGATCTCGCTGGTGAGGGCCTGGCGCGTCTTGCGCATGTTCTCGCGCAGGCGCCGGAACATGCCCCCGCGCCGGCGCTCGACGTCGGCCTCGGACTCAGGCGCCGGCCCGCCGCCGTCCATGATGAAGAGATCGCGCCAGTCGCGGGGCATCGGCGCGACGTTAGCAACGGGGTCGTGGCGCGCGACGGCGCGGTGCGCGGTCCGACTCAGGCGGCTTCTTGGGCCGGCAGGCGCCGGGAGATCACCTTGGAGATGCCGTCGCCGCCCATGGAGACGCCGTAGAGCGAGTCGGCCGCCTCCATGGTCCGCTTCTGGTGGGTGACGACGATGAACTGCGCCCGGTTGGAGTACGCGCGCAGCAAATCGAGGAAGCGGCCGATGTTGAGGTCGTCGAGTGCCGCTTCGACCTCGTCGAGGATGTAGAACGGGCACGGGCGGGCGAGGAAGACGGCGAACAGGAAGGCCAGCGCCGTCATCGACTTCTCGCCCCCGGAGAGCAGAGAGAGCCGCTTCATCTCCTTGCCCGCCGGGGTGATCTCGATCTCGACGCCGAGCAGGTCCTCCTCCAAAGGCGTCTCGGCCACCTCGCCGTCCTCTGGCTCCTCCTCGCTGCCCGGCGCCGGCTCGCCGCCGAGCACGCGCGCGGGCCCTTCACGCTCGGCCACGAGCCGCAGTCGACCCCGGCCGCCCGGAAACAGCTGGGCCGCCACCTGCGCGAAGTTCTCCGCCGCCGCGGCGAAGGTCTGCTCGAAGGTCTCGCGGATCTGGCGGTCGGTGTCCGAGATGAGCTTTTGCAGCTCGCGCAAGGCAGTCTCGAGATCGCCGCGCTGGCGTTCGAGCTCCTCGACGTGCTCGACAGCCTCGGCGAACTCCTGCTGGGCCAGCGGGTTGACGGGTCCGAGCTGTTCGCGCCGGCGCTCGATGCGCTCGAGCCGAGTCCGCAGCGTAGTGCGCTCCTCGTCGGAGAGCGCCTCCGGCGTCGGCTCGGCGGCCAGCTCGAGGCGCTCGGCCAGCTCGTTGGCCTGCGCCTCGCTCTCGGCCGCGCGATCGCGCACGCGCTGGAGGCCCACCTCGAGCTCGGTGAGCGCTTCGTTGGCGCGCTGGAGCTTGGCGTGCAGAGCGGCCTCCTCCTGGGCGCAGGCCCGAAGCTGGGCGGCGAGGTGCTCTCCGGCTTGGCGGTCGGCGGCGAGCTCCTGGGCGAAGGTGGCACCCCGGGCGGCGATGGCCTCACCGACCGCCTCCAGGGCGGCGGCGATGGCTTCGATGCCCGGGTCGAGCTGTTCGTCCTGGCCGATCGAGTGGCGCAGGTGCGCGATCCTCCCGGCCCGCTCCTGGCGCTCGCGCTGCGCCCGTTGCAACCGTCCCCGCTCGGTGGCCAGTTCGGCCTCGAGCTGCATCCGGCGCGCGGCCTCCGGCCCGTCGTCGGGCGCCCGGCGCCGACGCTCGATCTGAGCGGTCAGGCGGCGCTCCTGTTCGAGGGCCTCGTCGCGCTCGCGCACGGCGGCGCGGTGCGTGGCCACCGCCCCTTCGCGGTCGGCCTCGACGGCCGCCATCGCCGTCGCTGCGGCCTCCAGTGCGCCCGCGGCGGCGAGCTCGGCCTGGGCTGCCGTCTCGCTGGTGGCGATGAGCTTTTCGCGGAGGTTGCGCTGAGCGAGCACGCGTTCCTCACCCACGGCTGGGGCTTGGCGAAGTTCCCGGGTCGCGGCGGTGAAGACGCGTCCGGTCCGGGTCACGGCCACACCGGTGAAGCCGGCCGGGAGGACGTGCAGGTCGTCGATGACCCACGTGTCGCGCAAGAGCAGCCGCGCCACGGCGACGGGTCCTGCCGGACCGCGCACGCGCTCGGCCAGCCGCTCAGCGCCGGGGGCCGGTGGGGGCGGCCCGGGCCCGGCCGGTGTGGAGGCCCGCTCATCGAGGATAAGCGCCCGTCCCCCGTCCGCCCCCGCCCGGTCAAGCAGGGTCCCGGCGGCGCCGAGCTCGTCGACGAGCGCGGCCCGCAACCTCCCGTCCAGGGCGGCGGCCAGGGCGAGCTCATAGCCCGCGTCGACCTCGAGCGCGTCGGCGAGTACGGTCGCGCCGCCGGGAGTGGCGACCTGACTGCGCAGGAACTGGTTGACCGCGGCCAGCTCCCCGCCGATCCTGGCCGCCTCTCGGCGGGCCGTTTCCACCTCGCGCTCGGCCGTGCGCACGGCGCCACGAGCGTCGTCCACCGCGGCCTCGGCCTGCTCGCGGGCCGCGCCCGCGGCCTCGATCTCGGACGCGCGGGCGGCCGTGGTCTCGCGTGCGCCGGCCAGTTCCTCCTCGAGCTCGGCGAGCTGGCGCGCCAGCTCGGCCTCGCGGTCGCGGGCCAGCGCGGCCAGCGACTCCTCGAGGCCGGCGATCCGGGCCGGCGCCTCGTTATCGGGGACGTCGGCCGCATCCTGGCTCTCGAGCTGGCTGAGCGTCTCGCGGCTGCGGGTCAGGCGACGGACGACGGTGGTGGTCGCCGTGCGCACCGACTCGAGCCGATAGGCCACCCGGTCGCCGGCCGACTGGGCCCTGAACACGCGCTGGGAGAGCTCCTCGCGCCGGCTGCCCCGCGCGCCCAGCGCCTCCTCGGCCATCTCGCGCCGCATGGCCACCTCGACGACGTCGCGCTCCACGTCGCCGCGGGCCAGACGAGTCGCCGCCACTTCCGCCTCGGCCTGCGCGACCGCCGCGCGGTGGCCGCGAAGCGCATCGCGGACGAGCTCCCAGCGGCACTCGAGCGCCTGGCGTTCCAAGCGTACGTGCAGCTCGGCGGCCTCGGCTTGGCGCTTGAGCGGACGCAGCCGCGAGCGCGCCTCGCGTTCCACGTCGAGCGCGCGGTCGAGGTTCTCCTGGGTCCGGGCCAGCTTGAGCTGCGCTCGCCGCCGGCGCTTGCGGTGCTTGCCCAGGCCGGCCGCCTCCTCGATGAGCAGCCGGCGGTCGCGGGGCTTGGAGGTGACCAGCGACTCCACCCGGCCCTGCGAGATCACCGAGTGCATCTCCTTGCCCAGCCCGGTGTCCGAGAGGACCTCGATGACGTCCACGAGCCGGCAGCGCGCGCCGGCCAGCCGGTACTCGCCCTCGCCGGTCCGGTCCAGGCGCCGGAGGATCGAGACCTCGGGCACGCCGAGCCCGAGCGTTCCGCCGGAATCGTCGAGCACGAGCTCGACCTCGGCGTGCGAGGAGGCCTGACGGCCGGGCGTCCCGCCGAAGATGACGTCCTGCATCGACTGCCCGCGGACGGCCACGGGCGATTGCTCGCCCAGTGCCCACAACACGGCGTCGGTGATGTTCGACTTCCCGGAACCGTTGGGGCCGACGACGACGCTGACGCCGGGGCCGAACTCGAGGCGCGTGCGACCGGGAAAGGACTTAAAGCCCTTGAGGGTGATCGATTTGAGATACACGGCCCTAATCCATGCTCTCCAGGGCCCCTTGGGCGGCCTCCTGCTCGGCATCCTTCTTGCTGCGACCCGTGCCGCGGGCGACCTCGACGCCCTCGATGCGGGCGCTGATCTCGAACGTGCGATCGTGGGGTGGGCCCTGCTCCTCGACCACGTCGTAGCTGACGAGCTCGCCCCGCCGGGCCAGACGCTCTTGTAGGGCCGATTTGAAGTCGACGGGGTGCTCGAGCGACTCCTCGATCTCGGGCGCGAAGGCCTGCACCACGGCCTCGGCCGTGCGTTCGTAGCCGTAGGCGAGATAGCAGGCACCGATGACCGCCTCGATGACCGACGCCAGCACGCGCTCGGTGCTGGCCAGGCTGGGCACGCTTCCGCCCGCTCCCGGTGGTGCGGCGACGCGCAGGCGTTCGGGGACGCCCAGCCGCTCGGCCACAGCCCGGCAAGAGCGCCCGGACACAGCCTGGGCGCGGATCTTGGTCAGCCGTCCGGCGCCGAAGCGCTCGGCCTCGAGGCGCGGGTACAGGTGCGTGGTGATGGCAAGGCCCAGCACGCTGTCGCCCAGAAAGGCAAGCCGCTCGTAGGAGTCGGCACGGCGTGCGGTCCAGGAGGCGTGGGTGAACACGGGGCCGGCCAGCTCTTCGGGCAGCTGCTCGAGCAGCTCGTGCAGGCGCGCCACGGAGCCGGATGGTTCAGGTGGCCGGCGCTCGCTCGATGAGCTCACTCAGCGTCGGGGCCCTGCGTCGCGGTCGCCGGCCGGTGCCCGCCCACGGCACCGCTCGCGAGCACGAAATCAATCGCCTGGCCGACCGTGAGGATTTTGGCGGCCTCCTCGTCGGAGATCTTGACGCCGTAGGAGTCTTCGAGCTCCTGGACCAGCGTGTAGAGATCCAGGGAGTCGGCCTCAAGGTCCTCCCGGAACCGCGTCGCTTCGGTGATCCGGTCGGGATCGAGCTCGAGCTCCTCGGCCAGGTGGGTCCTGATCAGCGTGAAAATCTGCTCGCGAGACATACTTCACGACACCGTAGCCTGTGGGGCGGACGAGGAGGACTCGAGCGTCTCGCGGCCAGATCGCAGTGCGCCCGCGTGCTCGAGCGCCGCTCGGGTCTTGGCAATCACATCCTCCTGGACCCCTTGAGCGGCGACCTCGATGGCACGGGCAAAGCCGCGGCGGGTGAAGCGGCCATGGGCAACGACACCGAGCTGGCGCAAGCCGAGCATGTAGGCCCCGCCGGGCATCTCCGGGTCGATCTCGTCGCGGAGGCGGCGTACGGCGGGTGCGATCAGCCAGCCGCCGAGCTTGGCCCGCGGCGAGGACATGGCCACGTCGCGGATGGCCCGCATGGTGCGCCCTGACACGCCCTCGATCAGCTTGAGCGTGATGTTGCCGGTGAAGCCGTCCATGACGACCACGTCGGCGACGCCCTCGGTGACCTGCGTGCCTTCGATGTTGCCGATGAAGTTCAACCCCGCCCCCCGGTCGCCGGCCAGCTGCTCGTGGACAGCGACGAGCTCGGGCGTGCCCTTGGCCGGCTCCTCCCCGTTGGAGAGCAAGGCCACCCGCGGCGCCTGGCGACGCAGGACGGCCTGAGCGAAGGCGGAGCCCATATGCGCGAACTGGACGAGGTGCTCGGGCCGGCAGGTCACGTTCGCCCCCACGTCGAGCAAGAGAATTGGCTCCCCGCCGGGGATGGGGATGGGCAGGGCGAGCGCGGGACGGTAGATACCGCGGTCGCGCTTGAGGTTGAACAAGCCGGCGGCCAGGGCCGAACCGGTCGAGCCGCCGGAGACGAGGGCTTGGGCCCGGCCGTCGGCGACGGCCCGGGCCGCCTGAACGATCGAGGCCTCGGGCGTCTGGCGGACCGCGAAGGCGGGGTCAGCCGCCTTGGCGATGGAAACCGGGGCGTCGATCGCCTCGACGCCGTCGGGCACTGATCCGATCTCGGCGGCGGGGCCGAAGAGCAGGACGCCGATGCCGGCTGCCGCCGCCCGTGCCGCACCGGCGGCTACCTCGCGAGGACCGAGGTCTGCCCCGCCGGCGTCGACGGCGACGGTCACCATGGCCGTTCGCTAGCCGAGCTGCTCGCCCGCGTCCGGAGCGACGACCTCGCGCCCCTTGTAATGGCCGCAGACCGGGCAGACGCGGTGCGGCAGACGCGGGCTGTGGCACTGCGGGCAGGCGTTGGTGGCGGGGGCGCTCACCTTGTGCGTGGCGCGGCGCTGCGCGGTACGCGCGTGCGACTGCTTCTGCTTCGGGACGGCCATGGCTCGGCAGTGTAGCCGTCGCCTGCCTCTGGGCCGGATGGGCCGGGTCCTGCTGGCGGCGGTCGGTCAGTCGAAGCGGATCTCGGAGAGCTTGGCCCAGCGGGGGTCCGGCGCGGACTCGTGGCGGTGCTCGGGGCCGGCGGCGTTGAGGTCCGCCCCGCAGATGGCGCACAGCCCAGCGCAGCCCGGGCGGCACAGAAGCGTGGCGGGGAGCGTGAGCGCGAGCGCGTCGCGGACCCAGGCGCTGAGGCTCAGGACGCCCTCGCTGACATAGGGCGACTCGAGCTCCTCGCCCTCGCCTGGTTGGGAGACCTCGCGGGCATCAACCTCGAAATGGGGCGTGGACGCCTCCAGGCAGCGCATGCACGGCCCCTCCAGCGTGGCCGCAAATCGCAGACGGAGCGCGTACCCCGATCCGGTGGTACGCGCGATGTCGAGCCGTGCGGGAATGGGCGAGCCGGTGACGGTGTAGCGCTGGCCGCCCAGCTCGAAGGGATCGATGGGGACGTGGAGCTCAAGGACCCGCCCCTCACCGGAGGTGAGTCGGAGCCCTCCGACGTCAAATGTGTCAGTACGGAGGGCCACACCGGGAGGGTAGCGCTGCTGTTTTGACGCTTCAGCAGGGGTAAGGGTGCGTCTATGGGGGTCGGTTATCGGGTCCGGTTCGGCGCCCGAAGTCGGCGCCGGCGCCACCCCACGAGGGACCCACGACGACGGCAAATGCACGCAACTGACCGCTACAGGGGATGATTAGTCCGTGTCTCAGTGGTTTCAGAGCTACGGCTTCGCCGAGGTGCTGAGCAATCTGCTCGTCGGGGCCTATCCGCTCGACGCCCGCGACGTGTCACTGCTTCACCACATGGGTGTGCAGCGGGTGCTCAATCTGGCCGAGGACGGCGAGTACCGGCCGGGCGAGCGCGAGGCCGCGGAGCAGGCCCTCGAGGAGGCGGGCATCGAGGAGCACCGGGTGAGCCTGACCGACTTCGGTGGGCTGCCGCCCGATGTGCTCGAGGACGCGGTGGAAGCCGTCAACGCGTGGCTCGACGAAGGAGCACGCGTCTACCTGCATTGCCGGGCCGGCTGGCAGCGCTCCGCGGCCGTGGCCACCGGCGTCGTCGCCCTGCGGCGGCATACGGACATCGACGACGCCATGGAGTACGTCCAGATGCGCAAGCCGTCGGCCAACCCCCTTCCGCACCAGCGCGAGGATCTGCGGCTCTGGTGGGCGTCGCGGGCGCAAGCGCTCTGACGGGCGCTCCTCTCGCCCGATGACGCGCGAGCCGCGGGCGCTCGCGGGCCCTACTCGGCCGCGCGCAGAAGCCGGGCCGGCGCCCGCTCGCTGACCCGCGCGTCCTCGTCGAGCTCATCGTCGGGCTCGGCGGCGCGCACGCTGCGGGCACTGAGCGTGACGTGCTCGAGCTCGCCCAGCTCACGTCCGGCCGCCACCGCGCCGTGATCTTCAAAGCGCCGCGCGGCCGGCATGACCCTCGACTCGTAGGAGCCCACGGCCTCGTTGTAGGCCCGCACGGTGCTGTTCAGACGCGAGCCGACGGTGGCCAGCAGGCCTGAGAGCTTGGCCAGCCGCCCGTGCAGTTCGCGCCCGAGCTCGGAGATGGCCTGTGCCGACTCGGCCACCCTTTCCTGCTGCCAGCCGTAGGCGACGGCACGCAGCATGGCCAGCAGGGTGGTCGGCGTCGCCACCAGGACGCGACGGGACATCGCGTCCTCGATCAGCGACGGATCGCACTCGAGCGCCGCACCATAGAGGTGCTCGCCGGGCAGGAACATGACCACCATGTCGGGGGCGGAGTCGATCTCGGCCCAGTAGGCCTTGTCGGCGAGCATCTTGACGTGCTTGCGCAGGAGCCGGGCGTGGTCGCGCAGATGCCGCTGGCGCTCCTCCTCGTCGCGGGCCTCGTAGGCGTCGAGCACCCCCTGCAGGGGTGCCTTGGCATCGACCACGACGTGCTTGCCGCCGGGAAGGCGGACGACGAGGTCGGGGCGCAGCGTGGCCTCGTCGCCGGCGAAGGACGCCTGCTCAGAGAAATCGCAGTAGCGGACCATGCCCGCCAGTTCGACCACGTTGCGCAGCTGCATCTGGCCCCATTGCCCGCGGGCATTGGGCTTGCGCAAGGCGGTCACCAAGGCGCCCGTCTCGGTGCGCAGGCGCTCGCCGGTCTCGGTGAGCGTGCGCAGCTGCGCTTCCAGACGACCGCGGGACTCGCGTCGCTCCTGGTCAAGGCGCATGAGCTGGGCGTCCACCCGGGTCAGCTGGTCCTTGAGCGGAGCGACGAGCTGCTCCACCGCCTGCCGGCGCTGGTCGAGATCGCCGCGCGCCTGCACCTCAGCGGTCTGCAGCTGGGCCCGGGCCATTTCGGTCAGCTGGCTCATCGAGGACTGCAACGCCTCGGCGCTCAGCGCCTTGAACGATGCGCTCAGCCGCTCCTGGGCGTCGTTGACCGTGGCCAGACGCTCTTGGGCGAGGGCTCGCTCATGGTCGAGGTCGGCGCGCACGCGCACGAGCTCGCAGTCAAGCTCCGTCGCTCTGGCGGCCTCGGCGGCGAGGGTGCGCAGGCGGGGCCGGAGCGCGAGGAGGACGGCTGCGGCCCCCAGGAACAGTCCAATGAGCAGGCATATCTCGAGCATGGGTCGAGGATCGCGCGTGGGTCGGACGGAATGAGGGAAGGGATGCAGCCATGGCGGCGGAGAGCGAAAACCACATCAGGCGCCGGGTGACAGTGCACGGCGAAGTCCAGGGCGTCTTCTTCCGCGACTCGACCCAGGAGGAAGCCGAGCGCCAAGGCGTGGCCGGCTGGGTGGCCAACCGGCCCGACGGCACCGTCGAAGCGGTGTTCGAGGGCGAGGCGGGCGCGGTCGAGGAGATGCTCGACTTCTGCCGCGATGGCCCCTCGCGAGCCGACGTCGACGACGTCGAGGTCGATGAGGAAGAGCCCGAGGGACTGACGAGCTTCGAGGTCCGCTAAGGATCCGGCGGCCGCAACCGCGAGGCGCAGGTCAGTCCGAGTTTCGCCGCAGGCGAAACTCGCTAGGAACCGCGAAGCGGTTACCCGCCGACTTCAGCCGGCTGGTCTCGCCCGGCGAGCCGCTCGCGCCCGCGCTGGACGGCGGCGATGAACTTGCTCAGGTTGACCTCGAGCGTGTTGAGGATCTCGTCGGCGTAGTCCTCGGCGCCGAGGCGGATCTCCCGCTCCCGGGACCGGGCGTCCTCGATGATGTCCTCGGCCGCCCGCTCGGCCTGACGGGTGATCTCCTCGTCGGAGATCAGCCGCTCCTGGCGCTCCCGCGCCTCTTTGACGATCCGCTCGGCCTCGCGCTTGGCCTCGGCGAGCATCTCCTGACGCTCCTTGACGATCCAGCGGGCCTGTTTGATCTCGTCGGGGATCGTGGCCCGCATCTGGTCGAGGATGTCGTAGATCTCCTCCTTGTCCACGCGAACCTGGTCGGTGAGGGGCACCGGCTTCGCGTTGTGAACGAGATCGTCCAGCTTGTCGATGAGCACCAGGACATCCATGGCAAACCTCTTCTTCGTCAGCGGCGCAGACGTTCCTGCAACGCGACCGCTACCTCTTCGGGCACCATCTCGGAGATGTCGCCACCGAAGGTGGCGAGCTCCTTGACTCCGCTTGAGCGAAGGAAACTGTACTTGGCTGAGGCCATCAGGTAAACGGACTCGACCTCGGGGGCCTGCTTGTGGTTGAGCTGGTTCATCTCCAGCTCGTACTCGAAGTCCGAAATGGCGCGCAGGCCCTTGACGATAGCCATCGCGCCACGCTCGCGCGCGAACTTGACCAGCAGCGTGCTGAACGGCTCCACGTCGATGTTGCCCAGCTCGGCCGTGGCCTTTTCGATGAACTCCGCGCGCTCCTCGGTGCTGAACACGGTGGTGCCCTTGCGCCAGGGAATGTTGACCACGGCGACGACCACCCGGTCGTACATGGCCGAGGCGCGCCGGATGATGTCGAGATGGCCGTAGGTGACCGGGTCAAACGTCCCGGGGCAGATCGCGATGCGGTTGTCAGGGGCCATAGATGCGAATGAGGGTGTCGCCGTACCGGCGCTCGTCGAGCAACGCCAGCTCGAGGTTCAGCGGGACTCGCCGGTCAGCTTCGGCGACTACCCGGGCGTCGGGGGCCAGAACCAGTCCCAGCGCCGCCGACAGCGCTCCCGCGACCTCGCTCGCACGACGGTATGGGGGGTCGACAAAGACCAGATCGTATTGACGAGCGTCTTCGCGTGCGCGCTGGAGGAAGGCCGCCGCGGTCTGGCGCCGGACCTCGGCGATGAGATCGAGCTCCTTGAGGTTGGCCTTGATGGCGGCGACGGCGCTCGGGGCCGAGTCGATGAGCGTGGCCTCGGCGGCGCCGCGCGACAGAGCTTCGATGGCCAGCGCCCCTGACCCGGCGAAGAGGTCGAGAACGCGCAGGCCACGGACGTCGCCGAGGATCGAGAAGAGCGCTTCGCGCACGCGCTCGGAGGTCGGACGGGTGTCGCGCCCGCGCGCAGTGGCCAGCGTTCGGCCGCCGAGTCTGCCGCTGATGACTCGCACGGGCGCAGTATGGACACGACGGTCAGGCCCGGATCGGCGCGCGGGCCTCGTCGCCGTAGGCGGCGAGGAGCGCGTCGGCGAGCAGCGCATGCTCGGGGCTGCCGAGCGCGGGATCGATTCCGACGATCCGCTCGGCGTGGCGACGGGCGGCCTCCATGAGCTCGGCGTCGCGGGGAAGCTCGGCCACGCGGAACTGCGCCAGTCCGTGCTGCCGGGTGCCGACGAGTTCGCCTTCCCCGCGCAGCTCGAGGTCGATCTCGGCTAGGCGGAAGCCGTCGGCGTGGCCGGCCAGCGCGCGCAGGCGCACCGAGTCCTTGCTGCCGAAGAGCAGGCACAGCGAGGCGTGGCGGCCCCGGCCGATCCGACCGCGGAGCTGGTGGAGCTGGGAGATGCCGTAGCGGTCGGCGTCCTCGACGAGCATCACGGTCGCGTTGGGCACGTCGATGCCCACCTCGATCACCGTCGTGGCCACGAGCACGTCGGCCTCGCCGGACGCGAAGGCGCCCATGGCGGCCTGCTTGGCCGAGGCGGTCATCTGCCCGTGCAGCAAGACGACGCGAAAGTCGCGCAGCTCGCCGTCCCGGAGGCGCTCGAACTCGGCGGTGGCCGCGCGGGCCTGAAGGACCTCGGATTCCGCGACCAGGGGCAGACGACGAAGGCCTGGCGGCCGGCGCGCAGCTCCTCGCGGATACGGTCGTAGGCGCGGGCGCGCTCGCGCTCGGTCGAGCACACGAAGGTGTCGATGGGCTGACGGCCCCGCGGCAGCTCGCGCAGCAGCGTGAAGTCGAGATCCCCATAGCCGGCCAGAGCCAGGGTCCGCGGAATCGGTGTGGCGGTCATGTGCAGGATGTGCGGGGCCAGGCCATCGGGTCCCTTGGCGTCGAGCGCGGCACGCTGACGGACACCGAAGCGGTGCTGCTCATCGACGACGGCGACGCCCAGACGAGCGAAGGTCACCCCCTCTTCGATGAGGGCGTGGGTGCCCACGATCAGTCCCAACTCGCCGCTGGCCAGCTTGCCGAGCAGATCGGCGCGCCGCCGGCCCGGCGTGGAACCGGTGAGCAGGCCGGCGGGGACGAGGCCGCCGGGCATCAGGGTCTGGATGGTGGCGAAGTGCTGCTCGGCCAGGGTTTCAGTGGGCGCCATGAGCGCGCCCTGGTAGCCCTGCTCCACCGCCCGCAACAGCGCGTAGAGGGCCACCACCGTCTTGCCGGACCCGACCTCGCCCATGAGCAATCGCTGCATCGGTCGCCCCTGCTCGAGATCACGGTCGATGACCTCGAGCGCTCGCTGCTGATCGGCGGTGAGCGGAAACGGGAGCGTCTCGGCCAGCCAGCGCGCGGTCAGCTCGGGCTCGGCGTCCAGCTCGGGTGCGCGGGTGCTCTCGTGGCGGCTGCGGCGCCGGCGCAAAAGCGCGAGCTGGGCCAGGAGCAGCTCGTCAAAAGCGAGGCGGCGACGGCCGGTGTCGACCTCGGCCGCCTCCCGCGGGAAGTGCGAGGCGGTGAGCGCGCAGGCCCGGTCGGGCAGAGCCTCTCGCGCGCGCAGGACGGCCGGCAGGGGCTCGGCCACGTCGGCCAGGGCGCCGGCATGACGGCGCACGAGGGCGAGGATCTGCGTGGAGGAGAGACCATCGGCGGCGGGATAGTGGGCGACCGCCGTGCCCCCGGCCACCGCTTCGGAGGTGGTGGCGTGCGTCTGGACCGCAAACCGGTTGCGGGCCTCGTACTTACCGTGCAGGACCAGGCGCGTGCCGGCCGGGTAGCGCTGCACGAGCCACGGCTGGTTGAAGAAGGTCGCCTTCATCACCCCGGTCTCGTCCCCCACCGTGGCCTCGACGAGCGGTCGCATGCCCCGCCGGCGCACCGAGCGCGAGGCGATGCTTCGCACCTCGACGACCACCGTGGCGCTCTCCCCGCCCGCGAGCTCGGCCACCGTCCGAGCCTCGCGCCGGTCGCGAGGCAGGTGCTCGAGTAGGTCGCCGACCGTGAGCAAGCCCAAGCCCTGAGCGGCCTGCTCGGCTTTGACGCCCTCGAGTGCGAGTGGCGTGCTCAACCGCGACGGATGGGGGTAACGAACCGGGGCGGATTCGAGCTCGTCAGAGCTGAGCGGCTCCGAGGTGGAGAACGCGGTCGGCACCACCCGGATGATGACTACCGCGACGGTCGGGTCGAGGTTGTGGGAGATAAGGCTTCTCTGGCAAGCAAAATCTCCCACGACCCCCGCGCCGCGGCGGTCGTCACTCAGCCGAGAGCAGCCACCAGTAACTCGGCTGTCCGCCGTGCGAGAGCTCGAACTCGACCTCGCCCGCGGCCAGCGCCTGCACCGTGTCGTCGTCGAGGGGGGCCTCGGCCCCGCGCAGGCAGGTGATGAGCTCGGCGTCCTGGGCCAGGCGCTCGAGCACCGAGCGCAGGGCCTCGCGCGGACGGCCCCAGGCGATGAGGTCCTCGTCCACGAATCCGACCGCGTCCCCTTCCCGGAAGCGGCCCTGCAGGTCGTCGCGGGCGGCGGGCGCGACCGCTCCGGTGCGCACGCGCTCGAGGGTGGCGTTCATGGCCGCGGCGTTCTCGGCGGCCGTGCGGGCGCGATCGAGGCTGACCGCCGCGGCGAGCCCGGCCTGTTGCGAGCGCGAGGCGACCACGGCGACGCGCTTTTCCGAGAGGTCGGCCGCCCGTTCGGCGGCCATGACCACGTTCGGGCTGTTGGCCAGGACGACGACCTCCTCGGTGGCCACGGCGTGGATGGCGGCGAGGAGGTCATAGGTGGAGGGATTGAGGGTCGGCCCGCCGTCGAGCACCTGCACGCCGAGCGACTCGAAGAGCTTGCGCATCCCCTCCCCCACCGTGACCGCCAGCGCGCCGCAGACCGCGTCCACCTCCGGCGGGGCCTGGAGGCGCTGCGCGCGTTGGCGGACCTGGGCGTGCATGTCGGCGACGTCGAGGTGGGACACCGTGCCCGCGCCGTCAAAGACGGCGGTGACGGCATCGGGGTCGTCGGTGTGCACGTGGACCTTGAGCGTCGTCTGGTCGCCGACGACGAGCACCGAGTCGCCGAGGCCCTCGAGCCGGGGCGTGAAGCGCCGGGGCTCGAGCGCGGTGCCGGTGACGGCGAAGTTCGTGCAGTAGCGGTAGGTGCTCGACTCGTGCTGGGGATGGGTGACCCGGGCGGCCGCCTGGTGCTCGACCGCCGGCGCCTCGCTGCCGCGCAGAGCGCCGATGATTCCGGCTAACAGCACGACGAGGGCATAACCGCCGGCGTCCACGACGCCGGCCTCGCGGAGCACGGGCAGGAGGTCCGGTCCGCGCGCGACCGACTCCTCCCCAGCGTCCAGGGCCCGTTCGATGACCTCGGCGATGACCGAGTTCTGCTCCTGGTCGACGGTCTCGGGGCCGAGGCGACGGACCTCCATGTGGGCGAGCTCGGAGGCCACCCGGGCGGCCATCTCCCGGACCACGGTGAGGATGGTGCCCTCGGCCGGCTGGCGAACCGAGCCGTAGGCCTGGTCCGAGGCGCGGGCCAAGGCGGCGCTGATCAGCACCGGGTCGACGAGCTCGCCCGGACGGCTGGCCAGCTCCTCGGCCGCTCCACGGATGAGCTGGGAGAGGATCACGCCGGAATTGCCGCGGGCGCCGAGCAGAGCGGCGCGGGCCACCGAGGCGACGATCTCCTCGCGTCCGATGTCGTCGATCGTGCGGTCACCGGAGGCGCCGGCCAGGCGGTCGAGCTCTTGGACCACCGAGCGCAGGGTGAGAACCATGTTGTCGCCGGTGTCGCCGTCGGCGACGGGGAACACGTTGAGGTCGTTGACCTCTTCCCGGCGGGTTTCCAAGGCGTCGAGGCCCGCCTGGACCACGGCACGGAAACGGACGATGCTCGGGTCCGTCACGGGCGGCGACGGACGGCCACTACTGCGCCTTGGTGACCTTCCCGGCCTTCAGGCAGCGGGTGCACACATAGACGCGGCGCGGCGTTCCCGTGTCGTCGATGCGCACACGTTGGAGGTTGGGATCGAAGCGGCGCCGGGTCGCGACCATGGAATGGCTGCGGCTGTTTCCGAAGGCCGGTTTCTTCCCGCACACGTGGCATACCCGAGGCATCGGCGGGCGAGTATAGCTACAGGACCGGCGCCGGCACCGGCGCGGCCGAGACGATTCGAATCTCCACCTCCGGGTAGAGACGCCCCTCGATGGCCTTGCAAGCCGAGCCGCGGGTCGCGCCGCCGCCCCCGCGTCTCCCGGACCGCTATCGACCCCTACGCCACATCGCGTCCGGCGGCACGGCCTCGGTGTGGTGCGCTGAGGACGAGCTGCTGCGCCGGCGGGTGGCCGTCAAGCTCCTCGCCGAGCCTTACGCCAGCGATCCGAGCGCCGTGCGCCGGTTCACGCGCGAGGCCCGCACCGCCGCGCGGCTCTGCGGCCATCCCCACGTGGTCACCATCTACGACGTCGGCGAGACCGCGCCCGACCGCCACGGCGACACGCGGCCGTTCATGGTCATGGAGCACCTGGCCGGAGGCACCGTCGCCGATGCCCTGCGCGTCGGCGACGTGACGCCCGACGATGCCGTGCGCTGGCTCCAGGAAGCGGCCATGGCCATCGACCATGCTCACGCCAAGGGCGTCCTGCATCGCGACATCAAGCCCGCCAACCTGCTGCTCGATCGCCGGCGCGTGCTCCACGTGACCGACTTCGGGATCGCGCAGATCGGACGCGAGGACACACTCACCCACTCCGGCCAGGTCCTCGGCACGGCCGCCTACCTGGCCCCCGAGCGCGCCTTTGGCAAGCCGGCCACGCGGGCCAGTGATCTCTACGCGCTGGCCGTGGCCGCGTTCGAGATGCTGACCGGCGAGCGGCCGTTCACGGCCGCCTCCTACGTCGCCCAGGCCCGCCAGCATCTCGAGCAGCCGCCGCCGTCGGCCAGCGAGCGCAACCCCCGGCTCCCGTGGTCGGTGGACGCCGTGCTGGTGCGGGGGATGGCCAAGGCGCCGGAGCGCCGCTGGCCATCGGCGCAGGCCTTTGCCAGCGCGGTGGCGCAGGCCATGGCGCCGGCGCATGCTGCACGGACCAGGCGCCTGCCCGCGATGACCGCCGTGCGGCGGGCCCAGTCCCGCGTCGCACCGGCCTCACCGGGGCCCCAGGCGCCTCGCTTCGGGCGCGCCAAGTCGTCTGCCGTGCCCGCTGCGGACCGCTGTCGCCGCCGGAGGGCTCCGGTCGGTCTGCTCGCTGCAGGCGCCGCCGCGGCCGTTGCGCTCATGGTGGGCGCGGTGGACTTGGCGAGCTCGGGGAACGGATCGCCGGCGCACCGCCGCAGCGCCCGGGCGACAGCCGCCCCGGCCAAGGCCGCGGCGCCCGGGCCCTCGGCCGGCCGCCGTCCGGCGGCACCGACCGTGACCGCGGTGCCCGCCGAGCGGACCACGCCCGCCTCGAGCGCCGACAGCCTCGAAGCCCAGGGCCACGCCCTCATGAACGGCGGTCGCTACGCGTCGGCGGTCCCGGTCCTGCGCCGCGCCGTGGGCGCCGCGGCGCCGGGCAGCCTGACCTACGCCTACGCCCTGTACGACCTCGGTCAGGCCCTGCGGCTTGCGGGCGAACCCGCCGCAGCCGTGCCCGTGCTCGAGCAACGGCTGCAAATTCCCAACCAGACGGCCACCGTGCGAGCCGCGCTGGCCGAGGCCGAGCGCGCGGCGGGCGAACCGATGACGGTCGGCCCCCGCCCCCGCCCCCGCCGCCGCGCCGGCGTCAGGCGACACAGGCGCGGCTCCAGCCGGGCCGGCCGCTCCCGCCCAGGCCCAGGGGCGCGGCCCGGGCGGCAAGGGGCCGCCCGGGCAGCTGCGCCACGACGGCGGCCGCGGCGGCGACTGACTCCCGCGGACGCCGAACCGGTTCCAGAACCCAAGAGCACCCGGCTGACGGTGACTTTGGGGCCTGCAGCCGGTAGAGGCGGCTCGTCATCCCACACGCCCCGGAATGCGGCGCCTTTGGGAGCAAGAACCGGTCCCCGGGGAAGCGCCTACACCGCGAACCCGGCCCGGCCCCGGCGCCCGGCCAGCTCATCTTTGACCTTCAGCGAGGCCAGCGCCGCCTCGACGGCGTGACGAGCGGTGTCGCGCTTCCCGCCCCCAGCCACGCGAGCTAGGGCCTGAGCCATCGTGTCGACGGTGAGCACGCCAAAGCCGCACGGTACGCCGGTCTCGAGCTGGACCTCCTGGACCCCGCGCGCCGTCTCGGCGCAGACATGGTCGTAGTGCGAGGTCTCCCCCCGGATGACCGCCCCGAGGCAGACGACGGCATCGTAGCGTCCCGATTGGGCGGCGTACTTGGCGATCAGAGGCAGCTCGAAGGAGCCGGGCACGTCGAAGCGGTCCACCAAGCTCACGCCGGCCTCGGACAGAGCCGCCCGGGCGCCGGACTCCAGCCGGTCGGCCAGCTCCTCGTAGAACCGCGCCACGCAGAGCGCGACGCGGCGATCGTCAGCCACGGTGGCGCCGCCGATCCTGGGCCTGCTCGTCCTGAAGCATCTCCTCGTCGAGGGGCAGGCCCTGGTGGTGCAGCGTGTGCCCCATCCGCTCGCGCTTGGCGCGCAGGTAGGCCTCGTTGTGGGGGTTGGGGAGGTGCTCGATGGGAAGCTGGTCGGTGACCGAGAGCCCGTAGCCGGCCAGGCCGGAGATCTTCTTGGGGTTGTTGGTGAGGATCCGGATGCTCGAGAGCCCGAGGTCGACCAGGATCTGGGCGCCGATCCCGTAGTCGCGGAGATCCGCGGGCAGGCCCAGGCGCAGGTTCGCGTCGACGGTGTCGAGCCCCTGCTCCTGGAGCTTGTAGGCGCGCAGCTTGTTGAGCAGCCCGATCCCGCGTCCCTCCTGGGACAGGTACAAGAGCACGCCCCGCCCCTCGCGCTCGATCATGGACAGGGCGGACTCGAGCTGCTCGCCGCAGTCGCAGCGCAGGGAGTGAAAGACATCGCCGGTCAGGCACTCGGAGTGCACGCGGACGAGCACATCGGAGGTCCCGTCGACTTCCCCCTTGACCAGGGCGACGTGATGCTTGTTATCGACCAAGGACCGGTAGCCGATGGCCACGAAGTCGCCGAACGTGGTCGGCAGCGTCGTATCCACGACCCGCTCGACGAGCTTCTCCGTGCGCCGGCGATAGGCGACGAGATCGGCCACCGTGACCATCTTGAGCCCATGGCGCGCGCAGTAGGGCTCCAGATCGCGCACCCGTGCCATCGAGCCGTCCTCGTTCATGATCTCGCAGATGACGCTGGCCGGAATCAGGCCCGCGAGCCGGGCCAGGTCGACGCCCGCCTCGGTCTGCCCCACCCGTTCGAGGACCCCGCCGGCCCGCGCCTTCAAGGGGAAGACGTGGCCGGGTTGCACGAGCTCACGCGGGCTGGCGCCCGGATCGATCGCCACCTGGATGGTCCGGGCCCGATCCGCGGCCGAGATTCCGGTGCTCACCCCGCTGCGGGCCTCGATGGACACCGTGAAGGCGGTCTCAAACGCGGACTCGTTCTTGGCCGCCATGAGGTCGAGCCCGAGCTCGTCGCACCGTTCCGGCGTCAGGGCCAGGCAGATGAGCCCACCGCCCTCCTTGCGCATGAAGTTGATCGCCTCGGGCGTGACGAACTGCGCCGCCATCGTGAGGTCGCCCTCGTTCTCGCGGTTCTCGTCGTCGCAGACGACGACCATCTTGCCCTGGCGGATGTCGTCGATGGCCTCTTCGATGGTGGCGAAAGGCGAGCCCTTCGGGCTCGCTGGCGAGTTCGCCTCCGGCGAACTCGGGGCTGGCCTCGATGAGCTCATAGGCGTCCCTGGCGAATCCTCCGGATTCGCCCTCGCGTCCGCCTTCGGCGAACTCGAGGAGGGAGAGGGTGAGCTCATGGGCGGTACCCCTGGATCGCTTTCTCCACGTACTTAGCCAATACATCCACTTCCAGATTTACCTTATCTCCCGGGGCGAGGGACCCCAGCGTCGTGCGCTCGAGCGTCTCGGGGATGAGCGACACCGAGAACGACGTCGCGTCGACGTCGACAACGGTCAGCGATACCCCGTCGACGGAGATCGACCCCTTCTCGACGATGTAGCGCAGCACATCGCCCGCGGCGGAGAAGCGCACCCGGCGCGCAAAGCCATCCTCCTCGATGACCGTCGCCATCCCCACTCCGTCGATGTGGCCCTGCATGAAGTGACCGCCCAGCCGGTCGCCGGCTCGCAGCGCGAGCTCCAGGTTGACCCGGCGGCCCGGAGCCACGGCGTCCAGCGAGGAGCGGGTCAAGGTCTCGTTCATGACCTCGGCGCTGAAGGCCTCGCCCGTCACCGAGGTCGCGGTCAGGCACACGCCGTTGACCGCCACCGAGTCGCCGGCCGCCACCTCGCCGGCCAGGTTGCTCGAGACCGTCATCACCACGCCCGCGTCCGAGCGCTCGACGTCGGTCACCCGGCCGAGGTCGGCCACCAGCCCCGTGAACACGGGGCTACCACTCCCGCATGCGGGCGGAGATGAGCAAGTCCTCACCGACGGAGTGGCAGGCCAGGGTCAGAGCCCGGGCGGCGTCGGCGATCTGCTCGACGCCCTCTCCCTCCAGCGGGTCGCGGGCGGTGCGGCCGCCCACCACGAGGGGCGCGAGGAAGAGCCGCATCTCGTCGACCTCACCGGCGTCGAGGAAGTTGCCGGCCAGGTGCGGGCCACCCTCGAGCAGGATCGAGGTGATGCCCGCGGCGCCGAGCTGGGCGAGCGCCGAGCGCACCCGCGCGGGCTCGTTCTCCCCCGTGGCCACGATGACCTCGACACCGTGGGTGGCGAGCGCGTCGGTGGCCGTGCGCGGGGCGGCCCGGGAAACGACCACGGTGAGCGGTGTCGTGCGGGCGCCCCGCACGAGCCGGCTGGCGAGCGGCAGCCGGGCCAGCGAGTCGAAGACGACCCGGCGCGGCTGGCTGGCCACGCCGGGCACGCGGGCGGTAAGCCGCGGGTCGTCGGCGAGAGCGGTGCCGATGCCCACGACGACGGCGTCGCATTCGGCCCGCCAGCGATGGGCGAGGGCCCGGCTCTGCTCGCAGGAGATCCACTGCGAGTCGCCGCTGCGCGTGGCCACCTTGCCGTCGAGCGTCACGGCCGACTTGAACAGCACCCAGGGCAGGCCGGTGCGGGCATGCTTGCGGAAGGGCTGGTTGATCAGGCGCGCGCGGTCGGAGACCTCACCGTCGGCCACCACGACCTCCACCCCTTCGTCGCGCAGGATGCCCAGGCCACGTCCGGAGGCGTGCTCGCTGGGGTCCTCAGAGGCGACGACGACGCGGCGGATCCCCGCGGCGCGGATGGCGTCGGTACAGGGCGGGGTGCGGCCGTGGTGGCAGCACGGCTCGAGCGACACGTACAGGGTGCTCTGGCTCAGATCGTGATCGCCGGCCGCCTGGATGGCTTCCACCTCGGCATGCGGTTCGCCCACCCGCCGGTGAAAGCCCTCGCCGATCGTCTCCTCCCCCCGCGCGATGACGGCGCCCACGAGGGGGTTGGGACTGACATGGCCGCGACCGCGCTCGGCCAGCTCAATCGCGCGCTCGAGATGACGGCGATCGCGTGCGGTGCGGGCGTCCATGGGCCTGAGGGAGCATAGGACGGCGGGTGAAATCAGGATGTGACCGTTCCCGCAGCCTGCGTGCACTTCCCGCCGCTGAGGTGGTACACGCTGACCTCCGGTCCCGGCCGCCGGAACTGGCGCGGGTAATAGTCGATCGACCAGTCAAAGCCGAAGGGGATCGGAGCGGCGCCCCGGGCGAAGGGACTGACGTAGTAGACCCGCCGAGCCCGCTCGGCCAGCTGCGTGTAGTAGGCGATGGCACTCGGCGCGGCCCCCGGTGCGGAGAAGGCGCGACCTGCCTGCAGGGAGCCGATCACCACCCAGCAGTACCCGCCGGCCACGTACTGGTCGATCAGGCCCGGGTAGAGCACCCGCTCGTACTGGTCGATGGCGACGTAGCGCTTCTGTCCTGTCGAGAGCAGGCGGCCGTAGCTGTCGACCGAGGTCAGCCACGTCGGATAGCGCCACCACCGCTCACCGGTCTGGGTCACGGGCAGCGAGCGGCCGATGTCGGTGTCCCAGTTGTCGGGGACGAGCGGTTCGATGACGACCTTGGCTCCGGCGGGAACGTGGCCGACCATCCACGTCCGGGCCAGGTTGCGCGTGTCGGGGCGCGAGAGCACGGCGTCGTTGTGAATGACGGCGACGACGCTCTGGGCCACGAGCACGACGCTGGCGATGGCATACCCGACCGGGAAGGGCAGCCCGCGCCGGGCCAGGAAGCGGACGAGCTCGAACACCCCGTAGGCGGCGAGCAGGGCCAGGATGGGAAAGATCGGCATCAGCCACCGGCCGAAGAAGCGCTGCTGATCGCCCATGAAGATGACGAAGGCGATGGGAGCGGGGATGAGGATCAGGCCCATGCCGATCCGCCGCCGGACGATGAGCAGGATGGCGCCCCCGAGCGCAGCCAGCGCCGGGACCCAGCCAAAGCCCCAGGTCAACACCCACATGTAGTAGGCGGTGCCGCTGCCGTGGGAGCCGATCTTGACCGGGTCCTCGCCGGCGGCCAGCGAAGCCTGCTGAGAGAGGCCGGAGTGAAACTCGCTGAACTGCAGCAGGGCATAGGGGCAGGCGATGACGAAGGCCGCAGCCATGCAGCACAGGGCCAGCCCGAGCCGCTTGGCGCTCTGCCAGGCCGAACCGCCCGAGGCGTCCTCGAGCGTGGCGGCGAGCAGGCAGACGAGCACGATGCCGCCCGTGTACTTGGTGGCGGCGGCCAGTCCGATGGCTCCGCCGGCCAGCAGGTAGTCACGCCGACGGCCGTAGCGCACGACGCCGGCGGTGGCGTACAGGGCCAGGGCGACGGGGGCCAGCGTGGGGACGTCGTTCAGCGCCAGATGGCTGTAGAAGACGGGCAGGAAGGCGAAGGCCATGATGCCCGCGGCCAGAAGACCCACCCCGCGCTGAAAGAGCCGCGCCCCGGCCAGGTAGGTCAACCAGACCGAGGCCGTCCCCAGCGCCGCGACCAGCACCCGGGCCACGACGAAGACCTGCGTCGGGTCGCTGGCGTACAGCCGCGCCGTGGCGTCACCGCTGCCGAACCACAGCTCGAAGGCGATGTGCAGCAGGTAGGAGTAGGCCGGCGGGTTGAGGAAGTAGTGCGGGTTGAGATCGTGGTTGAAGAAGGCGATGGCCGGCGGGACGAAATGCGCCGCCTCGTCGCTGTTGTAGCTATAGGGCAGACCCTGCTTGATGCCCCACAGGCGCACGAGCAGGGTGAGCGCGAGCAGCACGGTCAGCGCCGGGCCGTAGGGGCCCGCTTCACGGGCGCGCAAGCGCAGGCGCTGAGGCAGCGAGAGGCGCGAGCGCGCGGGCATCCCGCCCGGGCGGGAAGCGGGCTCAGAGACGATGGCCGTATCCATCTTCTCCTCCGAGTATCCCGCTACCGTGTATCGATGGCGCTCGCGCCCCAGAGCCGGGCCCGCGGCGCGAGCGGGCACCGGAGCGCGGCCTTCGAGCTGACGAGGCTCCCATGAAGCTGATCATCCAAATTCCCTGTTACAACGAGGAGGCTCAGCTTCCCGTCACGCTGGCCGGCCTGCCCCGATCGGTGGCCGGGTTCGAGGCCGTGGAGTGGCTGGTCATCGACGACGGCTCCACCGACGCCACCGTCGAGATGGCGCGCGCGCACGGCGTCGACCACGTCGTCCGGCTCACCAACAACAAGGGGCTGGCCGCCGCTTTCCAAGCCGGCCTTGACGCCGGCCTGAAGCTGGGGGCCGACGTCATCGTCAACACCGACGCCGACAATCAGTACGAGGGCGGCGACATTCCCAAACTCGTCGCCCCGATCGTGCGCGGTGAGGCCGACATGGTCGTGGGCGACCGGCGCGTGCGGACGATCGAGCACTTCTCGGGAGCCAAGAAGCTCCTGCAGCGGCTCGGCTCCTGGGTCGTTCGCCAAGCGTCCTCGACCGAGATCCCGGACACCACCTCGGGCTTTCGCGCCTAC
Source organism: uncultured Solirubrobacterales bacterium (assembly GCA_963777185.1). GTDB lineage: Bacteria > Actinomycetota > Thermoleophilia > Solirubrobacterales > Solirubrobacteraceae > Palsa-465. The sequence goes on from CAVZPU010000007.1 coordinate 533,309, forward strand.
AACCGCGAGGCGGCGCTGCAGATGCAGGTGGTCTCCAAGTTCACCTACACGCTGGAGACGATCATCCAGGCCGGCAAGCTGCTGGTCGCCGTCGACCACGTGCCCATCAACACCAACCCCAAGACGCGCGAGTCCCGCCTGTTTCCCTCCACGGCGGCCTACGTGCGCCGCAACGCGATCGCGATCTTCCGGATCTATGCCCAGTATGAGCCGCTGCGCGTGTTCTGGGGCGGGGCGATCGTCATGGGCGTCCTCGCCCTGGCCATCTTCATCCGCTTCCTCGTCTACTTCATCGACGGCAGCGGTCGCGGTCACGTGCAATCCCTGATCGCCGGCGCCGTGCTCTTCATCGCCGCCATGCTGCTCGGCGCGCTCGGGGTCATCGGCGATCTTCTCGCCGCCCAGCGAACGCTCTCGCAGCGCACCTTCGAACGGGTGCGCCGGATCGAGCTCGAGCTCGGGATCAAGCCTTCCCACTACGAGCCGGGGGCGACGGTGGAGCCGCCGCCCGCGCCCACCACCGACGGCCAGGCGGCCGACCGCCAGGCCCTCGAGGTATGAGCGCCTCCGAGGCGTCTGAGGCGGCGAGCGCACCCTCCGCCGTCCCCACCGGCAACACCTACGACAAATACGGCTCGACCAATCCCGTCGTGCGCCGGCTCATGGCCGGCTTCGAATCGACGCTGGATGAGCTCTTCGCCCGTGCGGCGCCGAGCTCGGTCCTCGACGTCGGCTGCGGCGAGGGCGTGCTCACCGAGCGCTGGGCGCGCACGCTCAGGACGGGACCGGTGGTCGGACTCGATCTCGAAGATCCCAAGCTCCGGGCCGAGTGGGCCCTGCGCCCGCCGCGCGAGAATCTGCACTTTCAGGCCACCGATGTGGCCGACCGGCTCCCGTTCGCCGACGACCAGTTCGATCTCGCCGCCGCCATCGAGGTCCTCGAGCACGTGCCCGACCCGCAGAGCACAGTGGCCGAGATGGCCCGGGTGGCCCACAGGCACCTGCTCGTCTCTGTGCCCCGCGAACCGCTGTGGCGGGCGCTCAACCTGGCCCGGGGCGCGTACGTGCGCGAGCTCGGGAACACGCCCGGCCATCTCAACCACTGGTCGCGCCGGTCGTTTGTCTCCCTGCTCTCGCGCCACGGCGAGGTGCTCGAGGTCCGCTCGCCGTTTCCGTGGACGATGCTGCTCGTGGCCGTGCGCTGATGGCCGCCCCCACGCAGAGCAGCGGCGGCGCCGCGGCCACCCTGGCGCCCGCGGACACCGTTTCCACCGACGCCCCGGCGCCGCCGGCGGCGAGCGCCTACGCGGCCAGCGCCCGCATTCTCTCCGTCGGCATCGCCTCGACCGGGATCTTCACCTTCGCCTATCTGGCCACGGCCAGCCACGTGCTGAGCCCGGCCTCCTACAGCCGCATCTCCCTGTGCTGGGCGATCATGTTCGTGATCCTGTCGGTGATCTACCGGCCGATCGAGCAGCTGCTCTCGCGCACGATCGCCGACCGGCGCGCGCGCGGTCTGCACGGTCATCCGTTGCGCGTCCCCGCCTCGATCCAGCTCGGCTTCGCCTCGATCTTCCTCATCGCCGCCCTCGTCCTGCGCCCCCAGATCCAGGAGGGCATGTTCGACGGCTCGGGCGCCCTGTACTGGATCCTCGTCATCGGAGTGCTGGCCTACGCGGCGAGCTATTTCGCCCGCGGCTGGCTGGCCGGCCATGAGCGCTTTGACCTCTACGGCGGCCTGGTCTTCTTGGAATCGACCTCGCGCTTTCTGTTCGCCCTGGCGGTGGCGGTCGGCATCGGCTCCGGACAGGGCGCCGTGGGACTGGGCATGGCCGTGGCCCCCTTCGCCTCCCTGACCGTCATCCCCTTCGCCTTCTCCCGCCTCGGGTTGCGCGCCGCCCCCCGACCGTCGAGGCGGCCGACGCCGCCGCCGAGGGCCCGGTTCACTCCCAGCTCGAGGAGGCGGCCACCGACCTCACTCTCAGCCATGGCAGCCGCTTCGCGGTGTCGGTGGTCGGGATCATGCTGGCCGAGCAGGCGCTCATGAACGCCGGCGTGCTGATCGTGGCCGCGCACTCGTCCGGGGCCTCGCTGACCACGGGGCTGACCGGTTTCGTGTTCAACGTCCTGCTCATCGTGCGGGCGCCGCTGCAGCTCTTTCAAGCCATCCAGACCTCCATCCTCCCCCACCTGGCCTCCATGGAGGCCCGCGAGAGCCAGCGGGAGTTCAGCCGCGCGATTCGCATGACCGTGCTCGTCATCGCCGGCTTCGCCGGCGCGGTGGCCCTCGGCCTGCTCGCCATCGGGCCCTTCGTCATGACCGCGCTGCTCGGCAATCACGGCTTCCACTACGGCCGCGTTGGGCTGGCCCTCGTCGGCCTGGGCATGGGACTGCACCTGACCGCGGGCACCTTCAACCAGGCCGCGCTGGCGCGCGGACGGGCGCCTCAGGCGGCGGCGGCCTGGCTGTTCTCAGCCGCGCTGTTCGTGGTCTTCATGGTCAGCTCCGTCATCAGCTCGGAGGTCACTCGGGTCGAGGTCGGCTACTTCGGGGCCTCCCTCGTGCTCTGCGCGCTGCTGTGGCTGATCTACCGCCTGGGCGGGGCAGCCCCGGCCGACCGCGTCCCCGGCCGCGCGGCGCCGGAGGCGGCTGCGGGCTCGGCCCCGGCGCCGGACGCTCAGGCAGTCTGAGCGCGAGCCTGCGGCCGGCGAGCCCTCCGGTGGCCGCTGGCGAGTTCGCTACGCCAACTCGGGATCGCCTGGACTGCCTCCGGCGGGCCTAGGAGCCGATGCTCTTACAGGACTGCTCCTTGGCCGCCGCCTGCTGGAGCTCGGGGCTCTTGAGCGTGCTCGATTGCAGGTTGGACCCGATGCTGTTCATCGAGGTTCGCACCTGATTGCCCAGCGAGGTGGCACCGTTCTTGAACGAGGTGGCGTCGGTCGTGGGCAGCGCCTTGGCCTGCCGGGCGGCCCGGTTCATCGCCGTCTGCAGCTGCGTGAAGGCCCCCGTGATGGCGTTGGAGATCTGCTTGCCGTTCTTGACGTTCGGCGTTCCCGCGCTCTTGAGCTTGCTCACCGCGGTGGAAGTGTCGTTCGTGATGGCGGTGAGGAAGCCCTCGAGGGCCTGCTTGCCCTGGACCGGGCTCTTGACCGAGGTCAGGTCGAGCGCGTCGCTGCGGTTGAGAACATCGCGCTCGAAGGGGGCGACGGCGCTGCATACCGAGCTGACGTACTTGCTGGCGGTGACCGTGCTGCTCCCGCCGCATCCGGCCAGCACGGCGGTCGCGGTCAGAGCAGCGGTCAACGTTGAGGGTTTGGTTAAACGCATTGGGCCCACAGTACCCATCCGGCGCGACCCTCGTCGTCGGCCTGCCTACCCCTCCCCGTCGGCCTGCCTACCCGCCGGCAGCGGCCACCAGGGCCGCGTAGGCCACCGCGGGGTCCTGGGCGGCGAAGATCGCCGATCCGGCCACGAGCAGGTTGGCGCCGGCCCGGGCGCACGGTCCGACCGTGGCCTCATGCACTCCGCCGTCCACCTCCACGGCGACCCGGCCGGGCAGGGTCCCGCGCAGCCGCTCGAGCTTGCCCAGCGAGGCGGAAATGAAGTCCTGGCCGCCCCATCCGGGGTTGACGCTCATGCACAGGGCCAGATCGAGCGCGTCCTCGGCCACCTCGCCGATCATCGCGGCCGGCGTGCCCGGGCAGAGGGCGGCGCCCGCCGTACATCCGGCCTCCCGGATTGCGGCCAGGGCGTAGTGCAGGTGGGGTGTGGCCTCGACGTGGACGGTGATGTTGTCGGCCCCAGCCCGCGCGATCTCGTCCACGTAGCGCTCGGGGCGCTCGATCATGAGGTGAACGTCGACGACCCCTCCGGCCTGGTGGACCTGGTCGGCCACGGCGCCGACGGCGTTGGCCCCGAACGTGATCGGAGGCACGAAGTGACCATCCATGACATCGACGTGGATGACGCGGGCGCCGGCCTCGAGCACCGCGGCAACCTGCGCCCCGAGCCGGGCCAGGTGTGCGGAGAGGATCGATGGAGCGACGTGGCGCTCGGTGAGCGTGGACGCGGTCAAACTGCGCGCAGCATGCTGCCGTGGCAGTGGTTGCAGGCCACGATCGCCGTGCTCGACATGCGCACGATGGTCGAGTGCTCACCGCAGTTCGGGCACACGGAGACGAGCTCATAGCGCTGCAGGCAGTACACGCAGCGATAGCGCCCGGGCACCGCCGTGGGGCGCAGCCACGGCTCGCCGCACCCGGGGCAGGCCGGACCGAGCTTGATTGTGGAATCACTCACCTTGGGTAAGGTTATCCCGGCCCCCGGATCAGTCGCGCGACGAAGAAGCCGTCGGTCCCCTCGCGATGGGGCAGCAACTGCAGATACGGGCCGACGGCCGCGTCGGCATAGGCGGGTAGGCGGGCGGAGAGATCGTCGGGTTGGAAGGCGGGATGGGCGGCCAGGAAGTCCGCGATCACCCCCTCTCCCTCGGCCCGCGAGATCGTGCATACCGAGTAGACCAGCACGCCCCCGGGCTTGAGCAGCCGCGCGCCGGCGGCCAGGATCTGGGCCTGCAACCCGGCCAGCCCCACGATCCCCTCCTCGGAGGCGTGCCAGCGCAGATCGGGACGCGATTGCAGGGTGCCGAGGCCGCTGCACGGCGGGTCGACGAGCACGGCGTCATAGGCGGTCGGGGCACGGAGCGCCGCGGGCGCGGCGGGGCCCCCAGCGTCGGCGGCGTCGGCCACGACGACCTCGACGGCCGGGGCGCGCATCCGCTGCGCGGTGGCGGCGAGCGCCCGGGCCCGGCCGGGATGGCGCTCGACGGCCACGACGCGACCGGCGCCGAGGGCGGCGAGATGGGTCGTCTTGCCCCCGGGGGCCGCACACAGGTCGAGCACCGACTGCCCCGCGGCGGGTGCGAGCGCCCGCGCGACGAGCATGGACCCCCGCGACTGGGGCATGATCGCCCCCTCGCGCCAGAGCTGCGACCCGTGGGCATCGAAGGCCGCCTCGAGCACGAGGCCTTCCGCAAGGCCCAGCGCCGGGTGCGTGGGCACGGGCAGCCGTCCGGCGACCTCCCGCGCGCCGGCCAGCAGCGTGTTGGCACGCAGAGCCGGCTCGGCGGGCCGGTTGACGCGCCCCAGCAGGGCACGGGCCTGCGGTGCCCCGAGTTCCTGCCACCAGCGCCGGGCCAGCCAGGCGGGCACCGAGTGCAGGACGGCGGCCGCTTCGGGCGTGCGGTCGTGCAGGCCGGCGAGCAGGGCCGGGCCCTCCCGGGCCGCGCGGCGCAACACGGCGTTGAGCAGACCGGCTCCGGCCGGGCTGAGCGGCTTGACCAGGGCCACGGTCTGGCTGACGGCGGCATGGTCGGCCACCCCGTCCATGAACAGGAGCTGAAACAGCCCGAGGCGCAGACCGTCGCGGACGGCGGGTTCCAGGCGGCCAAGCGGGCGGTCGACGAGCCCGGCGGCAATGTGGTCGAGGGTCTCCCGGCGCTGGACGGTCCCGAAGGCCAGGGCGGTGGCCAGGGCGCGCTCACGGGGATCGAGTCCGCGCGCGGCGCCGTGGAGGGCGCGGTCGGCGTAGGCGCCCTGCTCGAAGACCCGCCGGGTCACCGCGTAGGCGCAGGCGCGTGCCGGTGAGGGCGGCGCGGCCACAGGTCAGCCGGCGCCCGCGCCGCGGCGGCCGCGGAGATACTCCTCAGCGCTCATCTCCCGCCGGCCGGCGGGCTGGACGGTGATGAGCTCGAGCGCTCCCTCGGCGCAGCCGAGCACGGGCCGCGCGTCCCCGGTCCAAAACTCGCCCACCGGCGGGCCCTCGGCGCGCACGCGGGCCGCCTTGACCCCCAGGCGCTCGCCCCCCGCCAGCTCCAGATAGGCGCCAATGTGGGGATGCAGGGCGCGCACGCTGCGCTCGAGCTCGCTCGCCGGGTGAGCCGGGTCGAGCCGACGGTCCGCGTCGGTGATCTTCTCGGCGTAGGTGGCCCGGGCGTCGTCCTGCGCGACGCACGGCGGCTGGTGGTCGAGAACCTCGATGAGGAGCTTGGCGCCAAGGGGCTCGAGTCGCGCCGACAGGGTGCCGTAGGTATCGAGGGCGGAGACCGGTTCCTGGGCCTGTGCGCACACGGGGCCGCTGTCCAGCCCCGCGGTCACCTCCATGATGGAGACCCCGGTGACGGGGTCTCCGCTCATGATCGTCCGCTCTACGGGCGCGGCACCCCGCCAGCGGGGCAGCAACGAGGGGTGGACGTTGAGTAGGGGATAGTCGGAGAGCAGCGGCTCCTTGATGAGGGCGCCGAAGGCGCACACGACGAGGGTCTGCGGCCGGGTGGCCGCGATGGCGCCCCGGGCGGCATCGTCGTTGACGGAGTCGGGCTGGGACAGTTCGATCCCGAGCTCCCGGGCCGCCTCGGCCACCGGCGGGGAGGTGAGCCTGTCGCCCCCGCCCGCGGGGTCGATCCGGCCTGGTGACCACGAGCTGCGGCCGGTGCGGTGTGGCGGCCAGTGCCCGCAGCACGGCGGCGGCGAAGGCGGAGGTGCCGAGATAGACCGTCCGCAACCGCTCAGGCCGTCCGCGGCCCCGGGTGCTCCGCACCGGCGGAGCCCTGAGGCGAAGCGGCGCCCTGCGCTTCGACGCCCTCGCGCAGCGTCCGCATCGCTTCCTTGCGGGCCTCGCGCGGCACCCGGTCGACGATGAGGACGCCGTCGAGATGATCGATCTCGTGCTGGATGACCCGCGCCTCGAGGCCCGAGGCCTCGATCACGATGGGCTCGCCGTTCTCGGTCTGAGCCCGTACCCGGACATGCACCGGGCGGTCGACGTCGAGCAGGACCGAGGGCAGGCTCAGACAGCCTTCCTCCATGGCCTCGCTGTCCTTGCCCGACCACTCGATCTCCGGGTTGACCAGCGCGGCCACCGGCGATTCCGGGTGCACGCGGTAGACGAGCACCCGGTTGAGCACGCCGACCTGGGTGGCGGCCAGGCCGACGCCCAGTGCGTCGAGCATCAGACCGGCCATCCGCTCGACCTCGGTGCGCAGGGCATCGTCGAAGCGGTCCACGGGCCGGGCCCGGGTGCGGAGCACGGGGTCTCCGAAGCTGCGGATCTGGGCGAGCGCGGCCTGGCGGCGGGCGGCGACGGCCGGATCGAGCGCGGGTTCCGGTTCGAGCTCGGCTTCGAGCTCGAGCTCGTCCTCGGGGGTCACCTCGGTGGCGGTCTCCTCGGCCATCAAGGCCCCAGTCTATTGCGGATCAACGTCCACGCTGATGCTCACCGAAGCCCGCGAGGCGGCGGTGGCGTGGCGCTGGACCGCCGCGTCCACGGCCGCGATGGCCGCGGGGCGCCGGCCCGACTTGAGCACGAGCTGGCTCCGCGCCCGCCCCCGCAACTTGAACAGCGGCGCGGGCCCGAGGACCACGGTCTCGGGGGCCTCGATGTCGGCCCGCAGCGCCGTGGCCAGGGCCAAAGCGGCGGCGGGGTCGGCCGCTGCGCACACGACCCGGATGAGGGTCGCGTAGGGCGGGTAGCGCAGCGCCCGGCGCATGCGCAGCTCGGCGGCGAGGAAGCCGTCGGAGTCGTGGCGCGAGGCGAGGGTGATCGAACGGGCCTCGGGGGCCAGGGTCTGCACGAGCACCACCCCCCCGGCCTCTCCCCGTCCGGCCCGGCCGGCCAGCTGGGTGACGAGGGCGAACGTGCGCTCCTCAGCGCGGAAATCGGGAAAGCGCAGCGTCTGGTCGGCGTCGAGGACCACGCCCAGAGTGACGTCCGGAAAGTCATGGCCCTTGGCCACCATCTGGGTGCCCACGAGCAATCCGCTCGGCGCGGAACCGAAGGCGGCCAGGGTGGCGGTGACGCGGTCGCGAACGCCGACCACGTCGGCGTCGAGGCGAAAGACGGGAAAGCCGTCGCCACCCAAGGCCTCACGGAGCTCCTGCTCGAGGCGCTCGGTGCCCGCTCCATGGCGGGCCACGGCGACCGACGCGCACTGCGGACAGCGGCTGGGGATGCGTTCGTGGTGAGCGCAGTGGTGGCAGGACACGGTCCCGCCGGCGCGGTGCAGGACAAGGGCGACGTCGCAGTTGGGACACACCCACACGTGGCCGCAGGACCGGCAGGAGAGGAAGTTCGACCAGCCCCGGCGGTTGAGCAGGACGATGGCCTTCCCACCGCTTCGCCGGACGTCTGAGAGCGCCGCCCGGGTGCGGGGATGCAGCGGGTGATGGCAGCCGCGCATGTCGAGGACCTCGACCGGCGGCAGGCTTCGCCCATCGACGCGGTGGCGCAGGCGCACGGGCTGGAGGGCCACGGCGCTCTCCGGGCGCGGGGTGGCGCTGCCGGCCAGGAACACGGCGCCGTGCTGCTGAGCGCGGCGCAGGGCTACGCTGCGGGCGTCGTAGCGGGGATCACCCTCGTTCTTGTAGGAGCCGTCGTGCTCCTCATCGATGACGACCAAGCCGATGTCGGGGATGGGCGCGAAGACCGCCGAGCGCGGGCCGACGCAGACGCGGGCCTCGCCCGCTGGCCAGCGCCAGCCACTCGTCGTGGCGCTCGCCGGGCTCAGGGCCGAGTGCAGCACGGCGACCACGTCCCCGAAGCGGCGCTGGAAGCGGGCCAGCGTCTGCGGGGTCAGGGCGATCTCGGGCACGAGCACGACCGCGCCGCGGCCCCGGGCGAGGACCTCCTCGACGGCGCGCAGGTAGACCTCGGTCTTGCCCGAGCCGGTCACCCCGTGCAGGAGCAGGCCCCCCTCGCCGGCCTCGAGCGCGCCCCGCACGGCGTCCAGGGCCTGTTGCTGGTCGCCGGTGAGCCGTGCGGCCGCCCCGACGGCGCCCACGCGAGGCGGTGGCCGGGCGCCGCCTCGGGGTGCTGACGGCGATGTGGACGAGACCGCGCCGCTCGAGCCGGCGCAGCGCCGCGGTGCCGAGCCGGGCGGCGGGCACGGGACCGGAGGCGTCCAGCGCGGCCAGCAGCGCCCGCTGGGCCTCGGTGACGGGACGGGCGCCCCCGCCGGCGCCGTTACGGCGCAGGGCGGCGTCGCCGGCGGCCGTGAGCTGCGCCGTGAGGATCGGCCTGGCTCCCCGGGAGGCGGCGCCGGGGGCGAGCATCAGCGAGAGCGCCCGGGCCGGGGTCGAGCAATACTCGGCCGCGATCCAGCCGGCCAGCGCGACGAGGTCGGCGGGAAGCGCGGTGGGCAGGACGGCGTCGGGCTCGAGCAGCCGCTCCTGGGCCAGATCGGAGCCGGCGGCCAGCTCGGTCACGACGGCGAGGATGGAGCGGCGGGCGAAGGGGACGCGCAGGAGCGAACCGACGGTCACGTGGCTCTGGTCGGAGCTCAGCCGGTAGTCGAACGGGCCGCGCAAGGCCCGGGCCGTGGTCAGCGGCTCGACGCGGGCGATCACCGGAGCAGGGCCGTCGTCAGTCATGCCGGACGAGCGTAGTCGCGGGCCGGGACGGGCCTGGCGGGCGCGCCGGGTACCGGCCCCCGGCGGGCCTGGACCGGCGTGCGGTCGCCCGGGCACCGCGCCTCCCGGCGAGTACGCTGGCCCAGTGCGCCCGGATCCCGGTGAGCAGGTCCTGTTTCGCGGACACCCCTGCTGGCAGTCGATGGCCGGCTTTCATGTCAGGGCCCTGCTCGTCGCCGTGCTCGCGGGCGCCGTCACCGGCCTGGCCACGAGCACGGGGCCGGGTCACATCGAGGCCGGCTGGGTGGCCCTCGCCGTCCTCGGTGTGTTCGCCCTCTTCGCCGGTGTTGGTCTTCTGCGGCGGTCCTCGACCACTTACACGGTGACCGACCGGCGGCTGATCATCGAATACGGGCTTCTCAGCCGCGACGTCCAGGAGGCCGGTCTGGAGCGGGTGCAGAACGTCGCCTGTCGTCAGAGCATCCGCCAGCGCCTTCTGGGCACCGGCAGCGTCCACTTCGACACGGCGGCCGGCGCCGGATACGACTTCTGCTTTCGTGGGGTGGCGCGCCCGCGCGAGATGGTGCGCATGGTCGACGGGGCGATCCAGCGGGCACCGCGCGCCCGCGTGTGGGTGTAGGAGTCTCGTCCGGCGAAGCCCCGGCGGCGGTCGTGGTTAGGAGACCGCCCCCGCCCCGGCGGGCTCGGCGCCGAGCCCGGCGGCCGCGCGCAGGGCCTGGGCCTTGTCGGTGCGCTCCCAGGTGAAGTCGTGGTCCTCGCGGCCGAAGTGGCCGTAGGCGGCGGTCTTCTGGTAGATCGGGCCGGTGCAGCCGCAGGTACTGGCGAAACGCGCCGGGGCGCAGGTCGAAGTGCTCGCGGACGAGCTCGAGGATCTGCGAGCGCGACCGATCTTCTCGGTGCCGAACGTCTCCACCATCACCGACACCGGATGGGCCACGCCGATCGCGTAGGCGACCTGGACCTCGGCCCGGTCGGCCAGCCCGGCCGCGACCACGTTCTTGGCCACGTACCGGGCCGCGTAGGCGGCCGAGCGGTCGACCTTCGACGGGTCCTTGCCCGAGAACGCCCCGCCGCCGTGGCGGGCCATGCCCGCCGTAGGTGTCGACGATGATCTTGCGCCCGGTCAGGCCGCAGTCGCCCATCGGCCCGCCGATCACGAACCGCCCGGTCGGGTTGACGAGGAAGTTGCGGTGCAGCTTGCGCGGGCTCGTACAGCCCGTCGGGCAGCACCGGCTCGACGCACGTGCTCCCACAGGTCGTCCTTGAGCAGCGACTCGGCGCCGTCGCGGTGCTGGGTGGAGATCAGCAGCTTCTCGATCTCCACCGGCCGGCCGTCGACGTAGCGGACCGTGACCTGGGTCTTGCCGTCGGGGCGCAGGTAGGGCACGATCTCGGCCTTGCGCACGTCGGCCAGCCGCTTGGCCAGCTTGTGGGCCAGCGAGATCGGCAGCGGCATCAGCTCGTCGGTCTCGCTGCGTGGCGTAGCCGAACATCATGCCCTGGTCGCCCGCGCCGGCGATGTCGAGCTCGTCGTCGTCGCCGGGGTCGGTGCGCGACTCAAACGCCTGGTCGACGCCCTGGGCGATGTCCGGCGACTGCTTGTCGATCGCGTTGATCACCGCGCAGGTGTGGTAGTCGAAGCCGAACTCGGCGTCGGTGTAGCCGATCCGCTTGATCGTCTCGCGGGCGATCTCCTGGATGTCGACGTAGGTCGAGGTGGTGATCTCGCCCGAGACGACGACCAAGCCCGGTGTTGACCAGCGTCTCGCAGGCCACGCGGCCCGTCGGGTCGTCGCGCATCACGGCGTCGAGGACGCCGTCGGAGATCTGGTCGGCGATCTTGTCGGGGTGGCCCTCGGTGACGGACTCGGAGGTGAACAGGTACTCGTTGTCGGAAAGCTTGGTCATGGGATCTGGAGGAACAGCTCCGCGGTCGTGTCGGCCTCCCCGCTCGTCGAGTCCATGCCCACCGCGCGGATCTGCCGCAGGTCGGCGCAGGAGCGCTGCGGAAGCCGGCGCTGCGCGTCAAGCTGCGTCTGCTCGCCGAGGCTGAGGAGCTGGCTGAAGTCGGCAAAGACTAGCGAGGTCACCTGCGCCGGGCCGGTTCGCCGAGCACCGCCCGATAGCCGGGATCGTCGGTCGAGCGCCCGGCGCGCGCGGCGACGTCGCGCGATCCCGCGCAGGCTGGTGGAGACCACGATAAGGCCGTGGAACACCGCGTAGTCGAGCTGCAGGCCCGGGGCCGAGCTGCAGCTGGTGGGCGGTCACCCCGCCGACCTGGACGTCGGTGAACTCGGGCGCCACGCCGGCGCCCGAGCCGCCGGCGCGGCGAACAGCTGGGCCAGCGGCGCCTCGAGGCCGGCCAGCGTCGTCGCGCGCCGTGGCTCGTCGCTGGTCGCGGCGTGACGATCACCAGCGCCGGGCGCGCCCCGAGCCGTGCGGCGAGCGCGACGGCGGTCTCGCCGCTGAACAGGTCGAGCAAGCCGGCGCACGTCGACGCCCTGCGGCGCGCAGCGCGCCGCCGAGCCGGTGCAGCAGATCGGGAACCCGGCTGAGCAGGCCGAGCTGGCCGGTGGCGCCCGAGCACGGTCGGCGCGGCGCGGCGCAGGTTGCGGGCGTCGAGCATCAGCGTCGAGCCCGGCCGGCAGCACGTCCGGCAGCGTCGGGTCGAACGGCTGTCAGGCGCGTGGTGTCGCGCCGCCGCCGATGGCGCGGTCGAGCGCGCTGTGGAGGCGCAGCGACCAGCCCGGGCGCTGCGGCGCGACGAGCGAGCTGCGACGCCGCTCAGCGCCGGGCTGGCGAGCAGCGCGCCGAGGGCGCCGAGCGAGCCCGGCGCGGGCGTCGAGCACGCGCGAGCACGCCGCCCGCCGAGCGCGTAGGCGTCGAGCACGCGGCCGGCCGGCTCGTCCGGCGGCGGCTTGCTGGTAGGTCGCGTTGGCGGCCAGCGAGGCCGCCGCCGCCGGCGGCGTCGATGGCGCCGCGCGCACGTCGGCGTCTGGCCCGACGACCAGATAGTGGCCCGACGAAGGCCAGCTCGGCGCCGGTCGGATAGCGAGCAGCGGCGCGCCCCGGTAGCGCCCGGCGGCTGCGCGCCCTGCCGGGCGAGGAACGCCGCGCCCGCGCGCGGTCGCGCACGTCGAGCACGATCAGCGAGCCGGCCGATCGCGCCGGGCGTGTTGAGCAGCGCGAACGCCGCCTCGCTGCCCAGCCAGGGCCGGATGTCGCGGCGTGAGCTCGTGCCGGCCGAGCCGCCGACCACGGCGACGATGCCGCTGCGGCAGCGCGTCGAGCGCGGCGCCACGGTCCGGGCAGCCGCGCCAGCAGCGCGCGAGCGCGCTGCGCACGGCCGGCCGCGCCGGGTCGGTCGAGAGGTGCACGTAGAGCAGCGCGTCGGCGGGCACGAGCGCCGCCGCCCCGGTGGCCGGCGCCGGCTCCCCGCCGCGAGGCGAGCGCGAAGATCGCAGCAGCACGACCAGCACCGCCAGCCGCCAGCGCCCGCCACCGGCGCAGCCGTCCGCGGCCGTACACGCGCGTGGCCGTCGCCACCCCGCCGGTCCCGGCGCGCGGCGACCTGCGGGCGCAAGGCACATGCGCCGCGGCATCAGCTGCGGCACCGCCTGTGACAAGCATGCCTGGCAAGCCCGCGCGCCGGATCACTGCCGCGGCCGCGCGCCGCTGCGGTCTCGCCGCGCTCGACGAAGTCGATGATCAGCGGGATCCCCTCGAGCCGGTAGCGCTCGCGCAGCCGGTTCTCCAGGTAGTAGGCGTAGTCGCGGGTGACCCGGGCGCGCGAGTTGACCTGGATCGAGAAGCGCGGCGGCGCTCGCCGGTCTGGGTCATGAACAGCAGCTTCAGCCGATGGCCGGTGCGCCGCGGGCCCGCCGCCGGCCGGCGGCTGGCGCGCGGCCACGACGTCGGAGAGGAAGCGGTTGAGCTGCGGGGTGGGGATCCGCGTCGCGCGAGCGCTCGGCCAGCGCGACCGCCTCGACCAGCAGCCGCTCGACGTGGCGGCCGGTCTTGGCGCTGGCGGTCAGCACCCGCGGGCGCAGGCGGAGCTTCTGGTGGGCGCGGGCCCGCTCGTGGTCGAGGTCGAGCTCGCCGGCCAGGTCCCACTTGTTGAGCACCAGCGCGGTGGCGCAGCCGCTGCTGCATGGCCAGCTCGGCCACCCGCAGGTCCTGGGCGGTGACGCCGTCGGTGGCGTCGCAGACGACCAGGGCCACGTCGGCGCGCTCGGCCGCCCGGCGCGAGCGCAGCGAGGTGTAGTACTCGACCGACTCCCCCACCTTGGCCTGCCGGCGCAGCCCGGCGGTGTCGATCAGCACCAGTCGCGGTCCTCGAAGCGCAGCGGCAGGTCGATGGCGTCGCGCGTGGTGCCGGCCAGCGGGGAGACGATCACCCGCTCGGCGCCGAGGAAGCGGTTGACCAGCGAGGACTTGCCCACGTTGGGCCGCCCGATCACGGCCAGGCGGACCGGCGTCCTCGGCGACCTCGTCCGCGCCGCGGCACCGCTCGGGGCCGGCGGCCGACGATGCGCGTCGAGCAGATCCCCGGTGCCCAGCCCCTGGGCGGCCGAGACGGCGATCGGCTCGCCCGAGCCCGAGGCCGTGGAACTCGGCGGCCAGCGGGAGGTCGCGGGCGGTGTCGATCTTGTTGGCGGCCACCAGCACGGGGATGCGGCGGCGGCGCAGCAGCTCGGCCATGTCGTGATCGCCGGGGCGCAGCCCGGCCCGGGCGTCGACCACCAGCACGGCGACGTCGGCCTCGGCCAGCGCCGCCCGGGCCTGGGCCTGGATCTGCGCCGGCCAGCTGCTCGCGCTCCTCGAGGTCGACGCCACCGGTGTCGATCAGCGTCAGCGCGCGGCCGTTCCAGTCGGTGTGGAGCTCCTTGCGGTCGCGGGTGACGCCGGGACGCTCGTGCACGACCGCCTCCCGGGACTCGGTGAGGCGGTTGACCAGCGAGGACTTGCCCACGTTGGGATAGCCGACGATGGCGACCTTCATCGCGGATCGAGGCTAGAGCGTCGTTCACAACGTCGCACTCGAGCCCGGCTCGCCGGCCACTGCGACCGAACGGCCTTCAGAGGGCCGCGGTGTCGCACTGGGCGATCTTCGGCGCTCGACTGCGACGTTATGACCGGCCGCGCACGAGCGCCACGACCCGCTCGACCACCTCGTCGAGACCCAGCCCGGTGGTGTCGAGCACCACCGCCCCCGGCGCGGGCCGCAGCGGCGAGTGCTCGCGAGTGCGGTCGCGCTCGTCGCGCAGGGTCATGTCGGCCAGGACGGTGGCCTCGTCGGCGCCGAGCTCGAGCGCCCGGCGGCGGGCGCGCTCGCCCGGGTCGGCGGTCAGGAAGACCTTGACCTCGGCGTCGGGCGCCACCACGGTGCCGATGTCGCGGCCCTCGGCCACCCAGTCGCCGCGGCGCAGCAGCCGCCGCTGCTCGGCCACCATGGCCTGGCGAACGGCGGGATCGGCCGCCGCCCGCGAGGCGGCCTCGGAGACCTCGGGGGTGCGGATCGCCCCGCTCGACGTCCTCGCCGTCGAGGCGCACGCCGTCGCCGAGCTCGATCCGCACCAACGCGGCCACCGCGGCCGGCGACTCGCCGCGGCGCTGGGCGGCCAGGGCCACGGCCCGGTACATCGCCCCGCTGTCCAGGTAGGTGAAGCCGAGCTCGCTCGGCCACCGCCCGGGCCACGGTGGACTTGCCCGCTCCGGCCGGCCCGTCGATGGCCACGACGCGTCACGGCGCAGAGCGCCGCCACGTCGGCGGCGAAGTCGGGGTAGGAGACCGCGGCCGCCTCCATGCCGACCACCTCGACCCCCTCCTCGGAGGCCAGGCCGGCCACCGCGCCGAGCAGGGCCAGGCGGTGATCGCCGTGGGCGTCGATCCGCCCGCCGCGCAGCCGCCGGTGCCCTGGACGGCGAACCCGTCGGCGGTGGCCTCGATATCGGCGCCGAGCCCGCGCAGGCCCTCGACCACGGTGGCGATCCGGTCCGATTCCTTGACCCGCAGCTCCTCGGCCCCGCGCACCACCGTCTCGCCCTCGGCGAAGCACCCCAGCAGGGCCACGAGCGGCAGCTCGTCGATGGCCAGCGGGACCTCCTCGGCCTCGACCACCGTGCCCTCGATGGGCGCGCTCGAGACGTCGAGGTCGGCCACCGGCTCATGCGGCCGAACGCGCCCGGCGGCCTCGAGCTCGCCGAGCACGATCGCCCCCATCCGCTCGAGGATGCGCAGGAAGCCCGCCCGGGTCCAGTTGACCCCCACCCCTTCGAGGACCAGGCGCGAGTCGCGGACGAGCACGCCCGCGGTGATCAGAAAGGCCGCCGAGGACAGGTCGCCGGGAACCGTCGACTGTCCTCGAGCTCGAGCTCGTCGGTGCCCCCCACCTCGGTCACGAATCCGCCGCCCGTCGGTCGGCCTCGCGGCCGACTCGGGCACCGGCGGCCAGGAGCATCCGCTCGGTGTGGTCGCGGCTCGGCACCCGCTCGATCGACCGTCGTGCGTCGGTGCCCAGGCCCGGCCAGCAGCACGACACGACTTGACCTGAGCGCTGGCCACCGGCAGCTCGTAGGTGAGCCCGTTCAGGTGGGCGCCGTGCACGGTGAAGGGCGGAAAGCGGTCCTCGCGGGCCTCGATCCGGGCCCCCATCTGGCGCAGCGGCGCGGCGATCCGGTCGACCGGCCGCCGGCGGATCGAGGCATCGCCGTCGAGCGTGAAGCGCTGGCCGGCCTGAAAGGCCAGCCAGCCCGGCAGCAGGCGCATCAGGGTGCCGGCGTTGCCGACGTCGATGGCGCCGGGCGGCGGCTGGGGCATCGCGCATGCCGACGCCGCGGACGACGAGCTCGTCGCCGCGCTCCTCGACCAGCGACTCCGAGCTCGGCGACGGCGTGCAGGGTCGAGCGGGTGTCGGCGGCGTGCAGGTAGTTGCGCACGCGCACCGGCTCGGACGCCATGGCGCCGAGCAGCGCGGCGCGGTGCGAGATCGACTTGTCGGCGGGCACGCGCAGGCGTCCCGCGCAGCGGGCCCGGAGGGCGCGAAGCGAACGGTCATGGTCGGGCCACCGGAAAGCCGAGCCGGCCGACCAGCTCCTCCGCGCGTCGCGCCGGCTCCTCGCCGGCCACCCACAGCGCCACCACGCCCTCGCTCATGTCCGGGGCGGGATAGAGGGCCATGTCGGCGATGTTGACTCCGGCCCGTCCCAGCTCGAGCGCAAGCTGCGGCGACCACGCCGGGGCGGTTGGGACCGAGGCGCGCAGCTCGCACAGGGGGCCGCCGACGAGCTCGGCCTCGAGCAGCCGGCGCCGGTCGGCCGCCGCGGCGTCGTTCCAGGCCACGATGGCCTCGCCGTCGCCGGCGCGCAGGGCTCGCGAACCCGCTCCAGGCGCTCGATCGTCCGTCCCGACCTCGACGGCCAGCACGTCGCGGTTGGACAGATAGATGTCGCGCCAGATCGCGGCTCGGCGCGCCGGCCACGCGGGTGGCGTCGCGAAAGCTCGGCCCGGTGGCGGGCAGGCGCTCGCCGCCCGCGGCCAGCGTGTCCGCCGCCTGGGCCACGAGCACGTTGGCCAGGACGTGCGGGAAGGTGAGAGACGGTGGCCAGGATCGCGTCGTGGGTCTCGGGCGTCGATGGCCGCCGGACGGGCGCCGAGGCCGCGCAGGAGCCGGTGCAGCCGCTCGTAGAGCAGCCCGGACGTGCTCGCCGTCGGGGTCAGGTACCAGGTCGCGCCCTCGAACAGGTCAGCCCGGGCGTGGCTGACCCCGGCCGTCTCCGCTCCGGCCAGCGGGATGGCCGCCGACGAAGCGCGGGTCGTCCTGAGCGCCGACGACGGGACGCTTGGTCGAGCCGACATCGCTGACCACGCAGCCGGCGCGGGGCGCCGGCCAGCGCCGTCGCCCACCGTGCCGGGCAGCGCGCCAACCGGCACAGCCACGAAGACGGCCTCGGCGTCGGCCACGGCGTCGGCGATGTCCGGCGCGGCCCGGTCCAGCGCGCCGATCTCGAGCGCCGCTTGCAGAGCCTCGGGTGAGCGGTCGTAGCCGGACACCGTCGCCCCCAGCCGCTCGCGCGCGGCCAGCGCGATCGAGCCGCCGATCAGTCCCACACCCAGGACGGCAATGCGCACCGCGCGGGACGCTACCGGCGAGCGGCGCGGCCCGCACGGCCTCGGCCAAGCGCGTCGAGCACCTCGCGGGTGGCCTCCCAGCCCAGGCAGCCGTCGGTGATCGACTGGCCGTAGGTGAGCGGCGCGCCGGACTCGAGGCTCTGGCGGCCCGCCGACGAGGAAGGACTCGAGCATGGTCCCGACGATCGCGCTCGAACCCTCGGCGCAGCTGCGCGGCCACCTCGGCGGCCACCTGCGGGCTGGCGGTCGGGGTCCTTGCGGCTGTTGTCGTGCGAGAGGTCGATCATCACGCCGCTCGGGCAGCCCGGCCGCCCGCAGCAGCCCGAGCGCGGCGGCGACGGCGTCGGGCGTCGTGGTTGGCGGCGTCGCGGCCGCCGCGCAGGATCACGTGGCAGTCCGGGTTGCCCCGCGTGTGCAGGATGGCGGAGCGCCCATCGAGGTCGACGCCGGCGAACGCGTGGCGGACCGCGGCCGCGCGGACGGCGTCGACGGCCACCTGCACGTTGCCGTCGGTGCCGGTTCTTGAACCCGACGGGCATGGAGAGGCCGGAGCCGAGCTGGCGGTGAATCTGGCTCTCGGTCGTGCGCGCGCCGATGGCGCCCCAGCACACGGCATCGGAGATGTACTGGGGGGTGATCGGGTCCAGGAACTCGCAGCCGATGGGCAGGCCGAGGCTGAGGACGTCGAGCAGCAGCCGCCGGGCCAGGCGCAGGCCGTGGTTGACGTCGCCGGAGCCGTCCAGGTGGGGATCGTTGATCAGGCCCTTCCATCCGGTCGTGGTCCGCGGCTTCTCGAAGTACACCCGCATGGCCAGACACAGCTCGTCCGGCCAGTGCGCCGCCTCGCCGCTCAGCCGCTGGGCGTAGTCGAGCGTGGCCTCGACGTCGTGCACGCTGCACGGGCCGACCACGACGAGCAGCCGGTCATCTTCGCCGTCGAGGATGGCGTGGACCTGGTCGCGTCCCGCGCAGGACGACGGCCGCGTGCTCCTCGGTGAGCGGAAGCTCGCTCGAGCAGCTCGCGCGGGGACAGCAGGCGGCTCGAGCCGCTCGATGCGCTGGTCGCGGATCGACTGGCCGCGCGCCGAGACCCGCGGGCGAGAGCTCAGGCAACGGCCGCGGCCTCGAGCTCGACGCCGGCCAGGGTCTGTCCGGCGAGCGCCGCCGCAGCCGCGACCCGGCGCGCGTAGTCGGGGAACTCGCCGGCGTGCAGCGACTGACGGCCGTCGCAGATGCGCCTGCATCGGGATCCGGGTGCACCTCGACGATGATGCCGTCTGCCCCGACCGCGGCGGCGGCCAGCGACAGGGGACCGACCAGCTCGCGGCGCCCGGCGGCGTGGCTGGGGTCGACGATCACGGGCAGGCCGGTGCGTTCCTTGAGCACGGGCACGGCGGTCAGGTCGAGGGTGAAGCGGTAGGAGGGCTCGAAGGTGCGGATGCCGCGCTCGCACAGGATGACCGACGGAGTTGCCCTCCTTGAGCACGTACTCGGCCGCCATCAGGAGCTCGTCGAGGGTGCTCGAGAGGCCCCGTTTGATGAGCACGGGCCGGCCGGAGCGGCCGGTCTCGGTGAGCAGGGCGTAGTTCTGCATGTTGCGGGCGCCGATCTGGATGACATCGGCGACCTCGAGCACGGCGTCGAGGTCGCGCAAATCCATGCACTCGGTGACGACCGGCAGGCCGGTCTGCGCTCGCGCCTCGGCGAGCAGGCGCAGGCCCTCCTGTCCCAGCCCCTGGAAGTCGTAGGGCGAGGTCCGCGGCTTGTAGGCGCCACCCCGGAACATCGTCGCGCCGGCCTCGGCGACGGCGTGCGCGCTGGCCAGGGTCTGCTCGAGCGACTCGACCGTGCACGGGCCGGCGATGAGCGCGAAGTGGCCGGCGCCGATCGGCCTCCCGGCGATCATCAACGGCTGGGCTGTCTGTCTATCCGCGGTACTCATGGTGTTCGGGCTTGCCTTTCTTGACCTGGAGACTGTACGCAAGGCCCCTGGGTGCGGAGGGGCCGGGAGCCGTGAAGGCCCCGGGGTGATTCGGCGCTCGGCCGCGGCTCGCCCGCTTGCTGCGGGCGCCGAGTGCGAGACCCGCCGGACACGCCCGTCCAGCGGAGGCCGAGCGCCTAGATAAATCGCCAGGAAGGGATGCGCACGCCCGCGCGGCCGCCGGAGGCGGTCGTGGATGCGTCGGGGCAGCGGGCGGCGCTCATCTCAAGAGATTGTGACACAGGCCCCCGAGCCTGCCAAGGCGACACTAGACGAGCGCGCGCAGGGCGCCGATGAGCTTCTCGTTCTCCTGCGCCGTGCCCACGGTGATGCGCATCGCCCCCGCCTCGCCGAGCGAGCTGCCGGCGCGCACGAGCACGCCGCGCTCGCGCAGACCGCGACCACCTTCTCCTCGGCCGGGCCGCGATCCTCGGGATCCTCGATGGCCAACCGCGCCCACACGAAATTGGCGTCGGACTCGGCCACCCACAGACCAAGGTCACGCAAGCTCGTCGATGAGCGCCAGGCGCTCGGCCACGGTGCGAGTGACCCGCCACTCGACATCGTCCTGGTGGCGCAGCGCCTCGACCGCGGCGGCCTGGGCCGCCGCGTTGAGCGTAGAAGGGCTGGCGGACCTGATCGACGGCGATGCGGAGATCCTCCGAGCCGCACAGGCCGTAGCCGACGCGCAAGCCGGCCAGCCCGTAGACCTTGGAGAAGGTGCGCAGGAGCACGAGGTTGGGGAAGCGGCCGAGCAGGTCGACGGAGGCGAACGGGTCCCCGATGGCGAGCGAGTACTCGCAGTAGGCCTCGTCGAGGATGACGCAGACGTGGCGCGGGACGCCTTGAGAAAGGCCTGGATGTCGCGAGAGATCGAGCGCGGTCGACGTCGGGTTGTTGGGATTGCAGATGAGGATCAGACGGGTGGCCACGGTGATCTCGGCGGCCATGGCGTCGAGGTCATGGCGCGCCTCGGCGTCGAGCGGGCACTTCGACGGCCCGCGCCCCCGAGGCGGCGGCCAGGTGTGGGTACACGCTGAAGGCCGGCCAGGCGTAGATGACCTCGGCTCCCGGCTCGAGCAGGGCCTCACCGGCCGCGAGCAGGAGGTCGCAGGACCCGTTGCCGAGCGCGATCCGGCCCGCCGGCACGCCGTAGCGGTCGGCCAGTGCGCGGCGCAGCGGCTGATAGCCGGGATCCGGATAGCGGTGGGTGCTCGCCACCGCCGCCTGGGCGGCCTTGACCACCCCGGGCGCGGGAGCCCAAGCAGGACTCGTTGGACGCGAGCATGGCCACGTCGTCGCCGAGGTCGTAGCCGGCCGCCACCGGGTAGATGGGAATCCGGCGGATCCGCTGGGCGAACTCGAGCGTCATGGGCGGCCTATTGTGCCGACTCGAGATCGACCCGCAGCGCCCTGGCGGTGCCCAGGTAGACGTGGCGCGGCTCGTGGTCCTCGTCGGCGTAGTAGTGCAGCAAGGTCCGGATGACCCGGGGCATCGGCTCCGGGGACCGGCACCTCGCGGGCGCACAGCAGCGGGACGCGGTCGAGGCCGAGCCGGCGGGCGGCCACGGCCGGAAACTCGGCGTCGAGGTCGTCGGTCAGCGTGAAGATGCAGCTCACCATCGCCTCGGCGTCGAGCGCGTTGCGGCGCATGAGCTCCCGCATGAGCTCGTCGGTCGCGGCGAGGATCGATTCGGCGTCGTTGGCCTCGACGCTGTTAGCGCCACGCAGCGCGAAGAGCCGCATCCCCTGCCGATTGTGCCAGGACGGCCGACCACGGGCCGGGCGGCCCTCAGCTCGTAGACCGCGGCGCAGCCAAAGCGCTGAACGGAGACGAGCATCGGCTGCAGCGTCGGCGTGAGGTCGCGCGTGACCCCGCAGTCGGCGAGCACGAAACGCGCTCCCGTCAGCGCCACGAAGGCCCGCGCGCCTGGGCGAGTGGCATGGCGCCGTCGAACAGCTCCTGCGTGGCGATGGCCCGGCTCGGGCAGGCCCGCTCTGACCACAGGCAGTCGCCCAGGAACGTCTGGCGATCCGTGTAGGCGGGGACGATCGTGCCCAGGTAGAAGCGGGTCAGCACGCCGCCCTTGACCGGCAGCGGGCGAGGTAGCGCAGCGCCTGGCGCTCGGACGGCGGTGATGAAGTTGGCGTTGCCGTACCACGGCTGGGCCACGTAGCTCTCGTTCTTCATGAGCCATGCGGTGGCCGGAACGGTGAGCGCCGCGGTGAGCAGGACGGCGGCAATGCGGGGACGGCGGAAGGCGCAGCCAGGCGCAGGCGCCCGACTCCCTCGACGGCCAGCACGACAGCGGCAGGGTGATCGCCTCGAAGGCGTGCAGCGGGCGTGGCGGCCAGCGAGGAAGCGGAGACCACCCACACGATCACGGCCGCCACCGGCCACAGGCGCGTGAGCAGGGCGAAGAACGTGACCTGTCGGGGGCGCCAGGCGAAGAGCGCGGCGAGCAGCAGCGGGGAGACGGCGAGCAGGATCGTACCCAGCGAGAAGCCGTGCTTGCTGGCGTCGCGGGCCAGCTTCCAGGAGGAGTCGGTGTGACCGAGGACGGCGTAGTACAGAAGCGGCAGCCCGGTCAAGACGACGGTGAGCGCGGGCAGCTTCAGCGCCGGCCGGCGGCGCTCGGCCATCCACATGGCCAGCTCGGTGATGACGATGACGACGAGCCAGGAGCTCGCCCTGCCAGGGATGCAGCAGCGCGGCCAGACCACCCAGGAGGCCTGCCATCGGCGTGACCCGGGCCTGCTCGCGCGAGCGGGCGTAGAGAAGAAGCGCGAAAGACCATCGAGCGCGACGGCCAGGAGGGCGAACGTGTAGCCCCAGGTGAGAAAGATGCGGCATGAGGTCGCCGACGACGCTCCACGAGCCGTAGACGAGGCTGAAGCAGCCCGAGAACAGGGCCAGGATGAGCGCCAACCGGCGCGCGAGGGGCTCGGGCAGGCTGCGGTGGACGTAGCCACGGAAGGCGAAGAAGACGCCGAGCACGGCCACCGGCTTCCACAGCAGCAGAGCCAGCCACGGGGCCACCCCCAGCAGAGCCAGCCCGGCCGAGATGATCGATCGGCGGGCTGGAAGTAGTCGGCCGGCGTGTGGCGCAGGACGAACATGTTGTTGATGAGGAAGTGCTGCTCGGCGCTGCGAATCCAGGCCACGTACTGCATCTGGTCGCCGAGGTAGATGCCGTCGGTGCCCGGTCCAGATGTGGCCATGGACGACGACCTGCCAGAGATCGAGCCCGAGCGTCCACAGCGAGAGCAGTGCGAAGAGCGCGAGCGCGGCCAGCTCGACCGGATCCCACCGCGGTCGCAAGCGGCGCCGAGCCCGCGGAACCCCGAGCCGCCACGCCGGACGCGCGCCGACGGCTCGGGCCTCGTGCAGTTCGACGCTCATCGGGCGCGCGACGTTAACAGCCGCCGCCTGGCTACAAGCGTGCGCGGCGGCGAGGCCGGGAGCTGGAACTCGCCGTTGGCGAGCTGGTTCTGGAGCTTGGAGGAGGCGTGCCCGACCTTGGTGTTCATCGGGTCGAGGCCGTGGGCGAAGATGACCATGCCCGTGAGCGGGATGAAGGTCATGACCAGGAACACGGTCAGCACCACGGCCGCGCGGCGCAGGCGCAGGCTCGTGCCCAGGCCGGCCAGCGGCAGCAGCCAGATGACATACCAGGGCATGAGCCAGGCCAGGCTGGCGATGAGCGCCAGCGTCGCCCAGCCCGCGTTGGCCAGCCAGTCCCCGCGCCGGCGCAGCAGCCAGGCGACGGTGAGCACGAGGGCGACGTTGATCGACCTTGAGCAGACCGGGCGCGCCCGCCGCCGAGGCCGATGAGCAGCCCGAAGACCTGCGGGATGCTGAAGTCGGTGAGCAGCGTGCTCTGATCGGACAGGTTGGGCAGGTGGGGGCCGAACATGGCCAGGCTGAGGATGATCAGCGGCACCGCGCCGAGCCACCGCGCCGGTCAGCAGCTCGCGGCGGCGGCGATTCTGGCGCGCGGCCACGAACAGGAAGGGGAGCAGGAGCACGGCCGTGAACTTGATCGCCACGGCGAGCATGAGCACCGCGCCGGCGCTGCGGTCTCGGCGGGAGAGCAGGAGCGAGATCGCCGCCAGGGACGGGCACGAGCAGGAAGAAGTCGTTGTGAAAGCCGCCCATGGCGTAGATCACGTAGATCGGGTTGAGGGCGAGGAAGAGGACGGCGTAGCGCGGGTCGCGGCCGAGCTGGCGCGCGCACCGGTAGACGAGGCCGATCAGGCCGAGGCTGGCGAGCATCGTGGCCACCTTGACGATCCAGTAGGCGACCGGGAGCGGAAGCCGGGCCAGCGGGTAGGTGAGCACGCTGAACAGCGGCCCGTAGGGGCTGCTCAGGTTGTGCCAGGAGGTGAAGCGGAACACCGGGTCATGGATCTCGTCGAGCGATGACGTGCGTGTACGGGCTGAGGTGGTGCAGACCGCCCAGGCGGGCGTAGCCGAGGTAGTTGAAGACGTCGGTGAGCTGCAGCGGCGGGCTGAAGAGCACGATCGCGTGCAGGGCGAGGATCGTGACCACGATCGTCCGCATGGACAGGGTGCGCACGCGCGGAGACGAGCACGCCGTAGGCGCACAGCAGCAGGAGCACGACGATGCTGAAGCCGACGTTGACCGCGTTCTGGTCGATGGGCAGGCAGCGGAAGATCAGGTGCAGCGGCCCGGACTCCCAGAGCGGGAAGGCCAGGTAGCTGCGCGGGCACGAGCACGTTCTGGCTCGCGGTGGCGAAGGCGACGACGGCGAAGGTGCCCGCCACCATGGTGCCGAGCGCGATGCGCACGGCGACCGGCCGCTGGGCCAGGCCAGGCGGGGCAGGCGCAGCCAGCCGGGGGCGCGACGCGAGCCCGCGGAGCTGCGGTGACCCCGGCCGGGCCACTGGCCAGGACAGCGCCCGCATTCCTCCGTCGCCAAGCCGCCGACCAGCCCCGCGGGGTGCGATCCGCGGTCGGGCCCGCTGCCGTAGCGCTGGCGAGCGCCACAGGCGCAGGGGACTTTGAGCTCATGCGTGCCATCGCGGGCAATAGTGCCCAGCCTTGAGCGTACGCGGTGGTCCGGACAGGTTGTAATCCGATTAAGCATCCCCGCGTAGCAAGGGAATACTCGCGAGCGGACACAGCCGGCGACCCTCGCGCGCGGGCGGCGCGCCCGGACGGCCCGTAACATCGAGCGCCGTGAGCGCGGGGACGATCCGCCACGGCGCCAGCGCGCTTGCGCCGGCGCGCGCCCGAGACCGCGGCGTGGACCTCTCGGACCCGGCCATCATCGCCGTCGCGGCGCTCACCGCTGCTGGCCGCGGCCCTGCGCTTCACCCGCATCGGCCACCAGGGATTCTGGTTCGACGAGGGCAACACCGCCCTGCTCGTGCAGTTCTCGCCCGGGCAAGATGCTCGGGCTGCTCCCCAAGTCGGAGTCCACCCCGCCGCTCTACTACTGCCTGGCCTGGGTGTGGGCCCGCGCCTTCGGCCACGACGAGGCGGCCTTGCGCTCGCTTCTCCGCTCTGGCCGGCGTGCTCACGGTGCCGGTCGCCTTCGCCGCCGCGCGCAGGCTCTTCTCGCCGCGCGCCGGCGTGATCCTGGCCGCGCTGGTGGCCTGCAATCCGCTGCTCATCTGGTACTCGCAGGAAGCGCGCTCGTACGCGCTGCTCGTGCTGCTCACCTCGCTCTCGCTGCTGGCCTTCCTCCGCGCCCGCGAGGAGCCCTCGCCCCGGCCCTGGCCGCCTGGGTGGTGGCCGCGGCGCTGGCTCTGGCCACCCACTACTACGCCGTGCTGGCCGTCGTCCCCCAGGCCGCGTGGCTGCTGGTCGAGCACCGCCGCGTGCGGCGCCGCGGTCCTCGCTGTGGGGGTGGTGGGGGTCTGCGGGCTGGCCCTCATTCCCGCTGGCCTTGAGCCAGAACGACCGCAACCTGCACGAGCTGGATTCACTCGCGCATCGCTCACCCTGCGCCTGGGGCAGCTCGTCCCCGAGTTCCTCGTCGGCTTTCAGATGCCGGCGCAGTCGGTGCTCGAGCCTCTGGCCTGCGTGCTGGCGGCCGGGCCGTCGTCTTGGCGCTCTGGCGCGGCGATCCGCGCACGCGCCGGGGGCTGGCGCTCGCCGCCTGCCTCGGCCTGGCGGGGCTTTGCGCTCATCCTGGTGCTCGTAGCCGGCCGGGATCGACGACCTGCATCACGCGCAACGTGCTGGCGCTGTGGCTACCGGGCGCGCTCGTCGTGACCGGCGGCCTGGCCGGCCGCCGCGCCGGTCTGGCCGGCGCTGGCCGTGGCGGCGGCTGCTGTGCGCCATCGGCGTGACGGCGGCGGTCGGGCGTCGACGTCAACCGCGACCTCCAGCGGCCCGACTGGCGCGGCGTCGCCGGCGTGCTCGGCGCTCCACGCCGCGCCCGGGCGACCGGCGCCCGCGCCATCCTCGTCCAGCACTACCGCGACCTGCTTCCCCTTTCCCTCTACGTTCCCGGCATCCGGTTCATGCCCGCCCGGGGCACGCGCGGTCCGCGAGCTCGACGTCGTTTCCTTCACCTCCCCGCCGAGCGCCGGATTCTGCTGGTGGGGCTCGGCCTGCAACCTGTGGCCGTCGCGGATGCAGGGCCGCTACCGCGTGCGCCGGCTTTCACCCGGTGTGGCGCCGGCACGTGGGCCAGTTCACCGTCCTGCGCATGGCCGCGTCCGGGCCCGTCGTGATCACCCCGCGCGAGGTGAGCCGGGCGCTGCACACCACCCGGCTGCGCAACGACGAGCTGCTCATCCAGCCCTAGTCCCGGCGCGGGCTGTCCGGGCTGGCGCCGCGCTCGGACCGCCGACCGGCGGCGGCCAGGGCGGCGACCTCGGCCTCGGTCAGCCGCCGATACTGGCCGGCTTTCAGCTCGCCCAAGCCGAGCGGACCGAAGCCCACGCGGGCCAGGCGCCGCACCGGGTGCCCAACCGCCTCACACATCCGCTTGACCTGCCGCTTGCGGCCCTCGCGCAGGGTGAGCTCGATGGTGTCCTCGCCCAGGCGTCGAACCGCGGCCGGCGCGGTCAGGCCGTCGTCGAGCGTCACCCCGCGCCGCAGAGCGGCGAGGGCGCGCCGGCTCACTGGAGGGTTCTCGAGCCTCGCTCGATAGATCTTCGGGACCTCGAAGCGAGGATGGGTGAGGCGGTGAGCGAGGGCCCCGTCGTTGGTGAGCAGGATGAGGCCCGTCGTGTCGATGTCGAGGCGGCCGACGGGGTAGAGCCGGGTGCCCGATGCGATCAGCGAGACGACGGTCGGGCGGCCCTGGGGATCGCTGGCCGTAGAGACGACCCCGGCCGGCTTGTGCAGCGCGTAGACGACGCGGTCCCCGGGCGGGCCGAGCGGCCGGCCGTCGACGGCGATCGCGTCCTCGGGGCCGACATCGCGCGCCGGGTCGTCGACCACCTGGCCGCCGACCTCGACGCGGCCCGCCCGGATCAGCTCCTCGCTGGCGCGCCGGGAGGCCACCCCGTTCGCGGCCAGGAACTTCGCCAGGCGCATCGGCTGCCACCATAGACACGATGGACCTCGCCTTGCTCGAACAGCGCTTGGCTGAGCTCGACGAGCCCGGCTATCGCGCTCGCCAGATCTGGAAGTGGACCGCTCAGGGCGCGGAGGTCTTCGGCGCCATGAGCGATCTGCCCCTGCGGCTGCGCTCGGCGCTCGAGGAGTCGGTCCCCTTTTCGACCCTGACCGTCGAGCACGAGGCTCACGCCCGAGACGGGACGGTCAAGACGCTCTTTCGTACTCAGGACGGGCGCCCCGTCGAGGCCGTGCTCATGGTCTACCGCGATGGTCGCCGGTCCCTCTGCCTCTCCTCCCAGTCCGGTTGCCCGCTTACGTGCACGTTCTGCGCCACCGGGCAGATGCGCTTCGGGCGCAACCTCACGCCATGGGAGATCGTCGACCAGGCCCTGCACTTCCGGCGCATGGGTGGGGTCGACCACGCCGTGTTCATGGGCATGGGCGAGCCGATGATGAACCTCGACAGCGTTCTGGCCGCCTGCCGGCGGCTGCCCGATCTCGGCATCAACCATCGCCGCACCGCGATCTCCACCGTGGGCTGGATTCCGGGCATCTCGCGGCTGGCCGCCGAACCGCTGCCAATCCGCCTGGCCCTGTCCCTGCACGCCGCCGAGGACGCTCTGCGCACCCAGATCATGCCCGTCAATGCCCGCTATCCGCTGGCCGAGGTCATCGCCGCCTGCGAGGCCTTCTACGCCCGCAAGCACCGCAAGGTGTTCGTGGAGTACGTGATGCTGGCCGGCGTCAACGATGCCGTGAGCCAGGCCGTCCAGCTCGCCGACGTGCTCGACCCGCGGGCGTTCAAGGTCAACCTCATCCCCTACAACCCCACGGACGCGCCGTACGCGGGGTCAAGTCCCAAGGCCATCGAGGCCTTCCGGGCCCAGCTGGAGCGGCGGGGCCTCGACGCCACCGTGCGCCTCACGCGCGGTCGGGACATCGACGCCGCCTGCGGGCAGCTGGCGGCGCGCGGCCACGACGCCGACAAGGGCCGGGGGCAGCCGGCGGCGCGCGGTCCTGAGCGCGATGACGCCCGTGCGCAGCCCCTGCCGGGCGGCGTATGATCGCCGCCCTATGGACGCTCGCACGCTCGCCCGCCTCATCGCCATCGGCCGCATCGGCTTCGGCGCCGGCCTCCTGCTCGCCCCCGACCGCCTCACGGCGCCGTGGCTGGGCCGGGACGCGGGCCGCGCCGGCACCCAGGTCGCGGCCCGCGGTCTGGGGGCCCGCGACGTGGCGCTCGGCGTGGGGACCCTGGCGGCGTCCGGCGGGGACGCTTTGCGGCCCTGGCTGGCCGGCGCTGTCGCCGGCGACCTCGGCGATCTCGTCGCCACCCTCGTGGCCGGCGACGGGCTACCGCTGAGCGGCCGGGTGATGGTCGGCGGGCTGGCCTCGGGCGCCACCGCCCTCGGACTCGCCGCCCTCGCCGGTCTCGGCCGCGATTAGCCCCTCGCGAGCCGAGCTCTTCGGCCAGGTCGCCGAGGAGTATGAGCGGGGCCGGCCCGGCTACCCCGCCGAGGCCATCCGCTGGCTGCTCGGCCCCGAGCCGCTCGACGTCGTCGACCTGGGCGCCGGGACGGGCAAGCTGACCGAAGCGCTCCTGCGCGCGGGTCACCGGGTGCTGGCGGTCGAGCCCGCGGAGCAGATGCGCGCCGTCCTGGCCGCCCGGCTTCCGGCGGCGCAGGTGGTGGCGGGGACGGCGGAGGCCACGGGCCTGCCCGCCGGCTGTGCCGATGCCGTGGTCGCCGGGGCGGCCTTTCACTGGTTTGACCGCGACCGGGCCTTCCCCGAGATCCTGCGGCTCCTGCGAGCGCCGGGGGTCCTCGGCTTGCTCGGTAACGGCTTTGATCGCTCCGTGCCCTGGGTCGGGGCCTTCGGCGAGCTCGTCGGACCCTCCCGGCTCGGCCGCCCGGGACACTGGCCCACCCCCGAGGAGCTGCGCGCGCACTTCGAGGCTGTGGACGACTGTGAGTTTGCCCACGCGCAACCGACCGATCGTCAGCGGCTGCTCGATCTGGCACGGTCGCGCAGCAGCGTCGCCGCGTTGCCTGTCGAAGAGCGGCGCGAGCTCCTCGAGCGCATCAGCGCGCTGTGGGATCACGAGCCCGAACTGCGCGGCCGGGAGTCGGCCGTGCTGCCGTGGATGTGCCGGGTGCGCCGCTGTCGGGGCGCACGGTCGTAAGTCCGCGGCTCCGCGGCTCCGAGTCCGCCCCGCGCGCGCTAACTCTGGCGTTTTCCTGGTGCTATGCGATAGCGGAGCGCCAAAGTTCGGCGCCCGAGGCCCTACGCGGGCGCGGTCCCGGCCCGGGCCTCCCCCGCCCGCAGCAGCCGCTCGCGGAGCTCCTGCTCCACTTCGGCCGCCGGGTCGAAGGCGGCGATCTCGGGCAGAGCGTCGATCCCGGTCAGGCCGAACAGCCGCAGGAACAGATCCGTCGTGCGGTAGAGCACGGCGCCGAACTGCGAGCGGCCCGCCTCCTCGATGAGCCCGCGCTCGAGCAGCGTGGACGCGGCCGACTCGGCGTTCACGCCCCGGATGCGGGCGATCTCCGGCCGGGAAACCGGCTGCAGGTAGGCGACGATGGCCAGCGTCTCGGCCTGGGCCGGGGTCAGCGGCGGCGTGCGCGGTTTGGCCAGGAGCCGGCGGGCCGCCGGCTCGGCGTCCGGATGTGAGGCGAGCACCCAACCGCCGGCCAGCTCGCGCAGCACGAGCCCGCGACGCTCGAACTCGTAGAACTCGCGCAGGCGCTCGAGCGCGCTCACCACCTCGTGCAGCTCGGCCTCGGTGGCCTCGGCCAAGGCCGGGGCCGCCACCGGATCCGGGCTGAGGAAGAGCAGCGCCTCGAGGGTCGGTTCGAGCCCGCCACTCATGCGCTCAACCTGTGGCTTGCCGCCCCGCGGGCGGCCTCGATCTCGATGTGGCCAAAGGGCTCGTCCTGGTTCCAGGTCAGCTCGCCCTGCTTGTAGAGCTCGAGCACGGCGAACAAGGTCACGGCGACGGTCACCCGGTCGGCTCTGGCGACCGCGTCGTCGAAGCTGAAGCGCCCGCGCCGCAGCAGCGCGCGCAGATGCACGAGCCGCTCGGCCACCGTCACTTTCGGCGCGGCCATGTGGCCGACGTCGACGGGCTCGGGCAGCCGCAACAGCGAGCCGATCGCGCCGCTGAGCAGCGCCGGGTCGTAGACGGCGCGCGCCTGCGGCACGACCGCCTTGCGCAGCGACGGTGGCAGGGCAGCGGAGCGGAAGCGCAAGCCGGCCTGCCCGCGCAGGCGCTCCTGGAGATGCTCGGCGGCGGCCCGGTAGCGGTGGGCGTCGAGCAGGCGAGCGAGGAGCTCCTCGGCCGCCTCCCCGGGATCAAGCTCGAGGGCCTCCTGCTCCTCGCCGGGGAGCAGAAGCCGCGACTTGAGCTCTAACAGGGCGGCGATCAGGACCAGGAACTCGGTCGCCGCCTCGAGGTCGAGCTCGCCCCGGCGCTCGAGGTGATCGATGTAGGAGATGACGACGTCGGCCAGGTCGACCTCCATCAGGTCGACCTCTTCGCGCAGGATCAGCGTCAGGAGCAGGTCAAAGGGACCCGCGAAGACATCGAGGTCGAGCTCGAGGTCGACAAGGCGCACCCGGTCAGGCTACTGCCCGGCGCGGACCGCTTCGAAGCCCATGGCCATGCGGACGTCGTGCAGGGTGTCGCCGGCGATGGCCCGGGCCTTCTCGGCCCCCTGCGCGAAGATCCGCTCGAGCTCCTCCTCGTCACCACGCAATTCTGCGTAGCGTTCGCGCACGGGATCGAGGTACTCGGCCACGGCGTCGCCAACGGCCTGCTTGAAGGCGCCATAGCCCTCACCGTCGAACTCGGCGCTCGACCGCGCCGGGGTCATGACCGCGCACGGCGGCGAGAATCTCGATCAGGTTGGTCACGCCGGGCTTCTCGGGCGAGCGCGCCACCTCCCGGCCCGAGTCGGTCACCGCGGAGCGAAACTTCTTGCGCACGGTGTCCGGATCGTCCAGGACGTAGACCGTTCCCTGGGGGCTCGCGCCGGTCGTGGACATCTTGCGCTCCGGGGCCTGGAGGTCCATGATCCGCGCCCCGACCTCGAGGTAGCGCCCCTCGGGGACGACGAGGTGCTGGCCGAAACGGGCGTTGAAGCGCTCGGCGATATCGCGCATGAGCTCGATGTGCTGGCGCTGGTCCTCGCCGACGGGGACCTCGTCGGCCCGGTAGGCGAGCACGTCGGCGGCCATGAGCACCGGGTAGTAGAGCAGCGCCGCCGAGACGAGCTCGCGTTGCGAGGTCGACTTGTCCTTGAACTGGTGCATGCGCGTGAGGTCGCCGTAGGCGGTCACGCTGGAGAGCAGCCAGGTCAGCTCGGTGTGCTCCTGAACATCGCTCTGACGAAAGAAGATGCAGCGCTCCGGATCAAGTCCGGCGGCCAGGAGGATCCCAGCCACGTCATAGACCGATTCCCGCAGCGCCTCGGGGTCGTAGGGGACGCTGATCGCGTGCATGTCCACGATGCAGTAGATCCCCTCGCCGCGCTCCTGCCCGGCCACGTACTGGCTGATGGCGCCGATGTAGTTCCCGAGGTGCTTGCGGCCGGTGGGCTGGATGCCGGAGAAGATGCGCATACGGGGCTGAGGCTACTTGCCCGCCAGCCGGAGGGCCTGGAGCCCGGGAGCGCATGGAGGACCCGGGCGGCGCCGGCACCAACGTGAAACTCGGCGCCGAGACCAACCCGCCTGCACATTGGGCTCGCCCCGAGGCACCAGCGTGAACGTCGCGGCTTGGCGGTGCGCGAGTTGCACCTCAGGGTCAGCTCGGCCGCCCTGGACCCCCCGGACCCCTGAACCCCACCGACCCGCGGACCCGCGGACCCGCCGGCTCAGGCGATCCGGCGCCGGGCAGCCACCGGCAGCTCGCTCTCGGGCGGCGTCTCGCGCCCCCGGGCCAGCAGCCACGCCGCCACGACCCCGCCGATCGCTCCGCACAGGTGTCCCTGCCAGGACACCCCCGCGTGCGGGACGAGGCTGATGAGAAGCGCGCCGCCCCACAGGGCGCCGACGAGCAGGCCGGTCAGCAGCTCGAGCACGCTGCGATCAAAGAAACCTCGCGTCAGCAGGTAGGTCGCGTATCCGAAGACCACGCCGCTGGCCCCCACCGTGATCGAATGGGCCGGGGCGATGAGCCACGTGCCGAGGCCGCCGACGAGGACGACGATGAAGGTGACCAGGGCCAGGCGGGCGGCACCCCGCAGCGCGATGATGAGGCCCATGAATACAAACGGGATCGTGTTGGCCAGCAGGTGGCCGAAGCCGGCGTGCAGGAAGGGAGCGGTGAAGATCCCCCACAGCCGGTCTACGTCCCGGGGCCAGATCCCGTCGCGGTCGAGGCCCTGGGAGTCGAGCGAGTTGATGATCTCGACGATCCACATCAGCCCCACGATGAGCACGAGGAGCTCGATGCCCTCGCGGCGGTTGGCGCGGGCCACCGCGCTGCCCTGCCCTCGGCGCCAGCCCACCCCGCCGTGCGGCGGGGAGGTGGAGGGAGGCTGGGCGCGAAGCTGAGCAGGAGAGGCCATGCCGCCAATATAAACCCGCACCGAGGCGTGTTCGACAACTCTTAGATTCGGGGCGGCGGGCCCTCAGCCCTCGAGCGCCGCGGTGGCCATCGCCAGGGCGACCTCGGCCCGCTGCCCCAGGGAGCTGGCGAGCACAAACTCCTCCGGCGTGTGGGCGCCGCCACCCCGAGGCCCGAGCCCGTCGACGGTGAGCGGGATGGCCGGCGCGAAGTGGCTGGCGTCGCTGGCACCCCCCCGGGACGCGGCGGCGATCGGCCGTCCCAGCCGGGCGCTGGCGCGCTCCAGGAGGGCGGCGGTGGCCTCCCGGCTGTCCATAGCCGGCCAGACGCGCTCCATGCGCGCCTCGAGCCCCACGCCATCGATCTCGGATGCCACCGCGCCCTGCACGCTCGCGAACGCCTGCGAGGTGTCCGCCCGCATGTCGCAGATGAGCTCGCCGTCGGCGGGAACGATGTTGAAGGCCTGGCCGGAGCGCATGATCGTGGGCACGACGCTGAGCCGCTGCGGTCCGCTCGGATCATGATGGGAGGCCACGTCGAGTGCGGCGCGGGACAGAGCGAGCAGGGCGTTGCGGCCCTGATCGGGCGCACTGCCGGAGTGCGCCGCGCGGCCGCGGGCCCCCACCCGCAGGGTGCCGGCCGCCTTGCGCCGCACGACCACGCCCTCCCCGCCGTCCCCGGTGAGCTGGCCGGCCTCAAAGCACAGGCAGGCGTCGTAGTGCGAGAAGCGCTCGACGTGGACGAAGGGCTCGACGCGCCACTCCTCGTCGGTCACCAGCAGCACGCTCAGCTCGGCGAAGAGCTCGGGGTGAGCGCTCAACGCCCGGACGACGCCGAGCGCGAGCACCACGCCACCCTTCATGTCGGCGGTGCCGGGCCCGTAAAGTCGGTCCCCGTCGCGGCGCAGCGGCCGGTGGGAGCGATGCTCGATCACGGTGTCGATGTGCCCGAGCAGGAGCAGCCGGCGCTCGCCTTGGCCCTCGATGCGGGCGATGAAGTCATCGGCGCCCCCGCGCGTCGAGCACGGCACCCGCTCGCACTGCGCGGCCGCGGGCAGCAGCGCCGCGCACACGGCGATGGCCTCCTCGGCCCCGTCGAGGTCGCCCGACGGCGAAGAGACGCCAACGAGCGCCTCAAGCTCGCGCTCGGCGCGCGCCGCCAGGTCCGCCGCGTCGGTGCCCAGCGTCGAGTCCACCGCCCCAGCGTACGGCGTCCGGCTTGCCCTCGCCTCCGCCCCGGCCGTGGCTTTGAGCTCTGCCCACGTGGCCAGTTCCGTGCGGGAGCTCCACATCGCGGTCAGCCTCCGACCGCGTCCTCAGCCGCAGGGCCACCGCCGGTGAGCTCGCCCGCGGCGTGCAGGCTGCGCAGGGCCTCGGCGGCGGCGCGGTCGCCCCAGCGCTCGGCCAGCCGCTCGCAGGCCGCGACCGCCTCCTCGGCCGAGCCGGGAGTGAGCGCGGTCAGCCGGTCCCAGGCATCGGCGAGCGTGAGCAGGCGGGCGCCTTCGCTCTCCGTATCCCCGGAGGCGTATTGCCCGCGGACCCACTCGATCTGCTCGGCCGCGAGCACCCCATCCGCCATCTGGGCGCTGCGCTCGGCCGCGGCCCGGAGGTGCTCGAGCTCGTCGGTTTCAAACCTCGCCGCGTCCGGCGCGACGGCCGGCGTCCCGTCGGCGACCACGGCCAGGTCGTGCAGCCAGGCCGCCTCGGCGAGGAGCAGGGAGCGGTCCGGCGTCCAGCCCGCGCGCAGCGCCAGCGCGACGGCGATGGCGCCGACGCGCTCGGAGTGCTCCCGGGTGGCCGGGTCGCGGCCCTCCCGGGCGCGCACCAGCGCCCGCAAACCGGCCAAGGCGTCTGAACGCTCGAGCCGCGCGGCCCGCTCCTGGGCGGTGAGCTCATCGACGACCGCGGGGTCGTAGACCCAGGACTGGTTTCGGCCATGGGCCTTGCTCCAGTACAGCGCGCTGTCGGCCAGCTTGATCAGCTCGTCGGCCTCAAGCGCCGAATCGGTGTCGCAGATACCCGCGGAAATGCTGATCCGGTATGGATCGCCCGGGGCGGCGGCGATGACGCGCCGCGCCCGCTCGACGGCCATGAGGGCTTGCTCGCGGGTCGTGTCGGGGAGCACCCAGGCGAACTCGTCGCCGCCGACCCGGCCCAGCGTGTCCTCGGCGCGGGCGAAGCTCCCCAGGGTGGCGGCTACGCGCGCGAGCATCTGGTTGCCGGTGTCGTGGCCGGCCAGGTCGTTGACTTCCTTGAAATGGTCGATGTCGATCATGGCCACCGAGACCGGGCGGCCATGACGCGCGGCGCGAGCCAGCTCGGCCACGAGGCGATCGTGCAGCGCCCGCTGGTTGGCCAGGCCGGTGAGCGAGTCGGTGAGGGCCTCGGTGGCCAGGCGCAGCCGCTCCTCGGTGCTCACGATGGCGGTGGCGAGGAGGTCGCCGAACTCCCTGAGCACCTGCTCATCCTCGCCATCGAAAGCAAAGGGCTCCGCCCCGGCCACGCCGAGCAGGCCCCAGACCCGCCCGCCGACGCGAATCGGCGCGATGATCGTCGCCCGGTAGCCGAACGCGACGACGGGCGCGTCGGAGGGATGCTGATTGATGCGGACGGGCAGACCGCTCTGAAGGGCGCGTTCGAGACTCGAGCCGGGCTCCACCGGCAGCGTCTTCTCGGTCTCGTAGCGGCTCCCGGAGGGGGCACCATGGACGCCGACGACGCGGACGCTGTGGGCGTCCTCGAGGCGCAGGATGACGGCTCCCAGGCACCGCAGCAGCGCCGCGAGCTCGCGGGCCACCATCTCGTAGATCCGTTCCGCCGGCTGGCCATCGGCAACCGCGGTGGCCACGCGCCGCAGGGCCCCCTGTTGGGCGGCGAGCGTCTCCGCCCGTGCCCGTAGCAACCACAGACGGTCCTTGCCGGTGCTCACGGCCATCCCGATGGTCACGTAGCCAGGGACGGCGATGAGCAGCTCGGCGACCCCGCGTGCGGCGTGGGCGTAGTAGAGCAGCGGCAGCGCCTGCACGGCGACGCAGGCGATGAGGTAGGCGAGAGCGGTTTTGCGGGGATAGAAGTAGGAGGCGAAGAAGGCCGGGAAGAGGATGTAGGCCCAGGCCGGCGAGCGCGCACCCCCCGACGAGGCCACGACGACGGCGATGATGGCCAGACTGAGAAGGTGCGCGCCGTGCACGAGCCAACACGGCGCTGACCGCCACGGCAGGGCCAGGAGAAGCCCCGCGCCAAACGCGGCCCCGCTGCCGGCAATGGCGAGCAACAGCTCACGGTGCAGATGTCCGAAGCCGCCGATCAGGATCAGCCCGGCGAGGATGAGGCTGCCCGCCACGTACAGCGTCCCGCCCACGGCCGTGGCGAGCCGGCGTTCCTCGGGATGAATCGCCGTGCAGTTGGCCAGGCGAGACGAGGTTTCGCATTGCCCGCGCATTCCTCCCGTTATCGGGTCATTTCGACCTCAAACTTGAGCCCTGCGCCTGTTCTCGACGAGGGGTGCAGAGAGCGCTCCCGCGCGCCGACGGGCCGTGCCGAGCGCGGGCCTCGCGCGCCGACAGGCCGTGCCGAGCGCGGACCTCGCGGGCCTCGCGGGCCGTGGGCGGGTGGATCAGAGCGGCTGCCGGATGACCGGCCGCCGCGCGGCCTCAGCCTCGTCCAGGCGCCGGACCGGCGTCGAGTAGGGGGCGTGTTGGGCCACCGTGGGATCCTCACGGGCCTCCCGCAGGATGGCGGCCACCGTCTCGGCGAACTGGTCGAGGGTCTCCTTGGTCTCCGTCTCGGTCGGCTCCAGGAGCAGCGCCTCCTCGACGATGAGCGGGAAGTACACGGTGGGCGGATGGACGCCGTAGTCGAGCAGCCGCTTGGCCAGGTCGAGGGTCTTGATGCCCAGCTCGCGCTTCATGGGTGCGCCGGAGAGGACGAACTCGTGCATGCACAGCCGGTCGAAGGCGGCGGGCAGGTACTCGGCGACGCCCTCCGCTCGCAGCTTGGCCAGCAGGTAGTTGGCATTGAGCACCGCCACCTCGGCGACCTCCCGGAGCCCCTCGGCGCCGAGCGAGCGGATGTAGGCATACGAGCGCACGAAGACGCCGTAGTTGCCCTGGAATCCGCGCAGGCGGCCGATCGACTTGGGCCGGTCGTAGTCAAGGTCGTAGAACGGCTCGCCGCCGTTGCCCTCGGCCGTACGCCGCACGACCTGCGGCCGGGGCAGGAAGGGCGCGATGCGCTCCGAGACCGCGATCGGGCCCGCGCCGGGGCCGCCGCCGCCGTGCGGCTGAGTGAAGGTCTTGTGCAGGTTGAAGTGCACGATGTCGAAACCCATGTCGCCCGGGCGGCACACGCCGATGATGGCGTTGAGGTTGGCGCCGTCGTAGTAGAGCGTGGCCCCCACCTCGTGGACGATGTGGGCGATCTCCTGGATGCCGGGCTCAAACAGCCCGAGCGTCGAGGGGTTGGTCAACATCAGGCAGGCCACATCCTCATCGGCTTTGGCGCGCAGGTCGTCGAGGTCGACGTTGCCCTGAGCGTCGGTGGCGACCTTGACCACTTCATAGCCGGCCATCGTCACCGTGGCCGGGTTGGTCCCGTGGGCGTTGTCGGGGGTCAGCACCTTCGTGCGCTGCTCGCCGCGGTCCTCGTGGAAGGCCCGTGTCAAGAGCACGCCGGCCAGCTCGCCGTGCGAGCCGGCCGATGGTTGCAGGGAGACGTGCGGGAGTCCGGCGATCTCGCTCAGGGCATCCTGCAGGCGCCACATCAGCTCGAGTGCACCCTGCGCCTGCCGGGGGTCCTGCAGCGGATGGAGGCTGGCGTTCCCAGGCAGGGCGGCCACCCGCTCGTGCAGCTTGGGGTTGTGCTTCATCGTGCACGAGCCGAGGGGGTAGAAGCCGGTGTCGAGGTCGAAGTTGCGCTTGGAGAGCCGGTTGAAGTGGCGGACGACCTCGGGTTCGGCGACCTCGGGCAGCCGGGGCTCCGCCTCACGCAGAAGCGCGGCCGGGATGAGGTCGGTGAGCTCGCGCTCGGGGACGTCGAGCGCGGGGGCGGTAAACGCGCGGCGCCCCGGCTGCGAGCGCTCGTAGATCGTCAGCTCGTCATCGGCGGCACCGGCGATGCCGGTGGCCCGCCGGCCCCCCGGGAGGCGGGCGTCGGTGGTGGTGCTCATGCGCTCACCCCTTCGAGCGCCCGGCCTTCCGCGGCCACGGCGGCGCCGAGGGCCTCGGCCAGGCGGTCGATGTCGGCCCGGGTACGCCGCTCGGTCAGGGCGATGAGCAGCCCGTTGGGATGCTCAGGGTAGTCGCGCGCGAGGGACAGGCCCGGGTTGATGCCACGTTCCTGGCAGCGCGCGATCACCCGATCGGCGGGGGCGTCGACGCTGACAGCGAACTCCCGGAACACGGGCTGCTCGTGGATGAGCTCCACGCCGTCGATGGCGCTGACGCGCTCGCGCGCGTACGCCGTCCGTCGGAGCATCAACGTCCCCAGCTCGACGAATCCGCGGCGGCCGAGCCAGCTCAGGTAGATGACCCCGGCCAGCGCGTTGAGCGCCTGGGCGGTGCAGATGTTCGAGGTCGCCTTCTCGCGACGGATGTGCTGCTCGCGGGTCTGGAGGGTGAGGACGAAGCCGCGCTTGCCCTCGACATCGCGCGTCTCCCCGGCGATGCGCCCCGGGATCCGGCGCATGAGGGCCTGCGTGGTGGCAAAGAAGCCGAACGAGGGGCCTCCGAAGTCGAGCCGGTTGCCGAGCGGCTGCCCCTCCCCCACGGCGATGTCGACACCGCATTCACCCGGCGGCTTGAGCAGCGACAGCGCGTGGGCATCGCAGGCGCAGATGACCAGAGCGCCGGCGTCGTGGGCGGCCTGCGCCAGGGCCGCCACATCCTCGACAGCCCCGAGGAAGTTCGGTTGCTGAAGGACGATGGCACTGACCTCGTCATCGAGGGCGGGGAGCTCGGTGGCGCCGTCGCGCAGCGGTGCCTCGACGATCTCCATGTCCCAGGCGTGGGCCAGCGTGGCCAGGGCTTCGCGCGAGTGCGGATGGACGCCGCGGGAGACGACGAAGCGCCGGCGAGCGTTGGTCAGCTTGGCCACATAGCCGGCCGCGGCCACTGCGCTTGGCCCC
Source organism: uncultured Solirubrobacterales bacterium (assembly GCA_963777185.1). Lineage (GTDB taxonomy): Bacteria > Actinomycetota > Thermoleophilia > Solirubrobacterales > Solirubrobacteraceae > Palsa-465. Next base: position 572,083 of record CAVZPU010000007.1, read on the forward strand.
TCGTAGACAGAGGCGTTGGCCACGGGCAGGGCGGTGAGCTCGGAGATCGCCGTCTGGTACTCGAACATGGCTTGTAGCCCGCCCTGAGAGATCTCGGGCTGGTATGGCGTGTAAGGAGTCAAGAACTCCGAGCGGCTGATGATCGAGTCGACGAGGGCCGGGATGTAGTGGTCGTACATGCCCGCGCCCACGAAGGAGACTTCGTCCTGGGTTGAGACGTTGCGAGCGGCGAGGGCCCGGAGCTCCTCGAAGACCTCCTGCTCGGAGCGGCCGGAATCGAGGGCCAGAGGCCCGTCCAGGCGCAGGTCGGCCGGGATATCGGCGAACAGCTCGTCGATCGAGCCGACGCCGATGGCGGCCAGCATCTGGCGGCGGTCCTCGGAAGTGGCGGAGGTGTAGGTGCTCACGACAGCGACGCCTCGTAGGTCGATGAATCGAGCAGCGACTCGGCCTCGGAACGGTCAGAGAGCCGCACGCGCACGAGCCAGCCTTCCCCGTAGGGGTCCTCGTTGATCGTCTCGGGCGCGTCGGCAAGACCGTCGTTGACAGCCACTACCTCGCCGGAGAGCGGGGCGATGACGTCCGAGACGGCCTTGACCGACTCGATCTCGGTGTAGGGCTCGTCCTTCTTGACCTGGGCGCCCACCTTGGGGGGGTCGAAGAAGACGACCTCGCCAAGCGAGTCCTGGGCGAACCATGTGATGCCGAAGGTCGCCTCCTCCCCGTCGACGCGAGCCCAGTCGTGCTCGGCGTGGTAGAGGAGGTCGTCGGGGTAGCTGGCGTTCGCCATAGGCTCAGGATCCCTTTCGGTACAAAGGCTTGCGCTCCACGTTCGCGCCCCGGATGGTCCCGCGAACGTCGATCTCGATTCGAGTGCCCGGCTCGGCCCGCTCCGCGGGAACGTACGCCATCCCGATCCCCCGCTCCAGGCAGGGAGAGAACGTACCGCTGGTGACCTCGCCGCCGCCGCGGACCGGGTTGCCCTGGCGGGCGATGCCGGCGCCGTCGATGAGAAAGGGCACCAGCTTTTCCTTGGGACCGGCCGTCCGGACGGCGGCGATGGCCTCCGCCCCGATGAAGCCAGTGTCCTCCTTGCAGCACCATCCGAGGCCGGCTTCGATCGGAGTGCGATCCTCGGAGAGATCGTTGCCATAGAGGTGAAAACAGACCTCGAGGCGCAGCGTGTCTCGTGCCCCCAGCCCGACGGGCACGGCGCCGGCCGCGGTCACGGCGTCCCACACGGCAACGGCGCTTTCGGGATCGACGAGCACCTCGACGCCGTCCTCGCCGGTGTAGCCGGTGCCGCACACCGTGGCCGGCACGCCGGCCACCTCCCGTTCGCAGGTGTGCATCCGGGGCGGGAGCCTGCCGTCGGCCAACCCAAGGACGATCTCCCGCGCCTGTGGCCCCTGGACGGCGAGCATGGCGAAACGGTCGGCGGCATCGATGACATCGACGTCCCACCCGCCGGCGTGCGACTGCAGCCAGGCCAGGTCACGCTCGTGGTTGGCGGCGTTGGTGACGGTCAGGTACTCGCACTCGGCCAGCCGGTAGGTGAAGAGATCGTCGAGGACACCGCCGTCCTGACGGCACAGCACGCTGTACTGAGCACCGCCGATGTTGAGCCGGCGCAGGTCGTTGGAGAGCGCGTGCTGGAGGAACTCGAACGCCTGGGGGCCGCGGACCTCGACCTGGCCCATATGCGAGACGTCGAAGATGCCGGCGCCGCGCCGGACAGCCACGTGCTCAGCCCGGATCCCCCCATACTGAATGGGCATCTCCCACCCCGCGAACGGCACGAGCTTGGCCCCCGCGGCCACGTGGCGCTCGTAGAGCGGTGTGTGGCGTGGGGCGCTGGGCGCACTGGGGCCTTGGGCGGTTGAGCTCACTCCTGCAGGCTATCCGAGAAGTCGGCCGGTGCCCCGTGCGCAGGTTCCCGCGACTGAGCGACCCAGCAGCTAGCGCGCAGGTGCAGCGATCTGCTTGGTGGCGTGGAAGGCGGCCGAGACCACGGCCTCGGCGGGCTTGGGGTTCCAGTATTGGTCAAACAACCCCTTGTGGAGCCACGGGGGATCCGGCCAGGGATTCCCACCCACCCACTTGGGATTGACGGCGAAGTCCTGGAGGGGGAAGTAGATCGCTCCCGACAGCCAGTGCTTGGTGGCAAACACGCCGAGATGGAAGGCCACCGAGTTGGTCTGGAACTGATAGGTGCCGCGCTCCTCCACTGGACCGTTGCGGTTGGCCTCGAACCCGAACTCGGTGACCAGCAGCGCTTGGTGCGGATAGCACGCCCGCAGGCTGTCCAGGAAGGGTGAGAGCTCCACGCGGTCATCAGTGCTGCCGCCACCGGCGTCGTACCAGCCGAAGTAGTCGTTGAAGCCGATGACGTCGAGGGGCGCGTAGGCGGCCTGGCAGGGCACGCCGGGCCAGTCGCTGATGGCCATGCCCACCGGCCGGGTGGGATCGAGCTTATGGGCCAGGGCGGCAGCGCCGGCGATGTAGGCCGCCTCCGATGGTGGCGGCGGTGTCTCGAGCTCGTTGGCGATGCTCCACACCATGACCGAGGGGTGGTTCTCGTTGGAGAGGATGTTGTTCTCGAGCGTGGCGTGGGCCTGGCTGAGCCATGCGGACTGGCTCAGGTACTGGCTGGCGGTCTGATAGACCGGAATCTCGGACCAGAGCAGGACCCCGTCCTCATCGGCCATCTCCTCGAATTGGGGGCCGAGCGGATAGTGGGCGCGGATGAGATCGGCCCCCACCCCGCGGGCCATGTCGATCAGCTTGCGCAGCTGAGCCGTGGTCAGGGCAGCGCCGTCGTTGACCGCCTGCTCGTGGAGGTTGACCCCGCGGAGATTGAGCAGGCGGCCGTTGAGGGCCAGCCGCCCGTCCTTGGTCACGGTGATCGTGCGCACGCCGCTATAGGTGACATAGCCGCCCAGCCGGCGTCCCTGGGCATCGTTCAGGGTGAGCGTGTCACGGTAGAGGTAGGGATCGCCGATGGCCCACAGATGGGGATGGCGAAGGGTGGCCGAGGCCGTGACCGTCTGGCTGGCACCGGCCGGGAGGTGCACGGTGGCAAAGTGCAGGGGCAGCGCGCCGTAGCGGCCGGTGAGCGACACCGTCTGTGGGGCGGCGGTGACGTTGTGCAGGACGGCCTGCTCGTCGATGGTGGCCGCGCAGGTCTGGCAGCGCACGGGCGTGCGCACCTGCACCTGGGAGATGTCGACCGATTGCACCGCCCGCAGGTAGACCTCTCGCTGCAGGCCGCCGAAGTTGAACCATCCCCCGCCCGGCCCCAGGGGCAGGTCCGTGGGCCCGCGCCGGTCATCGACGCGGATGACCAGCCGGTTGACCCCCGGGCGCAGCGTGCCGAGATCAAACTCGAACGGCAGATAGGCCCCCACGTGACCCCCGACCAGATGGCCGTTCAGCCACACCGTGGCCCGGTAGTTGACCGACTCGAAGCGCACGATCCAGCGGCGGTTGGCCCGGGGCACGTAGGAGGCGAAGGCGTGGCCGGGGACGGTGAAGTCCCGCCGGTACCAGGCCACCTGGCCGGTCATGCTGGCCGTCGAGAAGTCGCCGGCGTTCCAGGAGTTGGGAACCGATACCGGCGTCCAGCCCGCTGTTGAGCTCGCGCGCTGCCAGCCCCGCGTCAGCCCGACATCGCCCGGATCGCCTGCAAAGAGCCACGGGCCGCCGAGCAGGTAACGGGCCGTCTGGCCGTCGCGGTACAGCGCTCCGAGGGTGGGCGGCGCGGTGCCCGCGCCCACGGCTGCCTGGGCCATCGCCGGCGCCGCCGAGACGAGGACGGCGAAGAGGGCCAGCAGAAAGGTGCGGCGGAGCATGCTCAGTGCCCCGGGCTCGGGGCCGGCGCGGCCTTGACAGTGACGACCAGGGCCTTGACCGTCTGATTACCGGCCCGGTCCACGACGGTCACGGTGACCCGGTAGCGACCCGCGCGCTTGTAGACGTGCGCTCCCCAGTGGGCGATGACATCTGCCTTGGTGTGATCGCCCCAGTGGACGACGACGCGCTTGACCCCAGAGGCGTCGCGGCCGGGGAGCGGCGGCGGAGCGTCGGTGGCCGTGACGTGGACGCGCAGGAGCGAGCCGGTCAGGCGCTTGCCCGCCACGGCGAGCTTGACCACCGGGGCAATGGTGTCGACGAAGAACGAGCGCGAGGCCACAGAGCTCGTCTGACCGGCCGGGTTGATCGCCTCCACGAACCAGCGATGGGGACCCTGTCGCAGCGCCGCAGGCGGACGCAGCGCCGTGGCGCTGGTCTGGCCGAGGGCGGATCCATCCAGGCTCACGCTGTAGCGCGCCGGGCCCCAGCTCTCGTTGGTGGGTCCCCAGGACAGCGTCGGACGGGTGCTGCGCACGTCTCCCGACGGCGCTTGGGGGGTCGGGAACCCCGGCGGCTGGTAGAGCTGGTCGGTGACGATCTCGCGCCCGGCCGAGGTGCTCTGTACCCAGGCCACGGCGGCATCACCGTTGACGTCGCCGGCCGCAGCCAGGCCGGCCCCTCCGTCGGCGGCGCCTTGGGCCGGGTTGGAGAGCACGCCCTCGGAGGACAGGCTGCCTCCGTTGTTGGCAAAGCGCAGGCGAATGTCGGGCACGCCGAAGCCACCCGGGTCGTGCTGCCAGGCGATGAAGGTCGAGGAGAAGCCCGCGGTGGCCGGGATGGCATCTGGGGCGCTGGCGTTGCCGAGCGAGTTGAGCTGCGAGACGGAGCCCGGGCCCTCGTTGTCGGTGATGGCCAGGGCGAAGACGTTGCCCGACACCGCGTGGGCCGAGGTCACCCAACCGCGGCCGTACTCGTTGATGGCCACCTGGGGGTCGTCGGCACCGTCCTCGGCGCTGGTGACCCCGTCGGCGGTCACCTCTCCCATGTACAGGGAACCCCGCAGGCGGTTCATGAGCACCCGTGACTGTGTCTGGCCGCCGCAGGAGACTGTCTCGTGGAAGGCGACGGCGGCGTAGGAGGAGTCGCCCCCCGAGCCGATTGCGGGCTCGTCGGCCGAGGCCTCACTGCAGCCGCCGAAGCCGGCGTCGGCTTGCTCGAAGACGACGCTTGGAGACGTGCCCCATACCCGGCGGGTCAGGACATGCCCGTTCTCGCCCCAGGCCACGATCCCGACACCGTCGTTGGCCGCAGCCACCGCGGGCCGGCCCGTGCCGGTGCCGGCATCGTCGGCCGGGGTGACGTTGAGCGGCGAGCCCTCCAGCGCCCACGCCCCCTGGTCGTAGTAGGCGGCGCGCACATCGGAGCCGGCGCCGTCGGCCGCCGTGAAGGCCAGGTAGGCCTTGTTGAAGATGGTCATCTGCAGCGATGGGTTGCTGGCGGCCCCGGCCAGCAACCGGGGGGCGCTCAAGGGCGTGGCCGCGCTCGGACGCGAGACCACGTACAGGTTGCCCGCATTGATGAAGGCGACGACGAGCGTGCCGGCGCTGCCGGCCGCGATGACGGGCTGCGACGAGGCCCCGGGCAGGGCGGCGTCAACCTCGACCGGGGGCTGGAAGACCCCTCCGAGGAGGCTGGAGACGAAGACGTGCGCCGTCCCGGAAACCTGCTTGAGGTACACGAGGCCACCCGTGCCGTCACGGGCGATCGAGGTGTCCAGCCCGGACGGGGCGGGGATGGCCGTCGTGGGTCCGTCGAGCACCACCGGAGGCGCCGCTGTGGGCTGGGCGCCGGCGCGGGCCGGGACCATCGGCACCACGAGCGCGGCAGCCAGGAGCAGGCAGCGGGCAGCCGTCCGGCCATCGAGCGGGTCCGGACGATCGTGCCCCCTGCCGGGCGCCCTCTGGCGATTGTTGACCACGGAGCTGACCGTGTAGGAACAGGCGGCGAGGGCGGAGGTTGCGGTGCCCGGGTGGGCGCCGTGCTGCGCCGCCGCGCGCCCCGGCGAATCAGCGATCGCGCAGGAACGACGGGATGTCGATCTCGTCGTCGCGGATCTCAAGCGATGAGCGCTGGCGATCATCCATCGTGACGTCGCGGCGGCTGCGGCCCGCCGATTCGCGCACAGGAGCCGGCCGCCCGCCCCGGCCGTGGTCGAACCCGGTGGCGATGACGGTCACGCGGACGTCGTCGGCCATGCCGTCGTCGATGACCGCGCCGAAGATGATGTTCGAGTTGGAGTCCGCGGCGCTCTGCACGATCTCCGCGGCCTCGTTGACCTCGAAGAGCCCGAGGTCATGCCCGCCCGTGATGTTGAGCAGGATGCCCATGGCTCCCTCGACCGATTCCTCGAGCAGCGGCGAGGAAATGGCCACCTTGGCCGCTTCGGCGGCCCGGTTCTCGCCGCTGGCCATGCCGATGCCCATCAGCGCGGTCCCGGCGTCGTGCATGATCGTGCGCACGTCGGCGAAGTCGAGGTTGATCAGACCGGGGATGGTGATCAGGTCGGTGATGCCCTGGACGCCCTGACGGAGCACGTTGTCGGCCTCGCGGAAGGCGTCGATGATCGTCGTGCGCCGCTCCACGATGGACAGGAGCTTCTCGTTGGGGATGACGATGAGCGTGTCGACGTGCTCGCGCAGCTTCTGGATCCCGTCCTGCGCCTGGCGCGCGCGCTGGGTGCCCTCGAAGGAGAAGGGCCGCGTCACGCAGCCGACGGTCAGGGCGCCGATCTCGCTCTTGGCGATGTCGGCGATGACCGGGGCGGCACCGGTGCCCGTCCCGCCTCCCTCGCCGGCGGTGACGAAGACCATGTCAGCGCCCTTGAGCGCCTCCTTGATCTCGTCGCGCGACTCCGCGGCCGCCCCCTGTCCGATCTCCGGGTTGGCGCCCGCGCCGAGGCCCTTGGTCAGCTCGTGGCCGATGTTGAGCTTGATGTCGGCGTCGCACATGGCGAGCGCCTGGGCGTCGGTATTGCAGGCGATGAACTCCACGCCGCGCAGACCCGCGTCCACCATCCGGTTGACCGCATTCGTGCCGCCGCCGCCGACGCCGACGACCTTGATGACTGCCAGGTAACTGCCGCTTTCCATTGGATACCGTCCGACCCTCGAGTTAGAGTTGAGCGTTTCCGAAACTCGCGCTCGCAGCGGAGTTTCGCACGTTAGGTCCTGAAGATGGGGCAAGTCAAAGAAAGTAGGCGCTGCGCAAGCCTCGTTGCAGAACCGCCGACTCTCGACGATAGTGCGAGTGTTGCCCTGATGCTGGCCTCAAGCTCTCGTTGAGGGTTAGCCTCCAGGAGGAGTCGAAGTGACGCCGGTTCCCGGGGCCGTCGCGGCCGTGCCGGCGGTCGCTCCGGTGCCGGCCGCGGTCGTCCCCGCTCCGGTGCTCGCGCCCACCGACGCGCCCCCGAGCGTGGCGGCCGGCGAAGCGCTCCCGGCCCCGCCGGCAGTCGTGGCGCTTGCCGCGGACGCGTCGTAGGCGGCCGCCGCGGCCGCCGAGGTTCCCGCCGCCGGTCGCCGGGGATCGGAAACGTCGATGTAGGCGGCGCCGGCGCTGGCGGGCGTGGCGAGCACGCCCAGCGCCGTCTGCCACTTCATCCTGAGCTGACTGGGGTCTCCGAAGTAGAGGGCCGGCCCCTGGCGGAGCTGGACGACGACACCGTGCCAGTAGTCGCTCTGCACCGAGGCGATCTTGGCTAGGAGCGCGTAGGGCGCCGAGCCGAGCACGGACAGCTGCTCGAGCGCTGAGGACTCGGCGATCCGCTCGCCTCCGGGCGCGGCCTTGACGGTGAGCTGTGGGAGCGATGCGCCGGCCGTGAGGTCGCGCAGGAGCGTGCCGTCGGCGGCCACTGGCACCGTCTGGTCCGCGATCGTCACGGCCGCCACCGGGACCTGCTCGCTCACCTGGATGCGAAGCTCATGCGGGAGGCGGCCCGAGACGGTGAGGGCTTTGACGATCGAAAACGGGCTCACGGCCTGGCGCAAGGTGTCCGTGCGCACGTCCAGGGTGGTCATCCCCCGCGCGGCGACGGTCAGCGCGGCGCGGATCTGAGCTGCGTCCGGTCCGGCCACCCCGGTCACCCGAACCGTCCGGACGGCCACCAGCGACGAGGTCCGCACCCACGCCCAACCGCCGAAGAGGATGGCGATGATCACCCCGACGGCGAGGACGAGACGCGCCTGCCCGTGCGTGCGCGACCGCGTGGCCGTACTCCGCACACGGCGGGGCGAGGCGGACACGGCGGGGCGCTCCCAGCCCGCCTTCAGGGTGCGCAGAGACCGGCCGAGGAGGCCCTCGGCGATCATCCTCGCCCCCATTCGGCCGGCAGCTCAACCGGCCCCAGGGCCTGCACCTCGGGCTCGAGCTCGATCCCGAAGCGCTCCTTGACGCGACGGCGTCCCTCGGCCATGAGCGCGATGACATCGGCCGTCGTGGCCTCGCCCTGGTTCTCGACGAAGTTGGCGTGCTTGGCCGAGAAGCCGGCCCCGCCGATGCGCAGGCCGCGACAGCCGGCCGCCTCGAGCAGCTGACCGGCCGTGCGGCCCTCGGCCCGGGGATCGGCGGGATTCTTGAACGTGGAGCCAAAGGTCTTGATGCCCGACGGCTGGGCGGCCCGGCGCCGGGAGCGCATGTCGGCGAGCGTGGCCTTGACATCACTGGAGGGGGCGCGCGCGAGGGAGAAGGAGGCGCGCGCCACGATTTCCCCTGGCTGCAGAGCGGAGCGCCGGTAGGCGAAGCCAAGGGCGGCGGGCTCGCGGCGCTCGGTCCCGTGGGGGCCCACCACGTCAACCCACTCGAGCACCCGCGCCAGCTCGCCGCCGTAGGCGTTGGCGTTCATCCGCACCGCGCCGCCGACCGTGCCGGGGATGTTGACTCCGAATTCGATGCCGGTCAGCCCCGCCTGGGCGGCCTGCGCCGACACCGCGGGCAGCCGGGCGCCCCCACCGCAGCGGATGCGCTCGCCGTCCACTTCGATCTTGCTCAACTCCTTATCCAGCTTCACGATCAGGCCGCGAACGCCAACGTCCGCTACGAGCAGGTTCGACCCCGAGCCGACGACCCCTACCTCGATCTCCTCGGCCGCCGCCCAGCTGATCAGGCGCTCGAGCTCCCCCAACGCCCCGGCCCGGGCGAACAGCTCAGCCGTACCCCCCGTGCGGATCGTGGTCAGGCGCGCGAGCGGATAGTCGCGGCTGACGCCTGGAGGAAGATCGGACATCGGTGGGCAGGGTAGATGGCGCCCCGGCGAACCTTCGGCGCCCGCGGGGGTTCAAGTCGGGGCGAGGAGAGCGCCGGGCGCGGCGGCGACGAGCGCGTGCCCGAGCGCGTCGACGTTGCCGGCGCCCATGAGCAGACAGAGGTCACCCGGGCGCAAAACGGCCTCGAGAAACCGCCGAGCGGCGTCGAAGCCCGGCAGCCAGCCCACCTGGCGTCCGCCCCCGGCATCGGCGGCCGCCGCCGCCACGAGGTGGCCTTCGACGCCCGGGAAGTCCTCGGGCCGCTCGCGTGCCGGATAGACCCCGAGCACCCCGGCGATGTCGGCGGCCGCGAGGGCGGCGCCGAACTCGCGTCCCAGCGCGCGCGTGCGCGAGTACAGGTGGGGCTGGAAGACGGCCACCAGCCGGCTCGGGGCCAGCGTCCGGGCCGCCGCGATCGCCGCCGCCACCTCGGTCGGATGGTGGGCGTAGTCGTCGTAAACGGGTACGCCCGCCGCCGTCTCGCCCAGGAGTTCGAAGCGCCGGCGCGCCCCCTGGAAGTCACGCAAGGCGGCGGCGGCCTGGGCCCGGTCAGCGCCCGCGAGCGCGGCGGCGGTGAGCGCGCCTGCCGCATTGACCGCGTTGTGGGCACCGGGAACGGCGAGATGAACGGTCTGATCGCGCCACTGGAAATGGGAGCCGCCGGGGTCGAGTACGGGTTCGGGCGCGTCATAGGCCGCGGCGTCCGCCGGGCAGAGTGCCTTGAGCTCCGGGCGGTCCCAGACGACCGCCCGCTCGCTGGCACTGATCATGAATGTGGCGAAGGTGTCATCGAGCTCGAGCCGCGAGCTGTAGGTGGCATGGTGGTCGAGCTCGGCGTTGGTGAGAACGGCGATCTGGGGCCGGAGCTTGAGGAGCGAGCGATCGGACTCGTCGGCCTCGACCACGATCCACTCGCCCCGGCCCCAGCCGGCGTTGTCACCCGTCGCGCGCAGCTCGCCGCCCACCACATAGGCGGGATCCATTCCGCAGCCGCGCAGGGCGTGCACGATCATGGCCGTCGTCGTGGTCTTTCCGTGCGTGCCGGTGACCGCGATGCAGCGTCGCAGGGCGGCGATCTGAGCCAGCAGGTCAGCCCGGTGCAGCTGACGCCCGCCGGCGGCCCGGCGCTCGGGATTGTCGGATCCGACCGCGGTCGAGTAGACGACCTCGGCGCCGGGGGGCACGTTCTCGGCCCGGTGGCCGATGACCGGCTCGATGCCGTGTTCGCGCAGGCGGTCGGTGTAGGAGGACTCGGCGCGGTCCGAGCCGGTCACGCGGGCTCCGAGGGCGTGGGCGATGAGGGCCAGCCCGCTCATCCCGGCGCCGCCGATGCCGACGAAGTGAAGTTGCCGCGAGGACCAGTCTGGGGTTTGCACGGGCGGCCGAGGCTAACGAAACCGGGGACGGACGATGGCGGGCAAGGGGCGGCCGCCACCCATCCGGATGAGCCGTTACAGTGCGGCGCGGTCCTTCTCCAGGTCCCGGACCCGTAAGGGTGGTGAGGCGTCGCGCGCACGCAGTCTTGGCCGTGGGCGACGTCGGATCCGCCAAATGCCGAACGCCCCCACGTTGGTGATGCCAATGCTGAGACGCTTCGCGATCATCCTGTGCTTGTTCGTGCCGCTCGTGTTCGTTCCGGTGGCCGCAGCTGCCCACCGGCACCGCGCCGCGCGCCGAAAGCTCCAAGAGGGATGCGATGGCTATCCGTCCACCCGCGACCCCGCCAACCCGTTGATGCTGGCCGATGCTCCCGGCCCGAACCCGCTCAGCGGCGCCCCGCTGTTCGTCGACGGCCCTCGCAATGGGGTTGCCGCCGGCGCCATCGCCCGTCTGCTCGGACTCAATCCCGATCGCTTTTCCGAGAACTACTCCTGGGCCCGCTTCGCCCAGGCCATAGACCACGGCCGTCTGCACCGCAAGCTCGCCCACAACCCCACTCTGGCCCGCCAGGTGGCGTTGCTGGCCACGATCGCCCGCCAGCCCGAGGAAGCTCGCTTCAGCCCCGAATCTGGGGGCGGCGGACCGGGTGCGGTGGCCCGCCAGGTCAATCTCTTCCTTTGCCACACGATGCAGGCGGACCCGGGCACGGTTCCCGTGATCACGACCTATTTCCTCTACCAGCACGGCTACTGCGAATCGGCGAACACGATCCTGGCCTATCGCAGCCGCTTCGAGCGCCAGGTCGACGAGTTCGCCCAAGCTCTCGGCGACCACCCCGCCGTGGTCCTCATGGAGCTCGACGCCATCGGGGCCTCCCGCTGTATGTCGCACACCGGCGCCTTGTCGGCCTGGGAGGACGACATTTCCTACGAGATCGGCAAGGTGGCCGCTCTCCCCCACACCGTGGCCTATCTCGAGGCCGGTTATCCCGACGGCAATCCCCCCGGCTACACCGCCCAGGTGTTCAACGCCGTCGGCGGCGACCGGCTCCGCGGCTTCCTCGACAACGACGGCCATAACGAGTGGACGATCGACGCAGTCCGCTGGGGCCGGCAGGTCTCGCGACTGACCCATGACGTTCCGTTCGTGGTCGACACGGCCACCAACGGCCAGGGTCCCCTGCTCAATCCCGATCCGGTCCATCAGGGCATCGAGGACCTCTGCAACGCTCCTGGCCGCGGACTTGGCCCGCCTCCCAGCACGCAGACCGGCCTGGCCGGCGTGGACGCCTTCCTGTGGGCCGGCGTGCCCGGCAACAGTGCCGGCAGCTGCCACGGCGGCCCGCGGCCCGGAGTGTTCTGGACCGCCCAGGCGGCGGCCCTGGCCGCCAGGGCCAACTCTCGCCTCGGCCCCGGGTTCGCGTCGGACCCGTACTGACCGGCCGGCCCGGCCCGCGTTCTAAAAGCAAATTCTCACCTGCTGGCGCGCCGCGAACCGGCGACTGTCGCGCTCGTTCGCGGTGTAATGCCCGCAGCCATGAACCTCCCACCCGAGAAACTGATGCGCCGCGTCGGTTGGTACTTCGGGGCCGAGCGCCCTGGGGAGGTGTTCGCGCGGCGCGGCGAGGAACAGTGGCGGTTCATCGACACCGTCCTGCGCCAGTCAGGCGTCTCTCTGAGCGGAGCCTCGGTGCTCGACTTCGGCTGCGGCGTCGGGAGGATCCTCCGCCCCGCCGTCCATGAGCATCCGGCGGCCGGATTCTGGGGCTGCGACATCGACGCCGCCTGCGTGCGCTGGCTGGCCGGCGACCTGGGCGCACGCGCGCGGATCTTTCAGACCGCCGAGTGGCCGCCGCTGCCGGTCGCCGACGAGTGCTTCGACGCCGTCTATGCCTTCTCCGTGTTCACCCACCTCGTGGACTCCTGGAGCGCGTGGCTGGTCGAACTGCACCGGGTGCTCAAGCCGGGCGGCCTTCTCATCGTCACCGTCGATGGACCGGGCCTGAGCTCGTTCCAGGGCCACCCGCTCGCCGAGGCGAGCACGGGGATGAACGTCGTCGAACTGCTCGACCCCTGGGGGCCATGGGTGCTGCATTCGGAATGGTGGCTGCGGGCGCACTGGGGACGGGCCTTCGAGATCACTCAGCTACTCGCGGCCGACCCGTCCTGGCCACCCCCCCTCTATGACCAGGCCGCGGTGGTGATGCGCAAGCGTGCCGTCGCGCTCACGCCGGCCGAGCTCGAGCGACTCGAGCCCGATGAGCCTCGCGAGTACGCCTCCGTCCAGGAGAACGTTCACCAGCTGTGCCGCGAGCTCCAGCACCACTCCGCGCTCTACACGTCGGCAAGCTGGCGAATCACCGCGCCGTTGCGCATCGCGGGCCGGCTCGCGCGGACAAAGCTCCACCGGCCCAGCACGAATGGGGGCTGAGGCGGCTGATTTCCCGCCGTTGGGCGTTCGCCGCGGTTTCACTGACCAAGGGCGAGGATTGAGCCGGTACCGACGCGTTTGTGCCCTGATTGCGCGCTATCAGAAAAAAAAGTCCATCCCGGCGCGCATCCCGGCCATAATGGGCGGAACGGATTGCAACGCCTCTGGGGCGCAATCACGGGACGTTTGGGGGGTTCCTCATGCAGGAGGATGGTCTTTCTATACACCCGTTCGCGTCTCTACGCACGCGCTTGGGCTGGCTGACGGCCACGGTGGCGCTCGTGGCGCTCGTCGCATTGTCCGCGGCGTCGTTGGCGCGCGCCAACGGCGTGGCGCTCCATGCGGGCGACGTGCTGGCGGCGACGGGAAGCGGCCAGGTCAAGCACTTCAACCGCACCGGCAGCCTGCTCGACACGCTCGACACCGGCACCGGGTCGACGTACACCACTGGGATGTGCTTCGACGCCAGCTCCAACCTGTTCGTCACCGACTTCAACTCCGACATCAGCGAGTTCAACCCGAGCGGCAACCTCGTCAACGGGACCTTCGTGTCCGACTATTCGGGTTCTGCCGAGAGCTGCGCCTGGGACTCGCACGGGCACATGTACGTCGGCGCGCCCGACAACGCGTTCATCGACGAGTACGACACAAGCGGCACCCTCCTTCACCAGTTCCCGGTGACCGGGGGCAACGGCACAGGCGGCACCGACAACATCGCCCTTGGCTCCGACGGGTGCACGCTGTACTACGACGGCGAAGGCACGGAGATCCTGCGCTTCAACGTATGCACGAACACCCAGCTGAGCGACCTGGTCACGGCCCCGCAGGGATCCTGCTACGCGATGGCGGTCCGGCCCAACGGCGATCTCATGGTGGCCTGCTCGGCGAATGCCTACCGCTTCAACTCGGCCGGTACCCTCGTGCAGACCTACACGGAGCCGGCTGGCGGGTCCAACGTCCTGTTTGCCCTCAACCTCGATCCGGACGGGACGACGTTCTGGACCGGCGACTCCGAAAGCGGGCAGATCTACCACTTCGACATCAACACCGGCACGCTGCTGGGCCAGTTCAACAGTGGCGCCCCCGGTTTCCTGTTCGGCCTGGCCATCGTGGGACAGATCACCGTCTCGCTGCCCAGCTGCACGATGACCTCAGGGAAGCTGACGACGATCAACACGGGCACGCAGAGCGTGCACGTCGAGAACACGGTGACTTCGCCGTCGAGCTCGACCGAGCACCTGGTGCTGCGCAGCGCGACCGGCGGGCCGCAGTACTTCACGCTGACGAACCTGACCAGCTCGCATTGCGGCGTGAACCCCACCCATCCTGGGCTGGGCACCGGTACCACCGTCAACACGTTCAGCGGTCAAGGCACGGGGAAGTTCGGGACCTCTGTCACGAGCAACAGCGCCGGTTACTCGGTCAAGTTCGAGATCGGGGACTGGGGCGACAACGGCGCCACCGACATCACCAGCGCTGACACCGTGAACTTCACGGTTACCAACAGCCACGGCACCGTCGTCTGGAGCGGCAAGGGCAACGTGACCTCGGGCAAGGAGGAGGCGTCCGGCTAGCCGACGCCAGTCCGGCACGCAGGTCACTGAGAGGGGGAGGCGCCCGGCGTCTCCCCCTCTCGCTTCGCTGGGTCACCCACTCCCGCGGCGGCCAGCAACTCCCCAGCGATCTCCCGCGCGGCCTCGGGCCGGGCGACGGTCGCGGCGGCCCGGGCCATCGCGGCCAGCCGGGTCCGGTCGGCCAGCAGCCGGCCGACCTCGAGCGCGAGGCGGGCCGCGGTCAGCTCGGCGTCGGGGATGACGATCGCCGCGCCGGCCCGCTGCATGAAGCGGGCGTTGGCGCTCTGGTGATCGGCGGTGGCGTGCGGATAGGGAATGAGCACGGCCGGGCGGGCGTGGGCCGCGATCTCGAAGATCGAGCCGCCGGCCCGGGCGATGACGAGGTCACTGGCGGCTAGGGCTTGCCCGAAATCGTCGATGTAGCCCCGCAGGTCGTAGCGCGGGCCGGGGGCGCGCAGCTCGGGGAGGTCGCGCTCGCCGGCGGCGTGCAGGACGCGGAAGGCGGCGCCCTCGAACGCTTTCACCGCGGCGTGGTTGATCGAGCGCGCGCCCTGCGAGCCGCCGAATACGAGCACGCACGTCTCCTCGGCGCCGATCCCGAAGCGCCGGCGGGCGGCGGCCCGGTCCTGGGCGGGCGGCGGCACGGGACGGCCGGTCACCCGGTAGCGGGGCGACGTCACCCCCGAGCGGGGAAAGGCCAGGCACACGCGCCGCGCGAACGGGGCCAGGAGCCGGTTGGTCAAGCCCATGTGGCTGTCGGCCTCGGCCAGCACGAGGGGTACGCGCCGGACGACGGCGGCCAGGCCGACCGGGCCGGCCACGTAGCCGCCGGCGCCCATGACGGCATCGGGTTCGAGCTCGGCCAGCAACCGGCGCGCCGCGCCCACGGCCCCCGCGTCGGTGGCCAGGGCCCGGGCGGCCCGTACGGGGTGGCGGCGCGGGAGGGGCACCACGGTGATCGATCGCAGTGGGTGGCCGGCCTGCGGCACGAGCTCGCGCTCGGCTCGCTCGCCGCCGATGAAGGTGACCTCGGCGCCCTTAGCCCGCAGCGCGGCGGCCACCGCCAGCGCCGGTACGACGTGCCCGGCGGTCCCGCCGGCGCCGATCACGATCCTCGGCGCTCTCACGCCGCGGGGAATCGACCAGCCGGAGCTGGGCGGCCGGGGAGGCGATGTTGAGCAACAAGCCCACCGACCCGAGCATCACGCACAGGTTGGTCGGCGCGTAGGAGATGAAGGGCAGGGGCACGCCGGTGAGCGGCGCAAGGCCCAGCACGACGAAGATGTTCAAGAGCCCCTGGCACAGGATGAGCGAGGTCAGACCGGTGGCCAGCAGCTTGGCATACCGTCCTGCCGCCCGGCGGGCCGTCCGCAGGCCGGCGTAGGCGATCATCCCGTACAGGCACACGACGGCGCAGATCCCGGCCACGCCGAGCTCCTCCCCGACCACGGCGAGGATGAAGTCGGTCTGGGCCTCCGGCAGCCAGTAGACCTTCTGCACCGACTTGCCGAGGCCGACCCCGAACAGGCCGCCGGAGCCAAGCGCGATCTGACCCTGAACGCTCTGGTAGCCGCCGCCGGCCCGCATGCCCGTCGCCCACGGGTGCAGGAAGGCGGTGAGGCGCGCTCGCTGGTAGGGCTGGACGAGCACCAGGACGATGACCGCGGCGGCGCCCGCGGCGGCCAGGATGCCCAGATGGCGCATCGGCATGCCAACGGCCACGAGCATGGCGGTGAGGGTGAACACGACGACGAGCGCGGTGCCCAGGTCGGGCTCGAGCACGATGAGCAGGCAGGCTGGGCCGGCGACGAGGGCGATCGGTCCCGATCGCCTCACGCACGCCGCGCAGCCGCCGCGGATTCTCGGCCAGGTAGCGGGCCACGTAGAGCACGAGCGAGAGCTTCATCAGCTCCGAGGGCTGGAACTCGATCGGCCCGGCCGCGAACCAGCCGCCGAGCGCCGTTGACCTCGCGGCCAAAGCCGGGCACGAGCACGAGCAGGAGCAGGGCCAGCGACCCGAGCACCATCAGCGTGACCAGCCGCGGGTTCAGCGCCTGCAGGCCGCGACGCGACAGGACGTGCATGGCCACGAGGCCGAGCGCGCCGAAGCCGAGGTAGCGGATGAACTCGGCTGGCCCCGGTTCCGCCGCCGTGCGGTCCCAGCACGCCGAGCGGCGAGGAGGCGCTGTAGACCATGACGGCGCCGAAGGCGAGCAGGCACAGCGTGGCCGTGACGAGGATGCGGTGCTCGAGCGGGGGGGGTCGGCCGGGCGCCCCCGCGGCCCGAGCGTCGCGCCGACGCCTGGCTGGACTGGGCACCGTCGCGCCCGGCGGACCGCCGCCCGCCCTTGGGATCTCGCGGCCCGCGGACTCCCGGCCGGCAGAGGCACCGCTGCGGCCGGAGCGTCGGGCGGAGTCCCGGCCCGAAGCGCCGGCCCGGCTCCGCCCCCTCATCCCAGCGACCCGACCAGGTCGCGGAAGTGCTCGCCCCGCGCCTCGAAGTTGGGGTACTGGTCGAAGCTCGCGCATGCGGGCGAGAGGAGGACCACCTCGCCCGGCCGGGCGCCGACGGCCGCCTCGGCCACGGCCCGCTCGAGATCGCCGGCGCGGTGGAGGGGCACGCCGGTGCCGGCCAGAGCGCACGCGAGCTCGCCCGCCGCCTCGCCGATCAGGTACACGGCCCGGCAGCGCTCGGCCACCAGCGCGCGCGAGCGGGCGGAAGTCCTGGGCCTTGCCCCGGCCGCCGGCGATCAGGTGAACGCCGCCAGGAAAGGAGCGCAGGGCGACGATGGTGCTGGCCACGTTGGTGGCCTTGGAGTCGTTGACCCAGGCGATCGCCGTCCCGTACGGCGATCGTCTCGAGGCGGTGCGGGACCCCGGGAAGGTGCGCAGCCCCTCAACGACGGCTTCGCGGTCGATGCCGCGGGCCAGGCAGACGGCCGCGGTGGCCATGGCGTTGAGGCGATTATGTTCTCCGGGCAGGGCGATCTCGGTGGACGGCATGAGGGGCTCCTCGGCCCACCACAGGTAACCGGCTCGCTCGGACAGTTCCGCGGTCGGATCGGCGCCGAAGAGCACCCGCCGGGCGCAGCCGCCGAGGTCCTCGATGCCCAGGTCGGTCGGCGCCACGGCAACATCGTCGTTGCTCTGGTGGGCGAAGATGCGCAGCTTGGCGGCCACGTAGTCCGCGTAGCTGGGGTGGCGGTCGAGATGGTCGGGCGAGAGGTTGAGCAGCGCGGCGGCCTCGGGCGCGAAGGCCAGGCTGTCCTCGAGCTGGAAGGAGGAGGCCTCGCAGACCACGGTGGTCGCGTCGGCCAGCCGGCCGATCAGCGAGGAGGCGGCCGTGCCGACGTTGCCCGGCCACGGCCACCGGCAGGCCGGCCTCGCGGTGCACGTGGCCGATCCACTCGGTGGTGGTCGTCTTCCCGTTGGTGCCGGTCACGGCCACGAACTCCTGGGGCAGCAGCCGCCAGGCCAGCTCGAGCTCGCCCAGCACGGGGATGCCGCGGCTCTCGGGCGCGCCACCACGGGCGTTGCGGTCCTGGGGAACGCCGGGGCTCTTGACGAGCGTCCCGGCCCGGCTGAGGGCGGGACGGCGGCGGCTGGCCCATCCAGGAGCACTTCGACGCCGAGCCTCGATAAGCCTGCCGGCCGCCGCCTGAAGTGCCGGGTCCTCCGGGCGACCAGCGTCGGCCCCGATGACCGTCGGCGCCGCGGTCGACCAGGGCCAGGGCGGCGGCGAGTCCCGAGCGGGCCAGGCCGAGGACCAGGTAGGGGCCGGGCGGCAGGGGCGGGCGGGGCTTCACGGATGTTCGGGGGCGTCCGTGGCGGCGCCCGTCTCCGGGACGGCGCACACCGCTACGCCCGGCCGTGGATGACTTTTTTCGTCAGGTGGACGACAAAGGTCATCCACCCCCACGTGGGCGCGCGTGCCGGCCTCAGCCACGGATGCTGAGCCGGTACACCGTGAAGGCGATGGCCGAGCAGGCCACGGCGACGATCCAGAAGCGGAGGATGATCTTGGTCTCCGACCAGCCCTGCAGCTCGAAGTGGTGGTGGATCGGGGCCATCAGGAACACGCGCTTGCGGAAGGTGCGGAAGGAGAAGACCTGGATGAGGACGGACAGGGCCTCGATGACGAAGATGCCGCCGAGCAGGATGAGCAGCACCTCGGTGTTGGTCATGATGGCCAGGCCGGCGATCGCGCCGCCGAGGCCCAGCGAGCCGGTGTCGCCCATGAAGATGCTGGCCGGAAAGCTGTTGAACCACAGAAAGCCGATGCAGGCGCCGACCAGGCACGCGGCCAGCAGGGTCATGTCCGACTGGCCGGCGGTCATGAAGGTGATCCCGATGTAGGCCAGCAGGACGATGGCGGCGCAGCCGGCGGCCAGGCCGTCGAGGCCGTCGGTGAGGTTGACCGCGCTCGTGGTGCCGGCCACCACGAGGTAGATGAACAGCGGGATACACCGGCCCGAGGTCGAGCGAGACGTCGACGAAGCGAAAGCGGACCGTCGGCTGAAAGCCCGACCTTCTGGGTGGCCACCCACCACAGGCCGAGCGAGATGGCGATGGTCACGGCCAGCTTGGTCCGGGCCCGCAGACCCAGCGACCGGCGGCGGATGATCTTCGTGTAGTCGTCGGCCAGCCCGAGCAGCGCGCAGGCGAGCGCGCCTCCGAACACCCCGATGCGCCTGCCAGGAGCGGCTCGAGAGGATCAGGAAGGGCACCGCGAAGGCGGTGAAGATGATGACCCCGCCCATGGTCGGCGTGCCGGCCTTGGTCTTGATGGCCCTGGCGGGCCCTCCTCGCGGATGTTCTGGCCGAACTCGCGGCGGCGCAGGAAGGCGATGAACTTCGGGCTGAGGAACAGGCACATCAGCAGCGAAGCGGTGCCCGCGATCAGGACGCGGCCGGAGAGCGAACTCATCAGCGCGCGGAGTCTAGTCGTCTGCCCGGCGCGCCGTCGGTATGCGTGCGACGCCCCCCGGCGGCCGCTACTTCTCAGCTCAGTAGGCCCCGCTCGTATTCCACGCCGGGCTCCTCGCCGCGCCGATCACCGCCCGCAGCATCGTGTTCGAGCCCAGCTTGCGCACCGAGGAGAAGTAGTCCCCCGCTCCGGTGGGCAGGGTCAGGATGGTGTGCCAGTCGCCGCCCACCAGCTGCTGGACGGTGACGGTGCCGCTCGAGGGCGCTCGGCCCCACACGGCGTAGCGTCCGCCGGAGAGGGGCATGGCCACGAACGGGAAAGCGGTAGGCCGCGGTGGCGGGCTTGGCGCCACCGCCGATCGTGTAGACGCCGGCGCCCTTGAAGCTGTTATGGACGCCCGGGGGGTCGCGCAGCGAGTACCAGAGCACGACCGAGACGCCCTGCGCCCACAGCCGATAGAAGCCCTCGTCGAGGAAGCGGGCCTGCGCGGCGCGGTTCAGCGGCTTGGCGTCGGACCAGTCGATCTCGCTCACCCACAGCGGCTTGGGGCCGGCCGGCGCGACGTGCCCGTAGCGGTTGGCCGCGCTGACGATCGTGGTGATCTTCCCGAGGTCGGCCAGGCTGATGTCGCCGCGGTTCGCGGCCGGCCGGTTGGGCGACAGCGAGTACGGGTGGTGGTCGACGGCATCGAGGTGGGGCGGGTCCGGGCACGCAGGTGGGCCCCAGGTGGGCATTCAGGCAGAACAGGTCCTCCAGGAAGGCCACGGGTGCATGCGCTGCTGACCTTGGCCCGGCGGGTCGCCGTAGGGCGCCGTGGCGGCGGCGAGCACGCGGTCGCTCCGGCGCGACCGCCTTCACGCCGGCGTAGAAGGCGTTGAGCATCTGGCGGTAGAGGCCGGGGGAAAGCGGCGACGATGCGCCCGCCGGCCGTCTGACCCCACTGCGGGGAGAGGTAGGTGGGCAGGTTGGGCTCGTTCCAGGCCTGGAGGTAATTCACGGCGGGAAGGGGCTGGCCCGAATGGGCCGGGTCGGGAAAGTGGCCGGAGTAGCGCAGGGCGAGGGCGCGGGCGAACTGGCCGAGCATGGAGGCGTTGGGCCACCACGAGCCCGGCCACTGGTAGTGCGCGGGCCGGTCGGAGCGCTCGGCCCACACCGGCGCCTCCAGCACCATGAGCAGGATGCGCTGGTCGTGGGCGGTGGCGTCGCGGACCGCGGCGTCGAGGCGCGCGAAGCGGTACTGGGCGTCCGCCGGGTTCGCCGGCCAGAAAGCCCGCCGACCGGCCCAGCGGCGCGATCTGATCCCAGTAGACGGGAATGCGCACGACCGTGGAGCCGAGCGCCTGCGCGCGGTTGAGCCAGGAGCTCTGCAAGCCGCCGGAGGCGCGGAAGAAGAGGTCGTTGTCGGAGAACCCGAGGCGCCATCGGGTCCCGTCCGCGCGGCCGCGGTGGCGGCGCCGGCGGGCCCGGCCGCGGCGAGCGCCGCGCAGCACAACGATGAGCCCGGTCGCGAAGGGCCGGCGCGCGAGCCGCCAGGCCACTACAGATGACTCCGAGCGCCCGCAGCGCGCCGAGTGGCCATCAACCCGCCGCCGCCGCCACGTAGAGCAGCGCCGTACGGCGCAGATGCTCGCGGGCGCGGGCCGTAGCCGGGGTCGGCCGCGGACAGGCGCCGGCCGAGGGCACCGCGAAAGTCGGCCGCCGGCACCGGCCGGCCGCGGCTGAGCAGCGAGCTCCAGCCTCGCGGTCCGGTGGGGCTCCGTTCGGGCTGGTCGTCGGGCGCGTCGGTCATTGGAACAGAGAGGAACGGGGGTTGAGCGCTCGGGCGCGCCGGTAGGAGACGCACGGCGGCCCGCGGCGTGGCCGCTCTCGGCCTGCAGGCGGCACAGTACCAGCCAGGTCTGCCAGTTGCGGGGCTCGTCGGCGGCGGCCTGGCGTGGCCTGCGGCGACCGCCGGCACCGAGGCGGTGCTGCGAGCTCGAGCACGAGCGCGGCCTGGAGGTGCGGGGTGGCCGCCCCGGGCTCGAGCCGGATGGCCGATGCGCGCGTCGGCCAGCGCGGCCGTCGTGTCGCCGGCAGCTGGCCGCAGCCTGGCTCTGGCGCACGCGCGTTGGTCTCGGCGAGCGGGACCCCGATGCCGGCAGCGCCGCGACGGCGAGGCAGGACGATGGCAGCCCGCGCGGCATAGCCCGCGGCGGGCGCGACGCGCGCCGGCGGCCCCGCGTCCGGCCGACGCCGGCTCGGCAGCCGCGGCGGGCGCAGCGGGACGCGTCCAGCGTCGGGCGCGAGCACCGCGCCGGCCAGCAGGATGACGGCCACGGGCATCACGGGGACCTGCCAGACCCAGTCGACGGCGGCGGAGATGCAGAAAGGCGACGAGCGCGGCCACGACCGCGGCCGCCTGCGTGCGCGCCTCGAGGCGCTGCGGGCGACCCGGTGCACCGCCGGCGCACGAGCCGACGAGCAGGAAGCCACCCGAGCAGCGCCAGGCCGACGATGCCGGTGTCCGACAGCGTCTCGACGTAGAGCGAGTGGGCGTTTCGGACGTAGCTCTGGACCTCGGCGCGCGGCAGCCAGATCATCTGGAAGGTGCCGGGGCCCCAGCCCGTCAGCCAGTGTCCGGGCATCGAGTGGATGGCCGCCTGCCAGTACTGGTAGCGCTCCTCGCCGCTCAGCGAGCCGAAGCGCGAGATGGCCTGGCTGCTCGACGGTGGCGTTCTCCGGGCGACTTGAAGCGACTGCCAGGCGTGGGAGAGGTGCCGCGGGGCGTGCGCGCCGAGGCCGCGACCACGGCGACCACGACGGCCGCGGCGAGCGATCCAGCGGGCCGCCCGGGGCGCCACCCGCAGCGGTCGGGGCAGCGTGCCGTGGCGGGCAGCCAGCCCGAGCGCCGACCTGGGCGAGCGCCACGCCGGCGCTGACGAGGATCGTGGCGAGCAGCAGCTGGGAGCCCTGGTGCTGGGCCAGCCGGTTGGTCAGGCCATGCCCGACCGCGTGCAGCGGGTCGCCGCCGACCACGAGGACGCCCCGCCGGCCGCCGCCACCAGTCCGGTGGCCAGCTTGGGCAAGCCGCTCGGGGGCCAGGACGAGAAAGACGATGACCGCCGGCGACGAGCTCGCCCGCGCCGCCGCGCGAGAAGGTGAAGTAGGCGCACAGCATCAGCGGGGGGACGGCGGCCGCGGCGCCGGCGCCTGCCCGAGCAGCGTGCGGGCCGAGGTCGGCCATGGCCAGCAGCAGCGGGACGCCGAGGGCGATCGAGAGCGGCGAGCGCGTTCCAGTAGTCGAGCGGGCCAGCCGAGCCGTCGCGAGGCCCCGGCAGCAGCAGGCGCCCGTGGCCTGCGCGCCGGGAAACAACCCCGGGCGCAGGCGCGAGAGCAGGGCCAGCAGGCCGATCACGGTGATCGCGCGTCGCCACCGCGCCCAACGACGTGGCGCAGCGCCCGGCTCGCGGTCGCCGTAGGAGATCAGCGGCGAGCGAGCAGGACGCCGAGGTAGCAGGCCAGGCGCGAGACCTCGTCGAGGCTCAGCTCGCGAGCTCAGCGACCAGGTGGAGGCGATCAGGCTCCAGACGGCAAAGCCGCCGAACAGGGCCAGCGCGGCCCATCCCCAGCGCCGAGCCGTGCGGCCGGCAACAGGCCGGCCGAGCGCGCCGAGCAGGAGGACCCACCAGACGACGATCCCGGCCTCGCTGCGCGCGACGAGGTCATAGCCGCCGCCCTTGAGCCCCAGGTAGAGGATCAGGGCGAAGCTGAGCACCCAGATCCACGCCGCGCGGGCGTCGATGCGCACGCCACGCAACAAGGGCGCCGGCGCGGCCGGGATCAGCCGGCGCCGGCAGCGGCGGTCTCGCGGACCGCCGGCTGGCATGCGAGACGGGGCGCAGACCGGCGCGGGGTCCATGCTCAGCCGGCCCGCCGCCGGCGCACCGCGAGGACGACCACCGCGGCGGCGACCACGGCCAGCGCGGCGGGCAGCCAGCGCGTCGATGCCGCCCTGACCGCCGATCACCGAGCGGACGACGCGTCGAGGCCGGAGCGGCGCCGCGCCGCCGACCCTCCCGACCGCCCGGCCGGTCGGGGCCGCGGCGCCGGCATGGGAACCCTTGCTGCTCGGATCCGGCCCGACCCGGCGCCCGGTTGCGTGGATCAGGTCGCCGTCGTGGCCGGGCGTGGCCTGCACGAACGACGGCCACCGTGGCCCGTCGCGGCCCTGGTGGGCAAGCGAGGTCTGCGTCGAGTGGGAGCGGGAACCGGTGCTCGACGAACCGCCGCTCGGTGTGCTGGGAATGCCCTGGGTGGAGCCGTTCCCTCCGGCCGTCGGCACGCTTTCCACGTACTGGTTGGCGCCCGAGTTCCCAGGCGGGATGATGGGCGTGACGGTTTGGCTACGGGCAAGCGCTGGCCGGGAGCAGGCGGGCCGACAGCGGGCGAGCAGGGCGGCTCTGAGATGTTCATACGTCCTATATACGCGACGAGGACGCAAAAGCTGACAGTGGTCCGCTAAGATGTGCCGCGCCGTGAGGTCGCGGCGCGATGGAGGCCAGATGCCGCGACATCGGGGGAGCCGTGGTCGAGGCCCGGCGCCGGATGCGCCGACCGCGATGCTGCGGCCTGCGTGGTCACGCTGGTAGCGACGTGTGCCGTGGCGAGCAGCGGGGGCCGGAGCCGCGCGGCGACCGCCTCCGGCGGCCCCTCGGCCCGCTCGGCGAGTGCCGCAAGCTTGGCGACCCGAGCGTCGGTGCGCTGGGCCAACTGCACGGCCTCCGCAGGTGGCCGACCGGACAGGCCCCGATCATCTACCGGCCGCCGGACCTGCCGGCCGACCGGCCGGTACCGCTGATCATCGCCCTGCACGGCTCGGGCGGCGTCGGCACGAACATGGAGGGACCAGTCAGCTGATTCAGCGATGGCGGCCAGAAGGGCTTCGCCGTCGTGCTGCCGACCTCATGCGTTGAGGAGGGTGAGGAACAGGCCTTCCCGTGGTTTGACCAACCAGGACAGCCGTACCTCAAGCGTTGATCGACCAGGTCCTCAGCGGTCGCACGCCGCGGCGCCATCGACCGCTCGCGCGTGTACGCGACCGGCTTCTCGGCCGGCGGTCTGGAGGCGTGGCGGCTGGGCTGCGAGCGAGTCGAGCAGATCGCCGCCGTGCGCCGTCGTATCGATGGTCATGTTCCCCGGCCTGTTCGAGCACTGCGCGCCGTCGCGGCCGATGCCGGAGCTGCTGATCGTCGGCACCGCGATTGACTCAGCTGGCCCGGCCACCCGGGCCGTTCCGAGCGCCGACCAGACGACGCAGCTGTGGCGCACGATCGACGGTTGCCCGGCCCGCCCGTCCTACGCAGCAGGACAGCATCGCGTGGTCGTGCAGACACGTGGTTCCGCTGCCGGCCCGGTGCACCGCGGTCGCGCTCGACGCCATCCCCGGCGGCACGCACGGCTGGCCGCCCGTACGCCGACGGCGCGCCCCCTCGTACTTCGCCTCGACGGTCGTGTGGTCCTTCCTGTCCAAATACCCATCCGCTGCTGCGCGGCCCGGCGGGCGGGCTCAAGGACCGGCCGAACGCGCCGAAAGCTAGTTCGCGCCCCGGCGGGTCAGCACCACGGGCACCGTCTGCAGGATCAGCTTGATGTCGGCCCACAGCGACCAGTTGGCCACGTAGAGGTAGTCGAGCATGACCATCTGCTCAAACGGGATGTGGGTGCGGCCCATGACCTGCCACAGGCCGGTGATGCCCGGCGTGAGGTCGAGGCGGCCGCGGGCCCAGCCGTTGACGTTGCGGTCCTCCTCGGCGATCAGCGGGCGCGGGCCGACGAGGCTCATCTCGCCCCGCAGGACGTTCCAGAGCTGGGGCAGCTCGTCGAGGCTCGTGTGGCGCAGGAAGCGGCCGACCCGGGTGATGCGCGGGTCGTGCTCGAGGTCGAGCCACCCGGCCTGGCGGCTGCTGCGCCAGCAGCGCCGCGCGCTGGCGCTCGGCGTCGACGACCATGGAGCGGAACTTGGCCAGGCGAAACGGCTTGCCGCCCCGGCCCACGCGGTTCTGGCGAAACAGGACCGGCCCGGGCGAGTCGAGCTTGATGGCGATGGCGATCGCCAGCCACAGCGGCGCCGTGAGGACGAGCATGATCGTCGCGCCGACGATGTCCATGGCGCGCTTGAGCGAGCGGTTGGATCGGCGCCAGCGAGGGGCTGTGGATGCCGATCAGCGTGATGCCCTCGAGCTGATCGACGGTGGCCGCCGGGCCCATCATGGCGGCCAGCGAGGGCAGGGCGCTCACCTTGACCCCGAGCCTGCGGCACAGGTCGACGAGGCTCGAGCAGAGCCTCATCCTCGACGCCCTCGGCCGAGATGATCATCCGATCGATCGCCGAGCTGCGTCGACGAGCGCGGCCGACATCGACGTCGCCGAGCTCGCCCACGTCGGCGAGCGGCAGCGGCCAGCGGCGGTTCTCCGGGCGGGTGAGCGCGCCCGACGGCGTCGAGCCCGTGGCGCTGCTGGGCGAGCACCTGGCGGGCGAGGATCGGCGTCATCGGGCCGCTGCCCACGAACAGCACCCGCTCGAGGCCGAACAGCTCGCTGGGCGAGCCGCCGGACGACCGCCCGCAGGGCAAGCGAGAGCGCGAAGGCGATGGCCACGAAGGCCAGCAGCGCGGAGAACACGAGCTTGCCGGCCGGGGTGATCTGAAAGTACAGCCACATCGCCACCGAACCGATCACGAAGGCGTGGGCCATGCCGGGGATGTCGTCGACGGTGGCGTGGCCGACGCGCCGGATGCCCGGCGGCGTAGCGGCCGTAGAGCATTGAAAAGCAGCAGCCAGACGGGCAGCGTCGGCAGCGCCCACAGCATGTGCCCGGCCGGGGGGGGATGCCCAGCAGCCGACCACGAGGCGATGCCGGCAGCAGCCCGAACAGGTCGGCGCCGCCGAGCAGGCGCCGGGTGCGGGGGTCGCGGCGGCATGTCGCGGGAGGGTCGGGCGTGCGCCTGGTGCGCGCGCGACTGGCGGCCGTGGCCAGCGTGCTGACGGCGGGTGGCGGAGAGCCGTGCCGGTTCCGATATCTAAAGCATCCGTGCGCATGGATAGCCGGTCCTATCTGATCTTGTCGCCCCCGGATCCCCCAGGTTGCTGGGGCCTCAACTTCGCTTTCGCAGCCTACTGGAGCCTACCCGACCTGCGGCGGTAAATCTGGCCATTTTGGCGAGGCAAGCCCCTGCGGGTGGGGCCCGTGTGGGCTCGGGAGCACTTCGCCCAGCGTCCCGCCGCACGATGCGCCTGAGCACTCGGGGCTGGGACGGCCAGTGCGGCCACGAACCGCCCGGCCGGGTCACTGAGATCGACCAGCCGCCAACTGGCCGGGCTTCGGTCGCAGACCATGCGGTTCGCGTCAGCGACCGCCGGCGCTGACCGGGGGCCAAGCGTGACATCGAAGCTGTCGAGGGGGAGGTGGAGACCGTCGCCCCGGGCCTTGATGAAGGCCTCCTTGCGCGTCCAGCAGGACAGGAACGCGCGGGCCTGGTCAGCGCTTCGGGCAACGCCCGCAGGGTCTTGACCTCAGTCGGCGGAGAAAAAGTGCTCCGGAATCCGCCCGGCCGCGAACCGCGGATCCACGACCTCGAGGTCAACACCAAGCTCCGCCGTCCGGTTGAAGGCGAAAGTGGCCGATGACCCGAGTGAGAGAGGTTGAACCAAGGCCCCGGGCCGGCCAGATAGGGCTTTGCCGAAGCGCCCGGCGGTGAGTTTGAACTCGTGCGGCCGCCGGGCCCACGTAGCGCGCCAGCAGCGTACGGAGTAACCCCCGGGACGCGATGGAGCGCCGGCGATCGCGGTCGAAGCGGAACTGCGCGGCGCGCGCCCGCTCGTCGGCTGGCGAGAAACGGGTCAGAGCGAATCTATACTAGCTTCGGTGGAGTCCAGCCTCGCCACGCCAGACGTGGACTTATGGGGGCAGGCAACACCTCGAGGGCCATGGCGCGGGCGGGGCTGGATTCGCTGCGGCGAGGCACCGCCGGGCGGCTGAGACGAGTGGCGCCCGTTTCACCCTTCGTACTCTAATTTACCTTCAGGAAGACTGACACTTGACCGATGTCGTTAGCGAGGAGAGACAACGAGACAAGGAGTAGCTAGAGGTGACAGATTGCTGACAGCATCAGACGGGCGCTCGCCCGAGACGTTGAACGGTGCGCGTCCCCGCCGGACGCGTGCCTTCACGAGCTGGTCGGCCAGGCGGCTGCGCAACATGCCCGATCGCGTGGCCGTGCAGTGTGGTGAGCGGACCCTCACCTACGCGCAGCTCGAGCAACGCGCCAACCAGCTGGCCCACCACCTGCGCGCGCTCGGCGTCGGGCCGACGTGCTCGTCGGCGTCTGCCTGGAGCGCTCCGTCGACGCTCCTCGTCGCCCTACTCGCCGTACTCAAGGCGGGCGGCGCCTACGTGCCCATCGACCCCGAGCTACCCCCGCCCGCCGCGAGCTCATGCTCAGCGACGCCCCGGCGCCCGTGCTCCTCACCTCCCAGCGCCCTGCTCCGAGCACCTCCCCCGGCACACGCACAGCGTCTGCCTCGACCGTGACTGGCCCCAGATCGCCAGCACTCGGCACCGCACGCGCCACCCGGCGCACCGCCCCGACCAGCCTCGCCTACGTCATCTACACCTCGGGCTCCACCGGCACCCCCAAGGGCGTCGAGATCACCCACCGCTCCCTGGTCAACTTCCTCTGGGCGACTACGTGAACACCCTCGCACTGAGCCGCCGCGCGACGTGATCGTGTCGGTCACCAGCGTGTCCTTCGACGCCGTCGGTCCCCGACCTCTACCGCCACCTCCTGGCCGGCGCCCGGCTGGTGATCGCCACCGAGCGACGGTGGCGGGATCCTTCAGCGCTGGGCGAGTTGCTCGTGAGCAGTCCCGCAGCCACCGTCTTGAATGCGACCCCTTCACGCTGGCAGCATGCTGCTCGACCAGGGCTGGACGGCCTGCCCTGGCTTGGCAAAGGCATCTGCGGCGGCGAGGCGTTACCGCAGTCACTGGCCGACGGGCTGCTGGCGCTCGGCATCGCGCTGTATAACCAGTACGGGCCCACCGAGGCCACGGTCATCTACCACCTTCGCCCATCTGGTCCGGCGGACGGCGGTGACCATCGGCCGGCCCATCGCCAAGAGCCCGCGTGTACGTGCTCGACGCGCACATGCAGCCCGTCGCCGCCGGCGTGCCGGGCGAGCTGTGGATCGGCGGCGCGGCGTGGCCCGCGGCTAC
The DNA here is from genome assembly GCA_963777185.1 of uncultured Solirubrobacterales bacterium. Lineage (GTDB taxonomy): Bacteria > Actinomycetota > Thermoleophilia > Solirubrobacterales > Solirubrobacteraceae > Palsa-465. Next base: position 600,795 of record CAVZPU010000007.1, read on the forward strand.
CGCAACCGGCCCGAGCTGACCGCGGAGCGGTTCGTCGCGCGACCCGTTCGCGACGCCCGGCGAGCGGCTGTACCGCACCGGCGACCTCGGCGCGCTACCGCCCGACGGCAACTCGAGTTCCTCGGCCGCATCGACCACCAGGTCAAGCTCCGCGGCTACCGGATCGAGCTCGGCGAGATCGAGTCGGCTCTGAGCTCTGCACCCCGAGGTGCGCGGCGGCCGGTCGTGTGTCGCGCGAGGGCGACGGTCCGGCGACAGCTCGTGGCTATGTCGTGCCCAGCACGGGCGACCTCGCAACGCCTCGGCGCTGCCGCCTGCCTGCAGCGACCGGCTGCCCGGTTCATGGTGCCGCCGCGTTCGTGGCCCTCCCGCCTTGCCGCTGACGCCGAACGGCAAGGTCGACCGCAGCCGCTGCCGGAGCCTGGCCTCGACGCGCGCGCTCGCGCCGAGTACGTGGCTCCGCCGCACCTCGGTCGAGTCGAGCGCTGGCCGATCTCTGGAGCGAGGTGCTCGGCGTCGAGCGATCGGCGTCCGCGACGACTTCTTCGCCCTGGGCGGCCACTCGCTGCTGGCCACCATGTTGGTCTCGCGCGTACGCGACACGTTCGCCGTGGCGATGTCGGTCGGCGATGTTTTCGCGGCGCCCGTGCTCGGCGACCAGGCGCGCGGGTGTCAGGACCAACGCCCCGAGGCCCCCGCGGCGCCCATCCCCGTCGTGGCCCGCCAGTTGTCGCGGGTGCCGGGAATCGAGGACGAGGTCTTCGTCCTGCCGGCCTCCTTCGCCGAGCAGCGCCTCTGGTTCCTGGAGGAACTGGATGCTCGCGGCGGCACCTATGACATCGGCGAGCGCCTGCGGCTCACCGGCCCGCTCGACATGGCCGTGCTTGAGCGGTCGCTGAACGCCCTCGTGGCCCGGCACGAGAGCCTGCGCACGACCTTCGAGGTCCTCGACGGATCCCTCGCTCGGCTCGTCCGTCCACGCGCCCACTTGCCGCTGGCCTACGTCGACGTCAGCCAGGCCGACGATCCGGCGGCGCAGGCGCAAGCCTGGCTGGACGCTCGCGCGCGCGAGCGGTTTGACCTGCGCCGAGGGCCGCTCGTGCGCGCCGGTGTGGCCCGGGTCGCGGCCGAGGAGCACATTCTCAGCCTCGATTTTCACCATGCCATCACGGACGAGTGGTCGGGTCGGCTGATCCGTGGTGAGTTGTCGGAGTTGTATTCGGCGGGGGTGGAGGGTCGTGTGCCGCGGCTGGGGGGGGTGGCGGTGCAGTATGGGGATTTTGCGGCGTGGCAGGTGGGGCGGTTGGAGCGGGGGGAGCTTTCGGGTGAGTTGGCGTTTTGGGTGGATCGGTTGGCGGGGGCGCCGGCGTTGCTTGATTTGCCGGGGGATTTTCCGCGTCCGGAGCGTCAGAGTTTTCGGGGTGGTCGTTGTGAGGTGATGTTGGGGGCGGGGTTGTCGGCGCGGGTGCGGGAGTTGGGGGCGGGGTTGGGGGCGACGCCGTTTATGACGTTGTTGGCGGCGTTTGCGGGGTTGTTGGCGCGCTATAGCGGCCAGGAGGATCTCGTGATCGCGACGCCGGTGGCGGGTCGTGATCGGGTGCAGCTCGAGGACGTGGTGGGGTTCTTTGTCAACACGGTGGCGTTGCGTCAGGACCTGTCGGGTGATCCGTCGTTTGCGCAGCTTGTGGAGCGGGTCAAGAGCGGTGCGCTGGCGGCGTTTGCTCATCAGGAGCTTCCTTTTGAGCAGGTCGTGGAGGCGTTGGCACCGCAGCGGCATTTGAGCTATTCGCCGGTGGCGCAGGTGATGTTCAACTATCAGGTCAAGGAGGCGGGGTTGGCGTTGGCCGGGCTGCAGGCCGCGCCGGTGGCGCTGGGCGCTGAGGTGGCCAAGTTCGATCTCACCCTGCATGCGCTGGATGGGCCCGAGGGTGTGCGCCTTTCCTTGGAGTACGCCTCTGATCTGTTTGCGCGCGAGAGCATCGAGCGGATGCTCGGCCATCTGGTCACGCTGCTCGATAGCGTGACCGGGGATCCCGAGCTGCCGGTCTCGCGGGCCGCGCTGCTCAGCGAGGCCGAGCGCCGCCAGCTCATCGAGCACAGCGGTCCTGCCCCCAGCGCCTATCCGCGCCGTTGTGTGCATGAGCTCATCAGCGCGACGGCGGCGCGCTGTGGGGAGCGGGTCGCGGTGCAGTGTGGTGAGAGCGAGCTCAGCTACGCCGAGCTGGAGCGCCGCGCGAACCAGCTCGCGCACCGTTTGGGTGAGCTGGGGGTCGGTCCCGAGGTCAGCGTCGCGGTCTGTCTGGAGCGCTCCGTCGACGTGGTGGTGGCCCTGCTCGGGGTGCTCAAGGCCGGCGGGGCCTACGTGCCCATCGATCCTGGCTATCCCGCGGCGCGCCAAGCGCTGATGCGCTCAGACAGCGACGCCCGGGTGCTGATCTGCCACCAACGCCTCGCCCCCGATGACCGCGAAGGGGTGCTCTGCTCGACCAGGAGGGGGCGGCGTTGCCGCGCTACCCGACCGAGGCGCCCGCTCTGGACCACGATCCCGAGCAGCTGGCCTACATCATCTACACCTCGGGCTCCACCGGCACCCCCAAAGGCGTCGAGATCACCCACCGCTCGCTGGTCAACTTCCTCTGGGCGATCAAAGACCAGCCCGCGCTGGAGCCCGAGGACGTGTTTGTCTCGGTGACCAGCTCTCCTTTGACGCCGTGTGCGCCGAGCTGTATCTGCCCCTGCTCGCCGGCGCGCGGCTGATCATCGCCACCGAGACCCAACGCACCGATCCCGCCGCGCTCAGCGCCCTGCTCGGGCAACAGCCACGCCACCGCCTTTAACGCCACCCCCTCGCGCTGGCGGCTGCTGCTCGACCACGGCTGGGTGCCCCACCCCGGCCTCAAAGCCATGACCGGCGCCGAAGTCCTGCCCCCACCCCTCGCCCACCGGATCCTGGACCACGGCATCGCTCTGCACTACCAATACGGCCCCACCGAAACCACCGTCTCGGCCACCGCCGCCTCCCTCGAGCACCCCGACACCCCCGTCAGCATCGGCCGGCCGCTGGCCAACACCCGCGTCTACATCCTCGACCACGCACCTCGCCCCCGTCGCCCCCGGCATCCCCGGAGAGCTGTGCGTCGCCGGCGACGGACTCGCCCGCGGCTATCGCAACCGCCCCGAACTCACCCACCAACGCTTCATCGCACGACCCCTTCCACCCCGGCCAGCGCATGTACCGCACCGGCGACCTCGCCCGCTACCGCCCCGACGGCAACCTCGAATTCCTCGGCCGCGCCGACGACCAAATCAAACTCCACGGCTACCGCATCGAACTCGGCGAAATCGAAGCCGCGCTGGCCTCGCACCCGGAGGTCAGCCAGGCCGTCGTGGCCGTCCACGGGACGGGAGCCGATGCGCAGCTCGTCGGTTACCTCACGCCGCGAGCCCGTCGTCCCGCGGCCGGCGAGTTGCGCACGCACCTGGCGGCGGTCCTGCCCCCGTACATGGTCCCGTCGGCGTTCGTGACCGTGCGAGGCGTTCCCGCTCACCCCCAACGGTAAGGTCGATCGCCGCGCGCTGCCGGCGCCGGATCACGCGGCCCGGGCCAGCGCTGCGTATCGGCCACCCCGCACCGAGCTCGAGCGTGCCCTGGCCACGGTGTGGGCCGAGGTCCTCGGCGTCGAGCGCGTGGGCCTTGATGACGATTTCTTCGCGCTCGGCGGCCACTCGCTGCTGGCCATGATGCTCGCCTCCCGCGTCCGCGAGGCGCTCGGCCGCGAACTCGCCCTCGCCGATGTCTTCGCCACCCCGCTCCTCGGCGAGCAGGCCCGCGGCCTCGAACACGCGACCTCGAGCGCGCCGATCCCCCGCCAGCCCTCGCACCCCCGAGCGCCTGGCCGCCCACCCCGGCGACGTCTACCTCCTGCCGGCCTCCTTCGCCGAGCAGCGTCTCTGGTTCCTCGAAGAACTCGACGCCCGCGGCGGCACCTATGACGTCCCAGAACAGCTGCGCATCAGCGGGCCGCTCGATATCGCCGCCCTGCAACGTGCCCTCAACGCGCTCGTCGCCCGTCACGAGACGCTTCGCACCACCTTCACGGAGATTGACGGCCGGCTCATGCAGGTCGTCCACTCGGAGGCGACGCTGACCGTGGACCGCCACGACGCCGGCCCGAGCGAGGACCCGCAGCGCGAGGCCAGCCGGTGGCTCGCGGAGCGCTGCACCCAGCGTTTCGATCTCAGACGCGGTCCGCTCGTCCGGGCCAGCCTGGTCAAGCTCGCCGAGGGCGAGCACATCCTGGCCCTGGCCTTTCACCACACCGTGATCGACGAATGGTCGCTTCGCATCCTGCGCCGCGAGCTGGCCGAGCTCTACGGTGCCTGCGTCGAGGGCGGCGCGGCCGAGCTCGCTGAGCCACCCATCCAGTACGCCGACTTCTCTGTCTGGCAGCACGAGCTCCTGCGCGCTGGTGGGCTCGACGGCCAGCTCGAATACTGGACAGAGCGGCTGGCCGGCGCCCCGCCGCTGCTCGAGCTGCCCGACCGATTTCCCCGGCCCGAGCGGCAGAGCTTCCGTGGTGGCACGCGGGAACTGACCCTCGACCGTGACCTCTCTGAACGCATCAAGGAGCGGGGCCGCGAGGCCGGCGCGACGCCGTTTATGACCTTGCTGGCCGGCTTTGCCACTCTGCTCGCCCGCTACAGCGGCCAGGAGGACGTGGTCGTGGCCACCGCGGTGGCGGGCCGGGGCCGGGTCGAGCTCGAGGATGTCGTCGGCCTCTTCGTCAACACGGTCGCCCTCCGTCACGATCTCACCGGCGGTCCCGCCTTCGGGGAGTTCCTCGCCCAGGTCAAGCGCAACGCGCTCGAGGCCTTCACCCACCAGGACGTGCCGTTCGAGCAGGTCGTCGAGGCGCTTGCCCCCGAGCGCCATCTCAGCTACGCCCCCGTGGCCCAGGTCATGTTCAACTACCAGGCCGAGGAGGAGGTCGCCACCCGCCTGCCCGGCCTGGGCAGCCTCTGCGCTTGCGGTCCCGGTCGAGGTGGCCAAGTTCGATCTCACCCTCCACGCCGTGGATGCGCCCGACGGCCTCCGGCTCTCGCTCGAATACGCCTCGGACCTGTTCGCGGCAGAGACGATCGACCAGATGCTCACGCAGCTGCGCACGCTGCTCGACGCGGTCGCGGTGGACGGGACCCAGTCGACCGCCACCGTGTCGCTGCTCACCGCGCAGGAGCGACAGGCACTGGTGCACGCGAGCGGGCCACCGCCGTCGCCGTATCCACACCGGTGCCTGCACGAGCTGATCCGAGACGCAGCGGCGCGCCACGGCGAGCGGGTCGCGGTCCAATCTGGCGATGCCGAGCTGACCTACGCGAGCCTCGAGCGACGGGCCAACCAGCTCGCCCACCACCTGCGGGAGTTAGGGGTGAGACCCGGCGTCCTCGTCGGCGTGTGCCTGGAGCGCACGGTTGACGTGTTGGTGGCGGTGCTCGCCGTGATCAAGTCCGGCGGGGCATACGTGCCGATCGATCCCGCCTTCCCCCGGGCGCGCCAGGAACTCATGCTGAGCGACAGCGGCGCCGGCCTTCTCGTCACGCACGAGCGGTTGTCCTCCGGCGCCGGCCCAGTGCTCCTCATCGACCGCGACGGCCGCTCATCGAGCGCAACCCCACCGCGCCACCCGAGGTGGAGCCACGATCCTGAGCAGCTCGCCTACGTCATCTACACGTCCGGGTCGACGGGGCAGCCGAAGGGCGTGGAGATCACGCATCGCTCGCTGGTCAACTTTCTCTGCGCCATGGGGCAGGAGCCCGGCCTGAGCGCCGAGCGACGTCGCTGGTGGCGGTGACGACGCTGTCGTTTGACATCGCCGGGCTGGAGCTGTTCTTGCCTCTGCTCTGCGGAGCGCGGGTGGTGATCGCTCCGGCACAGGCGGCCGGCGACCCGGCCGCGCTGTCCCAGCTCCTCGGCGCGGCCACGGTGATGCAGGCCACGCCGGCGACGTGGCGGCTGTTGCTCGACGGCGGCTGGACGCCGCCCGAACGGCTTCCGGGCCCTGTGTGGTGGCGAGGCCCTGCCCGCCGGGCTGGCGCAGCGACTGCTCGCCTCCGGCGTCGAGCTTTGGAACCTGTACGGGCCGACCGAGACGACGATCTGGTCCACCTGCACGCCGGTACGGGCGGATCGCCCTGTGACCATCGGCCGGCCCATCGCCAACACCCGCGCCTACATCCTGGATGACCACGCGAGCTCGTCCCGCCCGGCGTGCCCGGCGAGCTCTGGATCGCCGGCGACGGCCTCGCCCGGGGCTACCACAACCGCCTCGAGCTGACCGCGGAGCGGTTCGTCGCCGACCCCTTCGTGCCGCGGCGGGCGCGGATGTATCGCACCGGTGACCGGTCCGCTGGGGGGGAGGGCGAGCTCGTGTATCTCGGCCGCCCCGATGACCAGGTCAAGCTCCGCGGGTACCGGATCGAGCTCGGCGAGATCGAGGCCGCGCTGGCCACCCACCCCGGCGTCAGTCACGCCGTGGCCGCCGTTCAGGGTCAAGGCCCCGAAGCCCAGCTCGTCGGCTACATCATCGCAGCCGGGTCGCCGCCGGAGGCGGATGAGCTGCGTGCTCACCTCGTCGCCACGCTGCCCCATTACATGCTTCCCGCCGCCTTCGTCTCCCTGGAGGCCTTCCCGCTCACCCCCAACGGCAAGATCGACCGCCGCGCCCTCCCCGCGCCCGGCACGCGGGCCCGGGCCAGCGCCGAGTACCGCCCGCCCCGGACCGAGCTCGAGCAGGGACTCGCCGCGGTGTGGGCGCGAGGTCCTGGGCGTCGAGAAGATCGGACTCGACGACGACTTCTTCGCCCTCGGTGGCCACTCGCTGCGGGCCATGATGCTGGCCTCCCGCGTCCGCGAAACGTTGGGCCGCGAGCTCAGCCTCGCCGAGATCTTCACCGCTCCCGTCCTCGGCGACCAGGCCCAGCTGCTCGAGCATCCCGCCAGCAGCGCCCGCATCCCCGTTGCCCAACGCACACCCACTCAGCTCGACGGTGTCGACGGGGACGTCTACATCCTGCCGGCCTCCTTCGCCGAGCAGCGCCTCTGGTTCCTGGAGGAACTGGATGCTCGCGGCGGCACCTACGACGTCCGCGAGCTCACCGCATCACCGGCGCCCTCGATGCCGATGCCCTCGAAGGCGCGCTGAACGCGCTCGTGGCCCGCCACGAAATTTTGCGCACCACCCTCCACCTCATCGATGGCGTGACCCACCAGATCGTGCGCCCATCGCGCGAGCTCACGCTGGCCCGCGTGGACATGAGCCAGGCCGCGGCCTCGGAGACCGAGGCGCAGCGGTGGCTGGCCGAGGAGAGCGAGCACCGTTTTGACCTGCGCCGGGGCCGCTCATGCGTGCGGCCCTGATCCGGTCGGGCGCCGAGGAGCACATCCTGTCCCTCGCCCTGCACCACATCGTCACCGACGAGTGGTCGTTCAGGTCCTGTCGGCGGCGAGTTGTCGGCGCTGTATTCGGCGCGGGGTGGAGGGCCTGTGCCGCGGTTGGCGGCGGTGGCCGTCCAGTATGGGGATTTTGCCGGCGTGGCAGAGGGGCGGTTGGAGCGGCGGGAGCGATGGAGCGAGCTCGCGTTCTGGCGTGGCATCTGGCGGGGGCGCCGGCGTTGCTTGAGCTGCCGGCGGATTTTCCGCGTCCCGAGCGTCAGAGCTTTCGCGGTGGTCATCTGTGAGTTGATGTTGGGGCGCGGGGTTGTCGGCGCGCGTGCGCGAGCTGGGGCGGGATAGGGGGCGACGCCGTTTATGACGTTGTTGGCGGTGTTTGTGGCGTTGTTGGCGCGCTACAGCGGCCAGGAGGATCTCGTGATCGCGACGCCGGTGGCGGGTCGTGAACGGGTGCAGCTCGAGGACGTCATGGGGTTCTTTGTCAACACGGTGGCGTTGCGTCAGGACCTGTCGGGTGATCCGTCGTTTGCGCAGCTTGTGGAGCGGGTCAAGAGCGGTGCGCTGGCGGCGTTTGCTCATCAGGAGCTTCCTTTTGAGCAGGTCGTGGCGGCGTTGGCGCCGCAGCGGCATTTGAGCTATTCGCCGGTGGCGCAGGTGATGTTCAACTACAGTCAAGGAGGCGGGGTCTGGCGTTGGCCGGGCTGCAGGCCCGCGCCGGTGGCGCTGGGCGCTGAGGTGGCCAAGTTCGATCTCACGCTGCATGCGCTGGATGGGCCCGAGGGTGTGCGCCTTTCCTTGGAGTACGCCTCTGATCTGTTTGCGCGCGCGAGCGTCGAGCGGATGCTGGGCCATCTGGTCGACGCTGCTCGATAGCGTGACCGGCGGATCCCGACGCTGCCGGTTCGCGCGGCCGCGCTGCTCAGCGGGGCCGAGCGCCGCCAGCTCATCGAGCACAGCGCGTCCTGCCCCAGCGCCTATCCGCGCCGTTGTGTGCATGAGCTCATCAGCGCGACGGCGGCGCGCTGTGAGGGAGCGGGTCGCGGTGCAGTGTGGTGACGAGCGAGCTCAGCTACGCCGAGCTGGAGCGCCGCGCGAACCAGCTCGCGCACCGTTTGGGTGAGCTGGGGGTCGGTCCCGAGGTCAGCGTCGCGGTCTGTCTGGAGCGCTCCGTCGACGTGGTGGTGGCCCTGCTCGGGGTGCTCAAGGCCGGCGGGGCCTACGTGCCCATCGATCCTGGCTATCCCGCGGCGCGCCAAGCGCTGATGCGCTCAGACAGCGACGCCCGGGTGCTGATCTGCCACCAACGCCTCGCCCCCGATGACCGCGAAGGGGTGCTCGTGCTCGACCAGGAGGGGGCGGCGTTGCCGCGCTACCCGACCGAGGCGCCCGCTCTGGACCACGATCCCGAGCAGCTGGCCTACATCATCTACACCTCGGGCTCCACCGGCACCCCCAAAGGCGTCGAGATCACCCACCGCTCGCTGGTCAACTTCCTCTGGGCGATGCAAAGACCAGCCCGCGACTGGGGCCCGAGGACGTGTTCGTCTCGGTGACCAGCATCTCCTTTGACGCCGTGTGCGCCGAGCTCTATCTGCCCCTGCTCGCCGGCGCGCGGCTGATCATCGCCACCGAGACGCCAACGCACGATCCCGCCGCGCTCAGCCGCCCTGCTGGACAGCAGCCACGCCACCGTCTTCAACGCCACCCCCTCGCGCTGGCGGCTGCTGCTCGACCACGGCTGGGTGCCCCACCCCGGCCTCAAAGCCATCACCGGCGCCGAAGTCCTGCCCCAACCCCTCGCCCACCGGATCCTGGACCACGGCATCGCTCTGCACTACCAATACGGCCCCACCGAAACCACCGTCTCGGCCACCGCCGCCTACCTCGAGCACCCCGACACCCCCGTCAGCATCGGCCGGCCGCTGGCCAACACCCGCGTCTACATCCTCGACCACCACCTCGCCCCCGTCGCCCCCGGCATCCCCGGAGAACTGTGCATCGCCGGCGACGGACTCGCCCGCGGCTATCACAACCGCCCCCAACTCACCCACCAACGCTTCACCCACGACCCCTTCCACCCCGGCCAACGCATCTACCGCACCGGCGACCTCGCCCGCCACCGCCCCGACGGCAACCTCGAATTCCGCGGCCGCGCCGACGACCAAATCAAACTCCGCGGCTACCGCATCGAACTCGGCGAAATCGAAGCGCATCTGCGCTCTCACCCTGACGTCGCTGACGCCGCGGTCACCGTGACCGGCGAGGGCAGCGCCGCCCACCTGGTGGCCTACGTGGTCGCCGGGCAGCGAACGCCGCCGCCGAGCGAGCTCCAGGACCAGCTGCGGCGCCTGATGCCAGAGTTCATGCTCCCGTCCGCGTTCGTCGCCCTGAGCGAATTTCCCCGCCAGCCCAACGGGAAAGTCGATCGCCGCCGGCTTCCCGCCCCGGAGGCCGGCTTGCTCGCCGGAGCCGGCCACGCCGCCCCCTCCTCCGCCCTCGAGCACGAGCTGGCCGCGATCTGGGGCCACCTCCTGAGCACCAGCGACTTCTCGATCGACGACGACTTCTTCCTCATCGGGGGCAACTCGCTCCTGGCGGTGCGTCTTGCCCTGACCGTCGAGGAGCAGCTCGGGCGCACGTGCACGATCGCCATGGTGCTGCGCAACAACACGATCCGCCGCCTGGCGGCCGAGCTCGCGGCCGGCGGGGAGGACACGAGCGACCCCGTCGTGCTCGAGCTCGCCCGGGGCCGTGGGCCGGCCCTGTTCTGCCTCGTCGGCGTGCACCTCTACCAGAAGCTGGCCGAGCGCCTCGCTCCCGACTACTCGACCTACGGCATCTTTCTCCCCGTCGAGCAGAGCCTCTTCCGGTCCGGGCGCCGCCGCCAGTCAGCGTTCTCGATGGAGAAGCTGGCCGCCGCGTACGTGGAGGCGATCCGCAGCCAGCAGCCCCACGGCCCGTACCGCCTGCTCGGCTTCTGCTTCGGGGGGCTCGTGGCCTACGAGGCGGCGCAGCAGCTGCGCCGAGCCGGTGAGGAGGTGCTCGAGGTGGTCATGATCGATACCGGATCGCCACTGCTGCGCGTGCCCTGGCGCGGGCGTCTGGCCGTGATGAGGGCCCAGACGACGCACCTGACCTTCGAGCGGCTTCCAGTCCGCGCCCAGCGGCGCTGGCTGGGCGAGCAGTGGGCCGCCGAGGGAAGCCGGCTGAGCCGCCTGCGCAGCCGCATCTACCACGGCGTGGCCCGCAAGTACCGCCCGGCGCACTACCCGGGGCCCGTCACCCTGTTTCAGCCCGACGATGGCGCTCCGAGTCCCGACCCGACATGGGGATGGGGAAGCCTCGCCCCGCGGCTGACGGTCTGTAAGGTCTCAGGGGGGCACACGACCGTGCTCGATCACCCACACGTCGACGCCTTCTCGGCGGCGTTGCGCCGGCAGATTTCCCGACCGGCAGACCCTGTACAACCAGGCGCTAGGCTCGATTTCTCATCTGAAGCGGGCCAGACGCCGATTTAACCCCGATGAGAGACAGCATGAGCGTGGGACCGCAAGACATCTCCATGTTCGATCGGTTGGCCGCCGACCGGGAGGGATCGCCGTTTCTTCATGCGCTGGTCCGGCGCTGGTGGGTGATCGTCCTCGTAGCCGTGATCGGCGGCGTGGCCGGTTACCTCTTCGCCCAGCGCGAGCCCAAGCGCTACACCGCCACGGCCGCCCTCCTGTTCACCAACCCGTCGCTTGACCAGCAGCTGGCCAACGAGCAGGTGCTCACCAACCTCGACCCGAACCGGCTGGCGGCCACCAATCAGGCCCTGGTCGAGCTGCCGACGGTCTCCAACATGGTGGCGGGAACGTTGCACATCCCCGCCTCGCGGGTCTCCTCGGAGGTTTCCTTCGGCTCCACCGACCAGTCCGACGTGATGCCGATCTCCGTCATCGACTCGAGCCCGTCGATGGCCGCGGCGATCGCCAACAACTACGTGCGCGATTACATCGCCTTCCGCATCGGCGCCACCGACCAGGAGCTGGCGGCGATGCAGACCAAGATCAACAACGAGATCGCCGCGCTCGGTACGGGGGGCACCTCCACGAGCACCGGCCAGCAACTGGTCAACGCTCGCACCCAGCTCAACGTGCTCAAGAGCGAGCAGGACGGCGACGCCCAGGTCGTGCAGACCTCGTCGGCTCCGACCTCGCCGTCCTCGCCCAATCCCAAGCGCGACGGGCTGGTGGGGCTGCTCCTCGGGCTGCTCGTGGGCGCCGGTCTGGTCAGCGTGCTGCAGCGGCGCGACCGCAAGCTGCGGACGGTCGATGAAGTCGAGCAGATCTACGGCGCCCGGGTCATCGGCACGATCGCCGAATCGCCCACGCTCACGGCCGGTGGCGCCGGCTCGGCGCGCGACGAAGAGGCGTTCATGATGATCCGCGCCCAGCTGCGCTACTTCGGCAACCGCAACATCCGCCGAGTCCTCGTCACCTCGGCCGAGGCCGGCGAGGGTAAGACCCTCGTCTCGCTCAACCTGGCTCGCGCGGCGGCGCGCACCGACGTCGCGCGCGCGCTGCTCATCGAGACCGACATGCGCCGGCCCACGCTGTCAAAGCTCGTCGGACGCGGATCCACCGCGGGTCTCTCGGAGCTGCTCAGCTACGAGCACGACCTCGAGGCCGGCCTGCGCGAGCTCGTGGTCACGCCGGATGTCATGAACGGCAACGGTGACCGGCCGGGCCAGCTCGACGTGCTGCTGGCCGGCTCGACGCCCCCCAACCCGGTCGAGCTGCTCGAGAGCAAGTGGATGTCGGAGCTGCTCGAGGTCGCCGACTCGATGTACGACATGGTCATCGTCGACACCCCGCCGATCGGCGTCATCAGCGACGCCATCCCGCTCTTCCGGCGCGTCGACGGGCTCATCCTGATCAGCCGGCTGGGCGTGACCCGCCGCGACCAGGCCGCGCGCCTGATGAAGCGCTTCCGCGGCTTGGACGTGGAGATCCTGGGCGTGGTGGTCAACGGCGTCAAGGCCACCACCGATCCGTACTACACCTACTACGAGGACCCCAAGGAACCCCGCACGGCCTCACCCCGCCGACTGCTCTCTCGCCAGAAGACACGTCACTAGTCGTGCGCCGTCCGGGGCGCAAGCCAGTCCGGTGAGCGTGGCAGAGAAAAGACCCGCATCGCTGTTTCTCAACACCCTGGCCCAGGCCACGCCGAAGCTGGGTGCCTATCTGCTCAGCTTTGCCTCGGCCCCGGTGATCCTGGCCGGTCTCGGGCTGCGCCAGTTCGGTATCTGGGCCCTGACCGGCGGGCTGGCCCAGTACGGCGCCCTGCTCGACCTCGGCGTGGGCAGCGCGCTGTCGCGCTATGTCGCCGCCCACGACGATGACCGCACCCTGTGCGGCCGCTACATGGCCATCGGCCTGTTGACCGTCCCCGCCGTCGGCGTGGTGCTCATGCTCGCCGCCGTGCTCGGAGCGGGGCCGGCCAGCCGGGCCGTCGGCGGGATCTCGGTGGCGCACATGCGCGTGGTCATGCTCTCAAGCGCCGTACTGCTCGTGTCCTCGATGACGGCAGGGGTGCTGTGCGCCTACGCCGTCGGACGGCGGCGCATGCTCGTGCCCAACCTGCTCATCACGCTCGGCGCCCTGATCAACTTCATCGCCAGCGTCGGGTCGATCGCGCTCGGCGCCGGCCTGGAGGCCTATGCGCTCGCCAATGCCGGAGCGGGCGTCGTTTCCGTCCTGGTCTGCGTGCCCATCCTGTTCTGGGCCGAGGGACGGCCGCCGCTGGCCAGGCCCTCACGCCACCTGTTTCGCGGCCTCCTGTCCTTCTCGGTCAAGGCGCAGCTCGTCCGGCTCACCGACCTCATCAACACCCAGACCGACAAGATCGTCATCGCTCTGTCCATCGGCCCGGCGGCGGCCGGCGCCTACGAGCTGGCCAACCGGGCCGCCCTGGCCGTCCGCGAAATCGGGATCTACGCCACCTCGGCCGTCGACGTCGAGCTGACCGCCGATCTGCGCCGGCACGGCATGGAGCGCCTGCGCGCCCGCTACGGCCGGCTCGTGAGCGTCTCCAGCACCGTGGGGATGCCAGTCACGCTGCTCGCCGTGGCCACCGCGCCGCTCCTGCTCCGGGCCTGGCTCGGGCAGGCCCCACCCGATGCCACCGCGGTCATGGTGGCGCTGAGCGCCGCCTACCTGTCCGCGACGACGACGGGCGTCAGCTACGCCGTGGCCATCGCCGCCGGGGAGCCCGGGCTCATCGCCCGCGTGGCCACCGCGGCCGCCGTGCTCAACGTCGCGCTGACCGTCGCGCTGGCGCCCGTGTTCGGCATCTGGGGCGTGCTGAGCGGCACGGTGGCAGCGCTCACGCTCGGTTCGTTCGCCCAGGTCGTCGTCGTACATCGCCGCTTCGGGCTGAGCATGACCTCGTACTTCGACGCCGTCCGCCCGCCCCTGCTCGTGTGTGGCGGACTGGTCGTACCCGTCGGCCTGGTGTGCTTCGGCGTCGAGGTGCACGGCCGTCTCGCCGAGGGGGCCACCTTCCTCGCGCTGGCCGTTGCCTACCTGACCGCCTGCGCGGCATGGGCGGGCTACACCGGCCGGCTGCCCGAGGCGGTCCTGGTCCGGCTGCCGCGTCGGCGGGCGCCCACGCCGGCGCACGCCGACCTCGACCACTGCGAGCAACCCGAATCCCGCGCGAGCGTCCCGACCGCTCCAGTGGCCCGCGACCCTGCCGATACATTCACCGTGCCATGAGCACGCTCGCCGCCTCACGTCAACGGGTGAGTCGCCCGAACGCGCTGCGCTTCCTGGTTCTGCTCGGTGGGGCCGGGGTGCTCGGCCTGCTCAGCGGCCGCCTGGCTGTCTCGCACTACGGCACCGATGCCATCGCCGCCCTGATCGGCATCCCGGTGCTCATCTACCTGTGGCCGCGGCCGCTGCTGGCCACCCTTCTGGCCATGGCGCTCATGGGCATCGTCGCCTACGACCAGATCCCGCGCGTCAGCCTCCCGGGCCACCCGCCCCTGAACGCCTATGACGTACTCGTGGCCGTGATCGTGCTCGGAACCCTGTGGCGGCGGCCGTGGCGCACGTGGCCGGTGGACGCCCGGCGCTTCGCGCTCGCGCTCGTGCTTGTCCTCGCCGTCGCCGTCATTCCCACCCTTCCCCTGCTCTCCCAGGGCCACGACGCGGCCCGACAGGCGATCCTCGGCTACAAGAACGTCCTCTACCTCGCCCTCGGTCTGACCGTCGCGGTTGAGTTCTCCGGCCGGCTGTGGCCTCGGCTGCTCGACGGCGCCATCGCTCTCGCCGCCCTGCTGTCCGTGCTCTCTCTGGCCGCCGCGGCGTCGGGCAGCGTGGCCGGCGCGCTCAACCACTTCGCTGCTGGCACGGTGCTGACGGGCAGCGCGGGAGGGGTCGGGTCGGCGCGCGTACGGCTCTCCGGGCTCTTCTTCCTCTACGCGATGACCATCCCCACGCTGGCCATGGCTCTGCTGGTGCGCGATCGCTGGCGGTGGTGGCGGGCGCTGGCCGTCGTCCTCGAGCTGGGCGCGGTGGGCGTCAGCTTTAACCGCAACATGTACTTCGGTTTGATCATCGGCCTCATGGCCGCGGTCATCATCGGCGGTCCGCGACTGCGCCACCGGTTGCTCATCGCCCTGGCCGTGCTGGCCGCCTCGGCGACCATCGTGCTCGAATCAGCCGTGCTGCCCGCCGTGACCAGCAAGGTGGAAACGCGCGCGACGAGCGCGCTGAGCTCTCAGGTCCTTCAGAGCAGCTCGCTGCAGATTCGCGGCCAGGAGTTCGCCCAGGCCCTCACCTCCATCCGGGCGCACCCGTGGGTCGGGGTGGGCTGGATGCAGTTCTACGGCAATTACCAATCAACGTCGAGCGGCAACGTCCAGCGCCTCTACGTCGAGGACCTCTATCTGCACCTGGCCACCGATTACGGCATTCCCTTCCTGATCGCCTTCCTGGGTCTCGCGGCCACGTTGCTGTGGCTCGGCGTGCGACGTGCCCGGCAGAGCCGCGACCCCCTGGCCCGAGCGCTGATCGGGGCCGGCGTGGGGGCGCTGATCGCCATGCTGCTGAGCTGCCTGGTCGGTACCTACCTCCAGGACGAGAACAGCACCGCCATGTTCGGCGTCGTCTGCGGCCTGCTCGTAGCCGCAGGCCTGCAGGCCTCGCCGCGCCTGCGGCGCCGTCCCCCCGCTCAGGACGTTCCGTCCTCGCACCGGGGCCAACCGGGCCGCGGCGGACCGTCGAGGAGCCGCCCTCCCCGCCCGTCGGCGACGACATAGCTTGACCGGCACGGGCAGTCCAGTGCGAGTCGTGCTCAGCTGCGACTGGTTTCTCAAGTACGCGGCGCCCCAGGCGGCGGGTCTCGCCCGGGCCGGTGCCGAGGTCATGCTGGTCTGCCGCGGTCACGCCATCGAGTTCGACGGCGACGAGCACGAACGTGAGACCACGCTCGCGGTGGCCCGCGGGGCCGGGGTCCAGGTCGTCGAGATCCCCGGTCGCCTGACCGATCACCGCGTGCTGCCCCACCTTGTCGCGCTCCGGCGCCGGATCGGCCGCTTCCGGGCTCAGATCGGCCACGGCCATCAGTTCGGCGACCCGCGCGCTCTGTTCCTGCTCGCGGGCCTGCCCAAGGTCTTCACCGTCCACGACCCCTCCCGTCACCCCGGCCATCCCGTGCCCGATGCGGCCCGGCGGGTGCTGCACCAGGGGGCGGAGCGGACCTGGCGGGCCCGCGCCCGGGCCATGATCGTCCACAGTGAGCGTCTCCGAGCCGAGCTGGCGCCCAGTGCGGCCGAGCGGATCCACGTCATCGCCCACGGCATCCACGTCGAAGCAGAGCCGTTGCCCGCGCCCGCGCAGCCCACCGTCACGTTCTTCGGTCGCCTCGCCCCCTACAAGGGTCTGGAGGTGCTTGCCCGGGCCATGCCCAGGGTGTGGGAGCAGCGGCCCGAAGTCAGGCTGCGGGTCGCCGGCGAGGGGACGAGCGAGCTCGGGTTGAGCGATCCGCGCGTGCGGTTCGAGCGACGCTACCTGCCCGAATCGGAGGTCGGACGCTTATTCGCCGCCAGCACGCTGGCCGTGCTCCCCTACACCCAGGCCTCGCAGAGCGGCGCGGGCAGCCTCGCCGCCGGCTATGGGGTGCCGGTCGTGGCCAGCCGCCTCGGCGGTCTTCCCGACCTCGTCCTCGACGACAGCTACCTCGTCGCGCCGGGCGACCCGGGCGCGCTGGCCCAGGCCATCCTGCGCCATCTCGACGACGACCTCGAGGTGCGCCGCCGCGTGCTGGGCGAGATCGCCGCCCCCCGCAGCTGGGAGGCCGTCGCTCGCCGCACGGTCGAGGTCTACGCCCAGGTGCTCCGTCCGCGGTGAAGGTCCTCTTTCTCACCCCCGGTCTGGGTGCGGGCGGGGCCGAGCGCCAGCTGTCCGTGCTCCTCCCGGGTCTGCGCCGCGGCGGAACCGACGCCCGGCTCGTCGCCCTCGACAGCGGCGGCCCGTTCGAGGCGCCGCTGCGCGACGCGGGCGTCCCCCTCGAGGTTCTGGCCATGCGCCACCAGCTCGACCTGTCCGCCGTGCGCCACTCGCAGTTGCTGCGCCGCTTCGCGCCCGACGTCGTGGTCAGTTTGAGCGTCAGTGGTCTCTACGCCGGGGCGGCGGTGGCCCGGCTGCGCCGCGTGCCCCAGTGGTTCAGCGACCATCGCGGTGTCGGGTTTGCGCTCACCCGGCGCCGCGAGGCCATGGTCCGGCTTCTGGCGCGCCGCCTGAACGGCATCATCGTCGTCTCCGAGGACCAGCGCGCCGTGTGGCAGCGCTACGGGGCGGGCCGGGTTCCGATCGTCCACATCCCCAACGGCGTGGAAACCGCCGCCCCCGGCCGGGAGCGGGACGAGGTCCGGCGCGAGCTGGGGGTGGGCTCTGACGCCATCGTGGCCTTGATGGTGGCCTCGCTGAAGCCCATCAAGCGCGTGTTCGACTTCGTGGCGGCGGTACAGGGCGCGCGGGCGCAGGTCCCAGAGCTCGTCGGCGTCATCGCCGGCGACGGACCCGACCGGGCGGGCGTCGAATCCGCCGCCCGTCAGAGCGGCGCCGTCGCCGTGCTCGGTCAGCGCAGCGATGTCCCGCGCCTGCTGCAGGCGGCCGATCTGCTCGTGCTCTGCAGCGAGTACGAGGCGCTGCCCATGTCCGTGCTCGAGGGGATGGCGGCCGGCCTTCCGGTCCTGGCCACGCGGGTGGGCGGGCTGCCCACGGTGGTCGCCGACGGCCAGAGCGGCCTGCTCGTGGCCCCCGGGGACCTCGGCGCCTTGACCGCCGGCGTCGTCGCCCTGGCCGCCGACGCGGAGCGGCGCCGCGCCATGGGCGTGGCGGGCCGCCAACGGGTGCGCGAGCGTTGGAGCGCCGAAGCGATGATCGCGGCCTACGAGCAGGTGTTGCGCGACGCCGTGGCCGCTCGGGCCCGCGCGCGGACATGACCGTGCTCCCTCGCGCGGCCGTGCGCAAACGCTCGCTGCGCGCGATCACGGAGCGGTTTATCCGCCGGCTCGACGAGCGGGGACTGCTCACCTGGGAGCGGGCCTCGCCCGAGGCCACCGTGCTCGTGGTCACCAACGCCTGGCCCGATCACGCCTCGCCGATGACGGCGGCCTTCGTGCGCCGCACCGTGGAGGGGCTGGCCGCCGAAGGCGTGGCCAGCGATGTGCTCTACGTCCGCGGCTACCGCGGTCCCCAGGCCTATCTGCTCGGCGCGCTGGCCATGGTGGCCCTGGCCGCAGGGCGTCGCGGCCGCTACCGGCTCGTGCACAGCCACGCCGGCGAGACGGCCCTGGTCGCCCGCTGGTTTATCGGTGCGCCGGTCCTGGCCAGCTACTGGGGCACCGACGTACTCGGCGCCACTCACCTGAGCGGAGTGGGAAGCCGGCGCATGCGCCTCAAGCTCGCGTTGACCAGCGCCATCATCCGCAGGCATGCCGTGCTCATGACCGCGACCACGACCAAGACGGCGGAGATGGAGCGACGACTGCCCTCGCGTGCCCGCCGACGCAACCACGTCATCCCCGACGGCATCGACCGCGCTCACTTCGCCCCCCGCTCGCGCAGCGAGGCCCGCCGCGGGCTCGGCTGGCCCGATGGGCGAGATCACGGTGATCACCGTCGGGCGCCCCCACCCGCTCAAGCGTCTCGACCTGGCCGAGGCCGCGGCGACCCTGGCCGCGCAGGAGCTGCCCGGTTTGCGCTGGCGGGCCGTCTGGGGAGTGCCCGCCGAGGACATGCCGAGCTACTACAACGCCGCGCATCTGCTTCTGCACACTTCGGCCACCGAAGGCTCGCCCAACGCTGTCAAGGAGGCGCTGGCCTGCGACCTGCCCGTCGTGGCCACCCCAGCGGGGGATATCCCCGAGCTGCTGGCCGGCGTGCACCCCGCCGCGGTGTGCGACTGGGACGCCGAGACCCTGGCCCGGGCCATCGTCGCGTGCCTGCGCAGCGGATCGGCGAGCAACGGACGCGAGCGAACCGAGCATCTGTCGCTCGAGGCGGTCACGGCGCGCACGCTCGCCCTCTATCGGGCGCTGGGTGCGCTCTAAGCCGACGGGCGCGGGGGAACGCGCTGAGCCTCAGGGGCGCGGGGGAACGCGCTGAGCCTCAGGGGCCCGGGACCCTGCGCTCAGGCCGCGGAGGCCTGGCGGAAGGCGGCCACCAGCCCCCCCACGCGCTCGACGTCCTCCGCAAGCAGGTGGGGGTGCATGGGCAGCGAGAGCTGAAGCCGCGCCCGCCGTTCGGCCACCGGGAATGCAGCCACCGGTCCACGCGAAGGCGCCGGTCTGGGGCACTGTGGGCGCGTAGTGAACGCCGGTCTGGACTCCCGCCTCGGCCAGCCGGGCGGCGAGCGCGTCCCGGTCCTCGACGAGGATCGGAAACAGGTGGTGGACGTCCGCCTCCGGCACCTCGCAGCCGCCGTCGAGGATCGCCGGGGGCAGCGCCTCGCGATACCAGGCGGCAGCGCGCCGGCGCTGCTCGTTGTAGCGGTCGAGGTGGCGCAGCTTGACGCGCAGGACAGCGGCCTGCACCGGGTCCATGCGGGAGTTGGCGCCCACGAGCTCGTGGGTGCGGTGGTCGCGGCGGCCATGCTCGCGCAGCAGGCGCAAGCGGTCGGCCACGCGGGGGTCGTGGGTGACCGCGGCACCAGCGTCCCCGAAGGCACCCAGGTTCTTGCCCGGATAGAAGCTAAAGCAGCCGATGTGGCCAAACGTCCCGGCGTAGCAGCCGTCGCGCTGCGCGCCGTGGGCCTGGGCGGCGTCCTCGACGATCGCCAAGCCGTGGCGTTCGGCCAGTTCGAGCAGGGGTCGCATCGGCACCGTGCGCCCGTAGAGATGGACGGGCATAAGACCCCAGGTCCGCTCGCTGAGCTGCTCCTCGCAGCTGCCCACGTCGATCAAACCAGTATCGGGTTCCACATCGACGAAGCGGGGAACCCCGCCGGCCCGTACGACCGCCGCCGCGGTGGCGATGAAGGTGTTGGCGGGCACGAGGACCTCGGCCCCCGCCGGCAACTCCAGGGCCCGCAGGGCGAGCTCGAGCGCATCGGTGCCGTTGGCCATGGCGACGGTGTGCTCGCACTGCAGGTAGCCGGCGAACTCGCGCTCGAAGGCGGCCACCACCGGCCCGCCGACGAACTGGGCGCTGCGAATGACCTCGAGGACGGCCGCCTCGAGCTCGGCGCCCAGCTCGCGGTGAACCGCGGCCAGGTCGACGAAGGGCAGTGGCTCGTTCACCCCACGACCGCCTCGGCCAGGGCCGAACCGGACGGCCGCGCGTAGGCCTCCAGCAGCGCGGCAGCCGAGAGCTCCCACGTCAGCTGGCGGGCCCGTTCGCGGGCTTGACGGGCCAGCGACGCCCGCAGCTCGCCGTCGCGGGCGATCTGCTCGATGGCGGCGGCGAAGGCCTCGACATCTCCTGGCGGCACGGTTACCCCCGCCCCGGCGAGGGTCCGGCGGGTCTCGAGCAGATCGTAGGCCACGACGGGCTTGCCCAGCGCCAGGTACTCCGCCACCTTGATCATGGTCGAGCGCTCGTTGAGGGGCGAAGCGGGAGCGGGATCGACACAGATGTCGGCCGCCTGCACGAGCGCCGGCACCTCCTCGGGCCCCACCCACCCGGTGAAGGTCACGCGGTCGCTGACACCGGCGGCGCGCAGGGCCGTCTCCACCACCGGGCGGGCATCGCCGTCGCCGATCACGGTCAGGTGCGCGCTGAGCTCAGACGGCAGAGCGGCCAGCACCGCGGCCATCTCCTGGACCCCGTCCTGAACCGCCACCGCGCCGACGTAGGCCAGATGCACCTCGCTCAGCGCGCCCTCCCGGCCGGATGCGGGAAGCTCGAGCCAAGCCGCCGGCGGACCGTTGCGCACCACGGTGACCGCCTGCGGTGCCTTGGCGCCGCGACGGCGGGCCACTTCGGCGTGGGACTCATTGGCGGCCAGCACGTGACTGGCGACGGCGAAGGTCAGCCACTCGACGGCTCGGGCGAGCGCCACGAGCGGGCGGCGGGCGAACTTGGCCTCGACGAGCTCCGGGCCGAGGTCGTGGTGGTCGAAGATCACGCGCCGGCCCGCGAGCCGGAAGAGGGCGCCGGCGCAAAAGAAGATGTCGGGGGGGTTGTGGATGTGAAGCACCCGCGCTCCGCGGAGAAGAGCCCGCACGGCGGCGAGGTGCAGGGCCACGGCGGCCACGGCGTACTCGCGCAGGATGGCGCTCACCCCTGGCGCGCTCGCCTCCGCGCCGCGGAAGCGCCGCACCACCACCCCGTTGATGGTTTCACGGCGCGGCTGGCCGCTCGCCCGGGGAGCCACGACCTCGACCCGGTAGCCGGCGCTAGCCAGCGACTCGGCCTCCCCACGGACGCGAACGTCCTGGGGATAGGGGTTGTTCTCGAGCAGCATGGTGATGCGCTCGCGCGAACTGCCGGAGGGTGTGCTTCGCGGTGTCATGCCATCAAGGGTCTCCCGGGGGAACCGCCCACGTATCCGGACCACCAGGTCCGGCTGAGGACGCCATGGTAAACGGCCTGCCCCGCGGGTCTTTGAGCGCCGCTGGCCAGGTGTCGGAGATCCAGGGGTCCGCGCTGGCCATCCGTTCGACCGGCGCCGAAAGCCGACTCAGATTGGCCGCTCGCCGTTCGACAACACGAGCACCGGGCCATTTCGCCCAGCTTGCCCAGCGCGACGTCTCGTCGCCGCCTGGGACCGCCACGCCAGCAAGGACGGATTCATGCTCACCCGACCCCTTCTTCGACGGTTCCTGCCCATCCTCACCGCCGCCGCGTGCGGACTGCTGCTGCCGGCCAGCGCGCTGGCCATGATTCCCTGGGTGCACGGCGGACCCGCCGCGGCGTCGGGGTCGCATGGGCCCGCGCGCCACCGGGTCTTCGCGCCCATGATCGCCGCTCCCGTCCGCACCGTCGTCTCGGGCTCGATTCGCTTCACCGCCCTCCGGGTTGCCCCCAGCGCCCGTCGCGTGGTCTTCTCCATTGACGGACGCCCGCTCTGGGCCACCACCAAGCCGCCCTTCCGCTTTCGCCGCACCGGCTTGCTCAACACGACCAAGCTGGCCAACGGTCGTCACATTCTTCGCGTCGCCGTGTACTTCGGCGGCCGGCTGGTTCGTGCCACGCAGAAGACCGTCGTCGTGCACAATTTCAAAGCCGAGATCGCCAGGCGCCGCGAGAAGAAGCGCAAGCGGGGCCCTGCCGGCTCCGGTTCAGCCACCTCGGGCAAGTCCGGCGCCACGGGCACGTCGAGTGGCACGAGCAAGGCGGGCACCACGGGCGCGCCCCCGCGCTCGACGCCGGGTGCCCCGGGCGCGTCCGCGAGCGCGGTGGCTAACTTCAACCGCGAGGACTACCAGTGGTCGAGCGCGCTGCCTATGAGCCAGGAGGCCAACCGCTACCAGATCCTCGTCCTCTCGGCTTGGGAGTACCCCGAAGTGCCGCTGCTTCGGGCGGCCAACCCGCACCTGAAGCTCCTCATGTACGACATGATCGATGCCACCAACAGCGAGGATCCGAGCTTCCTGCAGACCGACAGCGGGTGCACGTCCTACTCCGATGACGTGGCCAACCACCCGGACTGGTTCCTGCACGACGCCGGCGGCAAGATGGCCCTCAACCGTGGCTACACCTCCGCCGTCTACCTCAACGACGTCGGAAACGCCGCCTACCTCCAGCAGTGCGCGGCCAACGCCATCTCGGTGGCCAAGCGCTACGGCTTCGACGGCGTGTTCTGGGACCAGGTCGAGGACCTCCCGTGGCTGCTCCCCAACGGCGTCCAGGTCCCCGAGTACGCCGCCACGGGCTCCTGGGACGCGGCCATGACGAGCGCGGTTGGCTATCTGTCCTCGCAGCTGGATGCCCAGGGCCTGCTCTCGGTCGGCAACGTGGCCACCCAGGACGACAGCACCTGGCGCCAGTGGGCCACCGACCTCGACGGCGTGGAGGAGGAGTCCTGGACCGACGGAGGCGAGGGGCTCGCCCAGCAGGTGCCCTACTTCGCCCAGAAGCTCGCCGACCTCGCCTTCACCCAGACCCACGGCAAGTACGAGATCCTGCACTCCTACAACGGCGGCGAGGAGGCCAACACCTACGGGCTGGCCGCCATGCTGCTCGCCGCCGGCGGCACAGCCAGCTACTCGACCTCGAACACCGACTACGTGACCAACGAGAACTGGTTTCCGGAGTACACGACCGCGGAGTCGCTTGGCGCCCCCACCGGGACCTACACCGTGCTGCCCAACGGCGTGTACGAGCGCCAGTTCGCCGGCGGCATCGTGCTCGTCAATCCGAGCGCGAGCTCGGTGTCCTCGTTCGACCTCGGCGCGACGTACTCCGGCACGGGTCTCAGCCACGTGAGCTCGGTGTCGATGGCGCCGACGAGCGGGCTCATCCTGCTCAACGGGTAACCCCAAACGTCTCGCCGCTGGCCCGCGAGCCAGCGGCTCAGGCCGCTTCGGCCCGAGCCAGCGGCTCAGGCCGCTTCGGCCAGCTCCCACGCCCGGCAGGCGGCCTCGTAGCGCTCGCGCAGGTACGCGTCGCGCACCCGGCCGGCGGCGTACTCGGCTCCGAACCGGGCCCGGTACTGCGCGAACCACTCCCGCTGCCGGGCGAGGAAGACGACGTCGTGGACGGCCATGTAGCGCAGCACGAGCAGCGGCATGGGCGAGCGGTTGGCCGGGAAGTCGGGATTGCGTGCCGCCGGCTCGGTGGAGTAAGGGTGGAAGTTGCCGGCCATCAGTCCCTCGCCCACGACATGGGTCTTCACCCGGGCCTGAACCCGGTCGATGACCGCGCCGCGGTCGGCCGGGATGGCCGGGAAGAGCACGACGAGCGACTTGCTCAGCGGCTTGTAGGGCATGGCCTGAAGCTCGGGGATGGCGGCTCGGATGACGTCCTCGACCTCACCCTCGTCGGTGCCGTCGGCGTCACAGACCTCGACCGCGATGCCGCCCGTGCGCAGCATCCCGGGCACGAACGGGCAGACGGCCCCGCGGCGCCCGATCTCCGGATGCGGCTTGGTCACGTAGCTGTCGATCCACTCCCAGAAGGTGGCCACGGCCTGGGCAGGGGAGAGCGGTTCGTGCGCTGCCATTGCTTCCATAATCGTCATTTGAACGGAAACTAAAGTGTCGGTAACCCAAGGAGCATGTCGTTGAGCTCGATTTGCAATCCCCCGCCCGCGAGCGAGTCGTCCGCCGCCTCGGCCAGGCGCACCACGTCGCGAGCCAGCGCCAGTCCGTGCTCGGGTAGCTGACCCTGGCTGATGGCCTTGGCGAAGGCCCCGGCTTGGAGTCCGAGGGGCTCGTCGCTGGGCAGGTGCGGCGTCAGGATGTCCCCGCTGCGATAGGACAGATGCCATTCGCCGAAGGTCTCGGGGTCCTTGTAGACCACGCCGCGGTCATAGATCTTGACCGGCTCGGGCGAGCCGTCCTCGTAGACGACCATCTTCTTGGAGCCCACCACGACCGTGCGCCGGAGCTTGCTCGGCGCCAGCCAGCTCAGCTCGACGTTGGCGATCGGCCCGGAGCCGAACTCCATGGACACGAAGGCCACGTCGGCGATGCCCGGCATGATCGAGGCCCGTCCGGTGGCCCGGATGGCGCTCGGGGGGTAACCGAGCCAGTACAAAAGGATGGAGAAATCGTGCGGGCCGAGGTCCCAGATGACGCTGACGTCACGCTGGTGCAGCCCCAGGTTGACGCGGCTGGCGCTGATGAAGTAGATGTCGCCCAGCTCGCCCTCGTCGATCAGGGCCTTGACCGCCCGGACCGGTGGGCTGAACAGGAACGTGTGGCCGCACATGAGAACGAGCTCCTCGCGTGTGGCCATGTCGATGAGCTCGCCGGCCTGCGCCGCCGACGGAGCCAGCGGCTTCTCCACGAACGTGTGCTTGCCGGCCGCCATGCAGCGCATGGCCAGCTCGTAATGTGTATGCACCGGCGTGGCGAGCAGGACCCCGTCGAGATGGGGGTCGTCGAGAAGCTCGTCGAGATTGCGGGTGGCGCGCGCCTGCGGATAGCGGCGGGTGAGGCGATCGAGGCGCGAGGCGTCGAGATCACAGATCCAGCGCACGTCGATATCCGTCCGCTCAGAGAGGACGCGCACAAGATTGGGCCCCCAATAACCGAGTCCTACGACAGCAACTTTCGGAATGATGTGTCGACGACGAGCCCCGCTCAGCGTCCCAGAAAGCACAGCTTTTACCTCCATGTTTTTGAGCCGTGGCCGCCGGCCTGCCCAGCCCAGGCATAGCCTTCCCCGCGAAGTGAAAAATTAGCACAGGTTTGGAGATTTTCGCGAGGGACGGCCGATACCCTCTGGGTCCCAAATCGGAGGTTGAGATTCCCCCTGAGCACGCATCGCAGTTCGCGGTCGTCTACGAAGACGAGGTGTGGCGGGTCTACGGCTTCTTCGCCTACCGTCTCGGCGATCACGGGCTGGCCGAGGACCTGACCCAGACCACGTTCGAGCGTGCCCTGCGTGCCTGGAGCCGCTATGACCCGCGGCGGGCCTCGGTCAAGACGTGGCTGCTGGCGATCGCCAACCACGTCCTCATCGATCATCACCGCCGGGACCGCACTCCGCTCCAGGATCCGGTCGACGACACGCGTCTCCCTCCCATCCCTGGACCCGAGGAGCGCGCGTCCGGGTCACCGGAGCTGCTCAGCGCGCTGCAGAGCCTCGGCGAGCGCGAGCGCGACGTGCTGGCGCTGCGCTACGGCGCCAATCTCAACCTCCCGGAAGTGGCCGGCCTTCTCGGGCTGACCGTGGCCAACACGCAGCAGATCGCCTCCCGGGCGCTGCGCCGGCTTCGGGCGCTGCTCGAGCCGTCCGCGCCGGTGCCGGCGCCGCAGGAGTCCTCGCGCCCCGACCGCTAGCCGTCGGCGGCGGCCAGCGCGCCGCACACGACCTGCAGCCCGACGGCGTTGGACCCCTTAACGAGCACGACGTCGCCTGGAGCGACGAGCTCTGTGACCACGGCCGCGGCCTCGCCGGCGTCGGCCACGGCGTGGGTATCGCGCGGGAAGGCGCCCCCCATCGCCGCGGCCAGGGGTCCCACGGTGACCAGCACGTCCACGCCGCTGCCGGCGGCGTAGTCGCCGATCTCCTCATGAAAGCGCCGTCCCTCGGGACCGAGCTCGAGCATGTCCCCCAGGACGGCCAGGCGGCGCCGGGGGCGACCGGCACCGGCCACTGCGGCCAGGCTGTCCAGCGCGGCGCGCATGGAGAGCGGGTTGGCGTTGTAGCTGTCGTCGAGCAGCGTGACGCCGGAGGGCAGCTCGATCTGCTGGCCCCGTCCCGGCGTGAAGGCAAGCTCGACCCGGCTGCTGGGCTGCACGCCGGCGGCGCGAGCGGCAGCCGCCACGGCGAGCAGGTTGTGGCGCAGATGAGACTGCGTGAAGGCCACCTCGAGATGGAGGCGCTCGCCCTGGCAGTCGATGTCCACCCACCCCTCGCCGGCGTCTCGGAGCTCCACGTCGCCTCCCGGTCCGAAGCGCACGGTCCGCACATCGGGGCGCAGGTGCGGATCGAGCAGCCGTTCGCCGGCGGGCACGACGGCCGTCCCCCCGGCCGGGAGCCCGGCGATCAGCTCGGCCTTGGCGGCCGCGATGGCCTCGATCGACCCCAGCAGCTCGAGATGGACGGGACCGACGTTGACGATGACGCCGACGTCGGGCTGGGCGATCGCGGCCAGCTCGGCGATCTGCCCAGGGCCCCGCATCGCCATCTCGAGCACGAGGATCTCGGTGCCGGCCGGCGCGCCCAGGATCTCCAGCGGCAGCCCGATCTCGGTGTTGAAGTTGGCGCGCGAGGCGACCGTCCGCCGGTGCGGCGCCAGTACGGCGAGCAGCAGGTCCTTGGTCGAGGTCTTCCCGGTCGACCCGGTCACCCCGATGACCACCGCGCCCAGCTCCCGACGCCAGGCCGAGGCCATTCGCTGCAGAGCCAGGAGCGGGTCGGGGCTGCTCAGCACCACGCCCGGCGGCGGCGCCGCCCGCGCCGCGGCGGCGTGCTCCTCGGCGATGAGCACCCCCCAGGCCCCGGCGGCCAGGGCCATCCCCGCGAAGCGCCCGCCGTCCACGTGGCGTCCGGGCAGACCGACGAACAGGGCGCCCGGCCCAGCTTCTCGGGAGTCGATGATCACACGGTCCGGGCCGCCACCATCGCCGGGCGCGGTCACGAGACGGGCCTCGGCCGCGGCCGCCACGGCCTCGGCGTTCCAGCTTCTCATCCGGTCAGAGCGAGGCCGGTCAGCGCTTCGCGCGCCACGGTGACGTCGTCGAAGGGCAGCTTGCGGCCGCCCGCGAACTCCTGGCCCTGCTCGTGGCCCTTGCCGGCGATGACGATCACGTCCCCGGGCGCGGCCCTGGCGATGGCGTGGCGGATGGCTGCCCGGCGGTCGGAGTCGTGCTCGACGTCGCGCCCGGTGCCGGCCAGGATCTCCGCGATGATCGCGTCCGGGTCCTCGGACCGGGGGTTGTCGGAGGTGACGATGACGCGGTCGGCGAGTCGGGTGGCGATGGCCCCCATGAGCGGGCGCTTGGTCCGGTCGCGATCGCCGCCGCAGCCGAACACGACGTGCAAGCGTCCCGCCGTCAGCCCTCGCGCGGCGCGCAGAACGTTCTCCAACGAGTCGGGGGTGTGGGCATAGTCGACGAGCACCGCGAAGTCCTGGCCTTCATCCACGCTTTGAAAGCGCCCGGGCACCTGGCCGGCGTCGCGGATCGCCGCCGCGCACGTCTGTGATGGCACGCCGAGCGACCGGACGGCGGCGAGGGCGCCCAGGACATTGAGGACGTTGAATTCGCCGGTCAGAGGCGAGCTCAACGGCAGCGGACCGTCGGGCCCGTCGACCACGAAGCGCGAACCCGTCAGGCCGGTCTGGAGCCCGCGGGCCCGGTAGGTGGCGGGGGACCGGATCCCGAAGGTGACGGCCCCGGGGAGCTCGGCGGCCAGGCGGGCGCCGAAGGCGTCGTCGGCGTTGATGACGGCCACCCCGGTGTCGTGCTCGGTGAACAGCCGGCGCTTGGCGTGAAAGTAGTCCTCCATGGTCGGGTGGAAGTCGAGGTGGTCCTGGGTGAGGTTGGTGAAGATGGCCGCCGCGTAGTGGATGGCTGCCGCCCGGTGGAGCTCGAGGGCGTGGGAGGAGACCTCCATGGCGCAGGCGACGTCGCCGGCCTCGAGCATGCGCGCAAAGGTGCCCTGAAGCTCGATGGCCTCCGGCGTGGTGCGCTGCACGGCGTACTCCACACCACCGATCACCGACTTGACCGTGCCGAGCAAGCCGGTCGGGTGGCCGCCGGCCTCGAGCAGCGCCCGGACCAGGAACGCGGTCGTCGTCTTTCCGTTGGTCCCCGTGATCCCGACCGTCTGCAGCCGGGCGGTCGGGTCGCCGTAGAAGACCGCCGCCGCGGGGGCCATGGCGGCGCGCACCGATGGGACCTGGATCTCCGGCACCCCGAGACCGAGCGGGCGTTCCACCACCAAGGCGACGGCGCCACGGGCCACGGCGTCGGAGGCGAAGTCGTGGCCGTCGCGCGTGAAGCCGACCACGCAGAAGAACAGCGTGCCCGGGCCAACGCGCCGGTTGTCGTAGGCGAGGCCGTTGATCTCGAGCGCCGCGGCGGGGTCCGCCACGCCTGAGATGACCTCGCCCAACCGCATCCGCGCCGAGTCTATCCGGGGGCTAGGCGACAGCCTCGGGTAGCCTCCCGCCTCTCCATGCCCGGTGAGCCCACCTTCGACCTCCAGAGCCACTCGCTGGCCTCCGACGGCGCCCTGCCGGCGCGCGACGTGGTGGCCGCGGCGGCGCAGGCCGGGGTCCAGCTGCTGGCCCTCAGCGACCACGACACAGTCGAGGGAGTCGATGAGGCTCGCCAAGCCGCTCGCCAGCTCGGGGTGACGCTCGTCTCGGCCACTGAGATCTCCGCCGTCGAGGGCGAGCACCAGGACCTCCACATCCTCGGCTATGGCGTCGACGACCACGACGGGGATCTGCGCGAGCGGCTGGCCGATTACCGCCACGACCGCGAGCGGCGCGCCGACGCCATGGCCCATGCGTTGCGCGAGCTCGGTTACGCGCTCGACGAGCAGGCGCTGGCCGACCGGCGAGCGGCGGGGTTGCCCATCGGTCGCCCGCATCTGGCCGACGCCGTGGTTGACCATCCCGACAACGCCGCACGGCTGGCCGACGAAGGGCTGGCCGAGCGCTCGGCCTTCCTGGTCGCCTACCTCATCGAAGGCCGACCGGCGTTTGCGCGGCGCGCCCGGCCTACGGTGCCCGAAGCGATCCAGACCATCCACGCCGCCGGCGGGGTGGCGGTATGGGCCCACCCCTTCTGGGACGTGAAGGACCCCGACGAGGTCACCGAGACCATCGCTCGCTTCTCCGCGTGTGGTCTCGACGGAGTGGAGTGCTTCTATATCACCCACGATCACGAGCAGACCGACCTGCTCGTGGAGCGCTGCCGCGAGGGCGAGTTGCTGATGACCGGCTCCTCGGACTTCCACGGCCCCGAGCACCGTCACTTCGCGCGCTTCCGCGCCTTTGACACCTACGGTCACGATCCGGTCCTGGGACCGATCGGATCCTGAACGCCCACGAGACCAGCGGGGCGCTTCGGGTCGGCCTCCGCGTCGACGCTCTGGTCGTGCCCGCCTGGACGGCGCGCATCGTGGAGCAGCTCCGCGAGGCCGAGTTCGTCGAGCTGGCCTTCGTGGCCATCGACGGCGCGGCGGCCCCCCCGCGGCGACGCTTCGGTCGGCTGCTCTTCGATTTCTACGAGCACGCCGACCGGCGCCTGTTCGCCGTGGAGCCAGACGCCCTGGCCCGCGTGGATATCGAGCCGGCCCTGGCCTCGGTCCCCGTGTGGCCGGGCGCCCGGGGGGCGCTCGACGCCGTCGACGTCCTGGTCGACCTGCGCGGTCCCGGCCGGGGCCCTGAGCTCACCCCCACCCCCCGCTTCGGCGTCTGGTCCTACCTGGTGCGCCCACCGTTTCAGTTCTGGGAGATGCATGCCGGTGAGCGCGTGGCCGCGATCACGCTCGAGGCCCGCACCGACCCGGCGGGCTCCGCGCGCGCCCTCTACCGGTCGTTCTCAGCCACCGACCCGACCTCACTTCACCGGGGCCGCAACCCGGCCTACTGGAAGGCCGCCGAGTTCGTCCTGCGCGCGCTGGCCGATGTCCACCGCCACGGCTGGCCCACGGAGGCCGCAGCGACTCCCGCGCCTGCCGGGCCAAGCGCCCCGACCAACGCCCAGATGGTGGCCTTCCTGGCCCGCCAGCTCCGCGCCACGGTGACCCGACGTCTCACGAAGCTCCTGTTCTGCGAGGAGTGGTACGTGGCCTACAGGCACCGTGACGCAACCGAGCCCCTTCTGCCGAGCGCCTACACCCGCCGTCGTCTTTACCGCCGCCTGCGTGCGCCGGCCGGGCGCTATTGGGCCGATCCGTTCGTCGTGGCCGAGGGGGACGGCCACCGGCTCTTCTTCGAGGACTTCGACTGGGAGACGCGCCAGGCCGTCATCTCGACGCTGCGCCTGTACCCGGAGCGGCCTCCCGACGACCCGCAGGTCGCCCTGGCCAGGCCCTACCACCTCTCCTATCCGTACGTCTTCCAAGCCCGGGGCGAGTGGTACATGGTCCCCGAGACCAAGACCCGGCGCGCCGTCGAGCTCTTTCGCGCCGAGGCCTTCCCGCATCGCTGGACCCTTGAGCGGGTGCTGCTCAGCGACGTCGACGCTGCCGACGCCACCGTGTTCGAGCATGATGGGCGGTGGTGGCTGTTCGTCAACATCGCCGTACCGGGAGCATCCATCCAGGATGAGCTTCACCTGTTCTGGGCCGACTCGCTCGCCGCAGGCTGGAACGCACATCCGGCCAACCCCATCGTCTCCGACGTACGCCGGGCCCGGCCGGCCGGGCGGCTGCTGTACCGCGACGGCGAGCTCATCCGGCCCAGCCAGGACTCCTCCCGGACCTATGGGGGCGCGATCGTCCTCAACCGCGTCACCCGCCTCACTCCGACCGACTACGAGGAGACGCCCATCGCCCGTATCGATCCTCCACGCATCCCAGGCCGCATCGGCACCCACACCTTCAACGCCACCGGGGCGTGCGAGGTGATCGACGGTAAGCGGCTGCGGTGGCGAGCGGCCGGTCAGGCGCCCTTGCGCCGCAGCACGTAGGGGACCGTGCGCAGGAGGATCTTCAGATCCAACCAGGCCGACCAGTTGGCCCCGTACAGGTAGTCGATCTTCACCATCTCGGGAATCGGGATCCGGAACGAGCCGTAGATCTGCCAGAGCCCGGTCATGCCCGGCTTGAGGGCAAGGCGGCGGCGCTGCCATCCTGAGATGAGCGCATCCTCGTCGGGGACCAGCGGCCGGGGCCCGACGAGGCTCATGGGGCCCGTGAGCACGTTGAAGAGCTGCGGCAGCTCGTCGAGCGATGTGGAGCGCAGGAAGCGTCCCACGCGGGTGACGCGCGGGTCGTTGAACATCTTGAACAGGCCCCCCTCGACCTCGTTCTCGCCCCGCAGCTGATCCTTGATGGTCTCGGCCTCGCGGACCATGGAGCGGAACTTGAGCATCTGAAAGCGCTGGCCGCGGCGGCCGATGCGGGGCTGGCGGAAGAACACCGGACCCGGCGAGTCGAGCTTGATGGCGATGGCCAGAGCCAGCAGCACAGGCGAGGCGAACAGGAGGAGCAGCGCCGCACCGACCAGGTCCATGCTGCGCTTCAGCCATGCCGAGGATCGCGTCAGGCCGTACTGGCGCACACCGAGGAGCGTCATGCCGTCGATCTCGTCGAAGGTCGAAGAGGAACCGACGACCTCGAGCAGCCGGGGGAGCACGCTGACCTTGACCCCTACCGCCTTGAGCAGCCGGACGGCATGGAGGATCTCGTCTTCATCGTGGCTTTCCGGGGCGATGATCACCCGCTCGACCGACTGCTCGGCGATCACGCGGACCAGTGCGCTGATGTCGGCGATGGTCCCGGCTTCGGAGGTGGAACGCTTGGCGGCCGGCCCGAGCGCGGCCCGCCCGACGACGTCGACCTTGACCCCCGGCGACTGCGAGAGCTTGCGCACGGTGCGAGCGGCCTCGGCGGCATGGCCGAGGATGAAGCACCGCTCCGGCGGCGTGAGGGCGAGCGCGGCATACCGGCCCACGGAGCGACCGACGACCAGGAAGGCGAACGTGGCCAGCGCGAGCGAGAAGACCTCAGGACGCCCGAGCCCGCCTCTGAGCAGCACGGCCTCGGTCAACCACACGAAGAGGGCGTAGATGATCGAGAACTGCAGGATGGTGGGGAACTCGTCGACGGTCGTCTTGCGCAGCGTGTTCGCGTCCCGGTCATAGAGGCCGAGCAGCTTGGCGGTGAGGATCACGAACGGCGCCACGAGCAGCGCGGTGGGTCGCAGGTGGGCCACGCCGCGGCCGACCACGATCACCGCCACGAGCAGTGCGGCGTAGGCCCCGACTACATCGACGAGCCCCAGCGCGCGACGGAAGATGGCATCCCGGCGGCGCACCGACGGGATCTTCGACACACCCGGCCGGGCCGCCATGTCCTCCCACAGCGGCGAGATATCGGCGCTGACCTTCAGAGTTTCGAGTGACGGCCGGGCGTACGAGGAGCCACGTAGTCGCCGTGTCCGTGGCGTCGCCAGCGCCCACCACGAATCTGTGTCTGCTGCCCCCTTGGGCCTCGCCTTGGGACCGACCTGGTCCGGCGATTCAAGGTTTTGCACGATTGACCCCTTGATCGAGCTCTTTAGCCTTGAGCACGGCCCCAACCCTCCGTGGCTGCGCCCCTCTCATCCTAACGACGTTCCTGTCCTTTTTCCAGCACTTTGGTTCCTTCCCGTGCCCACCCCGACGATCGCTGTGGTATAGACGCGGATGAGCGTGGCAGAGCAGCTTTGGCGAGCGCGCGAGGCGTGACCCCGCCACATCCGTAAGGCAGCCCCAAAACGGCCGCCTCGGTCGACCCTGCCCTGCCACCGTGCTTGAACTTTTACCATATTTTGGGGGATTTGGCGAGGGCTTCTTTGAGCTCGCGGCCCGATCCGTACTCGCGCCGGCCTCGGCTCAGGAACCCGGCGTGCCGTTCGTCTCCGCCCTGAGGATCCCGAGCTCGCAGAGCTGGGCGGCCAAGGCTTCGACGTCGCCGCGCACGGTGCCGATGGGCTGTTCGAATCGGCGGGCGACGATTCCCGCCACCTCGCCGACCGGATGCGCGCGAGCGAGGAGGTCGAGCATGACACCGGCCACCGGGTTGAGCTCGAAGTGCTGGCCGGTGGAGAGGTTGAGGACCACCATGCCGGTGGCAAAGGAGCGAAAGCGGACGGTGCCGGGCACGGCGTACGTCTCTAAGGCACCGTTGATGTCCGGCGGCGGCTCTGGCTCGGGGACGCCACGCGCCGGGCCCTCGGCGCTGCGCGGCTCGCTGCGCTCATCGGTGAACCCGGGCAGGCCGCGTTTGGTCTGGTGATCGGCGAAGACCTGTCCATCCGGATAGAGACCACGGAAATAGGTCTTCTCCCATTCGTTCCAGGCCTCCGACTTGGGACCGATGAACTCGGCGATGAACTTGCGCTTGATCAGTGACTCCCGGCCCTTGCCGAACGCCTTGAGTCCCTTGGCGATCTCAGGTCGGGTGGACAGGTCGCGCTGCACGGGCGCAAAGGACTCGAGCTCGTGGCGTCGGTGCGGAACGACCGTGCAAAACGGCTCTCCGGCTTCGAATCGGACGGGGTGGTCTTCCCGCGTGAGCTTCCAGTTCATGGTGAAGGTGGCCATCGACCAGTCCGTCTCCACCACACCCTCCAGCGCCGAGGCCCCATCTTTGGGCATGTTGACCGGCCCGCGCGCGATCAGGTTGTATCCGGGCGGTGTCCGGAAGAGCACCGGAACGGCCCAGGTGACGATCCCGACGCCGAAGTTGCTCTCCACGAGTGGCCGGTACCCCAGGGGTTCGTCGAACTCGATGGTCAGATCAGTCCGAGCGGGGCCACCGTTCCACGTGGCCGTGAAGGCCAGCGGGTTGAGGATGCTCCAGCCCGTCTCATTGGCCATGAGCAGAGGCAGGCAGCGGTTCGGAGCCCGGCCGGGGGCGGCGTTCATCCACTCACGCCACCGGGTGGCCGGGACGATGTCCACGCGCTCCGCGCCGGGGATCTGGTAGGCAATGAGCTCGAGCTCGTTCCCCCCGGGCCCATCCTCCAGATGGTCTTCCATCGCCATCAGTCTAAGCCGCGTCGCGAGCGGCCCGGGGGCGCGGACACGCGGATCGCTTCCCAGCTGCCAGAATCCCCGCGATGCTCCCGGCTGAAGACCAAGTCCTGCGGATCCGCACCGAGAACCTCTCCTGGCGCAAGGTGGACTCCGAGGTCGTCGTCCTCGATCTCAAGGCGAATTCGTACCTGTCGATCAACGAGAGCGGCATCCCGTTGTGGGAGCTGCTCACGGAAGGCACGACGCTCGCAGAGATGACGGCCCGCCTGGTGTCAGATTTCACCGTGGACTACGACCGCGCGCGCGGGGACGTCGAGAACTTCGTGGAGCTGTTGACCGCGCGCAATCTGCTGGACGGAGTCAGTGGCTGAAGGCTGGCGGCCGCGGGCCGTGGCGCTGCGCCGGCGCGTCTTTGCCCCTCTTCATGACCTGAGAGCCGGGGTGTGGACCGTGCGCGAGCTGCGCCGCTTGCGCGCCAACTTGTCAAAGGACGGGGTGCGGACCCAGGTCGGCCGCCCGCCCGGACGCATGTCGCCCAACTCGGGAAAGGTCGTCATGTTGACCGCCCGGCTTCAACACGCCACGTGCCTGGAGCGCTCTTTACTGCGCCAAGCATGGTTGCGAGGCCGGGGCTATCCCCGTGACGTCGTCATCGGCGTGCGGCGCGATGATCGCTTCCGCGCCCACGCCTGGCTCGAGGGAGATCCGGACGGCGCCGAATACGTTGAGATCCATCGCATCCCCCCGGACACCAACGCGCCCCCTATCTATACGCCCTTGCCTGGAGTTCGAAGAGTTCGGCGTAACGCCCTCCGGCCCTGAACAGCTCATCGTGGGTGCCGGACTCCTCGATGGCGCCGTGATGGAGCACGATGATCTGATCCGCCGAGCGCACGGTCGAGAACCGGTGCGAGATGAGCAGAACGGTGCGGCCGCCGGCGAGCTCGCGCACCCGGTCAAAGAGCTCGGCTTCGGCCCGCGGGTCGAGTGCCGAGGTGGGTTCGTCGAGGATGAGCAGGCGAGCGTCACGGAAGAAGGCTCGGGCGATGGCCACCCGCTGCCACTGTCCGATTGACAGATCGACGCCGCCGAAGATGCGGCCCAGCAGCGTGTCGTAGCCCTCGGGGAGCCGGGCGAGGACGTCATCGGCGCCCGCCCGCCGCGCGGCGGCGCGGATCGCCGGCTCATCGGCCGCGCGGTCGATGTCGCCGATCGCGACGTTGTCCCGGGCCGGAAAGGCGTACTTGACGAAGTCCTGGAAGATGACGGCCACGTGCCGGGCGAACTCGCGCTGGTCGAGCGTGCTCACGTCGCGTCCGTTCCAGCGCACCGTTCCCTGCGTGGGCTGGAGCAGACCGGCGATGAGCTTGGCCAGCGTCGTCTTCCCGGAGCCGTTTTCGCCCACCAGCGCCACGACCTGTCCCTCCTCGATGTCCAGGGAGACGTCGGTGAGCGCAAGGCGCTTGCCTTCGGGATAGCGGTAGCTGAGCCCTTCGACGGTCAAGCGCCGCAGGGGACCCACATCGTCCGCCCGCGCCGGTGTTCCGTCTGCGAGCGCTCGCTCCGCCGGCGCGCGCGCCCGGAAGTTCTCGAGATCCTGGAGGTAGAGGGTGCACTCAAAGAGCTCGGTGATGCCGGTGAACATCGTTTGCACCTGTTGCGAGAGCGCTCGCACGGCGATGATGGCCGCCCCGGCCGCGGCCAGCGTCAAGTGATGGTGGGCGACGAGATAGAGAATTAGGCCGACGGCCACGCTGAGCACGAGGATGGAGCTGAGCGAGCTGATCGCGGCCACGCGCATGAGGCGCCGGACGTGGACGTTGAGGTCACCGAAGTAGGCCGCGTAGCTCTGCTCCCACCGCTCGCGGAAGTAGCGGCGCAGCCCGAAGGCCCGGACCTCCTTGGCATGGTCGCGCTCGATCAGGAGCTCGATGAGGTAGTAGCGCATCCGCGAGGCGGTGGTCTGGGCGAGCTGGAAGGCGAACTCCAACCGCCCGCCCACGCGTGAGAGCGCCGACAGCGGAATGCCGGTGAAGAGGAGGATCGGCAGCACGACGGGCGCGATGGCGAGGAGGGCGAGGGAGAGCCCAACCACGGCGACCACGCCGCCCACGAGCGCCACGAGGCCCTGGATGAGGGTGAGCGGGCGGACGAGCGCGTTGGCCTGGATGCGCTGGAGATCGTCGAAGAACGAGGGGCTCTCGAACGTGGCCAGGTCCACCGACGTGGTCACGTCGAGGATGGAACGCCAGGTGATGCGCACCACGCGCTCGCCGAGAAGGCGCTGGACGTTCATCTGCATTCCGGTGGCGAAGCTGGCCACCCCCGTGGCGGCGAGCAGGCCGATGAGACCGGGAAGGGCCGAGCCAAACGAGCTATGCCCCGAGTTGGCCTGGAAAATGGCCTGCAGCGCCACCTTGCCGAGATAGACCTGGGCCGCGAGCAGCCCCGCGGTCACGAGCTGAAGGCCGAACGTGGTGACGAAGAGCCTCGGGCTCGCCGTGTAGGCCGCGCTCGCCGCCCCGCGGATGAGCTGGGGAAGCGTTCGGGCCGAGCCCCGTTCCCGCTTGCCCCGCATGACGTGCTCGAAGGGGTCAAAGGTGGCGCCCTCCTCCTGCTCGGGGGCGGAATCGACCTGTTCATCGGGCGGAGCTGGCCCTGCCGACATATTCCAGAGTCTATGGTTCGCCAGTGCCCGCCGCCGCGCGTCGCATCGCCCTCTATCGCGCCGCCCTGCGCTGGCACGCGCGGGCGGCGCGTGGCACCCAAGCCGTCATCGACGGCCTCGCGCTGGGTGCCCTCGATCGCCAGGCCCTGGGCCAGATGGATGAGACCTTCTACGCGGACTCGCGCGAGCTGGTCGACGGTCACGCGCTCACCTACCACGACGAGCGCAGCGTCCGGCAGGGGCTCTACGGCTGGGAGAGCGCCGCCGTCGAGGAGGCGTTCCCGCCCGGCGGGCGGGTGATCGTCACCGCTGCCGGGGCGGGCCGAGAGGTGCTCGCCCTCTGTCAAAACGGGTTCGACGCCTGGGGGTTCGAGCCCCATGCCGACCTCGTGGCCGCCGGCGAGCAGACGCTCAGCCGGCTCGGCTACCCCGGGCGACTCCGGGTCTCGGTGCGCGACGCGTGGCCCGCGGACGCCGGTCGTGCCGATGCCGTGGTGCTCGGCTGGAGCTCCTACATGCTGATCCCCGGCCGTGATCGCCGGATCGCCCTTCTGCGCGCGGCTCGGGCCGCGCTGGCGCCGGGGGCTCCGCTGCTCGCGTCGTTCACGACGCGCCCGAGCGCCCGCGCTCGGGACCTCCGGGTGGTCGCCAGAGTGGCCGCTACGGTCCGGCGGCTCAGGGGCGATGAGCCGATCGAGTACGGGGACTGGCTGGTCGGCGATGCCCGCTCGCCGCTCTACGTCCACCTCTTCTCTGAGCCGGAGGTCCGAGCGGAGATGAGAGAGGCTGGATTTTCGGTGGAGAAATACGCTACGATCCCCTACGGGCATGTCGTGGGGCGAGTGGCTGGTTGACAGCTTCAGGCAAGTTCCGCTAGTTTTAGGTCCACTGACAACACGGAAAGGGAAAGCCTGTGTACGAAGCACCGTCCGTGGTTGAGCTGGGCACGCTCTCCGAGCTGACCCAGAGCATCATCCACAAGAACGCTGGAGGTGGCGACGTGATCGTCATCAGCGGCCAGCCGCCGGTCCCGGTGCCGGGTGGCTCGGTGAGCAGCACTTCCTGAAGTAACTAAGGGGGCGGTGGGGCACATCCAGACGGAGCGCCCGCCGCCGCTTCCCCTGCCGGTCGTCGTACTCTCGCTGGCCTCGGAGTCTGACCCTTGACGACGACCGTCTCCTCGCTTGGGGCTCGGCGCGCGGCCGCCTTACGGCCAGCTGAGGTCGCTTACGGCATCCCGATCGGCCGGCCGGCGAGTGTTACGGCCCTTCCCCGCGACACCTCTCGCTCTCCGCGGGAGGCCTTTGAAGAGGTGTTGCTCACGGCCCTTCAGCGGCCGCCGTGCCTCATCAGCTTCTCCGGAGGACGCGACTCATCGGCGCTCCTGGCCTTGGGCGTTGCCCTGGCCCGCCGGGAGGGTCTCCCTGACCCCGTACCGGCCACGCTGATCTTCCCGAACTCGGCCGAAGCGGACGAGAGTGCCTGGCAGGCACGCGTGCTCGGCCACCTCGGCGTCACCGGAGACTGGGTTCGGCTGCGCTTCACCGACGAGCTCGACGCCGTCGGACCCGTCGCCCAGCGCGCGCTGAAACGCCACGGTCTCCTGTGGCCGTTCAATCTGCACTTTCACCTCCCCATCCTCGAAGCCGCGACCGGCGGATCGCTGGTCACGGGCTTCGGCGGCGATGAGGTGGCGCGGAGCAGCTCGACGATCCGCGCCGAGCGCATCCTGGCCAACCGGCGGATCAGCCAGCTCGGCGACCTCGTGAGCGTCGGCTACCGCCTCTCCCCCACGTCGCTGCGCTTCGCGGCCGACTTCGCCCGCTGTAGCCCCGAACTGAACCACATCACCTGGCTCACCCCCCGCGGAGCGCTCGCGGTGCGCGCCGGCCTGGCCGCAGAGTGGGCGTCGGTGCCCATGGGCTGGAGCCAGATCCTCAGAGACTGGATCTGGCGCTCGCGCTACTACCGGATCTGCAAAGAGAACTTCGCCGTCATGGGTAGCGCCCTCGACGTGCACACCTACCATCCCTTCGTCGAGGCACCCGTCCTGCAAAGCCTGGCCGAGGCCGCTCCCTTCGCGGGGATCGGAACGAGGGCCGATCTGCTCGAAGCGCTCGTCGGTGATCTCCTTCCCGCAGAGGTCGTCAAGCGACCGACCAAAGGCACCTTCACCGATCCGCTCTGGACCGCGACGGCGCGGGCCTTCGCGCAGACGTGGAGCGGCCAGGGAATCGATGAGCGCTTCGTCGACCCCGAGCGGCTACGCGCCGCGTGGCTGGGTGAGGAGCGCTCGCTTCTGTGCACCACGCTGCTTCAGGCGGCGTGGCTGGCCGAGCAACGAGCGTCGTGAGTGACGCCTCCGCGCCGAACGGGGCCGGTGCCTACGGCCTCTCGTTGCCCGACCTCCCGGGGGAGGATTGGCTGCTTGAAGCGCCCGCCAGCTGGCCGACGTGGCGCTTCTCCTGTGAGGTGCGCACGATCTCGCCGGTGCAGGGCCTTTGGCCCGACCGGGCCGTATTCGTCGGCAGCGCGGGGGCCTACTCGATTCTCGACCGGGCCAAGGCGCAGACGCTGGTGGTCTCCGCCGAGCCCCTCCCGGAGGCGGCCTTCGTCCATCCGGTCCTTTCTCTCACGGCCATGGTGTGGGCCGAGTGGAACCAGCGGCTGGCCTTCCATGCCGGGGCGTTCATCGCCGGCGACGGCGCGTGGGGTCTGCTGGGCGAACGGGGACACGGAAAGAGCTCGACGCTGGCCTGGCTCGTCGCCCACCGCCAGCCCGTCGTCTGCGACGACGCGCTGATCACCGATGGCACGGTCGTGTTCGCCGGCCCCCGGTGTGTCGATCTGCGCGCCTCCGCGGCCGAGCACTTCGGCATCGGGGTCAATCTCGGCCGGGTGGGTACGCGCACGCGATGGCGGGTGGACGTAGCCCCGGTCCCGCCGGAAGCACCGCTGAACGGGTGGGTCGTGCTCACCTGGGGCGACGAGGTCCGGCTCGAGCGCCTGTCAACGGCGGACGCCTTTCACTACCTGCGCACGCATCGAGGCTTTCGCATCACCCAGCAACACCCGCTGCCCTGGCTCGAGGTGGCCAGCAAACCGATCTATCTTCTGTCCCGCCCGCGGGCCTGGAGCGCACTCGATGCGGCCATGGAGCTCTTACTGGAGCGATTGG
This sequence comes from uncultured Solirubrobacterales bacterium, assembly GCA_963777185.1. Classification (GTDB taxonomy): domain Bacteria; phylum Actinomycetota; class Thermoleophilia; order Solirubrobacterales; family Solirubrobacteraceae; genus Palsa-465. The sequence continues at coordinate 640,903 of CAVZPU010000007.1, forward strand.
ACGGCTGAGGCGAACACCGTCCCCGCCTCCGTCACCACGCCCGCGACCCGCTCGGCCGCCCGCCCGTCCCAGCCTGGGGGGGCCCCGAGCGAGGGCCGGTCCTGGGCAAGGGCGGGGAGGATGTCGGCGATCCGGGCCGGGTCCAGGCCCAGGAGCGTGTTGGTCCCGTGGCGAATGGTCACCGGCCGCTCGGTGTTATCGCGCAGGGTGAAGCAGGGCACGCCGAGATACGTGGTCTCCTCCTGCACCCCACCGGAGTCCGTGAGCACGGCGGCGGCTTCGGCCTGAAGGCAGAGAAAGTCGAGGTAGCCCACCGGCTCGAGCACGTGGACGCGCCGGTCGACCTCCATGCCGGCCATCATCTTGAGCGTGCGGGGATGGGCCGGGAAGACAACGGGAAGCTCGCGAGCGATGGCGCTCAGCTCGCGCAGGACGTCCTCCAGCAGGGGACCGTCGACCAGGGCCGGGCGGTGCAGGGTGACGAGCAGAAAGTCGCCCGGCTCGACGCCGATGCGCGCCGCCGTCCCCAGAGCGCGAAAGCGACCCTCGACGGCCACCAGGCTGTCGATCATCGTGTTGCCCACGAAGTGCACGCGCTCTGAAGCGATCCCCTCCGCGGACAGGTTCTCGCTCGCCTCGTCGGAATGAATGAACAGATAGTCGGAGAACTCATCGGCGACGATCCGATTGATCTCCTCGGGCATGGTCCGGTCAAAGCTCCGCAGCCCGGCCTCCAGGTGGGCCAGCGGGACCCCGGCCTTGGCCGCCACTAGAACCGCAGCCAGCGTCGAGTTGACATCGCCGGGCACGATCATCAAATCGGGGCGCTCGGCCTCGATGACGGGCTCGATGCGCTCCATGACCCGGGCGGTCTGCACGGCATGACTGCCCGAGCCAACGCCAAGAAGATGGTCGGGCGCGGGCACGCCGAGCTCCTCCAGGAAGATCTCCGACATCATCCGGTCGTAGTGCTGACCGGTGTTGACGATGACATGCCGGCTGTCGGGCAGCTGGCGGCGCAGCGCGGAGATGACCGGTGCCATCTTGACGAAGTTCGGCCGCGCGCCCATTACGTACATGAGGCGCATCGCAGCCGATGTTATCGGCGGCTTATCTGAGCTCTTAAGGGAGTTCACTACGCAGTTACTTCGCGAGGGCACCGTCCGCCACCACGGGTGACCGAGCAGGCGTCAAGAGAAGCTGCGAAGGGTGTCAGCGCCGAAACCAGGAACGTCCGCTTGGACGTCGCCGGCCATTGGACTCTTGCGAGCCGTTGGCCGCTGTGGTCTGCGGCGGGCCGACCTGGTAAGCGGGCGGCGGCGTGGGGCTCGACTGCGTCGTCGGAGGCGGGGCGACCGGATGCCGCGGCTCGGCCGATACGTCGTCGCCATCGGCGTGCTCGTGGTTGACGGCGGTCAGAGCCGGTGCCACGGGCCCCAGCTTGTGCAGGGCCTGGAGAGCAGCGCCCCGGACCTGATGATCGTGGTCAGCGGTGGCCGCCAAGAGCGATTCCGCCGTCGAGGGGTCGGCGATCTCGCCCAGGGCCTCGGCGGCCGCCCGGCGCATGCTCGAGTCCGCGCTGGTCAGAAACTCGATGAGAGCAGGGCTGGCGCGCATATCGCCGAGGTCGCCCAGGCCCCGCACGATCGACGGGCTGACCGAGCCACGGCCCAAGACGTCGAGCAAGGGCTCAACGCTCTGCGCGCCGAGCAGGACAAGCACGTCGACGGCTCGCTCCGCGATCTCGTCGTCGCCTTGAAGGGCGTCTACGGCCACAGCTCGAGCCCCGGCCGCCGTCTCATCTCCACCCTGCGCCACCATGTCGGCGATGATCTCGCGGGCGTGCTCCCACTGGCCCGGGTTCTGGAGGGCCAGCTTGGTGAACGTCTGGACGCTGTCCGGCCCGCTGAGCGCGACCAGAGCGCGGGCTGCGGCGGCTCGAGCAGCGACATAGCGGGGGTCGTCCCACGACAGGGCGACGTATCCAAGCGCCGGAACGGCCTTCTGGTCGCGACGAGCTCCGAGCGCAGCGGCCACCGCCTGACGAACTTCCTCTGAGCTGTCGCCCAGTGCCTTGACGAGGGCCTCGCCGATGTCGACGCCGTCGGCGTCGGGAAGCGATGCCAGCGCCAGCGCGGCATCGCGGCGCACCGGGGTCCCGAGGTCGTAGACCCGGTCGTGACTGTCGACGACAGGGTCCCGGTAGCCGAGCGCGGCCACCAGTCGTCTGGCGTCACGCGCTTCAGCCAGCTTGCGTACGTTCGGTCGGCGGCCTCGCAGGATTGCACGCACGCCTATTGCTCCGGAGGGCATTCCATAGGTCTATCGGCTGATCTAACGGCGAGCTTAGTTCAGGACCAAGGTCGACTTACTTACGGTTGCGGTTGAAGCCGCGCTTTGCGGCTGTCCCGTTCGTGCCGACGTCACTCGGGGGTTGCTCGCTTTCCGGTCCCTCCAACGGGCCGTCCACTCCGCCACCGGCCAGCGGCACATCGGCGGTCCAGTCGGACGGCGCGAGCAGCGCGCGCCTGACGAGCATGTTCGCCCGCAAGGTGGCCAGGCCCAGACCCATGACGAGACCGGCGACGAGGGCAATGAACAGGGCGATCTCGAGCTTCGTATGAGCATCGCTGGTCGCCATGTTCGCATACGCGATGGGCTGGACCAGCGAGTCGACCGTCGTGTTCTGCAGCGAGTTCTCGTAGTTGGTGACCGCCGCATTGACCTGCACTCTGGCCGTCTGGGCCGCCGCTTCCAGCTTCTGCCCATGGGCGTCCAACGGCTGACCGTCGGTCGGGGGACCAGGCGCGTTTGCCAGGGCCTGCTGGTACTTCAGCTCGGCTTGCTTGAGCTGATTGAAGCGCCTGGAAAGATCTGGATTCTGGCCGTTGATGCTGGCGATGTAGCCGACGACCGCGTCGGTGGCGGCATTGACGAGCCGGATTGCCTGGGTGGAGGACTTCCCCTTCGCATCGAGCCGAATGACCTGGCTGCTCGGCACCTGCGTCGCGGAAAGATCATTCTCCACCTGGACGGGCGAGACCCCGACGTCGCGCGAGACGCGCTGCACGACGGCATCGGCGGTGATGACGAGGGGGTAGCTCGTGGTGAGATTGAGGATGGCCTGGGTGTAGCCGTCGATGGCTCCCGGCGTGGAGACGTTGAGGCGGCCCACCATCAGGCGCGACTCGGCCGTGTACGTCGGCGTCCGCTTGGCGGCGACGATGCCCACGATCGGCACAAGGATGACGACCGGCAGCAGCACGAGCCACCAGTGGCGCAATGCGGCCTGCAGGATGCCGATGCGCGGAAGCGGCTCGAACTCTGCCGCGAGAGGGTCCCACGAGGCGCGCGACGAGCGCGATCTTGATTCTAGGTCAGCCATTACCCCGTCCGATCCGAGCGCCGCCAGCGCCCATGACTCGATTTCGCCTACCGGTCTGCGCGTCCGCCAGAAGGCGGTCGAGCGCGCACGAAGCGAGAATAGCAGCGTAGATCAGGTACGAAAAACCTGCACGGAGGTCGACATTCCCGAGCGCCGCGCGGAAAACCAGATTATAGAGTAGTTAAAGATGGAGCTTCAAGGCATCGTGGGCGACGCACCGGCGCAGACGCCCGTGCCGGAAATCGTTGAGGCCGGACGGCGCCTCACCGCGGCGGCGGCATCCAAGGCCTGGCGCGGGCCTGACCCCTTCGACGGCCTCTGGGCCCGGTGGCCTCGACCGTTGGTGGCCGGCAAGCGCCGCCGGCAGGCGATCATCCAGCTCCACGCGCGATCACCGGTGGATATCCGGCGCGTCTACCGGCGCAGCCATTCACTGATCCCGAAGACGCTCGGCCTCTTTGCCTCGGCGTCGATCCGCCTCTGGCGCGTGACCGCGGATGAGCGCTTCCGCGCGTTCGCGGTGGACGCACTGGACACGCTGGCCGGTGACCGGTCGGCGGGAGAATACGCCTGGGGCTACCCGTGGGACACCCAGACCCGATGGAGCTTCTATCCGGCTGGAAGTCCCAACATCGTTGTCACGGCGTTTGCCGCCCAGGCCCTTCGAGACGGCGCGGAGGCGTTTGGAATCAGCGGCTACGCCGAACGGGCACGGCGCTCCGCCGAGTGGGTCCGCTCGGCGCTTTGGGTGCCGGAAGCGCGGATGTTCGCCTATCACGAAGGCAGCACGACCCTCATCCATAACGCCAGCATGCTCGGCGCCGCCCTCGTGCGCAGGCTCATGCCGGGGGACGATGCCTCCGGGGAGGCCGTCTCGACCACGCTGGCTGCGCAGGCTGCGGATGGGTCATGGCCCTACGGCGCGGGAGCGGCCAACCTTGGCTTCGTCGACTCGTTTCACACCGGGTACGTTCTGAACTGCCTCACGGCGTTCGCGGATCACGCCGACGTGCAAGCCGCCCTCTCCGCCGGCGCGCGTTACTACGTCGAGCGTTTCTTCGATGAGCAGGGGCGGACTCTGCTGTGGCCCGGCCGACCGTATCCGGAGGACGGGCACTCGGCCGGGACGGCGCTCTCGACGCTGGCGTCCCTGTACCGGCTCGGACTCACGGACCTTGGCCGGATCGAGCTGATCCTCAGCCGGGTGCTGCGACATGTCATACGCGGCGACCATGTCGTCCATCGACGCGGCCGGCATTGGCGCTCCACCGTGTCGTACGTACGTTGGTGCGACGGCCATGTCGCTCTGGGCCTTGCGGAACTGGCCGAAACCCTCTCAAACTGACCGCACCCGCGCCTCCCGCCGGGCATCGGGGCGCTATTCTGGACAGCTGGGGTCATGCTGTAGGGGATCCAGCACGGACGACGATGAAGCCATTCGTACCATCCTGGCTCATGGACGGCAATGTCCGTCCATCATCTCCGCTGAGCGCGCGGGAGGACTCGCGCGTAGGCGCTGGATGTTGAGCCACGGATGACCGTGACTGATTCACCTCTCTTTCAAGGCCAGATCTCGGACGAATCGTGGAGTGCCCAGGCGCTTGGGACGCCACCGGCAACGTTGCCGATCAGTGTCCTCATCCCGGCTTATAACCGGGGCAGCCGCCTGCGCCGCTGCATCTACAGCGTGTGGGCGCAACGGCCCTGGCTTCCGACTGAGGTCATCGTGGTCGACGACCACTCCGCTGACGACACGGCCGCCATTGCCGCCTCGCTCGGCGCCAAAGTGATCCGGCATGAGGAGAACCTCGGGGTCGCGGCCGCCCGAAATACCCTCCTGCAGGCGGCCACGTGCGAGTGGATCGCCTTTCTGGACTCGGACGACGAGTGGCTTCCACACCACTTGACTCACCTGTGGGAGATTCGCGGAGCCCACTCGCTCGTGGGCGCCTCGGCTCTGTACTGCGCCAGTGACGGTCGCGGCGATCGGTTCTCGGGACCGCCCACGCGCAAGCCGATGGTCCTGCGCTCGCCTGATCCTCTGATCTCCACTTACAACTACTTCACGACCAGCGGAAGCATGGTCCGGCGTAACGTGGCACTCGCCGTTGGCGGCTTTCATCAGTGGCAGGTTGCGGAGGACGTTGACCTCTGGATCCGGGTTCTCGAGACCCATCACACCGCCATCTGCTCACCGCGGGTGACCGTGCTGTACCACATGCACTCAGAGCAGCTCTCGCTCGATACGGACATGATGAACGAAGGACACTGCGCAGTCGCCGAGGCCCACCTTGAACGGACCGGAAAGTCGTCAGCCGCTGTGGAGCGGTGGAAAGGAACGATGGCCTGGGACCGGATGAAGGCGGCGCTCACGCGAGGGGACTGGCGAGCGGCGGCGCAGTTGCTGCTCTCCATGCTCTTCGAGCCCCAACGGCTGGTCGGAGTGGCCGTCCAGCTGTGGCTGCGGTTCCGGGTTCGCCGACGCGTCTCCCAACTGGCCCGGGACGGGGGACCGTCGACGGCCGTCCTCGTCCGCGATGAGCGCCGACGGTTCGAGACTCGAAAGGCGCTCGACGGTCAGCCCTTCCGCGACCTCTCCGCCCTGTCGACGGCCCAGGTCCTGCTTGCGCTGGCTCGCCGGCCCGCCGGCCGGGTAGTCGTCGCCACCAAGCTCCACGCTGGCCTCGTTCGCCTCGCCGGGGCCCGTCCGGTGGCCGTCGATACCCTCGGAGGATGAGACGCGACGGCTCCGATTCGCAGGCAGGCCGTGGGATATTGGAAGCCGAGATGAGCCGGGCGGAGGCATCCGAGGCAAGCCGTGGCCGTCACCTCGCCGAGCTCGTCGCCGCGCATGAGACGCGCCTGGCCCATGCCCTGACCAACCGTCATCTGGGCAGTCGGCCGGTGGCCGCGCTGACCAGCACATGGTCGACGGACTCGCGGGACGACTACCGCGAGAACTACATCCGACCTCTGCTCAAGCTGCTCGCTGGGTGTCTCGCGAGCGAGAACCCTGAATGGCACGCGATCTACATCGACGAGCGCTTGCGCTACCTCGCTGATGAGGGCCGGGTCGCGACCGCGCACGGCACTGACACGGGGTCACTGATCGAGCCGTTGGTTGCCCTCGACGAAGATGAAATCGTCGGGGTGTGTCCCGATGCCGACGTCGCCCTGGACATGCGCGGGGCCCTCGAGGCTCTGCACGAGCCGCTGCGCGAACACTCGGCCCACCGAGTGCACCTGCTTATGGTCGGCGACTGCCTGATGAATGAGCTCCGTGCCTTTGCCATGGCCGAGGCACGGAGTCGCGGCGTTCGACTTAAAGCCCGCCATCTGTATTTCAGCGCCCGAGAAGGGGTGGGCCTCACGACCGATGAGGTGCAGGAAGCGGTCAGGCGCCAGCCACCCGATCTCATCGCGCTGAGCTTTCTCACCTTCGAGGGCATCCCCGCCTACCGGGCGTTTTTGCTCTCGTCAAAGCGGCGAGTACCGGAACTCCGCCGCGACTTGGACCGCATGGTCATGGTGATGCACGACTTCATCCAGCGCTTGCGCGAATTCAGTTCAGCCACCGTGTTACTCCACGGGGCCTGCGGGCTACCGCTGACTCGCTACCGCAGGCACATACCTGCGCTTCCCGCGCTGTCACATCGCCGGCGACAGCTCCTGCTCGAGCTCAACGAGCGCGTCCGGGAACTGGCGGCCGGCACCGAGAACGTCGTTTTCATTGATGAACAACAGCTGTGTGCTCCCACCGGCCTTCGGTATGCGGGCGCGTCCGTCGTTCCAGTCCGAACCATCCCGACCGCCAAGTTCCACACGAGCCACCTGGGCCAGCTGCTGGCCCCCGCCTACGGACGAATCGCCGCGGCCAGAGCGATGATGCGGGGCGCCAAGGCACTTTTGATCGACTTCGATAACACGCTCTGGCAGGGAGTCATGGCCGAGGGCGAGGTCGCGCATGACCACGGGCGCCAGCGTCTCCTGCGTCAGCTGCGGGAGGCCGGTGTGCTGCTGGTGTCCCTGAGCAAGAACAGCCCCGACGCCATTCGCTGGGAGGAGATGGAGCTCGCCCCAAGGACTTCGTCCTGCACAAGGTCAGCTGGAATCACAAGGCTCAATCCCTGCGCGATGCGGCAGAGCAGCTCAACATTGGCTTGGATTCCTTCGTCCTGATCGATGACAGCCCAGAGGAACGGGCGCTCGTGCGCCATAGCACTCCGCAGGTCCGGACCCTCGACGCGAACGACGGTGCCACCTGGGAGGCGCTCGCCCTCGTCCTCGAGATGCCGGAAACCGGCACCACGACAGAAGCGGCCCGGCGGACGCAGATGTATCGCGAGGCGGCGGCCAGGCGCGAGGTCCTGGCCGAGCCTCTCGATGTCGAGTCGATGATGGCCTCCCTCGAGCTGCGAGCCAAGGTCTACGAGGCCACAACGGATGACGTCCCACGCGTTCACGAGCTGTGGCGCGAACCAATCAGTTCAACACCACGACTCGCCGCCGGTCGAGCGCAGAGCTCGCCGACCTTCTCTTCGACGAACGACACCGGATCTTCCTCACGACCCTCGAGGACAAGTTCGGATCTCTCGGTGTCGTTGGCGTGGTGATCACCACTCGCGAGGGGACTCAGTCGAATTCGACTCCGTGGTCATGAGCTGCCGTGCCATGGGCTTCGGGCTCGAGTACGTCATGCTCGAGCATGTGCTCGAAGCCGAGCGACCCTGGACCCGGGCGGTCGGAAGATATGAGCCCACCGCGCGCAACGAGCCCTGTTCCCAACTTTTCCGGAGCGCCGGTTTCCAGGAACAGCGTGGTATGTGGGTGCTCGACGCCCCGATCAGCGGGTCTCCGGCCCCGGGTGGATCGCCGTCACCGCCGGGACTAGCCCGCGGCAGGCGCCTGCGCCGCGCCGCCGACTAGACCGCAGCCAGGCTCGCGTCGCCGCGCTCGGACACGCGGACGCGGCTTTGGCCGCGCGCCACCGCCTGACTCGCGGGGATTGATCGGTCGCGTATCGCCCGCTGAACACGACACCCGCCAAGATCCAGGGAACGAGGTTGGTGAAGAGCATGGGCGGAATCGAGTTGGCAATGACCAAGTATCCGGCAAAAACACCAAGCAGCCCATATTTCCACGGCGCAAGGTCGGGCGGGCCTCGGGTCAAGAAGGCACCGCCAACGCCAAGCAGCAGAGCCAGGGCCCACAGCGTCGCGCCGACGAGCCCGAGATCCACGGCCCAGCTCAAGATCACATTGTGGAGCGGGTAGCCCACCGCGGTCAGGGGATAGTTCGGATTACGTCGGAAGTAGGGCGGAGAATCGGTTGCTGCATCTGCCATCCGAATCCAAAGAGCGGCTTGGCCTGAACCATGTTCAAACCGGCCGTGATCATGTTCTTGCGGTCGTTGACCGTCGCCGAGTCGCTGGCCCGGGTTGAGACCAGGTTGTTGAGGGATGGAATGACCTTCACCGTTCCGATCAGCACGACGGCGCGAGAAGGAGCAGGGGGAGCGCCACCCGGCGCACCCGCGGAGCCACGAGCAGGGTGAGCGCGATGCCGACCACCCCGCCCAGCCAGACCGACCGCTGCGCCGAGACCAGAGCACCGGCCAAGCACAGTGTGCCCGTCAGCACGGCGAAGGCCCGTGCCGACGGACGTGACCAGTTCACGAAGGCGACACCGCAGGCGAACAGGCAGCAGACCTCGGCAAACCCGTCGGCCACCGGGTCGGTGAACGGGCCGCGCCCACGACCGAAGTTGATGCCGACATTCCCATCCACGATGTACTTCGGAAAGACGAGGGCATGCAGATGTGAACCTCGAACAGGCCGGTCACACTCAAATAGAAGCCCATGATCACGAATGTGGCCAGCAGCACGGAGCGGTGATGCGGCGTGCGGAAGGCCAGCGGCAGAACACGAAAGCCAAGTAGGGCAGGATCCGAACGTATCCAGGAGCACGAAGAGGTCGGTCTTGTGAAAGAGCGTGTGGGAGGCCAGCGCCGAGATGCCGGTATAGAAGAGCCAGGGCCATGAACACATGCGCGGCGGTCCAGCGGAAGGCGGGCCTGTGCTGAAGCCCGGTGCCCGGAGGAGCACCTGAGCGCCCCGAGGAGGAAGAGCATCCGGTCCGGATCGACCTTGGACGGGAGACCGATGTCCTGCCAGTGACCCGAGAAGGGCGTCAGGAGATGGCGGCGCACAGGATGTACGCGGGATCGACCCTCCAGAGGAGATAGGCACCGGCCACAGCGGTCGGCGCGGCGACGAGGGCGACGAGGACCTGGAGGCCCTCGTGGAGTCCAACGGCAAGGAGCGCGATCGTGCCGAGGACAACCACGACCAGCGTGGTCCCCGATCGCCTGTCAAGTCCTGTTCCGTCGACATAAGTACTTAGGGATTCAATCCCTCTGGGCTCGCCTTCCATGGATTCGCCCCGCCCAGGTCAGAAACTGGAAGCTAGCATAGCGTCGCTTGACCGGCGACCGGTGACCGGGGCGCCCCGCGCGATTTCACACTGAGCCCGCCCGCTACGATCCAGGCGCCAAAGGCGGCACCGCTGCCACGAGACCACGGACGCAAGAGGCAGACTTGAGAGCCGATATGGCGGGTGACACGACAGGTGTCCGGATCACCTTCTTGACCGACATCGTGACGCCCTACATGGTGGTGGCGCTCGACGCCCTGGCCCGAGTGGCCGACCTCACCGTGCTCTTCTGCTCCCAGACCGGAACGCGGGGCATGGACTGGCACATCGACCTGCCCTTTCGCCACAAAGTCATCGGCGGGCTGACGATTTCGCGCGACGACGCCACGGATTTCTATCTGAGTCCTCGTATCGCCGGCGCACTATTGCGCTCGCGTCCGCAGGCCATCATCAGCGGCGGGTTCTCGGTTCCGTCGCTCTACGCTGCCCTGTACGGCAGGGGCGCGGCGTCCCATTGCTCATTCACAGCGACGGGAGCCCTGAATACGAGTCCCAGCTCGGCCTGCAGAATCGCATCGCTCGCGAAATCCTCCATCGTCTCGCCTGGGGCGCCGTGGCAACAGCGAGCCGGCCGCCCAGCGCTTCGCTGAAATCGGATTCCGCCGCGATCGAATCTTCAGAGCCCCACATGTCATCGAGTCGAGCCCTTCTGGCGCGTGGCGGAGGCCCGTCGAGTGGACACGGCTCGCCACTCCGCGTTCTTTTCGTCGGACGCCTCATTCCACGCAAGGGATGCGAGTGGCTGCTTCGCGCCTGCGCTGAGTCCCGGGCGCAAGGAGCGAATGTGGAGTTGACGGTGGTCGGCCAAGGCCCCGAGGAGCCGGGTTTGAGGACCCTCGCGGGTGATCTCGGAGTGCCCGTGCGCTGGCAGGGCTTCATCGATCAGCCCGCGCTTCCCCATCTTTACGCGCAGGCCGACGTGTTCGCCTTCCCCACGCTTCTCGATCCCTTCGGGATCGTCCTGCTGGAGGCGGCAGCCTCCGGACTCCCGCTCATCGCCTCACCGCATGGCGGCGCCACAGGCGACCTCGTCCGCGACGGCGTGAACGGCTTCGTGATCGAACCGCGGGATACCGCCGCAATGGCCGCGCGGATCGTCCAGGTGGCGACCGAGCCGGAGCTTCGCGCGCGCATGGGTCACGCCGCTTACGCCGCCACACAGGGCAGGACCGCCGCCCGAAGCGCAAACGGCTATCTCGAGGCGGTTCAGGCAGCGCTCGGCGCCGAGCGGCGTAGCGCTCGTCAGGCCTGGAGCGGTCGGTGTCCACAAACGTTGACGCGGCACTGACGCCGGCTCGACGAACGTCCGACCAGGCGGCCGGAAGCACATGCTCGCTCGGTGGCGAGCCGATCAGGCAGATGGCGGCGGACCACCAGCCGCCCGCTAAGGAATCGCCCGACCCCCGCTCGACTAATGAGGCCGGGTAGCTGTAGCCAACACTCGTCCACCGGAGTGCCAAAAATGGGTGTATCACCGATCCCGGCCCGCCGGGTGCGGAAATGGGCTGTCCTATTTTCCGTCTCACTGACAGCGAGCTCGATCGTGCTGACGGGCAACGCGCTGGCCGCGGCGCCCAACCGCCTGCGCCCTCGGCGCCGGTCTATTACGTCGACGGCGCCTCCACCTCGGGCCCATGCAGCGATGGCTACACAGCTGCGCAGCGCAGGAGCTGCTCACCCCGTGGTGCACGATCAGCAAGGCGGTCGGCACCGTCCCGGCGGGCGCGATCATCGAGGTCGCCCCGGCGACCTACCACGAGTCGGTCACGTTGACATCGCGAGACAACATCATCACGCTCGAAGGTCGCGGGGGTACCGACCCCATCATCGACGGTGACAACGTCCGCAACTACGGCATCCAGATCACGGGAGCCCACGACGTGACGTCAACGGGTTCGAACTGGAGAACTTCTATAACGCCTCGCCCAACTCCCGAGACGAGGGGCTTGTCAGCCTCAACACCTATAACGACACGATCGAGAACAACGTCGTGCACGGCGTTCACGGAAGGGCCTCTACCAGTACGGCATCATGCTCGGTACGAACGCCACACCAGGCCTGGTCCACGACCTCGACGTAAAGCACAACACCGTCTATGACATCGGTCCCGGCGGGGAGGCGATGGGCATCTGGCTCCTGATGACCAAGAACATGACGGTCGAGCAGAACGAGGTCTACCTCACGCGCAAGGAGGGCATCAGGGATTGGTACGGGCTCGACAACACCTTCACCAGCAACCGGCTGTACCTCAACTGGACCGGGATCACGCTCGAGAACGCCGTCGGTGACCTGGTCGACAACAACGTCTCCTACGCCAACGTCTATGCCCTGGACCCGAAGATGGTTTCCGATCCCACCTCGCTGGCCATGTGGCACCTCGATCAAGGCCAATGGACGCGGTTCTGGCATAACACGACGTACGGGAACACGCACGCGGATATGGCCCTCGGGATGGCTGCGCCGAGCGAGGATTACATCGACATCGAGGACAACGTCTTCGACGACCCAGGCGATGTGCACATCCAGGATTCCCCTCGGTCGAGGGCCTCACCTGATCGATGACGACAACGCCTACTCAGGCTCCGGGGCATCCATCTACTACGCCGGGTGGACCTGGCCGCCGTCTCCGCGGTACATCAGCCTGGCCAGCCTGCAGGGGGCTATGGGATGGGACCGCCACAGCCAGATGTTCACTCCTGCATTCACCAACCCGGCCGCCGGTGACTTCAGCTTCAGCACCGCCGGCATGCAGCCGGAGTCAATCTGCCCGACGGCTTCGGTGCGCAGGTTGGGGCCGCCAACGTCCCGCCGGCGACGACGGCGTGGACCCGCTATCCGGCTACCGTCGTGGCGTCCACGCGCGAGCCGAGCTGGCTTGGCGTCTCTGCGGCTTCGGACGGACACGACGACAGCTACTGGTGGTCGAACAACTACAGCACCAACGGCAGCGTCACCTTCGACCTCGGAGCCGCCAAGCCCGTCAACGGGTTCGTGCTCGACCTCTTCGACATGAGCGACGCCCGGAGCCCGAAGGCCTACTCGATCCAGGTCTCGAGTGACAATATCCATTACACCACCGTGCTCTCAGGCACCAACCCGGACAGTGAGGGCAGCTCCTACAAGTACCTACTGCCCTCACCCGTCACCGCCCGTTACGTCAGGTACAACATGCTCAGCAGCTTCGGTGGGTCGACGCTGTTGTTCTCCGATTTCGGGATTGGTCTCCTGAGCCAGAGTGCCATCTCGGCCACCGCATCCACCGCCCGGGCCATCCCGAAGAAGGTCAAGGTCAGGGTACATGCGGTGCGTAAGCGCCATAAGAAGAAGGCCACCAAGAAGAAGCATCGGCGCCAGCCGATGCGTGCCCACCGCAGACACCGCCGTCGGCGCCACGCCCGGACGGTGGGTAAGGGCGCTCGCGTGCACTCCGCCCTCCAGTCGGCCCTGGCCACCGTCACCCGGCCCCTCGAGAAGCCGCTGGTGCTCTGGGGGTCCACCGGCGCTCCGGTGAGCGATCGACAAGGTCTCGCCTCCACAGGCTAGTGGCAACGGCCCCGGCCGCTCGCGCCTGCTGGCCGCCGTGCTGCGGCCAGCGGGCGTTTTTCTATTTCGGTGACGACCGTTTGACAGAGATGTAGGGCTATGTGTATGTTTTCCGCGCGGCTATGAGGCCGTCAGCTAGGACGGCTGGAGCGGCGACGCGGGAAGTGTTGCTCGGGGGCGTCCGCTGAAGCACTACCTTCAGGGAAAGGAGAACAGATGCGTAAGCACCTGCTTCTGGCAGGGCTTGTCGCTGGCTGCATGGCCTTGTCGTGTGGCACCGCTTTGGCCAACGGCATCAGCGTGGAGTCGCTGACGCTGGACAGCTACAGCGCGGGGCATACCGGAGCAGCTGGTCCGGTGAGCACGACGGGCAACCTGCAAGCCAACAAGCTCTACCTCATTCGTGTCCAGGGCGACTTCAGCGCCTACCCCTACAACCTGTGGAACCAGCCGGCGGGGAGCTACTGGGTGACGTGCGGTTCGCCAGAGGCGGCGCCGATCTTCCCCTCGCCGACCCAGCCGCAGACCAACGAGCCGGTCGGCGCCGACGCCGAGTTTGTCTTTGCGGCCGTCGAGCCGGCCTTCTGTCACCACACCTACCCCCTGACGAACACCGACTTCCAGATGAACCTGGGTGACGGGTTCGTGCATTACGAGCCCTTCGGGTTCTTCGGGCCGCCGACCTCCCCCACCCCGGATCATGCCTACTGGTACGTCGTCAAGGGACAGGGAGCGCCGGCCAGCTTCGAGCAGATCGACAGCAACACGACCGATAACTACGGCCAGTTCCACATCACGGTGCTCGGCCCGGGTGACAGCTGCAAGCAGGGCAACTGGACCGGCTTCGGTGTGTTCCGCAACCAGGGCGACTGTGTGAGCTACTTCTCTACGGATGGCCGCAACCTCCCGTGGATGATGTCGCATCGCAACAACGGGCCGAACTGGGACTTCGACCCCAGCTAGGCACTACGCGAACGGGTGTCCGCCGGCCGGGGCGGGCACCCGTCGCACTCGGGTCGCCGCCCAGGGGCCTTGTCCGGCGGCGCCCCGCCCGGCCTCCGAAACGGCGCTCGCCCGGGCGCTGCGCACGAACGGGGGCCCCGGTCGGCATCTGACTCGCCGGTACACCCGCTCGCGAGCCCCGCCCCTCGATTTCCGCTGGGCCCCTCCCCGCTCCCCGCTTGGGGCTACACGGTCCATCCCCGGCCTTGGCGAGGGTGAGCAAACCGGCCGAAAGTACCCGAGGTGCAAGCCACTCGGGATTACTGGCTATTAACACTCTTGAAGACTTACCCCTAGCGCAACGGCGCGGCCAAGTCTGCACCGTGACTCAATTGAGTCACGGGAGTGATTGCGCTCGGTGAGGACGGGTAGGAGTGCACCGCCCCTCTCCCCCGGAGTGCACTAAATGTTAGTAAGACCTCGCCCGCAGCGCCGGCTGCGACACTATTCAGCGCTCGTTTTCGCGCTCATACTTGGCGTCACCTTTACACCGGTTTTCCCGGTGTCCGAGGCACTCGCTTCCGGTTCGCTATCACCACCTTACTACGTCAACTCGATCGCGGGCCTGTGTAGTGATGCCTATTCAGCCCCTCAGGCCCAAAACCCCGCCACGCCGTGGTGCACGATCAGCAAAGCCGTTGCCCTCGTCCCGTCGGGGGCGGCGATCATGGTCGCACCGGGGACGTATCACGAGGAGGTCACACTCACCTCCAGGGACAACGACGTCACGCTGGAGGGGAGTGGCGGCTCCGCCCCCGTGATCGAGGGTGACAACAGCGCGAAGCTATGGAATTCAGCTCGTCGGAGGAGTCCACGACGTAACAATCAATGGCTTCCAGCTGCAGGACTTCTACAGCGCTTCATCCGCTAACCGGTCAGAGGGCATCATCGGGCTCGACACTGCCAACGACGTCATCGAAAACAACATCATTCACGGCGTGCGCGGTGTGGGGCTCAATCAGTACGGCATGGTGCTCGGTACCAACGACCGCCCCGGTGTTGTGCATGACGTCGACGTAAAGAACAACGTCGTCTATGACATCGGCCCCGGCGGCGAGGCGATGGGCATCTGGCTGCTCATGACCAAGAACATGACGATCGAGCAGAATGAGATCTACCTCGTCCGCAAGGAGGGGATCCGCGACTGGTACGGGCTCGACAATACTCTGACGAGTAACCGGCTGTTCTTGAACTGGAGTGGGATGACGCTGGAGAGCGCCGTCGGCGATCTGGTCGACAACAATGTCTCGTACGCCAACGTCGTAGGGGTTCGTCCCTAAGTTCGTCTCGGACAGCGAGCGCTCTCTCGATGTGGCATCTGTCCTCGGGGCAGTGGACAAAGTACTGGCACAACACGACGTACGGTAATACGCATGCCGACATCTCCCTCGGCGAGGACCCGCCCGCGGAGGACTACATCGACGTGGAGGACAATGTCTTCGCCGACCCTGGGGACGTACATCTTCACGACTTCCCGGCCGATCGTGGTCCCCACGCAATCGTCGACTACGACACGTACGCCAGCAATGGTGGTTACCTGTACTACGCGGGCTGGTCAGCGCCGCCCACCCCGCGGTATTCGACGATGACAGCGCTGCGCTCTGCCCTCGGGTGGGAGCAACACGGCCAGACCGTCACGGCACCGCTCACCGCCCCGGGTACCGGCAACTTCAGCGTTAACGCCGCTGCCCAGGGAGCGGGCGCCGCCTTGCCTGATGCGTTCGGCGCGCAGGTAGGCGCCGCCAACGTCGCTCCCGCCACGACGACGTGGACCCGCTATGCGGCCAACGTCGTGACGTCGACGCCTGAGCCACCGTGGCTTCCTGCTTCGGGCGCCTCCGACGGCCGCGACGACAGCTACTGGTGGTCGACCAACTACAACACCAACGGCAGCGTCACCTTCGACCTGGGAGCCGCAAAGCCCGTCAATCTCTTCGTGCTCGACCTGTTCTCCATGAACGACGAGCGCAGCCCGAAGGACTACTCAATCCAGGTCTCCACCGACAACGTGCATTACACGACGGTCGTATCCGGCGCGAACCCCGATGACGAAGGAAGCTCGTACAAGTACGCGCTGCCCTCTCCCGTGACCGCGCGCTATGTCAGGTACAACATGCTGAGCAGCTTCGGTGGGTCGACGCTTATCTTCTCGGATTTCGGCATTGGACTGCTGAACTAGCGACCGATTCTTGGCTTCGCCGCCGGCCGGCGGGCGGGCGGGCGGGGCGATTCCTCCCGCGTCGTCAGTGCCGGACCGCTGCGGCGCCCGGCTCCTGCGTCACGCGTTCGACCCAGCAGCATCGGAGCGCGGCTGGCCGAGGCGAAGCAGCGGGATATCAGCCGATATCCAGGGTCCTTCGGGCACGATCCCGCGCCCATCGACGAAGGCCCGCGCCCCAGCCACATCGGCCGGGGTCACGGGCCGGTACTCCGGGTGGTCGGCCTGAAGGATCGCCCCGTCGACCGCCGCCCCGTCCCACGGCGTGAACCCGAGCTCCTCGAGTTCGGCCTCGGTATACATCGGATCCGCGGCCACCGGCACGGCGCCCTGACGGGCCAGCTCGTCACGGAGGGCAAAGGCGCCCGAAAAGGCCGTCTCCTTCACCGCGCCGCGGTAGCTGACGCCCAGGATGAGGACGCGAGCTCCACGCAGATCCAGCTCTTCGCCAAGCAAGGACACGGCGTAGCCAGGCATCCCCTCGTTGACCGCCCGCGCCGCCGCCGGCAGTTGCGCCTCCGGATCGCCGGCCAGATAGAACCGCGGGTAGACCGGGATGCAATGGCCGCCCACCGCCACCCCCGGCCGGTGGATATGGGAGAACGGCTGGGAGTTCGACGCGTCGATCACCTTATGCACGTCGACCCCAACGCGGTCGGCAAAGCGCGCAAATTCGTTGGCCAGCGCGATGTTCACATCGCGGTAGGTGGTTTCGGCCAGTTTGGCCAGCTCTGCCGCCTCGGCCGAGCCCATCTCCCACACCGGGGCCGCAAGGAACGCCTGGTAGAGATGCGCGGCCCGTGCCTCCCCCGCCGGAGTCAGACCGCCGACGAGCTTGGGATAGGTGTCCAGGTCGGAGAAGACGCGGCCCGAGTACACGCGCTCGGGGCTGTGCACGCTGAAGAAGTCGTCCTCGGGGCGCAGCCCCGAGGCGTCGGCGAGCCGGGGGGCCACCCGACCACGGGTCGTTCCCACCGGGAGCGTGGTTTCGACGCTCACGACGGTTCCCGGCTGCAGCCCGCGTCCGATGTCGGCCAGCACGGCATCGAGAATCCCGAAGTCGGGACGGGCATGGCGATCGACGACAAGGGGGGGCACGGCGATCACGAGGTCAGGGCCCTCGGCGACGGCGGCGCTCGTGTCGGTGCTGGCGCGCAGCGCGCCGGCGGGGATGACTCGCTCGAGGGCCTCGCCGAGGCCGGGCTCGCCCGGGAACGGCTCACGCCCCGCGTTGACGAGCTCGACGACGCGCGGATCGACGTCGCAGCCCACCACCTCGTGGCCGGCCAGCGCGAGCTTGACCGCGACGGGCAGGCCAATCTTGCCCAAGGCGACGACGACGGCGCGCATCAGGCGGTCTGCACCCGTTGGCCGAGTTGCACGGTGTCGCCTTCGCGGGCGCTGCGCAGCACGGCTTCGGCGGCGGCGACGATGTCGACTCCCTCCTCGAGGGTGACGATCTCGGGCCCGGCGCGTCCTTCGATGAGGTTGAGAAACGCTTCGTGCTCGACGGCCAGCGGCTCGTGTCGCTGGAGGGCATAGCGAGTGACGTTGCCTTCGCTGACGCCTCTGAACTGCTGGGCGGCTGACCACACGATTCCGACCTCAGCGTTCTCATAGAAGTAGAGGTCGGCGGTCAGCGTGTCCGCTTCGAGCATGCCGCGCTCACCAAGTACACGCGTGCGGCGGACCTTGCGCGGGGAGACCCAGTCCACCGAGAGACTGAACGCCGCCCCCGATTCGAGTGCCCCGCAGGCCAGGACGAGATCTTCGTGCTCACGGCCCGTGAGGTGCTGGACTTGCGCGGCGACGGTAGCGATCCGCGAATCGGAGAGCCAGCTCACCAGATCGACGTCGTGCGTGGCGAGATCCTTGACCACGCCGACGTCCTGAATCCGGGCCGGAAAGGGGCCGGTGCGCTCGGTGCCGACACTGAACAGCCTGCCCACCTGGCCATCGAGAAGACGCCGGCGGAGCTCCTGGAGGGCAGGGTTGAACCGCTCGACGTGACCGACGGCACCCAGCACTCCGGCCTCGGCGCAGATCTTGACGATCTCTTGTGCCTGTTCCACCGTCGCGGCCAGCGGTTTCTCGACCAAGACGGCCGCGCCCCCCTCGGCGAGCTCGGCCACCGCGGCGACGTGCAATTCAGTGGGCACCGAGACGACCGCGAAGTCCAGCCTCCCTGTGGCCAGAAGGGCTCCGATCGAGTCAAATACCAACGCCTGGTCATGAACGGCGCGGAAGCGATCGCCCCCCGGATCGACGGCGCCGGCGAACTCGACCACCTGGGATGACTGCAGGAGCCGTGCGTGATGTCGACCCATCATGCCAAGGCCGATGACCGCCCCACGGAGCGTGTGTCTGCCACCCCCTGATTGCACTGGGGCAAGGCTAGCGGTCTGGTCTCGCTGGCGACCTGTACTGATCATCTACCCTCAAGTCGTCCGGATGGGGGCCGATCTGTAGCCCGGCGGCACAACCCATGCCCATTCCGCTGTTCGACATCCAAACGCCTCTTGCGCCACTGCGCCAGCAGCTCCTCGATGCCGCCCAACGGACGATTGAGGGCGGCTCCTACATCCTCGGACCCGAGGTCGAAGCTTTCGAGCGCGAGTTCGCCGCCTATATCGGCACCCGCCATGCCGTCGGCGTCGCCAACGGGACCGACGCCCTGACCATCGCGCTGCGCGCGATGGGCGTGGGACCGGGCGACGAGGTCGTCGTTCCATCGTTCACCTTCTACGCGTCAGCCGAGGCGATCCCGCCCACCGGGGCGCGCCCGGTCTTCTGCGACGTCGACCCCGAGACCATGATGGTCACGCCTGACGACGGTCCGCGCGGCCTTGACCCCGAGGACGAAGGCCGTCATCGCCGTGCACCTGTTCGGCAATGTCGCACCAGTTGCCGAGATCGAAGCGCTCGGTGTGCCCGTCCTGGAAGACGCCGCCCAAGCGGCCGGTTCACGGGGGCCAAGCGGACGCCCGGGAGCGCTCGGCCGCGCCGCCACCTTCAGCTTCTTCCCGTCCAAGAACCTCGGTTGCCTGGGCGATGGCGGCGCCATCACCACCGACGATGATCACCTCGCCGAACAAGCCCGGGCGCTGCGCTTCCACGGCTCCTATGACCGGGCGACCTGGGCGATGGTCGGCTACAACTCCCGGCTGGACGAGATGCAGGCCGCCTTCCTGCGCGTGCTGCTCCCCCACCTCGACGGATGGGCCGACGCCCGGCGCGCGGGCGCCGAGCACTACGCCGAGTCCGGGCTCGGCGACCACGTCGCGCTGCCCACGCCCACCCCGGGAGCCGAGCCGGCCTGGCACCTCTACGTCATCCGCTCACCGGATGTTGAGCGCATCGCCACTGCCCTGGCCCGCGAGCAGGTCGGCCACAAGATCTACTACCGACCTTCGCTGCACCACCACCCGGCGATGGTGCCCTACGCGCCCTCCTTGCCCCTCCCCCACACCGAACGGCTCGCCGATACCCACCTGGCCATCCCTATCAGCCCCGTGCTGACCGCCGAGGAGGCACGTCAAGTGAGCGCGTGCGTGGCGAGCGCCTTCGCCGAGGTCTGAGCCGATGCGCATCGCCACCGTCCTCGGCAACCGCCCCCAGTTCGTCAAGGCGGCCGCCGTCTCCCACCGGCTCCGCGCCCACCACGAGGAGGTGATGCTGCACACCGGTCAGCATTACGACGACGAGCTCTCGCGGATCTTCTTCGAAGAGCTGGGAATTCCCCGCCCCGACATCCAGCTCGACCTCGGACAGGGCACCAATATCGAACAGACCGGCCGGATGATGACCGTGCTCGAGCGCGAGCTCTCCCAGGTGCGCCCCGATGCCGTGCTCGTCTACGGCGACACCAACACCACTCTCGGGGCCGCCGTCACCGCGGCCCACATGCATCTCCCGCTCATCCACGTCGAGGCGGGCATGCGCTCCTTCGATCGCACGATGCCGGAGGAGATCAACCGGGTCCTCACCGACCACGTGAGCGGACTGTGCCTGTGCTCTACGCCTGTGGCCCTGGAGAACCTTCGCCACGAGGGACTCGGTGCCGTCTCCGTGCTCGTGGGCGACGTGATGGCCGATGTTGCCCTCACGTTCTCGACCCTCGCCGAGCAGCGATCGACGATCCTCGAGGAGCAGGGGCTGGCACCGGGCGGGTTCGCGCTGGTGACCGCTCACCGCGCCGGAAATGTCGACGAACCGGCGCGGCTCGAGCTCCTGGTTGAGTTGCTCGGCGCGCTGCCCGTGCCGGTGTTCTTCCCCGTCCACCCCAGGACGCAGACACGGCTGCGCACGAGCGGGCCTGCTCGAGCCGGCTGAGCCGGCGCCGAGAACGTCATCCTGCACCCCCCCGTCGGCTATCTCGACCTGCTGCGGCTAGCCGCTGCCGCCCGCGCCGTGGTGACCGATTCCGGGGGGCTGCAAAAGGAGGCCTACGTCCTCGGTACGCCGTGCATCACGCTGCGGGACCGGACCGAGTGGGTGGAGACCGTCGAGGCCGGCTGGAACACGCTCGTCGATCTCTCTGCCGAGGGCGCCGTCGCAGCACTCGCAGCGCGGAGCGTCCCGGTCGAGCATCCCGACCTCTACCGGGCCGGACGAGCGGCCGACGGCATCGTGGCCGCCGTCAGCGACTGGGCCCCCAGCCTTGACGCCGGGGCGCCGGTCGCACCGACGACGCAGGCTGTCGCCACCGGGCGCTGAGGGGCCCAGACGGCTTTGCTACGCTTCGAGCGCTTCAGCACGAGGCCGAAGCAGGGGACAAGCGCGACGAAGGATGCGTTGCAGCGCGGGCTGAGCTAGGCAAGGTAAGACCGATCCGTACTGAGGGAACATCGTGATCACCGAAACAGTCCGAGACGGCGAGCTCACGTACGTCGATAGCCCGGAGTCACCGCCGCGCCACAGCCAGTCTCCGCGCGACCGGGTCCTCATGTTCGCCTACATCTTTCCGCCCCTTGGCGGGTGGAGGCGTTCAGCGGACGATGAAGTACGTGAAGTACCTGCCCCAGCACGGCTTTGACTCGGTCGTGGTCACGTGCCGGCCGCGGCGGATATTCATTCCCCGCGACGAGCGGATGCTGGACGAGATACCGGCGGGTACGGTCGTGATCCGAGCCCGCACGCTGCCGATCCACCGCGCCCAGTACAAGTTCGACGGCTTGCTCCGTCGTCTTGGACTCTCGAATGCCATCGCCCGGGCGTCATTGTGGCCGGACGAATGGGTGGGTTGGGTGCCCGCGGCGGTCTGGCACGGCGTGCGTGCCGTCCGGAAGTATCAGCCGAGCGTGCTCTTCAGCACCTCACCGATGGTCACTGCCCATCTGGCCGCCCAAATCGTGCACCGCCTGACGGGGGTCCCCTGGGTGGCCGACTTTCGGGACG
>CAVZPU010000008.1:0-97090 GCA_963777185.1 uncultured Solirubrobacterales bacterium
CCCCCCTCTCCGTCTTCATCCCGTCGATTTGCGGCGGTTTCTCGGTGTCTCGCGGGCCTGGATGGTTTTCGGTCGGACTTCGGCTGCACCAGACGGCTCAGGCACCGATCCCGGACGCGGCGTGCGAGGAGCCCGCGTTCCTTCCTCACCTCGTGGCGTCCTCATGAGCGTTGAGCGCGCCCGGGAACGGTTCGAACTCTCCGAGGGGCGCTGGCAGGACGCCGTCCGGAGCGTCGGGCCGGTGGGGGCTGAGCCGTGATGCTGACCTCCGGCCAAGCCCCCAGCGGCCGTGAGGCGCTGAAATCTATCGCGGCGCTTGACAGCCCGCACCCGCCGACATCGACCACGGGGCCGGAGAACGGTGCTCCCTCGGTCGCCGTGAGCTGTGCCAGGGGACGCGCGCGAGCGTTGTCCGCAGCAGGCCGACGATCAGCGTGCTGCTGACATCTCAGCGGGAGGGGCGCAGTGCAACGGTCCGGCTGACCGTGGGAGCCGTGCGCTTGGGGCCGAAGGTGGTCACGGTCAACCTGACCCTATGCAGCTTTCCGGCTCGCATGAGCGCTCTGCCTTGTGGGCTCAGTTTTATCTTGACGGTTCCGGTTTGGCCTTTGTAGATGAGAAAACCCGTGTGGCCGAGAAGGGTCAGATCGCTCGGGCGCTGGGACTTGGTGCTGCGCGCGCGCCGAACGCGCGAGGAACCGATGCTGGAGATCGCCAGGACTCCAGCGCAATTCTCAAAAGCGCCGCACGCCAGCCGGGCGGTCACCGTGGTGCCTCTGACCGACACGACGTTCGCAACCTTGGCCGGCCCGTAGCCGCCTGGAGGCTGCGTCTTGACGCGTTTATCACAGCCCGCGTCGGATCCGGCCACCGGAGTGCTGCTCCAGACTCCGTGCGCGACCGAGAAAGCCAACTCGAAGGTGACGGTCTCCCGCGGGTCGGCAAATGCGACGTCTCGTGAGACCAGCGCAGTTCGTCCGAGCGCGTCGGTGATGATCAGCGTTGCCGAGACCGGCGGGCGGATGAGGGTGAAATCCTCCCAGCTGAGAGCGACAAGGCCGGCGCCGCGGCGGTTGGTGGGGCCGAGGGTGGTGCTCGGGCCGAAGCTCTGCGTGTAGATGGGATCGGTCGTGACTATGTTCTCGACGGGGTACCCGAGCCCGTCCAGGGGGCTGGCCCCGTTGAAGATCCAGTGGTACTGGGTGAGTGGGACGGTTCCACCTGAGGACGAGGATGCATCGAACGTCACCTTCTCATCCCGGCACGGAAGGCTTGGATTGACCGTGAAGCCGCCGATGAGCGGCCCCACGACCCGGGCCGTCGAGGTTGCGTTGGTGGTGCTCCCGCCCACATCGTCGACTGTGGTGGTGACCGAGTAGCTGCCGGCTGCTAGGTAGGTGTGGGTGCCGGATACATCGAAGCCTCCGTTGGCCGCGTTGGCTATGGAGCCGGCCGTGGTCGTGCCATCGCCCCAGGCGATCTGAGCCGAGAAGTCGCCCACACTGGCCGCCGGGTTGGCGTCGTCGAAGTGGTCGATAGTCGTCGTGAGCGGCTGGTCCGACGTGCCTGCGACGTCGTTCGCCGCGCTCGTCAGGGGTGCATCCTGCACGGTGACCGCGAAGTCAGTCGTCTGGGGCTGGTTGTTGCACGTGTAGGAGAGCGTCCCGGTCGTGGTGCGCTCCTCATCGTAGGTGTGCGTGCCCTGCACGCCGGTGGCGCCGTCGGACGTACCGGGTGACGTCGGCGTGCCATCGCCCCAGTAGATGTCCGCGCTCGACACCGCGCAGCCGACGTCCGCCACGGTTCCGCTGAAGGACTCTCCCTCTACCGCGGAGACATCAGCCAGCGCCGCGGTCGGAAGCGCCAGCACAGCAACCACCGCGACGCACGCCATGCTGAGAGGAAAACGGAAGCCTCGCCGTCCGGCGACGACTTCTAAAGGCCCGGATCCGCTAACTGCCCCGGCGGCGAGACCTGGACGCCCGCGTCGACACGCTCGCGCACGTAGCGCTGCCAGTCGGACAAGGGGTCGGACGTCCCGGCGAATCCTGTGACGCCTAGCGTTCACGGTTCTCACCGACCTTGACCGGGTCCCTCGCCGGCACCGGACGGCTGCCCCAGGGCGCGCTCGATGCGATCAATCAACTCAAGCCAGCCGTAGAACTTAACCGCGCGCGTCCCGCGGGCGGCGAGCCGGCCACAAACCGTGCCCTCTATCCGCTCGATATCGAGAGCGACATGTATGGGCTCGGGAGCGGGCACGGCCAGAGCCTGGCGCACCCAAGCGTAGAACGCATCGGGCGCGACCCTAGAGTTTGGATGCTGGCACCCTACTGTTGGGTGAGTAGCTG
Source organism: uncultured Solirubrobacterales bacterium (assembly GCA_963777185.1). Taxonomy (GTDB): domain Bacteria; phylum Actinomycetota; class Thermoleophilia; order Solirubrobacterales; family Solirubrobacteraceae; genus Palsa-465. The sequence continues at coordinate 2,352 of CAVZPU010000008.1, forward strand.
AACCCGTCGGGAACGTCGGCGGTTACACGTTTAGTTTCGGTCGCTGTCCCCAATGCGGCGGCGAGCTCTGAGCGGCTGTGGATCGCGAGCTTCGTGTAGGCGTGTGAAAGCTGCGCCTCGACCGTCTTAGCAGACACGAACAGGGCTTGAGCGATCTGACGGTTCGTGAGCCCGCCGACGGCCATCCGGGCGGTGCGCAGCTCGGCCGGGGTAAGCGCAGCCGGCCCGCTCAGCGCGTCGCGTCGCGGACGCGCGCCAGTCGCCACTAGCGTCGTGCGCGCTCGGTTTGTCAGAGCGTTCGCACCACAGCGTTGGGCAATGTCGAGACCGTGCGAGAGCGCCTCGCGGGAGTCCTCGAGCTGGCCGCGGGAGTGTAGACCGATGCCGAGATTGACCAGGGCCCGCGCGTGCTCCAGCCGGGCGGGGCAGCGCTCCAGGAGTTGCGTGGCCGCGTGCAGGCCGGCTAAGCCCTCGGGCCCCGGGTCGAGCCGCCCAAACGCCGAGAGAGCAATCCCGTGGCGTCGTGGCGCGCCGAACGTGACCGCCGCGACAAGCTCGCGCGAGACGAGCGCCCGGGCGTCGTCCTCGCGCCCTAAGCCGGTAAGCGCCAGCGCGGCGCTCGGTACCCAATCGACGAGCACGCTCAGCTGCAGCCCCCCCGTAGCCATCCGCCGATCGGCGTCGAGCATGTCGGCCACGCCCGCTTCAAACTCGCCTCGGGCAACTCTCACGCGCCCGCGATGGGCCAGCACAACTACCCCTTGCCACAAGCTGAGTCGCGGCTCCGACAGCGCATCCGTCTCGACCAGCTCTAACGCTTCCTCCACGAGGTCGCGTTCGAGCAGCACGGCGATCAAGGAGTTAACCGCCCAGTGGCCGACACCGAGCTCCAAGGCAATCTCGTGGGCGCGGCGCAAATGGGCCTCGGCGACACTCAGCTCGCCGGCTCGAAACGCCGTCTCGCCGCGCCTGACCGACATGTGCAAGAAGCTCGGCGCCGACCCGCGACGCTGCGCCCAATTAACCCCAGCGTCAAGCGCCTCGGCGGCCTCATCGAGCTGATCGATCCAGCACAGCGCGGCCGCGGCCGCACCGTAGGCCGGGCCATGCTCAAGCAGCGACCCGTCCGCGAGCGCCCATTTGGCCAGGGCAGCAGTGTCTAGGCGGGGCAAACCGGCGAGGGCACGGCTTTGCGCAAGCGCGGCGAGCATCACCGGGTCGCGGAGCTCGCCGCGCCCGGCACGGTCAAATTGGCCCGCGGCCCGGGCGAGGATCCGCTTCGTGGCGCGGAGATCCACCGCGCCACTGCCAATGAGCAGCGCTTCGATGCTCTCCACCAGCGCGGGGTCGAGATTCTCGCCGTGCTCGAGGATGGCCTCCAGCAGCGGCGCGACCTCTGAGTTCCGCGTTGCGTTGGTCAGCCCCCAGGCCAGTTCCATCGCAACTTCGGCACGCTGCTGGGCGCTTTTCGCCAGCGCGAGTGCTTCGCGCAACGCGCCGAAGTCGTGCGCCACTGGCAACAGCGCCTCGGCGCGCCCGAGCTCCAGCAGGACCTCGAAGCGAATCTCAGGCGCGGGCGGCTCGTCTACCGCGCGCCGCAGATAGGAAACGGCTGCCTCGGGCGCACCCTGGCCAAGCGCCTCGGTCGAGGCCCTACGCAAGGCGTCGACGACCCAGGCCTCGCCATAAGGCTCGGCAAAGAGCAGATGCGCGGCCACGCGAGCCGCCGGCGCTCCCTCGCCGGCGAGCTGGCCGGCCGCCTCAAAATGCAGCGCCGCGCGCCGCGACGCGGCCATCTGAGTGCCCACCGCCTCGCGAACGATCGGGTGTGAGAACGACAACGCCGCTCCGGTGGCCAACAAATCTGCGGCGCGCAGGGCATCCGCCGCCACCGCGGCCTGCCCATGCTCCAGACCGGCCAGCCTCGCCGCATGACGTAGCGGCGAGCCCGGCGCGAGCACCGCTAGGGCCTGCGTCAAGCGCTCACATTCGGCGCCCAAGCGTCCCACACGAACCAGCACGCTGCTCGTCACCGCACCGGCGCCCAAGGTCTGAACGCTCCGAGTCAACGCGCCCGCCGGGCGATCGGGCTCGGCTGCCAGCGCCGCGGTCACCGCACGTACGTAGAACGGATTGCCACCGGTGACCTCATGACACCATCGACACAGCTGCGCATCCGCGCGGGCACCGAGCTCGCTGCGAACCAGCAACCCGACCGCAGCCTCGCTCAACGACCCGGGGCGCAATACGCTCGCGGCGACCTCCGCCAGCCCCGCGGCCATGTCAGCCGGACCGCCCGGCTCACCACGGCGCATCCCGACCGCCAACAGCACCGGCAACGATTCCACCCGCCTCGCCAGATAGGACAGGAAGCGAGCCGACGCGGCATCAAGCCATTGCCCGTCATCGACCACCAGCAACAAGGGACCGCCATCGGCAAGGTTCGCCACCAGCCAATACAGGCCGTGCAGCACTCCCGCCGGACGATCGCGATCGACCCGCTCACCCTCGCCGAGCTCGAATACCGACGCGGCCAGCCCCGCGGCGCCATCGAATAGCTCCGATCCGCCCGCCCGGACCGCCGACCAGAGCAGCTCCCGCACCCCCGTAAACGACTCCTGCATCACCAACTCATCGCCCCGGACCCCCAGAACCAACATCCCGCGCTGGCGTGCGCCCGCTGCGCACGCGTCCAGGAGGCGCGTCTTGCCGATCCCCGGCGGTCCATCCAGCAACACCAACCCGCCCTCGCCCCGTCTCGCCGCATCAAGGAGTCCATCCAAGACCCCCAGCTCCACAGCACGCTCCAACAAACCACCCGTGCCACCCAAATCACGAACCATCCAGCCCGACCCTACACCGCAGATAACCGGTGTGGCGAAAACGCTTGTACATGAAGTACTCGAAACTTCTGCTTGATCAAGTGCCGCGCCGATGCTGTAAATCGGCGCCGAGGCAACGCCGACAGCCCTTCTGCGTAGGCGGTTTAGTTGGGTAGGCCGTCTTCGCCCGCCTAGCCCGACCAGGCGCAGACTCTCCTTGGTTTGCCGACACGGTCCTGAAGTGTCGGGCATGCGCGGTCGCGCGAGGCAGCTGGGACGCGCAGGCGCAACATCGGGCCGAGATCCCGGGGGCCCCGCGCTGATTAGATGGTGTCGATGCCCGGAGCGCATGGCGACACAGCGCGCGTGCTGATGACCTTTTCGCCCCCGGCGAACACGGGGGATGCCGTGGGCAAGGCGCTCGATGGCCTTGCCACCACCACGCTGCTACCCGAGGTCAGCGAAGCCGACCGCGCTCGGGCGCTGTCGGAGGCCGACGCCGTCCTGGCCTGGCGGCTCGGTGCCGAGCTGCAAGGCCCCGAGGAGTTCGCCCTCCTGCGTTCGGTGGGCTTGATTCAACTGCTCTCGGCCGGGGTCGACCACGTCCCCTTCGATCGCCTGCCCGAGCACGTGCCCGTAGCCTCCAATGCCGGCGCGTACGCCGGGCCGATGGCCGAGCACGTCCTGGCCATGGCCCTATCGCTGGCCAAGCGCCTGGCGCAGAACCACGCCGGCCTGGCCCGAGGCGAGTTCGACCAGCAGACGCTCACGAAGGAACTGCGCGGCGCGGTCGTGGGCGTCCTCGGCTTCGGAGGGATCGGCCAGGCCAGCGCCCGGCTCTTCCGGTGCCTGGGAGCCCGCATCCACGCCGTCAACCGGTCCGGGCGCACCGAGGAAACCGTCGAGCGCATCGGCACCCTGGGCGAGCTTGACGCCCTGCTCGCCGCCGCCGATGTCCTCGTCATTGCGCTGCCTCTGACCCGTGCCACTCGAGGCCTGATCGGCAGCCGCGAACTGTCGCTGATGAAGGCCGACGCCATCCTCATCAATGTGGCTCGCGCGGCGATCCTCGACGAGGACGCCCTCTACGAGCATCTGCGTGGCCACCCGTCGTTCAGCGCCGGGATCGATACCTGGTGGCAGGAGCCCGGGCGGGCGGAGCGCTTCGCGACAAAGCGACCCCTCTTCGAGCTTCCCAACCTTCTGGGCTCACCGCACAACTCCGGACTCACTCCGGGATCGCTTGCTGCCGCCACCGGTGACGCGGCCGCGAACATCGCGCGTCATCTCCGCGGGGAGCTGGTCCGCAACCTCGTGAACCGATCCGATTACGTCGACTGAGCCGCAACGGCGAGCCCGGTCTCCCGCGTCGCTCCGTGGTGATGACTCCTGAGACCACGCGCCGGATCGCCACCGCGCCCTCGAGCAGTCATAGCTAGCGGCGGTGATGCTCGAAGCCCCCGGGTCGCTCAAGCTGCTTCGGGCGCCGGCCGAGTATCCGGGTGGGTTCGGGGAGGTTGGACCAAGCACCGAAGTGAGACGGGATGGAGACCGCCGCGGACATCAGCACGACGATCACCGAGGCCCTCGCGCCTCCGAGCACCGGGGTGCGGGCACGCCGGCCGGTCGCCGCAGTCACCTGGCGAGCATTCCTCGGTTCCCGCGTGCTGGTGCTCCTCGCGGGCGCCACGGCGGTCCTGCTCCTCGGGACCGTGCAGGCCAACGTCGCCTCCTTTGACCCCCTGCGAGTGTCGGTCTCGCTTGGCCGAGTCGGGAACCTGCTCGCCGCCCCGTTCGTGCGCTGGGACTCGATCTGGTACCTGCAGATCGCTGCGCACGGTTACCGCACCGGGCAGGACACCGCCTTCTCACCCCTACTGCCACTGATGATGCGGACGCTGTCCTGGGTGACCGGCTCCGTGCTCATCTCGGGCCTGCTCATTTCGCTGACGAGCTGTCTGGTGGCCCTAGAGATCATCCGCCGGCTGACCGTCCTCGAACTCGGGGCGGTCACCGCTCAGCGAACCGTCGAGCTCATCGCCTTCGGCCCGCTCACCGTCTTTCTGTCGGCTATTTATACCGACGGGCTCTTCCTCGCCCTGTCGGCCGGCACGGTCTATGCCGCCCGGCGGGGCCGCTGGCGTTTGGCGGCCGTGCTCGGCGCGATGGCGTCAGTGTCTCGTCCGGCGGGGGCGGTGGTCATCGCCCCGGTGCTCGTGCTCTTCTTCTACGGGCCCCGCGAGGACGCCCCTCCGCGCCCGGTCTCGGCCTGGTGGAAACCGCGCTACCCGCTCTCGCCATCGGTGCTCTGGTCAGCGGCCATCCCGCTGCCCGCCGCCGCCTTCGGGGCCTACCTCGCCACCCGAGGTTTCGGTGCGTCCGGGGCGATCGCTGCCCAGCAGCAGTACATGCACCACAGCATCACCTTCCCGTGGGTGGGTGCGTGGAACGGTCTCCGTGAGGCCTGGCATCAGCTCATGCTCGTGGCCAGCGGCGCCCACCTGACTGGCGATGGCTCCCAAGCCGTGATTCAGGCGGTGGCGTTGTTGACCGTCGGCGTGGCCCTGGCGGGGACGTTCAGCCGCTTGCCGTCCGCCTACGGGATCTACGTCGCGCTGGCCATGCTCGTGCACCTGTGCAGTCCCAGCGCCGGCGATCCCCTCAAGGGCTTTGACCGCTACGCCAGCCTGCGCTTTCCCCTGTTCATGTGGGCGGCCAGCTGGTCGATCGATCGCGGGCTCTCGCGAACCCTGGTACTCGCCTCGGCGCTCTTCATGGTCATCTTCACCTCGCAGTTCGCCACCTGGCACATCGTCAGCTCCCTGATCCTCTAGGCCGGGGCTGGGCGCAGCGATGAGACACGCCGCCTGACGCGACGACACGCAGGCCCCACGATCGGCACACAGCCCAAGGGGCGGCTTTGCGACCATACCGACCATGATCGCCCTGACCCGCTGGTGCATGACCCATCGCCGCTGGATCGTCGTTGGCTGGATCGTCCTGGCCATCGGCACCACCGCCATCGCGTCGGCCGTCGGTCGCCAGTACGCCACGAACTTCACCCTTCCGGGCACCGAGGCCCAACGCGTCACCAACCTCTTGAGCAGCCAGTTCCCGGCTCAGAGCGGCGACACCGACACGGTCGTCTTCTCCAGCTCGCAGGCCACGATCGATGACCCCTCGGTGCGCGGCCCGATGAGCGCGCTCATCGGCCAGGTCAGCCGGATGCCCCACGTCATCGCCGTCATCAGCCCGTACTCACCCGAGGGTGCGCTCCAGGTCTCGCGCGATCGACGTACCGCCTTCGCCACCATTCGGTACGACAAGCGGGCCAACCTGCTGCCCGATACCACCGGCAAGCCCGTCCTCGACGCCATCCACGCCGTCCACGTGCCGGGGCTCCAGGTGGCCGCGGGAGGTCAGGTCATCGAGCAAGCGGAGGGGTTCAGCGTCGGCCCGGCGACCACGGTGGGGGTCATCGCCGCGCTGGTCATCCTGCTTCTCACTTTCGGCTCGCTCCTGGCGGCCGGCATGCCGCTCATCACCGCCGGTCTTGGCCTCATGACCGGAATCGCGCTCGTCGGTCTAGCCACCCACCTGACCGACATGTCGAACGTCTCTCCCGAGCTCGCCATCATGATCGGTCTCGGTGTGGGCGTCGATTACGCGCTCTTCATCGTCACCCGCTTTCGCGAAAACTACGGCCACAGCGGCGATGTGGCGCACGCCGTCGAGCAGGCCATGGACACCTCGGGCCGGGCCATTCTCCTCGCCGGGGCGACGGTCATCATCGCCTTGCTGGGCATGTTCGCCACCGGCGTGGCCTTCCTGTACGGCATGGCCATCGCCTCGGTGCTGGCCGTGCTCATGACCCTGCTGGCCTCGCTGACCGTGCTTCCCGCCCTGCTCTCGCGCTTCGGCCATCGCGTGGCCCAGCCGAGTCGCTTCGCCCGGCGCTCCGCGGCCAAAGGCGGCGGGCCGCAGCGATCCACCTGGCGGCGGTGGAGCCTCACCGTGCAGGCGCGCCCGTGGCCGCTGGCCATCGCCGCCACGGCCGTCATGCTGCTGTGCTTGGCCCCCGTGGTCAAGATGCGCCTCGATAACAGCGACCAGGGCAACGACCCGCCCGGCACGAGCACTCACGTGGCCTTCGACCTGCTCGCCCGGGGCTTCGGGCCGGGGTTCAACGGCCCCCTGACCGTCGCCGTCCCCATGCACAGCGCCGCCCAGGCGTCAAACCTGCCGGCGCTGCGCGCGGCCCTGGCCAGCACGTCAGACGCCGTGGCTGTCACCGCGCCGCGCCTGTCGCCGACAGGTCGCCTCGCCGTTGTGCAGGTCTACCCGGCCTCAGCGCCTCAGGACAGTGCCACCACCGCGCTGGTGCACCGGCTGCGCGACCGCGTCCTGCCCCCGTTCGCCTCGGCGTTCGGTTCGCGGCCGCTGGTCGGGGGCTTTACGGCCGGCTCGATCGACTTCGCCGGCGTGCTAGCGGGCAAGCTGCCCCTGTTCATCGCCGTGGTCGTCGTCCTCTCAGCGCTGCTCCTGTTCGTCATCTTCCGCTCGGTCGTCATCCCGGTGCAGGCCGGCCTGATGAATCTGCTCAGCATCGGTGGCGCGCTCGGCGCGACCACGGCCATCTTCCAGGACGGCTATCTCTCCGGAGTCCTCGGAGTCGCGAAGGGCCCGGTCGAACCGTGGATTCCCGTGCTCATGTTCGCCGTGGTGTTCGGCCTCTCCATGGACTACGAGGTCTTTCTCATCTCGCGCGTGCGCGAGGAGTGGGTGCGCAGCGGCGACACCTCGCAGGCGGTCGCTGATGGCATCGCCTTCACCGGCCGGGTCATCACGGCTGCCGCGGCGATCATGGTCTGCGTCTTCCTCTCCTTTATGCTCGGCGACGAACGCACAATCAAGGAGTTCGGGTTCGGCCTGGCCGCGGCGGTGTTCCTCGATGCCCTCGTCATCCGCTGCGTCCTGCTCCCGGCTGTCCTTGAGCTCCTCGGGCGGGCGACGTGGTGGCTGCCTCGGGCGCTCGACGCCCGTCTGCCCCGGTTCAACATCGAAGGCTCGGCGGCGGCGGCGGCGGCAGGGGCGGCCGGGCGACGGGCGCCGGAGGCCCCTGAGCCCGTGGCCCTCTCCGAGCGCTAAGCGCTTCCTACATCTCACTTACATCGATGCGAGCGCTTCCTTAGCCGCACGCGCGATTCAATACCAACACATGCGGGTTCTGGTCATCGAGGACGACGATTCGGTGCGCTCGGCGCTGCGGCGGGCGCTGCTGCTCGGGGGCTACGAGGTGCTCACGGCCCCAAACGGCCAGGATGGGCTCTTCCAGGCGTCCTCCACGGTCCCCGACGCCATCGTTCTCGACCTGGGGCTACCCGACATCGACGGGATGGAGGTGTGCCGGCGGCTGCGCTCCGGCGGCGACCGCACCCCGATCTTGATGCTGACCGCCCGGGATGCGGTCGAGGATCGAGTCGATGGACTGGAGGCCGGCGCCGACGATTACCTGGTCAAGCCCTACGACGTGCGCGAGCTCCAGGCGCGGCTGCGTGCGGTCATGCGACGCCACATCGACGGCGCCGATGGCCGCTCGCTGCGCTTCGAGGAGCTCGAGCTGGACGCCGATGCCCATGCGGCTCGGATCGCTGGGCGCACGGTCGATCTCACGCGCACCGAATACCAGCTCCTCGAGCTGCTCATGCTCAACTCGCGACGCGTGCTCACCTCCGAGCTCATCTACGAGCGGGTGTGGGGATATGACTTCGGCCTGGCCGGCAATGCCCTACGGGTCTACATCGGCTACCTGCGGCGCAAGCTCGAAGCCGGCGGCGAGCGTCGGCTGATCCAGACCGTGCACGGCGTGGGCTACGTCCTGCGCGAGCCGTGAGCCTGCGCCGCCGACTCACCGCGGCCGCGGCACTCGCGGTGGCCACCGTGGCCATCGCCCTCGGGATCATCGGCTATCTCGCCACCCGATCTCATCTGGTCGGCGAGCTCCACCAAGAGCTCCAGCAGCGCGCGGCCCAGTACCTGCAGCCCCATCCCGGCCACGGGGGGTTGGACGGCAACCGCCCCGGCGACGAAGATCGCGCGCGCCCCTTCGGCGTGCCACCCAACCCGCCGCTGGGCGGCGCACCGGGGTACTTTCAGTTCGTCTTTCCCGATGGCCACATCGCGGCCGGCAACGGAAGCACCCCCCAGCTCCCCGTCGACGCCGCCGTCATGCGCGTCGCCCGCCAGGCCCGGGGAAGCTTCTTTAGCACCGCCACCGTGAACGGCATCCGGGTCGAGGTGCTGACGACCGGCGATCCGTACGACCACAAGGCGGTGCAGGTCGCGCTTCCGCTCGGCTCGGTTGACTCCGTCCTGCACGACCTCGTCCTCACCTATGGCCTGCTCATCGCCGGCGGCATCCTGCTCGCCATCGTGCTCGGCGCGCTGATCGCCCGGGCGGCGCTGGCCCCCATCGACCGGTTCTCCGACGAGACCGAACAGGTGACGAGCGCGCTCGACAGTCCCCGCCGCCTGCAGGAAGCGGGCGCCCTGGAGCTGCGCCGGCTGGCGGCGAGCTTCAACCAGACCCTCGATGCCCTCGAACGCTCGATCCTCTCCCAGCGCCAGCTCATCGGCGACGCCTCGCATGAGCTGCGCACGCCGATGGCCGCCCTGCGCAGCAACATCCAGATCTTTCTCGAGGCCAACCGGCTCCCCGTCGCCGAGCGGGCCGGCCTGCAGGAGGCGATCCTGGCCGAGCTCGACGAGCTCACCCAGCTGGTCGCCGACGTCCTCGAGCTGGCTCGCGGCGCGGGCCCGAGCGAGCACACCGAGTCGATCGAGCTCGATGCCGTCGTTCGTGACGCGGTCGGACGCGCGCAGCGACGCGCCCCCGGGCTGAACTTCACCGTGGATCTCGAGCCTACCGTCGTCGAGGGCGCTCCGGACCGGGTCGGGCGCGCAGTCACCAACGTGATCGACAACGCGCGCAAGTGGAGCCCGCCCGACGGCGTCGTCGAGGTCTCCCTGCAGGGTGGCCAACTGACCGTGCGCGACCACGGTCCCGGTTTTCAGGAGCACGACCTGCCCCACGTGTTCGACCGCTTCTACCGGGCCGAGCACGCACGGCGCCTGCCCGGCTCGGGTCTTGGCTTGGCCATCGTCAAGCAGGCGGCGGAGGCCCACGGCGGCTCTGCCACCGCGGCCAACGCCTCCGACGGCGGCGCGGTCCTGACCGTCTCCTTCGGAGCGCCCGCGCGCTCGGCCGCATCGGCGGCACCCGCGGCCGCGGCCACCTCGCCCTAGGAGGGCTCGAAGATCAGCCGCGCACCGGTGTCCGGGCCGACGGCCACGAACCGGGCCGTGGCCTGGTTGAGGCGGAAGCGCACGAGCCGGCCCTCCTCGGAGACCACGTCGAGCTCATGCAAGTCATCGGAGACGCGCTCCACAGCACCCCGGCCCTGGGCCCCCAGGTACAGGATCCGCACCCGCTCACCCACGCTGGGTAGCCGGCGCAGCGGCGAACCGTACATGCGCTCAGGCACCCCGAGCGGCCGCCCACTCGGCTTTGTGCGCGCGCTTCTTGGCCTGGTAATCGGCCAGCGCCTCGGGGGAGTCGACGTCTCCGAGGGTGGGGTGCCAGGGAACGAGCTCGTCGGCAGCGGCCACGCTGAAGTGCTTGGCCAGCACCGAGCCAAGCGCCTTGATCTTCATCTCCCCGAAGCCGGGGAGGCCGGCCAGGTTGTCGCGAAGCTCGTGCCCATCGCGGGCCTCGGTCCAGACGCGCTCGGCCTGGCCTCCGTAGTGGTCGCGGACGTGAACAGCCAGCTCGCTGACCCGGGCGGCCATGGCGCCCGGGAAGCGGTGCACGGCGGGCTTGGCGCGAAACACGGCGTCGAGATCGGCCGCGGCCAGGGCGCCGGCATCGAGCGAGCCGACCCGCTCCTGGACGACCAGCGGGCCCACGAAGGCCTTCTGGACCGGCACCTGCTGATCGAGGGCGAAGCCGATCAACAGGGCCATCGGATCGGAGGCGATGAGCCGGTTGGCCTCGTCGGAGTCAGTGAAGAAGAGGCGATCGGGCACGGACTGAATCGTAGTCACCATGGGTAGCCAACGGCCCAGCGTCGGTCCCCACGTCTCCCGAAGGAGCCTCCATGCCCACGACCTCCGAGCTGATCATCGACCGTCTGCTGGAGTGGGGAATCGACACCTACTTCGGGCTGGCCGGGGACGGGATCAACGGCTTCTTCGAGGCCATGCGCGATGCGCAGCGACAAGATCCGCTTCGTCCACGTCCGCCATGAGGAGGTGGCGGCGCTGGCGGCGGTCGGCCACGCCAAGTTCACCGGTCGCCCGGCGGTGTGCATCTCGACCGCGGGACCGGGCGCGATCCATATGCTCAACGGCCTCTATGACGCCAAGCTCGAGGGAGCGCCGATTATCGCCATCACCGGGATGCCCTACCACGACATGGTGGGCACGCACTTCCTGCAGGACCTTCCGCAGGAGATCGTCTTCAACGACGCCTGCGCGTTCAACCAGCGCGTCAACGGTCCGGCCCACGCGGTCAACGCCACCGACCTGGCCGTCCGCGCGGCGCTGGCCCACCGCGCGCCGGCGCACCTGGCCATCTCGATCGACGTGCAGAGCTGGGAGCTCGAAGAGGACAAGATCTCGGACAAGAACATCCCGGGCCACACCTCGATCACGCCCGACCGCCATGTCACGATGCCCGCCCGGCTCGAGCTCGAGCGAGCCGCGGCCATGTTCCACGGTCGCCGGAAAGTGGCGATCATCGCCGGAGCCGGCGCCCGGGGAGCGGGCGAGGAGCTCGAGCGGGTGGCCGAGAAGCTGGGGGCGCCGATCGCCAAGGCGGCGCTGGGCAAGGACTGCGTGCCCGACGACTCGCCCTACACGACGGGAGGCATCGCCTTCGCCGGCACCCGACCGAGCCAGGAGGCGCTCGAGAACTGCGATGGCCTGCTCATCGTCGGCTCCTCATCGACCTACTACGACTTCTGGCCCACGCCCGGCCAGGCGGTGGCGGTGCAGATCGACGACCGGGCCGAGCGCATCGGGCTGCGCTATCCGGTCGACGTGGGACTGGTCGGCGACGCCAAGGCCACGCTGGCCGAGCTCGCCGAGCTGCTCGACGACGACCGGGATCGCTCGTTCCTCGAGCACGCCCAGGGCGGGCATGCGCCGGTGGTGGCAGCTCATGGACAAGCAGGGCACCGACACCTCCACGCCGATGAAGCCGCAGGTGGTGACCCACCACCTCGAGGAGCTGCTGGCCGAGGACGCGATCGTGTGCGGCGACGCCGGGACGACGACCATCTGGCAGGGTCGCATGAAGCTCCGTCGCGGCCAGAGCTTCTCCTTCTCGGGCACCAACTGCTCGATGGCCGCGTCCGTTCCCTACGCCATGGGCGCCCAGATCGCCTACCCCGAGCGCCAGGTGGTGGCCTTCATCGGCGACGGCGCCATGAGCATGCTCATGGGCGACCTGGCCACCCTCGTCCAGCACCGGCTGCCGGTCAAGGTCGTGGTCATCAACAACTCGAGCATCAATCTCATCCTGTGGGAGCAGATGGCCTTCTTGGGCAACCCCGAGTACGCCTGCGACCTCTCGGAGGTGAACTTCGCCCAGGTCGCGCAGGGCTGCGGGCTCAAAGGCATCCGGGTGACCGACCCCGGACAATGCCGCGAGGCCATCGACGAGCTCTTGGGCCACGACGGGCCGGCCTTGCTCGATTGCGTCGTGGACCCCGAGGAGTCACCGCTCGGCGAGACGCTCAAGCCGGCTCAGGCCAAGCACCTGGCCGAAGCGCTGGCCAAGGGATCGGCGGGCGCACGCGAGAAGGTGCGGCTCTTGCTCCAGGACGACCGTCTGGCCATCTCGCCCGGACTGCAGTCCGCCCAGGACGAGCTCGAGGAGATCCTCGACGAGGCCTGAACCGGCGTCCGGTCGCCGCTCAGCGCGTCTCGCTGCGCCGCTGCGGCTGCAGCGACTCCCGCGCCGCGGCGGCGCTCGGGACGGTCGCGATCTCACCCTCGGCACCGGCTAGCCGTAGGGTGTCGCTGACCGCCGACCCCGGCGGGACTACGACGCGGAAGGCCTGACCGCGCTTGCGCAGGCCCTCGCGCAGCCGGTAGACCATATGGATGCCGGCGCTGTCGAGGTAGTCCACGCCGGAAAGGTCGAGAATCATGCCCAGGGCGTCGTTGGGGGTCAGCGCGCTCAGGTGCTCGCGCAGCTCGCCGGCGTTGGACATGTCGATCTCGCCTTGAAGCTCAGCGCAGAGGACCCCATCCTGGAGCTCGGAGCGGAAGTCCGCGAGGGGTTTCATGAGCGTCCGAGCCTACGCTGCATGATGATTTCCGTCCCGTCCTCGCCGGTATGCACGCCGACCTCGTCCATGGCCGCCTCGATGATGGTGAGACCCCGCCCGCGGTTTTCGCCCCGCGGCGGGCGCCAGCGCCCGCCGTCGCGCACCGTGACCTGTACCGTCCCGTCCACGACATCGGCTTCGAGCTCATAGAAGCCCTCCCCGGGCCCGTAGGCGTGCTCGACGGCGTTGGCGCACGCCTCCCCCGCAGCGATGAGCACCTCGGCGGCGAGCTCGCGCTCGACACCATGCTTGCTCAACCACCGAGACAGCATGCGCCGCAGCTGGGACAGGGTCGCGGGCTCCGCGGGCATCCTGACGCGGAGCGTCGCGGGCACCGCCCGGTTCTGGATGGCGAGGACGGCCACGTCGTCGCGCGGTCCCCGGACCGGGACGAGCCGGTCCATGGCCAACAGACACGCTTCCTCCGCCGTGCCGGCTCCCGTGAGGGCCGAGACGAGCACATGGATGCTGGTGTCCAAGGGAATCCGCGGGCGCTCGATGAGCCCATCGGTGTAGAGAAAGAGCGTTTCGTCCTCTCCCAGCGTGAACTCGGACTGCGGACAGCGCCCGTAGCCGACGGCGCCAAGCGGCGGCCCCGGGCTGATCTCGACCAGCCGGGTCTCGCCGGTATTCGAGATGAGGATGGGCGGAAGGTGGCCGGCGCTGGCCAGCGTGACATGGCCGTCCTCGCTGTCGAGAATCACATAGGCGGCGGTGGCCATCGCGCTCTCTCCCATGCTGACGGCAAAGCGGTCGACCAAGGTGAGGGTCTCGGACGGCCCGTGGCCCTCCGCGGCATAGGCGTGCAACGCCGTGCGCAGCTGCCCCATCAGCGTGGCCGCTTCGAGACCGTGGCCCACGACATCGCCGATCGCGACTCCGAGGCGACCGCGCGGCAGCTCGATCACGTCGTACCAGTCCCCACCCACCTCATCGCGGGCCGGTAGGTAGCGGCCGGCCACCGACACCCCGGCCACCTCGCCCAGCCGGCGAGGCAGGACGCTGCGCTGAAGCACGACGGCGATCCGGTGCTCGCGCTCGAGTGCGTGCAGCAGTCGGGCGCGCTCGATGGCCGGCGCGGCCCGAGCGGCGGCCATCTCCAGCACAGCCAGGTCGCGCAGGTCGAAGACGCGCGGGTACAGCGTGCCGATGTGGAGCACGCCGATCAGCTCGCCCTCCACGATCAGGGGCACGCCGAGCAGCGAACGGATGCCCTTCTCGCGCAGGATCGGGTTGAGGATGTCGGCGTGGTCCACGTCGGCGATGAAGATGGCCACGCGCTCTTTGGCGATGCGGCCGGCAAAGCCCACCCCGATCGGAATCCGGACGCCCTGCTCGACCTCCTCCTCGATCCCCTTGGCCGCCCGCGCGACGAGCTCGTTCTCCACCTTGTCGAAGAGCAGAATGGCCGCGGTATCGACGCCGAGCAGGATCCGAACGCGTATCAGCAGCTCGTCCAGCAGGGGTTCGAAGCCGAGCTCCGAGAGGGCCGGGTCGCTCAGCTTGATCAGATCACGGATCTGGTCCGCAGGCGCGACGATGGAGTCGTCGAGCTCCAGGACGGTCTGTCCGACACCGACCTCCGGACGAGCGGAGCGGTTCATGGCTGCCTCTGGACTGGCACCGATCCCAAAGCTACCGATTCGGCCCGCTCTGAGCGCCCCCGCCGCCGTGCTGCGGCTGGACGGGAGTCTGCTCGCGTGCTTTCCCGAGGGCTCCCGGCACCTGGCCTACCTCCAGACCCGTATCGGCTACGAGGTCAAGCGCGATATGCCGGGCTCACCGGGCCCGAAGTGGCCCGTCTCTACGAGCGGGGAGCGCGATGGTTGGCCGGAGATGAGGGGCCAAGGGCCACGTTGGAAAGGGATGACCAGGGTTGCGGGCGGCGCGCGCCGGTGATAATCCTTGAGCAGGAGATGGTGGCGGATCGTCTGCAAGAAATCGCCGAGCGATTGAACTCGGGATGCTCGCTGGAGAGCGTTGAGCGCGAGCTCATCGACTGCGCTGCCAGTCTCGATGAAGATGAGCGTGCCGCCCTCTGGCTCTTCGCCTGGGCCTACCAGCCACTGGTGCCCACGGGCGCGCCGCTGGACGCCGTCGTGACCTGACCAGCAAGGAAACCTGGTAGCGGTCGGTAGCCGTGGGTACCCAAGGGTTCTGTCCGCCCTGCGTCCACGGGGCCTGAAAAGGAGGAAACGGTGAGCAACGGCGACCCCAAGCGGGAGGATCTGGAGCGTAATCGCGTCGGCCACGAGGGCAAGGCCCTCACCACCGATCAAGGCGTGCGCGTCGAGCACACCGACGACTCCTTGACGGCCGGAGATCGTGGTCCGACCCTGATCGAGGACTTCCACTTCCGCGAGAAGCTGACCCGGTTCGATCACGAGCGGATCCCCGAGCGCATCGTCCATGCTCGCGGCTCGGGCGCCTACGGCACGTTCACCTGCACGGACCCGTTGGCCGACGTTACGGCCGCCGATTTCCTCTCCGAGGCCGGACGCGAGACGCCGGTGTTCGTGCGCTTCTCGACCGTGCAGGGCTCGCGCGGGTCGGCCGACACCGTCCGCGACGTGCGCGGCTTTGCCACCAAGTTCTACACGCGGCAGGGCAACTACGACCTGGTCGGTAACAACATCCCCGTCTTCTTCATCCAGGACGGCATCAAGTTCCCCGACTTCGTCCATGCGGTCAAGCCCGAGCCGCCGCACGAGATGCCGCAGGGGGCCTCCGCCCATGACACCTTCTACGACTTCATCTCGCTGCAGCCCGAGACGATGCACATGCTCATGTGGGCCATGTCGGACCGCGGCATCCCGCGCAGCTACCGCACCATGCAGGGCTTCGGCGTGCACACCTACCGGTTCGTCAACGCTGAGGGCAAGGGCACGTTCGTCAAGTTCCATTGGCGGCCCCGGCTCGGCGCGCACTCCCTCGTCTGGGACGAGGCCCAGAAGATCATGGGCGCCGACCCGGACTTCCACCGGCGCGACCTGTGGGAGGCCATCGAGTCGGGCAACGGTCCGGAGTACGAACTTGCCGTGCAACTGGTAGAGGAGGAGCGCGAGCACGAGTTCGACTTCGATCTCCTCGACGCCACCAAGATCATCCCCGAAGAGGAGGTCCCACTCCGGGTCGTCGGGCACATGGTGCTCAACCGCAACCCGGAGAACTTCTTCGCCGAGACCGAGCAGGTGGCCTTCTGCGTGCAGAACGTCGTGCCCGGAATCGACTTCACCAACGACCCGCTGCTGCAGG
Organism: uncultured Solirubrobacterales bacterium; assembly: GCA_963777185.1. GTDB lineage: Bacteria > Actinomycetota > Thermoleophilia > Solirubrobacterales > Solirubrobacteraceae > Palsa-465. The sequence continues at coordinate 18,823 of CAVZPU010000008.1, forward strand.
CCCGGCTGTTCTCCTACCTGGATACGCAATTGATCCGCCTGGGCGGCCCGAATTTCGTGCAGCTGCCGGTCAACCGTCCGGTGGCCGAGGTCCACCATCATCAGCGTGACGGCTACGGTCAGCACCGGATCGATGTTTCACCGGTCTCCTATCACCCCAACTCGATCGCCGGGGGGTGCCCGCACCTCGCCTCCGTCGACGAGGGGGCCTACCGCCACTACACCCAACGGGTCGACGGCGCCACCATCCGCCAGCGCAGCGAGAGCTTCAAGGACTTCTACGGACAGGCCACGCTGTTCTACAACTCGATGAGCGAGTGGGAGAAGCAGCACATCGCGGATGCGCTGACCTTCGAGCTTGGCAAGGTCGAGCGTGAATACATCCGCGAGCGGGTGATCGAGCAGCTGGGCCATGTCGATCACGGACTGGCCACGCAGGTCGCTGAAGGGCTTGGCCTGGCCGCGCCGGCGGAGGCGCAGCAGAACCATGGTCGCTTCTCCCCGGCGCTCAGCCTGGCCGACCAGCCAGGCAGCCTGCACACGCGCAAGGTTGCCGTGCTCGCCGCCGATGGCGTCGACGGGGCCGCGCTCGAGCAGGTTCTGGGAAAGCTGCGCGAGGGCGGGGCCATCTGCGAGGTGCTGGCCCCCCATGGCGGCCGGCTGGCCGGCGACGTGCCCGTCGACCGGCCGCTGCAGACCATGGCCTCGGTGCTCTACGACGCCGTGCTCGTGGCCGGCGGCCGCGAGAGCGTCGATGCCCTGCGCGGCAACGGGACGGCGGTCCGCTACGTCGCCGAGGCCTACAAGCACGCCAAGCCGGTGGGAGCAATCGGCGAAGGCGTCGAGCTCCTGCGCGAAGCGCCGCTCAACGACGCCCCGCTTTCGGACGACGGCCTGGTCAACGAGGCCGGCGTCGTCACGCTGGCCTCTCTTAGTAGCGAGCTGGACGAGTTCATCTCCGCCTTCGCCGCCGCCATCGAGAGCCACCGGCATTTCAACCGCTCGCTGGCTGCCGTCCCGGCCTGAACGCGCTGGGCTCGGCGCCGGGAGACCGGCGCCGAGCCCTATCGCGGTGCGGGACTTCAGTGCAGGAGGTCGAGCGAGTTGGCAGCCGGCCCGCTGCCGGAATCGTTGACGAAGTAGACCCCGTGGCCGTGGTGCGCGATGGCGATGCCGAACAGATCGCCGGCCCCGTCGGGGACGAGCGTTGTCATGGCCACCTGGCGGCCCCTGGGCGTCGTCTCGACGAGGTTCCCGTCCCCGCCGTTGGTGCTCAAGATGTCGCCGTTGGGCGCGATGGCCAGGCCGAGCGGGTCATTGAGGGCGGCACCCATCGAGACGGTGTCACCGCCCCCGCCCAGGGCGCTGCGGCGAATCAGGGCGTCCGGGATCGCCGCGATGCGGTGGTTGTTGGAGTCGGCGACATAGAGCACGTCGTCGGGTCCGAGCCCCACCCCGGTGGGACCGACCACCAGGGCGTTTGGATCGGTGTGCTCGGCGAATCCCCGAGCGATCACGCGGTTAGACGTCACCACGGGCGCGTGACCGGACGCGATGTCCAGGGTGATGCGCACGACGGTGCCGTCATGCACGACGTGGCCGTTCGCCGCCACGGTGCCGTTGAGCACGTTGGTCACGAACAGCACCGCCGTGCGGCCGAAGTCGACGGCGGTCATGTCCCACGGGCCGTTGATGTCGCCCCCCGCGATCGTCTCGACCACGTGGCCGTTGGCGTCGAGAATGGTCAGGGCGCCCGCTTGCGCGGCCGAGGCCATCCCGCCCGGCGCCGGCAGGCTCCCAACGACGACATAGCCGCTGCGCAGGACGGCGAGCGCCGTGGTCAGACCGACCGCGGGCGTCGCCGTGGGCCGCGGGACGACGGCGAAGACGTGAGCGGCACCGGCGGGCGAGACCTCCATGATGCTCGAGCCGGTGCCCTGCTCGTTTGCCGCGTTGTTGAAGTTGCTGACCAGGACATCGCCACGGACGAGGTCTCCGACGCTGCGATGCACAAGCGCCACCCCGTAGGGGTTCTGATCGCCCTGGGCCGGGCCGCCGGCGGGCACGGCGCTGGCGATGGTGGCGACCGCGTGCAAGTGGCTGAGCAAGGGTCGGGCCGCGGCGAGCGCGGGCGTGGCGAGGAGCGCGCAGGCGGCGGTGACGGCCACGAGCACGCGGACGGGCGGAGGTCTGAATGAGCTCATCAGATACCTTTCTGTTGGACGGAACGCTTTGCCCGGGCGGCGAACGCCGCCTATCCCCCTAGATGCCGGGCACGGCTTATTCCTTCCTGAGCGCTGGGGCGGCCGCGGCCCCGAGCTGAGTCTGCGCTCAGCGGGCGCGGGCCGTCCGGGGCGGAAAGTCGACCAGGGCGGCGCTGACGCGCCGAACGGTCACCTGGTAGGTACCACGTCGGGGCGTGATGGTCTGCGAGCTCGCGTGGCCCAGCCACGTTCCGCCGACGCTGAGGTGCTGCCCGGCCAGGGTGACGCCGGTCGAAGAGCTCGCCGCCGGGGCGAGCAGGCGCTGGACGTGCGCCGGGCCACTTGCCGCCACGTGCAGGTCGACGGTCACCGCCCGGCGGCTTTTGTCGATCAAGAGGACGTGGAGCGCGCCTCCGCGCACGCGGACGGCCCAGGCCTTGAGATCGACCGGCCCAGCCATGGCCACGGTGAGGGGGACGAGCCGCGGATCGGGACCGAGGGCTCGCGCGAAGGTCAGCATGCCGTACAGCAGCGGTCGGGCGTCGAGGCCGGTGCCATCCAAAGCGAAGGCGGCGTTGGACGTGCGCGGCCGGACGTGGACGTTGACGGCATCGACGCCCGCGCGCGCGAGCTCGAACAGAGCGTCCGGCGCCCACAGAGCGGTGGCGAAGCTGTCGCTCACGCCGGGGCGCCCACCGCAGGTCACCGAGTTGATCTCGGTGAGCCGCAACGGCAGACCCGCGCGGTGGGCGGCCTGGACCGCAGGCCGGACCGGGCCGAGCGTCCGGGCGATGGCCCGTTCGCTGAGCAGGCGGGCCACCGTCGGGTAAGCCGCGGTCCCGGGCAGCGCGCAGGCCGAGTAGGGATAGACGTGCGCGCTCACCGTACCCAGGCTGGTAGGCACGGCGGCCAGGAGCCGGGTGATCCAGCTGCGATCCACCCGGGGGTGGGCCACGGCGGGGCCGAGCAGCGGTATCCCCGGCGCGGCCGACTCCAGGGCTCGGGCGTAGGTCCGAAAAGCGCGCACATAGTCCGTGGAGGAGAGCTTGCGCGGCAAGATGGCGGCGTCCGGACCCGGTCCGGCAGTGAGACTCACCCAGTAAGGCCGGTTGTAGAGGTCGGGCTCGTTTCCGATCTCCAGGCCGGCCAGGCTCCCCGCCGGAAGCCCGGCATAGGCGGCCCGCGCCCACTCGGCGGAGTCAGCCGGCGAGGCGGTCAGCGTGTTGAGGTCGAGGATCGCCCGCACGCCGGAGACGCTGAGCAGCGCCCGCGCGGTGGCCAGCCAGCTTGGCGTCAGCTCGATCACCCAGTCGGGGACGTCGTGCATACGCGGCTTCCACAACGCCTCCTCGGCCGAGTCCCCGCCGATGCGCAGGCTGAACGGTCCGGCGCCGGGCACGTGCAAAAGCGCCAGGACCCGGTCCAGCAGCGGGATCTGGCCCTGCCAGCGCCTCAAGGACCAATACTCGGTCGAGAGGCCCAGGAAGGCCGGCGCGATGGGGATGGCCCGGCCGCGGGCGGCGATCGACACCTGCGCTCGCCCCGGGCCCGGGCTGATCGGGGGGGACGGCCCGGCGCTGGCCTGGTGCACCACCGAGGCATTGAAGGGCAGGAGCCAGGCCAAGATGGCGAGGCTCGCGCAAAGCACGATCAGCATGAAGGCGCGACGCATTCCTGTACCCCTTTCGTGGCCCGCCGGGGCCACGCAGCGAGCATCCTACGCCTCCACTTGATCGTCCTCCGGAGCCTTAACCGATTACACAGCTAAAGCGGCGCGGCTGCGCGGCCTCAACGATCGAGCGTGAACCAGACCTGGGTGCCGTCCCCGTGGACGCCCCACTGCTTGGCTTCGCTGGCCACGATGGCCAAACCCCGTCCGCTCGGGTCCTCGAACCGGCCCGCCGCCGGTCGGGGCTTGAAGCCCTCGCCCTCGTCGGCGACCTCGATGAGCATGCGCCGGGTCTCGAGACTCGCGCGCAGGAGAATCCGGCCCTGGCCGTGGACGATCGCGTTGGTGACGAGCTCGCTGGTCAACAGCTTCGCGGTATGAAGCCGGTCGGGTTCGAGCTCGCCGCCGAGGCGCTCGGCCAGCAGCCGGCGGGCCACCCACGGGGCATCGTGGCTTCGGGGCAGTTCCTCCTCGAACGCGGCGCTGCGCATGTTTCTCAGTCGATGTGGCGAGACCACCAAGCGGCCGCCAGTCTAGTCCGCATGGTGGCCTGCGGGCGGCGGTTCGGGGGGCCTCGAGGCGGGGCCTCGTTCCCCCGGGCAGAGGCCGGGCGCCGGCTTCCCAGCGGGGTGCCCCCACGCCTCTTAGCCTGCCCAGATACAAAGCGGAGCGGGAGCGCTGGCCACGATGGCTTGACAGCACGGGCCGTCCCCCACGACCGCTGGCGGCGCTCCCGCCCCAGCTATGCGCCCCGAACCGGCAGTCTCCGTGCCGGCTGCGGCCCTCTCCCACAGATCGGCCGCACGACAAAACACACCGGGGCTTATCCGTATGTCGCTCGAGGTATACCCGAGTTGCCGGAATCATAACCAAGTTCGCAAGCGAACGAAGCGCGACCGAACTTAACTAGTTAGACGCATATCCAACTAAGCTTTCTGCCATGGACGGATCCAAACCGGAACGAAACGTCATGCGCGTCACCACGGTCCGTTTCGGGCCCGACTTGTGGCGGCTGCTGGAGGCCGAAGCGGCCCGCCTGGGCGTGAGCGTTTCGCAGTACATCCGCGAGGCCTCCCTGGCCCGTGCCGCGGCGGCCGCCGCGGCCCGAGGGGAGGATCCGTTCGGGCTGCTCGCCGCCGCCGGGAGTGCGGACGGCCGCAGCGACGGTCGCGCCAATGGCGATGGCCACCGGGTCGATGGCGACGGTCACCGGGCCGATGGCGATGGCCACCGGGCCGATGGCGATGGCCACCGGGCCGATGGCGATGGCCACCGGGCCGATGGCGATGGCCACCGGGCCGATGGCGACGGCCGCTGGCTTGACGGCGACGGTCACCGGGCCGTCGGCGGTGGCCACCGGCTTGACGGCGATGGCCACCGGTCCGACGGCGACGGCGATGGCCGTCGGATTACTTCTTCGTCGCCTTGATGAAGCCGGTCTTCTTGACCGCGGCGAGGATCTTGCTCGCCGGTAGCCCCTTGTCCAGGGGGCCGCTCGGCGCGATGGCCTTGCCCAGGTAGAGGCCGATGGCGCCGGAATGGCGGGCCTCGACGGTGACGATCTCCGCCGCCGTGATCAGGAGCTTGGCCGACTTGAGATTCCCGGCCTGCCCCAGGTACGCGTGCACGCCGGTGTTCTCGAGCACGTAGGCGGTGGCGGCGAACTTGGCCTCATCCTCAGGGATGCCCATGAAGTCGAAGGCCGGCTTCTTGACCGCGTGCTTGCCGAGCGCCTTCTTGAGCAGGGCGACGTGGGCGTTCTCGTCCTTGGTCACCGTGCTCAGGAACTGGCGCAGCTGAGCATTGGTGATCTTGCCCTTGCTCGTGGCCTCGTTGTAGAAGGAGGCCTCGAGATACTCGAGCGTGAGGGCATAGTTGAGGATGCCGATGTCGCCCTTGCCGAAGGCCGCGGGCGGCGCCCCGGCGGCAAGCGCCGTTGTCGGAACGAGCGCGCTGAGGATGGCTCCGCCGCTCACGGCGGCGCCGCCGGCCACCGCGCCGCGACGCAGGAAAGCGAGCCGCGTATCGCCCGCCGCCTCCTCCGCAGCCTCGCGGATAGCACCGTCGCGGTCGATCGCCTCCAGGTTGATATGGGACACAAGGTCTCCTTTCGCATGTTGTCGGGGACGGGCCGTCCCGCCCCTGCCATGCCCGCCGTTCGGGACGGGCGCGCGATCGGATCAGTTCCGGTCTGCCGGCCGTCTGCAGGGAGACCGGGTCAGGGACGCCAGCGCAGCGTCACCGTCGCGCCGGCGGGCAGCGTCTCGGTGACAGAGCGCCCGTGCCATTCGACGGCGAAGGTGGCCGACGTGGGCGCGTTGTCGTAGGCGAGGAGAACTTCGGAGCCGTCCGGGTTTTCAAAGGCGACATCGTCGAGTCCGGCCGAGGCCACGTCCACTCCGGGTCCGGGGTAGCTGTAGGTCACGAAGGTGTTCGTGGCGATGCGGACGGCGCCGGGCACGACGAACTTCGAGACCTGCCCGAGCTCGTAGAAGTCCGGCGTCCGGGTGGCCGTGTGGGTGACCTCGTTGACCGTGACCACGCCCGTACAGGCGGGGCAGCCGGCGTTGGGTGGCTGCACCGGCTGCCCCTGCGGGTCGAGGGCGAAATTCCACAGCGCCACCGTCGAGGCCCAGTTGCGAAACGAGGCGATCGCGAGCTCGGACGTGGCGTAGGGCGTGATGCCCGGAGAGCACTCGGAGACGATCTGCTCGAGCCGGGGGTTGAGCTGATGCAGGCGGCCGACGAGGGTGGGGGCCCCGAAGTAGCAGTGCGTGGCCATCCCGGTGAGCCACTTCGAAGCCCGGCTGCGCACGAGCCCGTAGGCGAACCGCTGGCCCGCCGGCCCCCAGCCGTAGTCGTCGCCGTAGATGAGCTGGTTGAGATGGGCGGCGTGCAGCGCCGGTGCCAGGTGATAGCGCACGAAGGCGGCCTCGCCGGCCTCTGAGAGGTTCATGCCCGGATAGGCGGTCGGATTGCCGGGCTCGTTCTGGGGCGTGACGGCGTTGACCGCGATGCCCTCCCGGAGGTAGGCCTTGAGGAACTTCACGAAGTAGTTGGCCAGGGGGGTGTAGTCGGCGGTGAGCAGGCGGCCGCTGCCGTGCACGTTGTCCAGCCGGTCGTTGCTCTTCATCCAGGCGGGGGCGCTCCACGGGTTGGCCAGGACGAACGCGCCGGGGTTGAAGGCAAGGGCCTCGCGGAGCGCGGGGATGATGTAGGCGAGGTCGTGGGCGATCGAGAAGTGGCGCAGCTTCGGATCGCTGCGACCCGCCGGCAGGTCGTCGTAGGTGTACGGCGTGCGGTTGCAGCTGTAATCGGAGGCGCCCATGGGCACGCGGATGAAGCCGAGATGAAGGCCGCCGGACGAGAACAGGGACCGCATGAGGGCGTCCCGGGCGCCGGAGGAGAGCTGCTCGTAGATGAGGCACGCTGAGCTGTCGGTCATGGCCGCGCCCACTCCCCGGAAGGACTGGTAGTGCACGGAGTCATTGACGCCGACGACCGGTGTCCCGGCGGCCGGGGCCGTGGAGGTGAACTGGAGGTCGGGGAGCCGGGTGAGCGCGTCGCTCAGGTCGGCGCTCGTCTGGACGACCTCGACGTGGAGGTTCGGTGAGGCGGCGGTCCTGCGGGCCCTGGCCGCCGCGCCGGCCGAGGGGGGCGCCAGCATGACCACGGCGCCGAGGAGGCTGACGGCGGCATGGCGAAGAGCGCGTGGCATCGGGTCGGGTGGCTAAGCTCGACCCGCGACAGCCCGCTGCGCACGAGTCCATTCAGCGGGTTTCAAACCGTAACAAGCCGGGCCTCGCACCGGCCCCTTCGTCCCGACCCGGTGCCCTCGGCGATCGACCACACGACGCGCAGGCCGGGCGCAACGTCAGCCCGGACGGCCCTTCCGCGCTCTCTGCTCTGGATGCTCGGGGCGCTGTCGGCCTTCGGCCCGCTGTCCATCGACATGTACCTGCCCGGCTTGCCGCAGGTGGCCCGGGACCTGCGCACCACGCCGTCGGCCGTCCAGCTCACCTTGTCGCTGGCCCTCGTCGGCCTGGCCCTGGGCCAGCTTCTCGCCGGTCCGGTGAGCGACGCCTGGGGGCGCCGGCGCCCCCTGCTCTGCGGGTTGGCCGCCTATGTCGTGGCCTCGCTCGTCTGTGCCGTCTCTCCGGGCATCGTGCCGCTCCTGGCCGCTCGCTTCATCCAGGGACTGGCCGGCGCGGCGGGCATCGCCATCGCCCGGGCCGTCGTCCGCGACCGCGCCGAGGGGGTGGCGGCGGCCCGGGCCTACGCGGCGCTCATGGTGGTCAGCGGTCTGGGTCCGGTGGTGGCTCCGATCGCGGGCGGACTGCTCCTGCATGTCACCGACTGGCGGGGGGTGTTCGTCACCCTGGCCGTCATCGGCGCTGCCCTGTTGCTCGCGGCCGTCGTCGGGCTCGATCGAGACGCTGCCCAGCACGCGGCGCGACCCCACCGGAGTGCGCGGGGCCGGCGTGGCCATCGGCGTACTGCTGCGCGACCGGCGCTATCTCGGACACACCCTGGCCGGCGCCTTGGCCTTCGGCACGCTCATGGCCTACATCTCCGCGTCGCCCTTCGTCCTCGAATACATCCACGGACTCTCGGCGCAGGAGTTCAGCCTCGTCTTCGCTGCCAACGGCATCGGCATCCTCATCGCCCGGCAGCTCGGTGCCGGCCAGCTGGCGCAACACGCGCCCGGGGGCGTCATGCGCGCCGCGCTGGCCGCGCAGGCCACCGCGGCCACCCTGCTCTTGGCCGTCACCGTGCTCGGCCTGGGCCTGATCGCACTCCTGGTCTGCTTGTTCGTGGCCGCTTCGAGCCTCGGTGTCATCCAGCCCATGGCCACCGCCCTGGCCATGAACGACCATCCGCAGCGAGCCGGGAGCGCCTCGGGCCTGGTGGGCTTCTCCCAGTTCATCCTCGGCGCCATCGTCGCCCCGCTGGTCGGAGTGGCGGGATCCGGAACCGCCCTGCCGATGGCTATCGCCATGCCGGCCTGTTCGCTTCTGGCTATGGCCTCGTTGCGTCTGACGCGCCCGCGCCCTACGTAGCGGGGTCGGGGTCGGATCACTGGGCGGGCGTGCTGCATACCGCGAGCGCGCCGAGGTGATCCGTTCTCGAGCGCGGCCCGAACGTCACGTGAACCCTATGAAGGAGCCACGATGACTGAACTCGATCCCACGCTCGAGCGACCGCCCGAACCGCTGGTTCGCCGGCTCGCTCGGGACGACCTCGAGCGCAAGAAGTTCCTCAAGGCGGCCGGCAAGACCGTCGGCTCAGGCGCGGCGGCGAGCGCCCTGGCCGCCTTCATCGCCGCCTGCGGCAGCAGCTCGAGCAGCTCGAGCAGCGCGAGCGCCCCGAGCAGCGCCGCCAGCTCGGCGGGCGGATCGGCCAGCTCCGGGACGAGCTCCAGAGCGGGGTCGGGTGATCTGGCCATCGTCAACTACGCCCTCACCCTCGAATACCTGGAAAGCCAGTTCTATGACCAGGTCGGCGCCAGCGGACTGTTCCACGGCCAGACCCTGGCCACGCTGAAGAGCTTCGGCGCCGAGGAGCACGCCCACGTCATGGCGCTAAAGAGCGTCGCTCAGAGCATGGGCACGCCGGCCGCGCCGCCGAAGGGCAAGTTCCCCCTCACCAACGCCGCCTCGGTGGCCAAGCTGGCCGCGACGGTCGAGAACGTCGGCGCCGCCGCCTACCTCGGCCAGGCGGCGAACATCACCTCCAAGCAGGTGCTCGCGGCCGCCCTGGCCATCCACACCGTTGAAGCCCGCCACGCGGCCACGCTCAACATGCTGGTGAAGATGCCGCTGACCCCAGACGGCGCCTTCGCCAAGCCCATGACCATGGCCCAGGTTCTCCAGGCCGTCAAACCCTTCATCGCCTGAGGCCGAGAGGAGAAAACCCACATGACTCAGAACGAGATCCGCGATCCTGCGCTGGCCGCCGTCGAGGTGCACGGTGTCAGCCGGGCCAGCTTCATCCTGCGCGGGGCCATGACCGCCGGCGCCGTGCTCGGCGCGAGCGCCGTCGGGCCTTTCGTCTCCGACGCGCTCGCCGCGAGCGGCATGAGTGACGTCGACATCCTCAACTTCGCCCTCGCGCTCGAGTACCTCGAGAGCGACTTCTACACCGTGAAGGGCAAGGCAGTGGGGCTGAGCGGCGAGGCCCGCACGCTGGCCGGCGAGTTCGGCGACCAGGAGAGCGCACACGTCCAGGCCATCAGCTCGGCCATCCGCGGGGCGGGGGGGATGCCGGCCAAGAAGCCGCAGTTCGCCTTTCCGGTCACCGACCAGGCCAGCTTTCTCAAGCTCGCCTACACGCTCGAGAACGCCGGCGTCGGCGCCTACAACGGAGCCGCGCCGTCGCTCTCTGACCCCCACCTCCTGGCCGCGGCCGGCTCGATCGTCCAGGTCGAAGCCCGTCACGCCGCCGCCATCGGCCTGCTCACTCACCAGTCCGTCGTGCCCGACGGCGCCTTTGACAAGCCGCTGACCAAGGCCCAGGTCCTGGCCAAGGCCGGGCCACTCATCAAGGCCTAAGCGGCCCGGACCGACACCGATGAACCCTCCCCACACGATTGGAGTACCAACATGATGGGTCTCGACAACCCGATCCACCTCGCTTTCCTGCTCGTCATCCTGCTGCTCGTGTTCGGCGCCAAGCGCCTGCCCGAGATGGGTCGCTCGCTCGGCTCTGGCCTGCGCGGCTTCAAGGAGTCGATCTCGGGCGAGGCCCCGGCGCAGCGAGCTCTCCGCCATGACGGCGAGCCCGGCCGAGCCGGTGGCCGCCGAGCGCGTCGCCACCGAGCCCGAGGCAGTGACCGCCGAGCCGGTGGCCTGAGCGGCCCCATGAGACTGTCCACGCTGCCGCGGCGGCTCGGTCACCACGAGCAGCTGACCATGGTCGGCCACCTCGACGAGCTGCGCACGCGGCTCATCATCGGGCTGGCCGCCGTGGCGGTGGCCTTCGGGTTCTGCTTCTGGCAGAACCAGCGCCTCCTGCACATCATCGACCGGCCCCTGGCCCACCAGACCCAGGCCCAGGTGCGCGCGGGTCGCGGCCCGCTCGGGGCCACCTACCAGGTTCAGCGCAGCGCTCGCGACGTCGCCGTGCAGCTGCGCGCGGTGACGGGCGTGCTCGCCTCCGAGCATCCCGGAAGCCGGGCCGCTCTGAGCCGGGTGCAGGCCAGCCTGGGGCGTGATGTCGCCCAGCTCTCTGCCCCGCCGTCCGGCGACCGGCCGGTGACGCTGGGCATCGGGGAGCCGTTCACGACGACGGTTACGGTGACGTTCATCTTCGCCCTCATCCTCGCCCTCCCCGTGCTGCTGTACCAGATCTTCGCCTTCTTCTCGCCCGCACTCGAGCCGGCGCAACGGCGCCGGATGCTGCCGCTGACCATGGCCGTGCCGGGGCTGTTCGCGGCCGGGGTGGCCTTCGGCTACCTGGTCGTGCTACCGGCCGCCGTGCACTTCTTTCAGAACTTCAACAGCGGCCAGTTCAACGTGCTCGTCCAGGCCGGTCCCTACTACAAGTTCGCGGCCACGACGCTGCTCTCCATGGGCTTGCTCTTCGAGGTTCCCGTGGCCATCGTCGCCGCCACCCAGACGGGCGTGGTGACGCCGCGCCAGCTGCGCCGCGGGCGACGCTACGCGGTGGGCGCCTGCGCGCTCGTCGCCGCCGTGCTGCCGGGCGACGCGATCACCATGGCCCTCGAGACCGTGCCGCTGTACCTGCTCTTCGAGCTCGGCGTGGCGGTGGCGGCGATGGTCGAGCGCCGGAGCCAGAGCTCCGCGCCATCCGTGGGCGAACGATGGCGATCTGCCCGCGCTCTACGCGGGTGAATCGACATTCATCGGCGAGCTGGGCGCTAGATGGGGTACTGCCGCGGCTCCCCCTGGATGGTGATCCACCGCAGCTCGGTGAACTCCTCCAGGGCCGCGCGGCCGCCGAACCGGCCCCAGCCGCTGGACTTGACCCCGCCGAAAGGCATCTGTGGCTCGTCGTGGACCGTCGTGTCGTTGATGTGACAGATCCCGCTCTCGATCCGCTGGGCCAGCTCGAGGGCGGCCGGGACGTTCTGGCTGAACACGGCGGCCGACAGTCCGTACTCGGTGTCGTTGGCCACCGCCACCGCCTCCTCGGCGCCGTCGACTTCGATCATCGCCACCAGCGGGCCGAAGGACTCCTCGCCGTAGATCCGCATGCCCGGCGTCACCCCGGCCAGGACGGTGGGCGGAAAGCACGGCCCGTCCGGCGCCCCTCCGCTCAGAACCCGAGCGCCGCCCGCCCGGGCGTCGTCGACCAGCGCGGTGACTCGCTCCACGGCGGCAGCGTTGATGAGCGGACCGATGGCCGTCGAGGGTTCGCGGGGATCGCCGACGGGCAGTGACGAGGCCCGCTCGGCCAGCTTTGCGGCCAGCGGCTCGGCCACCGCGCGGTCGACGACGATGCGCTCGGTCGACATGCAGATCTGGCCCTGGTGAAAGAAGGCGCCAAAGCTCGCGGCCGCCGCGGCCTGATCGAGATCGGCATCGCCCAGCACCACCATCGGCGCCTTGCCACCCAGTTCGAGCAGCACCCGCTTGAGGTGGCGCCCCGCCTTCTCGGCGATGATTCGCCCCACCCGGGTCGAGCCGGTGAAGTTGATCCGGCGCGTGGCCGGGGCGGCGATGAGCTCGTCGACGACGTCCGCGGCCTCGGCGGGGTCGTGGCAGAGGTAGTTGATGACGCCCGCGGGCAGGCCGGCATCGACGAGGACCTCGGCCACGGCGGCGTGGGTGCGCGGGCACAGCTCCGAGCCCTTGAGCACCACGGTGTTAGCGAAGGCGATCGGCGCGGCCACCGCGCGGGTGGCGAGGATGACCGGGGCGTTCCAGGGCGCGATGGCCGCCACCACGCCGGCGGGCTGGCGGACGGCCATGGCCAGCTTGCCGGGGATGTCTGAGGGGATGACCTCCCCGGTCATCCAGTAGGCCTGCGCCGCGGCCTCGCGCAGCATGGCGCTCGCGAGCTGAACGTTGAACATGCCCCAGCCGAACACGCCGCCGGTCTCCTCGGTGAGCGTGCGGGCGATCTGCTCGGCCCGCTCCTCCATCACCGCGGCGGCACGCAGCAGGATCGAGCGGCGCTGGCCGGGAGCGCTGCGCCCCCACTCCGGCGCGGCGGCGGCCGCCGCCTGCACGGCCGCCTGGGCGTCTTCTCGCCCTGCCGCCGCGGCGGTGCCGACGCGGTCCCCGGTGAATGGGAAGCTCTGCTCGAACTCGCGTCCCGAGGCGGCGCCCTGCCACTCGCCGCCGATCAAGAGGGCTTGGGATGCCGTCATCGCGCTCTCCTCCTCGCTCGCCACCGGGGCCGATTTCCCCGAGTGACCAGGGTATAGACTGTTCGCATGGTGGTCAACCGTTCGCAAGGCGCACATGGCTGAGGTTGTCGGCCTCGCCGAGGCGCTGGCTGAACTCGTCCACGATGGTGACAGCGTCGCCCTCGAAGGCTTCACCCATCTGATCCCGTTCGCCGCCGGACACGAGCTGTTGCGCCAGGGGCGCCGTGAGCTCGAGCTCATCCGGATGACGCCCGACGTGCTCTATGACCAGATGATCGGCGCGGGCGCGGCGCGCAAGCTCGTCTTCTCCTACGGCGGCAACCCTGGCGTCGGCTCGTTGCACCGCTTCCGCGACGCCATCGAGCACGGCTGGCCGCACCCCCTCGAGATCGAGGAGCACAGCCATGCCGGCATGGCCAACCGCTACGCTGCCGGCGCCTCGCGGCTGCCCTTCGCCGTTCTGCGCGGCTATGCCGGCACGGATCTGGCGCGGCGGACCCGGGTCGAGCCCATCACCTGCCCATTCACCGGCGAGACGCTGGCCGCCGTACCGGCGCTCAACCCCGACGTGGCCATCGTGCATGCCCAGGAGGCCGACGCGGAGGGCAACGTGCAGCTCTGGGGCATCCCCGGCGTTCAGAAGGAGGCCGTACTGGCCGCGCGGCGCTCCGTGGTGAGCGTGGAGCGGCTCGTCACCAGCCTTGCCCCGCGACCCGGCGGCGTCGTCATCCCGGGCTGGGTGATCGACGCGGTGGCCGTCGCGCCGGGCGGCTCGCGCCCCTCCTACAGTCTCGGTATCACGAGCCGCAACAATGAGTTCTACCGGCAGTGGGATGCCATCAGTCGGGACCGAGAAAGGTTCAGCGCATGGATGACCGAGCATGTTCTCAGGCAGCCGGCCCCGGCCGGATGACCGAGACCAGGGGTCGCGCCCGATGAGCGCCGCCTACATCCTCGACGCCGTGCGCACACCCTTCGGGCGCTATGGCGGCGGCTTGGCCGGAGTGCGCCCCGACGATCTCGCGGCGCACGTGGTTCGTGCCCTCCTGGACCGCACGCCGGATCTCGACCCCGAGCAGATCGAAGACGTCCTCTTCGGCGATGCCAACGGCGCCGGCGAGGACAACCGCAACGTCGCCCGCATGGCCGCTCTGCTCGCCGGCCTGGGAACGAGCGTGACCGGCTCAACGATCAACCGGCTGTGCGGTTCGAGCCTCGACGCCGCCATGCAGGCCAGCCGGATGGTGCAATGCGGGGATGCCGGCGTCGTGGTCGTCGGCGGGGTGGAGTCGATGAGCCGCGCCCCGTGGGTTCTACTCAAGCCCGAGCGCGCCTTTCCGCGCAGCCACGAGCAGCTGCACTCCTCGACCTTGGGCTGGCGTATGGTCAATCCGAACATGCCCGAGGAGTGGACGATCTCGCTCGGCGAGAGCGCTGAGAAGCTGGCCGGCATCTACGAGATCTCGCGCGAGCGCCAAGACGAGTTCGCCCTGCGCAGCCACCAGCGGGCCGTGCAGGGCTGGGAGAGCGGCTTCTACAGCGAGTGGGTCGTGCCCGTGCCCGGGACCGAGCTCGAGCGCGACGAGACCATGCGCGCCGACACGAGCCTCGAGAAGCTGGGCAAGCTCAACCCGGCCTTCGTCAAGGACGGCACCGTGACGGCCGGGAACTCCTCGCCCATGAACGACGGGGCCGGCGCCGTGCTCATCGCCGACGAGGACTCCGCGCAGCGGCTCGGACGCCAACCCCTGGCCCGGGTCGTGGCCCGAGGGGCGGCCGGCGCCGACCCCGACGTGTTCGGCATCGCCCCGGTCGCCGCGGCCAACCAGGCGCTGCAACGGGCCGGCATCACCTGGAACGACGTCGACGTGGTCGAGCTCAACGAGGCCTTCGCCTCCCAATGCCTGGCCGACATCTCGCAGTGGGAAGGCCTGGACCCCGACCGCGTCAACCCGCACGGGGGCGCCATCGCGCTCGGCCACCCGCTCGGCGCCTCGGGCGCCCGCATCCTCGGCGGGCTCGCTCACGAGCTCGCGCGCCGGGGCGGGGGCTACGGCGTGGCCACCCTGTGCATCGGCGTCGGCCAGGGGCTCGCCGTCCTCCTGGAGGGAATGTGACCGACCAACTCGAGAACGAGGTCCTCGAGGAGCAGGGGATCTATGAGCCCCTCACGGCCACGCCCACCAGCTACCTGCGCGAGTCCGCGGACGCCCATCCGCCCATGGATTACCCGGGCTACAAGTCCACGGCCCGGCGCCACCCCAAGCAACCGCTCATCTACCTGCCGCAGACCATCACCGAGATCACCGGCCCCCAGCTCGGTCCGCTGCGCGTGGTCGCCGGCGACGAGGACCTGACCACCGGCCACGGCGGGGAACCGATCGGCGAGCGCATCATCGTCTTTGGCCACGTCTATGACACCGAGGGCAAGCCCCTGCGCGACACGCTGGTCGAGATCTGGCAGGCCAACTCGGCCGGCCGCTATCACCACCGCTGGGACCGCTGGCCCGCGCCGCTGGACCCGCACTTCACCGGCGCTGGTCGCTGCGTGACCGACAGCGAGGGCCGCTTTCGCTTCACCACCGTCAAGCCCGGGCCGTACCCGTGGGGCAACCATCACAACGCCTGGCGCCCGGCGCACATCCATTTCTCGCTGCTGGGACGGGCCTTCACCCAACGCCTGGTGACCCAGATGTACTTCCCCGGCGACCCCTTCTTCCCTTATGACCCAATCTATAACTCGGTGCGCGACCCCGCCGCACGCGAGCGCATGGTCTCGCGCTTCTCCATCCACGACACGGTCGCCGACTGGGCTCATGCCTACGCCTTCGACATCTTTCTGCGCGGCCCCGGTCAGACGCCCGTCGAGGAAGCCTGGTGATCTTTCCCACCACGCCGTCGCAGACCGTGGGGCCCTACTTCGCCATCGGGCTGCCGTGGCCCGAGGGCCCGTACGCCGTCGCCCCGGACTGCGCCGGGGCCATCGCGATCACGGGGATGGTGTATGACGGCGCCGGCGAGCCCGTGCCTGACTTCCTGCTCGAGACCTGGCAGGCCGATCCCGACGGCCGCTTCGCCGACCTCCACGGCTACGGCGGCCCCTCGGAGGTGGCCGGCTTTCGCGGTTTCGCTCGCTATGGCGTCGAGTCTGGGGATGGCCGGTACGAGATCGTGACCGTCAAACCCGGACCGGTTACGGGCCTCGGTGGCCAGCGCCAGGCCCCCCACATCGCCGTCTCGGTGTTCGCCCGTGGCATGCTTCACCGTTGCGTGACCCGTATGTACTTTGCCGACGAGGAGGTGGCCAACGCCTCCGACCCCGTGCTCGCTCGCGTTCCCGCGCAGCGGCGGCGGACGCTGCTCGCTCAGCCTGTCCCCGGCGGCTATCACTTGGACATCCGGCTTCAGGGGCCCGAGGAGACTGTCTTCTTCGCGGTCTGAAGGCGCCCTCAGCGGGGCGGAGACGGAGGCGCCGCGGGGGGAGCGTCACTTCGTCCAGTCGCTCGAGCGCGGGCTGGCGGTCATCCGGGCGCTCAGCTTGCCGGGGCCTGGGTTGACCCTCTCAGAAGTGGCCCGGGAGACCGGGCTCGCTCGCGCGGCCGCCCGCCGCTTCCTGCTCACGCTGCAGGATCTGGGCTACGTCCGCTCCGATCAGCGGCGCTTCGCCCTCACTCCGCGGGTACTCGAGCTCGGCTACTCGTTCCTCTCCAGCCTGACCTTGCCCGAGATCGCCCAGCCCCATCTCCGCGACCTCGTCCAGCGAGTCCACGAGTCCTCCTCCATCTCCGTGCTCGACGGCCCCGACATCGTCTATGTGGCCCGGGAACCGACGCGCCGGATCATGACCGTGGCCATCTCGGTGGGCACGCGCTTTCCCGCCTACGCCACCTCGATGGGCCGCGTCCTGCTGGCCGGCCTGACGCCCGACGGCCTCGAGGCCTTTCTGGCCCGGGCGGAGCTCAAACCACTGACGCCGACCACCGTCACCGACGCGGCGTCGCTGCGGGCCGAGCTCGATCGGATCCGCGAGCAGGGGTGGGCGCTCGTCGACCAGGAGCTGGAAGCCGGACTGCGCTCGATCGCCGTGCCCGTGCACGATCCCCGGGGCCAGGTCGTCGCCGCCGTCAACCTCTCCGCCCACGCCAGCCGCACGACGCTCGAGGCCGTGCGCGCCGAGCTTCTGCCGTCGCTGCTGACGACGGGAGCGGCGATCGAGCGCGACCTCGCGCTGGGATTGCGCTAGTTCCAGCGCGCCGCGCCGTTGCGCCTCAGGGCTGGACAAAGCGGCCCATCGGCGATAAACATGCCCCATCGCTGACGGTAATGGAATACCGCGCATGAATCGGGGAAAGGACCCCACAGGGGAACATGACGAGAAGACGGCAATGGGCGGCCGGTCCAGCGCTTGACGAGGTTGAGCATCTGTGCATGAGCAACCTGCTCGCCGCGCGCGAGGAGCAGTTCTTCTTCAAGGACCTCGACAGCCGCTTCATCCTGGTCAGCGACGGTTGGCTGAAGGCGGTCGCCCGCGGGCGCTCTCGCGACGAGGTGGTCGGCAAGACCGACTTCGACTTCTTCACCCATCCCCATGCCGTGGCCGCCCACGAGGATGAGCAGCGCATCATCCGCACCGGCGAGCCCATCGTGGGCAAGATCGAGCGGCTGACCTTCGCCGACCGGCCCGACGCCTGGGTGGCCACGAGCAAGTGGCCGCTGCGCGATCCCGGCGGTCAGACGATCGGCACCTTCGGCGTCTCCCGCGACGTCACCGCCCAGATGCAGGACCCGGCCACCGGTCTGGCCAACCGCCTGGCTCTGATGGACCGCCTCGAGCACGCCCTCCTCGGCCTCGAGCGCCAGCCCGGGCGCCTGGCCATCCTCTTCCTCGACATCGACAACTTCAAGCACATCAACGACACCTGGGGCCACCGGGCCGGCGATCACGTCCTGACTGAGATCGCCGAGCGTCTGACCGGCGTCTCGCGGCGCTTTGACACCGTCTCGCGCTATGGCGGCGATGAGTTCGTCGTGTTGTGCACCGCCCTGCGCAAGAACGACAACTTGCGGCTCATCGGCGAGCGCATGATGCACGCCGTGTGCGCCCCGGTCACCATCATCGACGGCGAGCTCAGACTCCAGGCCAGCGTCGGCGCAGTGGTCACCGCAGAGCCGCTGGCCGATCCCGAGGCGTTGCTCGAGGAAGCCGACACCGCCATGTACGCGGCCAAGCGGGCCGGGGGCGGGGGGCTGGTCATCTATGACGCGACCGTGCACCAGCCGCTCGGCAGCCCAGTCGTCCGGGCGCCCTGAGAGCGCCGGCGGATCAGCGCGCGCTGGAGGCCCAGTTCAAGATCGCCCGCGAGTGCGTGAGCACCGTACCGTCGGGAAGCTTGAGCGCCGGCAGCTTGGTGTCCCCGGTGGCTGCGCGCAGGTCTTCGCGCGAGCCTTTGCGCAAGAACGGGATCGGGCTGCCGTGGGCGGCGATCACCTTCTCGTACTCGATGCCCGACGAGCGCATGGCTTCTTGAACCCGACGGCACGGGTGCATGCGGGGGCCGCCGTCGTCGCCGTGGCAGACGTAGAGAGTCGGAATCTCGGCCATGTCGTACCTCCTCGCGCTTGCGTGGTTGAGCAAGCAGACCGCCGCGGGGCCCGAAACTCATCGCTGAGCTTCAGAAGCGCTACCGACCGAGCCACCGGGCCGGGTTGGCGGTGAACACCGTGTCGAAGACCGCGTCGTCCATCGCGCCCTGCTCTCGCAGGTAGGGCACGACCTCCTCGAAGACGAGCGTCATCGACCACTTGCGAATCCCGCCGGAGGCCTCGATCTGGGCCACCGCCTCCTCTGGGAACCAGTCGATGGTGGCGCAGAAGTCCTGGGAGATCATCACCCGCTCGGCGTGCCCGCGGCGCAGCAGCTCCGCGGCCACCCGGTTGCGCTCATCGATCGGCTGGTACATCTCGAGCCCATAGCGGTCAAGGCCGACGTACACGCCCCGGTCAAGCAGGCCCTGGATGTACTCGACGTCGGGGCTGTCGCCGCAGTGGGCGATCTGGATCTTCTCCGGGGCCACTCCCTCCTCGAGGAAGATGTCGACCTGATCCGGGCCGGTGCCGACGGCCGGCATCGAATGAGCCATGATGGGCGCGCCGGTCTTCAGGCTGGCCCGGGCGCAGGCCCGGTGGACCTTCTCCACATTGGATGTCACGCCGGCGGCGTCCGCCGCGCACTTGAGAAAGGCCGCTTTCATCTCGGTGCCTTGGATGCCGCGTTCGATGTCGTCCACGAAGTGGGCGGCGATCATGTCGGCGTCGCGGTTCTCGAAGTAGTGGGGGAGGAAGTCGTAGGTGTAGATGCCGGTGCAGGGCACGATCGCCACCCCGGTCTCCTCCGCCACGCGCTTCATGAACCGGACGTCGCGCCCGCCGAACATCGCCGTCGGGTCGACGATCGTCTGCACCCCGTGGCCCTTGGCGGCCGTCACCGCCTCGATCGCGGCGTGCAGCTCGGTCTCGGCGTCATAGCGCCCGGGCCAGTTCTCGGCCACCGCCTCGTCGCGAAAGCGCACGTGCTCGTGCACGAGGGTCAGCCCCAGCTCGTCGGCGTCGACGGGGCCGTTGACGGTCTCGACTACAGTCATCGCATCCTCCTCACACCCGAGTTTCGCGCCAGCGAATGCCGGTTCCCCCTCATCGCAGCGGCTTCCCCCATTCGGTCGCTTCGCGCAGCTCACCCTTCAGGACCTTGCCCCCCGGATTGCGCGGCAGCGGTTCGGTGCGCACGGCCACGTACTGGGGCACCTTGAAGTCGGCGATGCGATCACGCACATGAGCGATGACCGCCTCGACGTCGAGCCCCTCTGCGGCCGGGACGATCACCGCGCCGACCTTCTCGCCCATCATCTCGTCGGGCACGGGCACCACCGCCACCTCGGAGACCCCGGGGGCATCGGCCAGGGCCGATTCCACCTCGATCGAGTACACGTTCTCACCGCCGCGGTTGATCATGTCCTTGGCCCGGTCGACGATGTAGAGCAGGCCGTCATCGTCGATGCGGGCCAGGTCACCGGTGTGCAGCCACCCGTCCACGAACGTCTCCGCGGTAGCCTGCGCCTTGCGCCAGTAGCCCTGGACAACGTTCTCACCCCGCACGAGCAGCTCTCCGACTCCGGTCTCGGGATCGGGCTCGTCGAGGGCGATATCGACCACGGGCATGGCGAAGCCCACCGAGTCGGCGTGGTCGACGGCCTCCTCGTGGGGGAGGTAGGAGGTCAGCGAAGACGTCTCGGTCAAGCCGAAGCCGTTGCCGACCCGGGCGGTCGGGAAGGCGTCCTTGATCTGATGCACGGCGGCGGCCGCGATCGGCGCCCCGCCGTAGGAGACCCAGCGCACGTGGTGAAGGTCGGTCTGGGCGAACTGCGGATGACGGGTGAGCGCGTGGTAGATGGCTGGTACCGAGGTGAGCATCTGGATGCGCTCCTCGCTCACGGTGCGCAGGAACCCGTCGAGGTCGAGCGCGCTGGTCAGGATGAACGTGCGCCCGCCGAGCTCGACCAGCGGCAGGAGCTGACTGTTGCACCCGGTGACGTGAAACAGGGGCACGTTGATGAGCGTGGCCAGTGACGGGCCCTCGGCCTTGTCCACGCCGATGCAGCGAAAGGCGCTCTCGGTGTTGGCCAGGAAGTTGGCCTGCGAGGTCATCGCACCCTTGGGAAAGCCGGTCGTGCCGCTCGTGTAGAAGATCGCCGCCAGGTCCTCCGGCGCCAGGTCCTCCACGGTCCGGGGCGAGCCGTCGGGCAGCGGGTCGCCGGGTGCGAACACGTGCCGGGCGCCTGAGTCCTGCACGACGTAGTCGATCTCCGGCTGCTTGAAGCGCGTGTTGACGGGCACGGCGACGAGGCCGGCGAGCTGGATGCCCCAGAAGGCCAGGACCCAGTCGAGACCGTTGCCGAGGAGGATGGCGGCCCGATCGCCGCGGTTCAGTCCGGCCTCGAGCAGGCCACCGGCCACCCGGGCGGCGCGGTCCCAGAGTTCCTGATAGCTGACCCGATCGCCTCCCACCTCGGCCACCGCGAGCGCGCTCGGATCGCGCTCGACGCTGGCCCGGAGCATGTGCACGAGCGAGTCGGGACGGTCGGAGTAGCGCTTGATGCCGTCAGCGCCCCGCTGCACTCCGGTCGCGTCGAAGGGGTTGCGGCCCCGGGCCGCTGGTTGCACCACTACTGCCACGGCGCTCTCCTCTCACGTCGTTCCCTCGGTTCTGACCCTAGCGCGCGGGTGCCGGTCGCGGTCATCTGCGCGCAGTCAGCGCCACACGGCTCCACGCATTGTTGACATATCCCTTGGGGTTCCACAGCCCGGCGGGGTCCTCGGGCTGAGTGGCCGCCGCGCTGTCCCAGGCGCGGGCGACGAGCTCGTGCGGGCCCGGCCGGAGTTCGACCCGTGTCCGCCACCGGCGGGCGGACCAGGGGCTGAGCTCGGCAAGCAGCTCCGCCTGGCGCCAGCGCCGGCCGCCGTCGGTCGACACATCGACGCGCACGATGCGCCGGTCGTCACCCGCGAAGGCATATCCGGTCAGCTCGACCGATCCGGCGGGCACCGTGCTCCCCGGCTCAGGGCTGAGAATCTCGGCGTTGACGGCGATGGCCCCGAGTGCAACGCCGCGCTGCGGCGCTTCCTCCGGTGCGGCATCGGCCGGCAGCAGGCGGTAGGCGCCGGTCTGGAAGAAGTTCTCCGACGGCTCGGCGCGGGCGCGTACGGCGCGCAGCCACTTGACGCTGCGCGCGCCGATGTAGCCGGGGACCAGAGCCCGCAGCGGACCGCCGTGGGCGCGGGGGAGGGGCTCGCCGTTCATCGCCCACGCGAGCAGGACCTCGGGGGCCAGGGCCTTGTGGCGCGGAATCGAGCCCCCGAACGGCTGTGGGGGCGAGGCTTCCTCGCACACGTCCGCCCCTTCGAACTCCACGTACGCGGCCTCCGGCGCGATGCCGGCCGCGGCCAGCACGTCGGCCAGGCGGACTCCCTGCCAGCGGGCCGTCCCCGTGGCGCCCGGTCCCCACGGGGCCTCGCCGGGAATGTCGCGCACCGCGAGCAAGTCGGCCCGGCGGTTGCCGGCGCATTGCAGGGTGGCGACGAGTTCGACCACCTCGAAATCGCGCTCGAGCTCCTCCAGGGTCAGCTCCTGCTCTCGGGACACCAGCCCTTGCACGCGGATCGGCCACGGTGCCCCGGAGTGATGCTCGGGGATGGGACCGTGGCTGCGGATGTAGAACCCGTCGTTGGGCGTGAGGTCGCTGCGGGCGAGGATCGCACGCGGCGACTCGGCGTTCAGCGGGACCTCGGAGTGCACGATCATGCCGGTTTCCACGGCCGGGACGCTAGCGCCAGGCGCCCCGCACGCTCATGTCCCTTCTCGCTCTGCTCATCCTGCTCGCCGCGGCTTGTGTCCACGCCGCCTGGAACCTCCTGCTCGCCGACAGCCGCGACACGCACAGCGCCTCCGCCGTCGCGGTGACGATCGGAGCCCTGGTCTTCGCGCCGGTCGCCGCGGCAACCTGGCGGCTCGAGCCCTCCGCGGTCCCCTACATGGCCGCCTCCAGTGGCCTGGAGTCCCTCTATCTGATGCTCCTGGCCACGGGCTACGCGGTGGCCGCCGTCGGCTTCGTGTACCCGATCGCCCGCGGTTCGGCCCCGGTGCTCGTCCTCGCCATCAGCGCCCTCGCGCTGCACGGACACGTCTCGGCTCAGTCCGCCGCCGGCGTGGCGCTGGTGGCGGCGGGAATCGTGCTCGTCCGCGGCCTGCGCAGCGCCGGCGGGGCGCGCGATCTGACCCTCGCGCTCGCCATCGGGGCGTGCATCGCCTCCTACACGCTCGTCGATAAGTACGGCATCCGGCACGCAAACCCGATCGCCTATCTCGAGATCGTCTTTAGCACCATGGCCGTCGTCTCCCTGCTCGCGGTGTGGAGGTTTCGTGGCGGCGCGGCGCTGCGTGCGGCCATCGGCCCGCGCACCGCGCTGGCCGGTGTCGGCTACTTCGGCTCCTATGTCCTCACCTTGGCCGCTCTGCGCCTCGCCCCGGCACCGTCGGTGGCCGCCGTGCGCGAGTCGAGCGTCCTCATCGCCACGGCGGTGCTCGCCCTGACCGGTCGCGAGCGAGTGACGGCGGAGCGCATCGCGGGGGCGATGGCCGTCGTGGCCGGCATCGCGGTGATCTCGTTGTCCTGACATCCCGCTCGTGGGACGAACGCGCCACCGCTGAAGCGATGCCCCCCTTGCCCGCGCAGGTCCCGCCGCAGTACGCTTTGCCCAACGTCATAGGGAGGTACCCATGTACGCAAGGGTCACCATGTTTCCGGGCCTCGCCCCGGAGCGCATCAACGCCACGCTTGAGGAGTTCAAAGAGCAATACCTCCCCAAGTTCGAGCAGCAGCCCGGATACCAGGGGGTGTGGCTCGGCGTCGACTACATGGGCGGACGCGCGATTGCGGTCACCTACTGGGACTCGCAGGAGACGCTTCATGACAGCGATGAGCTGGCCAACCGGGTCCGGGCGGCGGCCGTGTCCCGGGCCGGACTTGATCGCAACCGTCCGCCGCTCATCGACCGCTACGAGGTCGTTCTCGATAAGAGCCCGGTCGGCGCGTAACCCGGCCTGAGACGCCGGCTGGTTTCAGTACGCTGAGCTCGTGAGCTCCTTCGTCGGCACCGCGTTCCGGCAGGTGCTCCTCAGCGCGCAAGGACCGGTGGCGCGCCTCACCCTCAACCGGCCCGAGAAGCGCAACGCCCTCTCGCTGGCCCTGATGGAGGAGGTCATCACCGCGCTGCGCGACGTGTCGGCTCGGCCCGACATTCGCGCCGTCATCGTCGAGGGCGCGGGCCCCGCCTTCTCGGCCGGGCATGATCTGGCCGAGATGATCGGGCGCGAGGAGGCCTTCCTGCGCGAGCTCTTCGACGTCTGCACGGTGATGATGGAGAGCATTCACGCGCTGTCTCAGCCGGTTATCGCCAAGGTCCACGGCGTGGCCACGGCCGCGGGGTGCCAGCTGGTGGCGGCCTGCGATTTGGCCGTGGCCGCGCAGGGCACACGGTTCGCCACGCCCGGCGTCAAGATCGGGCTTTTCTGCTCCACCCCGATGGTTCCCGTGTCCCGGGCCGTGGGGCGCAAGCGGGCCATGGAGATGCTGCTCACCGGCGAGCCGATCGATGCCTCGACCGCGCTGGCCTGGGGCCTGGTCAACCAGGTGGTCGCGGCTGAGGCGCTCGAGCCGGCCGTCATGCGCTATGTCGAGGCGATCGCCCGCTCGAGCGCCGACACGGTGGCCACCGGCAAGCAGGCCTTCTACGCCCAGGTCGACCGGTCCGAGCACGCCGCCTACGAGCACTGCAAGGCGGTCATGGCCGACAACGCGCTGGCGCCGGACGCGCAGGAAGGGATGAGCGCGTTCATCGGCAAGCGCACCCCCGTCTGGCGTGGGGGCTGACTAGCGATTGTCACGGGCAGCTTGGCCGCTGTCGAGTGGATAGCCTGCTGAGCCGCATGGAGCAGGGCGAGCACCCACCCGGCTGGCTGCCCAAGGCCGAGTACGACTGGATCTTCAGCCGCGTGCCGCGGCTATGCGTCGAGGTGGTCATCGTCGACCCCGAACGGGGCGTGCTCCTGGCTTTGCGCGACATCCCGCCGAACGTGGGGGCGTGGCACATCCCAGGTGGGACCGTACTCTTCGGCGAGCCCTTACCCGATGCCGTCAACCGCGTCGCCCGCCGGGAGCTGCATCTCGACGTGCGGGCCACCGAGATGCTCGGCTACATCGAGTATCCGAGCCACTACGAGAATGGCCTCGACTCGCCCGTCGGGCTGGCCTTCCGCAGCGAGCCCGTCGGCGGCCATCCGCCGCTCGAGGCGACCCCGGCGGGCTGTGAATGGTTTCGTCGGCTGCCCAGCGGCATCTATGCCGAGCAGGGGCAGTTCCTCGCCTCCCGGCTTGGCTTTTCGCGCTGACCGGACACCTATGCCGATCGAGATCTCCGTCCTGGGCTGCCGTCATCCGCAGATCTCCGACGTCCTCGGCGTCATCGCCTCCGAGCCCGATGTCCGCCTGGCCGCCGCCTGGGATGCCGACCGCTCCGCCGTTCCGGGCCAGATCTCGAGCTACGCCGTCGCCGACGCCGACACGGCGATCAGGCGCGCCGACGCGGTCGTCATCTACGCCCCCACCGACGAGCGGCCTGAGCTGTGCGTGCGGGCAGCCCGGGCCGGGCGCCCGCTCCTCGTGGCCAACCCCCTGGCCCTGACGGCGGGGGAAGCTCGCCGGCTGGCCCGCGAGGTCAGTCGCAGCCGCAGCCCCGCCGTGGTCGCCTTCTTCTTGCGCGAGCTGCCCGCCCTCGCTCGGCTGCGGGGCGTCCTACGCGGGGGCGTGCTCGGACGTCTGTCGTCGGTGAGCGCCAGCTACTTGCAGGACGCTGCCCTGAACGGTTCGCTGCAGCGCGGCGCCACATGGATGCTCGACCCGCCCCGGGCGGGCGTGGGTGGTCTCGGCGATCTGACCATGCACCTCGTCGATGCCCTCGCCGTCCTCGGTTCCGTGCCCCACCTCCATGCCATCAGCATCGACCGCGGCCCGGCCGGATCCACCGACCTCGGCGGTGCGGCGATCGGAAAGTGGAACGATGTCCCGCTCAGCCTGCGTAGCAGCTGGGTCACGCGTCCCTCAACGCTCGAGTTGACCGTCAACGGGGCGCTGGCCAGCGCCGTCGTTCGCGACGGGGCGCTGGAGCTCGTCTCCGAAGGTGGAGTCCGGGAGCGGTGGGTGGGTGCGCCGCCCGACGCGGGCGAGGCACTGCGCGCGTTCACCACCCGGCTGCGCACCCGTCGCTTCGCGGGCGACGGGCTGGCTGCCGCGGTCCGCGCACACGAGGTGCTCGAGCGCGCGGTCCAGCTCGAGTAGGAGCCTGACCGCGACAGCCAGATCGGGGCCTCAGCCCTGCTCGACCACCATCAAGGTGTGGCCGGACGGATCGCGGAACCAGAACATCGGCGGGACCGGGCCGCCCATCCGCGAGACCTCCGCATCGACGTCGACTTCACGCGCCTTGAACTCGGCGTGAGTGGCGTCGATGTCGTCGGTGGTCAGGGTGATGCCGGTCTGCGCGGGCTCGACATCCTCTCCGGGGCGCGGTGGGGCGAGGGCGATCCCGGTGCTGCCCTCGGGCGGGTAGACCTCGACCCAGCGGTACTTGTCCCCGAACGCGACGTCCGTGCGCTTCTCGAAGCCGAGCCTCTCGTAAAAGGCGATGGTGCCGTCCTGGTCAGGGGTGGAAACGCAGATCAGGCAGATCTGGCGAAGCCCCGTGGCGGTGGTGCTGCTCATGGTGTGGCCCTCCTGAGGTTTTGTGGTGGACAGACGTTCAGACCGGCGTGCGGAGAAGAACTCATCGGTGCGGGCAAGGGCGTCATGCGGCGCTGGCCAGATCGATCACGTCGGACAGCTCCGTGGCCAGCCGCGTCCAGCTGGCGCCGGCATCGTCGCTGAGGAGCAGCACCCCGCCCCGCAGGCCGACGAGGACCCGGCCCGGCTGCCCCGGGAAGGTGACAAGCGCGTAGGGCATCCGGTGCAGCGCCGGCTCGTCGCCCCACGTGTCGACGGGCTCCCATCCGTTCGAACGCGATCGCAGCAGCCGGGCCTGGCCGTCGCCATCGCCGTGCGCGGCAAACGGTGAGCGGCTGATGGCCACGTACCAGAGCTCGGGGTCTTCGGGGTCGACCGCCTCCGCCCAGGCGTAGCGGCGGTCGAGTCCCGCTTCGAGCGTGGTCCACGTTTCGCCGCGGTCCTCGGAGCGGGCGATGCCCTGCCCGGCGACTTCGTAGAGGCGGTCGGGAGCGCTCGGGTGGGTGAGGAGCTGATGGGCGTCGCTGTGGGCCTGCGGATTGTGGTCAACCCACGTGCCGCCGCCATCCGCGGAGCGCATCACCCCGCCCAGCTCGATCCCGACGCCGAGCCAGGCCGGATCGGTGGGGTGCAGGGCGATGGTGCGCACGTGATGCGTCCAGGGTCGGGGCGGAAACGACCACCGCGGCTCGCTGGGCAGCTCGCGCAGCGCCGGCAGCAGCTGCCAGTGCCCGCCGCCGTCCTCGGAGCGGTACAGGTTGCTCGGCTCCGTGCCGGCGTAGACGACCGAGACACCGGCCTCCTGGTGCGAAGGGGACACCGCGACGGAGAGCACGCGCCGGTCCGCAAGCCCCGGACCGGCCGCCTGCCAGCTCAGTCCGCCGTCCTGGCTGGCCAGGAGACCGTCGTCCATCGTGCCCACATAGACCCGGCGCGGGTCACGGGGATCGACGGCCACGCAACGCGGGCTCGTGCCCTCCAGCCGCAGCTCGCACGCGCTGACCCGCGTGCCCCGGAGGGTGAAGGTGGCGATGGCCTCACCGGTGATCGCGTGGATGCGAGTTGTGCCACCCATCTGCGCCCTGGGTGGATTGTGCACCCTGGGGGGAGCGCTGCCAACCCTCGGCGCCAGGACGACTGGCCCCCGGCCTGGATCTCGGCCTCACCGGGCCGTTCCTCTTGACCGCGCCCGGATATTCTCCTAATATTTACGTGATATCAAATGGAGACGGTGCCCACACCACGTCCAGCCCACCAACAGCGGCCCGCCAGTGCCTTCGTCTGCCCGGCGGTCGTTGCCGTGGCTGTGGCGATCCTCGGGACGGCGACGCTGATCATCGCGGTCGGCACCGGGCACCTCGGCATGGGCGTGAGGGTTGCCGCGGCGGTCATCGCGGCCGGGGCGCTCGTGGCCGGCCCCGGCTTCGTCGTCGTGCAGCCCAACGAGTCGCGGGTGCTCATCCTCTTCGGCCGCTACGTGGGCACGCTGGTGGAGGCTCAGCTCTGGTGGGCCAACCCGTTCACGGTCCTCTGGCGCCAGCGAATCTCGCTGCGGGTGCGCAACTTCCAGAGCGAGCGAATCAAGGTCAACGACGCCAGCGGCAATCCGATCGAAATCGCCGCGGTCGTCGTGTGGCAGGTGGTCGATACGGCCAAGGCGGTGTTCGACGTCGAGGACTTCGAGCAGTTCGTCACCGTGCAAAGCGAGACCGCGTTGCGCCATCTCGCCAACCAGTACCCCTACGACGACTACGCGCAGGTGAAGGCCTCGCTGCGCGGGAACGCCGAGGAGATCAGCGACAACCTGCAGGCCGAGCTGCAAAGCCGTCTGCGCACGGCCGGCATCGAGGTCCTGGAGGCGCGGCTGACCCATCTTGCCTACGCTCCCGAGATCGCCGAGGTCATGTTGCGCCGCCAGCAGGCGGAGGCGATCCTCGCCGCGCGCAAGACGATGGTCACCGGCGCGGTCGGCCTCGTGCAGATGGCGCTCGCGCAGCTGGCCGACAGCGACCTGGTGGAGCTCGACCCCGAGCGAAAGGCGGCGATGGTCGCCAATCTGATGGTCGTGCTCTCCGGCGACCATTCACCCACCCCGGTCATCAACACCGGCTCGCTGTACACGTGAGCAGGCTGCCGTGGCCGACAGTAAGCGCTTCCTGCTCCGTCTCGACCCACGTCTGTTCGACGCCCTGCGCCGCTGGGCCAACGACGACCTGCGCAGCATCAACGCTCAGATCGAGTACCTGCTCACCGACCAGGCCCGTCGCGCCGGGCGCTTGCCCCACCCACGGCGCCGGCCCTCGCTCGCCGACGCGCCATCTCCAGAGGAGGACGAGGATCCCATGGGCGAACGAGATTCCCGACTGCGAGCGGGGCGTTCCGGCGAGGAGCCCGTCGAGCGATGAGCACAGATCGCGGCTTGGCCCTGTCCGTCGACCAGCTCGGTAAGCGATTCGGCGACCGCGCGGCCTTCGAGGATGTGTCGTTTGAGATCGGCCACGGGGAAGTCTTCGGCCTGCTCGGCCCCAACGGGGCCGGCAAGACGACGACGGTGCGCACGCTCGGGACGCTGATCGCTCCCACCTCAGGATCGGCGACGGTGGCGGGAATTCCCCTGGCCCCCGAGAACGGGGTCCAGATCCGGCGGCGGATCGCGATCATGCCGGAATCGCCGGGCCTCTATCTCCGCCTGACGGTGGCCGAGAACCTGGAATGCTTCGCGCGGCTCTACGAGGTCGCCGATGCGCCCCAGCGGATCGACCGCGCGCTGCGCGCAGTCCACCTCGCCGACCGCTCACACGAACCGTGCGCGGCCCTGTCCAAGGGTCTGCGACAGCGGGTGGCCCTGGCCAGGGCGCTGCTCTCCGATCCCGACGTGCTCTTTCTCGACGAGCCCACGTCGGGGCTGGATCCGGTCGCCTCCCGGGACGTGCACGAGCTCATCGCGGGCCTCGCGGGCCAAGGCGTGACGATCATCCTCACCACCCACCGCCTCGCCGAGGCCGAGCGGCTGTGCGACCGCGTGGCGATCCTCAACACGACGCTTCGAACCATCGGTCGCCCCGGCGAGCTGCGCGACCAGCTGTTCGCCAAGACGCTCACCGTGCACACGCTTGAACCGCTCGAGGATCCGGCCCGCACCTTCGCCGGCCTGCCCGCCGTCGAGGGCTGGCGCGAGCACGGACCCGCCACGTACGCGCTCGCGGTCACGGACGTCACTGTGGCCGCGCCGGCGGTGACGCGGGCGCTCGTGACGGCCGGTGCCGACGTGCTGTCCGTCGGCGAGTCCCAGCACTCACTCGAGGACGTCTACCTCGAGCTCATCGACACGGCCGGCACGGCCTCGGGGGCGGGGTCATGAGCCGCGCCCGCGTCATGGCCATCGTCGGCAAGGAGTTCCGCGACTACCGGCGCAACCGTTACATGCTGGTGACGATGGCCATCATCCCCATGATCTTCCTCTTGGAGCCGCTCATCTCCGTCCTGCGCCTGCCGCCGGCCTCCTCGGTGCCGCTGAGCCATCAGCACGAGCTCCTGTACATGCTCGGCATCCCGGTCCTGGTGCCGTCGTTCGTCGCGGCTGCCTCCGTGGTCACCGAGCGCCAGCAGGGAACGCTCGAGCCCGTGCTCACGACGCCGATCCGCCGCGAGGAGTTTCTGCTGGCCAAGGCGCTCGCCCCCCTCATGCCCGCGGTCGTCATCTCCTACCTCGTCTACGGGCTGTTCGTCGCCATCATCGAGCTCTTCGCCCACCCCGGCGTGGCCCCCGCGTTGCTGCACGGCCCCGAGATCCTCGCCCAAGTGATCTTCACCCCGCTCCTGGCCTTGTGGTCGATCTGGGTCGGGATCGCCATCTCCACCCGGTCCAGCGACATCCGGGCCGCCCAGCAGCTGAGCGTGCTCGCCAATCTCCCCTTGATCGCCGTGAGCACGCTGGTCGCTTTCAACGTCATCCACGCCACCCTCGGACTTGCCCTGGGCCTCGGCGCGGCCTTGCTCCTCGTCGACCGGTTGGGCTGGCGGGCCGTGTCGGCGATGTTCGACCGCGAGCGGCTGATCACATCGACCCGCGCCTGAGGGTGGCAAACCGCCCAGCGTCCCGCCTCCTCTCGGGCCTTGCGGGCCGCGGCGGCGGACCCCAGAACTCGAACAGCGACGCCCGACCAGCGACCGCTCAGCCGGCCACCACGGCTCAGCGGAAGGTGTCGGCGGTGACGCGACTGACTTCGGTGACGGCGTCGGCGGGGATTTGCGCCCGCCGGGCGGCAGTGAGAATGGCGTCCGGACTCGGAGCCTCGTAGAGGCAGTAGGTGCGCAGTCGATCGGCGCTCAGGAAGGAGAACAGCCAGCTGACGCCCTCGTCCGCGTTGATCTCCTCGATCAGCTCGACGTCCTCACCGGTCATCTCGAGCTGCTCGGCAAAGCGTCGCTCGATGAGGTACAGGGGCATGACGCCGATCCTACCGCGCGGGACCCGCGCCAAGAAGGGCATGTTGATAGGCGTAACCCGTGGCCTCGGTGCGGTTCGCGGCGCCGGTCTTGCGCAAGATGCTGCGGACGTGATTGGCCACGGTGTGCCCGCTGATGCAGAGCTCGTCGCCGATCTGGCGGTTACTTCGCCCCACGGCCACGAGGCGCAGGATTTCCACCTCGCGCCAGGACAGGTCGTCCGGCGGCGAGGACACCGGCCTGGCCCGTCCACCGAGTGCGGTGGCGCGGGCCAGCAGCACCGGCATGCCGATCCGCTCGGCGAGCGTTGCCGCTTCGGCGAGCAGGGCCGAGGCCTGCGCGGAGTCGGCGCTGCGACCGCGCACGCGGAGCGTGCGGCCGTAGGCGTACGCGGTGTGCGCGACCCAGGTGGCGGCCCCCATCGCTCGATTGATGGCCAGCGCCCGCTCGAAATGCTCGATCGCGCGCTCGTGGTCTCCGAGGACCGCCGCCAGGGAGCCGAGATAACGATCGGCGGCCCCGTAGCAGGCGACGCCATGGCCGATCACGACGTTGCCTCCGCGAAGCCCGGCCAGCGCGGGATAGAGAAGCGAGGCGAGCTCGTCGTCGTCGACCAGCACGCACGCATCGGCCAGATAGGTCAAAGAGGCGACCCACAGGGTGGAGCGGTATTGATCGAGACCTTCCTCGCGCGCCCGCGCGAGCTCCCGGCGGGCCTCGTCCTCCATGCCCAGTTCAGCCAGCAGCGCGGCGAAGCCCGGCCGCCACGCCCCCGAAGGCCGCTCGATGCCGGCGATCGCCGGCATCGCCCCGGCCAGCTCGCCGAGCCGGCCCTGCTCGCGCCGGATGCCGAACATCTGGACGCCGTAGCCCCCCGAGGCGGGGCGACCGCTGAGCAGACGGCTCCACTCGTGCGAGCGCCGGGCGGCAGCTTCGGCTTCGTCCAGGTGTCCGGTGCAGAGAGCGATGTTCGCCGCGTAGTGCTCGGCCACGTGCAACGTGAACGGCTGGCGGAGACGGACGGCCATGGCGTGGACGTCGGCGAGCTCGCGCTCGGCCGCCCGCAGGTCCCCATGGGCGATCAGCGCGGCAATCCGCCACTCCATCGCCTCAGCCCGCAGATCGGGGGCGTGCAGGGCCTCGGCCAACTCGCACGCCTCCGCGAGCATGTCGAGTGTCTGCTCGACGCTGCCCTCGCCACGCGACCAGTAGGAGCGCACGAGCACGGTGGCCAGGCCGAGCCGATCGCCGAGGCGCCGTGCCATGGCGATCGCCCGCCGGCGCACGCCGGCGCTGGCGCCATAGTCACCGACGAGCGCGTACGCCCGGCCCAACCCCGCCAGCAGCATGACGCGAAGCTCTGAGTCCTCGTCGGAGAGGGCCAGCGAAGCTTCCTCGAGCAACTCGGCTGCGCCTTCGTCGGTAATCCCCGGGCGCCAGCATGCCTCCTCGAAACCGACGGCGGCGGCGGCCAGGAGGCGAGCATCGCCGATCTCACGGGCGATCTCGGCGGCAGCCCGAAACGCTTGCATGCCCTCGTCCGAGGCGCCGGCTCGAAAGCGCGCGGTACCGAGCTCGAGCAACGTATCGGCCCGCCGGCGCACGTCGTCGATGCCGAGCTCGAGCGCCGAGGCAAACCGGGCAGCGGCTTCGTCGAAGGCCAACGTGCTGAGGGCGGCGCGTCCCGCCAGGAGCGAGTACTCGATGGCGCGCCCGGGCCCGTCCAGGGGTGCCGCGGCACCGAAGTGATAGGCGAGCTCGACCAGGCCACGGCTATCGCTCGCCGCGCGGGTCTGCTCGAGCGTCTCGGCCACGCGGAGATGGAGCTCGGCGCGCCTGAGGGTTGGCATGCAGTCATAAAGGGCCCGCCGCACCAGCTCGTGGGTGAACTGATAGGCGATCCGGTGCGCAGGAAGCTCCTCGATCACGCCGTGGGCCACGGCTTGGGGCAGGCCCTCGCGCAGTTCGCGATCGGTCAAGCCGCACTGCGCGAGCACGGGAAGATCAAAGACCCGCCCGACGACGGCGGCCATTTCGAGGAGACGGGTCGCAGCGGAGCTGAGGCGTGCCAGTCGCTGGCCGACCACTTCGCGCACGTCTTCGGGGCTGCCGAGCGCCGCCACCGCCCGGGCAAGCGGCGCCCCTCCCTCCGAGGCCGGGACCATCTCGCTCTCGAGCAGGCTGCGCCACAGCTCGGTCATCAAAAAGGCGTTGCCGCCGGTCAACTCGCTCAGGACGTGCGCGACCTCCGGGAGGTCCGGTCCGGGGTCGCCGCTCAGCGCCCGCTCGACGAACTCGCAGATCTCAGCGGTGCTGAGTCCTCCCAACCGTAAGCGCACCATGCCTTCGGAGCGACGAAGGTCCACGAGCGCCGCCGAGAGCGCCTCGGGCACCTCGGCTTCGGTGTCGCGGTAAGTCGTGACCAGCACGACGCGGGCCTCCGAGGTGCCGCGCGCCAAGTGTCTGAGCAGGAGCAGGGTCGGGGTGTCAGCCCAGTGTCCGTCTTCGATCACCACGACCAGTGGTAGGCGCCGGCCCACGCCGGCGAGCAGGTCGGCGACGGCACTGTGCAGCCGGTGACGCTCGGTGTCGGGGTCGGCGGCGACCGATGGGGGCAGCTGCGCCACCCGGTGGGCCAACTCCGGCAGCAGGCGGGCCAGTTCCCCGCCGCCCGGCCCAAGCGCCGCGCGCAGCGTCGGAGCATCGATCGCCCGCACGAGCTGCTCAAGCGCTTCCACGAACGGCCGGTACGGTCGCCGGACGACGGAGTCGCAGGCGCCGTAGAGCACGAGCGCACCGCCGAGAGCTGCCTCTCGGGCGAACTCGCGGACGAGTCGGCTCTTGCCTGAACCGGCCTCGCCACCGATGAGGACGAACCTGAGGCCCTCGCCCTCGCCCCGCGGAAGCAGGGCGCGCAGGGCAGCGAGCTCGCGCGAGCGGCCCGCGAACGGAAACGGCGGCGTCAGACGAAGTGGTCCCGGCAGCTTCTCCACGTGCAACCCGGTAGTCAGATCTGATCATCTCACCTCCCGGGCGCTCGCTTCAACCTCGGCCCGAAGTGGGTCAGAACGGGTCATGACAGAGCGCCGGCCCCGGCGTAGGTTGCTTCTCGGGGCTACACGGCCTCGCCGGCCACTACCACGGGAGCTTCTCATGACCACCACCACCTCCCTCACCGACCACGGGCGCCGCGAACTCGCTGGGCTTCGTGACGGGCTGGTTGGACGCGGCGATCCCGGCTACGACGAGGCCCGGGCGGTCCACAACGGCATGATCGACCGCTACCCCGCCCTGCTCGCCCGCTGCTCGGGCCCTGATGACGTGGCCCGCTGCATCGCTTTCGGTCGGGCCCACGAGGTGCCGATCGCCGTGCGCGGCGGCGGCCACAATGGTGGTGGCCTCGGCAGCGTCGACGAGGGGATCGTCATCGACCTGGCGGGCATGGCGGACGTGGTCGTCGATCCCGGCTCAGACACCGTCCGCGTGGGGGGCGGATGCACCTGGGGGCAAGTCGACCAGGCCACCGCCCAGTACGGTCGCGCCACCCCGTCGGGAATCATCTCGACGACCGGTGTCGGGGGGCTCACGCTGGGCGGCGGCCTGGGCCATCTCACCCGGAGCTTCGGCCTCACGATCGACAGCTTGCTCAGTGCCGATGTCGTCTTGGCCGACGGCTCGCGGGTCCACGCCAGCGCCGACGAGCATCCCGATCTGTTCTGGGCCCTGCGGGGCGGCGGGGGCAACTTCGGCGTGGTCACGTCGTTTGAGTTCCGCACCCATCCCACCGGCGCGACCCTCATGGCCGGCCCGACGTTCTGGCCGATCGAGCAGATGCCCGAGGTGCTGCGCTTCTACCGAGAGTTCCTCCCCAACGCTCCGCGCGCCGTCAACGGCTTCTTCGCCGCCATGACGGTGCCCCCGGTCGATCTCTTCCCCGAGGCGCTCCACCTGCGCCAGGTGTGCGCCGTGATGTGGTGCGTCGTGGGCTCGGAAGAGGAAGCCGCCCGTCTCCTCGCGCCGGTGCACGAGGTCGGCACTCCGCTGCTCCACGGTGTGGGACCCGTGCCCCACCCGATGTTGCAGAGCCTGTTCGACGGCCTCTACACCAAGGGCCTGCAGTGCTACTGGCGCGCCGACTTCGTCAACGAGATCCCCGACGCGCTCATCGAGCAGCACCTGGCCTGGGGGCAGAAGCTGCCCTCGATGCATTCCACCATGCACCTCTATCCCATCGACGGCGCCGCCCACGACGTCGGGCAAGCCGACACGGCGTTCAGCTACCGCGACGCCCAATGGGCCGAGGTCATCTTTGGTGTGGACCCCGACCCCGCCAACGCAGAGGCGATGCGCGACTGGTGCGTCGGCTACTGGGAGGCCACGCATCCCTACTCGGCCGGCGGCGCGTACGTGAACTTCATGATGGAGGAGGGCCAGGAACGCGTCCGCGCCACGTACCGTGGCAACTACGACCGGCTGGCACGCATCAAGGCCCGCTACGACCCCGACAACGTCTTCCGCGTCAACCAGAACATCCATCCTCGCGTGTCTGGCTAGACGGGCGACGCGAAGGCTAGGCCACGGCCAGCGGCGGCGAGGGAATGGCGCAGACGAGGTCGCGCGCCAACGCGTCGAGCAGGCGCCGCAGCTCCTCGTGCTCGTCGGGGTTGTAGCCGGCCAACCGTTCGGCCAGTCCCTCGCGGCGGGCGGCGATGAGCCGGTCGTGATCGGCCTGGCCGAGCGCCGAGAGCTCGATCGGCTCGCCGTCGCCTCCGCTTACGCGGCCGTTGACGCGCAGCTCGCCGACCAGCGCATCCAGCCGATCGCGGTCGACGGGCAGGGCGGCGACCAGCCGCTCCCCGGAGGTGGGGCTGAGATCGCCGAGGCGCGCGAGCAGCCACAGCTGCGGTGGGGACAGGTCGATCCCTCCCCGGCCGGCCAGACGGACGTAGAGATCCCAGCGCTGATCACGACGGGCCAGGACCGCCAGCGCCCGTTCCACCTCGCGCAGGCGGTCATCGCCGCGCGCCCCCTCGAGGGTGCGCGAGCCCTCCGCGGCGTGGGCCGTGGCGCGCAGCGGCACATCGTGCAGTAGCCAGGCGAGCAGGAAGGCCATGGCGGCCACCAGGGCGCCGATCTCGAAAATGGGATGCAGCGCGCTGGTGACCGCGCCGACGTAGGCGTCGTGCAGCGAGGGCGGGAGGCGTTTGATCACCTCCGGATTGGCCGCCGTCGGCGCATGGGCGCCGGGCGGCAGGCTCCCGGCCAGCGCAGCGGCCAGCCGGTTGGAGAACACGGCGCCGAACGCGGCCACTCCGATCGAGCCGCCGATCTGGCGAAACAGCGTCGCCGTGGAGCTGGCCACGCCGAGATAGCGGTACTCGACCGCGTTCTGCGCCACCAGCACGAGCACCTGCATGACCATTCCGAGGCCGAGGCCGAGCACGAGCATGTACAGCGCGGCCACCCCCGGAGCAGTGCTCACCTCCAGGCGGGAAAGGAGAAACAGGCCCACGGCGGCGACCGCGGTGCCGGCGATGGGAAACGGCCGATAGCGCCCGATGCGGGTAATGAGCTGACCGCTGATGATCGACGTGGTCAGCACCCCGGCCATCATCGGGGTCATGAGCAGCCCGGACACCGTGGGGCTGTGGCCCTTGACCGACTGCAGGTAGAGCGGCATATAGGTCACCGCACCGAACAGCGCGAGGCCGACGATGAACCCGATGACCCCGGCCGTGGTGAAGACCCGGTTGCGAAAGAGCTCGAGGGGCACGAGCGGCTCGCTGGCCCGCCGCTCGACAGCCACGAAGGCGGCCAGCAGGGCAACGCCCCCAGCAAGCATGGCCACCATCCCGGGGGCGCCCCAGGCGTAGGTGGTGCCGCCCAGGCTGGTGTAGAGGACGATCGCGGCCAGCCCGCCGGCCAAACAGGCGGCGCCGAGATAGTCGATGCGGTGGTGGACCTGCTCGGCCCGGGGCCGGAAAACCGCGGCAATAACTGCAAAGGCGAGCGCGCCGATGGGCAGGTTGACATAAAAGATCCACCGCCAGGACAGGCTGTCCACGAAGAACCCGCCGAGCAGCGGGCCGATGACCGTCGAGACGCCGAACACTGCCCCGAAGAAGCCCTGGTAGCGGCCGCGCTCGCGGGGGGGAATGATGTCGCCGACGACGGCGAGCGTGACCACCATCAGGCCACCGCCGCCAAGACCCTGCACGGCGCGGAAGGCAATGAGCTCGGTCATATTCGCGCTCAGACCCGACAAGGCTGAGCCGGCCAGGAAGATGGCAATGGCGGTCTGCAGGACGATCTTGCGTCCGTACAGGTCGCCGAGCTTGCCGTAGAGCGGGCCGACCACGGTCGAGGCCAGCAGATAGGCCGTGACGACCCACGACAGCTTCGACACGCCACCGAGATCGCCGACGATGGTCGGAAGCGCCGTGGAGACGATCGTCTGATCCAGCGAGGCGAGCAGCAAGACGAGCATGAGCGCCGGAAAGATCAATCGCACCGGCGCGGCGCCCGGCTGCGCGGGCGCCGGGTGAGTAGCTGTGCTCATGGCCTGCTCCTACCCCACGGGGTCGGTGGGAGGTCATCGCTCGTCGGAGCGCCGGCGCGGCCCGTTTCCTAAAGAGGCATATTTCCGGTTGATCGCCACCCGGCGGGAGCGTAGGATGGCGCCCAATCGGCGCGTCGGGCTGGGACCGACGCGAGGGACCGAACCAAGGGAGAGGGCATGTGCCGAAAGCTCGTTCTCGGCGTGGGCATCGCGTGGGCACTGATCCTGTGCTCGTCAGCCGCCGCCGCGCCACCTAACGCGTCCTGTGCGGGATGCACCCCGCCGCTGGTCAAGATCGGAGGTGCCACTGGGGTGACACAGGTCACCCCGACGGTCAACCTCGTCTTCTGGGGCTCCCACTGGAATGACCCCAAGTACATCGGTCACACCGCGGTCATGAACGCGGCGTCGAACCTGTTTTTCAAGCTGTCCAACAACACCGGTGCGGCTGCCACCTACAACAACATCCTCAAGCAGTATCTCGGCAAGTACTACGTCCCCTTCTATGGCGGAACCTGGGTTGACACCAGCGACCCACCCGCCAGCCTGCAGTCCGCGGACTTCGCGGCCGAAGCGGTGAAGGCCATCACCAACGTTCCTCTCTTCGGGGGCGGGCAGAACGCCCAGTTCATAATCTTCCCGGAGGAGAAGACGGTCGTGGCCGGTCGCCCGGTCCGGGTGACGGTGAGCTTCGCGGGTGAGCCCGACCCCAACTTCTGTGCGTTTCACGACTACCGCACGGGCACCGCCAAGGGCACCGTCGTCTATGACGTTGAGCCCTGGACGGGCTCGCTGGACGGGTGCGTGAACAAGTACGGAAACGGCACGACGGCGCAGGAAAAGCTCGTGAACTCGATGACGACCGTGGCTACGCATGAGTACGCGGAGGCGGCCACCGATCCGTTCTGGAACGGCGCCACGACCAAGGGCTGGCAAACCAACCAGCCCGGTCAGCTATTCGAGATCGGGGACCTCTGTGCCTACCAGGGTGTCACCCTCGCGGGTGTGGGCTCCGTTCAGTACTTGTGGAGCAACGCAGCCCGGGGTGGCGCAGGGGCGTGTACGTCGGGTTGACCTAATGGCGCAGAGCCCGCCCGTGTAAGACTGCGCGTGTGCGGCTGCGGGTGCTTCTGGCGGCAACGGCGATCGCGGGGGTGCTGGCGGGCTGCGGCGGATCGGGCTCGCGGGCCCCCGGCCCCGCAAGCTGCTCGTGGCATCTGCAGGATCCCGGGCCCCGGGTGAGCGAGGATCTGGAGGCTGTGTCCTTCCCTGACCTCACTCACGGGTGGGTGGTCGGAGGGATCGGCGGACCGGTGATTCGCGCCACGACCGATGGCGGTGTGCACTGGCGAGCGCAGCAGTTCGCCGGCCAGGAAGGGCTCAGTGGGGTCTCGTTCGTCGATGACCGCCACGGCTGGGCGGTGGGCACGAACGGCACGATGATCGCGACGAGCGACGGCGGGTTGCACTGGCGAGCCGAGAACCCGGGCTTCGCGCATGGATCGAACCTGTACGGGGTGGCGTTCACCGATCCGCAACGGGGCGTCATCGTCGGCGAGAAAGGGCTGGCCGCGTCGACCTCCGATGGCGGGGGCCACTGGCAAACGCTCTCCACGGGGGTGAGCGACGACCTCGACCAGGTGACCTTCACCGACGCCGCGCATGGCTGGATCCTGACCGCGAACGGCCGGGTGCTGCGCAGCCTCGACGGCGGCCGCAGCTGGACGGTGGTGCTCACGTCCAACGCGAACACGAACGAGGAGGTGGCCGGTCTGGCGGCGCTCGATGCCCAGCATGTCTGGGCCAGCGGCTCTCAGGATCAGAGCGAGAGCAACTACGGTGTCATTTCGCGCAGCGTCGACGGCGGCAAGACGTGGGCGCACGACGTGGCCACGAACTTCGATGACGAACGCTTCGGTCCCGTTGCGTTCACCGACCCCAACCACGGATGGGTGGCCAGCCCGCTGGACGGAAACCTCTGGTACACCGACGACGCAGGGACCAGCTGGGGCAGCCGCTCGAGCCCCACCGCAGATGAAATCCACGGGATGGTGTTCGCCAACGCCAGCCACGGCTGGGCGGTCGCCTCGAACGACACCATCCTCGCCTGCACTCCTTGACCGCAGCGGGGCTCGCGTCCCGAGGGCCTAGGCCCCGGGCCTGACGAGGGGGTGCCGCCCGCAGGGGAAAGGGGCGAAGTGCTTGCGTTCTCGCCCGAAGCGACGACGGACGGCGGGGATCCGCACCTGCCGACTTAGGACCGGGCGGCTAGGGTGATGGTCGCGCTGGCCTTGGCGCCGCTGCGCTCATAGCCGATCTCGACCTTGTCGCCGGCCCGTTTGGACAGCGTGACGGCCATCAGCTGATCGGTGCTCGTAGCGGCTTGACCGTCGATGGAAGTGATGACGTCGCCGGCCCGCAGTCCCGCGCCGGCGGCCGGACCCCCGGCCACGACCGCGGCCACCCTCAGGCCCTCGGTCCCACTCTGGCCCGTGGCACTAGCGGCCAGAGGTTCGGCCTCGATCCCGAGGAAGGCGTGGGTCACGGTGCCCGTGGCGATGATCTCGTCGGTGACCTTGACCGCCAGGTTGACCGGTATGGCAAAGCCGAGCCCGATGCTGCCTCCGCCGGCCTCCCCGGACGGCGAGGGGACGCTCGCACCCGCCGTAGGCACCCCGATCAGTTGACCCGAGCAATCGACCAGGGCACCTCCGCTGTTTCCCGGGTTGATCGCCGCGTCGGTCTGGACGGCATCGATCAGCAGCGCCGACTGCGAGGCCT
Source organism: uncultured Solirubrobacterales bacterium (assembly GCA_963777185.1). GTDB lineage: Bacteria > Actinomycetota > Thermoleophilia > Solirubrobacterales > Solirubrobacteraceae > Palsa-465. The sequence continues at coordinate 59,206 of CAVZPU010000008.1, forward strand.
CCCCGGGCACGTTGACCGTGCGGCCGACTGCGCTGACGATGCCGGTCGTCACGGTGCTCGACAGCCCGAGTGGTGCTCCGAGCGCGACCACGCCTTGACCAATCCTGAGATCCGCGGAGTTTCCGACTGAGATCTTGCGCAGGTCCGATTTGCCGCTGACTCGGATCACGGCCAGGTCCGTGAGCGGGTCGCGCCCGGCGATCGTCGCCTTCGCTGTGCTGCCGTCATCGAAGACGACTTGGAGCGCGCCGCCGCTGACCGCCGGCAGGATCACATGATTGTTGGTCAGGATGTATCCGTCCGAGCGGACGACCTCGCCTGAGCCCACGCCCCCGGAGTTGTCACTGGAGGCAAAGATCGTGACCACGGAGGGGAGCTCTTGAGCGGCGATTGAGGTGGCGTCGCACGACGAGCCCGTGGCCGCGGACGTCGTGGTGGTGGCGTTGGAGGGGGAGTTGACGGTGTTGGCGATCAGCGCTCCGGCGACCCCGGCGGCGATCAGCACGACGACGCCGAGCGCTAACGGAAGGGCGCGGCGCCCGCGGTGCTCATCTGGCGAGGGCATCACCGATGAAACCGGCCGCTATCGCGCCCGGGTGATCGCTCAAAGCACAAGCCCGGTACCACCACGCAGCGGGGGATCGCGCCGATCTCAGTGAGCAAGAGGGGAGTGCAAGGTGCCGGCATTGCTGTTACGAGCTGCCCGGACTAACCGCCGGGTCAAGCCTAGCGCCTGACCGCCTGCCCGATCGGGAGCCAGTTTGCTCTGCCGCTCCCGTGGGGATCGCCGTCCGGGTCGCGACGCTGCTCAACGTGCTCAGCGTCCAGCTCGTGCTCCTGCCCGCGCGACCGCGGGGCCCTGCACCCAAGAAAGCAAGCGTCCCCGGAGGTACGGGTGCGCGCACGATTGACCGACCAGGCCAGCGCTGCGAGGATGAACACGTTTCAGACGAGGAGGGTGGCGATGAAGACGGCAGATCGCATTGCAGCAGATCTCGAGCGCGTCCTGTGGGCTTGGACCCTGCTGCTGATCGCCGGTGCGCTGAGCGTCGCGGCGGGCGTCATTGTCTTGGCCAAGCCCCACATCAGTCTCGCCACGCTTGCGGTCGTGCTCGGGATCTTCTTGCTCATCGACGGCATGCTGGAGGTGGCATGGGGGCTCGTCCGGCGCGGCGAGAACCGCGCCCTACCCGCCCTCGTCGGCGTGGTGACCGCCATCGCCGGCGTGGTCCTCATCCGCCACCCGACGAAAGCCGTCTCGGTGATCGCGCTGCTGCTGGGGCTATGGCTCATCGTCCTCGGCGTGATTCGCCTCGTCCGAGCCGTCGATGAGCCGGGTCACCGTTCGATCGCCATGCTCAGCGGGTTGGTCGAGCTTGCCGGCGGGATCGTCATCGTCTCGAGTCCGCACATCGGCGTCGCCACGCTGGCCCTGCTGATCGGGATCGTGTTCATCGTCCGAGGGCTCGCCCTCTGCGTCATTGCGTGGGCTCTTCACAGGGCCACTCATGTGCTGACTGTGCCGACCGGCGGACCGGCCCCGGCCACCTGATCGGTCGCTGGCATACCACACGGGGCCCCCCGCGCCCGGTCGACGCGGAAGACGTGCCCGCCGGAGCCGAATGCTGAGCATTCATGGCCGCCAAGGCCTACGCCTGGCCCGGGACATATTGGGGCCATACCCACCCGGGTCGTGAGCATCCTCAAAAAGAAAAGCCCCGCTATGCAGGGCTTTGAAAACGCGCCCGGAGAGATTCGAACTCCCGACCTTCGGTTCCGTAGACCGACGCTCTATCCAGCTGAGCTACGGGCGCGAACGGGTGATCCGCCTGGCCATAGGACCCGGCGAATCGGGGATCATCCTAGCGCGGGCCTAGGCCTGAGGCGGGCGGCGCGGAGTGGCCTCCCTGCCGCGGCTCAGTGCTGCATCAGGGGCGTGTCGGGGCCGGTCGGCTCGTCGTAGCGAGCCACGGTGAAACCGATCAGCGTGGGCACATGGACGGCGAAGACGACCAAGGACAGCGTGAGCACGACGAGCGGGCCGCCGCTCAGGTGATTGCGCAGGAACGCGTACTCGATTATTCCGGCCAGGATCGCGTAGGCCAGCAACGACCAGCGCGCCACCTCGAAGAACCGGTCCCAGGCGAAGCCTCGAACGCGGGATAGGGCGGCCAGGTTGCCGACGAGCAGGAGCGCCGAACAGGCCAGGAGAATGACCGCCGGGGCGAGGGACACATGCTCGGGCAGATGGGCGGAGAGATAGATACCGCCGGCCACGATCAAGGCCAGCGAGGCCATGCCCAGCTGAGTGACAGGGGGATACCTGGTCTCGGTCATCCGCTGGCGAGCTTGGTCATGATCAGCAGGGTGGCGATCTGCATCACGCCGAGGATCCCGGCGCAGTAGATGAAGCGCTTCATGAGGTGCTGGATGACCTCGGGGTTCGGCCGAGGCTTCTTCAACTCGACGAGCACGGCGATGTTGGCCGGCTCGAGCAGGCCCAGGGCCAGCACGGCCATCACGCCCACCACGATGTAGCTGGCCACGACCCAGCCGTGATTCGGCGAGGAGGAGAAGACATTTCCGGTCTTGATCCCGAGCTGCCAGCCCGCGGCCAGGGTCATGGAGACCACCGTGGGCATGATCAGCACCATCTTGGGCATGAGCTTCGTGGTCATCTCGATCCGGGCTGGGATCGACAGGCTGCCGAGGATCGGGCCGAGCACGAGCCCGAGGAAGAGGTCAACGATCGTCCATGCCGCGCCGCCGGCCACATGGAAGAAGGTGAGGGGCCACATCCTGTTGTCGGCAATGGCCGCGACGAGCAGCGCGAAGATGACGGCCACCACGATGAGGCCCTTGCGGGGAACAATCTGGAAGTCCGGTCGCACGGGGGGCGCGCCGTGGGCTGGCGCGGTTGGCGCCCCTGGCCCCGCCTGAGTCCCCGTCCCGGAGACGATCACATCAGCCATGGCCGGAAATCCTATGGCCTGGCCCGGCTGAAGGGAAGGGCAAGGCACACGAAGTTAGAGCGGCGCGGCGGGCGCGGACCCCGGCCCCAGCCGGCAGCGGAGGGGGCGGGATTCGAACCCGCGGTCCGGGGTCACCGGACTCTGGTTTTCAAGACCAGCGCATTCGACCGCTCTGCCACCCCTCCGGCGAGCGACCCGATCCTACCCCGCCAAGGGTCTACACTGGCGCCTGCATCGGGAGAGGTGGCCGAGTGGCTGAAGGCACTCGCCTGCTAAGCGAGTAAGGGGTTACACACTCCTTCGCGGGTTCGAATCCCGCCCTCTCCGCTCCTCTCTCACGCTCGGCGGGCAGGTCCACCACGCCGCTCGTGGGGGCCGTCCGCTACCCGCTCGGCGAGCGGGCCCCCGCGAGGCCGCCACCGCGCCGATCACAGCGCCATCTGCCCAGCGATGACGTTGTGCAGCACGTCGGACGTGCCGGAATAGATCCTCGCCGCCAGCGCGTCGCGCACCTCGCGTTCGAGGCCCGCGTCGGTCACGTAGCCGGTGGCGCCGTGGATGGTCTGGGCGTCGAGGCTCGCCTGGACCAGGCACTCACTGAGGTGCAACTTGGTCATCGCCGCGTCGAGGTCGGTGGCCTCGCCTCGGTCGAGCAGGGCCGCCATCCGGTAGAGCATGAGGTGCGCGGTCTCGAGCCGGAGCTTCATGTCGACGAGGCGGTGGGACACTGCTTGGAAGGCGCCGATCGGCTGGCCAAATTGGGTGCGGTCTCGCGCGTAGCGCACGCAGCGCTCCAGCTGACGCTCCATCGTCCCGACTGCGGCAGCGAGAATCAGGCTTCGCTCCCAGCGCATCGAGGTGTTGAAGATGACCAGGCCGGCCCCGCGACGGCCGAGCAGCGCGTCGTCTGAAACCTCGCAATCGGTCAGGAAGACCTCGCTGAGCGGAGCGGTCCGCAGCCCCATCTTGGAGTACGGCGGTCCCACCTCGACGCCGGGCGCCTCGGCCTCGACGAGAAAGGCGCACACTCCCGCGAAGCCCAACGTGTGATCAGTGGTGGCAAAGACCAGGAACAGGCCGCTCTGCGGCGCGTTGGAGACAAAGGTCTTGGACCCGTTGAGTACCCAGCCCGCATCGGTGCGCCGAGCCGAGGTGGTGAGCGAGAAGGCGTCCGAGCCCGCGTCGGGCTCGGTCATGGCGTGCGCGGCGATGAGCGAGCCATCGCACAGGCGGGGCAGGTAGCGCTGCTTCTGCTCTTCGGACCCGAAGCAGACGATGGGCGTTTCGCACGCCCACATCTGGGCGTTGAGGGCAAAGATCAGGCCGTTGTCGGCACAGCCGTAACCGAGCCCCTGCAGGGCCCCGGCGATGGTCGTGGCCGAGGCCCCGAGACCTCCGTACGCCACGGGCACGGGAAGGCCCTGCAGGCCGAGCTCCGCGCACCGCCGCCACATCTCGGGGGCGAAGCGCGCCTCCCGGTCGCGGCCTTCGAGCTCCACGTTGAGCACGTCGCGGGCGAACTCGGCCACGGTGCGCTTCAGCGCCCGCTGCTCGGCGTCGAGGGGATCGGGCCGTGGTGGGAGCGCGTCATCTCCGAAGATGCGCGTCATGGTCACGCGACCGTCAAGGTCACCCGGGGTGTCGGCACGACGTAGCGCGCATAGCTGCTGATGGGTCGAAAGCCCAGACCCGCCCACACCGGCGCCCCCAAGCGCGAGGTCTGGCCGAGGGCGACCGCCACGCCATGCTCGTCAAAACTCGCTTTGAGAGCCTCCCAGCAGCAGCAGGCGGCGAGGCTTCGCGACGGTCCCTCCGTGCGTGTGCGCGGCAGCGCCTGGCCCGGAGCCGGGCGGCGGATGGTGGCGCCCTGGCAGCTCAGCGCGACATCACGCGAGACGTAGGTCATGGCCGCCGAGACGGGGAGCTCGTCGAAGTAGGCCACGAACGGGACGGCACCCGGATCCGCGAGGCTCTCAGGGTCAAAGAACACCCGGGCGGCGATGGCCCGTGGCAAATCGGCCATCGCCCATGCGTTGGCCACGAGACCGAGGTAGTCCTCGCGCGTGCGCTCATCGTCGGCCCGGCGCAGCTCGACGCCCTCCGGCGGCGCGACGTACTCCGGCAGCTCACGAAGGACAAGCTGGGGCAGGCGCTCGAGCTCGCGCATTCCCGTGTCGCGGGCCAGCCGCTCGAGGTCGCCATCTCCGTGCTCACGAACCCACAGGGCATAGCTCCGCCTCCGGGGCCCGAAGAACGCGTCGGCCCGCGCCAGCACCTCCTCGGCTGAGAGCGCGTCGTCGATGCGGAGCACGCCGTTGCGATACGGATTGGGCTGTGGGTGAGCGCCGGCGAAGAGCAGCAGCCCGGCTGCGTCCTCGACCTCGCCGCCGTAGCGGGCCAGGTAGCGCAGATAGTCCGCGAGGGTGAGATCGGAGAGCGCCAGCAACTGCTCCCGATCCAGGGGGCCCGGTGGCGTATCCACGCCCTGTCGCCCCTCAAGCGATGCGCCCGGCCTCATTGCCCTGCGCGAATCTACATCATCCACGGCGACGTCTCGCGATCGGGGCGTGGTGGCTGCCGCGGGTCCGGCGCGGGAGCGCCAGGGCCAGGACCGGGGCGTGGGGATCGGCCACGACCTGCTCCAGCAGCGCATGAAGATCCTCGATGAGCCCATCGGCCGTGTCGGGCTCGAACAAGTCCTCGCTGTACTCGAGATAGCCGGTCAGCGAGGCCGGCCCCAGTTCCAGCTCGAGAGCCAGATCGAAGCGCGAGAAGCCGATATCGACGGGAATGAGCTCACTGTCGAGCCCGGTGAGCTCGAGCACGCCCCGCGGTGCCACCTGCGCGCGGAAGTTCACCTGAAAGATCGGGTTGTGACTCGGATCACGCTTGGGCGCGAGCGTTTGGACGAGCTGCTCGAACGGCAGCTCCTGATGGGCATAGGCGCCGAGCGCGGTCTGGCGCACCCGGTGCAGGACGTCTTGGAACGACGGGTTGCCGCCGAGGCGCAGGCGCAGCACGATCGTGTTGGAGAAGAAGCCAACGGTGTGGTGGATGTCGACATGGTTGCGGTTGGCGATTGGGCTGCCTAGGACGATGTCATCGGCACCGGTCCGCAGGTACAGGAGGGTCCCGAAGACGGCCAGCGCGGCCATGAAGAAGGTGGCACCTTCGGGACGGGCGAGCTCGATCAGCCGTTCGGCGAGTGCGCGCTCGATCTCCAGCCGGCGATGGGCGCCGACATGCCGCTGCACCGCGGGACGTGGGTGATCGATGGGCAGGGGCAGCAGGAGCGGGGCATCCTGCAGCTCAGAGCGCCAGTAAGAGACGAGCTCCTCGAGCCAGGATCCGCTGAGGCGCTCGTTCTGCCAGAGCGTGAAGTCGGCGTAACTGGCGCCGAGTGGCGCCAGGACGGGCCCGCGGCCCAGGTGATAGGCGTCATAGAGCTCGGACAGCTCCGCGAACAGGATCGTGTCCGAATGCGCGTCGCCTGCCATGTGGTGAAGGCGCAGAAGCAGCACGTGCTCGGTGCTGGCCAGGCGGATGAGGTTGGCCCGCAGCATGAGGTCGCCCGTCAGGTCAAACGGCTCGCGGGCGAGCTCGCGCAAGCGGGCCTCGAGGGTGCCCTCACTCCCGCCGTCGCCCAGGATCTCCATGGGCAGGGGGAGCGCCCATTCTTCGAGCACGCGCTGGACCGGCTCACTCGCGGGGGCGACGACCGTGCGCAGGGCCTCGTGGCGCTCCACGATGGTCCTAAGGGCCCGGTGCAGGGCCTCTTGATCGAGCACACCGCGCAGCCTGATCGCCCGCGCGGCATTGAAGGTCGGCGAGGCGGGCTGCCACTGCCAAAAGAACCACATCCGGCGCTGGGCCGAGGAGAGGGCGACCGGCCGTCCCGCGCTGCGGCGCGCAATGCCGTCGGCTTGGCCTCTCCGTCGCCGCAGGGCGTCCGCGAGCAGCGCCCGCTGGCGCGGCGTGAGGCGATCAGCGTCGGTCATGGCGCAGGGACCGCCGGTCGATCTTGCCATTGGCATTGCGCGGCAGCGCCCCGGTGAAGTGAAAGGCGGCGGGAATCATGTAGCCCGGGACGTGCTCGGCGCAGAAGGTGGCGAGCTGCGCGCTGGAGAGATCCTCGCGCGCGTGCACATAGGCCTCGAGGCGGTTCGAGATCAGCTCGTCGGGGATGGCCACGACAGCGCACTCCACGACGGCGGGGTGGCGGTGCAGGGCCGACTCGATCTCCCCGAGCTCGATCCGGTAGCCGCGGCTCTTGACCTGCTCGTCGCGGCGCCCGAGGAAGCGATACAGCCCCTCGGCCGTCGGCGAGACGAGGTCACCGGTTCGGTAGACCGTCTGCGCCGGCGCGTCGTCGAGCGGGTTTTCGACGAGGCGCTCCTGCGTGCGCTCCGGGTCTCCGAGGTAGCCCCGCATGACCGTGGGGCCGCGGACGTGCAACTCGCCGACCTCGCCAGGCCCGGCCCGTCGGCCCTCGTCGGTGAGGGCGAAGACATCGACGTTGGCAATCGGCTGGCCGATGGGGATGGGGTCATCATCCTCTTCGGCGGCGAGGGCGACCTCCCACCACGTGCAGACGTTGGTCTCGGTCGGCCCGTAGAGATTGGCGAAGCGAACGTGGGGCAGCAGCTCCGTCAGGCGCCGCAGATGCCGGGTGGGGAAGACCTCGCCCGCGAACAGCACCGTGCGCAGGGTGGCCAGCGAGTCGGGCTCGAGCCCGCCTCTGAGCACGAGCATGGTCAGGACCGACGGCACCGAGTACCAGACCGAGATCCGCGCCTGCTCGATGAAGCGGCGAACCTGTGCGGGGAAGATCGACACGCGCGGGGGCACGAGCACCACCGTGGCGCCCGCCACGGCGCCGGCGAAGAGGTCGAAGGTACTGAGGTCGAAATGCAGCGGGGCGTGGGAGGAGAGGCGATCTGCCCGCGAGAGGCCAAACTCCTCGGCCGCCCATTGCACGAAGGCCAGGCAGTTGCGGTGGCTGAGCATCACGCCTTTGGGCGCTCCGGTCGAACCGGAGGTGTAGAGGATGTAGGCGAGGTCGCTCTCGATGAGGCGCCGGTGCGGGGACTCGGCGGACGCGGCGGCGAGCGCCCCGGCGGCCACCGTCCGCGCCGAGCCACCGGGCGGGTCCTCGGGCGGGTCGGTCAGGGCGACGATCGCCTGAAGCTCGGGGGCGTGCGCGCACACGGTGTCCCACGCGTGCTGCTGCTGGCCCCCGCTGAGGAGCACCCGCGCCCCCGCATCGCGGGTGATGTAGCCCGAGCGCGCCACCGGCGCCTCGACGTCTAAGGGCACGTAGGCGCCCCCGGCCTTCATGGTTCCGTACACCCCGACGAGCGCCTCGATCGACTTCTCGATGAAGAGCGCGACCCGGTCGCCGCGGCGGACTCCCAGCTCGATCAGCGTGTGGGCAAGCTGATTGGCGCGGGCGTCGAGCTCACCGTAGGTGAGGCAACGATCGCCATCGACGACCGCGGTGGCGTCGGGCTGAGAGAGCGCGGCCGCCTCGAGCATATGGTGCACGAGATAGCGCACGTCTCACGCCGGCTGCTCCACCAGCTTGGCGATGGAGTGAAGCGTCGCGAAGTTCTCGGGCACGAGCTGATCGTCGGGGATGCGAAGGCCGTACTCGGTCTCCAGGAAATCGACGATCCGAAACAGCCCCAGCGAGTCGATCACCCGGTTCTCCAGGAGCGGGAAGTCGTCGCTCAGGGCAGGGCCGCGCCAACCCAGCTCGTCGACGATGAAGATGCGCAGGCGATCGGTGACCATCGATTAAGGTGGATTAGCTTAAGCGACCGTACGTCGGTGGGGAACCACTACACTCCGCGTCGATCCGGGGGTGGGCTCGGACGGGCATGGAGGTCATCTTTTGCTCTGGCAGACGCAGCGAGTGGTTCTAGGCAAGGCGTGGGCGGCGCTGGGCGCGGCTCTCCTGCTCATCCTGGTGTGGCCTGCCCTGGCCGCCGCGGCCGGCGCCGCACCGGCTCTGGTGGGCTCGGTCAGCGACCCGAGCGCGCTCTCCTCCACGACCTCGGTCGCCGTCTCGGGCAGCTACGCCTACACGACGGCCTACCAGGCCGGGACCCTGACGGCCGTCAACATCTCCAACCCCGCCAGCCCGACCATCGCCGGACAGAGCGCCCAGGACGCGCATCTGTTTGGCGGCTCGAACGTGGCCATCGCCGGGGGCTACGCCTTCGTGGTGAGCAAGAACCGCAACGCGAGCACATCCAGCAACGACGACGGCACGGGCAACAGCCTCACCATCCTCGACATCCACACCAACCCGGCCGTCCCGGCCATCGTGGGAACGGTGCGCGACACGGGCAAGCTCTTCGGCAGCTACGGCATCGCCGTCTCCGGCAATGACGCCTACGTGGCCTACCAGGGGGTCCTCTCGGGGCAGCCGAGCACCCCCGACACAAGCACGGGCGGGTTCTCGGTCATCGATATCAGCTCACCCGGAGCCCCGGCGATCGTGGGCAACATCGACAACGCATCACTCGGGGGCGCGAACACCAACGCCCTCGAGCACGCCACCTCGGTGGCCATCTCTGGCCAGTACGCCTACGTGACCGCCTTCTACGCCCACCGGGTCACCGTCGTCGACATCTCCAACCCGGCGAGCCCCACCATCGTCGCCTCGCTGTCGGACACGACGAACCTGTCCTACCCCGTCGATCTGGCCGTCCAGGGCAACGACCTCTACGTGGCCAACCAGGTCAGCGGCACCGCGAACCAGTTCGCCATCGTCGACATCTCGACCCCGACCAGCCCGCGGGTCGTCTCCGCGCTCAGCGACAACACCGATCTGGCCGGCGCCTACCGGATTCGCGTGCGGGGCAACTTCGCCTATGAGTCGGCCTCGAGCGCTGATGCCGTGGCCGCGATCGACGTCTCTGACCCTCTGCATCCGCGGGTCGCCGGGTCGGTCATCGACGACGGCCACCTGCACCGCACGACGGGACTCGACCTCGACGCCACGGGCGCCTACGTCATCGCCAGCTCGCCCTACCTCTCGAGCGAGTCCAACGCCACCTATCCGCCGTTCCCCACGACGACGGGCACGATCTCGTCCATCCGCCTCGACCCCAACCCCATCGGAGTGACGATCGCCGCCGCCTCGGAGCCGGCGAGTTCGACCACTCAGACCTCGGCGAGCTTCAGCTTCGCGGCCACCGACGCCGTCTCGGTCCTGCGCTGCCAGCTCGACGGCGGGGCCTTCGCGCCCTGCAGCACTCCGACGACCGAGCAGTACGGCGGGCTGCCGGCGGGCACCCATACCTTCACCGTGCAGGCCACCGACGCTACTGGCCAGACCGCCACCGACGCCTATCGCTGGCAGGTCGTCACCTCGACGACGAACACCCCTCCGCCGGTCGCGCCGAAGGTGACCGTCGTCAGGGTCACGCCCTCGCGGTGGGCCGAGAAGCGTGCTCCCCATTCCCACAAGGCGCCGGGCACCAAGCTGACCTTCACGCTGAGCGAGGCCGCCCACGTCAGCCTGACCTTCACGCACACCGTGGCGGGCTGGAAGCGGTCCGGGCGGTGCGTGAGCTCGGGTAAGAAGCCCCGCTCGGCTCATCACTGCACGCGCATAATCACCGACGGGACGATCTCCCTCTCCGGGCACAAGGGCGCCAATACGGTGACCTTCACCGGTCGACTCCACGGGCGCCTGCTCAAACTCGGCCGCTACGCCGTGACCATCCAGGCCACGGCCCAGGGCGTCAAGAGCCGCCCGGTGAAGCTGACCTTCGTCATCGTGGCCGCCGCTCACTGAGCAGCGAGGAGCGACGCGTCACGACGCGAGCGAGGCCTCCTGCGCGCTCGGGTCATCGGCCCGCACCATCTGTCCCATGGCCACGAGCAGCTTCCGGGGACCGCTGAACGGCCGGCGGGCGTGCGCGATGAGCATGTTGTCCACGGCAACGAGATCCCCGGCCTGCCAGGGGAACTCGACGCAGAGCTCCTCGTAGAGCTCGCCGATCCTCTGCACCACTTCGTCGGGAATCGGCGTGCCGTCCCCGTAGTAGACATTGCGCGGGAGGTCCTCGTCGGCGAAGAGCTGGCGCAGCGCCACCCGAGTCTCGTCATCGAGGCAGGAGACGTGGTGGAGCTGGATCTGGTTGAAGAACACCTCTTCGCCGGTCCGGGGATGCGCGCGCACGGCTTGGGCGAGCTGGCTGATGCGCAGTCCGTTCGCCGTCCACTCGCAGCCCATGCCGGCGGCTGCGCAGGTGGCTTGCACCTCGGCCTTGGCGCTGGTGTGAAAGAAGTCCTGCCAGGGCACGTCGATGCCCTCCGAGAAGTTGCGCACGTAACGCAGCCCCGTCCGGGCGAACTTCTCGCGGACCGCGGGCTCGAGGGCGCTCAGCACCGCGCGGCCGTCGAGCAACGGTGTCTCGCCGCGGTCCGGGGCGGGAGTCACACAGAAGAAGAACTGGCGCAGCGGCCACGAGGCGAGATGCGAGCTCTCGTTGTGAAAGAGGATCATCTGCTCGGGCGGGTAGGGCGTCGATCCGTACACGCGCTCGCTCTCGCGCTCGTGCGGCAGGTCGCCGTAATCGCTGAACAGCTCGCCGGCGATGGCCGATGCGACAGCCTCGAAGTCCTCCGGACCGGTGAGCTCAAAGCCCCGAAAGAGGATGACGCCGTGGCGGTCGAAGTGGGCGTCGAGCGCCTCGCGGTTGGTGGCGCACCAGCCGGCGAGGTCGACGTGGTCCACCGCGGGAGTCAGCACCACCGGCATGCTCTGCTCGTGGCCGGAAAGCCATTGCGCGTGCACGAGCTCAGTGTTCGCCACCGCCTTGCGCCGCGCTCCGCGCAGGCCGCCGCGTCCAAGAGTGGGTCCAGTCGTCATGTTGCTCCCATCCTTTTCCTCGGGGTCGCCGGTGCCCACATTGCCCTCAATCGATGACCACCGGCCAGCCCACCTGTCCATCTTCCGTGAAGTCTCAGGCGTTACCAGCGCCCCGGCCAAGCTTAGACGCTACCGCGCTTCACGACAAGCACCGCAGCGGGTGGGAGCGCAGGCTACCCTGAGACTAGAATCCAGGAATTGGACGGGGCATGATGGATCACAGGCTCGATGCCACCGCGGTCTGAGGACAACGGCCACGTGCGGGTCGCGGACGAAGACACCAACCACGGGCTGACCCCGGAGGCGCGCCGTCGCCTCCTCGTGGAGTTCAACGACACCACCGCGCCGTATCCGCAGCTCTGCCTGCACCAGCTCGTCGCGGAGCGCAGCCGCCTGGTGCCCGAGCGGGTCGCCGTCCGCTGCGGCGGGGCGGAGCTGACCTTCGCCCAGCTGGAACGCCAGGCCCATCAGCTCGCGCACCACCTCATGCATCTCGGCGTCGGGCCCGAGTCCCTCGTCGGCGTGTGTCTGGAGCGTTCGGTCGAGATGCTCGTCAGCCTGCTTGGCGTCCTGCACGCCGGCGGTGCCTACGTCCCCATCGACCCCGCCTTCCCGGCCGAGCGTCAGGCGTACATGCTCGATGACTCGGCCGCGCCGGTGCTCATCACCAGCGCGTCCTTGGCCGAGGGCCTTGACCGCCCCGCCCTGGCCGTGGTCAAGGTCGACGCCGACCGGCCCGCCATCGCGCAGCGGCCGAGCGAGGCTCCCACCGTCGTCTCCTCGCCCGACCAGCTGGCCTACGTCATGTACACCTCGGGCTCGACCGGTCGCCCCAAGGGCGTCCAGATCACCCATCGCGCCCTGGTCAATTTCCTGACCACGATGAGCCGGGCCCGGGTCTCGAGGAGCACGACGTGCTGGTGGCGGTGACGACGCTGTCCTTCGACATCGCCGGCTTGGAGCTCTACCTGCCGCTGACGGTCGGGGCCCGGCTCGAGATCGCCCCGAGTCAGACCACCGCCGACCCACGCGCCCTGGCCACCCTGCTCACGCAGTGCCGGCGCCACCGTCATGCAGGCCACGCCGACGACGTGGCGCATGCTGCTCGATGCCGGGCTGGCGTCCTCCGGCGGGCTTTCGCGCCCTGTGCGGCGGGGAGCCGCTCCCGGCGGCGCTGGCGGATCGACTCCTCGAGGCCGGGATCGAGCTGTGGAACATGTACGGCCCGACGGAAACGACGATCTGGTCCACTTGCGCTCGGGTCCGGGTCGCCGGCGCGCCGCCCTCGATCGGGCGGCCGATCGCCAACACCGCACTCTACGTTCTCGAGAGGGCGGCCAGCCCGTCCCCGTCGGCGTAGCCGGGCGAGCTCTGGATCGGCGGAGACGGGGCTGGCTCGCGGCTATCGCGGTCGCCCCGAGCTCACCGCAGAGCGCTTCATGCCCGACCCCTTCTCCGGGCGACCGGGGGCGCGGATGTACCGCACCGGCGATCTCGTCCGCTACCGCGACGACGGCGAGCTCGAGTTCCTCGGCCGCATCGATCATCAGGTCAAGGTCCGGGGCTTTCGCATCGAGCTCGGCGAGGTGGAGACGGTTCTCAGCCGGCATCCGGACGTGGCCGAGGCCGTGGTCGTCGCCCACGGCGCCAACGCCGACGCTCAGCTCGACGCCTATGTCATCGCCCACCGGCAAGCACCAGCGGCTCAGGCACTGCGCACATTCGCGGCCCAGACCCTGCCCGGCTACATGGTGCCCTCAACGGTCACGGTGCTCGAGCAGTTTCCGCTCACCCCCAACGGCAAGGTCGACCGCAAGGCGCTTCCCGAGCCCTCCCGCGCGCGCCCGTCACAAGCGGAGCTCGTGGCCCCGCGCAACGACGTGGAGCGACGGCTGGCCGAGATCTGGGAGCGCGAGCTTGATGTGCGCCCGATCGGGATCACCGATGATTCTTCGCTCTCGGGGCCACGTCGATCGTCGCGGCCAGGCTCTTCGCCGCCATTGAAGAGCAGCTGGGCCACCAGCCTTCCCCTCGGCGCCATCTTCCAGGCCCCCGACGATCGAGACCCTGGCCGGTCTCCTGGGGCCTCCGATGCGCGCAGCTCACGCTGGAGCTTCGCCGTCCCCATTTCGGCCCGCCGGCTCCCGGCCCCCCATCTACTGCGTACACGGCGGGGGCTGGGACGATCCTCCATCTCGCTGCCTCTCGCCCGGCGCCTCGGCTCCGAGCAGCCCTTCTACGGCCTGCAGTCCCGCGGGCTCTACGGGCCCACGCCCGCTGAAGCACGGTGCAGGAGATGGCCTCGCACTACCTCTCCGAGATGCGCGAGGTCCACCCTGGCGGCCCGTGGCGGCTGGCCGGTTACTGCTTCGGGACGATCGTCGCCTTCGAGATGGCCCATCGGCTCTCGCGCCGAGGGGGAGGACGTGGAGCTCGTGGCCATGTTCAACGGGCCGAGTCCCGCCTGGCTCAAACGGTGGGTCTGGTTCGGCAATCAGCCCGCCTGGCGCGCCGCCCACGGTCAGTCTCCCGCGCCCACGGTGGTGCAGCGGGCCGGCAATCGCCGCCGGCGGCGTTGGGAGCGCTTCATCTCACGCGCACGCCGGGTACCCGGAGCGCTGCGCCACCCGAGGCGTCTGGTCAATGCGGCCGGGCGCTTCACGCGCACGCCCTACATGCGCCTGCGCCTGAAGCTCGGCCTCCCGGTGCCCGAGCGGTTTCGCGAGACCTTCTTCCTGGCCCTGCACGGGCGGGCGGAGCGCAGGTATGACCCCACGCCGTACCCCGGGGAGCTCGTGATCTTCTACGGGGAAGGTCTCTACGAGGACGCGTCACTCGGCTGGGAGGGTCTCGCCACGGACGGCATCACCAGCATTGCCGTGCCCGGCGCGGATACCGACAACCGGCAGATGATGCGCGAGCCCTATGTGGAGATCATCGCCGGCCACCTGCGATCGCGCCTGGAGGGGCTCGACCGGCCCCCGCCACCGGTCGCCATCGAGGCCGGCGTGGGCGCCGATGCCCCGGCCGGGGCCGGTTAGACCACCAAAAAACCAGCGCGCAGCTCTATATTCAGGCCAATCGAGGTGTGGCACAATGAGCAGAGGGCAGTAGGGCGCCACAAGGATGTGTTGGGGCAGCGGATCGACGCCAGGAGCGTGCGATGACGGCAGACGCAGAGACGTTCGAGATTTCCTTCCAGCAGGAAGCGTTGTGGTTGGCCGAGCCCGACGGGCCGTCGGGCCGGGTGCAAGCGCTGCTGGCCATCGAGGGCCCGCTGGATGAAGCCGCTCTGGCCGCCGCGGTGGCGCGCACGGTTGAGCGCCACGAGATCCTGCGCACGACGTTCGTCCCTCGACCCGGCATCCGCGTCCCGCTGCAAGCGGTGGCGGACGAGCTGACGCCCGCGTGGTCCGTGGTCGACGCCTCCGACCCCGGCGAGGCCGAGCAGATGGTCGTGCTCGATCGGATCGCCGCCGCGGAGCTCGAGGCGCCGATCGACGTCGCTTGCGGTCCGCTCGGCCGGACGGTCCTGGTCACGTGCGGCGAGCGCCGCCACGTCCTCGTGCTCACCTTCTCGGCCCTCGTCGCCGACGCGGCCACGGTCCAGACCCTGGCGCACGAGCTGGTGCACCACCTGGGCGGGTCGCAGGCCATCGCCGATGACCCGCTGCAGTACGCCGACTTCGCGGCCTGGCAACGCGAGCCCCGGGAGGCCGGGGATCCCGAGGTCGCCGCCGCGGCTGACTTCTGGACGCAGGCCGGAGACGCTTGCGCGCCGGCGCTCCCGTTCACAACGCCGTCCGCGGCCGTCGGTGCCATGGCCACGTGGATATCCCCCTCTCCCCGCAGGCCAGAGACCGGCTCGCGGCTCAAGCGCAACGCTATGGCGCCACGGTGGCCGACGCGGTCCAGGCCGCCTGGCATGTCGTCCTGGCACGCAGCGCCAGTGAGGACGAGGCGACGGTGGCCACCGTGCTCGCCGAGCGCCGCCACGAGGACCTCGCCGGAGCCCTCGGTCCGCTCTCGCTGCCGGTGCCGATCCGCACGCGGGTCAACGCGTCGATGACCTTTGCCGAGGTGCTCTCGGCGGTCCGCCACGGCGCCCGGGAAGCCCTCGTGTGGCAGGACTTCGCGCCCGCCGATGCCCTCCCGCTCCCCGTCGGCTTCGTCCGGCTGGACGGCCTCGAGGCGCAGGCCGGCGAGCTGACGGTCGCGCTGCGTCGCGTGAGTGTGAGTGGAGCGGGGCTGCGGCTGTGGCTGACCTGTCTGGCCGGGCCGAGCCAGCTGACCCTGACGCTGCACCACGACGACGGGTTCATCGCGGCGGAGCAGGCTCATCGCCTGGCCCAGCGGGTGCAGTGCCTGCTCGAGGCGGTGGCCGAGGAGACCGGCGCGCCCGTGGCCGAGCTGCCCGTGGTCGGCGAGAGGGAGCGCCGGATGCTCCTCGAGGAGTTCAACTCCCCATCCGCCCTCGCGCCGCCGGCGCTCGTGCCCGCGCTCTTTGGCGGCTGGGCCACGGCCACGCCCGACGCGGTGGCGGTCGCCGACGCGTCCGGGACCTTGACCTACGCCGAGCTTGACCGGCGCGCCAATCAGCTCGCTCACCGGTTGCAGCGCTCGGGCGTCGGTCCCGAGACGGCGGTCGGGCTGTGCATCGAGCGCTCGAGCGACGCCGTGGTCGGTCTGCTCGGGATCCTCAAGGCGGGCGGCGCCTACGTGCCCCTCGAGCCCGACTATCCGGCCGCCCGGCTGGCCCACCAGTTGGCGGTGAGCGGAGCTCACGTGGTCGTAACCCAGGAAGCGCTGCTCGACCGTCTCGATCCCCACCCCGACGAGGTGATCTGCCTGGATCGGGACCGCAGCATTCTCGACGCGGAGGCCCGCGAGGCTCCGGCCGCCGACCTCACCCCGGAGAACCTCGCCTACATCATCTACACCTCGGGCTCGACGGGGGTCCCGAAGGGCGTTGCCGTCACGCACGGCAACCTCGCCCACTACACCGCCGAGATCATCCAACGTGTTGGCGCCTCCCAGCAGCGCCTGTCGTTCGGTCTCGTCACGTCGATCGCCACGGACCTCGGTAACACCTCGTTGTTCGGCGCCCTGTGCTCTGGTGGCACGCTGGTGGTCTTCGATCCCGTCGCCGCCGCGGACACCGGCGCCTTCGTCGGTCAGGTGCAGCGCACCCCGGTCGACGTCTTGAAGATCACTCCCTCGCACCTCGCCGCGCTCATTGCCGGCGGCGAGCGGCGGATCCTGCCTCGCCGCTGGCTCGTCTTGGGCGGCGAGCGCGCGCCGTGGGATCTCATCGACCGCGTTCGTGCGCTCGCCGATTGCGCCGTCCTGAACCATTACGGGCCGACCGAGACCACGGTCGGATGCTGCGTCTACCCGGTGCCGGTCGCCCCCGCTGCGTTTGGGGGACACGGGGTCCCCATCGGAAGCCCGATCACCGGTGCCGCGTGCTACGTGCTCGACGAGCGCCGGCAATTGGTGCCGCTCGGGACGCCGGGACGGCTGTGGGTGAGCGGCGCCGGCGTTGCCCGCGGGTACCTGGGCGCCGGCGAGCTCACGACGCAACGGTTCCTCGCTGACCCGTTCCGGGGCCAGCCCGCCGCGCGGATGTACGACACGGGCGATCTCGCTCGCTGGTTGCCGGAAGGGACCCTCGAGTTCCTCGGCCGTGCCGATGAGCAGGTCAAGATCCGCGGATACCGCGTCGAGCCCGCCGAGATCGAGGCCGCGCTGCGCAGTCACGAAAACGTCACCGAAGCCGTCGTCGTCGTGCGTTCCGGGCCGGGCGCGAGCCAGCGCCTGGTTGCCTACTGCACACTCGACGCCGCCGTGGGCCAGCCGGCGCTCGTGGGGCACCTCGGCCAGTGGCTGCCCGAGTACATGATCCCGTCCGCCATCGTGGCGCTCGAACAGCTGCCGCGCACCCCGAGTGGCAAGGTCGACCGGCTGGCGTTGCCCGAGCCCGACGAGAACGGAGCCGGCGCCCCGGCCTCGGCGGCGCCGCAGACGCCGGTGCAAGAGGCCATCGCCGCCATCTGGTCAGACGTGCTCGGCGTGTCCTCGATCGGTATCGAGGACGACTTCTTCGCCTTGGGCGGCCATTCCTTGCTGGCCACGCAGGTCGTGGCCCACGTGCGCAGCGAGTTTGCCGTCGACCTTCCGCTGCACAGTCTGTTCACCCACCCGACGGTGGCGAGCCTCTCCACCGAGGTCGTGCGCATGATGGGGGACACCGACGAAGAGACAGCGGCGCTCCTGGCCGAGGTGCGAGGCCTCTCCGACGACGAGGCCGAGCGTCTGCTGGGGGTGAGTCTGGACCCTCCCGCGGCTGGCTAGGGGCGTCCTTGGCGACGACTCGTGCGAGGCCGCTGTCCCGACCCTCAACCCTTCGGATGGTCAGGGTTAAGTTGATATTATCGCTAGATAAAGATGTGATCGGGCGGGGCGGGGGCCACGCCAACAAGCCCGGTCAGACGACGTCTGCGGCAGTCGAGGACTGCGCCGGCTCGGGTGGTTAGCAATGGGCGACCGGTCACGCGATCAACTGCATCCGCTCTCCTATCAACAGGAACGGCTTTTCCTCCTCGACCGCATCATGCCGGGAGTGGGGGCATACAACGTTCCCACCCTGGTGCGCGTGGGCGGCCATCTGGACGAAGCCTGGCTGCGCCAGGCGTTCACGACCGTGGTCGCACGGCACGAGATCCTGCGCACCCGCTTCGTGCTCGCAGACGGCACCCCGAGGCAGGAGATCCTCGCGGCGCAACCGTTCGAGCTCGTCGTCGCTGATCTGCGGGCCCTGCCCGGCGTCACGGCGCAGCGACGGGCCGAGGCGCTGCTCGCCGAGCTGGCCAATCGGCCCTTCGACCTTACCGGCGAGGTTCTCTTGCGCGCGGCCCTCGTCCATCTGCCCGGTGACGAGGATCGGCTGCTGACCGTCTTTCACCACATGGGCTCCGACCACGTCTCGAGCGGGCTGCTCTTCGCCGAGCTCGACGCCATCTACAGCGCGCTGGCCGCCGGCGAGGAGCCCGCGCTGGCGGATTTGCCCATCCAATACGCCGACTTTGCCCGCCGGCAGGCCGAGCGCTTGCGCGGCGAGCGCCTGCAGGAGCTTCTCGAGCACTGGACCGAGACTCTCGCCGGCGCACCCGCGCGCCTGGACGTGCCCAGCGACCGCCCGCGCCCGAGCCAGCCGAGCTACCGGGGCGGCCGCCTCGCAACCGTGCTCTCGCCCGAGCTCGCCCGCTCGCTGCGCGACCTCGCCCGGCGCGAGGGTGCCTCGGTGTTCATGGTCTTGGTGGCGGCCTTCAAGACGCTCCTGCTGCGCTACAGCGGGGCGTCGGACGTCGTCGTCGGCGTCCCCGTGTCCGGTCGACACGAGGAGGACATCGCCAAGCTGCTCGGATACTTCTCCAACACGGTGGCGCTGCGCACCGACCTGAGCGGGGACCCCACGTTCACCGACGTCCTGGCGCGGGTCCGCGCAGCGACGCTCGGCGCGCTCACCCATCAGGAGCTGCCCTTCGAGCGCCTGGTCCAGGCACTCAACCCCGACCGCACGCAGAGCTACTCCCCCGTCTTCCAGGTCCTGTTTGCCTATGACGTGGCCCCGAAACACGAGCCGCGCTTGGCCGGGCACGCGCTCGAGCGTCTGGCCGTGCCCGGGTGGGAATGGTCGCGCTTCGATCTCGAGTGCGTCGTGCGCGAGACCTCGGATGGCGCGCTGCGCGCCGATCTCGTCTATGCCGCTGACCTCTTCGAGGCCGCGACCGCCCGGCGCCTGCTCGGTCACTTCGAGACGCTGCTCAACGCGGTGGCCGCCCGTCCTGAGACGCGCCTGTCTGCGCTTCCGCTCCTGACCGAGGGCGAACGCCGGCAGCTGCTCGGCGAGTGGGTCGATACCGCCCAGCCCTTCGACTGCCGCTGCCTGCACGAGCTCTTCTCCGAGCAGGCGGCGCGCAACCCTGAGGCGATCGCGGTCGTGGCGGGCCCGAGTCGGATGAGCTACGGCGAGCTCGAGGCCGCGAGCAATCGCCTGGCCCGGGAGCTGGCCCAGCGCGGGATCGGGCCTGGCGCCTTCGTGGGCATCTGCCTTGACAGATCTGTCGAGCTCGTGAGCGCCATGCTCGCCGCCCTCAAAAGCGGCGCGGCCTACGTTCCGATCGAGCCGAGCTATCCACCCCACCGCCAGGAGTTCATGCTCGCCGACGCCGGCGCGGCCCTGCTCATCACCCAGGAGCGCCACCTCGGCGTGGTATCGCTGGCCAGCGAGGCCACCCTGTGCCTGGACCGCTTCGCCGATCGCCGGCGCATCGGCGAACACGCCGATGGCCCGCTGGAGCCCCTCGCGGGCCCAGACGATCTGGCCTACGTGATCTACACCAGCGGCTCCACGGGCCAGCCCAAGGGCGTCGAGATCAGGCACCGCTCGGTGGCCAACCTCGTCGCCGAGATGCGCCGGCGTCCGGGCCTCACCGACGGCGACGTGGTGGCCAACATCACGACACCGGCCTTTGACCTGTCCGTGCCCGATTGGTACCTGCCTCTCAGCTCCGGGGCCCGCCTGGTCATCGTGCCGCGCGAGGCCACCACCGACGGCGTCGAGCTGGCCGGCTGGCTGGCGCGCAGCGGAGCCACATTCGTGCAGGCCACGCCGACCACGTGGCAGCTGCTCGTCGACTCCGGCTGGAAGGGGAGCCCGACCCTCACGATCGTCTGCGGGGGCGAGCCCCTGGGCGCCGGGCTGGCCAACGAGCTGGTGATCCGAGGGGCCTCGCTCTGGCACATGTACGGGCCCACCGAGACCACGGTCTGGTCGTCCATCCTTGCCCTCGAGCCCGGCGACGGACCGCCGCCCCTCGGTGGGCCGATTGCCAACACCGCTTTCTACCTCGTCGACGACCATGCCCAGCCCGTGCCGATCGGCATCCCCGGCGAGCTCTGGATCGGCGGCGAGGGCGTGGCCAACGGCTACCACCACCGCTCCGAGCTGACCGCGGAGAAGTTCGTGGCCAATCCGTTCGGCGGACATCCGCGGCTGTATCGCACCGGCGACATCATGCGCTGGCGGGCGAACCGGACGCTCGAGTTCCTGGGACGGCGCGACGAGCAGGTCAAGCTACGGGGCTTTCGCATCGAGCTTGGGGAGGTGGAGGCCGTCCTGCACGCGCACCCCGACATCGGGGGCGCCGTCGCCCTCGTGCGCGAGGACAGCCCCGGGGACGCGCGGCTGGTGGCCTACGTGACGGCCACCGATGCTCGGCCGCTCGACGTCGAGAGCCTGCGACGGTTGCTGCGCGCGCAGCTTCCGCATTTCATGGTGCCCTCAGCCATCGTCGTGCTCGACGCGCTGCCCGTGAGCGCCAACGGCAAGCTCGACCGACGTGCGCTTCCGGCGCCCGACGGCGCGCGGAGCCTCCTCGCTGGGACCTACACGCCGCCCGACACGCCGATCCAGGAGACGCTCGCCGCGGTGTGGGCGGAGGTGCTCGGCCTCGAGCGCGTGGGCATCGAGGACAACTTCTTCGACCTTGGGGGCCATTCCCTGCTCGCGGTCAGGATGCTGGCTCGCGTCCAGGAGGCGTTCGGACTCGAGATTCCCCTGGGTCGCGTCTTCGATTCCGCCACCATCCGCGATCTCGCCACGGTCATCACCGAAGCGCTTGTGCTCGAGTCCGGAGACGAGCTCCTCACCGCCCTGCTGAGCGAGGGTTGAGCGCCGGCGCCATGGGACCCTCCGAGCACAACAACATCTCTCGCCGGCTCGAGAAGCTCACGCCGGCCCAGCGCGCCTTGCTCGAGCGCTCGTTGCTCGAACGCCGCGGGAGCGCGGCGCGGCGACAGAGCATCGGTCCTCGCGACGGCGACGGGCCGGCCCCTGTGTCCTATGCGCAGGAGCTCCTGTGGCTGCTCAGCCAGGTCTTCGACGACGGCATCGCCTACAACGCGCCCGGGGCCTATCAGCTGAAGGGTCCGCTCGATGTGGCTGTCCTGGCCCGTGCCCTCACCGCGCTGACCGAGCGCCACGCCATCCTGCGCACGACCTACCGGGTCATCGCCGACCAGCCCGTCCAGGTCGTCGGGCCTGTCACGCCGGTGCAGCTCAACATCGTCGACCTCGTGGGCAGGCCGCCCGACGAGCAGCAGCCCGAGGTGGCGCGGATCCTCAAACGCGAGGCCCGGCACCGCTTCGACCTCGAAATGGGGCCGGTCATGCGCCCCACGGTGATCAGGCTCGCCGCCGATGAGCACGTGCTCATGCTCAACATGCACCACATCGCCACCGACGGATACTCGCGCGGCGCGATCTATCGCGACCTGACCGCGCTCTACGACGCTCTGTCCAAGGACGAGCCCTCGCCGCTGGCGCCGCTGCCCATTCAGTACGCCGACTACGCGGTATGGCAGCGCGGCTGGCTTGATCGCGGGAGCGCCGGGACGCAACTCGAGTACTGGCAGGGCAAGCTCGCCGGTGCGCCGTCGCGTCTCGATTTGCCGACCGACTTTGCCCGGCCGCCGCTGCGCTCGTGGGTCGGCGATCACATGAGCTCCACGCTCGAGATCCCCACCCGCGAGGCGCTGCGGGCGGTCGGGCGCCAGGGTAACGCCACCCTCTTCGTGGCCATGCTGGCCGTCTTCGGCGTGCTCCTGGGCCGCTACTCCGGCCAGGAGGACATCGTCGTGGGCACGCCGTTTGCCGGTCGCAACCGCAGCGAGCTCGAGTCCATGGTCGGCTACTTCATCAACCCCCTCGCCCTGCGGCTCGACCTCTCGGGTGATCCCACCTTCGCCGAGCTCGTTCGTCGCGTCCGCGAGACGACGATCGAGGCCTTCGCTCATGCCGACGTTCCCTACGAGAGCGTCGTGCGGGCCATCAATCCTGAGCGCGACCTCTCCCAGACGCCGGTCTTTCAAGCCATGATGGTCTTCCACAACCCGGCGTGGCAGACCAACCGGCCGAAGTTCGAGCCCGACGGGATCCGCTGCGTCGAGCTCTCGCACGAGAAGGGCTGGGCGAAGTTCGATGTGCTCGTGGGTATGAGCGAGCGCGCCGCGGGCCTGAACACGACGTGGGAATACTCCACCGAGCTGTTCCGCGCCTCGACGGTGCAGCGGATGATGGAGCACTTCCGCATCCTGGCCGAGAGCGCCGGCGCCAACGCGCATCGACCCCTCTCCCGCCTATCCATGCTCTCGGAATCCGAGCGCACGCAGGTCCTCTTTGCCTACAACGGCCGGTCCGAGCCGGTGGCGGACGAGCCGACGGTCAAGGAGCTGTTCGAAGCCCAGGCGCGGCGGGCGCCCGAGGCGCCGGCCGTGGTCTTTGCCGATCAGCGCCAGACCTACGCCGAGCTCAACGGCCGCGCCAACCGCATCGCGTGGATGCTGCGTGAACGCGGCGTGGGTCCCGGCGTTCTGGTGGCCATCCTGATGGAGAAGGCGCTCGACCTGCCCGCGGCCGTCTTGGGCGTGCTCAAGGCCGGGGGGGCGTATGTCCCGCTCGATCCGATGTATCCCGACCACCGGCTCGAGTTCATGCTCGCGGATGCCGCGCCGCGGCTGGTGCTCACCCATTCCGGTCTCGCCTCGGTGGTGCCCGCCCATATCGAGCACATCGCCGTCGACGAGCTCGGCGGCCTCGTGGCCGAGAACTGCCCCACCGTGGCCGGAGGTGATGATCTGGCCTACGTCAGCTACACCTCGGGCTCGACCGGCGAGCCCAAGGGCGCCATGATCGCCAACCGCAGCCTGACGAGCGCCTTCTACGCCTGGGAACGGGCCTACCGCTTGCCGGAGCTCCACGCGCACGCTCAGCTGGCGAGTTTCTCCTTCGACGTGTTCACCGGCGATCTCGTGCGGGCGCTACTGAGCGGTGCCAAGCTCGTGCTGTGCCCGTTTGAGACCGTCGTCGATCCCGGCGCCCTCTATGACGTGATCGTCGGCGAAGGCATCGATGCCGCCGAGTTCGTACCCGCCACGGCCAGCCTCCTGTTCGAATGGGCGCAGCGAGAGGGCCGTCGGCTCGAGACCATGCGCCTCGTGGTCGTGGGCAGCGAGGCCTGGCGCAACGAGAAGTACTGGTTCTTTGAGAGCCTGTGCGGACCCGAGACGCGGCTCATCAACTCCTACGGCCTGACCGAGGCGACGATCGACAGCACCTACTTCGAGTCCTCGCCGGGGACAGACCTCCTGCCGGGCCGCTTTGTTCCCATCGGCCGGCCGCTCGCCAACACCGAGGTCTACATCGTGGACACCAACCTCGAGCCCCAGCCGGTGGGGATCGTGGGGGAATTGTGCGTCGGCGGGGTGGCCGTGGCCCGCGGCTACCTGGGCCGCCCGGAGCTGACCGCGGCGCGGTTCGTGCCCGATCCGTTCGCCTCCGAGATGACAAACGGCTTTGCCTCCTTGCTGTATCGAACCGGCGATCTTGCCCGCTGGCTGCCCGACGGGTCGATCGACTTTCTCGGGCGCGTCGACCGGCAGATCAAGATCCGGGGCTTTCGCATCGAGCCCGGGGAGATCGAGGCCATCCTCGAGCGGCACCCCGACGTGCGCTGCGCCGCCGTTGTCGACCGCATCGACGCCCGGGGCGAGAAGCGCCTCGTGGCCTACGTCGAGGGCGCGGCGGAGGAGCCGGACGTCGCCGGGCTGCGCTCCGCGCTCACCGAGTACGTCCCGGCCTACATGGTGCCGAGCGCGTACGTGATCGTCGATGAGCTGCCCTACACGCCGAACGGCAAGCTCGCCCACGACGCGCTGCCCGCCCCCGACTGGGACCAGGCACGTGCCGGCGAGGCCTTCGTGGCTCCGCGCACCGAGACCGAACGCCGCCTGGCCGAGATATGGAGCACGCTGCTCGGCGTCGCCGACATTGGCGTGGGCGATAACTTCTTCGCTCTCGGCGGGCACTCGCTGCTGGCCATGCAGCTGATGTCGCGCGTGCGCGAAGAGCTGGGGTCGTCTCTCTCCCTGCGCGCGGTCTTTGACGCGCCGACGATCGCGGCGCTGGCGGGCGAGGTGGAGCGCGCCCCGGCCGTCGCGCAGACGGCGCAGGCCCCGGCTCTGGTCAAAGTGCGCCGGCCGAGCGCCGACCTGCCCGGAAGGGGCTGAGGTGCCGCGTGCAGACTGACGCACCGCAGCTGAGCAACGAGCCGTTCATCCTGCCCGCGTCCTACGCGCAACAGCGCATGTGGTTCCTGGACCGGCTCGAGGGCGGGGCGGTCTACAACGTGCCCATCGCCAACCGTCTGCGCGGTCCTCTCGATCTCGCGGCGCTGCGGCGAGCCCTCGACGCGCTCATCGAACGCCACGAGACGCTCCGGACTTCGTTCGCGCTCGTCGACGGCGTGCCGCAGCAGGTCATCGCGGCGCGCCGACCGGTTGCCCTCGAGGTGATCGATCTGTCGGATGCGCCGGCGGCGGAGCGAGATGCGTTACGGATTGCCGGCGAGCGCGCGACGGCGAGCTTCGATCTCTCCGCTGACCAGCTCGTGCGCGCGACGGTCATCAGGATCAGCACCCAGGACCACGTGCTCTCCCTCGTCCTGCACCACATCGTCACCGACGCATGGTCGATGAGGGTCCTGGGCCGGGAGCTGGCCGAGCTCTACGACGCCTCCCTGAACGCCCGCGAGGCCCAGCTACCCGAGCTTTGCATCCAGTACGGCGACTACGCGGTGTGGCAGCAGGAGTGGCTCGAGATGGGCGGACTCGAGGACCAGATCGCCTACTGGAAACGGCATCTGGCGGGCGCACCGGCCGTGCTCGAGCTGCCGACCGACCGGCCCCGCCCAGCCGAGCAGAGCTTCCGGGGCCGGACGCTGCGCACCGTGCTCCCGCGCGATCTGCTCGAGCGACTGCACGGCGTCGGCCAGCGCGCGGGAACGACGCCGTTCATGACCCTGCTGGCCGCGTTCGCCACGTTGCTCGCGCGCTACAGCCGGCAGGACGATGTCGTCGTGGCCACGCCGGTGGCCAACCGCGGCCGGGTCGAACTCGAGAACCTCATCGGGCTGTTCGTCAACACGCTGGCCATGCGCGTCGACCTCGCCGGCGATCCCACCTTCCTCGAGGTGCTCGCGCGGGTGCGCGAGACGGCCCTCGGAGCCTTCGCCAACCAGGACGTCCCGTTTGAGAAGCTCGTCCAAGAGCTTGCGCCCGAGCGCAGCCGGGCCCATGCTCCGGTGGCGCAGGTGATGTTCGTGCTCCAGAACGCGAGCGAGGAGCCCGCCGGCCTGGCCGGGACCCGGCAGGAGCGCATCCTCACCGACCGGGGCACGTCGAAGTTCGACCTCACGCTGTTCGCCTCCGAGCTCCCCAGCGGCCTGCGCGTCGCCGTCGAATACGCCGTCGACCTCTTCGAGGAGGCGACGATCCAGCGGTTGCTGGGTCACTTCGAGACCCTGTTGCAGGCGATCGTGGCCGATCCGCAGCGGCCGTTGAGCGAGCTCCCGATGGTCGGAGAGGCCGAGTTGCGCACCGTGGTCGACACCTTCGCGGACGGGGGCCCCGCTGCGCCCGGTGCGCAGGTCTGCGTGCACGAGCTCGTCGCCCGGCAGGCGGCGCGCACGCCCGAGGCGGTCGCCGTCACGGCCGGCACCGAAGCGCTGACCTACGGTGAGCTCGACGCTCGAGCCAACCAACTCGCGCACTTCCTTGGCCGCCACGGCGTCGGCCCCGGCGCGGTGGTCGCCCTCGCCGCCGAGCGCTCGGTGGAGCTCGTCGTGGCGGTGCTCGGCACCCTGAAGGCGGGCGCTGCCTACGCCCCTGTAGACCCCGAATACCCGCCGGCGCGCATCGCCTTCATGCTCGCCGACGCGGCCGCGCCGGTGTTGTTGACCCAGGCTCACCTCCTGCCGAGGTTGCCCGACTTCCCGGGCGTGACCGTGTGCCTGGACCGCGACTGGGAGGCCATCGCCAGTGCGCCCCGCACGCCGCCGTCGAGCGACGTGCAGGCCGAGGACCTCGGCTACGTCCTCTACACCTCGGGCTCGACGGGAGAGCCCAAGGGCGTGGCCATGCCGCACCGCGCGATGTCGAACCTCATTGCCTCACAACTTGGCGACGCCACGGGTCCGGCGGCGGCGTGCACGCTCCAATTCGCGTCGCTGAGCTTCGATGTCGCCTTTCAGGAGATCTTCTCGACCTGGTGCTCGGGCGCCACGCTCGTGCTCGTCGACAGCGACACGCGCCGGGATCCCGCGGCCCTCATCCGTCACCTCAACGCGCATGGCGTCGAGCGGTTGTTCCTGCCCTTCGTCGCCCTGGAGGGATTGTGTGAGGAGGCCCAGGAGCGCGGGCTGACCGTTTCAACCCTTCGGGAGGTCATCACCGCCGGCGAGCAGCTCAAGGCCACCACACACGTGCGCGGCTTCTTCGAACGCCACGCCGGCTGTCGCCTGATCAACCAGTACGGCCCCACCGAGACCCATGTCGTGACCTCGCACGCGTGCGAAGAGGCGCCCGCCTCGTGGCCCGCCCTTCCGCCCATCGGCCGGCCGATCGCGGGCGCGCGCGTGTATGTCCTCGACGCCCACCTCAGACCGGCGCCGATCGGCGTTCCCGGCGAGCTCTACATTGCCGGCGCGAGTGTGGCGCAGGGCTATCTGGGCCGGCCCGACCTGACCGAGGAGCGATTCCTCGCCGATCCGTTCGCGGCCCCCGGCACGCGTATGTACCGCACCGGGGATCTCGGGCGCTGGCTCGCCTCGGGCGAGATCGAGTTCCTCGGTCGCGCCGACGATCAGGTCAAGGTGCGCGGCTTCCGCGTCGAGCTGGGCGAGGTGGAGGCGGCGCTGGCCGCCCATCCCGGCGTCGCTCAGGCCGTGGTCACGCTGCTTTCAGACCGGCTCGTCGGGTACGTCGTCGCCCGCGACGGCGAGGCGATCGAGCACGTTGACCTTCTCAGCCACGCTCGCCGGGTGCTTCCCGCCTACATGGTCCCCGGCCAGATCGTCACCATGCAAGCTCTGCCGCTCACCCCGAGCGGCAAGGTCAATCGCCGGGCGCTTCCGGCGCCTGAGGCCCCCGGCGAGAGCGGCGGCCGGCCGGCCTCAGAGCTCGAGCGCGCCGTGGCGGCGATTTGGGAAGAGCTGCTCGAGGTCCGATTCATCGGCCGCGACGACGACTTCTTCGCCCTCGGAGGCCATTCCCTGCTCGCGGTCAAGATGATCGCTCGCCTCCGGGCCCTGAACGGGATCGACGTTCCCCTCCAGCTCATCTTCGAGACCTCGTCGCTGGCCCCGTTCGCGGCCGCGGTACAGGAGCTCTCGGCGGATCGGCAGCCCGGACACGCGCCCCCGTTGAGGGCCGCCCGGCGGCGCATCCTCGCCGCCAGTGACGGGGGGGCCGATGTCTACGCGGTGCCCGCCTCCTACGCCGAGCGGCGCTTCTGGCTGCTGCACCAGCTCGAGACCCATACGGCCGCCTACCACATCGTGCGACCGGCCCGCCTGCGGGGCCGCCTTGACGTCGCCGCGCTCGAGCGCGCGCTCTCGCATCTCTCGGCCCGTCATGAGTCGCTGCGGGCCAGCTTTGCGGTGATCGACTCCGACCTGCACCGGGTCGTCCGCCCCTCGCGCTCCGTGCGCCTGCCCGTGCTCGATGTCAGCCGACACCACGACGCGGATCCCGAGCAAAGAGCCCACCAGCTCCTTTTGGAGGAGGCGACGCACGGCTTTGACCTCGAGACCGGGCCCCTCATGCGCACCGCCCTCATCCGCATCGGGCCCGAGGAGCACGTGCTCGTCCTCGTCTTTCACCACATCATCGTCGACGCCTGGTCGATGGGACTGCTCGCCCGCGAGCTCAACGAGCTCTACCGCGCCTACACCACGGAGGCTGAGGTCGAGCTCGACGCGTTGCCCCTGCAGTACGGGGACTACGCCGCCTGGCAGCAGGAGTGGATGAACAGCGGCGGCCTCGAAGAGCAACTGGGGTACTGGAGGCGCGAGCTGGCCGGCGCGCCGGCTCTCCTCGGACTCCCCCTCGATCATCCCCGGCCCGCGGCCCAGAGCCTGCGGGGCGCGGTCGTGACGCGCACGCTCGAGGTCGACCTCATGGCCCGGGTCCGCGCGCTGGCCGACCGTGAGGGGGCGACGATGTTCATGACGCTTCTCAGCGCGTTCATGGCCCTCCTGCACCGCCACGCCCAGCAGGACGACATCGTCGTCGCCGCCCCGATCGTTGATCGCAGCCACGTCGAGCTCGAGGGCGTGGTCGGGTGCTTTCTCAACACCTTGGCTCTGCGCGGTCGCTTCGCCACCGATCCGTCGTTCGTCGATCTGGTGCGCCAGGTGCGCCGGACGACCCTGGGCGCCTTCGCGCACCGCGACCTCCCGTTCGAGAAGCTGGTCGAGGACATCGCGCCGGAGCGGAGCCTCAGCTACCCGCCGATTGCGCAGGTGATGTTCGTCCTCGAGGCCGATGGGCCGCCCGGGCTCAAGCTCGAGGGCCTCGACACGACGCCGGCCGGCTTCGTGGGCCGCAGCGCGAAGTTCGAGATCTCCATGTTCGCCCGGGAGGCCTCCGACGGACTGCGGCTGAGCCTCGAGTACTGCAGCGACCTGTTCGAGCGCGAGTCCATGGAGCGCCTGCTCGACCGTTTCGGTGTCCTGCTCGAGGGGATCGTGGCCGACGGCTATCGGCCGGTCGGGGAGCTGCCCATCCTGGAGGGGGAGGAGCGTCGCCGGCTGCTCGTCGAGTGGAACGACACCCGCGCGCCGTATCCCGCCGTGTCGCTGCCCGAGCTCATCGACGAGCAGGCCGCGCGCGCACCGGACCGGGTGGCGGTGCAGTTCGCAGACCGGCAGCTGACCTACGGGGAGCTCGTGGCCCAGGCCAACCAGCTGGCCCACCACCTGCAGGAGCAGGGTGTGGGGCTGGGCGATGCGGTCGGCATCTGCCTCCAGCGCTCGCCGGACATGGTCGTCGGCGTGCTGGGCATCATGAAGGCGGGCGCCGCCTACGTGCCCGTCGATCCCGAGTTCCCGGCGCTGCGCCGGCGCTTCATGCTCGAGAACTCCGGGGCCCGGGCGATGGTCACCGAGAGCGCGCTCGCCGCTGATGTGCCCGTCGCCGGGCTTGCCGTCGTTTGCCTTGATGCTGACCGGCCGCAGATCGGGCGTTGCTCCACCCAACCACCGTCCGTCACGGTGGGTCCCGAAGACCTCGCCCACGTCATCTACACCTCGGGCTCGACGGGTCAACCCAAGGGGGTCGAGATCCCCCACCGGGCCCTGGTCAACCTGCTCGTGTCGCTGCGCGACGAGCCCGGGTGCCACCGCGACGACGTCGTGCTGGCCATTGCCACCCTCTCCTTTGACATCGCCGGGCTCGAGCTCTTCCTGCCGCTCATCACCGGTGCCCGGGTCGTCATCGCCAGCCGTGAGGAGGCCAAGGACCCGGAGGCACTCGCGCGCCTGCTCGAGGCGTCCGGAACGACGTTCCTGCAGGGGACGCCGACGACGTGGCGGATGCTCGTGGAGTCCGGCTGGCCGGGGATCCGGGGCCTCAAGGCCCTCTCCGGCGGCGAGGCGCTGTCGGGCAAGCTGGCCGATGCGCTGCTCGAACGGGGCCTCGAGCTGTGGAACCTGTACGGCCCGACCGAGACGACGATCTACTCGACGGGCAACCAGCTGACCACGCCGGGGCGGCCCCCGACCATCGGCCCCCCGATCGCGAACACCCGCATCTACGTCCTGGACAAGAGGTTGCAGCCGGTGCCCGTCGGCGTCGCCGGTGAGCTGTGGATCGGCGGCGATGGCCTGGCCCGGGGCTATCGCGGAGCTCCCGAGCTGACCGCCGAGCGGTTCCGCCCCGATCCGTTCGTGAGCGGCGAGGGTGCGGTCATGTATCGCTCGGGCGACATCGGGCGCTACCGATCCGACCGCAGCCTCGAGTGTCTGGGACGGGTCGATCACCAGGTCAAGCTGCGGGGATATCGCATCGAGCTCGGGGAGATCGAAGCCCTGCTCCGTCGCCACCCCGCCGTCCTCGAGGCGGTGGCCATCGTCCGTCGCCTCCCCGACGGTGAGCGCCAACTCGTGGCCTACGTCACCGCGCGCGACGAGCCACCCGTCGTGTCAACGCTGCGGGAGTTCCTGGAACGCGCGCTGCCCGATTACATGATCCCGGCCGCCTTTGTCACCCTCCCCTCGCTGCCGCTGACCCTCAACGGCAAGCTCAACCGCGCGGCGCTACCCGCGCCCGGTGATCAGTCGCGAGCCAGCGCCCAGTACCGCCCGGCCACGAGCGAGCTCGAGCAAGCCCTCATCTCGATCTGGGAAGCGCTGCTCGACGTGCCTCGGGTGGGTGTGAACGACAACTTCTTCTCGCTGGGCGGCCACTCGTTGCTCGCCGCGCGCATGGTCAACGAGGTGCGCGAATCTCTGGGCCTGGCCTGCTCGCTGGCGATGGTCTTCGAGGCCCGGACGGTGCGCGAGCTCGCCCAGCGCCTGGAGAAGGCCGGCCACGCCGGCGAGACTCTCAGTAGCGATCCACGGCTTCCCGTCGTGCTTCCCATGCACCGCGACGGCGATGGACCGCGCGTGTTCTGCCTGAGCGGCGTCGCCGGGTTCCAGGAGCTGGCCAAGGCGCTCGGGCCCGAGGTCCCGCTCTACGGAGCGTTCATCCCCATCGAGCAAGAGCTCGTCAACTCGCGCGGCGAGGGCTTCGAATATCTGCTCGGCCTCACCGTGGAAGAGCTGGCCTCCGCCTACATCGAGGCCATCCGCCGCCACCAGCCCGAGGGCCCCTACGTGCTTCTCGGACACTGCTTCGCCGGCATCGTCGCTTACGAGATGAGCCAGCAGCTGGCCGCGGCGGGCCAGGAGGTGGCGCTGCTCGCCCTGCTCGACGTGTGGCTGCCGGATGCCGTGACCACCGGCCGCTGGCACCGGTCGCTGCGGCGGATGCGCCTGACAGGCGACGCGGCGCTGCAGCGCGTCGACCAGTTCAAGTTACGGGTTGGCCTCTCACCCAGTCTGTCCCGGGAGATCCTGCGCCTGGAACGGCTGCGGGGCAAGATCTATGCCAGCGCGATGAAGCACTACGAGCTGCGCCCCTTCGACGGCCAGGTCCTCCTGCTGCAGGCCTCCGGTACGGCGAGCCATTACGGGCGGCGGATCGCTGACCGGACCTGGGGCTGGGCCCCGTACGTCGAGCGGTTGCACATGGCCAGCGTCCCCGGCACCCACATGTCGAGCCTGCGCCCACCCGCCGTCCACGAGCTGGCCGAGACCCTGAAGTTCTACCTCGCCGGGGTGCGCGCCTCCCGCCACGCCGAGCCGGCGCCGGACACCCCGGCCCGGACCTGGTGAGGATTCATCGGGAGAAGTCCCACTCCGCCTCGATATGCAGCGGCGAGAGCCGGACGATAGCCTTGGGGGCCGCGTCGAGCTCCGGGCCGTACACGTCGAAGTGGGTCAGCGGCTGCCAGCCCACGAGCTCCGGTCCGTCGGTCCAGTTTTCAAACACCCCGATCCAGAGGTAATACTGGCCGCGCGGCAGCGGCAAGGACTGGATATCGACCCACACGTGGGTCTCCCCGGGGGTGAGCAGTACCTCGCGGCCGGGATTGAGGAGGAAGATGGGTGTGGCCGCACCCTGACTGACCCCGATGTAGATCCACGATCGGTAGGCCGCCTGACTGTCGACGGTCAGGGCCACCTCGAGGTGCTCCCCGGTCTGGGCCAGACCCGAGCCCGGCCCCAACACCTCGACGTCGCGGACGGTGATCTGCCCATGCACCGAGGTACGGGTGGCGGCGTCCCCTTCCACCGAGGCCCGGTACTGGCTGAGGACCTCGCGCACGGGGCCGATCGCCTGCACCGCGCCGGCGTGGATCCAGATCCCCTTGGTACAGGTCGCCTCCACCGCGGCCAGGTCGTGGGAGACGAAGATGAGCGTGGCTCCTTCGCTCAAAACAGCGCGTATGCGGTCCAGGCAGCGCTGCTGGAAGGCAGCGTCGCCCACCGCGAGCACCTCGTCGACGAGTAACACGTCCGGCTGCAGGAAGGCGGCCACGCCAAATCCGAGGCGCATCTGCATTCCCGTCGAGTAGTACTTCACCTGGCGGTCGACGGCGGCCTCGAGCTCGGCGAAGGAGACGATTTCGTCAAAGCGCTTGGCTACCTCACGGCGGTTGAGGCCCATGATCGATCCGGTGAGGTAGATGTTCTCGCGTCCGGTGAGCAGCGGGGCGATGCCGGCCCGCACTTCGATGAGCGCTCCTACGCGGCCCGAGACCGCGACCCGGCCCGCGGTGGGATACATGACGCGGGAGATGATCTTCAGCAGCGTGGACTTGCCGGCCCCGTTGGCCCCGACGAGCGCCCACGATTCGCCCGGCGTGGCCTGGATGGAGATGTCGCTGAGGGCCCAGCGCCAGCTCGGACGCTCGCGCCCCCGCAGGCGATCGCCCAGGCGCGCGACCTGATCCTGCAGATAGCTTGGACGTTGGTCGGCCCGAAACCGCTTCCAGACTTCGCTCGTCTCGATGGTGCCCTTAGGCGACGTCGGCAATGCCCGTCTCCAGACGCTTGAAGAGCAGGTAGCCACCGACCAGGTACACGAGCGAGCCGACACCCCCGGCGGCCATCGACGTCCAGTTGGGCGGCTGTCCGAGCAGGATGGTCCGCCGCAAACCGTCGAGCACCGGCACGAGCGGGTTCAGCCCCGAGTAGATGATCAGGGCCGGCGTGGACTGAAACACCGTGGCCGGTGAGTAGAACACCGGAGTGACGAAGAGCCCCAGCTGCACGATCACGGGCAGCACGATGCGCAGATCCCGGAAGTACACGAGCAGCGACGACACGAGCAGGGTCGCTCCCAGCGTGAAGGCGATCAGGGGAATCATCAACAACGGCAGGTAATAGGTCTCGGGTCGGGGCGCGTATCCGAGGATGGCGAAGAGCAACACGAGCACCACGGTGGCAATCACGGCATCGGCCGCCGCATCGAGCATGGCGGCGATGGGGAAGACCTCACGAGGGCAATAGAGCTTGTTGAGCAAGGGCACGTTGGTGACCAGGCTCATCCCGCCGGTCGACAGCGACGTCGAGAAGAACGTCCACGGCAGCAGTCCCATGTACGTGAAGAGGGCGTAGGGCACCCCCGGCGCATGCGTGTTGACGTGCGCGACCTTGGTGAAGATGAGCGTGAACGCCACCATCATCACCAGCGGCGTGAGCAGGGCCCAGGCCACGCCGAGCACGGCCTGCTTGTAACGGATTCTCAGGTCACGCTCGGCCAGCGTGAGGATGAGCTCGCGAAAGACCCACAGTTCGCGCACAGCGGCGACGGGCCGTACGCGGTGGCGGTACCAGATCTCCCGCCGGGGCCCGCTGGGCGCGACGACGACATCCCGTTCGCCGGTTGTGTTTTGGTCCCGGTCCCTTAACAAAAGCCCCATGGGGTGCCGCACCTACCCTGGCCTGACTCCCTCGGACACGCGAGGTCATTGTAATCCACGGTGTCAGAGAGAGGCCGGGCACACCGAGCCGCCGACTGGCTCCGTACTTTGCCGGGAACGCGGGTCAGTGAAGGCCACGGATTGTTCGGGCCGCCTTGCTCCGATAACTGGGGCATGCAGTCACCGGGTCCCGGGGCGAGCGCCACGGGCAATCATTTCTCCTGCTCGCTGACGGCGGTCCTACTCGCGCGCGTGAACGCGCTCGGGGGCCCGGCGGCCGTGGCCGAGCTGCTCGCGCGCGCCGGGTCCACCCGCAGCCCGCAGTACCTCCTGGACATCGCCAACTGGATCTCCTACGACGAGGCCGTGGCCTTGTGGCGGGTCGGAGCGGAGGTGACCCATCACCCGCAGTTTGCGCGGGCGGTGGGAGAGGAGGCGGCCAAGCGGCTGAACGCCTCGCCTGTGGCCGCGCTGCTGCGCTCGCTCGGATCGCCGGAGGCCGTCTACCGGCAGATCGCCCTGACGGCAACCAAGTTCTCCATCGTCACCACGCTCGAGGCCATCGATGTCGGTCCTGGCTACGCAAAGATCGAGGCCAAGTCCGTGAACGGCTTTCCGCGCAACCGCGATCACTGCTCCTGGACGTGCGGGCTGCTCACCCAGACGACTGTGCTCTTCGGACTCCCGCCGGCGAGCGTCCGCCACGAGCTATGCGAGGCCTTCGGGGCCATGTCCTGCCTCTACGAGGTCACCTGGGATGCCGCCGCGGCGAACGAGGATCACTCCGACCTCGCCACCTCGGCCTTGCACGATCAGCTCGAGGCCATGCGCGAGCGCCTGCACAGCATGTTCGCCACCGCCGCGGACCTGATCGGCGCCGATGACATCACCGACGTGCTGGCCCGCATCACCGACCGGGCCGCGGTCGAGGTCCGCGCTCCTCGCTACCTCCTGGCCGTGCGCCCCGGGCCCGGTCAGAAGATTCTGCGCCACCACAAGGGCTTCGGCGACGAGGAGGCGGCCGCCGTGGCCGAGCACATCCTCGACGAGCATCCGGCGGCGCTGCCTGAGTCCTGGCTTGTGGTGCCGGTGCGCTCCAAACGCTGCGACTACGGGCGGCTGCTGGCTATGTCCGACGAGGGCTCGAAGTTCTTTCCCCAGGAGCGCGAGCTCTTTGAGGTCTACGCCCAGTATGCGGCCACGGCGCTGGACAGCGCGACCGCGCTGATGGAGGCCAAGCAGCGCTATGCCCAGTCGAGCGCCCTGCTGGAGCTGGCCCGCGCGCTCGCCGTCGCGGCGACCAGCGACGAAGTCGCGACCCAGCTCGCCAACGCCGTCCCGCTCGTCGTCGATTGTGACCGGGCCGCCGTGTTTCTGTGGGAGAAGCGCGCGAGTGCCTCGTGCGCCGCGCTGTCTACCATCGTGATCGGCCCGGTGCGCCCAGGACGACGAGCCGTGGAGCTCACCCGTCCCCCGGGGCCCGCTCCAGGAGCTGCTCGACAACCCCACCTCGGAGCCCCAGTTCGTCACCGCTGAAGCCGGCCATCCGCTCATGCGCGAGCTGGCGCCCGGGCCGAGGCGGTGGCCACGATCGTCATGCCCCTGGCCACGGCCGAGTCGCTGCTCGGCATCCTGGCCGTCTCGGTGGTCACGGGCCCCGGGCGGCTCGACCCGACGCCCGACCTGCTCGACCGGCTCTCCGGCGTCGCCGCGCAGGCCACGAGCGCCCTGCAAAACGGCCGGCTGGTCGACCAGATCACCCACCAGGCCCTGCATGACCAGCTCACCGGACTGGCCAACCGCCTGCAGTTCAGCGATCGCCTGCGCGCCGCTCTGCGCCAGGCCCGCAAGGACGGTCAGCTCGTCAGCTCTTCTACATCGACCTGGACGGCTTCAAGCCGGTCAACGACGAGTTCGGCCACGAGGTCGGCGACCAGCTGCTGGTCGCTGTGGGCGAGCGCCTGCGAGCGTGCACCGGGCGGAGGACGTGGTCGCCCGGCTGGGCGGCGACGAGTTCGCGGTGCTCATCGACGCCCACGGATGCAAGCCCGACAGCGAGGCGGTGTGCGAGCGCTTCGTGCGCGCGCTCGAGGAGCCGTTCCTCATCGACGGCCACTGGTTGCGGGTCGGGCGCGAGCGTCGGACGGGCGGTGTTCCCGCAGGACGGCGAGGATGCCGAGGCGCTGCTGCGCACAGGCCGACGCGGCCATGTTCAGCGCCAAGCGTGCTCGCCAGGCCGCGGCGCCGGGCGGCTGAGCCCGCCGGCGCTGACGCGCCGCGCTCGCCCCGGGGGCCTCAGCGCTCGCGGGTGTCAGGCGCGGTGCCGAACACCCGGTCCCAGAACGGCGCGCTGACGCCGTAGCCGCGCTCGTGGTCCTGGAAGTGGTGGCGCATGTGCAGCTCGCGCAGGCGCTTGCCCAGCGCCGTCGTCGGCCGGTGATGGTGCACGTGGTAGTGCAGCATGTCGTAGAACAGGTAGCCGCCGAAAAAGCCGGCCCCGAAGGGCAGGAAGGCCGGCGAGCCGAGCACGGCGAGAAGCCGAAGACGAACAGGGCGGCGAGAGGAATGCTGACCGACGGCGGCATGACCAGGCGCATCGGATCGTTGGGATGATCGTGGTGGATGCCGTGGATGATCCAGTGCAGCCGGGCGCCGATCCCGCGGTCGGGCTCGAAGTGGAAGACGATCCGGTGCAGCCAGTACTCGGTCAGCGTCCAGAACAGGTAGCCGCCGGCGATCCAGCCGGGGTCGCCCAGCCCGAGCCATGGACGAGGCCCTCGACGAGCAGCACGATGATGGCCGGCACGAACAGGACGGCGGCACGGCCGGATGCACGCGCGAGAAGCGATCCAGCAAGTCGGAGTCGAACATGCGCGGCGAGGCGTTCAGGCGGTCGCTGCGGCTGAGCCTTCCAGGTCCTGTTACCAGATCCATCGCAGATAACGATATCTCAGCGCTCCCAGAGGTAACAGGACCGCGCCCGACGCTCGCCGGCAGGGGAGTCGGCAGGACGGGGCCGGGACGGCGGGTCGGCCGGAGAGGGCCCGCGGGGGAGCCTAGGTCGAGGCGGCGCTCTCAGCGGCGGCGGGGGTCGAGACGGCGCGGTGGCCGTCGGCCGGCATGGCCAGCACGAGTGGGCCATCGACAGGGCCAGGAACGGCCGCCGCTCGGGCTCGTCGGCCGTCCAGGGGGGTGATCTCGGCGTCGGTCAGGGCGAGGAACGGCGCTCCGAGGCGTTGAGATAGTCGGTCAACCGGCTCCGGTAGCCGTCCCGGGGCAGGTGCAGAACCCCGATGATCCGGTAGCGGTCGGTCTCGACCACGATGCGTTCGTCGCGATGCTCCATCCCATACCTCATATCGGCAGGGGCGAGGCGATCCCTGAGCCGCGGCTGTCATGCTCGAGTCATGGCCGCCGCGCGCTGGTGGGAGATCCGCCGGGCCCGCAACCTCAAGCCCGCCACCTATCGCTGCCCGCTGTGCGGTGGCATGCTGCCCGCCCTGAGCGACCATCTGCTGCTCCTTCCCGAGGGACAGCGAGCGGCCGGCGCCACGCCCACACCGACTGCGTGGTAGCCGCGCACCGGGCCGGGAC
>CAVZPU010000009.1:0-294724 GCA_963777185.1 uncultured Solirubrobacterales bacterium
GTTCTTCCCGGCAAGGCTTTGGCTCTCCTCCGCATTGCCAGCCGAGGATCGATACACGTCAGAAATGCAACCCCCACTTTCGATCCAGGGTCAGCGAGCTTGCGAGAGATGACTCCATAGGCTCCCGACGACCACTCCGGCAGGCTTTTCGCCTCGCTCGCTGATACCTCGCGTACGACGACCGTCTTCAAAGGGAGAGTCATCGGACGTTCGAATCGCTGTCGCGCGGTTGTCGCCGCCCATGTACATCCCTAGAACTCGGGCATCGGCCACTTCTCACGAGAGAAACGCGGGTCGGCACCCAGGAGTCGAAAGCGCCCTTCGCGGAGCCCTTGATCCGGAGCAACAGCCTTAGTAGCTCGCCACCCGGCTGAAGCTGATCAAGCTCGCTCGGGCGAGGCGCCGTCTTCCACGGGCCGAACACGTAGACGAAAACAGTCGATCCCCGCGTGCCTCTGGCGACGAGACCCACCCCGAAGCGGTGATCGGGCGCGTCGGCTAGGTACGAATCCGGCACCGGGACGAGAAACCACTGTCCCTCCTTGTAGTTGCGCCTCGCCATCTCCCAGGCACAGCATCGCCGATCCCACGCTGGACGGCTCGGGCGTCATTCGAGAACACTGGCGCAAGCGATCGTCGTTCGTACATTTCCGTGATGCGCTGCTATGTCGCTTGCTGCCTGCTCGCTCGACGGGTGCGATCTACCACCTCCGCGCGTCAGGGAATCGAGCTTCCAGGAATGCGAGTAGGCGCTCCGTGAGTCGCTTGCCCTTTTGCCCTCCGAAGCCCGCCCACCAACGCATCGCTCTCGCGAGGACCTCGTTGAAACGCGGCCCCTTGCCCGGCACGTACAAAGGCGCGAGTTTCCGGTACACCAAAAGCGCTTCATCGCGCCGCTTCAGCTCGATCAGCGTCAACCCTTCATCGTTGAGAGCCCGCTCCACCCAGGGACGCAGCTCGGGTTCGGGCGAACCGTGATACCGCACAACCAGCTCCTCCCAGACGACCACCGCCTCCTTGGCACAGCCCAGCTCCCGCAGGCGCCCGGCCTTCAAGGCAAGGGCATGCGCTACTCGTTCTCGCGAGTCGATATCGGTAGCCGAGCCGAGTTGAGCGATCACCTCGTCGCAGGCAGGGATGTCCTCGTCGATCAACACGGCAAGAGTCTTGCAGCTAGTCCCGGCCTCCTGGGCGTCCGCTCTGGCGCGACAACTGAACGGTCGCGCAGCTCACAGTCTCTGCGCCCGGAGCGGTGGGACGCATTCTCACCGGCTTCAGTAGGTTCTGGTCGTGATCGGCTTCTTGCCCGATGTCGTCATCGGCGTGATTACGCGCCTGCTGCTTGTCCGCCTTGATCCCGGCCCCGGCCCGAAGCACCTCGCTACCCGCGAAGCATGGGATGCACACGAACAGCGCGTCCGTCGCGTGCGGCCTCGCGTGATGATCGCCACGGCTCTCGGCGTCGCTCTAATACCGTCTCTCGCGCTCGCAAATGGAAACCTCAGGACCGGCCTCTATGGCGCGGGCGATCGGCTTCGCCGGGGCTATGGTGGTGGTGCTGTGTCCCGAATCAGGCGAGCGTGACCAAGCTACCGCCGTGCGCCCGTCGGAGTGTCTTCCGGAACACTCGCGCAGGCCATCGCCCCGACGCCTGGCAGACCGCGAGTCG
Source organism: uncultured Solirubrobacterales bacterium (assembly GCA_963777185.1). Lineage (GTDB taxonomy): Bacteria > Actinomycetota > Thermoleophilia > Solirubrobacterales > Solirubrobacteraceae > Palsa-465. The sequence continues at coordinate 1,670 of CAVZPU010000009.1, forward strand.
CGATCAGGAGACCTGGCGCGCCCGGAGTATCAGCCGGGACCGGTCTACACTTGGAGGGTGGATGAGAAGCCATCCGGTCTGGTCGCGATTGATTTCGTCCGCAATCTGATCGGCGGCACGCTCTGGCTTGCTGCCGCTACCGCCCTCGTGATCTTTGGCGATAGCCTCGGTCGGCTCCTTGGTCTTGTAATGCTCGCGTTATTGGCAGTTCCAGCTTCGATCGGGATCGTCAGACGGCGGCGGGTTGGACAAGTCCCCCGGCGCTCCTGACGTTCCGCTGAGGGTGTCGTCGCGCACGCTGGGGCAACTCAGCGTCCTTGACCTCGACTGGCGCGGCGCGCTTGTCCGCCACGAGACTGGCGTTACGCTGTGGTGCAGTGAGTGTGCGCGCTTGCCTTGCGGTAGGAGTCATCGGTGAGCCTTTCCGCGGCGACCGGTTCTGCGGTAGCGAGTCGGGCGCCGGTCGTGGTTCGCCTCGGCACCGTTCGCAGCGACTCGTTCGCGGTTGGCACGGAAATCGTCTGTTCGACTCCGGTTCGCCAGTTGGTTGTCCGCGTTCCGACGGCGGGCGAGAGCCAGGCGCAGGCGGCTACGAAGTCCGGGATCCTATTCAACCTATCCGTGTTTCGCGACGGCACAGGGACGACGGCGCGTTGCTCGACCTTTGGTGAGCCGATCTATAGGGCCGCGGCCACACGTGCATGCCTCGCGAGGGCGGGGGTCGTGACCGGTGAACACGTCGGCTTCGTGCCACCGACTACGACCGCCGGGACTTTCCGCGCGACAGTGAACGCGAACGTCGTCTCGATTGGCTTCGCCACAACGGACACAGGCGCGGAACTGGCGATCACCGCCTATTCGCGAACGGTTCCCACGAATGCCAGGCCCGGGCTCGCGAATCGCCTGAGGCGATACGACAACGCAGTGACCTTCTGGGGCGCCCCGCCAATGGGACAGAAGTGAGCTGCGCGTAATCGTTTCCTGCCTGCGATAGCAGTGCCATCCGCTCTCCACGAAATCCAAAAGTGGAGGGCGCGAACCCCGCGCGATCCCTCTGAGTGCATAGCTGAACACTCGGGCACGCCAGATTCCTCTTCTGCCATGCTTCTGATATGGCGGATCGCCGCTGGGATGGAGATGAGCGGGGCAACGGTGTGGCCGACGCCGGGCAGTTCGTCGATGGCGCCGCTGAGTTGATCGCAGCTATGCAGCGTCCACGCTGGGTCGCCGAGGAGCCGGAGAAACATCTCCTTCCCCACCTTGAGCGCGCCTGTGCGTCGCTACCCCTTGAGATCCTCGACCCCGTACCCTGGACGACGGCTCCTTCGAGTTCGCACCTCGGCTTGACGGGAGACGAAGGCGGAATCGGCTGGTCATGCGAACGGCGATCTTCAGCCTTCTCGGCGGAATCGCAGAGCCCGCCAAGCTATATCAGACAGCGGCGGGGAGAAATCGAGTGGCGACACAGACGAGGAATTGAGGTTCGACTTCGTTACCGGGATCATCGACAAGATGCCGTTCAAGCCTCACGGACACACGCTGCGGCTCACTGTCGCGGCTCCGTCGTAACTTGATGCCCGTTCCGGCGTCATACCCGAATACTGGCGCAGTCCAGTTTCCTCCAGCCAGGGCTACCGGCGTCTGGCCCGGCCCCGCCAACACTGGATTGGCCGGGTCGGCGACCGACCAGGTGGGCGGGAATATCAGGTCGACCCTAGACTTCCGCGGCGATGCCGAGTCCGCGGCGGCTCACCGAGCAGCGCGTTTCGGCACTCGATGGTGTGCGAAGGCATCGCTGTGCTACTCGTCGTTCTGGCGCACGGGTGCAGTCTCTACGACATCCACGGCTCGCTTCGTTGGGCACTGCTTCCGTTCGCGAATGGGGACTTTGGCGACCTCGCGGGCGTGCTGATCTTCTTCGTGCTCGCGCTGGCTAATTTGATTACGTCGATTCTGCTGCGGGAGGTGATCCGTACCGAGACGATAAGTCTCCGCGCCTTCTACACGAGGCGTGCTTTCCGTATCTGGCCCGCGTTCTACACCTTCATCGCTGTTGTCGTGATTCTCGCTCTGCTCGGTCTTGATGTCAGGCCGTGGGAGTTCGTCGCCGCGTCCCTCTACATCTGGAACTACGCGCCCGACGTGAGTACGTGGTGGCTCGGCCACACGTGGTCGCTCGCCGTAGAGGAGCACTCTATCTCCTCTGGCCGCTCGCGCTCCTTCTGCTTCGTCCAAGACGAGCCTTCTACGCCGCAGCCACGATCATCGCGGTCGTGCCGGTCACTCGTGTCGCACAGTATTTTCTCCTGCCGGGTTCGCGAGCCAAGATCAGCATCGAGTTCAACGGCCGCTGCGACTCCCTTCTCACCGGCTGTCTCTTCGCGCTGTTGCCGGTCGTTCGCCCTGACCTGTTCCGTCGGCTGGTTGCCATCGCGTCGAAAGGATCCGTTCAGATCGTCTCGATCATCCTGCTCGTTCTGATCGCACCTCTCGCCTTCGAAGCAGCCCACAGTGCCTGGCTCTTCACGGTCGGGTGGCCGTCAGAAAACCTCGCGGTCGGCTTGCTGGTCTTGGCGACGCTAACTGGAGGCAGCCGACTTCGCACGACACTGGAGTACCGACCGCTCGTGCGATTGGGACTGATCTCGTACAGCGTCTACCTCTGGCAACAACTCTTCATGACACCCCAAGACGACCTTTTCCCCCGCTTCCTTCCGCTCCGCGTCCTGCTCGTCCTACTCGTCGCGACAGTCAGCTACGTGCTCATCGAACGACCGTTCCTCCGTCTCAAACGACGGTTTGAACAGATCCCGCAACGCGACCACGGACCCATCCTCACAATGATCCCGACTCCGACCTCTAAAAGCTCGATCAAAATGGCGAGTATCCGCGACAGGACATAGCGGTCGTCCTCGGGCATCTGGCGAAGCTGGCCCAGATCAGCGGCCTTGCGCCAGATTCGCCAGGAGGGCTGATGGGACACACACTATGATCGAGCCATGACCCTGCGTGTGGTCGCCGCCGCTGCTTGGTGTGCCGCTCTCGTCGTTGGTGCCTCAGCCCTTTCCGCCACGCCACGTACTCGAACGTTGACCAGAGCACATGGAGTCGGACACATCACCCTCGACGCGAGCACCAGGCAGCTTCAGTCGCGGCTATGGGTTGAGCGAACGGGCGGGTCCGGGAACGCCCACGGATCGGAGACGTGTCGCGCGAGGAGAAAACGAGCACTGAAAGCCAAGGCAGCAGTGAGATGTTCACCTTCGCGTTGGCTCCGAACGCACGTCAAACCCTGTGGACGGCAGCTCCGGTTCCTGCGCCGTGACCGTCTCACTGCGCGGCAACGGACGGCTTACCGCGGCGCTCCGAGGGTACTGATCTGCGGAGTGTCTTCGCGCACACTGGCGCAGCCGGTTGTCCTACCGCCCGATCAGGTCTCGATCAGGGTTGATCCCGTCAAGCACCAGGTCAGGGAGTGGCAAGTCGAAAGCGTTCGCCTGCTGTTGCATGAGTGAGACCACTTCGTAGTACGCCATCAGCCGCCCCTGCTCGAACTGCCGGTCGTCGCCCGTAGCTGTCGCGGCGTCGTTCTTAGCCGTCTCAGCCCCTTCGCGGACTTCTCGTCCGAGGTCGAGGAGATAGAGCGCGTGTTTGACATTGAGGCAGCGTACGCCGAGGCCGTCCGCGCGAGCGGAGGGCCATCCGCCGCCGGTCGCTGGGCGGTCGCGCTGGCCCTGAACGACGATCTGCCGCCGACGATGAACCTGATCTAGATCGGCATCCCTGGGTGGTCGCGTGAGCGACGACTGCCCTCTCTGCGGCGCTGACATGCACGGGCTCGCCGACGCCGTCGGCCGGAAACTTGCCGACCGGCTCACGCTGAAGCGTTCACGGGGACGTGATCGGCTCGACGTGTTCGCCGACGTTGCGCTGCTTTGGTTTGAGAACCCGTCGATCTCGGCGACCGCTGCGAGGCGCCAGGTGCTCGCGAGCAAACGGGATGTATTGGATGTCCTGTCGGCGCTCAACCGGGCGCGTGAACGGTCCCGTAGCGCCGGACCGCGCACTTCCGAGGTCTCGTCGTGATGGGTCTCGTTCCGGAGGCGCTCGAAGCGATCAACAGGGCGCGGGCTGCGCGGGGGGAGCCACCGCTTCGGAACGACGACGTTCCGGCGTTCCATACGCCACCGACCCCCGAGGACCTCGCGGTCATCGACCCGATCGCCGACGAGGCGATTCGGCCGCCCTTCCCCGAGGCCGTCCGCGCCCCGAGGAGACCGACGCCCTAGAGGTAAAGGCGTCGATGAGGCCAAAGGCTCCGAACAAAGGCGGCACACCTCTAGGGGGTCGGTCTCCTCTAGGGCCTCAGGCCTTTGCTCCTCTAGGGCTTTCATCTATCACACCGCAACGGGGTGAAGGCACCCCGCCGTCGGAGGCTTCGCTCGTGAGCGCGGGGCTGACCGACCTTCACGCACTCGACCGCGACCCGCGGATGGTCGAAGTAGCCATCGGGATCTCGGTCGCCGAGGGAGAACTCGTCCCCTGCGTCGTGCCGGGTCACGAGGGCCAAGCCACGGTTGCGAGGCGAAACGACGGGCACTGCTTCTACCGCTGCACGTGTGATGCGATCGAACGCGATCTCACCGAGGTCTACGTCGCCCGCGTAACCGAAACGCGAGAACGGCTGTCACCCCAGGAACTGATCCTGTGGCATCTCCGCCAAGCAATCCGCGCCGGGGTCATTGAACGCCGCCACCCGTCCCGATTCCGCCGCTTCCCGCGAACTGCGCCGACGCGATCGTGACATGCCACCGCGGACTCGCGCTCCTCCTGCGGATTCGCCAGCTCACCGCCCAACGCAACGAGGACGAGTTCACGTTCGCTCGCACCTTCGCTTCGGAGTGGTGTGGTGTCACTCGCGATCAGGCGAGGTACGGCATCGAGGGGCTCATCAGGCTCGAAGTTCTCGTCAAGGTGGGCGAGATCCGGATTACCGCCAAACGGGCAGCGACCCTCTACCGGCTCGGCTCTCACGCCAGCGTGAAGCCATGACCTACACCGTCGATCTGTCGGCCGCGATCGGCGGCCTGAAGGCCGAGCTGCGTCATTCGAACTCCTTCACGAAGCCGATGAACCCGTGCCAGAAGCGCTGACCGCCGACCAGACAGCCGACCCCGACGACGAGCCAGAAGAGAAGGATGAGTGGGGCAAAGAGGCCGATGGCAGGCCCGGCAAGGGCCGAGGCGACGAGCATGATCAGCGACATGAGGGCGGCGTAGCCGAGGGCGTTGCGCGCCGTCCCCAGGTTGGAGAGCCTTCGGTCTTTGGCTGATCATTTTGAACATCTCGTTCGCGCTTGCCGTGAACCTTTCTGATTCCTCGGCGTCAGATTCCGCTATTCGCGTGCGCATCGCGGCCCTGTGCCGTTTCCAGTAATGCTCGGTCTGTAGCCAGGTTTCGAGTTCAGCCCGTAGGCGTTTGAGGTCTTCGACAGCAGTGGACCTCCAAGCGTTGTACTCAGCGCGCGCTTGATCCTGATCTTTGGAGCCAGCGATAGCCTCGCGCAGTGAGGGTGGGGCGATGCCTGCGCTCATGATTTCGGCCAAGCTGGCTTCCAGCTTGCTCCAATGAGCCTCGGCGCGGCCTTTTCTCTTGGCTATGTAGTCCTGGTAGGCGTCCACTACGAATCCCCATCCCTACCGGTTGGGTTGCCGACTCCCAAACTCTCGGGCCGAGTCTTGGCCTCTCGCCTCACCCTGTTCGACCATCGACAAGCCCGGCTTCGAGCTGGTCGAACTCGGCGACAGCCGCAGCCTTGGTTCTCAGGACCAGCCACGCCGGGCTCTGATGGGTATCGAGCCATTCGCCCGCGTCGTGCGGTGATTCGAACACTTGGGCGTCAGTGAGGCCGAAAGTCGGCACGACCTCGCTCCCGTAGCCTGCGGCCAGGTAGTAGCCGGGCGCGGTCGCGTACTCGATCACGATCGGCTCGATGCGATCGTCGGGCATGGGCCACTCCTCGACCGCCTGCTCGTCGTCTGCCTGGGGGAAGCGTTCGACCAGCTTCAAGTTCGGGTTCTCGTGATCCATCGTCAGCCGAGCCATACAGACCTGGTGCTTCGCGGCGATCGTTGCCGAGACCTGGTTCAGGATGGAGCTTGGCAGTGCCAGGCGGTTCGGCTTCGTATAGACGATCCCTCTGCCATCAGGAATCGCGAAGTGGAATCCGGTCACCGCGCCCGCCCCATACGGCGGCGCGAAGCCGTAGCGATCGAGCCAGACCCTGCCGAGGTTGACCGGTAACCGTGCGGGCACGTCAAGGAGGCGCCACTTGAAATAGAGGAACCTGCGAATGTCCCGGCTCAAGATCCCGCGCTCGGATTTGAGCCGTTCTGCGAAGCGAAGTGAGCGCAGAGGCGCTCGAATGCTCTCTCTTTGTCGATCGTCCCGGCGCCGCGTCGAGGTAGTCCACGAGCGGCACCTCCTCGCCGGAGGGGAATCCCAGCTCTCGAAGATTCTCCTTGACGACGCTTCGAGCAAATCCGTCGAGATGCTTGATCGCGTCGATTAGACCTCGCACCGAGTTCACGAAAATGTCGAGGCCGGCGTGGTCGGCGTCGAGGACCTCGCGGGCGTGCCGGGGCTCGAGACGCTCCTCCGAGCGCTCGCCCCATGGCAGCGCGACCAGCCAGTCGAGATAGGTGCGGATGACGCTGGACTCGGCGGTCTGCTCCCCGAGCGCTCGAGCCGGGCGAGCTCCTTCTCGGCCTGCTCGCTTGAACCGTCGGGCATGCCCGACTCTTCGATCTTGGTGGTATTCTCGACACGGAGGCGTCGTCCTCCCCGAGCTCTTTGCGGATGGACTCCATCTGCTTGCGCAGGAAGTACTCGCGCTGCTGCTTGTCGGCGCCGGATTCGACGTCGTCGCGGATGCGCTTGCGGACCTGGAGCTCGGCCAGACGCTCGCGCTGGTAGCAAGGGCGAGCTCGAGACGCTCGGTGACGTCGAGCGTCTGCAGCAGGGTCGACCTTCTGCTCGTAGCTCAGGTCGGGGGAGTAGCCGCTCGTGTCGGCGAGCGCGCCGGGTTCCCTGATGCTGCGCAGGAAGCCGGCGACGCGGCCGTCGTCCCCGCGGAGCTCGAGCAGCTCCTCAACCACGGCGCGGTATTCGCGCTCGAGGTTGCGTGTCCGGCCGTCACGGGAACGTCGTCGGGTGCTCGTCGACCTCAACGAACAGGCGGCCGTCAGGCAGCGTGTGGGCGGCGCCGGCGACGCCACGATGCAGGCCCTGCAGGGTGACGGCGCGGGCGCCGCCGGGCAGGCGGACGTGGTCGGCGACCTCGGCGACGGTGCCGACGTTGGCGAACTCTGGCCGACGGGGGACCAGAAGCACACGCTGTTCGCTGCCGGCGTCGACGGCCAGGGTGAGCGACATGCCCGGGAAGACGACGGCGTCGTCGAGGGGGACCAGAAGAAGACGTGACATCAAGTGTTCACTTTCGAAAGCCGCTTACGGAAGATAAGTAGAGGATACCACGAGGCGGATGGATCTCAGTCAGATAGGCTGAGATTATCGCCCCGAGCCGGGACGCAAGGTCAAGGCGGCCCCTCACACGCTCACTGGGTGGCGAAGTTCAGCCGCCGCGGCCCACAAGCACGGGCACAAGGTGACGATCACGGTGACCAAGGAATTCCGGGTGAGCTTTGGCGTGCTAGGCGGCCGGGCGTTCTGGGTACATGGCGCGATGGCCGAGCAAGAGCCCCCCGAAGACGAGGGCGCACGACGTCCTGGCCGCCGAAGCGTTCGCGATGCCCGCGCCCGATCCGGAGCTCCATCACCACGAGCCGGTCGTGCTGCCCGACGACCCGCCGGGCAACGTGAGACCCCACGAGCCCTCGCCGCGGAGGAGTTCCCCATGCCGCCGCGGCGGCCGCACGCGACGCGGCGCTGGCCAACCGCAGGCCTCGCGGGCATCGGGGGCTGCGGCTGGCCGCTGCGGCGATCGGCTGGTGCTGCGCTGCTGCGCGCGCTGCCCGGCGCTGAGGCGCCGGCTCCGGCGCCTAAGCCGCTAACGCCCGCGGTGCGCGGCGGCGGCAGGTCGGTGACGCCCCGGGCCACCTCGGCGGCGAACCCGACCGTCTCGGACAGCGTCGGGTGCGGGTGGATGGTCAGCGCGATGTCCTCGGCGTCGGCGCCCATCTCGAGCGCATGGACGACCTCGGCGATCAGCTCGCCGGCGCCCGACGCCGACGATCCCGGCCCCGAGCATCCGCTGGGTCTCGGGCTCGACCAGGAGCTTGGTCAGTCCGTCGGCGCGCCCGAGCGACAGCGCGCGGCCCGAGGCCGACCAGGGGAACGACGGCCGTCTCGTAGTCGACGCCCTGCTCGGGCGCCGAGCTCGGTCAGCCCCATCCAGGCCACCTCGGGATCGGTGTAGGCCACCGACGGGATCGCGGCGGCGTCGAAGGCGGCGCCGGGTTCGCCGGCGATCACCTCGGCGGCCATCTTGCCCTCGTGGGTGGCCTTATGGGCGAGCAGCGGCGCCCGACCACGTCGCCGATGGCGTAGATCCACGCGACGTTCGTGCGCATCTGGCGTCGACCGGGATGAAGCCGCGCTCGTCGACCTCCACGCCGGCCTGCTCGAGACCGAGGCCGCCGCGCCGCTGGCCGCCGGCCGACCGCCACGAGGACCTGGTCATAGCGCAGGCCGCCGCCACCGGAGAGCTCCACCTCGAGCCCGTCGCCCCGCGGCTCCACCGACTTCACCTCGGTGCCGAGGTGGATGGCCTCATACCGGCCGGCGATGCGCTTGTGCAGGACCTTGACCAGGTCGGCGTCACAGCCGGGAATGAGCTGGTCGAGCATCTCGACGACGGTGACCTCGGCGCCGAGCGCGTCGTAGACGGTGGCCATCTCGAGGCCGATGATCCCGCCGCCGATGACGAGCAGCTTGCTCGGGGATCTCCGTCGGGCGAGAGCGCGCCGGTCGAGTCCACGACGCGGGGGTCGTCGGGCAGGAAGGGCAGCCACGCAGCCTCCGAGCCGGTGGCGATGATGCAATGGGCGAAGGAGATCTGGCGCTCGCCGGCCCGCGAGGCGTGGGGCCCGACAAGGTGCGCCTCGCCGTGCACGACCTCGACCTGCCGGCGCCGGGCCAGCCCGGCAATGCCGTCGGTCAGCTTGTCGACCACGCCCTGCTTCCAGCGCACGAGCTTTTCCAGGTCGATCTCCGGGCGGCCAAAGCGGATTCCGTGCTCGGCCATCTCCTCGGCCTCGGCGAGCACCCGGGCGGCGTGCAGCAGCGCTTTGGAGGGGATGCAGCCGACGTTGAGGCACACGCCGCCCGAGCGTCTCCTCACGCTCGACCATGACCGTCTTCAGGCCGAGGTCGGCGGCGCGGAAGGCGGCGGTGTAACCGCCCGGGCCCGAGCCGATCACCACCACGTCGACCTCGTACTCTCGTCCTCGGAGCCGTCGGCGGCGGGGCTCCTGGCTGACCGCGGCGTCGGCGCCTGCGCCTCGGGCTGCTCGTCCGACTCTGCTCCTCTCGTCGTGCTCGAGGGTGAGCAGCACGCTGCCCTCCGAGACCCGGTCGCCGACCTGGACGCTGAGTTCCTTGACCGTGCCGGCGAGGGCGCGGGCACGTCCATCGTGGCCTTGTCGGACTCGAGCGTGACCAGGGGTCCTCGACCGCGACCTCGTCGCCGGTGCGAGACGTGGATCTCGATGACCGGGACGTCGGAGAAGTCGCCGATGTCGGGGACGCGTGACTCGGTCGCCACGCTCATAGGAGCACCCGCCGCAGGTCGCTGAGCACACGGACCAGGTGAACCGTGAAGCGGGCCGCCGCCGCACCGTCGATGACCCGGTGGTCGTAGGACAGCGACAACGGCACCATGAGCCGGGGGACGAACGCGCTGCCGTCCCAGACCGGCTTGGTGGCGCTGCGGGTGACCCCGAGGATGGCCACCTCGGGCGCATTGATGATCGGGGTGAAGCTGGTACCGCCGATGCCGCCCAGGCTCGAGATGGTGAAGCTCGCGCCCTGCATCTCGCCGGGCGCGAGCTTGCCCGCCCGGGCCTTGCCCGAGAGCTCGCCGAGCTCGCGGGCGATGTCCCGCAGGCCCTTGTGGTCGGCGTCCTTGATGACGGGGACGACGAGGCCGCCCGGGGTGTCGGCGGCAAAGCCGATGTTGTAATAGCGCTTGAGCACGAGCTCCTCGCCGTCGAGCGAGGCGTTGAAGGTCTGGGAACTCCTTCAGCGTGGCCACGGCGGCCGCGATGAGGAAGCGCAGAATGGTGAACTTGACCGCGTCCTCGCCCTTCTCCTCGCCGTTGAGCTCCTTGCGCCAGGCCTCGAGCTCGGTGATGTCGGCCTCGTCGTTGTGGGTGACGTGGGGGATCATCACCCAGTTGCGGGCCAGGATGGGGGCCGAGATGCGCTGGATCCGCGAGCGCTGGACGCGCTCGGTCTCGCCGAACTTGGTCGAAGTCGATCGACGGCCAGGCGGGGAGGTCGAGGCCCGGACCGGGCCCGAGGGTGCGGCCTCGGGCTGCGGCCTTGTGTCCATCCCGAGGACTTGGCCTGCTCCACGTCGTCTTTGGTGATCCGGCCCTTGCGACCGCTGCCCTGCACGCCGCTCAGATCGACCGAGAGCTCGCGGGCCAGGCGGCGCACGGCGGGACTCGCGTACGGCGGGCCTGCCGTTGGTCTCGGCGTCGGCTGTCGTCGGTGCCTGTGGTTTGGGCGCCGGCGCTAGTCGCCCCGTCATCAGAAGAATCTCCCTCCTCGGCGTCGCTCGGCGCTGGCCACCGCCTCGGGCGCATCGGCCTCGGTCTGCGCGGTGTCCGAGGTAGCCGTCGAGGCCTTGCTGTTCGTGGGTGCGCCCTCGGAGGCCTCGATCCGCACAAGGTCGTGGCCCTGCGAGACCTTGTCGCCGATCGAGACGAGAATCTCCTCGACCGGCCCGCATAGGGGGAGGGCACGTCCATCGTCGCCTTGTCGGACTCGAGCGTGACGAGGGGGTCGTCGACGGCCACCTCGTCTCCTTCGGAGACCAGGATCTCGATGACCGGGACGTCCTCGAAGTCGCCGATGTCGGGCACTTCGATAGCGACGGCGCCCGAGCTGCTCATACGGTCGTCGGAATCGGAGCCTGCGGGTCGATGTCGAAGCGCTCGATCGCCTCCTGCACCCGGTCGCGCTCGATTCGCCCTTCGTCGGCCAGCGCGCGCAGCGCGGCCACGGTGACGTAATGGCGATCGACCTCGAAGAACCGGCGCAGCGCGCGGCGATAGTCGCTTCGCCCGAAGCCGTCGGTCCCCAGCACGGTGTAGCGGCGCGGCACCCACTCGCGGATCTGATCGGCGAAGGTCCGGATGTAGTCGGTGGAGGCGACGATCGGCCCCTCGCGGCTCCCCAGGCACTCGGCCACGTAGGCCCGGCGCGGTTCCTCGAGCGGGTGAAGCAGGTTCCAGCGTGCCACGGCAATCCCGTCGCGACGCAGCTCGGTGAACGAGGTGACGCTCCAGACGTCGGCCGCCACGTCGAAGTCGGATTCGAGGAGCTCGGCGGCCGCGAGCACCTCCTGCAGGATCGTGCCCGAACCGAGCAACTGCACTCGGACCTCGCTCTTGGCCGTGCTCTCGCGCACCAGGTACATGCCACGCAGGATGCCCTCCTGTGCTCCCTCAGGCATCGCCGGATGGTGATAGTTCTCGTTCATGAGGGTCAGGTAGTAGAAGACGTCCTCCTGCTCGGAGACCATCCGTCGCAGGCCATCCTGGACGATGACCGCCACCTCATAGCCGTAGGCCGGGTCATAGGCGCGGCAGTTCGGCACGACGGAGAAGAGGACGTGGCTGTGACCGTCCTCGTGCTGGAGCCCTTCTCCATTGAGCGTCGTGCGCCCGGCGGTCCCGCCGAGCATGAACCCGCGCGTGCGGCTGTCCGCGGCCGCCCATACAAGGTCGCCGACGCGCTGATAGCCGAACATCGAGTAGTAGATGTAGAAGGGGATCATCGGCTCGGCGTGGGCGCTGTAGGACGTCCCGGCGGCGATGAAGGAGGAGATGGAGCCGGCTTCGGTGATGCCCTCCTCGAGGATCTGCCCGTGCTCCTCTTCCTTGTAGAACATCAGCTGTTCGGCGTCCTGCGGCTGGTAGCGTTGCCCGAAGGGGGAGTAGATGCCCACCTGGCGGAACAGGCCCTCCATGCCGAAGGTCCGTGACTCGTCGGGGATGATGGGAACGATCCGCCGGCCAAGGTTCTTGTCGCGCAGGAGCGCGGCCAGCACACGGACGAAGGCCATGGTGGTCGAGTTCTCGCGGTCGCCGGTGCCCTGGAGCTGGTTTTCAAACGCGTCGATTGCCGGGACCTCGAGCGCGGCCGCGGTGCGCCGGCGGACGGGCAGGCTGCCCCCGAGGGCCTCACGGCACTCGCGCAGGTACTGCATCTCAGGGGCATCGTCGGGCGGCTTGTAGTACTCGGCGGCGCGCACCTGCTCATCGGTGAGGGGCAGCTCGAAGCGATCGCGGAAGGCCAAAAGGGCGTCCTCGGCCATCTTCTTGGCCTGATGGGTGATCATCTGGCCCTCGCCGGCGACGCCCATGCCATAGCCCTTGATCGTCTTGGCCAGGATGACCGTGGGCTGGCCCGCGTGGCGCATGGCCTCGTGGTAGGCGGCGTAGACCTTCTGCTGGTCGTGGCCGCCGCGGTTGAGCAGCCAGATCTCCTCGTCGGACATGTCCTTGACCTGCTCGGCGAGGACCGGGTCGCGCCCGAAGAAGTACTCGCGCACGTAGGCGCCGTCGCGCGACTTGAACGTCTGGTAGTCGCCGTCGACGCATTCCTCCATGACCCCGACCAGGCGCCCCTCGCCGTCCTGGGCCAGAAGCGGATCCCAGCGCGAGCCCCACACGACCTTGATCACGTTCCAGCCCGCACCGCGGAAGTCGGACTCGAGCTCCTGGATGATCTTGCCGTTGCCGCGCACGGGCCCGTCGAGGCGCTGGAGGTTGCAGTTGACGACCCAGATGAGGTTGTCAAGCTGCTCGCGGCCGGCCAGTCCGGTCGCGCCCATGCTCTCGGGCTCGTCCATCTCACCGTCGCCGAGAAACGCCCATACCTTGCGGCCACTGGTGTCGGCGATACCTCGCGCCGCCAGGTACTTCATGAACCGGGCCTGGTAGAGCGAGGTGATGGCCCCGATCCCGAGCGACACGGTCGGGAACTGCCAGAACTCGGGCATCAGCCAGGGGTGCGGATAGGAGGACAGGCCGTCCCGGCCGACTTCCTGTCGGAAGCCGTCGAGCTGCTCGGCGCTCAGACGGCCCTCGAGGTAGGCGCGGGCGTAGTTGCCCGGGGAGGAGTGACCCTGGAAGTAGACGAGATCGCCGCCGAAGTCCTCGGTCGGCGCACGCCAGAAGTGGTTGAAGCCCACCTCGTACAGAGTGGCCAGCGACTGGTAGGAGGCGATGTGACCGCCGAGCTCGGAGGACTCCTTGTTGGCCCGCACGACCATGGCCATGGCGTTCCAGCGGATGATCGAGCGCAGCCGGCGCTCGCAGGCCGGATCGCCGGGCAGCTTGGCCTCCTGCTCGGGTGGGATGGTGTTGACGTAAGGCGTGGTGAGCGAGGCGATGGGGCCGCTGCCCCGGTGCTGCGCGCGCTCCACGGCGCGCGTGAGGAGATCGCGGATGCGGTCGGGTCCGTCGTGGGCGACCACCGCATCGACGGCCTCAAGCCACTCCCGCGTCTCGATCGCGTCAATGTCGCCGGCGCCGTTCCCGGCGCTGCTCTGCACGCGATCGCTCATGGCCGTGAGTTGGTTCTCCTCCGAGTTCGCCGAGGTGGTCACTATAGCCTCGGCCTCCGGCCCCGGCGGCTGCTGGTGGCGTAGCGTACGGTGCGCGCGATGACCCTGAATGCGGTGGACGGCCCTCCCGGAGCACCCTGGTCACGTCAGCTTGCGGGCGCCCTGGATGTGCTGACGGTGCAGTCCGAGCTCCTGGCCGGCAACCCGCTCGGCGACCCCGCGCGGCGGCCGCTGTACGTGTACCGCTCGCCCGGCATCCTGCGCGACGAGCGCCCGGTGCCCGCCGTGTATGTCATCCAGGGCTTCACGGGCCAGGCCGACATGTGGGTGGGGCGCGATGCGCTCCAGCCGACATTCGTCGAGCGACTGGACGAGATGTTCGCCGGCGGTGAGTGCCCGGACGCCGTCGTGGTCATGGCCGACGCTTGGACCTCGCGAGGCGGCTCCCAGTATCTCAACTCCACCAGCACGGGCCGCTATCAGGACTACCTCTGTGACGAGGTCGTGCCCTTCGTGGACGCGCATTACCCGACGCTGGCCGCGCCCGAGCACCGCGGCCTGTCCGGTAAGTCCTCGGGCGGCTACGGGGCGATGGTCGTGCCCATGATGCGCCCCGACGTCTTTGGTGCGCTGGCCTCCCATGCCGGCGATGCCCTCTTTGAATGCTGTTACCAGCGGGTCTTCCCGGAGGTCGCCCGCAATCTGCGCGATCACTTCGACGGCTCCTACGCGGTTTTTCACCAGCGCCTGTCCGAGGAGCGCTTCGAATGGTCGCGTCATGGCGCGGCGTTCGAGGCCTACGGCTATGCCTGCGCCTACTCCCCGGATCCGGACCGCCCCGGCGAGGCGCTGCTGCCCTTCGACGTGGCCACGGGCCGGCAGGTCAGCGACGTCTGGGAGCAGTGGCTCGCCCATGACCCGGTGCGCATGGCCCCGCGCTATGCCGACGCGCTGCGCGGCCAGCGGCGGATCTATCTGGACGCGGGAACCAACGACGAGTACTACCTCGATCTCGGGGCCCAGGCCTTCGCCGCCGAGCTCTCCGCCCTCGGCATCGCGCACACGCTCGAACTGTTCAAAGGCAAGCACGGCGGGATCGGCTACCGCTACCCGGCCGCGATCCGCGAGCTCATCCTCGCTCTCGGCCCGTGAGGAGATTGCGCGCGCCCCGCCCGCGGTGCCAGAGTTAGGCCCATGAGCATCGCTACGGACGACCAGCTGCTGTTCGCGGGGCCCGAGGCGCTGGCGGCGCTGGTGCGGGCCCGGGAGGTGAGCCCGCGCGAGCTCGTGGAGCTCAGCCTGCGCCGCATCGAAGCCCTCGATCCGCGCCTCAACGCCTTTCGCAACCTCATGGCCGAGGAGGCGCTCGCCGAGGCCGACCGCCGGGAGGGCCACGAGGGGCTGCTGGCCGGCGTACCGATCGCGGTCAAAGACGAGCACGCGGTGGCCGGCCAGTCCGTGGCCAAGGGTTCACGGTCGGCCCGGCCCCCGGCCACCGAAGACAGCGAAATGGTCCGGCGCCTGCGCGCCGCCGGGGCGGTCGTGGTCGGCATCACCAACGCTCCCGAGCTGACCATCTGGCCGTGGACGGTGAGCGAGGCCAACGGCATCACGCGCAACCCGTGGGATCTCTCGCGCACCCCCGGGGGCTCCTCCGGGGGCTCGGCCGCCGCGGTCGCCGCCGGGATGGTCGCGGTGGGAACGGCGGGCGACGGAGGCGGGTCGATCCGCCTGCCCTCGGCCAACTGCGGCCTGGTGGGCATGAAGCCGACGCGGGGCCGGGTGTCGCTGTCGCCGCTGCGCCGGGGCTGGTTCGGCCTCGGGGTGAACGGGACACTGGCCCGGACGGTCGCCGACAGCGCCCTGCTGCTCGACGCCATCCACGGGGCTCTGCCCTCCGATGTTGACCAGGCCCCGCCGTTCACCGGCAGCTACCGCGAAGCCGCCGGCCGTGCGCCCGCCCGGCTGCGGATCGCCGTCTCGCGCAAGGTGCCGCCCCCCGTGCTCGCCCCCTTGGCGCGCGATGAACGCGAAGGCTTCGAGCGGATGGGTGCGCTGCTGTCCGAGCTCGGTCACGAGGTGGTGGAGCGCGATCCCTCCTACGGGTTGACCGCGGTCGAGTTCACCCAGCTGTGGATGCGCGGGGTCTACGAGGAGAGCCTTGATATTCCCGACCGCTCGCAGCTGGAAGGGTTGACCAAGGAGATCGCCACCATGGGGCGGGTCCTTGTGCCGCCGCGCCGCCGGGACAAGCTGTTGAGCGCGCGCGACCGCACGACCGCGCGCATCCTCAGTCTCTGGGATGAGATCGACGTCCTCCTCACGCCCGGCTCGACGCGCACGGCGCGCGGGGCCGAAGGGGGGTCGGGACGGCACGCGCCGCTGGCCATGGACGGGGCCGCTCGAGCCATCATCTACCTGGCTCCGTTCAACCACACCGGCCAGCCGGCCGTCACCATCCCGGCCGGGATGGGGGAAGACGGGTTACCGCTGAGCGTGCAGCTGGTCGGTCGACCGGGCGCCGAGGACGTGCTCTACGCCCTGGCGGGGCAGATCGAGGGCGCCCAGCCGTGGGCCGATCGCAAGCCCGCGCTGGCCGCGTGATGACCGATCCCAACGTCTTCGATTGCCGCTTTGAATACGACGACGTCCGACCCGGACGGCTATCGCGGTGGGGCGGCCCACGTTGGCCGCGAGGCCGGAGGGCGCGAGCTGGCCATCAAGGTCTTCGAAGTTCCGCCTGGCCAGAGCCTCTGCCCCTACCACTATGAGTACGTGGAGGAATGGCTCGTCGTGCTGGAGGGAGAGCTGTGGCTGCGAACGCCGGAGGGCGAGCGGCTGGTGAAGCGCGGGGCCGTCGTCTGCTTCCCGCCCGGGCCGGCGGGCGCCCATAAGGTCACCTGCCGCGCCTATGGGGCGGCGCGGGCCATGATGTTCTCAAGCGCCCGGGAGCCGGCCGTGGCCGTCTATCCCGACAGCGACAAGATCGGCGTGTGGCCGGGCCGACAGGAGGACCACGTCATCCTCCAGCGCGCCGACGGCCAGGTCGGCTACTACGAAGGAGAGACATGATCACCGGTGTGGATTTCGTGCCCCTGCCCACGCTCGATATCGAGTCGGCGGTGCGCTTCTACGGGGAGACGCTGGGTCTGCCGCGCTCGGTCTACCGGCCGGAGCGCAACTTCGCCGAGTTTGAAACGGGCAACCTGACCCTGAGCGTGATCAATGCAGAGGCGATGGGACTGGGTCACCATCCGGTGCAGACCCACGTGGCCCTGCACGTGGACGACGTGGCCCAGGCCCGCGCCGAGCTCGAGGGCCGGGGAGTGCGGTTCGACGGCGACATCTTCGACACCGGCGTCTGTCACATGGCCTTCTTTCACGATCCCGACGGCAACGCGCTCATGCTTCACCACCGCTACACGCCACGCCAGACGGACTTATAAGCTGGCCCTATGGATTCAAGACAATACTTGTCTTGGACTTCTCAAGTGAGGCGGGTACATTGAATCCACCCCTCTCCTCCTGCCACGCGCCCCGCAGGGTCGGCCTCATATCTTCCGCCGGCCCCCGGGGCGCGTAGCTTTCAAGGCGCCATGCCGCTCTACGACTTTCGTTGCCGGACCTGCGCAGAGCAGTTCGAGGAGCTCACCTCCGCCGACCAGCTGCCGGCCTGCCCCGCGTGCGGCGGCGCCGAGGTCGAGCGGCTGCTCGGTCGCTTCGCCGGGCCGTTTACGATCGGCGTCCGCGGGGCCGCCGCAAAGCGCTCCAACGCCGTCCGCCGCGCCCGCGAGGAGCAGCGCCGTGAGGGCTTCGCCCGGGCGCGGGAGGAGCGCAAGCAGCAGGGCGAGACGGGCAAGCGTCCCCGGCGCGACCCGCCCGCACCATAGGGGGCGTGGGGCGCCGTTACTTCGTGGTCACGGAGTCGAGGTTCTCCCGGCCCTTGCGCACCGCTTCCTCGTCCGCGTCGGGACTGCGCGGGGCGGGGTTGCTCGAGGGCTCGACGGTGCCGCGGCGGTCGTCCTCACCACGGGCGGCTTGACGGGTCTGCTCGTTCTCTGGTGTATGTGCCATGGGCTTCAGTCTCACCGTCGCGTGCGGGGCGAAACATCACCGCATCGATTGCCCGCCGCCGGGCTCGGGTAGCGGGGCGGGGATGCAGGAGATCTTCCCAGGTGTCTTTCACTGGAGCACCTTTCACGAGCCCATCCGCACCATGGTCAGCTCCTACTACGTGGAGCCGGCGGGGCTCGTCCTCGATCCCAAGCTTCCCGAGCAGGGCCTCGACGCCCTCCCCGGGCGGCCCGAGCAGGTGGTTCTGACCATCGGCCTGCATCACCGCGACGCCCGCGCCTTCGCCGAGGCCTTCGGGATCCCCATCCGGGCCCCGCGCGAGGCCGGCGAGCGATTGCAAGGGCGCCTCGAGTTCGAGCCCTTCGCCGACGGCGAGGAGATCGCTGCGGGCGTGAGCGCCATCGCCATCGGCCACATCGCCCCCGATGAGTACGCCCTCGACATCGCCGTGGGCGACGGGGCCATCGCCTTCGCCGATGGCCTTATCAACTACGGCGGCCTGGGCTTCGTCCCCGACAGCCTGATCGGCGACGGCGCCGAGGCCATCAAGAGCGGGCTCAAGGACACCTTCGCCGGCCTGCTCTCGCGCCACTTCGATCACCTGCTCTTCGCCCACGGCGAGCCGGTGATCGGAGGCGGCAAGGCCGCGCTGCAGCAGTTCGTCGAGTCCTAGCTCGCCCTCGGTCGGGCGCCCGATCCCAGGTCGCAGCGTCGCACTCGACCCGCTCTCGGAGCCGACATTGACAAAGCGGCCCTGACAGGGCCGCCTGGTCGCACTCGGCAGCTCACGGGGCTCGACTGCGACGTTATGGACGCGACAGCGCTGACCGTCCGCCCGGCAGAGCCTCAGCCCACCATCGGCGCCAGCCGCTCCCCGAGCAAGGCCACGTGGTCGAGATCGTCGTGCAGGAGCTGCTGGCACATGACCCGGCTCACCCCGGCGTCGCGCAGCGCGGCCAGCCGCTCAGCCGCCTGGTCTACCGTGCCCACGATCCAGGCGGAGGGGGGATCGGCCAGCAGCGCGTCGGCGTCGGAGCCGGTCTTCTCGGCCAGCCGCCGGGCGCGCTCGCGCAGCTCGCCTTCGTCCTCGGCGGTGAGCACCGCGGTCATGATCGAGAACGGCAGCGGTTCGCGGCCGGCCCGCTCACACGCGGCCGCCACCCGGTCGCGCCGCGCGCGGACATCCTCGAGGGTGGGGAACGGAGTGTTGTACTCGTCGGCATAGCGTGCGGCCAGCGCGGCGCTGCGCGGCCCGGCGTCGCCGCCGATGAGCAGTGGGGGGTGGGGCCGCTGGATCGGCTTGGGGTAGGCCTCGAGTTCGCTCACGCTGTAGTGCTCGCCCTCAAAGCTGAAGGGCTGATCCCCCCAGCTGCCAAGGACGATCTGCAGCTGCTCCTCGAGCACGTCCATGCGCACCCGGGTGGGCCGGTAGGCAAAGCCGTAGGCCGCGTGCTCACCCTCGTGCCAGCCGGCGCCGAGGCCAAGCTCGACGCGCCCGCCTGAGACGTGGTCCGCGGTCACCACCTGCTTGGCGAGCACGGACGGGTGGCGGAAGCTGGCCGGAGAGACAAGCGTGCCCAGGCGCAAGGTCTCGGTCACCGCTCCGAGGGCGGACAGCGTGGTCCAGGCATCGAGGGCGGCGCGGGTTAGATCCTGCCCGTCGAGGTTGCGGTAGTGGTCGGAGCGAAACAGGGCGGGGATGCCGTGCTGCTCGCACGCGTGGGCGAGCGCCAGCCAGTCCGGCCAGCTGACCCCTTCCTGGCCCTCGATCATCAGGCAGAGCTTCACCGGGTGGCGATCCTAACGCCGGTGCGTTCTCGACGAGGACCCGTAAATGAGCCGCCCGTGCCGGGGGGGCGTCCGGCGGACCCGCGGGGGAGAGGGACCGCAGGGTCGCCGGACGCTGCTGGGGCGCGACCTCGTCGAGGTGCCAGGCGCCGGGCAATACCGGAGCCGCGTCACGCTCCTCTCGGCGGCCCTACCGCGTGTTACCCGCAGCGCGCCGAGGTGAGAGCGCGCCCGCACGCTAACAAGCGGTGGACCTGGTGACGGCGGTTATGTTCGATGACGGACACGGTCGGCTTGATCGCAGCCGGCGAGCCGCTCGAGAAGGTCGACGGCATCGCGCAGGGTCCACTGCTCATCGACGGTGAGATCGCGGGCGATCGCCGTGGCCAGCCACCCTTCGCGGCGGCGGCGCTCGGCCTCGAGTGTGGTCACCCCGCGCTCGGTGAGCTCGACGATGGTGCGACGGCGGTCGTCGGGATCGGCCCGGCGGTGCACGAGTGCGTCGTCCTCGAGCTCCCTGACCGTCTGCGCCATCGACTGCGGGCGCACCCGCTCGGCGGCGGCCAGGTCGCTGACGCTCTGCGGGCCGTGCCGGTCCAGGCGGCCGAGCACGGAGCCGAAGGTGAGCGACAGGGAGTGCTCGGCTCGCAGGCGCCGGACAAGGCGGCCCAGCACGACCCGAAGGTCTGTGGCCACCAGCGCGGGATCAGCGGTTCTGTTCATGGCCGACCGAGATGTACAGTTTACCTGTATATATGGGTAGTGGAAGCACGATGTCCCGCTCACTGCGCTCTCGCCACGCCGACGATCCCAGCTACAAGTGGATCGCCCTCTCGAACACGACGCTGGCCGTGCTCCTGGCCACGCTCGACGTATCGATCACGCTCATCGCGATGCCCGACATCTTTCGCGGCATCGACCTCAATCCTCTCGTTCCCTCCAACAGCTTCTACCTGCTGTGGATGATCCTCGGCTACATGATCGTGGGCAGCGTGCTCATCGTCAGCCTGGGGCGCCTGGGCGACATGTTCGGCCGCGTCCGGATCTACAACCTCGGCTTCGTCATCTACACGGCGGCATCGCTCGTGCTCGCCGTCGACTGGCTCACGGGCAAGGCCGGTGCTGACTACCTGATCGTGTTTCGCATCGTCCAGGGCATCGGCGGCGCCTGCCTGATGGCCAACGCCGCGGCCATCATCACCGATGCCTTTCCCGAGAACCAGCGCGGCATGGCCCTGGGGATCAACACCATCGTCGGCGTGAGCGGGCTGTTCATCGGCCTCGTGCTCGGTGGGCTTCTGGCGCCGGTGAGCTGGCGGCTGGTCTTTCTCATCTCGGTGCCGGTCGGGCTGTTCGGCACCGTGTGGGCGTACTTCAACCTGCGCGAGCTGAGCACGCCTCGGCGGGCCCGGGTGGACTGGTGGGGCAACCTCACCTTCGCCGCCGGGCTCATCTGCCTGATGGTCGCCGTGACCTACGGGATCCGTCCCGCCGGCGGTCAGTCGACGGGGTGGACGAGCACCAAGGTCCTCGTCCTGTTGGCCGTCGGGGTGGCGCTGCTCGCCGCCTTTGCCTTCATCGAGAGCCGAGTCGCGGACCCGATGTTCCGCCTGCCGCTGTTCCGGATCCGGGCCTTCAGCTTCGGCACCCTGTCGACCTTTCTCTCCGCCGTGGCCCGGGGCGGGCTCATGTTCATCCTCATCATCTGGCTGCAGGGCATCTGGCTGCCCCAGCATGGCTTTGACTTCACCGATACGCCGCTGTGGGCCGGCATCTACATGCTCCCGCTTACCGTCGGCATGCTCATCAGCGGACCGCTGTCGGGCTACCTGTCGGACCGCTTCGGGGCTCGGCCGTTCGCCAGCGGCGGCATGGTCGGCGCTGCGGTCAGCTTCGGCCTGCTGATACTGCTGCCGATCGATTTCTCCTATCCGCTGTTCGCCGTCATCCTGGCTCTCAACGGCATCTCGATGGGCATGTTCGCCTCGCCGAACCGGGCCGGGGTGATGAACAGCCTGCCCCGGAGCGACCGCGGCGCCGGCGGCGGCATGAACCAGACGTTCCAGAACTCGGCCCAGGTGGTGTCCATCGGCGTCTTCTTCACCCTCATGGTGGCGGGGTTGTCCTCGACCTTGCCCCGCACCATGAGCGCGGGCCTGCACGCTCACGGGGTGCCCGCCGCCGTGGCCCAGCACGCCGCCCACCTGCCGCCCATCTCCGTCCTCTTCGCCGCCTTCCTCGGTTACAACCCGATCCAGAACCTGCTCGGGGCCCACGCCCTGGCCGGGCTGAGCGCCCATAGCCGTGCTCTGTTGACCGGCCGCTCGTTCTTTCCCCAGCTGATCTCCTCGCCGTTTCGCTCCGGCCTGCACGCGGCGTTTGCCTTCGCCATCCTGGCCTGCCTCGTGGCCGCGGCGGCGTCGCTGCTGCGCGGAGGCAACTACCGCGCCGACGACGCGGATTCGCTGCCGGCCCCCGAGGAGGGGCGGCCTCGCACCGGCGACCGGCACGAGCCACGCGAGCCACAAATCACGCGCGCGTGAGCCCGAGGGAGCGTGCTGTCAGACTGCGGTAACGACAGTGACGCTCACCTTCATCGATGGCGGCCCGAGCGGGAACCACCGCGTCCGTGCCGGTGATCGACGGTGAGCAGCGGAGCCGACACCTCCGCGCCTGAGTCCCAACCGCCGCCTGCGTACGTCTCGGCGAGCGAAGAACACACCCAGAGTCGGCGCCTGCGCAACGGGCTGATCTCGGTCGCGCTGCTCGTGGCCCTGGCCGGGGGACTGCTCCTGGCCGTGCCGGGACTGCACACGGTGGGCGACCGGGTGGCCGACATGAATCCCTGGCTCGTGGTCGCTGCCGTCGCCCTCGAGGTCCTCTCCTGCGTGGGTTACATCATGGCCTTCCTGCAGGTGTTCGAGCGCGCTCCCCTGCGCTTCGGAGCGCGTGTGGCCCTCTCCGAGCTCGCCTTCAACGCCGCCGTCTCGCTCGGCGGCGCCGGCAGCGTGGCCGTGGGAGCTTGGATCCTGGTCGATCGCGGGGCGCCGCTCAGTCGCGTCGCGGAGCGTTCGGCCGTCCTGTTCTTGTTGACGAGCGCGATCAACGTGATCACCCTCGTGCTCTGCGGCGTGGCCCTGGGGTTGGGCCTCCTTCCGGGACCGGATAACCCTCTTCTGAGCTGGGTGCCGGCCGGGGTGGGGACGATCACCATTGCCTTCTTTCTCGTTCTGCCGCACGTCATCGACCGCGGGCTGGCGCGGCGGCTGCCGCACAAGGTCCACGTCACCCTGCAGACCACGGCGGCCAGCATTCGCGCGACCGAACGGCTCGTGTTCCGCCCCGATTGGAGGATCGTGGGGGCGATCGGCTACCTGTGGTTCGACATCGCCGTGCTCATGGTGTGCCTGGCCGCGGCCGGTGCGTCGATGCCTGTGGTGGCACTCGCGCTCGCCTATCAGATCGCCTACATCTCGAACATGCTTCCCGTCCCCGGGGGCATCGGCGTGCTCGACGGCAGCCTGGTCGGGATGCTCGTGCTCTACGGCGCCCGCGCCACACCGGCCGCTGCGGCCACCGTCGTCTACCACGCCATCGCCCTGTGGGTGCCCGCGCTCTGGGGGACGGTGGCCTTCATCATCATCCGCCGCAGCCGCGGGCAGCCGCTGACGCTGCGCCCGCCCCGCCACCCCCGGGCGGAGGAGGGCTAAGCCGCGCTCGCTTCGGCGCTCTCGCTGTCCTGAGCGCGCTCGGCTTGCTCGCGCTTGTGCTCGCGGCGCGCGTCGAACATCTCGCGCACGATCAGCTGCACCGCGCCCCCGACCGGGATCGAGGCGATGGCTCCGAGCGGACCCGCTACCTCGGTGCCGATCGTGGCCGCGATGAGCACGGCCAGGGGGGAGAGCTCGACCATGGTGCCGTAGATCACCGGGCGCAGGTAATAGACCTCGATCTGGTGATAGAGGAAGGTGATTCCGGTGACGATGAGACCGGTGACGATGCCGTGGGAGAAGGAAATCGCGGCGACGATGGCCAGGGCCACGAAGGCGCCGAAGATCGGGAGCAGATCGAGGAAGGCGACGAGCACGCCGAGGGGGACTGGGTAGGCGATGCCGCCGAGGAACAGCACGAGCGTGGTGATGGTCCCGGCCAGCACACTGGCCAGGAGGTTGCCGCGCACAAAGCCGCTCACCGTGTCCGAGATGCCCTTGCCGACGCGCCGAAAGCGCGGTTCCACGTGATCGGGCAGGGTGGACATGAAGCTCTCAACCCAGGATGGGCCCTCGAGCAGCATGAAGAAGGTCATGAAGGCGATGACGATAAGGCCGATGACCGTCCCCGCCACGCTGAGCGCCGCGCTCAAGCCCGTGCCCCGCCACGCCGGCGACCTTGGAGCTGATCTGCTTGCTGGAGATCAACTTGTTGACCTCCTCCACAACGTGGAACTTGCGCTCCAGGAAGCCGAACGGTCCACGGCCTTTGCTGAGCTGGTTGAGCGTGGCGGGCAGCGAGTGGATGAAGTGGTCGACCTCGGTGACGAGCGGCGGGATGAGGGCCAGGGCGATCAGACCAATGCCCAGCACGGCGAGCAGGAACACCGTAAGCGCGGCGAACCCACGCCGCATGCCCCGCCGGACGAAGAAATCGACGCCGGGGGCGAGGGCCAGCGCCACGAGCAGGGCGATGAGCACGAAGGTGATCGCACCCCAGGCCACGGTGACGAACCCGACCAGGGCGACGACCCCGAGCACGATGGCGATGAACTCGAGCACGCTGCGGAGGGTGAGGCTGACCTCGCGGCGCGGCGTGCGCTCGCGCGACTGCCGTTCGAGCAGATTGACCCGGGCGCGCAGATCCCAGACGAGCTGGGACTCGGAGAGCTCGCCGGTCGAGCTCGGCCGCCGGGGAGCGAAACGTCCGCCGGCTCGCTCGGGGTGACGGGCGTGGTCACAGCGCGTCTCCGGCCGGCCGCCATCAGGCGGTGCTGGGCTGTTAGGGGGTCGAGCATGGCGCCTCTCCTGGGGTACGCGCGAGTCCCCTCGCAGGGCGCTCGCGGGGGGAGGGTACCCCTGACGCCTGCCGGTCGCGCCTAGCGGGGCTAATACGGTATGCTTGCGGGCACAGCTAAATGGCTAAGCATGCTCCGAGGCCGTTGCCACGGCCTCCGGCGACGGCGAGAGGAACGGCCATGGCTCCCATCGACGGTATTCACCACATCACGCTCATCACCGGCGACGCCCGCGCCAACGTCGACTTCTACGTCCGCGTGCTCGGCCTGCGTCTGGTCAAGAAGACGGTCAACCAGGACGACCCGAGCGATCTACCACCTCTATTACGCCGACGAGAACGGCTCGCCGGGTGCGGACATCACCTTCTTCGAGTACCCGGGGGCCCGGCGCGGTCAGGCCGGGCCGGGCATGCTCGCCTCCATCATCCACCGGGTCGGCCTCGGCGCAGGCGCTGGACTTCTGGGAGCGCCGTCTGCGGCCGGGGAGGGCGTCGCCGCCGTGCGCGAGTCCGGTCATCTCGTCTTCGACGATCCGGAGGGCATGCGCCATGAACTTGGTGTCTTTCGACCGGCCCGACGACGCCGCTCATCGCCCGCTCGAGCGACGTGCCCGAGGAATATTGCCCTCCAAGGTTTCGAGGGTGTGCGCGCCCTTGTCGGCGACCCGAGCGGCAGCGAGGCGCTTCTGCGTGAGGCGCTCGGCTTCACCGAGGTCTCCGAGCACGTGTGGGAGGCCCGGGGCGAGCACCGCGGTGGACGGATCGCGTTCGAGCGCTGCGTCCCAGCGCGGCGCGCCGGGCGCCGGGACCGTGCACCACATCGCCTGGTCGGTCTATCGGTCCGAGCTGGAGGACTGGCGTCGGCGGGTCGTCGAGGCCGGAGCTCGTCCGACGCCGGTGATCGATCGCTTCTACTTCGAGTCGGTCTACTTCCGCGAGCCGAGCGGCATCCTCTTCGAGCTGGCCACCTACGACGGAGCCGGCTTCGCCGTCGACGAGCCGGCCGAGACGCTGGGCGAAACGCTGGCCTTGCCGCCCGACTTCGAGCCCATGCGCACCCGGGTCGAGCCGCTTCTCACGCCGCTGCCCGACATCCGCCAGTGGCGTCCGGCTCCGGTCCGCCCGCAAGGCTGACGCCCTATGCCCGCCGACTGGCCGGCGATCCACGCCGAGGCGTGGATCGGCTTGCTGGAGACCCACAAGCACCTCACCCGGGCGCTCGACGCCGAGCTCGAGGCTCGCCACGGCCTGAGCCTCAGCAGCGTCGAGCTGCTCGGCCGCCTGGCCGCCGCGGAGGGCCGCTGCCTGCGCCTCTCGGCTCTCGCCCAGGCCGCGGGGTTGAGCCTGAGCCGGGTCTCGCGCCTCATCGACGGGCTGCAAGCTCGCGGGCTCCTCCGGCGCGAGCCCTGCCCCGATGACGCGCGCGCCGTCGAGGCCCATCTCACCCCGGCGGGGGGCGAGCTCGCGACCGCCGCCCAGGCGACCCATCTCGCCTGTGTGCAGGAGCGCTTCTTCGCCCGGCTCGAGCCGGGCGAGCTCGAGGTCCTGGCCGACGTGTTTGGCCGGATCGCGACGCGACCGGCGAGCGCTTGTGTCAGTCGCCCTCGATCAGCGCTCGGAGACCGGGCAGAGTGAGCGCGGTCAAGCTCTCGGCCAGATCCTCAGCCGGCACGTCGGGGTGGGCCCGCCACCAGTGGGCGAGCGCCTCGGCGGCTCCGTTGACGGCGTGGACGGCCAGTTCAACCCGGCGGGGGTCGAGAGGACGCCCACCCGCTGCCGCTGACTGGCGGACGAGCACGTCGGCGACGACGCGGGCTTGCCGAGCGCGAATGTGATCGATGTGGGCGGCGTGCCGCCCGCCGGCGTCCTCGTCGAAGAGCATGACGAACGCGCTCGCGTGCGACTGGATGAAAGCGAAGAAGGCGAGCTGCCCGGCCCTCACCAGGCCGTCGAGGTCCCCCAGATGGGCCAGCGCGGCGGCGGCCACGGCATCGGCGAGCTCCTCAGCCGCCCGTTCGAAGCAGCGCCGGAACAGCTCGGCCTTGCTCGGCACGATCGAGTAGATGACCGGCTTGGTGACGCCGGCCCGCGCGGCCAGCTCCTCCATCGTCATCCCGTCGTAGCCGCGCTCGACGAAGAGCTGCTCGCCGAGGGCGAGGATCTGGGCCTCGCGCACTTCTCGCGGCACCCGGCCGTGGGGGTAGCCGGCCAGCTCGGTGACGGACGGGGCCACGGGGGCGGTTACCCGTTCCCGGCGTGGGCGCCGAGACTGTTCAGCCACGCGCGTATTGCCTGGCCGGCCGGCGTGGCCTGGCCCTCCTCGTAGCCCGTCGTGGCCATGGCCAGGGTGACCCCGTTGATCGTCGACCAGCCGAACTCGATCCCCGTCCCCGAGGCGGCGAAGCGGGCGATGGGCTGCCCCTGTTGCAGAGTGGTGCCGGGGCGAGCGATGGCGGTGATCTCCTCGGCGACATACTGAATCTTGCCCGCGTCGGCACCATCGAGCAGTTCCCAGTAGACCAGGGGCTGGCCCTGATACCAGTCGGGGATCACGGCGAGGATCTTCACGCTGCAGGGGGCCAGGATCGGCGCGCCCACGGGCATAACGGCATCCACGCCCTGATCGGTGCGCTCCCAGACCGAGACGTACTGGAGGGGGTCGATATAGGAGGCATCCGAGACCCGGGTGGCCACCACCTCCATGCGCAGCTCGGACTGCACTTCAGACAGCGGAGGCGCGTGCGCGTTGGGGTCGCCCACCGGCGTGGTCGTGGCCTCGGGGGCCACGGAGGCGGCCTGCACCCCCGCGTTGGGCTCGACGGCTTGCGGGCGGCCCTGGGGGATGGCGCTGTTGGCCGTGGTCGGCGTGGGCGCGTACGCCGGTGGGTGGCTGACGGCGCGCTGGGTCGCGCACCCGGCGAGGCTCAAGGTGACGATTACCGCGGCGCAACTTCCGAAGCGCCCTCGCATACCGTGGGACATCGACACGCGAGCACGGTACCTTAGGCCAATCCGGGGTGCGTGACGCCGGTTGGGCCGGCGTCCTTGACGGGCCGGCGTTCGGCCATGGCCTCCCTGCTCCGGAGCCGGCGCGTCTACCGTCTGCAACCCGATGCACATCGACCCCTACATCGTCCTGGGCAGCGCCATCATCGGTCTGCTCGTGGGCATGACCGGGGCCGGCGGTGGAGCCCTGATGACGCCGATGCTCATCCTGCTCTTCGCCGTCAAGCCTTCGACGGCCATCTCTTCCGATCTCGTGGCCGCGGTCGTGATGCGGCCGATCGGCGCCCTCGTCCACATGCGCGCCGGCACCGTCAACTTCAGGCTCGTGCGCTGGATGGTGCTCGGCTCCGTACCGGCCGCCTTCCTCGGCGCCTACCTGCTGCACCTGCTGGGCAACTCCCACACGGCCGAGGACCGCATCGAGGCCTTTCTCGGCGCCGCGCTGCTCATCGGGGCGGCGGCGATGGTGGCCAGGTTCGGTCTCGACCGGCGCAGCGGCACGGCCCGCGACCTCTATGTCTCCGAGGTCGTCCCGCGTCCCGCGCTCACCCTGACCCTCGGTGTCGTGGGTGGCTTGATCGTCGGCCTGACGTCCGTCGGCTCCGGTTCGCTCATGATCGTGGGGCTGCTCTTCGTCTATCCCCGCCTCGGGGCCAACCAGCTCGTCGGGACCGACCTGACCCAGGCCGTGCCCTTGACCCTGGCCGCTGCCCTGGGAGCGCTCGCTTTCGGCCATGTCGAGCTCTCGGTGACCGGATCCCTCGTGCTGGGCAGCGTGCCGGCGGTGCTCGTCGGGTCCCTGCTCTCCTCCACCGTGCCCGACCGTTATGTCCGGCCCGCCATCGCCTTTGTCATCTTCGCCTCCGGGCTCAAGTACGTCGGCGTGCAGACGACGGCGCTCGGCTGGATCCTGTGTGCGACCTTGCTGGCCGGTGCGCTCGCCTGGCTGTGGACGACCAGGCCGTGGGAACCGAACGCCAGCCGGGTCAGCGGCAGGCTTTGAAACGGGCGGACCGCCCGGGGCGCCCTGGAAGCCGCCGCCGGCCGTCCGGCTCCCGGTCCTCCCGCTCGGGTTCGTCCCGGCCTCAGCCCAGGTTGAGCGCTCCCAGGAGATCGGAATACTGATCGGTCCACGTCCGCTGCGAGGGATCCCGGGCGCAGGCGTGCCAGCGGTGGTCGCCGGCCAGGGCGCCGAGGTCTGCACGGTCAGGGGCGAGCACCGCCCAACGCGAGGGCAGCTCGCCCTGCCGCGTCTGCGCCGCCGTGGGGGAGTAGTACTGCGCGCGGCAGGCGATGCGCAGGTCGTGGGCGATGTTGCCCAGCACCGGCTCGAGGGCGAGGTAGCGGTTGGTGATGTGAAAGAGCACAGCGCCGGCCGGCCGCACGCGCGAGAGGTCGAGTTGAAGCGCCTCGCGTGTGATCAGGTGGATAGGGATCGCGTCAGAGCTGAACGCGTCGACGATGAGGAGGCTGAAACGGCCCGGCGGCTCCTGCTCGAGCGATCGACGCCCGTCGCCGACCACGACGGTGGCCGGGCACTGGAGGAGGTAGTGAAAGAGGGCCGGGTTTCGCGCCATCCGGACCACGACCGGGTCGACCTCGAAGAAGGTGAAATACTCGCCCGGGCGCGCGTAGCAGGCCAGCTCGCCGGCGCCGAGTCCGATCGCCGCGGGACGCTGCGTCGTCGCCGTCGGTAATGCGGCAAACGCCTGGCCCACCGGCCCGGAGGCGGCGTAGTAGTCGAGCGCCTGCGGCCGTCCCGGGGTCAGGAGCTCACGTCCGTGGAGCGTGGTGCCGTCATAGAGGGCGTGCAGGCGCGAGCCATCGCTCGCCTCCACCCGGTAGGTGCCGAAATAGCTGCGCTGGCGAAGCAGCACGTGAACACCGGGGGGCGGCGCAAGCGACGGGGCCACGAGGATGGCGCCGAGCGCGAGAGCAAAGCGCAGCGGCCGGCGGGCGAAGCTCAGCGCCAGCCCGCAGGCGAGACCGAACACCGCGCTGTCGGCCTCGAACACGGCGCTCGAGGCTCCGTGCCGGACCGCATTGAGGCCGAGAACGACGCCAGCTCCGAGGAGCACCGGCCCGAGACCGTCCATCACCCGCGTAGGCCGGGGATCGTTGGTCAGGAACTGCAGCAGATCCGGGCGCTTGGATGGCGGGGAAGGCCGCAGTGCGCACACCGCGACGATGGCGAGCGGGTACTCGACGAGCGTCGGGAAGGCGATCGGTGCCAGGATGGCGTTGAAGGCGCCGCCAAGCACGCCACCGAGGGCAAGCCACAGGTAGTACTCGGTGAGGTGTCGCGGTGCGGGCCGGTCGGCGGCCAGCAGCGAGTGACACATCAACGCCGCCGTGGCCAGGCCGATCAGATGGAGGGGCAGCAGCAGCGCCAGCGGGCGCTCCGAGCCGACCGCGAGGGTGTAGACGAGCACGGCCGCGACACCGGGCAAGAGCCATCGTCCCCACGCCGCGAGCCGTTCGGGGCGGCCGCGCGGAGCGAACGCGGCCACGAGCGTGAGCAGGTAGAGCGCGAGCGGGATCACCCACAGCAGGGGAACGGGCGTGAGATCGCGCGTGATGTAGGTGGTGGTGCCGAGCATCAGGCTCGACGGGACGGCGGCGAGCACGAGCCAGCGCAGGCGCCGCGCCCGAGTCAGCGGCGAGTCGTCCAGGACGGCGGCCGGTTCGGGCTCCAGGGCCGCTTCCGGCGAAGCCTCCGCGCGCTCTGTCCCGTCCGCAGCCATCGCCCGCTCCGGCCGAAGCCAGAGTGCCGCCGCGCTCGCGGCGGCGAGGGCGCCGGCCACGGCGTAGCCGACGGCCCAGACCCGACCCTGATCGCGCAACGCGAGCGCCGGTTCGAGGAGGAGCGGATAGGCGAGCAAACCGAGCACGCTGCCGCCGTTTGAGGCCGCGTAGAGGAAGTAGGGGTCCCGCGCACCGCGGTGGCGCGTGCCCGAGAGCCAGCGCTGGAGCATCGGTCCGTTCGCCGCCAGGGCGAAGAAGGGCAGGCCGGCCGTCGCGGCGAGCGCCCCGAGCAACCAGGGGATCGGTTCCGCGCTCGTAGGGGGATGGGCGCCGTGGGGCAGGGCGATCGGCAGCGCCACGGCCGCCGCCGCGAGCACGGCGAGTTGGAGCAGGGCCTGGCGGCGCGGGGAGAGCAGGCGGCTGGTGACGTGCGCCCACGCGTAGCCGGCGAGCAGCACCGCCTGGAAGAACAGGATGGTCGTGTTCCACACCTCAGGCGTCGATCCCAGGAGCGGCAGCAGGAGCTTGCCGACGAGGGGCTCGAGCAGAAAGAGGAGCGCTGCGCCCACGAAGAGCGCCAAGGAGTACAGGACAGTCACGAATCGGGCCTCGGGCGAGCGCGGCGCCCGATCTAAGCATGAATCGAACTTCCGCGACGCCCGACGGTGGAGGGAAGGTTTCTCCCACCCGGGCGTCTAAGCCAGAAGAGAGTTACCAGCCACGTCGTGGGTGTCACTACACGAGCGTCTCGGCTGAGGCCCACCGGCGACGGAAAGGACGAAGCATGGATTCGCAGCACACCTCCTCCTCCGAGGAAGTCATCGCCAGGCGTGAGGAAGGTGACCTCGAGGGCCATTGGCAACGCGTCGCGGGGAGGCGCTCATTTCTCAAGGGCGTCGGCGTGGCCGGTGCCGCCGCTGTGCCAGGGGTTGCGCTGCTCACCGGCTCCGCGTTTGCCAGTAGCGCGAAGTTGACAAGCGGTGACATCGCCGTCCTGCGCTTTCTGGCCGCGGCAGAGATCATCGAGAGTGACCTCTGGACGCAGTACAACGAGCTCGGTGGAGTCAACGGCGGAAACCCGGCCTACATGGCGGCGCTGCAAAACCTGGACAGCGACATGACGCAGTACATCGCCGACAACACCGATGACGAACTGAGTTCATGCCGCGTTTCTCAACGCCTACCTGAGATCGAAAGGCGTGTCACCGGTCAACCTCGATGAGTTCCGGACGCTGCCGAGCAGCAACGCCACCGGGGCCAAGCAGCTCGGGCGACTCACCAACCTCCAATCACGGCGGGCTTTCACTTCGCTGGCCGGGGGCTCGGTCAGGGCCCGCGCGAGTTTCGGGCCGCGATCCGGGGTCGCGACGGTGATGACCAATTGAGCCGGACGGGTTCAACAGACCAACGCTGGAGTAACTGACATGCGAGTGAAAACGGTGTCCCCGAGCGATGCCCTCGAGCGCGCAGAGCGCCCTGCTCGCGCCTATCAGCAACTCGTCGAGCAAGAGAGGACGACCCCGGGCCCGCAATGACCATCCGCAGTTTGATCCCCCGAGGCCACCGTCGGCGCTGGGGGATCGCAGCCTTAGTGACCCTCCTCGCGGCCGGCGTCGCTGCGGTCATCCTCGTGGTCAACTCGAGCGGCGGACCGGCGCACGCGGCGCGCGTCGAAACCGCGCGGAGCCGGCCGACACCGGTCCTCGCGTCCACGCACAACCCTCGCCGCGCGCCCGCTCACGCCGCGCAGCGCGTGCATAAGCCCGCGAGTCACCCGAAGACGCCTGAACCGGCTGGCCCCGTCCGGGCCCAGCGTCCCGCCGCGAAGTCACCGGCGCCGGCACCGGCTCCGGCCCCACACCCCGCTCCTGTGACCGCCACGCCCGCGCCCATGCCGGCCATCTCGGCGCCAGCCCCGACACCGGCCCCGGCGCCGCCGGCCCCGGCGCCGCAGCCGGCGAGCCACCCGCCGGCGCCGGCGCCACAGTCCGGCAACCCTCCGGCGATCCCGCAGGGCAACGGGGGCGACGGCGACCCGGACAACAACGGCGCGCCGAGTGACGGCGACGGCGGCATCTGAGATGCGCCGGGCCCCGCGCGTTCTCGCCCTTCGGCGCTCGACCGCCGTGCGGGCGCTGGGCGCGACTCTGCTGCTGTTCGTCGGCGCCGATCACCTCTACGAGTATGCGATCGGCGACTACTCGGTGCTGCCGACGATCGGCACCCTGTTCTTGTTGAACTTCGTGTCGGCGACCGCCATGGGGCTGATCCTGCTGGCGCCGCTCGGCCGCATCCTCGGCCGGTTTCATAGGACCGCGCTCCAGCTCGCCACGGCGAGTGGGGTCGCGATCGCGGGGAGCTCGCTGGTGGGCCTACTGCTCAGCGAACAGACCCGGCTGTTCGGCTTCATGGAGGTCAACTACCGGCCGGCGATCATCATCGCCATCGCCTCCGAGGCATCGGCCGCGATCGTCCTGGCCCTGTCTGCCCTCATGTCCGGCCGACCTTCGTCCGGCTCGGGGCCCGCTGCCGTCACGTCGCTCCCGAGTTCCTGAGCGTCGCCCCCACGCGAGTCAGGAAGCGCCGCCCCGGTGGCGGTGCACGAACACCTTTCCTCGCAGCTGGCCGTCCAGCCCCAGCTCGGCGACCGCTTCACGAACGCCTTGAAACTCGGAGTGAACGTAGTCGTCGAGCAGGACCGGCGCTCCCGGCCTCAGATGTGGCGCCCAGGCGCGCACCTCGGCAATCGTCTGCTCGCGCTCGTGGGAGGAGTCGATGTAGAGCAGGTCGACCGTCCCGGGGCGGTCGGGCACGGTCGAGCCGGGGCCGACGACGAACTCGATCCGCGCGCGGACGTCGGGCCCCACGAGTTGCAGGTAACGCTGCGGCTCGCGATCGAAGGTGTCGTAGGTGAGGATCCGCCTTCGGCGATCGTCCAGGGCCAGGGAGATCGCCGCCCAACCGGTGCCGGTCCCGAGCTCGACGATCCGCTTGGCCCCGCGAGCGCACTCGAGCAAGGTCCTGAGGTCCGACGGACGCGTGGCCGACATGAAGCTGAACATCTCGTCGGTTCGATAGGCGAGCTGGCGAGCGCGCCATTGAAACCACATGACCGCCGGCGGCACCCCACGCAGGCCCCACATCCACTCGGCGTCGCGCCGCCGCCGTCCCAGCATCGCCCGCGCTCGGCTGGACCTCGGTGTGGCCATCGCGGCGGCGAGTCTATGTGAGCTCCGCGAGTCACGGCGGTTGGGGAGAGGCTGAATGCCGGAGGAGGGACTCGAACCCCCGACACGCGGATTATGATTCCGCTGCTCTAACCGACTGAGCTACTCCGGCGGTGGCACTTTCGATCTCGCGGAGGCAGCGCTCCTCCTCCAGACTCGCGGCGGCGCCGTGGCGATCGCCGCGCGGAGTGCGAGCACCCGCCGCGATATGGAGCGATTCTAGAGTGCCTCGGGGAGGGGGCGCGGCCTCCCCGGGCCCGAACCCCCGCCTATGATCCGCGCATGCCCGACCTCGGCCCGGCCGTGCACACCGTCATCCGCCGCTGCCTGCAGGTCGGGGCCGCTGAGACGGTGACCGTCATCGCCGACCCGGTCACCCGCCGGATCGGCGAAGCCCTGCGCGAGGAGGCGGCGGCGGCCGGGGGCGATGCCGTTCTTCTGCTCATGGACGCGCGGGCCGAGGACGGGACCGAGCCGCCCGCCCCGGTGGCCGCGGCGCTGGCCGCCTGCGACGTGTTCGTGGCCCCGACCAGCCGCTCGCTCAGCCACACGGTGGCCCGCAAGCGCGCCAGCGAGGCGGGTGCCCGCGGAGCGACGATGCCCGGGGTGACCGAGGAGATGCTGGCCCGGGTGATGGCCGTCGACTTCGATCTCATGGCGGCTCGCTCACGCGCCGTGGCCGACCTGCTCACCCGGTCGAGCACCGCCCGGGTCACGTGCCCGCGCGGCACGGCGCTGACCATCGACCTCCGGGGCCGCGCGGGCATCGCCGACGACGGCCGGCTGACCGACGCGGGCGCCTTCGGCAACCTGCCCTGTGGGGAGGGGTTCATCGCCCCGGCCGGGGGCGAGGGGACGATCGTGCCCTCGAGCCTGGCCCCGTTGGGCCTGGCCGCGGAGACCACGGTTCTGACCATGGAGGGCGGGACGATCGTGGGTGCCGAAGGCGGACTTGGCCCGGCGTACTTCGCCCGCCTCGATGCCCACGGCGCCAAGGGGCGCAACCTGGCCGAGCTGGGGGTGGGGACCAACGACCACGCACGGTTGACCGGCAACGTCCTCGAGGACGAGAAGATCCTCGGCACCGTCCACGTCGCCTTCGGCGCCAGCGCGGGGATCGGCGGCACCGTCTCGGTCCCCATCCACCTCGATGTGGTCGTGCTCGATGCCACCCTCGAGCTGGACGAGACCACCGTCCTCGAGCACGGCCGCTACGTCCTGGCGTGAGCACGCGCCCACTGCTGGCCGTCCCCAACGTCTCCGAGGGCCGCGACCGAAACGTCATCGACGCCATCGCGAACGCCTTCGACGGTCGCCTGCTGTCCGTGCACTCGGACCCCGATCACCATCGCACCGTGTACACGCTGGCCGGCGCACCCGGAGCGCTGGCCGGGCGGGTGCTCGAGGGTGCCCGCGCGGCCGTCGCGCGCATCGACCTGCGCCGACATCAGGGACTGCATCCTCGCATCGGAGCCATCGACGTGGCGCCCATCGTGTATCTGGACGAGCGCGAGCGGGGCGCGGCCTGCGCGGAGGCGCTCGTCCTCGCCGACCGCCTCGGGGAGGAGCTCGCGGTGCCCGTCTTTCTCTACGGGGCACTGGGCGGCGGGCGCACCCGGGCCGCTTTGCGCCGGGGCGGCCCCGAGGCCCTGGCCGGGCGGATGCAGCGGGGCGAGCTGGCACCCGACTTCGGCCCGCCTCACCTTCATGCCAGCGCCGGCGCGGTCCTGGTCGCGGCGCGCCCGCCGCTCGTCGCCTTCAACGTCGAGCTCGCCCCGCCGGCCTCGCTGGCCGACGCCAGGGACATCGCCGCCCGGATCCGGGAAAGCGGGAGCGAGGGCCTTGAGGGGGTGCGGGCGCTCGGACTGTGGCTCGAGGAGCGCGGGGTGGCTCAGGTCTCGACCAACGTCGAGGACCATCGGGCCACGCCGCTGGCGGCGCTCGTCGCGGCCATCGCCCGGCACGCCACACCGGTCCGAGCCGAGCTTGTCGCTCCCGCTCCGGCGGCCGCCTTGACGGGCTTTCCCACCGGCCTTCCCCTCGCCGGCCGGCTTACCATCGAAGAGGCCCTGGCCGCGGACTTCTCACCCCAGGGCCGAGGCCCTAAGCTCCTTAACCACATGGCACAGACCAAGCGAAAGCGCCGCTCCAAGCACCGTGGGACCGCCGCGGGCACGATCGAGGCCCGGGGCCGCACGGGCCGGCCGCTGACCGCCGAGGAGAAGAAGCGCCAAGCCCGGACCGAGGCGCGCGAGCGCCGCCTGAACACGCCGCCGACCTGGAAGAGCTCGTTTAGCAAGTCCGGCTTCGTTGCCGTGCTCATGTTCATCTTTCTGCTCGTCGTCAACAAGAAGTCCAAGGATCCGGTCGTCAGCGCTGCCGTTGTGGCCATCGTCCTGATGCTCATCTATGTGCCGATGAGCTATTACCTCGATCTCGTGCTCTACCGCCGCCGCCAGAAGCAGGCCGGCAAGAGATGAGCGCGTCAAGCCCTCAGCCGCTCGACGTGCGCATGTTCACCGTCGGGCCGGTGCAGGAGAACTGCTACGTGGTCCGGCCGACGGGCTCACGAGCGCGCGCTCATCGTCGACCCCGGCGAGGAAGCCGATCGGCTGCTGAGCGCCGTCGACGCCCTCGGCGTGACCACGGTCGAGGCGATCCTGCTCACCCACACCCACTTCGACCACATCGGAGCGGTGGCGCCCGTGGCCCGGGCCACCGGCGCTCCGGTCTACTGCCCGGAGCTCGAGACCCAGGTCCTGGCCGACATCATGGCCTACGTGCCGTGGCCGGGCTTTGGCCCCTTCGAGAGCTACGAGGCCGATCACACCGTGGCCGGCGGCGAAACGCTCGAGCTTGCCGGGCTGCGCCTCGAGGTCCTGTTCACGCCGGGCCACAGTCCCGGACATGTCACCTATGGCGTGCGGGAGAGCGACGCGCTGTTCTCGGGCGACGTGCTCTTTCAGGGCTCCGTCGGCCGGGTGGACCTGCCCGGCGGGGACTGGCCGACGCTGCTGGCCTCGATCGAATCGCTGCTGAGCGCGTACCCGGCCGAGACGACCGTGTACCCCGGTCACATGGGCGTCACCACGCTGGGCCGCGAGCGGGACACCAACCCGTTCTTGCGCGAGCTCGCCCAGCGTTGATGCTGAAGGCCCCGAAGGGCACCTTCGATGTGCTGGGAGACGATGCTGCCCGCCGCGAGGCGCTCACCGGTCATGCCCGGCGCATCCTCGAGGCGGCCGGCTACCGCCGCATCGAGACCCCGACTTTCGAAGCCACCGAGCTCTTCGCCCGCGGAGTGGGCGAGGCGACCGACATCGTCCGCAAGGAGATGTACAGCTTCGACGACGGCGCCGGGCGGTCCCTGACGCTGCGCCCGGAGGGCACCGCCCCGGTCTGCCGCGCCTACATCGAGCACGGCATGCACAAGCTGCCCCAGCCGGTGAAGCTCTGGTACCTGAGCAGCTTCTACCGCGCCGAGGCCCCCCAGCGCGGTCGCTACCGCCAGTTCTGGCAGGTGGGGGCGGAGGCCATCGGCTCGGCCGCGCCCGAGACCGACGCCGAGCTCGTCATCCTCCTGGCCGAGCTGCTCGAAGCCGTCGGAGTGCGGGCCCGCCTGCGCCTGGGCAGCCTCGGCGCGCCGGAGACGCGGGCCGAGTACCGCCAGGAGCTCACCTCCTACCTGCGCGCGCACCGCGACGCGCTGGCCGGCGAGGTACGCGAGCGCATCGAGCTGAACCCGATGCGGGCCTTTGACTCCAGCGACCGCCGCACGCAGGAGGTGATGGCCGCGGCGCCCCGCCTCCTGGACCGCTTGGCGCCCGAGGACGCCGAGCACTTCGCCGCCGTGCGAGCCCTCCTCGATGACGCGGGCATCGGCTATGAGATCGACGCCACCCTCGTGCGCGGCCTCGACTACTACACCCGCACCGTGTTCGAGTTCACCAGCGACGACCTGGGCGCCCAGTCCGGGGTGGGCGGAGGCGGCCGCTATGACCGCCTCATCGAACAGCTCGACGGCGCCACCCACGCCGGCCTCCGGCTGGGCGGCCGGAGTCGAGCGGATGCTGCTGGCCGCCTCCGAGCTCCCCGTGGCCCCCGAGCTCGTCGACCTGTTCGTGGCCCGCCAGAATGGAAGCGGCGCCCGGACCGCCTTCGCCCTGGCCCGCGAGGCCCGCCGGGCGGGGCTGCACTCCCAGCTCGAGCTCGCCGGGCGCTCGCTGAAGACTCAGCTGCGCCACGCCGACCGCATCCACGCGCGGTTCGTGGCCATCGTCGCCGGTGAGGCGGAAGCGAGCCTGCGCGATATGGAGTCCGGCGAACAGCGCGAGCTCTCGCCGACCGAGATCATTCCCACCATCCTGCGCTCGAGCCGGCTGTCATGAAGCAGGCACCGCGGCCCAACTCCTTCCGCGACGCCTGGTGCGAGCAGCTCACCGGCGAGCGGGCCGGCACCCGAGCCCGGGTGTCGGGGTGGGTGCACCGGCGCCGCGACCACGGCGGTCTCATCTTCATCGATCTCCGCGATCGCTCCGGGATCCTCCAGCTCGTCTTTCACCCCGATTCCGGGCCCGCGGCGCACGAGCTCGCCCACCGGCTGCGCGCCGAGGACGTGGTCACGGCCGGGGGCCTGGTGACCCGGCGCGCTCCCGAGAACTTCAACCCCAACCTGGCCACCGGTGAGGTGGAGCTCGCCGTCGATGAGCTCGAGATCCTCGCCGACGCCGAGACGCCCCCCTTCCCGCTCGAGGACGGCGACAACGTCGATGAGAACCTCCGCCTGCGCCACCGTGCCCTCGACCTGCGCCGGGCCTCGATGCAGCGGGCCATGGCTTTGCGCCACGTGGTCACCCAGACCATGCGCGAGGTGCTCAACGCGCGCGACTTCCTCGAAGTGGAAACCCCGTTTCTCACCCGTTCAACCCCCGAGGGGGCGCGCGACTTCCTCGTTGCAGCGCGGACGCAGCCCGGGACCTTCTACGCCCTGCCGCAGTCGCCCCAGCTGTTCAAGGAGCTGCTCATGGTCGGCGGACTTCGAGCGCTACTACCAGATCGCCCGCTGCTTTCGCGACGAGGACA
The DNA here is from genome assembly GCA_963777185.1 of uncultured Solirubrobacterales bacterium. GTDB lineage: Bacteria > Actinomycetota > Thermoleophilia > Solirubrobacterales > Solirubrobacteraceae > Palsa-465. The sequence goes on from CAVZPU010000009.1 coordinate 40,418, forward strand.
CCCGGGCCGATCGCCAGCCGGAGTTCACCCAGCTCGACCTCGAGATGTCCTTCGTCGAGGAGGACGACGTCATCGAGTGCATGGAGGCGGTGATGGGGGCGGTGTTCGAGCGCACCGGTTTCGCGGCCCCCGCGCCACCCTGGCCGCGCATGACCTTCGCCGAGGCCGTCTCTCGCTATGGCATCGACCGGCCCGACACCCGGTTCGGGCTCGAGCTGCGAGACCTGGGCGAGGCTCTGGCCGCCACCGAGTTCAAAGTCTTCGCCGACGCGCTGGCCGGGGGCGGAGTGGTGCGAGGGATCAATGCGGGCGCGCGCGAGCTGCCCCGCTCGGAGCTCGATGCGCTCACCGAGCTGGCCAAGCAGCACGGCGCCAAGGGCCTGGTGTGGGCGTTCGTGCAGGACGCCGGGTGGCGCTCGCCGATCGCCAAGTTCCTGGGCGAGGCCGAGCTCGAGGCCGTCAACCGTCGGCTGGACGCCTCGCCCGGTGACCTGCTTTTGATCGTGGCCGACGAGGTGACCACCGCCGGCCAGGCGCTGAGCGCGGTCCGGCTCGAGCTCGCCCGGCGGTTTGACCTCATCCCGCCCGGCCGCCACGACATCCTCTGGATCGTCGAGTTCCCCATGTTCGAGTGGGACGCGGAGGCCGGACGCTGGGACGCCATGCACCATCCCTTCACCGCCCCCGTGGGCGACCTCGGCGACCCGGCGCGGCTCATGTCGCGCGGCTATGACCTCGTCCTCGACGGCACCGAGATCGGCGGCGGATCGATCCGTATCAACCGCCTCGACGTGCAGCGCCGGGTGCTCGAGCTGATCGGCATCAGCGACGAGGAGGCCGGCGCGCGCTTTGGCTTCCTGCTCGAAGCCCTGCGCTACGGCGCCCCGCCGCTCGGAGGGATCGCCATGGGTCTCGACCGCATCGTGGCCGCCGTGGCCGGGACCGATTCGATTCGTGAGGTCATCGCCTTTCCCAAGGCGGCCAGCGGCGCGGACCCGCTCACCGGCGCGCCGGCCCCGGTCGATCCCGGGCAGCTGCGCGAGCTGGGTCTGAAGCTGGCCTGAGTTCGCCCCGGCGCCGGCGGGGCGCCCCCGAACTTTGGCGGTTTGCCCGCGCTCTACGCGGGTGAATCGCCATTCATCGCCACCGGGCCCGGGGGCGCCCGGGACCCCGGCGGCAACGTTCGCGCCCCGAGGGCTCAAAGTCCGCTCCGAGCTGCCGAACACACGGAGCGAGATGGGTAGCCTGCCCCGTCCATTGCTCGCCTTGCTGGCGGTGACGATCGTTTTCTTCGCCGCCTGGACGGCCGTGCTCAAGCCCCGAGAGTCCGGGAGCCAGGGAGCAACCCTGACCACGACGACCCTTCCGCACGTGGTCAAGGCCCCGCCGCTGGCGCCCAAGACCCCGGAGGAGATGCACGCCCAGGCCGTCCGCCAGGCCCAGGCCGCGGCCAAGAAGGCCGCCGCCGCCCGCGCCGCCGCGGCCGCCAAGCAGGCCGCCTTCGAGCGCAGCGTCCAGCACCTCGATCCGGCTCACCGCGAGCTCGCCGAGCTGACCGCCGCGCTCAAGGCCAACAAGGTCGTCGCCCTCCTCTTCTATAACCCGGCCGGCGCCGACGACCGCGCCGACAGCCAGGAGCTCAACGCGATCCCCGCTGACGGCGGCCAGGTGGTCAAGCTGGCGGTCCCCATCAGCAACATCTACCTGTACAGCCAGGTCACGGCCAAGGTGCCGGTCACGGGCTCGCCGACCCTCGTGGTCATCAACAGCCAGCACGAGGCCAGCACGGTCACCGGCTACGCCGACCAGCTGGCCTACAACCAGGTCGTCGCCGGCGCGCTGGCCGCCGGCTAGCGGACGCGGCGCAGCCGGCCCGGGCGCGTCGTCGCGCGCTCCTCGCGCTCCACAGCGTCGCCGATGAGCCAGAACATCACTGGCCAGAAGCCGACGAACATGGCCCGGCGCTCGGAGTTGGCCCGCTCCTCCTGATCGACGGTCTTGGCCCGGATCCACAGGCTGAGGCAGAACCAGACGAAACCAAGGGACGCAGAGTGCAGGTAGTCGCTGCGGACCCGGGCGCGAAACAGGAGCTTGGCGATCACCACGACCCCCTACCCTCCGGCTCGGGCCGGGCAACACCCCCGTGGCCTGCTTGCCCACCGGGCGGCGTCCCGCCCCGCTTCGATGGGTAGGGCGGGACGGTGCCGATCGAGGTTCCCACCTCTCGCCGCCTGGCCACCGCCGCGACGTGGCCGGTCGGGATGCTCTGGACCTCCTTCATCTACATCTGGCGCACGACGCCGATCCATCGCCGCCAGCTCGAGGGATCGCTCGAGGGCGACTGCCCGCCGCCGCTTCCCGACGACGTCGACCTGAGCGAGATCAAGCGGCCCGAGGATGGGGCCGGGCCGCTTCTGCACCGCACCTACAGCGCGCTCATCGCCGAGGGTCGCTACACGCCGGAGGCCCTGATGAAGAGCCTGCAGGCCGACCCCGACCAGGTGGCTCCGCGAGCGCTGGCCAAGTTTCGCAAGACCGCCGGTTCGCCTCGGGGCATGCGCGTCGGCGACGAGTTCCTCGTGCACATGCCGGGCCCCTGGGACGGTCCCGTCCGCGCCGTCCATGTCGATGAGCACTCGTTTCGCTTCGCCACCCTCGAGGGCCATCTCGAGGCCGGGCAGATCGAGTGGCGGGCCGCCCAGGCCGAGGACATGGTCCTCTTCCAGATCGAGTCCTGGGCGCGGACCGGCGACCGCCTGTCGGCCATCGCCCACGACCGCCTGCTCATGGCCAAGGAGGTGCAGCTGCACATGTGGAGCTCGGTGCTCGAGCGGGTGGCCAAGTTCGCCCGGGGCCGGCTGGTGCGGGGCATCGACGTCGACACCCGCCGCGTGGACGGCAAGGTGTTCGAGTCACAGGGCTGCTAGGCGCACGGCCGCGCCGCTCACCGCTGCAGCGCGCGGCTGAGGCGACCCACCGGCCGCAGGACCAGGGGGCGGTGGGCCGACAGGGCCGCTTTGGCCGCGTTGGCCCCGGGGCCTCCATGCACCCCGCCCCCGGGGTGAGCGGAGCTCGAGCCGAGAAACAGGCCGTCGACCGGCGTCTCCGGGCGGGCCAGGCTGGGGACGGGGCGGAAGACGAGCTGCTGGTAGATCTGCGCCGTGCCCCCGTTGAGGGCCCCGTTGACGAGGTTGCGGTTGGCCTGGTTCATGCCCGGCGGTGTGAACACGTGCCGGCCGCGGATCAAGGCCCGGAACCCGGGCGCGAGACGCTCGACCTGTTCCTCGATGCGCTCGGCGAAGCGGGCCGTCTCCTCCTCGTCCCAGCGGCCGGTGAGCTCCCCCCGGGCATCACCGGCGATCGACTGGGGCAGGTGGGTGTAGGCCCAGGCCGTCTCCTTGCCCGCGGGCGCCCGGGTGGAGTCGATGTGGCCGTACTGGCCGAGCACCAGATAGGGGTCACGCGGAATGAGCCGGCTGGCCACCTCCGCGGTGTGGAAGGTGAGCGTCCGCATGCTCTCGGCGACGTGGACCGTGCCCGCCTCCCGGGCCCGCTCGATCTGCCACGGAATCGGCCCGTCGAGGGTCCAGTCGACCTTGACGGTGGCGTTGTCGAACTGGAAGGTGTCGAGCTCCCGGCGCAGGCGGGCCGTGAGCTGGCCATCGGCAAGGAGCTCGCGGTAGAGCTGCGGGGCATCGACGTCGGCGATCACGGCCTGGGTGACCGGGTAGCGCTCCCCGCCGGCGAGCACCGCCACCGCGCGGCCTCCCTGGCATTCGACGCGCTCCGCCCGGCGTCCGCACACGACGCGACCGCCGCGGGCCTGCAGGCGGCGGACGAGGGCGGCGGTGATCATGCCGGCGCCGCCCTCGGGCACCGGGAAGCCGAATTGCTGGGCCAGGCAGCAGAGCACCCAGCCGAACACGCCGCTCAGCGGCGCGTCGGGACCGACGTCGGCGTGCAGCGCGTTTCCGGCCAGCAGCCGGGTGCCGCCTTCGTGGCCGAAGTGCTCCTCGCCCATCCGCCGCACGGGGAGGAGCGAGAAGCGCATGAAGCGCACGAGCTCTTCGGGGCCGAGCTTGCGGATGATGCGCAGCGTCGGCCGGATGGGCGGGAACTGGCCGAAGAAGGTGGCCAGCGCGTCGGCGCCCACGTGCTCCCAGCGCCCGAACAGCTCCCGCCAGGCTTGTCCGTCGCCGGGCGCAAGCTCCTCCAGCGTGGCGGCGCTCTCATCGAGGTTGCGCCCGATGGCCGGACAGCTCCCGTCGCTGGCCGGGTGCGCGACGGCGAACCGGCCGTTGAGCCAGCGCAGGCCCCAGTCCTCCAGGCTCCAGGCGGCTGATGTGGGGGGAGGCGGCGGCGAAGGGGTAAAAGGCGCTGAACAGATCGTTGGTGAAGCCGGGCTCGATCAGCTCGCCGGAGCGCACCGCGCCGCCCGGCTCGTCGGCCTCTTCCAGGACCAGGACGTCCCAGCCGGCGTCGGCGAGCAGGTTGGCGGCGACGAGCCCGTTGGGCCCGGCGCCGATCACGACGGCGTCAGTCACCGCCCAAGCCCGCCGGGCGCTCGCGCGTGCCCTCGGCCAGCTCCTTGAGCCGGCGCAGCGACTCGCGGTTGCGCACGGCGATCGCGGCATGACCCAGCGGCCCGGTGAGCAAGCGACAGCAGGGCGCTGGCCGGCGCCTCGATCATCGTCACCCGCGTGCCCGGACCCTCGGGCTGGAGGTACATCGTGATGTCGGCGGGCGGCAGCGGCCGCGCCTTGGCCCGAAGCTTGAGCAGCACCGGAGGCTCGGCGTCGATGACGCAGGTCTCGTCACTGAGCCGCAGCGGCCCCTTGCCGACGGTGTGGCCAAAGGCGGTCCCGGGCGCCGGGAAGTCCTCGTCGGCGGTCCGGATCTTGTTGGAGCCAACCACCCAGTCGCTGTACGCGGCCGGGTCGGAGAGCACTTCGAACACCGCTCGGGGCGGGGCGCTGATGAACACCTCGTTGCGGGCCATCAGGTCTGGCGACTCCACCCGCTTCTTGAGGTCCTTCAGAGCCTGTCCCATGACCGCGTCGTTGAGCATGTTGGCGACCCGCCCGGGGATGTGCATGCCCGGATCGATCTTCAGGTGGAAGGTGACGAGCGTGCCGCCTTCCTGCTCCTCGAAGCGGTAGTCGCCGTCGAACTGCTTGAAGTCGCCCTCGACGTACTTGCTGCCGATCCGGCTCGGCTCCTCGTAGGTGTGCTCGAGCGTGTAGCGAACCTTGCGCAGCTTGGCGTCGATGACGTACTCGACCTCGCGCCCCCGGCCGTCGTCATCGGTGCTCAGCACGTTGATCTCGGACACCCGGCTCTGCCATTGCGGCATCGCCTCGTAGTCGGTGAGGACGTCGAAGCACGCCTGGGGCGGTGCGTCGATCTCGACGGTCTTGGTCTCTTCGTAATCGGGCATCTACCAGCCCAGTCCTTCCCGTGTCGCTCGCAGGGCATCGCGAGAGCTGTACCGTGGCCGCCATCCGAGCTCCCGCTTGGCTTTGCCTGAGTCGATGAGGATCGGCTCGGTGACCAGCGCCGGCCAAGCCACCGCGGGGACGACCAGGGGCGAGGCGACGATCGCCCGCAGAGCCCCGTCGACGGCCATGCGGGGCACGGGGAGGGGCCGGATGCCGAGCAGCTCGAGCGCTTCGTGGCCCCCGACGACGCCGTCGGCGGCCAGGTTGTAGGCGCCCGGCTCACCGGCGCCGAGGATGGCGAGCTCGAGGGCCTGGGCGACATCCTCCTCGTGGACGAACTGCAACGGCACCGGCGGGGCGGGCAGCATCGGCCGCAGGCCAAGGCGGGCCAGGCCGCGCAAGGCCCCGGCGATCTGGGCCGGCGCTCGGGCCGGCAGCCCGCTCATGATCGCCCCGGCGGCGTGGGGTCCGATGATGGCGCAGGGCCGAAACAGGTAGGCGGCGGTGTCGGTTCCCGCCAGCGCCTCGCCGACCAGCAGCTCGCATTGGGCCTTGTGGCGGGAGTAGAAGTGGCGGGCCGAGGCGCGGATCTCCGCCTCCTCGGTGAGCGGCTGGGGGTTGTCCGAGCGCAGGCCGTAGACCGAGGCCGAGGACATATAGACAAGGCGGCGGGCGCCCGCCGCGGCGGCGGCGCGGGCGATGTTCAGTGTGCCGCGGACGTTGGTGGCAAAGAGCGCGTCCTCGCCCGGATGGACGCCGTAGAGGGCGTAGGCCATGTGCACGACGACGTCGGCGCCGGCCACCGCGTCGGGCACGGCCTCGGCGTCGCGCACGTCGAGCTCGCGGAAGTCGACCGAGTCGGGCATGTCGGCTGTTCGCCGGCGGCTGAGCACCCGGACCGACTGGATCGCGTCATTGTGGGTCAGGCGACCGACGAGGCGGGGGCCGAGCGTCCCGCTGGCCCCGGTCACGGCCACGGTCAGCGACCGCTGCACCGCTGGTGGCGCCGTCGGGGGAGGGCAGGTCGGTTTCGGTGGCGGGCATCCCACGGTCGGTGCCCGGCGCCGCGGGGAGGTAAACGGGGCCGGTGCGCTGCTTGGCCGGGGGTGGGGCGAAAAACCGGCCGTATTTTCCGGTTTCTCGCCCCACCCCCCGCTCTATCCTGGCCAGGCTGTGGATTCCCTCGCCTTCGAGCATCATCTGACCTCACCGCAGGGGAGAGGCCACCTGCCCCGCGGCGGCTTCGAGGCCCTGGCCGGGGGCGGCTCGTGCTGCGACGAGATTCGCTTCTCAGTGGCGGTCGAGGGCGACCGGGTGCGCGACGCCGGCTTCGTGGCCCACGGCTGCGGGGCCGCCAGCGCGGCGGGCAGCGCCGCGGTCACCCTCGTCCGGGGCCGGTCGCTGTTGCACGCCGCCCGCGTGGGCGTGGCGGCCATCGAGGAGGAGCTCGGAGGCCTCAGTCCCGGCAAGCTCCATGCCGCCTCGATCGCCGCCGACGCCGTGGCACCGGGCGCTCGGAGCCGCGGCTCAGGCGAGCGCCGAAGTCCCCGCCGCGCCGGGCCGCACGCTCGTGGCCATGAGCGGCGGCGTCGATAGCTCGGTGGCGGCGCTGCGCTGCGCTGGCGCCGGACGAGGCGGTCGCGGTGACCCTCGAGCTGTGGGCAGATCTCGAGAACGACGCCGAGCGCAGCTGCTGCTCGGCCTCGGCGGTGGCCCAGGCCCGGGCGCTCGCCCACTCGCTCGGCCTGCCCCACTTCACCCTCGATCTGCGCCAAGCGTTCCGCACCGGCGTGGTCGAGCCGTTCATCGCCGGTTACGCGGGCGGCGAGACGCCCAACCCCTGCGTGGGCTGTAACGGCCACGTCCGCCTCGACGCCATGCTGGCGCTGGGGCGACCGGCTCGGCTGCGAGGCCCTGGCCACCGGCCACTACGCCCGCATCGCGCAAGACGCCGACGGGCCGCTGCTGCGGGTCGCCGCCGACGGCGCCAAGGACCAGAGCTACATGCTCGCCGCGCTGGCTCCCGGCTCGCTGGCTCGGATGCGCTTTCCGCTCGGCGAGCTGACCAAGCCGCAGGTCCGGGCCCTCGCCGCCGAGGCCGGCCTGCCGGTCGCGGCCAAGGCCGACTCCCAGGACCTCTGCTTTTTGGCCGGCACCGACCGAGCCCGCTTCCTGGCTCGCCACGGCGGCCCCGGCGACGCCCCCGGCGAGATCATCCACTACGCCGACGGGCGCGTGTTGGGTGGGCATCGGGGCCAGCACCGCTTCACCGTCGGGCAGCGGCGCGGGCTGGGCATCTTCGCCGGGGAGCCCCTCTACGTGCTCGAGAAGGACGCAACGACGAACCGGGTCGTGGTCGGCCCGCAGGAGGCGCTGCGTACGCACGCCGTCCGCCTGCGCGGGGCTCGCCTGCATCGCGCCGGGGAGCGCGTCAACGCGGTCAAGCTGCGCTACCGCTCGCGGCCGCTCCCGGCGCGGCTGTCAGCCGGCGTGGCCGCCGGGCGCCACCGCGCCCTGGCCGTCGAGCTGCCGGCGGGGATCGAGGGGGCGGCGCCGGGGCAGCTCGGGTGCCTGATGGACGGCGAGCTCATCGTGGGGTGGGGGACGATCGCCCGGGCCGGCTGAGGAGCGAGCCGGTGGCGTCGCGCGCGCGGGGTGCGCCAGTCGCGTCCGTAACGTGACACTCAACCGCGCCAGAAGCTCGACTGCTACCAGACGCGCCGTAAAAGGAGCGTTGTGTAGCACTGGCCGACCCACCCGGGTCGAGCGTCACGTTATGGACGCGCTCCGCCCCCGGGGCCCGGGCCGTGTCGGCGGCGGCGCCCCGGCCGTCCCGACGGGCCGGGCGACCCGCGCCCCGGATCACCCGCGGCCGAGCGCGCGGCCCGCGCCGCGCCCCGCCCTCAGCGCTCGCCGCGCAGAACGTCAAACAGCCCCACGCGCACGCCAACCTCATCGCGCACCGACCGGCGCGGGCCCACACCGCCGCGCGTGGTGTGCTTGACCCGCTTTCGAGCCTTGCGATGCCGGCGCGCCGCCGGGCGATGCTTGCGATGCTTGCGCGCCGCCGGGCGATGCTTGTGGTGCTTGCCCGCCGCCGCCTTGCCCCTCTTGTGCGCCCGGCTCGACTGCGCCTGCGCGACCGCGTGATGGTCGACGGCGTAGTCGGCGTTGCGGATGAGCATGAGCGCGTAGGCAGGCCAGTAATCACCGGTCGCGGGTGCGCCCGGGACGCAGGGACCGCCAGACTCGCCCGGGTCGGTCGTCCACTCGAAGGCGTCGACGTTGGCAAAGCCCGTGCTCGTCGTGGGCTTGGGGCCCAGACCTCGGCCGGCGGGATTGCACAGCACCTCGTTGCCCTGGCGGACGGGATCCGGGGGCACGAGCGGGCCGCGGCCGTTCTCGCCCGTGTTGACCACGAAGTGCTTGCCGCCGGTCAGGCGGGAGACCTGCTCGCCGAAGCGGATCTCGTTCGAGGTCCAGTCGAAGTGGGTCGAGTTGAGAAAGAAGCCCTCGATCTCCGAGATGCCGGCGAGCTCGAGCAGGTGGGCGGTGCGCGCGGCGGGGATGGCGTCGCCCGCGCCGGCGTCGACATAGATGACCAGGTGGGGGCAATGGGCGGTCAGGATGTCGATCGCCGTGTGCAGCTCGGCCATGCGGACGGCCACCCCCTGGGCGCTCAGACAGGGCGTGGTGATGAGCGAGTCCATCTCCAAGAAGAGCACCGCCGGATCGCTGCCGATGCCCTGCGCGAAACGGGAGATGAACCCGGTGTAGGAGGCCACTTCGGAGGAGGTGGGCGTGTAGTTGCCGCAGTGGCCGTCGACGAGCCGGTAGGTGGCCAGCAAGGGGATGGTGCCCGGCTGCTGGACTGAGGCCCGCACCAGGTAGCGATTCACGGCCAGGCCGACGTCGGAGCCGCTGAAGGACCCGAAGCGCTCGGCCCCGGGCTGATCGGCGATCGCGTTGATGGCCGGATTCTGCTGCGCTGCCGTGGCCGGCTTGCTGTCGGGATCGACGAAGAAGCGAGCGCCGCTCAGCGGGTTGCCGTTGGTAGGGGCGACGGGGAGCGCGAGGGGGTTGTTCGGGTCCCGCGGCGCCGTCGGATCGTCGTCCAGGATGGTGAGGACAGCGTGGGAGGGGTCGGCGATGCCCTCGTTCCACGAGTTGAAGATGGCCAGCTGCAGCGTTTTCGAGATGGTGGCGAAGTGGTGGTCGACGATCGGCACCGTGAAGGTCTCGCTGGCCACCCCGGGGGCGAACTCGAGCGAGCCCTGGGTCGCTCCGAAGTCCTTCGGCGTGTCGCCGTTGTCTGGCGGGGTGGCGGTGCACTGCCCCGAGCCGCACGGGTGGCCGATGCCGACGGCGACGTAGTAGGCGGTGGCATCGCGGCTGGTGTCCGTGCGCGTGACCGTGATCACGGCGCTGCCGGCATTTTCGTGGACGGTGTAGGTGGGGGAGCTGAAGCGAAAGCCGGTGGCGTCGAAGCCGGCCGCGTGCGCCATCGCAGGGGCGAGCGCGGAGCCGCAGACAGTCACCAGCCCCGCCAGTAGGGCGCGGAATCGGGGCATGGGGCTCTAACTCGTCTGACGCGCCGAGTCCGTAAAAATCACGGTGCCAACCGTCCAGGTTTCCTGGACGGGCGTCCCTACACTCGGCCCATGACCTCGGAGGACATCCGGCGGACCTTCTTGGAGTTTTTCGTCGCCCGCGACCACCTGCGCCTGCCGTCGGGCTCGCTCCTTCCGGCCGAGCACGACCCCTCCGCCCTCTTCACGGTGGCCGGCATGCACCCGCTCAAGCCGTACTTCACCGGCGTCGAGCGCCCGCCGCATCCCCGCGCCACCACCTGCCAGAAGGTCTTCCGCACCCCGGACATCGATCAGGTGGGTATCACCTCGCGCCACCTCACCTTCTTCGAGATGCTGGGCAACTTCTCGTTCGGCGACTACTTCAAGCGCGAGGCGGTCCGCTTCGCCTGGGAGCTCTCGCGCGAGGGGTTCGGCTTTGCCGCGCCGGACATCTGGATCACCGTGTTCGCCGGTGACGAGGAGCTCGGCCTCGGTCCCGACGAGGAGGCCATCGAGGCGTGGCTCGAGGTCGGGGTCCCGCGCGAGCGGATCGTCGAGTGCCCGCGCTCCGAGAACTTCTGGCAGGCCGGACCGACCGGCCCGTGCGGACCCTGCTCGGAGCTCTACCTCGACCGCGGTCTGGCCTTCGGGGCCGAGGATGACCTCCCCGGGGGCGAGAACGAGCGCTTTCTCGAGTACTGGAACCTCGTCTTCATGCAGTACGGCCAGGACCCGGTGAACACCCTCACCCCCCTGCCGGCCCAGAACATCGATACCGGTCTCGGGCTCAACCGCCTGGCCGCCATCCTCCAGGACACGCCCTCGGTCTTTGAGACCGACCAGTTCGCACCGCTCATCGATCTCGGCCAGGAGCTCTCCGGGCGTCGCTACGGCGCGGACTTCCCCACCGACCGGGCGCTGCGCGTCCTGGCCGACCACGGCCGGGCCATGACCTTCCTGATCGCCGACGGTGTCGTGCCCTCCAACGAGGACCGCGGCTACGTGCTGCGCCGGGTCATGCGCCGGGCCATCCAGCAGGGTCGCACGCTCGAGCTTGCGCCCGGCTTCCTGCGCCGCTACGCCGACCGCGTCACCGAGCTGATGGGGGGCGAGTACCCCGAGCTCCGCGATCAGCGCGAGGCGATCCACAAGTGGCTCGCCGCCGAGGAGGAAGGCTTCGGCCGTACGCTCGAGCAGGGCACCCGCCTGCTCGAGGAGCTTCTGGCCCGGGCCGAGGATGTTGGCGCCGAGGGCATCGCGGCCGCCGACGCCTTCCTGCTGCATGACACCTATGGCTTTCCCATCGACCTGACCCGCGAGCTGGCCGCCGAGCGCGGCCTCGGGGTCGACGAGGAAGGCTTCGAGGGGCTGATGGGCGAGCAGCGCGAGCGGGCGCGGGCCGGATCAGCTCGGGGTCGGACCGTGGGAGCAGTGCGCGAGCAGGCTCTCGCGCTGGCCGGCCGGGCCGGCTTTGCCACCGATTTCGTCGGCTACGAGACGACCGAGCGCGAGACCACGGTCGGCGCGCTGGCCCCGCAGAACGGCCACCTCCTGGTCAAGCTGATCGAGTCCCCGTTCTATGCCACCGGCGGGGGCCAGGTTGCCGACTCCGGGACCGTCGAGTGCCTCGACGGTGACTGCGTGGCCCGCGTGCAGGACGTGGTGCGGCTGGGCAGCGACCAAGCCCTCGTGGTCACCGCCGAGCGTGGCGAGCTCAAGCCCGGCGAGCGGGTGCGCGCCCGCGTCGACCACGCCGCCCGGCACGCCACCGAGTGCAATCACACGGCCACCCACCTGCTGCACGCGGCCCTGCGCCGTCGCCTCGGCACTCACGTCCGCCAGGCCGGCTCCTACGTGGGACCGGACAAGCTCCGCTTCGACTTCACCCACGGGCGGGGCCTGAGCTCCGACGAGCTTCGCGACGTCGAGGACATGGTCAACGGCTGGGTGCTGGAAGGTCAACCGGTGCGCGCGCTGACCACGACTCTGCCCGAGGCCAAGCGCCTCGGGGCCATGGCTCTCTTCGGCGAGAAGTACGGCGACGTCGTCCGCATGGTCGAGGTCGGAGATGGCTCCTTCTCGCGCGAGCTCTGCGGCGGGACCCACGTGCGCACGACAGCGGAGATCGGTCTCTTGCGGATCACCGCGGAGACCTCGAGCGCGGCCAACGTTCGCCGGATCGAAGCCCTGACCGGCCCCGCGGCGGTGGAGCTGATGCTAACCCACGACCGGTCGCTGACCGAGGCGGCGGAGCTGCTGCGAGTGACGCCCGAGCTCGTGCCCGGTGCCGTCGGCGAGCTTCGGGCCCGGGTGCGCCAGCTCGAGCGCGAGGCGCGCCAGGGTGCGGGCCGGGACGGCATCAGCGTCGATGAGCTCGTCGGACAGGCAATCGAGCGCGGCGGCGCCTGGGTGCTGGCCGCACCGGTGCCCGTGCCCGACGGTAAGGCGCTCCTCGAACTGGCCGATCGTCTCAAGAACAAGCTCGGTGAGGCGGCCATCGTGCTCGGCAGCGCCGGGGAGGAGCGGGTGGACCTGGTGGTCAGCGTCACTCCCGGTGTCGTGGCCCGTGGCGTGCGGGCCGGCGAGATCGTCAAGCGGGCGGCCAGCGAAGTGGGGGGCGGCGGGGGCGGGCGCGACACCCTGGCCCGCGCCGGCGGACGCGAGCCGGCCAAGCTGCCCCAGGCCCTCGCCGCCGCCCAGCAGGCCATCGAAGCAATCCTGGCCGCATAAGTCCTTCGGGACCTCGATGCGCGCGCGCCACGGAAAGCTCTAAGGTCTTGCGAGTGCTTGCCCTCGACTACGGCCGGGCGCGTTGTGGGTGCGCGGTGAGCGATCCGACGGGTGTGCTGGCCACGCCGATCGAGCCGGTTCTCCGCCCGGCATCGAAGCGCGGTCTGGCCATCCTGCGCGCGCTTGTCCACGAGCTCGCCGCCGAACGCGTGATCGTCGGCCTGCCGCTCTCGCTCTCAGGAGCCGACAGCGCTCAGACCGAAGAGACCCGCCGCTTCGCGCAGCGCCTGCAGGAGGCCGTCACCGTGCCGGTGGAGCTCTACGACGAGCGCTTCACCACTCGGCTGGCCCAGCGCGAAGGCGGGCGGGCCAGCGAGGACTCGCGCGCCGCCGCCCACCTGCTGAGCGGCTGGCTGGCCGCTCACCCCACCGCCACCGGGGCGGGCTGAGTGGAGCCCGAGGACCGCGGCGTTGATGGCGAAGGGGCCGAGGTCCCGCTCGGGACCCGCCGGGTGACTCGTGCCGATCGCGGCGCTACGCGGACGGCCGTCTCCGCCCCACCCCGCAGCACCCGACCCACTCGCGGGCGAGGGCGGCCGAATCCGGCGCCGCGCCGGCGCCGGCGCTGGCTGGGCCGCCTGCTGGCGCTGGCCCTGCTGATCATCATCCTCGCTGCGCTGTGGTTCGCCAACGGTCTCTTTGAGCCCTTTCGTGGGTCCGCCCACGGACGGGTGACGGTGACCGTGCCTCGCCATGAGGGCGCCCGGCAGATCGGCAACCTCCTGGCCTCTCGCGGCGTCGTGAGCTCCGGGTTCTTCTTCGACGTGCGGGCCACGCTGGACGGGGATCGCGGCAAGCTGCTGGCCGGCACCTATCACCTCCAGCAGAACATGAGCTACGGACAGGTGCTGAAGATCCTCACCACTCCGCCTCCGGCCGCCCGGGTGAGCGAGCTGACCACCACGCCCGGCCACACCCGCGCCGGCCTGGACTCCATCCTGGTCGCCGACGGGCTGCATGGCTATCTCGTGGCCACGCGTCACTCCCCGTTGCTCGATCCCGTCGCCTACGGAGCGCCGGCCGATACGCCCACGCTCGAAGGGTTCATGTTTCCCGACACCTATCAGCTGCGCGTTCCCCTCCGTGTCTCGGCGCTCATCGCCGATCAGCTGACCCGGTTCAAGCAGGAGTTCGCGACCGTGAACTTCACCGAGGCCCGCCGCGTGCACTTCACGCCTTACCAGGTGCTCATCATCGCCTCCCTGGTCCAGGCCGAGGGGCAGACGACGCACGACATGCCCTTGGTCGCCTCGGTGATCTACAACCGCCTGCACGACGGCATGATGCTCCAGTTCGACTCCACCACCCGCTACGCCACGGGCAACTTCACCCGTCCGCTCACCGTCTCGGAGCTGCACTCGCCCTCGCCCTGGAACACCCACACGCACGCCGGCCTGCCGCCGACCCCGATCAACAACCCCGGTCTCACCGCCATCAGGGCGGCGGCCAACCCGCCGCGGACCGGGTACCTCTATTTCGTCTCCAAGCCGTGTAGCGGTGCGCTGGCCTTCTCGAGCAGCTACACGCAGTTCCTCTCCGACGTGGCCGCCTTCAACGCCACGCAGAGCCAGAACGGCCACCCGGCGCTCAAGCGCTGCCCGTGAGCGCGAGCACGCGGCTGGGCGTGCTCGGCTGGCCCGTCGCCCACAGCCGCTCGCCGGCCATGCACAACGCCGCGCTGCGGGCGGTCGGCCTGCACGAGTGGCGCTATCAGCTCTTGCCCGTCGCGCCCGAGCTCTTCGCCGAGACCGTGTGCGCGCTGCCGGCGGCGGGCTTCGCCGGCGCCAACGTCACCATCCCCCACAAGGAGCAAGCCCTCCGGCTGGCCGACCGTCGCACCGAGCGTGCGCAGGCGATCGGGGCTGCCAACACGCTGCACTTCGCTCCCGACGGGTCCATCGACGCCGACAACACCGATGCCCCGGCGCTCATCGCCGCCTTGCCCTTCGCGCCCGCCGGACGCACCGCGGTGGTGCTCGGCGCCGGGGGCAGCGCCCGGGCCGCCGTGTGGGCGTTGCGCGCCGCAGGCGCCGCCCGGGTCAGCGTGTGGAACCGGACCCCGGAGCGGGCGGCCGCCGTGGCCGCCGAGTTCGGGGCCCAGGCGGTGGCTGAGCCGCCCGCCGCCGAGATCCTCATCAACTGCACGTCCATCGGCCTAAACGCTCGGGAGGACGCTTTCAAGCAGCTTCCGGTGGACGCCGATGCCCTGTCGGACTACGCCTGTGTGGTTGATTACGTGTATCGCGAGCTAGACACCCGACTCATCGAGGCGGCCCGGCGCCGGGCGGTGGCCACGGTCGACGGGCTCGAGTTGCTCGTCGGTCAAGGCGCCCTCAGCTTCACCCAGTTCACTGGCCGGCCCGCTCCGGTGCAGATCATGATCGACGCGGTCAGGGTGCGATGAGCTCGGCGGCCCCGCATCTCGTCGCGGTGGGGGGCCCGGCGCTGGATGACTCCGAGGCGCCGGCGGCGCCGGACGGCGTCACGCCGCCCCGCCGGCGCGGAGGGTCGGGTCGCTTTCTCACCGATGTGCTCGTCGAGCTCGGTTTCGCCGACCGCGAGCGCGTGGAGACGGCGGCTGACCAGGCGCGCCAGGCCGGCACCCAGCCCGAGCGACTGCTGCTCGAACAGGGCGTCATCACCTCGGCCCAGCTCTCGCGCGCCATCGCCGAGCGCTACGGCCTCGACCACCTCGACCTGGCCATCTTCCCCGTCGACATGGGAGCGGTCAACCTGCTGAGCGCGGGGGCGGCCAAGCGCTACAGCGCCGTGCCCGTGGCCTACGTGGCCGAGCACACCGTGCTCGTGGCCATGGCCGACCCGGCCAACGTCCTGGCCGTGGACGACATCGCCATGATGACCCGGCTTGACGTCAAGCCGGCCGTCGCCTCGGCAGAGGACATCGCCGCCCTCATCGTGCGCATGAACCGCTACGAGGACGTCGTCCAGGAGGCGGTGCAGGAGAGCGAGGAAGAGGCCGCCGGTCTCGAGGTCGTCGACCTGCGCGAGTCAGCCGACGACGCCCCGGTCATCAAGCTCGTGCACTCGATCATCGCCCAGGCGGCCGAGCGGGGAGCTTCCGACATCCACTTCGTGCCCCAGACCGAGGATCACGGGCGCGCCAGCCGCGAGCTGCGGGTCCGCATGCGCGTCGACGGCGTGCTCGTCGACGCGGCCACCGTACCCCACCGCATGGCCCCGGGCGTTATCTCGCGTATCAAGATCATGGCCGATCTCGATATCTCCGAGCGCCGTCTGCCTCAGGACGGGCGCGTGAGCCTGACCATCGACGGACGGCAGATCATCGTGCGCGTGGTCACCATCCCGAGCGTGCACGGCGAGGGTGCGGTCATGCGCATCCTCGATAAGGAGAACACGCGCTTCGAGCTCGAGGCGCTCGGGATGCAGGAGCACGAGCTGAGCCGGTTTCGCCGGGCCTTCAACCGGGCTTTCGGCGCCGTGCTGGTGACCGGGCCGACCGGGTCGGGCAAGTCGACGTCGCTCTACGGCGCGCTGGCCGAGGTCAACACCCCGGAGAAGAACATCATCACCATCGAGGACCCGGTCGAGTACCAGATCCCCGGCATCACCCAGATCCAGGTCAACGTCAAGGCCGGCTTCACCTTCGCCGCCGGGCTGCGCTCGATGATGCGGGCCGACCCCGACATCCTCATGGTGGGCGAGATCCGCGACCGAGAGACGGCACAGATCGCCATCGAGGGTGCCCTTACCGGCCACCTCGTGCTCTCCACGCTGCACACCAACGACGCGCCGTCGGCCATCACCCGCCTGTTCGAGATGGGGATCGAGCCCTTCCTCATCGCCTCGGCGCTCGACTGCGTCGTCGCTCAGCGCCTGGCCCGCAAGCTCTGCCCGGAGTGCAAGCGGCGCACGATCGTGCCGGCGGCGGTGCTGCGCGATCACGGCTACCGGGCCAACTTCGACATCGAGGCCTACGAGCCGGTCGGCTGCGGACGCTGCGGGGGCATGGGCTATCGCGGGCGGATTGGCCTCTTCGAGGTCATGACCCTGAGCAAGGAACTGCGCGACCTCACCCTGGAACGGGCCACGGCCGAGCAGCTGGCGGCCGTGGCCGTCTCTCAGGGGATGCGCCGACTGCGCGACGACGGCCTCGAGAAGGTCAAAACTGGACTGACGTCGGTGGCGGAGATCGCCCGGGCAACAGGTTCGGAGTGAACTGCCGATAGAGGGGGCTAAACGCCTGCCGGGCAGCGCACAAGGAGCTCATACGCATGGACCTGGATTTCGCCGAAGTCCTGCTCGAGGTCATTGACCGCCGGGCCTCGGACCTTCACATCACCGCTGGCGCGCCTCCCACGGTGCGCGTCCGCGGTCGCCTGACGCCCATCGACGGCTACCCGGTGCTCACCACCACCGACACCCGGGAGATCGTCTACTCGATCCTCTCCAACGCCCAGCGCCAGAAGTTCGAGAACAACTGGCAGCTCGACTTCGCCTATCAGATCCCCGGCCGGGCCCGCTTCCGCGTCAACGCCTACTTCCAGCGCTCGGCCGTCGGCGCCGCCTTCCGCCTCATCCCCTTCGACGTCGTGCCTCTCGAGCAGCTCGGACTGCCGCCGGCCGTGGCCGAGTTCGGCCGCCGGGCCCGCGGGCTGGTGCTCGTCACCGGCCCCACCGGCTCGGGTAAGTCGACCACGCTGGCCTCGCTCATCGACCTCATCAACTGTGAGCGCGAAGAGCACATCATGACCATCGAGGACCCGATCGAGTTCCTGCACAGCCACAAGAAGTGCGTGGTCAACCAGCGCGAGCTCGGCTCGGACGCCACGAGCTTCGGCGACGCCCTCAAGGCCGCCCTGCGCCAGGACCCCGACGTGATCCTGGTCGGAGAAATGCGCGACATCGAGACGATCGGAACGGCCATCACCGCGGCCGAGACCGGCCACCTCGTGTTCGCCACCCTGCACACCCAGGACACCCCGCAGACCATCGACCGCATCATCGACGTCTTTCCCCCCGGTCAGCAGGGCCAGGTCCGCGCCCAGCTCTCAGTCGCCCTCCAGGGGATCATGACCCAGATGCTCGTGCCCACGGCCGACGGCGCCGGCCGCTGCGTCGCCACGGAAGTGCTCGTGCCCACGCCGGCCGTGCGCAACCTCATCCGCGAGGCCAAGAGCCATCAGATCTACTCCGTGCTGCAGACCGGCGCTTCGCACGGCATGCAGACGATGGACGCCTCGCTGGCGCAGCTCGTCCGCGCCGGCAAGATCACCCGCCAGATCGCCGAGGCGCGGGCGCACTCGGTCGAGGAGCTGCGCCGCCTGCTGGGCTCGGCGGGAACGGCGCCGCCGCCGAGGATGGCGGCCTAGGCCATGACCACCTTCACCTTCAAGGCGAGGGACGCCGCCGGCGCCATCGCCAAGGGCGAGGTCGAGGCCGAATCCAAGCAGGCGGTCGCCGAGCAGCTCAAGGAGCACGGGCTCGTCGTCACCGACATCGCCGCGAAATACCGCTCGAAGGAGATCACCTTCGGTTTCATGCAGCGGGTGAGCGCCAAGGACCTGGCCGTCGCCTCCCGCCAGCTGGCCACCATGGTCAACTCGGGCATGTCGATCATGCGCGCGCTGCACGTGCTCGAGACCCAGAGCCAGTCCAAGGTGCTGCGCGAGACGATCGCGCTCGTGTGCAAGGACGTCGAGGCCGGCCTGCTCCTCTCCGACGCCCTGGCGCGCCATCCCAAGGTCTTCAGCCAGCTCTACGTGGCCATGGTGCGAGCCGGTGAGACCGGCGGTGTGCTCGAGGAATGCCTGGTTCGCGTGGCCGACCAGCTCGAGAAGGACGCCGCTCTGCGCCGCCAGGTGAAGTCGGCCATGATCTACCCATCGCTGGTCATCACCTTCGCGCTCGGCGTCCTGCTCGCCCTCGTGACCTTCCTGATCCCGGTCTTCGAGGGCGTCTTCAAGCAGTTTCCCGGCAAGATGCCGACGCTGACCACCTTCATGATTCACCTCTCCAACCTGGTCAAGTACCAGTGGTATTTGCTCATCATCATGGTGGGCGCCTCGGTCGGCGGGTTCATCTTCGTCAAGCGCTCGGCCTGGGGCCGTCCCCGCTGGGACGCGCTCAAGTTGCGCTTCCCGATGAAGATCGGCGACGTCGTGCAGAAGGTCTGCATCGCGCGGTGGTCGCGCACGCTCTCGTCGCTGACCACGGCCGGCGTCCCCATCCTGCAGGCCATCGAGATCACCGGCAAGACGGCCGGTAACTACGTCATCGAGTCGGCCATGGGCGAGGTCATCGATTCGATCAAGGCCGGCGGCACGATCTCCGGTCCGCTGCGCCGGGCCACCGCCTTCCCGGCCATGGTTTCGCACATGGTCGGCGTGGGGGAGGAGACCGGCGCGCTGGACGCCATGCTCGCCAAGGTGGCCGACTTCTATGACTCAGAGGTCGAGGCCGCCGTCAAGGCCCTGACCTCGATCATGGAGCCGATCATGATCATCGTCGTCGGCGGCATCGTCGGCGTGATCGTGATCTCCATGTACATGCCGCTGTTCTCGGTCTACAACTCGATCAAATAGACCGCTGCCCGGGCCGCTTGTGAGAGCCGTCGGCTAGTCTCCGAGCGCTGAGCGATGAGGCTCGCTCGATAACCGCGGCGCGCCGCTGATGGCCTCTACCCGAACGTCCCGGACGCCGAGTGGAGCGGCCATGTCACAGCAACGAACATCGGAGCGCGTGTGAACCTCGACCGCCGCGAACTGCTGGCCATCTTCGCGGGCGGCTTCGCTGGCGCCATCGCACGGGCCGCGCTGGCCCAGGCGCTGCCGGTGCGCGCCGGCGCCTGGCCCTGGGCCACGTTCACGGCCAACCTCGCCGGCGCCTTCCTGCTCGGCTACTTCACCACCCGGCTGCAGGAGCGCCTGCCGCTCTCGGCCTATCGCCGCCCGCTGCTCGGCACGGGCTTCTGCGGCGCCCTGACCACGTTCTCCACTCTGCAGGTCGAGGTGCTGCGCCTGCTCGACGCCGGTGCGCTGGCCGTCGCCGCCGCGTACGTTGTGGCCAGCATCGTCGGGGGCTTTCTGGCCATCGCCGCTGCCACCAACCTGGTCCGCCGCGCGCGGGTTCTCGGATGAGCGCCGCCGAGCTCGCCGCGCGTGGGGCTCGTGGGCGGGGTGGGGGCGCTCGCCCGCTTCGCCCTCGACGGCGCCGTCGAGGCGCGGGTCCCGGGCCGTTCCCCTACGGCACCCTGGCGGTCAACCTGCTCGGTTGTTTCGTGCTCGGCGTGCTCGTCGGCCTTACGCTGCGCGGCGAAGCGTCCGAGCTCGCCGAGACCGGCCTCATCGGCGCCTTCACCACGTTCAGCACGTGGATGCTCGAGAGTCACCGGCTGGGGGAGGACCGGCGCCTGCCCCTGGGCGCGCTGAACATCGGCCTCAGCCTGGTCGCGGGCGTCGGCCTGGCCTGGCTGGGGCGGTGGCTCGGGGGCGCCCTGTGAACCGGGACGGCCTGAAACTCACCACCTACTTCGGGGAGCGCGACCGGGCCGACGGGCGCTTCCTCGCCGACGCGCTCGTCGACCTCTACGGCCGCCATGAGCTCCAGACCAGCCTCGTCATGCGCGGGGTGACCGGGTTCGGGATAAAGCATCACCTGCGGACCGACCGCCTTCTGACCCTCTCCGAGGACCTGCCCCTTGTCGCGGTGGCCGTCGATGCCCGCCCCAGGATCGAGGCCGTGCTGGCCGAGATGGGCGGGCTCCACTTCCACGGGCTCGTCACCCTCGAGCGCGCGCATCTGCTGACCAGCCGGCTGCGAACGACCGCGCTGCCGTGGCGCGAGCAGGCCGCGACCAAGCTCACCGTCTACGTGGGCCGTCATCAGCGCGTGAACGGCGCGCCCGCCTATGAGGCCGTGGTGGCCTTCCTGCACCGCCGCGGGATCGCCGGCGCCAGCGTGCTGCTCGGCGTCGACGGAACGGTCCACGGGGTCCGCCACCGAGCCACCTTCTTCGGCCGCAACGCGATGGTCCCGCTCATGGTGATCGCCGTCGGGGACAGCGAGCGCATCGCCACGCTCCTGCCCGAGCTCACCGGCCTGCTGCCCCGCCCGCTGATCACGCTCGAGCGCGTGCGGGTGTGCAAGCGTGACGGCGCTCTGCTCAGCGAGCCCACCGAGCTGCCCGAGACCGATTCCTCGGGACTGCGAATGTGGCAGAAGCTCATGGTCTACACGAGCGAGCGCGCGCAGGTCGAGGGCCAGCCGTTGCACGAGACGCTCGTCGCCGAGCTGCGCCGTGCCCGCGCCGCCGGCGCCACGACCCTCCGGGGCATCTGGGGCTACCACGGCGAGCATCCACCCCACGGCGACTCCTTCTGGCAGCTGCGCCGCCGCGTGCCCGTGGTGACCGTCATCGTCGACACGCCGGAGCGGATCCACCGCTGGTTTTCCGTCGTGGACCGGCTCACCGTGCGCGCGGGCCTGGTGACGAGCGAGATGGTGCCGGCCTTCCGGGCCACCGGCCCGGAACTGCGGATGGGTGGGTTGCGGCTGGCCGAGCGCCCGCCCTGAGCGCGGCGCGCGCGTCAGCCATAGAATCGCCCCGGCGACGAGCGGAAGGAGAGGCCAGTGAGCGAGAAGCGGGTGAAGTTCCTGCTCGAGGAGCGGGACATCCCGACGCATTGGGTCAACCTGATGGCGGACGTCGGGGGCGAGGCGCTGCCGCCGCTGCACCCGGCGACCAAGGAGCCGGTGGGCCCCGATGACCTGACCCCGATCTTCCCGCTCGCCCTGATCGAGCAGGAGGTCTCCGCCGCACCCGAGATCGAGATCCCCGATGCGGTCCGCGACGCCTACAAGCTCTGGCGGCCCACACCCCTGTTTCGCGCCCACCGTCTCGAGCGTGCGCTCGAGACGCCGGCCCACATCTACTACAAGTACGAGGGCGTCTCGCCGGCCGGCTCTCATAAGCCCAACACGGCGGTGGCCCAGGCATACGAGAACGCGGCGGCCGGCATCAAGAAGCTCACCACAGAGACCGGGGCTGGTCAGTGGGGGTCCTCGCTGGCTTTCGCCTGCCGGCTCTTCGGTCTTGAGTGCGAGGTGTGGATGGTGGGCTCGAGCTATGACCAAAAGCCCTACCGCCGCTCGATGATGCAGGCCTGGGGCGCGCGTGTGCACCGCTCGCCCTCCGAGCTGACGGCCGCCGGGCGGACCCAGGCCGCCCATACCACTGGCTCGCTGGGCATCGCCATCTCCGAGGCCGTCGAAGTGGCCGCCCAGCACCCCGAGACGAACTACTCGCTCGGTTCGGTGCTGGGTCATGTCCTGTTGCACCAGACGGTCATCGGCCAGGAGGCCATGGCCCAGATGGAGATGGCCGGCGAGGAGCCCGACACCGTCATCGCCTGCGTGGGCGGCGGTTCGAACTTCGGTGGTCTGGCCATTCCGTTCCTGCGGCGGGTGATGCGGGGCCAGGCCCGCACCCAGTTCATCGCCGCCGAGCCGGCCGCCTGCCCGACGCTCACGCGTGGGATCTATGCCTATGACTTCGGCGACACGGCTGGGCTGACCCCGCTCATGCCCATGTACACGCTCGGCCACGACTTCGTTCCGCCCCCCGTGCACGCCGGCGGCCTGCGCTACCACGGCGATTCGCCGCTCATCTGCGCCCTGGTCAAGGCCGGGCTCGTGCAGGCTCGGGCCTTTCACCAGAACGAGACCTTTCAAGCTGCCGTCCAGTTCGCCCGTACGGAGGGCATCATCCCGGCACCCGAGCCCGCCCATGCCATCCGGGCGGTGGTCGAGGAGGCGGTGGCGGCGCGGGAAGCGGGCGAGCCCCGGGCCATCCTCTTCGGGCTCTGCGGCCACGGTCACTTCGACCTGGCCGCCTACGACGCCTACCTGGGCGGTGAGCTCGAGGATCCGGAGTTCTCCGAGCAGGACATGCAGGCTGCGCTCGCCCGTCTGCCCGAGGCGCCGGCGCTCGTTGAGCCGCCCGGCTATCGTCCCCGAGATGAGTACCCGCGAGGCCACCCCCGAGGACCGCGGCCGCTGCGGCCCGTGCCGGGGAACGGGGACGGTCATCTCCGGCCTCGGTGGCACACCCCACGAGCTGCCGTGTCCGTGGTGTGGGGGCTCCGGTCACTTTGCGCCCGAGCACGACGCGCAGGCGCACCCAGCGCAAGCGCCCGGCACAAGCTGACCTTCCCTCTGGGCTCGGTTATCGCCTGCAAAGCGCGTCCAAAAGGCGCCGGTCAGAGTTCACACATACGTCCACCGGACTGCAGCACGCCGGGGGCCCTGTCGATACCGAGACTGCCAAGCCACTCTAGGTGCCAAAGGCAAACCGCTCGCGAGGGTGGGACGCAAAGCCACGGACCTCCAACGAGGAGGAAGCCGGGCTGCCACCAGGCTTAGGGGAAGAACCGAGCTATGGATGGCGGTGGACCTGGGAGCTGGCAACGACCCAATCACATCCCAGGAGGATCCATGCTTCACAAGCTGCGCTCACGCGCTCAGGAGGAGAAGGGCTTTACGCTCATCGAACTCCTTGTGGTGATCCTGATCATCGGCATCCTGGCCGCGATCGCGATCCCGTCGTTCCTCAACCAGAAGGGCAAGGCCAACGACGCCTCGGCCAAGGAGCTGGCCCGGACCGGCCAGACCGCCGCTGAGACCGTCGCTACCGACTACAACGGCAGCTACGCCAGCGTCACCCCGTCGATGCTGCAGTCTTACGAGAAGACGATCAACATCACCAGCAACGCCAGCCAGCCCTACATCGCTTCGGCGACCGGCAGCGCCAGCGGCTACACCGTCGTGGCCAACGACCCGGTCACCAGCGACGCGTTCACCATCGTGAATGCCAGCGGTGTCGTGACTCGCTCCTGCTCCGGCTCGGGCGGCGGCTGCACCGGCAGCACCTGGTAACCCAGACTCCCCCACACCCCCCGACGGCGAGGCGGCCCCCAGGCCGCCTCGCCGCGTTACGGGATGGGCATCACGGCCATCGGTCGGCCGCGACGCTAAAGCACCTCGCCGGCCCGCCGATTAGCTGGACAGCGTCATGAAGCATCGGATTGGTCATCGCTGGGCCCGGCGCCTCCGGCACGAGCACGGCTTCACGCTCATCGAGCTGCTCGTGGTGATGATCATCATCGGCATCCTCACCGCGATCGTCCTGCCCTCGTTCATCGCGCAGTCACGCAAAGCCGATGATGCGCAGGCCAAGTCGCTGGCCCGCAACGCCGCCACGGCGATGGAGACCTACGACACCGACCACAGCAGCTACACGGGCGCGACACCCAGCTCGCTGAACTCGATCGAGTCGACACTCAACGTCACTTCGAACACCAGCTCGCCCTACGTCGCCGCCGTCAGCGTGACGGCCAGCACCTACACGATCACCGTCAGCCAGCCGGTCACCACGGACGTGTTCACTGTCACCTTCGACGGATCGAACATGGCGCGGTCGTGCACCGGCTCGGGAGGAGGATGCACCAGTGGGACGTGGTAGCTCAGCGCGCGGCATTCTGCTCGTCCTTGCTCTGACCGCGGTTTGTGGCGCCCTCGACCCCGGCCGTCGCCCAGGCCGCCGCGGCGCCGCCCATGGACGTCGACCACGCCCTTGCTGCCCGTGGCCACGGGCAACGTCAAGCCCCGCGGGTTCACCGTCGACGCCGCGCAGGCGATGGCCATCGCCAAGACCTCTCCCGCGATGATCGCCATCCACCGGCGCGAGCATCCGCTCCACCTTCAGGTTTACATGATGGTCGGCGCCCACTGGGAGGTCTACTTCGCTCACGGCGATAAGCCGGTCGGGGGTCGTGGTCCTCTCGCGGACCGGCCACATCGTCGGCACCTATACCGGGGCGCTCATCGAAGGCCTCTACGCCCGCGGTCATTACGGCGCCGACTTCGATGCTCCCTGGACATGGTTGCCGCTCGGCCTGCTGTTCCTGCTCCCCCTGGCCCTGCTGCGCACGCGCTCGAGCGTGCCCTGGCTCGAACGTGACGCCCGCGACGGGCGCATATGGCTCGATCGCCTCGACCTCGCCATGGTCCTCGCCTTCGGGGTCTCCTACGCGCTCTTCGACACCGCCCACCTCGAGTCCGCCGTGTGGACGGCCTACCTGCCGCTGCTCTACCTGCTCGGGCGCATGCTCCGGCGCGGCTTCCGGGCGCGGGCCGTGCCCGGGCGCCGCCTCGAGACCCGCCTGCCCATCGGCGTCCTCGGGGCCGGAGTGCTCGTGCTCATGGCCTTTCGCGTGTTCCTCACCCTCTCCGCGCCGATGGTCATGGACGTCGGCGGCGCCTCGGCGATCGGCGCCTACCGGATCCTCCACGGGCTGAGCATCTACTTCCCGACCCAGAACCATCCCGACACCTACGGGCCGATCGCCTACCTGGTCTACGCGCCGTTTCAGCTCATCTGGCCCAATGCCAACTGGTACTCGTTCCTGCCCTCGGTACGGGCGGCGACCATCAGCTTCGACGTGGCGACCATCGCCGGTCTGGTCTGGCTCGGGATTCGCCTGCGTCCCGGCCGGCCGGGAGTCAAGCTCGGTCTCCTGCTCGCCTGGCTGTGGGCCGCCTGCCCCTTCACCGCCCTTGGACTGGTCAAGAACACCAACGACGGGCTCATCGCCGTCTTCATGGTGGCCATCCTGCTCGCGCTCACGGCGCCGGCCATCCGCGGCGTGCTCCTGGGGCTGGCCACCGCGGCCAAGTTCTTCCCCGCGCTGCTCCTTGTGCTTCTTGCCATCGGCCCCGAGGAGCCCGGTCGGCGCGCCGTCCGCAAGGTCCTGGCCGGCTTTGTCATCGCCGCCGGCGTGTCGGTGGCGCTGTGGCTGCCGCCCGGCGGGCTGCGTGAGATGTGGGACCACACGATCGGCTTCCAGCTCACGCGGACCGACATCTTCTCGGCCTGGGCCCTGCACCCGGCGCTGAGCCCGATCAAGGTGGCCATCGAGGTGGCGACGATCGCGCTGGCCGGTGTGCTCGCCGTGCGGCCCCGCGGCCGCCGCTCGCCCGCCCAGGTCGCCGCGCTGAGTGCAGCGCTGTTCATCGCCCTGCAGCTCACGCTGCTGCACTGGTTCTATCTGTACATCGTGTGGTTCTGGCCGCTGGTGCTCGTCGCCGTCCTGGCCGCCGATGGCGCGCCCGACGAGCCGCCGGCGCCGTACGCTGCGACCGTAACGCCCCTCGCGGTCGCGGAGCCCACGCTCGAGCGCCCGCTGGTGGGCGCGGCCTAGGCGGCCCGACGATGCCCGAGGCCATGCAGGCCGGCCTGGCCGCCGTCATGGGTGCCATGGTCGGCTCGTTTCTCAACGTCGTCGCCTACCGGCTGCCCCGGCGCGAATCGCTCGTTCATCCGGGCTCGCGCTGCCCCGGCTGTGCGACGGCGATCAAGCCCTACGACAACGTCCCTGTGCTCGGCTGGCTGGCCCTGCGGGGGCGCTGCCGCAGCTGCGGGGTGGGCATCTCGCCGCGGTATCCGGTCGTCGAGGCGCTCAGCGCCGCTCTGGCCGTGGCCGTCCTGGCCACCGTTCACCCCAGCTACCGGGTGGTGCTCGGTCTTCTCCTCGTTCTCGTGCTCGTGCCGGTCGCCCTCATCGACCTCGACCACCGGATCATCCCCAACGCCATCACCGCCCCGGCCGCTCTCGCCGCGGTGGTGGCCGGGCTGGCTCTGCACCCGGCCGGCGTCCCCGAGCAGCTGATCGCGGGTGCCGGCGCGGCCGGTTTCCTGCTCGTCTTCGTGCTCGCCTACCCGCGCGGCATGGGCATGGGCGATGTCAAGCTGGCGGGCGTCCTCGGCCTCTACCTGGGACGCTACGTGGCCGTGGCCCTCATGGCCGGCGTCCTGGTCGGCACCCTGGTCGGCGTCATCGTCATGGCCCGGCTTGGGGTGAGCGAGGGCCGCAAGACGGCGGTGCCCTTCGGCCCCTTCCTGGCCTTGGGGGGAATCGTCGCCCTGCTCGCCGGTCCCCCTCTCCTGCATCTGTATCTCCAGCACTAGCGCAGCTGCGGTGTCGGCCACCACGCTCACCGCGCCGCCCCCGGCCGCCCGGCCCCTCGTCGCACGCGTCCGCCGCGCGGTGCGTGCCCGCCCAGCCCTGAGCGTCGCCCTGGCCGTGCTCGTCGTGGTCTTCGCGGGCCTTCTGGCCACCCACCGGGCCCCCCGCTTGGCCGTGCCCGCGGGTCGGGCGCGGGCCCTCGCCTACGCCGACCCGGGTGTACGCGCCCTGCTGCGTTCGCTGGGCAGCCGGCGGCTCGTCGTGATGGCGCTCGACAACCACTGGGACCAGGTGTTCGCCTACCGGGGCGACCAGGCCGTGTTCACCGCCGATGTCTCCGTCCATGGCCTCGTCGGGGGCGCCTCCAAGCTCGTCGGCCCGGGTTCCGCCTTCGGCTCGGCCACCGCCCACACCCCGCTCGTGCTGGCCCTCCTCGCGACCGTGTTCGTGCTCATGACCGCCGTCTGGCCGCTGTGGCGGCTGCGCAACCTCGACGTCCTCGTCGCCGTCGGCCTGGTGGCGGCGGTCGTGCTGTTTGAGGACATGGAGATCAAGTGGACGGTGCTGAGCGCCTATCCCGCGCTCACCTATCTGGCCCTGCGGGCGG
This sequence comes from uncultured Solirubrobacterales bacterium, assembly GCA_963777185.1. GTDB lineage: Bacteria > Actinomycetota > Thermoleophilia > Solirubrobacterales > Solirubrobacteraceae > Palsa-465. Next base: position 67,827 of record CAVZPU010000009.1, read on the forward strand.
CCTGGTGCGCGCTGGCCCGCCCACGCTCACCGGCGCCCGCCGTCGCGCTCTTTGACCGCCTGACCGCCGGCTGGACGGTTTGCGCTCGCCGTCGCATCCTGCGCCTGAGCGCCGTGGCCGCCGGGCTCATCGTCGCCGTGGTCGGCTTCACCTCGCTGCACCTCATCGACGTCAGCTACGCCGTCATGGAGGGGGCCACGCTGATCGTCCACGGGGTGCTGCCCTACGCCCACATGCCGGACATCCTGCACAGCGACACCTACCCGATCGGCACCTACCTGTTCTATGCGCCCATCGCCCTGCACTGGCCCGTCTACGACGCCTGGGGCGATGCCGACCCCACGCTCGTCGTGGCCGCCGGGTCCGCGCTGGCGGCCGCTTGGATGCTGGCCCGTTGCGGGCGCCGGGCAGGCCGGGGAAGGTGGGCCGGTGGCCGATCCACCGGCGCGGACGCCGCACCCGCCCCGAGCGGAGCTGGGACCGGGGGCGTGGCGGGCCCGAGCGCGGGAGCGGGGGCTGGCCGGGCCACGGCCGACGAGCTGGCGGGCCTGCGCGCCGCCATCGCCTGGCTCATGTTTCCCTGCCTGCTCGTCACTGTCTCGACGGGCACCACCGATGTCGCGCTGGGGGCCATGGTGCTGGGCAGCCTCCTGCTGTGGCGCCGGCCGGCGGCGGCCAGCGCCGCGCTCGCGGCCAGTGCGTGGTTCAAGCTGTCACCGCTCGCCCTGCTGCCCCTCTCCCTGGCGCGGCTGCGGGGTCGGCGGCTGGCCTGGGCGCTGGCCGCCGTCGGGCTCGTGTGCCTGGTCATGGGAGCGGTTCTGCTCGCCCTGGGCGGGACGGGCGCCGTCGGGGCCATGTTGCGCGGCATGAGCTTTCAGCAGACCCGGGTCTCACCGCACAGCCTCTGGGCCTGGGTGGGCAGCGTTCCCCTCCAGCAACTCGCCGAGGCGGCGACCTGCGCGCTCATCGCCGGCGGCGCCCTCCGCCTGCGGCGCGATCGGCAGCTGGCCGCCGATCGCTGGCGGATCGCGGCACTCTTCGCCTCCATCCTCCTCGGCCTGCAGATCTCCGCCAACTACTGGAGCTACATGTACACGCTCTGGGTCGTGCCGGTGCTGTGCCTGGCCCTGTGGGGACCGGTGCTCGATGAGCACGCTCCTGCTTGAGCGCGCGGCCCGGACGCGCGCGGCCCGCCCCGGATGGTCCGGTCTGTGGGGACCGCTGCTGGCTCCCGTGCCCTCGTGCTGGCGGCCGGCGGCGCGGGCGCCCTGGCCTTGCCGCGCCGGCTGGAATGGCAGGCCCTCGACCCCGGGCGCCTCAGCGCTCACCTGGGAGCCGTCGGCAACGTCCTGGCGGCGTCCACCGTGCGCTGGGACGCGATCCACTATCTGGGCATCGCCGCCCACGGGTACGCGGACGTCGGCAACACCGCCTTCTATCCGCTCTACCCACTGCTCATCCGCGCCCTCGGGCCGCTGCTCGGGGGCCCCGTGGCGGCCGGCGTGGTGGTCTCGGTCCTCGCCTTCGGGGTGGCTCTGCGGCTCCTCTACCTCCTGACCGAGCTCGAGCTCGGCCGGCGGGCGGCGGTGGCCGGCGTCGTCTTGGTGGCCTTCGCGCCGCAGTCCTTCTTCTTCAGTGCCGTCTATACGGAGTCGCTGTTCCTGGCCGTCTCGGTCGGCGCCTTTCTCGCCGCCCGCACGGGCCGCTGGCCGCTGGCCGGCCTGCTCGGCGGCCTGGCCGCGATGACCCGGGTGACCGGTCTCGTTCTCGTCCTGCCGCTGGCGATCCTGTGGTGGGGCCAGCGCCCGCGCGCGGGCCGCCAGCTGGTGTGGTTGGCCTGGTCCCGGCCGGCCTGTGTGCCTACCTGATCTCCCTGGCTCTGCGCGGCTACAGCCTGCTCGCGCCCTTTCACCGAGGAGACGCTCTACGGCCGTCAGTCGGTGGGGCCGTTGCGAGCGCTCATCCTCGCCGTGCAGGCGGCCGGCCGGGGCCTCGGCTCCGTGCTCGGAGGCCGCGAGCCGTTCTATGCCCCGACCATCTCCGGGCCGTTCTCGGTCCCGGCCGAGAACGCGCTGCTGCTTCGCGGTGCTGTGCCTGGCCGTGGCCGGACTGCGCCTGGCCTTCAAACGGCTCCCGCCCGCCTACGGCGCCTATGCGGCGGCGTCGTCTGCTCCTCGCCTCTGGAGCCCGCAGCTCGGGGAGCCCTTGACCTCACTGGACCGCTACACGCTGACCATCTTCCCGCTCTGGATGGCCGCCGGGGCGTGGCTGGCCGAGCACGAACGTATGCGGGTGGCGATGTCGGCGCTGAGCGCCGGCCTGCTGGCCTTCTTCACCTTCCAGTTCGCCACCTGGGCCTTCATCGCCTAGAGCAGCGTCGAAGCCGCGCGTCCAGACCTCTGGACGCCTAGCTCAACTATTGTCCAGCCGCGCCGATCACTGTGCCTAGCATGGGACGATCCTCCGCCAAGAACGTCGTTGGACTCGACATTCAGCCCGGCTACGTCGCCGCGGTGCAGACCCGCGGCGGCGTCGCCGTCGAGCGCGCCGCCATGGCGCCGCTGGCCCCCGGCGTCGTACGCGACGGCGAGGTCGTGGACGTGGAGACGCTGTCCGACGTCCTGCGCGAGCTCTTCGCCGAGCACAAGCTCGGCAAGCGCGTGCGCGTCGGCGTGGCCAACCAGCGCATCGTCATGCGCACGCTCGATCTGCCGCCCATGTCGGGCGCAGAAGGAGATCGCCTCCGCGGTCCGCTTCCAGGCCCAGGACCACATCCCCATGCCGCTCGATCAGGCGGTGCTCGAGTACCAGTCCCTCGGCACGGTCGAGACCGCCGACGGTCTGCGCACCCGCGTCGTCGTCGTGGCGGCGCGCCGCGACATGATCGACCGCCAGCTCGACGCCGTGCGCGGCGCCGGTCTGCGCCCCCACGGCATCGACCTCTCCGCCTTCGCCATGATCCGCGCGCTGCACCAGCCCGGCTCACCGAGCCGACCTGTACGTCGCCGTCGGCGGCATCACCAACCTGGCCGTCGCCGTCGGGACCGACCTGCGTGTTCACCCGCGTCGTCGCCCACGGCACCGAGTCGATGGCCGGCGAGCTGGCCGAGCGCCGCGCCCTCACCCTCGAGCACGCCCACGCGTGGCTGCGCCACGTCGGGCTGCCGCCCCGCTCGAGGAGATCGAGGGCGAGGCCGAGATCGTCGCCGAGGCCCGCGAGGTCCTCGAGGATGGCACCCACCGGATCGCCGACGAGGTGCGCAACTCGATCGACTTCCACATGATGCAGGTCGGCTCCACCGGCGTCGACCGGGCGGTGCTCACCGGTCCCGCGGTCGCCATCCCCGGCCTCCCCGAGCTGCTCTCCGAGCTGGCCCGCCTGCCGCTCGAGGTGGGCACCGTCGCCGAGGCCCGCCCCGGCGCCTTCGGTGAGATCGAGCCGGACGGCTGGCTGTCGCGGCCGGCCTGACCGTCGAGGAGGTGCCGGCATGAGGGCCGTCAACCTGATCCCGTCCGACGCCCAGCGCGCGGGCGGCGCGCTGTCCGCTGAAGCTGGCGTCCGCCACCTACGGGCTCTTCGGCCTGCTCATTGCCGGCGTCGTGCTCGTGGCGGCTGTACGTCCTGGCCAGCAACTCGGTGGCCAGCCAGCAGGCCCAGCTCGCGACGCTGCAGACCCAGCTCGCCCAGGTCAGGAGCGAGGCCGCCAGCTGGACAGCTACGGCAGTTCGCCCGCTGGCCCAGACGCGCGCTGCAGACCGTGCGCGGCATCGCCGCGCACCCGCTTCGACTGGAACGCCGCGCTGGCGAACCTGGCCCGGGTCGTCCCCGCCAACACCTCGCTTCAATCGCTCACCGGCACCGTCGTGCCCGGCGCGACCGCTGCCGGCGGCGCCGGTGCGGGCGCCGGTGGAGCAGCCTGCGCGCCGACCTCCCCGGCCCGGCGTTCGAGCTCAGCGGCTGCACCGCCAGCCAGGACGACGTGGCCCGGCTGATCACCCGCCTGCGCGTCATGCCCGGGCGTCACCCGCGTCGCGCTGAGCAGCTCGCAGAAGAGCCAGCGGCGCCGGCTCGGGCTCCGCTCGAGCAGCGGCAGGCTGCGCGGCCGGGCGCGCCGAGCTTCAATCTCGTCGTCTTCTACCAGACGGTGTCCGGCGCCGGTGCCACGGGCGCCACCTCGCTCGGCGCGACCGCGACCATCGCCTCGCGGAGGTGCGCAAGTGACCGCGCGTGACCGCATCGTCATCCTCGTGGTGGCGACCGTGGCCGCGATTGCCGGCGGCTGGATGTCCTGGTCGCAGCCCAAGCGCACCGAGGCAGCAAGCTCGCCGCCCAGGTGGCGCCGCTGCAGAGCCAGCTCACCACCGCCCAGGGCCAGGTGAGCAAGGGCTCGGCCGCGCGCAGCGAGTTCTCCTCCGACTACGCCCAGCTGGCCGGGCTGGGTGAGGCCCTGCCCACCGACGACGACGTGCCCTCGCTGATCTACCAGATCCAGAGCGCGGCCAGCGCCTCGAGCGTCGACTTCCACACCTTGCAGATGTCGGCCGGCTCGACGGCCTCGCCGGCGCCGAGCTCCAGCTCGAGCTCGAGCTCGAGCAGCTCCAGCGCCGCCAGCGCCCTGCCGCCCGGCGCCGCGATGGGACCGGCCGGCTTTCCCACCGAGCAGTTCAGCTTCTCCTTCACGGGCAGCTTCTTCCGCCTGTCCAACTTCTTCGGCCGCCTGCAGCGCTTCGTGGTGCCCGGCAACCGGCACATCGTGGTCAGCGGCCGGCTGCTCACCCTCAACGCGATCTCGCTCGCGACCGGGCCCTCAGGGCTTCCCGCAGATCACCGCCAACGTCTCCGCCACGACCTACATGGCGCCGGCGAGCACCGGCCTGACCGCCGGCGCGACGTCGGCCGGCCCGGCCGGCTCGAGCACCAGCACTCCGACCAGCGGCAGGCTCGGCCCCCGCTGCCGCCACGATCGCCCCGAGTCTCCGATGAGCTACCTGAACGCCCTCTCTCGCCGACCTGCGCGACCGCAAGGTCTGGCCCGTGGCCGTCGCGCTGCTGGCCGCCATCGTCGCGGTCCCCTGCTTGCTCAAGAAGAACGCGCCCGCGCCGGCTCAGCCCGCGCTCCCGCCCGGCCTCCAGATCTCCCGCACGCAGATCGAGCCCGCCATCACGCTGACCAGCACCCCGCCGCAGGCGCCGCTGCGCGGCCATGAGCCGGGATCCGTTCACGCCCCAGACCACGTCCGCGGGGACGACCACCGCCGCCGCGGCCGCGGTGAGCATCCCGGCCGCGATCCGCGCCTCGCTGGCCGCCGCCGTCACCGGTGGCACGGGCGCAGCCAGCGCCGGCGGCGCCGGCGGCTTCTCCTCCCTGAGCATCACACCCCCGACCGGGATCGGATCCTGGGGCAGCCCGAGCGCTCCCGGGGGCGGGTCGGCTCCGGGGAGCACGGTCACCGTGGTCACGCCCTCTCAACCCGCCTCCGCGTCCACCGGTCAGTCGCTGACCGCGACCGAGACCTACCAGGTCGGGATCGCCTACACCGGCCCGTCGGGCAACGAAACCCAGATCAACCCGTTCGAGCGGCTCCGGAGCCTGCCCAGCGATCAGGAGCCCCTCGTCGTCGACCTGGGCGTCCTGCAGGGCGGCGGCAAGGTGCTCTTCGCCGTGCAGCCCGGGACCTCCCTCAGTGGCCCCGGCGCCTGCCTGCCCGGCGCTCTGGACTGCCAGCTCGTGGCCCTCGGCCAGGGCCAGACCGAGCAGCTCTCCACGCCCTCGGGCAACGCCTACTTCGCCGTCACCTCGATCAAGGTCGACAGGTACACCTCGGTGGCCGCGGCCGACGCCGCTCGCCAGCAGGCCGACCCGGCCGGCGCCAAGCTGCTCGCCAACTCCACCCTGGACGCTCTCTCTCTGTTCCCGTATGTGCCGGGCGTCGGCGCCATCGTCGACGAACGCAACCTGACCGTGGGAGGTAACTGATGCGCCGCTTGCTGCTCACGAGCGTCGTGGCCTGCCTCAGCTCGCTGGTGCTCGCCGCCGGCGCGGCCCAGGCTATGGTCGTCAACGCCGACAACGGTCAGCAGACCCAGAGCTACGGCGTGGCCATGCTGCCCGGCACCCAGTCCACGCTTCAGGGTGCGGGCATCCCGGTGGTCAACACGAGCGGCTCGTGCCTGGACCCGGCCCTGCCGGTCAATCCGTTTCCGATCGTGGGCGGGCTGTGCTGGAACGGGGGTCCGGTCATGCACTCCAACCAGAGCTTCGTCCTCACCTGGGACCCCGTCCGCCGCTACTGGCAGACCACGCAGAACTACGTTGAGCAGTTCCTGCGCGACGTGGCCGATGGCAGCGGCTCGCTGTCCTCGCCCTACGCCCTGAGCACCCAGTACTGGGACGGGCCTTTCTCCGGCGACCGGGCGGCCAACCAGTCCAACTTCGGCGGTGGCTGCGTCGACTGGGGGACCAGCGCGGGCTCGGCCTGCCAGTGGGGCAACATCAGCGGCAACGGCCCCGGACACGGCTATGACACCTTCCCCGGCCCGTCCTGCAGTGCCACGGGCACGAATAACTTCCACGAGTTCCCGGACGGCTCCTGGGGCAGCGCGCCCAACGACCTCTGCCTGACCGACGTTCAGATCCGCAGCGAGCTGGCGACGATGATCGCCCAGACCGGGGTCGCGGGACGGGTCACGCCGGGCTACTCGCCGATGTTCGTCGTCCTCCTGCCCCCGGGCGTGGTGAGCTGCATCGACGGCGCCGGCAAGCTCTGCTCGGCCAACGGCGGCAGCCAGGCGCAGTTCTGCTCCTACCACGCGGATATGACCGTCCCCGGGTTCAGCCAGCCGGTGAGCTATGTCGTGCAGCCCTGGACGGCGCTCACCGGGTGCGATGACCCCGACGCGCCGAAGATCCCCGACAACCCGCCCGCCATCACCTTCGCCCAGGATGTCGGTGCCCGGCTGGTCAACCCGCTCAGCCAGGCCTCGCTGGCCGCCATCACCAACCCGCAGTTCAACGGCTGGTTCGCCCAGAGCGGCGCCGAGATGAACGACAACGGGTGCGTCCCGCTGGGCAATGGCCTGGATACCGAGATCGTGGGCCACAACACCTATTACCTGCAGCGCGAGTTCAACAACGCCGGCTCGATGGTGACCGACCCCAACGTCCTCGCCTGCGCTCCCAACGTGGGGCTGCAGCCGGCCTTCGTGGTCCCGAGTCCCGTCCAGCCCGGTGATGAAGTGTGGCTGGACGGCTCACCCACCGTCTCGACGCTGCTCATCCCCGGCGTGCAGTACGTCTGGAACTTCGGCGACGGCACCCCGACGGCCGTGGGCCCGAGCGTCGTGCACGACTTCACCAAGCCGGGCACCTACACGGTGACCCTGACCGTGGTCGATCGCGGGCATAACTCGGCCCAGCTCTCGCAGTCCCTGCAGATTCTGGGGGCGGGAGGCCAGGCGGTGCCCGCCACGCCAAGCGGTCCCATCGCGCATCTGCTGCTCATGCCCCAGGCCCTGCGCGCCGTCCTGCACAACGGTCTCTCGCTGCGGGTGACCTCGAGCACGCCGGCGGACGGCATCGTCAGCGTGTGGATCTCCCGCGCCACGGCCAAGCGGGCCCACATCAGCGCCGGTCGCGCGGGCTCGGTGGTCGTGGGACGCGGCACCATCGCCAACCTGATCAAGGACGGCACGGTCCAGGTCCACATCAAGCTGCCCAAGTCGGTCGCGACCAAGCTCAGCCACCTGCGCCATGTGACGCTGACCGTCCGCCTCGCCCTCGTGGCCGCCGGCGGGCAGCGCTTCAGCACCGTCGTCGCCGGCACCTTCTAGCCCCTACGGGCCCGCCCCCGCCGCGGGGGCGGGGCTCGAGGCGCCCCGGGGGACCGGCCGCGCGCGGCGGCTCGTAAGCTTGCTCGGATGGAGGCGCTTCGCCTGATCACCGCCGGTGAGTCCCACGGACCGGCCCTCACGTGCATCGTGGAGGGCCTGCCGGCCGGCCTGGCCGTCGAGCGCGAGGCGGTCGACCGCGACCTGGCCCGCCGCCAGCTCGGCCACGGTCGGGGCGGGCGGATGAAGATCGAGCGCGACGCCGTCCAGGTCACCGGAGGCCTGCGCCACGGGCGGACGCTCGGTGGCCCGTTGGCCATGGCGATCACCAACCGCGACTACGCCAACTGGGAGGAGCGGATGAACCCCTGGCCGGTCGCCGAGGAGGTTGCCGAGGTGCATCTGCCCCGGCCCGGCCACGCCGATCTGGTCGGGACCCAGAAGTACGGGCTGCCCGACGTCCGCGACATCCTCGAGCGCGCCAGCGCCCGGGAGACGGCCGCCCGGGTGGCCGGCGGCGCCGTGGCCAAGGCCTTCCTGCGCGCGCTCGGCGTCGAGGTCTTCTCTCACGTCATCCAGATCACGGGCGTCCGCGCTCCGGTCCGCCCCGAGCTGGGCCCGGGCGATTTCGAGGCTGTGGACGAGTCGCCCGTCCGCTGCCTGGATCCGGAGGCCGGGCGGGCCATGGTGGCCGAGATCAACCGCCTGCGCAAAGCCAACGAGTCACTGGGTGGGGTGTTCGAGGTCCGGGCCTTCGGGCTCGTGCCCGGCCTTGGCTCCCATGTCTCCTGGGAGGAGCGACTCGACGGCCGTCTGGGCCAGGCCATCCTCTCCATCCAGGCCATGAAGGGGGTCTCGATCGGTGACGGGATCGAGGTGGCCGGCGTGCCCGGTTCCCAGGCCCACGACGAGATCTTCTACGCCGATGGACGCGGCTATTTTCGCGAGACCAACCGCTCCGGGGGCGTCGAGGGGGGGATGACGACGGGAGAGCCGCTCGTCGTGCGCGGCTTCATGAAGCCGCTGCCGACGCTGACCAAGCCGCTGCGCTCGGTCGACATCGCCACCCACGAGCCGGCCGAGGCGCTGCGCGAGCGCACCGACTCCTGCACCGTGCCGGCCGCGGGCGTGGTCGGCGAGGCCATGGTGGCCTTCGTGCTGGCCCAGGCCTATCGGATGAAGTTCGGCGGCGACCACATCGACGACGTGCGCGGCGCGCTGCGTGCCTACGAGGAGCGCATCGGCTGGACGGCGGGCGTCCCCCGGCCGCGATGAATGGCGATCCACCCACCGATATGGGGGGCAGAACGCCGAAGTTGGCGGCGGTGACCGTCCTGGGCCGAGCCGGGTTGTCGCCACCGGACCGGGAACGCAAGCTCGTCTTCGTCGGCTTCATGGGCGCCGGAAAGTCCACGGCCGCCCGCGCCGCCGCTGACGTCCTCGGGGTCGAGGCCGCCGACCTCGACACGCTGCTCGAGCAGCGACTGGGCAAGCCGCTCGCGCATGTGTTCGCCGAGGAGGGGGAGGACGCGTTCCGGGCCGCCGAGGAGCGGCTGGCACTCGAGCTTCTCGACGCCCCCGACGCCCCGATCGTGGCTCTCGGCGGCGGGACGGTCATGCACCGGCGCGTGCGCGAGGCGCTGGCCGGCCACCAGGTGATCTGGCTCGACGTCGGGGTGGAGCTGGCCTGGGAGCGCTGCCGCGAGGGCGGCCGGCCCCTGGCCCGGGACCGCGACCGGTTCGCGGCCCTGCACGCGGCCCGCGAGCCGCTCTACGTCGCGCTCGCCGATCTCGTCGTCCCCGCCGAGCGCTCGACCGAGATGGCGGCCGTCCTCGCCGCCGCCGAGGGCGTGCCGCCGGGCACCACGCTCCTGTGGGCGGCCAGCGCCTCGGGCGATTACCCGGCGTACATCGGCTCGGGACTGTTGCAAGCGGGCTTCTGGCCCGCCTCTGTCCCCGGCCGGCGCTTCGTGGTCTCAGATGGCGCCGTGGCCCGGCTCTACGGCGGCGCGCTCGACCCGGTCTGCGGGCGGGTGGCGATCATGCCCGGCGAGCAGTCCAAGACCGTGGCCCACGCCGAGATCGTCTGGACCGAGCTGGCCCGTAGCGGTCTGACCCGCAGCGATCTCGTCGTGGCCCTCGGAGGTGGAGTGGTCGGCGACCTGGCCGGCTTCTGCGCCGCCACCTATCAGCGCGGCGTGCGCTACGTCCAGGTGCCCACCACCCTGGTGGCGCAGGTCGACTCCGCCTACGGCGGCAAAACCGGCGTCGATCTCGAGGAGGCCAAGAACTACGTCGGCGCCTATCACCAGCCGAGCGCGGTCATCGCCGATGTGGCCACCCTGGCCACCCTGCCCGAGGCCGAGCTGGCCGCCGGCTACGCGGAGGTGGTCAAGACGGCGCTCATCGCCGGCGGGGAGCTGTGGGAGCGCGTCCGGGCGGGGACCGAGCCGACCGAGCGCGAGGTGATCGCCGCCTGCGCCCTGACCAAGCTGCGCGTGGTGGCCCGCGATGAGCGCGACGGCGGCCTGCGTCAGGTGCTCAACCTTGGTCACACGGTCGCTCACGCCATCGAGACCGTCACCGGCTACGCCGCCTACCGCCACGGCGAAGCGGTGGGACTCGGGCTGCTGGCGGCATTGCGCCTCTCCGGCCAGGACTGCCTGCGCCAGGAGGTCCGCGAGCTCCTGGCCGCCCGCGGGCTGCCCATCGTGCTGCAGGCCGCCGATCCGGATGCGGTGGTCATGGCCACCGCCAGGGACAAGAAGCGAACCGGCGAAGGCCCGGTGCCCTTCGTCCTGCTCGACGGCCCTGGTGCCCCCCGGCCCGGCTGCGTCGTGGGCGCGGGCGAGCTCGTGGCCGCTGTGCGAGAGTTGGGCGCACCGTGACCAGCGTGCGCAACCGGATCGAGGTCATGCACGGCGTCAACCTCGACCAGCTCGAGCGCCGCGACCCCACGCACTACGGAACCCTCAGCCTCGAACAGCTCGAGGTGGCGATCTCGGGGTTCGCCGACGAGCTCGCGCTGGTGCCGCGCTTCTTTCAGTCCAACCACGAGGGCGAGTTCGTCGAGCGCCTGCACAAACTCCACGGACTGTCCGATGGCATCGTCATCAATCCGGGGGCCTGGACCCACTACTCCTACGCCATCCGCGACGCCCTCGAGCTCACCCGCCTGCCCGCCATCGAGGTTCACCTCTCCGACATCGATCACCGGGAGGAGTGGCGCCGGCACTCCGTGCTGGGCGACATCTGCGCGGGCCGGGTCGTCGGCCAGGGCCCGGACGGCTATCGCGAGGCGCTGCACCTGCTGGCGCAACGGCTGGTCCCGTGAGCGGCCGGGCCCAGCGGCTGGCCGAGCGGCTGCCCGAGGCCGGCATCGACCTGCTCATCGTCTCGAACCTGGTCAACGTTCGCTACCTGACCGGATATACGGGTTCCAACGGTCTCGTCCTCGTCGGGGCCAACCGGCGCGAGTTCCTGACCGACTTTCGCTACGTCGAGCAAGCGGCCAGCCAGGTCGAGGAGTCGTTTGAGCGCCACACCGCTTCGCTCGAGCTGCTCGATGCCGTGGCCGACATGGTGCCCGCCGACGGCGCGCGCGTGGGCTTCGAGGACGAGCATCTCACCGTCAAGCAGCACGAGCGGCTGAGCGAGCGGGTGGGGGAGGGGGTGGAGCTGGTTGGCGTCTCGCGACTGGTGGAGGGACTGCGGGCGGTCAAGGACGCCGAAGAGGTGGCCCGCATCCGCGCGGCGGCGGAGCTGGCCGATGCGGCGCTGCGCCGGATCCTCGGGGAGGGATTGGCCGGCCGCACGGAGCGGGACGTGGCTCTTGACCTCGAACAGGACATGCGCCGGCGGGGGGCCCTGCGCCCGAGCTTTGACACGATCGTCGCCGCCGGGCCGCACGGGGCGCTGCCCCACGCCGCTCCCCGCGACGTCGAGATCCGACCCGGCGATCTCGTGGTCATCGATTGGGGTGCCCAGCTCGACGGTTATTGCTCGGATTGCACCCGGACCTACGCGGTCGCCGAGCCCTCGCCCGAGGCGCGCCAGGTCTACGAGCTCGTGCTCGAGGCCCAGCTGGCCGGCCTGCACGCGGTCCGGGCTGGCATCGGCGGCCGCGAGGCCGACCGGGCGGCGCGGGACGTCATCGCGGGCGGCGGGCACGCCGAGCACTTCGGCCATGGCCTGGGCCACGGCGTCGGTCTCGACATCCATGAGGCGCCGCGGCTCTCCCAGCGCTCGGAGGACGAGCTCGTGAGCGGCCACATCGTGACCGTCGAGCCGGGGATCTACCTGCCCGGCCAGTTCGGCGTCCGCATCGAGGACCTCGTGGTGGTCAATGGTGGAGGGGCCGAGGTCTTGACGTCTCTCTCCAAGGAGCTCACCGTCGTCGACTAGCACCGGTGCCATCGCGGCCTGGCGGTCGGCCGGCGCGCGGGCGTGGGGCCGGTGGGTCGACCATGCCGGCATCGCGGTCGCAGGGCGCCGGCTCCATCGTGCCGCCGCCTCTGAGGGCCTGGCCCTCGGGGGCTGGGTGCTCGTCTCCCGCCTTCTCGTGTGGGCGGCGGCGATCGGCGCTGTGGCCGGATGGGGCGTCGTGCAGGCGGCGCACATCCCGCTCGATCCAGGACACCTGGCCTCGCCGTTCGGCTCTCCGGCGGCCAACCTGGCCGTGGCTCCGGCCGCCCGCTATGACTCGATCTGGTACCTGGCCGTCGCCCAATCCGGGTACGGATCACCGCCGGCCACGGCCTTCTTCCCCCTCTATCCCCTGCTCGTGGCCGGGATTGGACGCGCCATCGGGTCGCTGCTCATCGCGGGAATGGTCGTCTCGCTGGCCGGCTTCGGAGTCGCGAGCTGGCTCATCTTCCGGCTGACCCGTCTCGAGCTCGGCGAGCCCGCGGCCCGGACGACCGTGCTGCTGCTGGCCTTCTTTCCCACCACGCTGTTCCTCTCGGCCGTCTATACCGAGTCGCTGTTTCTCGCCCTCAGCGTGGGGGCCGTGTATGCGGCGCGGCGGGAGCGGTGGGCGGGGGCCGGGATCCTCGGCGCCCTGGCCGCAACGACGCGGTCCAGCGGCGTGCTCCTCGTGGTGGCGCTGGCGCTGCTCTATCTCTACGGCCCACGCACCGTGGCCGCTCGGTCGCGGCCGGGGGACGGCCCCGCCCGCTGGCCGCTCGGGTCGCTGACCGCCGTCTGGCGGCCGCGCTACGCGCTCACGCGCTCGGCCTGGTGGCTGGCGGCCGTCCCGGCAGGCCTCGTCGCCTATCTGGCCTACCTCTGGCTGGTCCACCGCGGACCGCTGACCCCGTTCGAGGTCGAGGGCTACTGGGGCCGCGGATTCGCCGGGCCCTTCGGCGGGGTCCTGCGAGGACTGGCGGCGCTGCCGGCCGCCGCCGGGCACGTCCTGAGCGACTCCGAGCGCCCCTTTGCCGCCGGCGCGCCTCTGGGCTGGGATGCCTATGAGCTCATCGACGTGGCCTTCCTCGCCTTCGCCGCGGCCGGGCTGTGGTTCTGCTGGCGCCGGCTCCCGCGCGCGTACTTCGTCTACGCCCTCGTCCTCAGCGGCCAGGCGCTCAGCTACCCCACCGCCGTGGAGCCGATGGAATCCTTTTCCCGCTACCTGCTGGTCATCTTCCCCGTGTTCATGGGCTGGGGCGCGGTGCTTGCGCCGCGCCGGCGGGCGCGGTGGGTCACGCTGGCCGTGCTCGGGGGCGGGCTGGCGGCCTTCAGCGGGTTGTGGGGGATGTGGGCCTGGGTGGCCTGATCGGTCTCGGGGCCCCCTCTACACTGGCCCGGGATGATCAGCACCAACCAGTTCCGCAACGGCTCGCACATCGACGTCGACGGCACGGTCTTCAAGATCCTCGAGTTCCAGCACGTCAAGCCGGGCAAGGGCGGCGCCTTCGTGCGCACGCGCTTGCGCCGGGCCAGCGACGGCGCCGTGATCGACCGCACCTTCCGCGCCGGCGAGAAGTTCCGCCCCGTGCGCACCGAGGTCCGGCGCATGCAGTTCCTCTACCAGGACGGCACCGACGCCCACTTCATGGACAGCGAGAGCTACGAGCAGCTGAGCATCCCCGAAACCACCCTCAGCGACGCGCTGCGCTGGATGAGGGAGTCCGACGAGCTCGACGTGCTCTACATCGACGACGAGCCGGCCGATGTGCAGCTCCCGAGCGCCATCGACCTGGCCGTGGCCGAGACCGAGCCCGGCCTGCGCGGCGACACCGCGTCAGGCGGCGGCAACAAGCCCGCCGTGCTCGAGACCGGCGCCCGCGTTCAGGTGCCGCTGTTCATCGACGTCGGCGACGTCGTGCGCGTCGACACGCGCACCGGCGAGTACGTCTCGCGCGCGTGAGCGGCGCTCGCCTCACCCGTCGTGCGCCGGACTGAGCAGCGCCGGGCGGCGATCTGGGCGCTCTATCAGAGCGATCTGCTCGTCAAGCCCCTCGAGGAGACGTTCCCGCGAGACACGCACCCGTTCACCAAGGCCCTGGCCGAGCTCACGCGGGCGCGCCAGCCCGAGCTCGACGCCCTGATTCGCGAGCACGCCAGCGGCTGGACGCTCGAGCGCATCGCCCCGCTCGAGCGCTCGATCCTGCGCGTGGGCCTGACCGAGCTGCTGCACGGCGACGAGCTCCCCGGCGAGCACGCCATCCCGCCCGAGGGGGCCATCGACGAAGCGGTGGAGACGGCCAAGCGCTTCTGCGGCGCCGACGCCCCCGGGTTTGTCAACGGGATCCTCGGTGCTGTGCTGCGCGAGCGCGCCGCGCGGCCCTAGGAGGCGGCTTTTCCTCCCATCCCGCGCCCTTCAGCCGCGGCGTGGGAGGAAGAACCGGTAGAGGCGGCTCCTGATCCCACATAGCCCGCCGAACCGGCGCTTTGGGACGTAGAGCCGGTTGCGGGCCGGCTCGGGCACTCACAGGCCTTTGCCGCCGCTTGCCGTCGCACCACGGTCGGCCGCCCTGACCGGGGGCGACTCCGCCCGCCCATAAGACCGACGTAGGAAATCCCGAACCTCGGCCGGCTTCGAGGAACAGGACCTTCCCTACGGGTTCGATCGCTTCCATCGCGCCGAGCGGGCCCGGTCCAAGCCGGGCTCCGGGCTCGGACTGGCCATCGTGCGCCAGGCGGCCGAGGCCCACGGGGGCTTTGTCGAGGCCGGCAACGCCCCCGGCGGCGGCGCACTGTTGCGGCTGAGCTTCGGGCCCGCGCTGCCCCTCCCCGACGTCGCCCCCGAGATCGTTCAAGCCTGATCGCTACGACGTCCGGTGCCCGCTGGCCGAGGCGGCCGAGGCACCGCGCAGCAGCGGGGACAGCGACGGGGTACACGCGCATGCCGCGCCGCGCAGCCGCGGAAGCCCGAGCAGGTCCTCGATGGTCTGGAGCACCGAGAAGTGGTCGACGGGGATGGTCAGCCGGGCCCCGGGCCGGGCGCCGGGGCCGGCCACGATGGTGGCGATGTGGCCCCCGGCGGCGAGCCGGCAGCAGCCGTCGTCGGTGGTGCCCTCGTCCCAGGTGATGACAAGCAGCCCGCCTGCTCCGAGGGAGCGCAGCAGCACGGGCACGAGGCCGGCCAGGAAGCGGTCGCCGTCGGCGGGGGCGCAGTCGTGCATGTCGTGGCACAGGTTGGGCGTGATCCACACAAAGCGCGGCAGCCGGCCGTCCCGCTCGTCGCCGGACAGTTGTGAGAGACCCACCACGTGAGCGCACGACGCGGGGCGTCCGCGGACGGGCGCGTAGTACATGAAGGGATCGTGCTTCTTGGCGTATTCGCCGGCGCTTGCCCCGTGAAAGCAGGCATGGGGCAGATCTTCCATGTAGGCACGCCAGCTCACCCCCGTGCGCTGGAGTTGGTCGGCGAGGCTGCTCGCAGCCACCGAGCAGCCAGTGCAGTCGCTGTCGATGCCAAACGTCGAGCCCCCGGTCAGGGCCAGGTAGTTGGGCAACGAGGGATGGGTGATGGCGTACATCTGCGTGGCCAGGGCATCACGCTTGGCCAGGCCGTCCAGGAACGGGGTCGCCGGTGAGCCGACGATGTCGCCGTACTCCTCGTTCTCCATGACGATGACGGCCACGTGGGCGGGGCGACCGGCCGCCATGCGCGCCACCGGGGACGGGCGCGACTGGGTGGCGGCGATCCGGGTACCGCCGCAGCCGGCCAGCAGCGCGACCGCAGCGAGCACGGCGAGGAGTACCGGCAACGGGCGCCTGCGGGGTCTGTCGTCGTGGTCTCCCCGCACCGGCGTCCGTGACCTACGCTAGCGTGACGCCATGGCAGAGGATGGCCGGAGCTTCGATGTTGTGGTCCTCGGTGCCGGGCCGGCCGGGGAGGTGGCCGCCGGGCGCCTGGCCGACCACGGCCGGGCGGTGGCTCTCGTCGAAGCTCACCTGGTCGGGGGGGAGTGCTCCTTCTACGCCTGCATGCCGTCCAAGGCGCTGCTGCGCCCGGCGGAGGTGCTGGAGGAGGTGCGCCGCATCCCCGGCGCCGCGGAGGCGGCGTCCGGCCAGCTCGACGTCGACGCCGTCCTACACCGGCGCGACGAGGTCATCCACAACCTCAGCGATGAGAGCCAGATGCCATGGCTGCAGGAGCGCGAGATCGCGCTCTACCGGACCCAGGGGCGTATCGATGGGGAGCGGACCGTCGTGGCCGGTGAGGAGCGTCTGCATGCCCGCGAGGCGGTGATCGTCGCGGTGGGCACCGGTGCCCTCTATCCACCCATCCCCGGCCTTGCCGAGGCCGGCGCCTGGTCAAACCGGGAGATCACCACCGCGCGTGAGGTGCCGGGCACCCTGACCATTTTGGGTGGAGGCGTCGTCGGGGTCGAGATGGCCCAAGCATGGGCCTCGCTCGGCACTGAGGTGACGCTCATCGAGGCCCTCGACCGGCTCATCGCCCGCGAGGAGCCGGTGGCCGGCGAAGAGGTGCGCCAGGCCTTGGAGGCCGATGGCGTCACGGTGCGCATGGGCGCGCGAGGCCACCGAGGTCTCCCACGGCGAGGGCCAGATCACTGTGGGGCTCGAGACCGGGGAGGAGATCTCCGGCGAGCGACTGCTCGTGGCCATCGGCCGCAAGCCCCATACCGAGAGCCTGGGCCTGGAGACCGTCGGGCTCTCCGGCGAGGGCTACCTCGAGGTCGGCGACGACATGCGCGTGCCCGGCCATCCGTGGCTGTATGCCATCGGCGATGTCAACGGGCGGGCGCTGCTCACTCATGCTGGTAAGTACCAGGCCCGGATCGCCTCCGACAACGTCCTCGGCCTCGAGGCCCGGGCGCGCGCCGACGGTCCCGTGATCCCTCGCGTCGTCTTCACCCGGCCGCAGGTGGCGGCCGTGGGGCTCACCGCCGACGCAGCCCGCGAGGCCGGCCACAGCGTCCACGTCATCGACCTGCAGACCAGCGCCAACGCGGGCGCGAGCTTCTACGGCCATAACACACCGGGCACCTCGCGGTTCGTCGTGGACGCCGAGCGCCACGTTCTTCTCGGGGTGACGTTCGTGGGCTTCGAGGTGCTCGATTTCCTGCACGCCGCCACGATCGCCGTCAGCGCCCAGGTCCCACTGACCGAGCTGGCCCACGCCATCGCCGCATTTCCCACCCGCAGCGAGCTGTGGCTGCAGTTCGTCGAGAGTTATGAGCGTGACCACGGTCTGAGCCTGCACGCCAGCGACGCGCCCACGCCGCGGACGACGGCTTAGCTCACCCGGACGGGATCAGACGGCCGGCTCGGGCCACAGGTACGGGCCGGCGCCGGCGAAATCGACGATCCGCTGCACCGGGCGGGCCAGGGATCGGTGAATTTCGAGCGACCACCCGTCCCGACGGGCGTCGAGCACGGCGGTGATGACCGTGCCAAGACCGGTGCTGTCCATGAAGCGCAGGTTGGAGAGGTCGAGCTGGACCGAGCGCTGCTCGCCCTTGAGCTGCGCGAGGCGCGAGGTCAAGTTGGGAACGACGGCCAGATCGAGCTCGCCGACCAGCCGCAGCCGGATCGCGCCGTCGGCTTGCGTGGTCTGCTCGATGGTGAACGCGGATCCGGTCTCCATACGCCCTCTCTCCTGCGCCGCCGAGGCGACGGATGCCCCAGATTCGCCAAGACGGTATCACCGCAAACGCGGTCGCCCGACGGTTATCGCGTCAACGAAACGCGACGAGCGCAACGCGGGCGCTGGCTCGGTCCCTGCCGTTGACCGCGGTGACCCGCGCCGCAAGCTGGTTACCGGAAGCGTGCACGAGCAGCTTGTGGCCGCGTGCGTTCAGCGTGAAGATGACATAACCGAGCTCGTTGGCGCCCAGGTACTCAGCCCCGGAGCGGGCGAGGACGGTGCGGCCGCTGGTCAAGGTCAGCTGCACGTGGCACGGTGTGTCCGAACGGCAGGCGGTGAGGATCCCGCCGACCCAGCCGTTGGAGGCGTAGTCGGTGAGGCCGATGACGCGCACCGACCGTGAGGCGCCCGCCTGGCGCGCCGGGCTGCGCCCGCTCGTCGTGAACGCCACCAGGTTGATCTGCCGCGTGGCGGTGAGCCCGGTGACGTCGCGCACCGTGATCTCGGTGGCCACGCCCACGGGCCGCGCGCCGGACCAGGCGCCGGGCCGAGGCGGGGAGCTGAAAGAGTACGAGGCCTCCTCCCACCGGGACGCGTTCGTTGCCGGTGTGCAGGAGCGTCGTCGCGCCCATGGTGATCGTGGCGGCGACGTGACAGGCTGCCGCGCTGAAGCAGCCGACGGGCACGCCGCCGAAGCCCGAGGGGGGCACGAAGGCGGTGCTGCCGGCGATGGTCAGATGGGCCGGCGTGGCGACCGCGGGCGAGGTCCCGAGCGTCTGCCCGGCCGCGCCCAGGGCCCGGGCGGCAAAGTAGGGCGGCGCCGTATGCACGACGATGGGGTCCGCTCCGGCGCCGAGGGAGCCGGTGGTCGCGGCCATGCCCGACGGGGTGGCGCCGGACAGGATCTGCCAGGCGCTCACCGCCGGACCGCCGTTCCAGCTCGGCGTCAGGGCGACGGAGCCGTCCGGAGCGGGGGAGACGGTCAGGGCCGGAACCGGAGGGGCCGTCGCTGTGGCGCCCGAGCCGGGGAAGGTGGTGGTGGCGCTCCCGGGCGAGGCGGTGGCAGCGTCGACGTAGTCGCCGTCGATGTTGAGCGTCACCTTGGCATAGCTCTCGTCGTGGCCGCCGTCGTACTGGTGCAGGCGCTGGTGGCTGGCCCAGTCGTTACTGGGCACGTTGGCGTCGGCGGTGCTCTGCACGCCGTTCCAATTGGCCATCCACAGCTCGTCGGGCTCCGTGTATCCGGTGCCGCTCTGGGCCACCAGGTCTCGCACCCCAGAGTCGTCGCTGACATAGACCCCCGAGAGGTATCCGCCTTGGTGTAGCCGGGTCGTCCAGCCGGACAGGAACGCGAGCACGGCGGCGCTGTTCGCGCCCCCGGGCGTGTAGGCCTCCATGTCGTCATAGATGGGATTGCCGGGGCCCAGGCCGAGCGTCCCCGCCTGGGTCATCGCGTCAGCCGCGGCCGCGCTGCCTTGAGCGGCGGCGCTTGTGGCCGTCATGGCCGCGCAGCCGCATGAGTTCGACGGGCGCTTGCAGCCCCACGTAGATGGGGATGAGATGCCAGCCCGCGGCGGCTTCCTGGTTGACCCAGTCCGAGGTCAGGTTGTCCTGCGAGCAGGCCATGTTGGCGCCCCCGATGTAGACGCCGATGCCCCGGTAGGGCGACGCGCTCCAGGCCGACATCTGCGACGTGGACGGTGCCGCGCAGGCGTCAAAGCCCTGGCCGGTAAAGACGGCGCCGGGACTGGCCGCCCGGGCGGTCGAAGCGGACGGTGTCGCCCGGGCGTCCGCGGCCCGCACCGCAGAACGCTCATGATCGAGGCCTTTCAGAGACCGGATGCCCAGGGCCCGGCGGATCACCGTGGGCTGGTGATTCCAAGTGGCCACAACGACGAGGCCATGGCTGACGAACTCCGCACCGGAGCCGCCGGGCGCCTCGGCGGCCCCGGCCGCGGGCAGGGTGAGCGGTGCACTCCGGCCACCACCGGACCGGGCAGCGGTGGTCGCCCGCGGCATGACGAGGATGGCCTCGGTGCGCCCGGCGGCGTGGGCTGGGCACGACTGAGGGCCCGGCACGCCGAGGTAGACGGCGTGGTGATCAAAGCGCACGCACGTGGAGGGGCGACGAGCGAGGTCATACACCGGCCAGGCGGCGGGGATGGTCAGCCCGACGCCGTGGTAGCGGACGAGCTTGACCGCCGCGGCCGGGCGCGCCCCGGCCCCGGCCGCGGGGAGGGCGAGCAGGGCAAGCGCGAGCAGGACGGCTGCCGATGGGACCCGCCAACGCCGTCGTAGCGCACAGACCAGCCAGTTCGGGTGAACACGGCCTGCCTCGATGTGGGTCATAACCCCGGGCAGAGCGTGCAGTTGCGTGGGCGCGCGGGGGGACCTGCGGTCAGTGCTCGTAGGTCCCGATGACCCGCTGCTGCTCGATGACGTGGTCCTCGATGCGCTCGAGCAGGGCCCGACGGTCGAGCCCCGGCTCGAGGTCGAGGTCCTCGTCGAGGGCGTAGACCCAGAAGTAGTAGTGGTGCGGGCCGTGGCCGGGCGGCGGAGCGGGACCGTTATAGCGCTGCTCTCCGAACGAGTTGGCTCCCTGGGTGAGCTCGACGCCCTCCGGGACACCGGTGGCATCGCCGGGGATGTTGTAGGCCACCCAGTGGGTGAAGCCATCGACGAGCGGGGCGTCAGGATCGTGGACGACGACGGCGAACGCCTTCGTCTCCGCGGGCGCGCCGGTCCACTCGAGGGCCGGAGAGACGTCCTCGCCGTCGCCGGTGTGGCGCTCGGGAATGCGCTTGTGCGTGGCGAAGGCGGGGGAGGAAACCTTGAGATCGGCGACGTTGAGCTGTTGGGGCATGGCGCGGGCGTACCCAAGCGCCCGCGGGGCCAATCCGCCGGTAGGCCTCGCCGCGCGTGCGCGTCACAATGACACGGCGATGCTGCGTCGTCTTGGGTTCAAGCTCTGCACCGGCGCGCGCGCTCGCCCGTGACCGAGCGTGCGCCAGCCCGGGAGGCCTCCTCGCCCCGGGCCCTGGAGCGGGAGTACCTGGACTGCCTGCTGGCCCCCGATGGCCGCCGCGCACGCGAGGTGGTCGAAGCGGCGCTCATGGCGGGCACCTCAGCCTCGACGCTCTACCTCGAAGTCCTCGCCCCGGCCATGCATGAGATCGGCCGGCTGTGGGAGAACGCCGAAGTGAGCATCGCCCAGGAGCATCTCGCCACCCAGATCACCCAGACCGTGATCGCCGCCCTGGCCTTTCGGCTACCCGCCGGCGACCCGGTGGGCGCGGGCCGGGTGGCCGTCGTGAGCTCCAGCCCCGGTGAGCTGCATGCCCTGGGCGGACGGATGGTGGCCGATTTCCTCGAGGCCCAGGGATGGAAGGTGCTGGCATTGGGCGCCGACATCCCCGCCCGTGAGCTCGTCCACGTGGCCGACCAACGAAACGCCGAGCTGGTGGCCCTGTCCACGGCGCTGCCGTGGCATCTGCCCTCGGTCACGCGCATCTGCGAGCTCCTGGGCCAGCTGTCGCGACCGCCATTCATCGTGGTCGGCGGCCGTGCCTACGACGGGGACCCAGGTCGCGCTCGGGCGATCGGCGCGGACGCTTTCGCCGACGATCCTGCGGTGCTGCTCGAGCTGCTTGGCCAGCGCTTTTCGCAGCATGCACCCTCGGAGCTCGCCTCTCCGGCGCCATGATCGTGGCGCGTGACCTCGCCGCCGAGCGCTTGTCAGGTCAGTCGCTGTCTTGGCCCAGCGTCCGTGCTGCCGCGCGCATGCGCTCGGACACCTCCTGTCCCGCCGCCCCCGGCCATTGCCGGCGCACCGCCTCGGCCCCGGTGTCGACATTGTCGAGGAGGTTGGCCAACGGGTAGTTGCGCGCAGTGAGAACGCCGGCCAGCCAGGCCAGCTGGGCGGGCAGGATGTCGGCCACGGCCCAGGCGAGCAGATGCTGGTTGTCGTGTGTACACCAGGCCCGGGCCAGCTCCTCGCCGTAGCGTTCCCGGTCCTCCGGATGGCGCTCCAGGTGCGCGTCGGTGATCTTCTCGGCCAGAGCCTGGAGGTCGACCGCCGTTCCGTCCATGAGCGTGGCTGTGGCCGGCGGCGGCGTGCCGCCCGGCGGACTCAACGGCGGGCGGACGCTCATTGGGCGACGATGTCGTAGGTGTGCATGTGCTCGAGGCGCTCCAGGGTGATGGCCTGACGCAGCGACGCCGCGATGCGGGCATGGGAGACCCGATGGGCCTCGCTGCGCATGTAGTCGCGAAAGCAGGTTCGATCGCGCCAGCGGCTGACCATCAACACCTCGCCGGGCTCCCGGTCCGAGCACCACACCTCCAGGCCATCAAAGCCGGCAAAGGCATCCACCGCACCGAGCCGCGCCCGGAAGGCACCGACAAGCTCATCGACCAGCTCCGGGGCCACCCGCAGCCGGGATACCGATACGTACATGGGTCTCTGGTTTCCGCGCCGCCCAGCGAACTCCTGCGCAGGCGCGCTGGCGCGGGTCCTATGTGCGGCTGGCGAGGTTTGGCTTCGCGAGGGCCCCCGAGGCATCGATTCGGGGCAGGGCGTCGTGCAGAGCGTCGGCGAGCAGCGAGAGGTCAGGCATGTGGTCGTAGTCGCCAAGCAGCCCGAAGGTGAGCTGCCCGTCGTAGGAGAAGACGGCGATCGAGAGTCGGTGGCCGGCGGGCAGGAAGGCGATCGGGGCCACGCTGCGCAGCCGCCGGCGCAACAGATACAGCGGCGTCTGAGGGCCCGGGACGTTGGTGATCATGAGGTTGAACAGACGGGTGGAGAAGTTCAGCCGGGCGGCTTGAGCCAGGATCGTGGGCGGCGCGAAGGCGCCCAGCCCGATGATCGTCTTCGCGGCCATGAGCTGGCGCGAGCGCTTGAGCGCGCGCATTTGATCGCGGACCACGACCAGCCGCTCCTCGGGATCCTCGACACCGATGGGGAGCGTGGCCCGGAAAAGTCCGACGCGGTTGCCGAACAGCCCACGCTCGTGCTCGGGGCGCAGGTTGACGGGAACGAGGGCGCGGAGGTCCAGCCCCTCGGTGGCCACACTGCGCGACTGCAACCAGGCGCGCAGGGCACCGGTGGCCACGGCCACGACGACGTCGTTGATCGTCGCTCCATGGGCGGTCTTGACGGCATGGACGGCGGCGAGGTCGAGGTGACGAAACGCATAACGGCGGTGCGGGCTGATCGGGCCGTTGAGGGGCAGAGGCGGCGCGGGACTGGTCAGTTCCCAGCCCATGGCGCCCACCGCGGCGCTCGCCCGGGCCAGGCTCCGCGTGACCTGGGCGGGATACGAGGCGGCCCGGACCGCCTGCTGGGCCGCGGCGAGCGGCAGCTTCACCGTCTCGCCGAGGCTGCGGCGCACGAGCTCGGCTGGCGAGGGTTCCGGCCGGGGCACGAACGGCATCACCTCGTCGCCGGGCTGGGGCGGTGGGGGGTCGCTGTCGAGAATGACGCTGGCCAGGTCGACCCCTGAGATCCCGTCCACCAGAGCGTGGTGGGCCTTGGTGATGAGGGCGAAGCGGTCCTCCTCGAGCCCTTCGACGAGGTACATCTCCCACAGTGGCTTGGAGCGGTCAAGCCGCTGGGAGAAGAGGCGCGCGACGAGCGTGGTGAGCTCCGCCTCTCCGCCGGGGCGGCGAAGGGCGCTGCGCCGGACGTGGTAGTCGAGGTTGAACTGGGGGTCGTCCACCCACCACGGGCGATCGAGCGGGAGCGGCGAGTGGATCAGCTTCTGGCGAAACCGCGGTACGAGCTCGAGGCGCTCCGAGATGTGGGCGGCGAACTCCTGCTGCTCGGGCGCGGGGCCCTCGAAGATGGAGATGGCGCCGAAGTGCATGTGGGCGCCGGCGCGTTCGTGGCTGAGAAAGGACGTGTCGGCGGCGCTCAGGTGCCGGGGACCCCGGCCCGCGCTGGCCCGCGCCCGGATCTGGGAGGGATCGATCGCCACCGGCAGAGAATAGGCCGGGCCGCCTACCCCGGCGGCCCGGAAGTGGAGCCGAGCAGCGCGTGGAGCGCGTGCCGGACCTCTCGGGCCACCTGACCGTCGTCATCGCGCAGGGCCGCCACGAGCTGGGCCGCCACCGCGCGGGCTTCGCCGTCGCGGCCGAGCCGCGTCAGCACCGCGACACGGCTGAGCAGGAGCTGACCGGCCGGATTCGGCGGCGTGTCGCTGACCAGGCGGCCCTGCAGCCGATCGAGGACCGCCAGCGCCGGCTCACCCATGGCCGCGAACGCCTCCATGGCCACGATCGACTCGTCATGGCGCTCGAGCGTCGCCAGCGCGCGCGCCACCTCGAACTGGGTGCGGGCGGCCGTGGCGTGCTCTCGCGGCGTGCCGGCGCCGGTGAGCCGCCGGGCGATGGCCCGGCCGGCGGCCAGCGTCGGTTCCGCTCGGCCCTCCTGGCGCAGCCACCCGCTGGCGTCGAGGAGCATCTCGGCGAAACCGGCGAGGTCCTGGCGGTCGGGCTGGCGCTCGAACAGCGCCCGCAGGGCGGCCACCGCCTCCATCGCCTCATCGAGGCGGGCAGCGTTGATGAGCAGGGCCGTCCGGTTGAGCAGCGCCCAGGCGGTCACCTGGGCGAGCCGTCGCTGCGGAGCATCGCCGAAGCGCTCGATCACCTCGTCGAGCACGGCAAGCTCTTCCGGCCCGCGGCCGGCCTGGCGCAGAAGCATGACTTTGGCCTCGAGCAGCGCGGCCGTCAGTTCCCGCAGCGCGTCCGCCCGGTCACCGGCCACCTCAGCGAGGAGCGCGTCGATGTCGCTCAGATGGCGCTCGAGTGCGCCCGGATCAGCCTCGCGGGCGACCCGCTCGAGAAGACGGCGACCGGCGGCGAGCTCCGGGTGAGGCACTCCCTGCCCCTACCCGGCTCGGGCGCCCGTCAGTGGACGCAGGCGAACGCGCGCGAGCTCCGGCGTGAACGCCGGCGCGGGCCCGCCCGTAACAAAACCGCAGCGTCGCCCGCGCGTGTGAAAGGCGCTGGACGGGCAGCCTAGACGGGACCGGGCGACAGCGGCGGGAGGAGCGAAGCGTGGACACGGCGCAGAACAGCAAGACCGACACGGGGACCGGGGCCACCACTGTGGCCACGCTCGTGCGCAAAGCCACCGAGACCTATGACGGTCCCGCGTTCAAGTTCAACGAGGGAATGGGATGGAAGGAGATCTCCTACTCCGAGCTGGGCGAGTGGGTGAGCGCCGTGGCCAAGGGCCTGATCGACCTCGGCTTGGAGAAGGGCGATACGGTGGCCATCTTCTCCGACACGCGGCCGTCCTGGGTGGTGGCCGATCTCGCCGGCGCCTGGGCGGGCCTGGTCGTGGCCACCGTCTACCACACGAGCTCTGCCGACGAGGCCTACCACATCCTGGAGAACTCGGAGGCCAAGCTCGTGTTCTGCGAGAGCACCGAGGAGCTGGAAAAGGTGAAGGAGGCGCGCGAGAAGCTCGAGGGGCTCGAACACGCCGTCCTCTTCGACGGCGAGGCCGACGGCGCGCTGACCCTCGACGAGCTGCGCGACCGAGGCGCCGAGGCCGGCGACGAGGCTCTGGAGGAGCGCGCCGGGCAGGTCAAGCCCGACGACTTGTTCACCCTCGTCTATACCTCGGGCACCACCGGGCCCGCTAAGGGCTGCCGGCTCACGCACGGCAACGTGCAGGCGAGCCTGGAGGCGTTTCGCGATGCTGTCGACCTCGGTGAGGACCCGGTCTTTTATCTCTTCCTGCCGCTGGCCCACGTGCTCAGCCGGCTGGTCGAGCTCGTGGCCCTCGATGCGGGGGCGATGCTCGGTTTCTGGCAGCAGGACAAGGACAAGCTGCTGGAGGACCTCAAGTGGATCAAGCCCACCCACTTCGCCGCCGTTCCGCGGATCTTCGAGAAGATCTACAACAAGGCGGCGGGTGAGGCCGAGGGCGGCATCAAGGGCAAGATCTTCGAGAAGGCCATGGAGGCGGGACGCGAGGCCCGCGAAAAGGAGCGGCAAGGCGAGAGTTTGGGCCCGGTGCTCAAGGCCGAGTACGAGCTGGCCAACCACCAGATCTTCGGAAAGGTCAGGGAGCTGTTCGGTGGCCGGATGCGCTTGGCCGTGACCGGCGCCGCGCCCGTGGCCAAGGAGATGCTTGAGTTCTTCGACGCCTGCGGGCTTCTCGTCCTGGAGGGGTATGGCCTCACGGAAACCGGTGGCATCGCCACGGCCAATACGCCCGACAAGTTCCGCTTCGGCACCCAGGGTCACGCACTCGGCCAGATCGAGGTGCGCATCGCCGAGAAGGAGGAAGGCGAGGAGGACGACGAAGAAGAGGAGGGGCAGGATCCCGGCGGCGAGGTGCTCGTCAAGGGCCCCAACATCTTCCGCGGCTATCACAAGATGGACGAGGAGACCAAGGAGGTGCTCGACGACGACGGCTGGTTTCGCACCGAGGACGTGGGCTCGCTCGACGAGGATGGTTTCCTCACCATCACCGGCCGCACCAAGGACATCGTCGTCACCTCGAGCGGCAAGAACATTCCGGCGGCTCGCATCGAGAACGAGATCTCCGACCACAGGTGGATCTCCCAGGCCGTGGTCTACGGAGATGACAAGAAATACCTCGTCGCCCTCATCACGATCGACGATGACGAGCGCTCGGCGCTGGCCGAGCAGGCCGGCGTGGATGACGATGCGGAGGAGATGGCCAGTTCCGAGGCCGTGCACGAAGAGATCCAGAAGGTGATCGACGAGGCCAACGAGAACTTCGCCCGCATCGAGCAGGTCAAGAAGTTCGCCATTCTGGAACGTGACTTCACTCAAGACGAGGGCGAGCTGACGCCGACCCTCAAGGTCAAGCGCAAAGTCGTCTACGACAACCACCGAGATCGCTTCGAGGCCCTCTACGAGGAGGACTGAAGGCGACGGTCACGCGGAGGGGCGCAACCCGGCCGCCTGAGCGGCGCCCTCGGCCCCTCAGGGCGTCGTCGTCGTCGACCCGCCGCTCGTGGTCGTCGTGGCCGGCGGGGCGGTCGAGCTCGAGGCGCCACTCGCCGTCCCCGGCGCCGGCGGTGGTGTCGCGGCGGTGGCCGTGGTGGTCGGGTATGTGGACGACGCGGGCGAGGTCGGCGATGTCGCGGTGGCCTGGTCACGGGCCGGCTGCGCGCGCCAGGCGGCCGCGCGCCCTCGGGCCATGCCGGTCGACCCCGCCGCCGTAGAGCGACCGTTGTGTGCCCCCGCCTTGCCACCCGCAGGGGCGGATGCGGCCGTGCGGACGGTGGAGCCCGTGGCGGCCGGATGAGCGAGCACACTCTGGCTCGCGGCCCGAGAGGCACGGGCGTGCGGCCCCAACGCCTTGACACCGCCGGCGGCGACGGTGGCCACGACTGCTGCTCCGACCGCGAGCTTGGTCGAGCCCACAGCGAGCACGCCCGCCTTCGCCGCCCCGCCCAGTCCGGCTGCCCCCGCCGACCCGGCGCCGGTCACTCCCGCCGACTCGGCCCCGCCTGCGACCGCCGATCCGGCCGACCCCGCCCCGCTCGCGGTCGCCGACCCGGCCGACCCGGCGCCGCCCAGTCCGGCCGCGCCCACCCCAGCCTTCGCCGCCCCTCCGGCGCCGAGCGCTCGGGTTAGGAGAACGCTGGCCGTCGCGGCGGGCAAGCACGGCACGAGCGTGCGCAGGTCGCGCGACCGTGTCCGCACGCTCGCGGCAAAGGCGGCGCAGTCGGGACAGTCATGCAGGTGAGAGCGGACCTTACGCGAGCGCAGCAGCCGTCCATCTCCGTCTGAGGCCAGGCGACAGATTTCCACGCAGGCCATGGCTCGGCCCTCGGCGAAGTCGCTCAGCGAACGCCGGGCCTCGAAGATCGCCTGCTTGGTCGTCGCGACGGTTACCCGCATCGCGGCCGCGATCTCGTCATGAGAGAGACCACCGAGCTCGCGCATGACCAAGGCGGAGCGCTGTCGCTCGGGCAACCGCCGCAGGTCTCCGAACAGCTGCTCGAGACGCTCCTGGCGGTCCATCACCTCCAAGGGCTCCGACGCCGGCGCCTCGAGCTGGTCGGGCAGCTCGCCGGCCGATCGCCGCAGACGGATGCTCGAGACCGACTCGTTGCGGGCGATCCGGTAGAGCCAGGCGCGCAGCGGTGCGTCGCGACGCTTCTCGCGCAAGGCCACGAAGGCCGATGCGAACACCGCCTGAAGGGCGTCCTGCGCGTCGGCGTCATGGCGCAGGATCATCCGGCAGTAGCGGTAGATGGGCTGGTGGTAGCGCTCATAGAGCGCCGTGAAGGCGCGCTCGTTGCCCTGTCCTGCCAGCCGGGCCAGGTTCTCATCGGCCAGGCGACCGATCGGGACGGGTAGCCCGAATCTCTTGGTCGCGGGGACCGGTACTCCGCTCGCCTCCATCTCCACTTGTGCGCCTACCCATTCCTGGCGCCGCCAAGAAGGACGCGTCGGAGCGGTAACACGAACGGGGCGCGCCATCGAACAAGCGTCCAGTTTCGCCGGTAGGACCTAACGCAGCCCGACGGCCCGCGTAGTGCGCGTTACCGCGTGCGTCGCAGGACACAACGCAGCGGTTCATCCGTTATTCCTGTCCAGGGAGGTTTTAGTGATGCGCATCCGCATCAGGCTCGCCGCTGCCCTCGCCATCGTGGCTCTCGGCGTCGTGGCCATCGACAGCGTGGCCGTGGCCAGCGCCGCCACTTCGTCGGCCACGCCCACCAGCCCCGCGGCGCTCGACACCCTTCACGTCGCCGGCGTGACCAAGAGCGGCAAGCAGTTCAAGGGCACCTATGGCATCCAGCGCTTCGTCGCCGGCGGCCAAAAGGTGCTCGCCGTCGGCGTGCTCAAGGGCACGTTCAAAGGCCACCACATCACCCGCTACAACGTCGAGCTGCCCGCGTCGCTGACCGGCACGAGCAACTCAGGCTCGGCTCGCGATGCGCAGGCGTCATCGTCGTGCGCGGTTCTGCACTTGGTGCTCGCCCCGATCAACCTCAACCTCCTGGGCCTGAAGGTCACCTTGGGAGGCGGCACGCTGGCCAACCAGCCCATCGTGCTCGACATCACCGCTGTATCCGGAGCCGGCAACCTGCTCGGCAATCTCCTGTGCGGTCTGACCAACGCGCTCAACCAGGGCGGCACGCTCAGCTCGCTCACGGGACAGTTGCAGCAGCTCTCCTCGGTGCTCAACGGCCTGATCGGCCTCCTCGGAGGTATCGGGGCCTAACCCCGGGAAGGGAGGGGCGCGCCCGCGCCGGGGGCCAGGCATCAGCCGGCCCCCGGCGCGCAGCGGCGTTGGCTCTCACCCCCTACGGGACGCTGAAGCTGATCCGACGTTGGCGGGCTGCGGTGCAGGCCCCATGCCCCCCGCCGTCGAATCGCATCTTGCATCGGTACCCGTCGACGCGGATGGTGCGGTTAAAGCTTCCGCCTGAAATCCTGCTCGTGGCGTCGTGATAGACCAGTCTGGCGGTCTTGCAACTTACGTTCCGCGTCGCCCAGAGGCCCCAGCCAGAGGTTGAGAAGTAGAAGCAGGTGCGTTGCTTCATCGCGCCCTCGGCAGGAACCGCGAGGGCAGCGAGCAGCGCAAGCACGACCGCCAGTGCTGGCCCGACACGCCTGCGGATCATGACAAGACGTCCCCTCAACCCTTCGCTTCGCCGTCAGGCTACCACTGCGGTCCCGGGACCCCTGTAGGCAACTTTCGTCGGCGCGCCGCGTTCATAAGCCCAGGTGCGAGCTTCGGTGAGACTTCTGTGTCTCGGCCTGGTCGTGGGCTTGGCCGTGTTTCCCAGCTTGGGGGCTGCCGCGAGCAGCCACGGGCGGCTGGCCTTGCACCTCAGGTGGCGGCTGGTCACGGCGCGGGCGAACGACGTGGCCGCGAGCGATCGCTATGCCGCGGTCATCGACGACCGGTATCCGAGACCGAGCGTGCTGACGCTTATCGACCAGCAGACAGGGCGCCGGCACACGCTTGCCGCCCCTGGGTGCAGTCGGCCGCTGGGCCCGATGTTCGGCGGGCCGTGGTTGTTCGTTACGTGCTCGTTGCGCTCATATGAGATGTACAACCTCACCGCACGCCAGTGGGTGCATGTCGCCCTGTCCGGCCAGTGTCAGGGGTCCTGCGCGCCAGTCGCGGTTGGGCGCTACTGGATCAAGATCGACACCGATGAAGGCGCGGCGTGCGGGGAGCACTGCGGAAACAACTACTTCCTGCAGAGCATTGCCACGGGGCAGTTCAAACCCGATCCCGTGACCCCCGGGGGCCGAACCTTCGACGACCTCAACGCCCCCTCCGGTTCCGTCCCGCTCTGCGCCCCGTTGCGCTACCCGCAGTTCGACAACCCGGCAGACGAGGAGCGGGAGCCGGGGCGCCTGACCTTTGACGGCCAGTTCGCGATTGCGGAGCGCGGGCAGCTCATCCCTCCTTACACGCTCGAGCGGTGCCACTCAACCCTGCGGCTCTCCGAGACGCAGAGCTCCACAGCCAACGGGCCCGCCGTGCTCAGCTCCCGCGCGATGGCGTGGACCTATCTCATCCACGGAGCACCGCGCGGCAGCTTTGGGCTCGCCGGCTGGCTCTTGCCGAGCGTGCAGCGATTCAACGCCGCGCTCCCGGCGCCTCTGCGGGAAAAAGGCGCGGTGATCGTTGCTCTGGGCGCGCGCACCGTCTACGTGAGCGCCGCGGGGGGTTCACGGCAGCTGTGGACCGCTCAGCTTCCTGCCCGGACCAAGCCGCGCAAACACCCGTAGCCCCGAGCTCCGCTTCGTCCCATCCGACAGCCCACGCGGTAGCTCGGGGGTGCTCGCGGCGGTGGCCGCGGTGTGGGTGTGCCGGTCACCGCGGCCGTCGCCTCGTGTCTGAGCCCTCGTGGCGCTAGAGGATGGCTCCGCGGCGGCGGCCGCAGGCGCGGAATCCGCGGCGGAAGATCGTGAAGCGGACCAGGAAGAAGAGCGGGATGAGGATCCACAGTCCGCTGACCGCGCCGACGATCAGGTGAATGGCCACGATGGCCAGGATGATCGGGACGATCGGGACCATCGCGAGGCGCCTGAGCCAGCCGTCGTTGATGCGCGCGCTCGCTCCGCGCCGCGCCGCATCGGCCGGGAGGTCACGCGTGAGATCGGCCAGCTCGCCGACGGTCTTCGCGGCAAAGCACCTGTCCAGGCGCTCCTGGAATTCCTCCGGGTCGAGCCGGCCGTCGGTGTGGTGCTGGCGCAGCCGGTCGGCGGTCGCCTCGCGGTCGGCATCGCTCGCGCGCAGGTTGGGGGTCCGGATCATCTGGCTGATCGTGTCGTACCCGTACATTGCTGCTCCCTTCGGTTGGTGCGGTTCGGTCTCGTAATGCAGTGAGAATGGTGCTCTGCGGCGGGCGTTTTGTCGTCGGCCAACGGGCGGCTTGTGCGCTGCTCCCGGCGTCTGATCGGATCGGCACCGTGTACTCCCAGTGGCGTAGTTGCGGCTGCGCCCGGGAGCGGACGACGCGCCTGGCGGGCGGGGCTATCGTGCGGCTGTGACCCTGTGGGGCTGGATCCGGCGCAGCGATGTGCGCCTCGCCGTGATGTGCGGGGCGATCCAGATCGCCGTCACGGCGGGGGCGGCCCATCACGTGTCGCGCACGCACAGCTGCTGGTGGGCCTCGGGCTGCCACCCCGCGAGGGGGCTTGACGCTGGTGCCTACGCGCTGCTGGCGCTTGGCCCGCTCGCGCTCGTTCTGCGGCGGCGGTACGTGCGTGAGGTGCTCGCGTTCGTGTTCGTTGTCACGGTGGTGTATGTCGTGCGCGGCTACCTGCTCGGCCCGAACTTCCTGGCGCTGGGCTTCGCGATCGTCTCGGCGGCGTTCGCGGGCGAGCGGGGGCTGGCGTGGATCGCCGTCGCAGCCGGCTGGCTGCTGTTCCTCGGGCTGCCGTGGGCGCTCGGTCACTCGGGCGGGCCGAGGGTGCTGGCGGCACTGGCGATCGCCGCCTGGCTGCTCGTGGCGCTGGCCGGCGCTGAAGGGGTGCGCGCCCGACAGGAGCGCTTCGCACAGGCCAAGCGAGCCCGTGAGCTGCAGGCCCGCCGTCAGGCCGATGAGGAGCGGCTGCGTATTGCCCGCGAGCTCCACGACGTGCTGGCGCACAACATCTCGCTGATCAACGTCCAGTCCGGCGTTGCCCTGCATCTGATGGACGAGAAGCCCGAGCAGGCGCGGATCGCCCTGACGGCGATCAATGAGGCCAGCGCCGATGCGCTGCGCGAGGTCCGCTCCGTGCTGGGCGTGCTGCGCGGCACCGGCGAGCAGGCGCCGCGTGCGCCGACGGCTGGCCTGGACGGTCTCGACGACCTCGTCTCCCGGACAGGCGGGGCCGGCGTAGGGGTCACGCTCGAGCTGCACGGCGAGCGCCGGCCGCTCCCGGCCAGCATCGATCTGGCAGCGTTCCGGATCGTGCAGGAGTCGCTGACCAATATCGTCCGCCACGCCGGCGCCCGCGCGGCCACCGTCCAGCTGATCTACGGTCCCGACGAGCTGACCGTGCAGGTGGACGATGACGGACCCGGGCCGGGCGCGGCGGACGGTCGCCGCGAGGCCTCCGGGCCGGACGGCGAGGGCGGTGGCAACGGCATACCAGGCATGCGTGAGCGCGCCGTCGCCCTCGGCGGCACACTCGACGCCGGCCCCCGAACCGACGGCGGGTTCCGCGTCCGCGCGCGGATCCCGCTCCCGAGCCGGTAACCGCCATGATCCGCGTGGTGCTGGCCGACGACCAGGCCCTGCTGCGCGCCGGGTTCCGCGCCCTCCTGGACGCGCAGGACGGGATCGAGGTCGTCGGCGAGGCGGCGGACGGGCGCGAGGCGGTCGAGGCGGCGCGCGCACTCACGCCCGACGTCGTGCTGATGGACATCCGCATGCCCACGCTCGACGGGATCGCCGCCACGCGCGCGATCGCCGCGGACCCGCAGCTCGCCGCCGTCCGGATCGTGATCCTGACCACGTTCGAGCTCGACGAGTACGTGTTTGACGCGCTCCGGGCCGGGGCGGCCGGTTTCCTGGTCAAGGACACCAAGCCCAGCGACCTGATCGAAGCGGTGCGGGTGGTGGCCGCCGGCGAGGCGCTGCTGTCGCCGTCGGTGACCCGCCGGCTGATCGGCGAGTTCGCCGCCCGGGCCAAGCAACCGCCTCGCTCCGCCACGCTCGAGGAGCTCACCGACCGCGAGCGCGAGGTGATGGCGCTGGCCGCCGCGGGCCTGTCCAACGACCAGATCGCCCAGCGCCTCGTCGTCAGTTCCGCCACGGCCAAGACGCACATCAGCCGGGCGATGATCAAGCTCGGCGCCCGCGACCGTGCCCAGCTCGTGGTCATCGCCTACGAGTCCGGCCTCGTGCGGCCCGGCTGGTCGGAGTAAACGGCGGGCGACGGGGCGTGGGATCGGCGCTGCTGCAGCCGACCCTTCAGAGCGCGGACTCGGCCGGGCTCCGGGCCTACATCGAAGCCAGGCAGCGAGCGCAGCGCGGCACTTTACGGGCGGCTGGGCTTCGTGCCCATCGGTGCGCTTGAGCTGCCCGGGGGCGGACCGCCGCTCTGGATGATGCGCCGGCCCCCAGAGGCCGCGGCTAGAGGGCGGGACCGGTCACTCGCCGCGAGGCATCAACGCGTCGAAGAGCTGCAGCGCTCCGCGCTTGAGCGTGTTGGCGCCCGCGCGCGCGATCGCCGCCGGGGCCGGGGCACGGTCCGGCTCAAGCTCGAGAAGCTCGCCTTCGGCCAGCGCGCCGGCTTTGGCGACGTTGACGTACACCCCGAGGCAGTGGTCGGCGTGAGCGTTGATGGTCCGCAGGACGCCGGGGTCAGCCGGCAGCTCACCTTGCTGGCGGGTAGGGATCGAACACCGCAGAGCGGGGATGTCTACCTCGAAGGTCACATTTGGCGCCCGGAGGCGTCCCCCGCACCAGCCGAACTCCGCGAGCTCGACGCCCTCGCGATCGAGCAGTACGTTGGGCCGGAAGCGGCGGACGTCGAACCGCGAGCCGGGGGAGTGCTCGGCCATCACACGTAGACTCGCCCGGGTCATCAAGAGGATCGGATAGGCGTCGTATAGGGCCCCGACCGGGGTGGCATACCTCGCCAGCTCGGCGAGCTTGCGAATCGGAAACCTCGAGAAGTCAGGAAGCGGCTCACCGTCGGGAATGGCGAACTGCCGGCGCATGTCGGCCTGGGTCAGCTGCGGTGCGCGGTAGCGCCGCTTCTGCGAGAGCGCGGGAAGCGACTCCAGCCGCGCCGGCTTGCCGATCAGCATCGACAGTCGATCGTGGATCGCCGGGTCAGAGCTGGAGACCTCGCTCCCGTCGGGAAAGGTGACAATCACCTCGAGCACGTCCCCAGGACCCGCCGGCCGACCTGCGGGATCCTCCACGAACCGCGCCGCACACTGCAAAAGGACCGGCCAGCGACGCGCCGTCGTGAACGCGTCGAGCTCAACGTCGCGCACGGCCCACATTCGGTCGGCGTGCAGGCCGCGCGTGGCGACGGCCGATCGAACGAGCCGTTCGCCGCCCATCGACTTGACCGGGTAGCGCCAGATCTCGGCGACGCTGCCAGCGACGCGCATCGTGGCCGCGAGTCTACGTCACCGGATGCTCGGAGCTGGACATCGAGTTCCGCATGGCGACCGCGGCGCTCGAGCTCGAGGAATCCGGCCTGAGCTACCAGCGCGTCCCGCCCGGCTATCGCTTTCCGTACGGTCACACCCACACGAGGCAAGAGGAGGTGTACGTGGTCGTGCGAGCTCGGGGGCGTCAGCCGAGTCCGCTCAAACAGGGATACGAGGAGCCCCTC
Source organism: uncultured Solirubrobacterales bacterium (assembly GCA_963777185.1). Classification (GTDB taxonomy): domain Bacteria; phylum Actinomycetota; class Thermoleophilia; order Solirubrobacterales; family Solirubrobacteraceae; genus Palsa-465. The sequence goes on from CAVZPU010000009.1 coordinate 102,521, forward strand.
TGGGCCACGCACGTAGGCCATGCGCGCGAAGGCTTCGTACTGACCGATGCCGCCGACCAGGCCGTAGCCGTCCGCAGCCAGCCCGTCCACCGTCGCCTGCAGGTCGTCGACTTCGAAGGAGACATTGCGCAGCCCCAGCTCGTTGGCCATGGCGTCGGGCGACCCTGGCTCGTGGCCGGGCTGGACGAAGCTCGACAGTTCCAGCCCGGGACCTCCGTCGGGCGGCCGCAGCATGACGATGTGACTGCGGGAGTCGGGGATGCCGATGACGGTGTCCACGAACTCGCCCTCTACGAATGTTCGGCCCTCGATCTCGAGGCCCAGCCCGACGAAGAACGCCGTCACCGTGTCGAGGTCCGCAACGGTGACGCCAACATGGTCGAAACGTCGTATGTGCGCCATGAAGTCCTCCGGGATCCGTTGGTGTGCAAAGCCGGCCTGCCGAGGCCCGTCATCTGGTGAGCGGAGCCGGCCCGCGCTTATCGACAGACAATCACGCTCGGCGGCTCGAGCGGGAGGGCTGGCTCGAGCAGGTTCCCCTGCTGCGCGGCGAGGGCTCGCTGTCTACCCCACGCACAAGGGCGTCTGGATGCTCGGCGTGCCCCTGATCGGCTGCACGACGCCGGCGCCGACCTGGTGGGCCCACGACGTCGCGTGCGCCTGGACCGCCGCGTGGATGGCCGTCCGGGACTGAGTCACGCTACGCGTATTCGTGGTCCCCAAGCGTGAAGTCGCTGGCGAGGCGTCGGAAGCGAAATGTGAAATCCGACCACATGATCGGGTTCTCGCCGTCCTCGTCGAGATACCAGCTCGCGCACGTGCCCGAGTTCCAAACGGTTCCCTTGAGCCGCCGCTGGAGGTCCTCGTTATAGGCGTCTTGGACGTCGCGGCGGATCTCGAGGCGCTGAAGGCCACGCTCACGGGCGGCGCGGAGGGCGGCGAGCACGTAGCGGAACTGCGATTCGAGCATGTAGACCATCGAGGTGTGCCCGAGATTAGTGTTCGGGCCGTAGATGAGGAACAGGTTCGGGTAGCCCGCGACGGTCGTACCAAGGTACGCGCCGGGGTTGCCGTCCCACGTCTCCCGCAGTGTCTGTCGCTGCCCGTTGCGAATCTGCCGGGCGACCGGCGGGTCGGTAGGACTGAACCCGGTCGCAAAGACGATTGCGTCGACCTCGAACTCCGTGCCGTCGCTGGCCACCACAGCTCGAGTGCGTACCTCCTCGAGTCCTTCGGTGACGAGCTGAACGTTGGGCTGCGAGAGGGCCGGGTACCACTTGTTGGTCAGGAGCATCCGTTTGCACCCGGGGGTGTAATCGGGAGTGACCTTGCGGCGCAGCTCGGGGTCGCGAACCTGCCAGCGCCGCTGGGCCCAGGAGACGGCTCGCAGGAGCGCGGTGAGCGCCGGGCGGATCGCGAAGGGAATCACGAGCGCCTCGCGGATCGCGTAGACGCCGCCGCGCGCGGCGTGCTGCACCCCGGGCGCCGTCGCGTAGAGCCGCTTCAGCCAGTCGCCGACCGGCCGGTCGAGCAGCGGCAGCACCCACGGCGGGGTGCGCTGGAACACGTAGAGGCGCTCGCACTCCTGCCCGAGATAGGGCACAAGCTGAATAGCGGTCGCGCCGGTGCCAACGACGGCGACACGCTTGCCGCGAAACTCGGGCGCCTGCGCCCAACGAGCGGTGTGGATCGTGTCGCCCTCGAAGCTGTCCAGGCCGGGCAGCGGTGGGGTCTTCGGTTCGCTGAGCAGGCCCGGAGCGGCGATGAGAAAGCGCGCTGACAGCTCGCCGCGGGAGGTCACGAGCCGCCACCGCCTCGCGTTCTCTTCCCATTGGGCCTGCTGGAACTCAGTGCTTAGGTGGATGCGGTCGCGAACGCCGAAGCGTGTGGCGCAGTCGCGCAGGTAGTTGAGGATCTCGGGTTGCTCGGGGTAGCTGCGCGACCAGTCAGACTTGCGCGCGAAGGAGAACGAGTAGAGGTTCGACGGCACGTCGCATTGGCAGCCCGGGTAGCTATTGGCATACCACGTGCCGCCGACTTCCGGCGCGCGTTCGAGCACGACGAAGTCCCGGAAGCCGGCTTGGTCCAGCTGGATCGCGGCGCCCAGGCCCCCGAAGCCGGCGCCGACGATCGCTACCTCGACTTCGGCGGGCACCGTACCTGTCGTGCCGGGGTCGCTGTCTTCGCTCATCCCGTCGACTGAACGGTCTCTCCCTCGGGCGTTCGTTCTTCCTCACCCTTGGCGGGCACACGGCTCATCGCACACTCGGCCATCGCCGTGATGGTCAGGCTGGGATTCACGCCGAGGTTCGCGGGGATCACTGACCCGTCGCAGACGAGCAGGTTCTCGTATCCGTAGACGCGGTGCTCGGCGTCGATGACGCCGGTCTCGGGCGAATCTCCCATGACCGCGCCGCCCATGATATGCGCGGTCGTCGGCACGTTGAACAGCGCCTCGGTCGTGCCGATCCGCGCGATGCCCCTTGAGCTTCTCGGCCGCCCGCCTGGCTGTCCACTCCGCGACCTCGATGTAGGTCGGATTCGGCGTCTCGGGATCCTGCTCGGTCGTCAGGCCGGGCACGCCCGACCAAGCAGGCTGCGCTTGGGCTGCAGCCGCATGTTGTTGTCGATCGTCTGCATGACGAGCAGGATCACCGTGCGCCGCGAGAATTTGCCGGGCCATAACACACGAGCGAACTTGAGCGGATGGCGCAGCGCCTGGGCCAAGCGCCTTCAGCGGGCGCGTGAGCCTCGTGCCGTCGCCGACGAGCAGCGTCAGCCACAGAGAAACTCATGGAGTCCGCCCCGCGGCCGTAGGTGACATTTTCGATGTGCGTCTCCTCGTCGGGGTGGATCGAGGATGAGATCGCGACGGACTTCGTGAAGTCCTTGGAATCGTCGGTGATCGTCACCGCGGGGATCGACTCGCTGTTCGTGCGCACGTTGTAACCCAGTCGGTCAGAGATCTCTGGCAGCGATCCCGTCGCCTTGCATCGCTGCAGCAGCTGGTTTGTGCCAAGCGGGCCCGCGGCGACCACGACGCCGCGCGCTGTATGCACACGGCGGTCCTTGCGCACCCACGCGCCCGACCGCTCGGAGACGACCTCGTAGCCATCATGTCCGTCGCTGCCCTTCAACGGCCGGATGTCGACGACCATCCGCTCGGGCTCGATCCGCACGCCCTTGCGCTCGGCGAACCACAGGTAGTTCTTCATCAGCGTGTTCTTGGCGTTGTACCGGCAGCCGGGCATGCAAGCCCCGCAGTGGATGCACCCGGTTCGGGGTGGGCCCTCGCCGCCGAAGTACGGGTCCGGGACCGTCTTGCCGGGCTCACCAAGGAACACACCGACCCGCGTTGGCGTGTACGTGTCACGGACGCCGAGCTCCTCGGCAAGTTCCTTGAGCAGATCGTCGGCCGGCCCGCGGCGGGTGTACTCGGTGACTCCGAGCATCCGCTCGGCTTCGTCGAAGTGCGGGGCGAGCCTCGCCTCCCAATCCTCATCGAGGTGCGCCCACTGCGGGTCCTTGAAGAAGCGCTCGCGAGGCCGATACAGGGTATTCGCGTAGCCCAGCGAGCCGCCGCCGACACCCGCGCCGGACGCGACGAAGATGTCCTTGAACAGCGTCAGGCGCAGGATGCCCTTCATGCCGAGCTTCGGGCACCCAGTAGTAGCGCCAGACGTTCCAGGTCGTCTTGACGAAGTCCTCGTCCTCGAAGCGTCGCCCGCATTCGAGCACCTCCACCGAGTAGCCCTTCTCGGCCAGGCGCAGCGCCGAGACGCTGCCACCGAAGCCCGAGCCGACGACCAGCCAGTCGGCGTCGAAACTCGTGTCTCCCCTCGGATGACGCCTTTCCGGGATCGAGTTGGTGCTCATGTCAGACGGTTTCCAGCAGGTCGGGCCCGCCTTTGATGCGTTTGGCGACGCGGGTGTCATAGAGCTCGCGTTGGGGCCGCGCGACGATCTTGTCGGCGAACTTGGCCACCTGGGTTTGGTAGAAGCCGTTGCGCTCGTTCTGTTGCATATGCTCGCGCGTGTCACAGAAGTCGATGACCAGGACTTCGCCGTTATCTCGTACGAGCAGCATGGCGCCTATGAAGCCCTCCTCCTGCTCGGCGGCCGGTATGACGGACGCGTCGAAGAGGCGGACGGACTCCTCGATGTCGGCTGGGTTGATCTGTACGTGGGTGACGCGTGCGACCATCTCCTGCTCCCTTCGCTGTTTTTGAACCGGAATGGTCTCATCGGTGCTCCTCGGAGTCGAGTTCGGCGACCAAAGCCGCGGCGAGGTCCATGGGCGCCGCGACGATTCCCAGGTCTGCGCGTTGATGAACGGCTGCGTCGGCGTCACTGTGAACGGTCACGATGGCACGTGCCGCGCGCACCGCGTCGAGCGGCGAGTCGTCCGCGATGCCGAGTGTGAGAACGAGATCCGGTGAGATCGACCGTTTGGTGATGCTGACCTCGAGTCTGAGGCGGCGCCAGCCCACGAGCCACTGCTTTATGGGTTGCTCCAACGCTGCCGCCCAGCGCATCCGCTAGCTCGTGAGCGCACTCGATGTCGCCCTCCTCGAGCTCGGGTCCGATGAGCACAACGGTCTGCGCGGCGTCGAGCAGCGCGTCTGTCTCGATCTCCGTGCGCCGCGCGCCGCACGCAGCGCGCTCGGTGCCCTCGAGCTCGCACGTCGAACTTCTCGACTGGCGCCTCCCGGCGCTCGTGGTGCGCGGGCACTCGGAATGCGCCTGGGCGCAGCGTGCCCATGGATGGCGCGCGGTGGGTGATGATCGGCGCCTGGACGGTGCCCGCCCACGCCGGCTTGATCCAAAGCAGATCGGGCTCGCTCTCCTGGTCGTCGACCTCGAGCGCGACGAAGTCGCCGGTAAGTCCCAGTCCGAGTCGGGCGGCGACGCGAGGGAACGTAGTCGCGCCCACGCGCTGACCAGGGAGCGATGACCGCGAAGGGAGCCCGCGCTTCGATCGCCGCGCAGAGCGCGGCAGCATGGTGCGTCCGCGCCGTACGTCGGCGAGGTGCTCGTCACGCACGACGAGCACCCGATCGGCCCCACGCGCGCCCAGTTCCGTGGGCAGCTCGCGCGCGTCGTCGCAGAGCAGCACGGAGATGACCTCGGCGTCGAGGTCCCGGGCGACGCTACGCGCGCAGGCGATCCCTTCCAGGCTGACCGGATGAAGGCTCTCTTGCTCGAGCTCGGCCACGACCCAGATCTGCCGGGAGTGCTCGTCGTCGTCCGCGCGCGGGCGGCTCGTCCGGCGGGTTCTCGTCGCTGGCCGCGCAGCAGCGCGCGCACGCGCTCCACGCCCTGCTCTACGTCCTCGACCCGCTCGAACCGGCGCTCGAGCGCGAGCTCACGGACCTCCTTGACGAAGGTCGGCGAGCCCCGGGTCCCGTACTCACGCGGCGAGCCGCCGAGCGCTTCAGCGCCGAGCTCCTCCACCGCGTAATCGTCCCGCGGCTCGGCGCTTGGCGGGTCCGGTCCACGTTCGACGCTGACCACGGCCGGAAGCTCGACGCGTCCAGCTCTCCGACCCGCGCTCGGTCTCCCGATCGAGCCTGCACCGTGCGACCGTCCAGCTCGAGTTCGAACACTTGCGTCAGATGCGGGAGATCCGCGAGCTCGGCTACCTGGGGGCCGACCTGCCCGGTCGCGCCATCCAGGGTGCTTCGGCCGAAGAGGACGAGGTCGGGCTCCTCGCGGGTGAGCGTGTGGGCGATCGCCCGGGCCGTGGCCAGCGTGTCTGAGCCGGCGAAGCGTTTGTCGGCCAGGTGGATCGCGCGGTCCGCGCCGCGCCCGATGGCGTCTTCGAGCATCTCGCGGGCCTGCGGTGGGCCCATGGTCAGCGCGACGACCTCGCCGCCCTCCTGATCGCGCAGCCTCAGGGCATGCGCGAGGGCCTGGAGGTCAAGCGGATTGGTCATTACCGAGACGTCCTCGCGGACGATCCGGTTGGCGCGATCGAACCGGACCTCGTCGAGGCGCGGCACTTGCTTCATGCACACGACGATCTTCACGCCATCACCTTCGTGGGTCGCGGACGAAGCGCGTTCAAGCGCCGCCGGTGCAACGCGAGCACGCGCTCGCGCGCTGCGGGAGAGATCGCATCGCCCCAAGCCCCAAGCGCCATTTGGCCCCTCGCCAGGAGCGCATCGCGGTTCACGGCGACCGTGCGGTCAACGAGGGTGGCTCCCAAACCGATGTGCCAGCGTTCGTCGCGCAAGACCAGTCCGGTCCCTCGTCTCAGTCCCGGCAGCTCGGGCAGCCCGTCGAGGAGGTCCAGCAGCGCGAACTGACCCGCCGTGAAGACGATGCCCTCGAGTAGGAGGTGATACATCGTCACCGCTCCCGCAAGGCTCGATGCGCCTCGTGCGAGCGCCGCCGACATCCGCGGCAGCTCCTCCTCGAACAAGTCGAGGAACGCCGGTTCGAGCTCTGCTCGCAGCAACTGTCGCCGCTGCCCGGCATCGGCCCCGGGGACCCGCATGACCTCCTCGGCGACGCGGTCAAACAGCCGCGCGTGCCGCGCCTCATCGACCGCCTGGGCGCGAAAACACGCCGCCAACGCCCGGTCCCCGCCCGCGCTCACGTCCGCGAACGGCTGCAGTTCGCTGGCCACGAGATCCTCGCCGACACAGAAGCCGGCGATCAGCCGCCGCACGCCGGCGCGAGACTGAGCGGTGAGCTGTGGCCAGGCGCGGGCATCGGCGGCGAGATCCACGGCCGCCTCGTCCCACTGAAGCGAGGCCGCTGTGGTCAGGAAGTGACGGTACCCGCGGAGGAACACGCCTCAGTGCCAGGCGTCTAATTGACGTCGTCGGGGATGTCCTCCCCCGGCTCCATCTCGCGGAAGTCGCGCTTGCGGGCCCCGCACACCGGGCACATCCAGTCGTCAGGGATGTCCTCGAACTTCGTGCCGGGTTCCAGGCCGCCGTCCGGATCACCCTCTTCTGGGTTATAGACCCAGCCGCAGGTGTCGCAAATGTACTTCTTGGTCTCGGCCTTCTGCTGCGTCTCCTCAGAAACGCTCATCCGCTCTGCCCTCCAGCACCGTCGAGACGCGTCACCGGCTCCGTTGGTACCCAGCGAGACGCCAATCGCCTTGAGGCGCCGCGACAGCGAGTTGTAGGCGAACCCATTGACCTCCTCAGAGGAATAGCCGAGCAGCTCCCACGGCTCATCGGGATTCTTGCCCTTAGGCACGAGCACGGCCGCTGCGATGGGGAGCAGACCCTGGAGCTTATGGCGCATCGCGTCGGCGAGTTCCTCGTCCTGGCCCGCGGTCTGCTGAAGGAACCACGTGCCGTAGGCGACATGGCGATGCTCGTCGCGGGCCACGTTCTGAAAGCCCTCGACGAACCCCGGGAAGATCTCCTGCTTCTCGAAGAAGTCGGTGACGAAGTTCTGCCCGGTGAGCGCGAGCGCGCCCTCGATGACCATGTGATAGATGGTCACGAACTCGACCTTGGCTTTGACGTCGGTCGGGTCGGCGATCAGCTTTTTGCCCGCCTCGACGAGCTCCTCGTCGAACAGCTTGGTGAACGCGTCGTTGAGCTCCTCGCGCACGCGCTGCAACCGCCCGTCGAAGTCCTCTTGCTCTAGCCCGATGACCTCGCGGTAGAAACGGTCGAAGAACTGCATGTGGCGCGCCTCGTCGACCTGCTGGGTGGTTAGGAAACTCTCCTCGCTCTCGTCGGAGTAGGCCATGACCAAGCCGGAGAACTGCGTGGTCACGCGCTCCTCGCCGATGAAGAACGTCGAGAGCACCCACACCACGTCGTCGCGCATCTCCTCCGACAGATTGCTCCAATCTTCCTTGTCCCTGGAGAAGTCGATCTCCTGCGAGAGCCAATGCTGCTTCTCCCAGAGCCCATAGAGCTTCTGGGGCGTCATCAGCTTCAGCCCACTCGCCTTGCCGTCGTCGTCGACTGCGCCAGGGTCGCCCTGCGTCAGATCCTGGAGACTGCTCACATGCCCTCCCGAGGGTTGCGGTGCCGTTCCGCGGCTCACGCTAGCAAGTTTTGACACTGTGTCAAACATGGCGTCAAGGAAGTTTGGACGCCCGCCCTCGCTAGGCTCTCCATGTGAGTGCGACCTCGTCTCGCGGCGATCGGGACCGACGAAGAGAAGACGTCAAGGCCGCGCTGCAAACCGCCACGGTCGAGCTCATCGGGGCCGCCCCGTTCAAAGACGTGACGATCGACGACATCGCACCGTCGCGCCGGGCTCACCCGCAGTGCCTTCTACTTCTACTTCCGAGACAAGCACCACGTGCTCATGGCGGCAACTGAGGAGGTCATGGACCGCCTCTACGACGAAGCCGATCGCTGGTGGCACGGTGACGGGAGACCCGCACACTCTTGTGCACACCGCGCTGAAGGGGGTCGTCAGCGTCTACGCGGAAAACGCCAACCTGCTCCGCGCAGCAACCGAGGTCTCCAGCTATGACGAGCACGTACGTCAGAGCTGGCGAAAGCTCATCGAGCGCTTCATCTCCGCCACCGAAGAGCAGCTGACTCGCGAGCAGCAGCGCGGCCTCACCCGGCGACTTCACGAACCGCGCACGGCTGCCGAGGCACTCGTGTGGATGACCGAGCGCTACTGCTACATCTACCTCGCCGGAGACGAGCGCCCTACCGACGAGGTCGTCGAATCACTCATGCAGATCTGGGTGACGGCCGTGTACTCCCCTTAGACCTTGGTAGCGCCGACCGCCTTCACCGCCCCGTGCGCGCTCCGGCAAAGAAAAGCCCCGGGTTACCAGGGCTCTCTGACAAGCGGCTGAAGGGACTCGAACCCTCGACCTTCTGCATGGCAAGCAGACGCTCTAGCCAACTGAGCTACAGCCGCGAGGAGGCCGAGTATAGGTCGTCCGAGCGGGGAAGGAAGGTCTCCGGCTATGTCTGTCATCGACGAAGTGCTTGACCACAATGCCGCCCTCGCGGAGGGCGCGGTGCCGCGTCACGAGCATGGGCGCCCGCGCAGGGCGCTGGCCGTCGTGGCATGTATGGATGCGCGGCTTGACCTGTTCTCCGCGTTGGGGCTCGAGGTGGGGGAGGCCCACATCCTGCGCAACGCCGGCGGCGTGGTCAGCGACGACGTCATCCGGTCGCTGGCCATCTCCCAGCGCCGGTTGGGCACGCGGGAGATCATGCTCATCCACCACAGTGGCTGCGGGATGGCGACGGTGACCGATGACGGCTTCCGGGAGGAGCTGCTCCGAGAGACGGGCATCGCGCCCCCCTTCGCCATCGAGTCCTTCCAGGACATCGACGCTGACGTGCGCCAGTCGATCCTCCGGGTTCGGCGCTCTCCCTTTCTTCTGCACCGAGATGTCGTGCGCGGCTTCGTCCTCGACGTCGACAGTCACCGTCTGCACGAGGTGACGGTCGAGGACTGAAGGACGCCTGAGCGCCCGCTGCGTTGGGTGCTCAGGTTCAAAACCGCGGAGGCGCCCGTGTCGGACGACCCGTGGCCGTCCGACAGCCGGTCAGCGGTCCGGGTTCGCCGCCCGCAGCAGCGAATCCCCGCTGTCGTTGACCTCTCCGGGCGGCTGGAGCGAGACGTCGATCCAGGCGTAATGCGCAGCCGCGGCGGGGAGCGTGAACGATTGCGTGCGCAGTCCCGGCGTGACCACCCCAAGAGGCTGCGAATCGAGCACCGAGTTGTAGAGCCAGGCTTCGTAATGCCCGCCGGTGGCAGCCGGGAGCCCTTTGACGGTCAACCGGAGCTGGCGCCGAGCACCGCTGCCCGACACGCTCACCGTCCCCGTGACCGTCGTGGACCCGCCCGGGAGTCCGACCAGCGGCCGGCTGCGCGCCGGCGGAGAAGTCGACGACGTAGTGGTGGCCACGGCGGCGAGGATGCCGATGACGATCAGCAGGACGAGTAGAGTCAGAGTCCTCGCGCGGCCCCGCTGGCCCGGGTGCGGGCTCGGGCGCGGTCGCGTGGCCGTGGGCTCGGGGAGTGCCGAGACGTAGGGCGCTTCCCGCAGGGGCGCCGCAGGCGACTCGACCTCCGTCGCCGGGGCGCGCTCCATGGGCATCGGGGCGGGGGGATGGGCGCGCTCGGTCTGCCCCGACAGTTCGCCGAGCGCCTCCTCGACGTCCTCGGAGGAAAGACCCAGATCGTCGCTCAACCGCTGCACGATGCCCTCTCGCCGGGTGTGCAGCGACCCGACGCTCAGGCCGGTGCGCACGGCCAGCAATTCGTCGTCCATGCCCCGGGTGATCCAGAGATCGAAGAGGGCACGGTCGACCGGCGGAAGGCTGGCGGCCGCGCCCTTCACGCGCTCGGTGGCTGAGGTGGTCATCACACTGCTCGTGCCCGGTATGTCAACAGGGTAGATAGACTGCACGTCCATGGGGTGCTCGAGGGCCGGAGGGCGTAGCGTGGGTACCACCCATGTTCTCGGCCGAGTCCTGGCTTCCTTGATCGTGGGCGTTTTTGCCTGCCTTTTCTGGTCGGCTCAGGCCCTCGCCAGCGCCATTGTCCGCTTCATCCATGCCGTCCCCGGTGCCGGGTCGGCGAACGTGTCCGTCAACGCCAAGAACGGGACGACCAATCTCGGTTCGGTCAGCTTCGGGCAGGCCACGCCCTGGCGGAGCATCAGCTCGGGCCAGTTTCACTGGTCGCTGGGGGGCGCCTCCAAGACGCTGGCCAGCGGCACGGCCAGTCTCGGCGACGGCGCCTTCGACGTCGTGGTCCTGCTGCGCGGCGACAAGGTCTTCCTGGGCATCTACGAGGCCGAGGGCGGCAAGCCGGGTGCGAGCCTGGTGCGAGTGATCCACGCCGCCCCCGAGCTGGGCAGTCCGTCGGTCACCGTCGACGGCAAGCCGGTCGCGACCCATCTCTCGTACACCGAAGCGACCCCATATCTCACGCTCACCCCCGGCCGGCACGACCTCGCCGCCATGGCGGCCGGCAAGAGCGCCCCCCTGGTCTCGGTCCCGGGGGCGAGCTTTCAGGCCGGTGTGTCCTACTCCGCGATCGTCGTCGGGACCCGCGGTCAGATGACCCGCGTGATCACGCTCGCCGATCGCGGCGGCCCTGCGATTAAGCCGGCGACTCCGCCCGCCCCGCCCCCGACACCGCCGACGCCGACCGGCGGCGGCCCGGGCGAGGAGAGCTCGGGGACAGTGACCGTGCGGGCCGGGGATTGCCTGTGGACGATCGCGCGCCGAGCTGTCGGACCGCACGCCAGCGACGCCGACATCGAGCACGAGCTGGTGCAAATCTGGGATGTCAACGCCCGCAAGATCGGGACCGGGGATCCCAATCTGATCTACCCGGGCGTCACCCTCCGGATTCCGCGTCACTGATCCCCGCGCGCCGCGTCACTGGACTGCCGCGGCGCAGTTGTACGGGCGGTGATTGTTAGCGTCGTGTGAGGGTCCGCCCGCCGGCGTGAGTTCGCGGAACTTCCTGCGTCTCAGCGTGTTCCGTGCCAGCGAATCGACTCCCGCGCCACCTTGCGGTGGGCGCTCGAGTTCAGTGTGGCCCGGCCGGGGGCGCGCGGCCGAGCTACCCGTCGTTTGCGCCGGAGATCCATGTGACCGACTCATTGACCAGCGGGCCTCTGTCGCTCGCTGCTGGCCGGACGCCGGAGTGCGGCACGCCCGCGCGCGAGCGCACGCTGGTAGACGTCTTCGCCGCCACAGTGGCCAGACACTCAGACCGGGTGGCCCTCGACGCTCCGGACGCCACGCTGAGCTACGGAGAACTCGACGTGGCCGTGCGCGCGCTCGCGGCGCGTCTTCGGGCCGCAGGACTCGGGCCGGGCGATCGCATCGGGGTGTACGTGCCGAGCGGGACAGCCGAGCTCTACATCGCCATCCTCGGCGTCCTGCACGCCGGCGCCGCCTACGTGCCCGTCGACGCAGCCGACTCGCCCGGCCGGGCAAGCGCACTGTGGGAGAGCGCGGGCGCCTGCGCCGTCCTGCGCGCGGGGGCTGAGCTGTCCCTGACCGTCCACCCCGAGGGCGCCGCCCGCGCCGCGGAGCCGGCCGACGATGCCTGGATTATCTTCACCTCCGGTTCGAGCGGACGGCCCAAGGCTGTTGCCGTGAGCCATCGGGCGGCGGCCGCGTTCGTCGACGCCGAGGCCGAGCTGTGGTCGGTGCACTGCGACGATCGGGTGTTGGCGGGTCTGTCGGTCAGCTTCGATGCCAGCTGCGAAGAGATGTGGCAGGCCTGGCGGCACGGCGCGGCGCTGGTACCCGCGCCACGGGCGCTCGTGCGCGCGGCGGCCGACCTGGGACCCTGGCTGGCCGACCGCCGAATCTCTGTTATCTCCACCGTGCCGACACTGGCCGCCATGTGGCGCGAAGAGGACCTGGCCGGGGTGCGCCTGCTCATTCTCGGAGGCGAGGCCTGCCCGGCGCCGCTGGCCTGGCGCCTGGCCCGGGAACGCGAGGTGTGGAACACCTACGGTCCCACTGAGGCCACTGTGGTGAGCACGGCGGCCCGCATGCGGCCGGGCGAGCCGGTCTTGATCGGCTGGCCGCTGACCGGCTGGGAGATCGCCATCGTCGATGACTCCGGCCGGCCGGTCTCCCTGGGCGAGGAGGGTCAGCTCGTCATCTCCGGGGTCGGGCTCGGTCGCTACCTGGACCCGACGCTGGACGCCGAGCGCTACGCCCCGCTGCCCGCGCTGGGCCCGGCGCGGGCCTACCGCACCGGCGACCTCGTGCGCGAGACGCTCGACGGGCTCGAGTTCGTCGGCCGAGGCGACGACCAGGTCAAGCTCGGCGCCCGGCGCTTGGAGCTCGGCGAAGTCGACGCCCACCTTCAGGCCGTGCCGGGAGTGGTCGCCGCGGCGGCCGCGGTGCACAAGACTCCGTCCGGCAACCCGCTGCTCGTCGGCTATGTGGTCGGCGATGTCCAGGCCGAGCACGTCCGGGCCGCGGCCGCCGAGCGCCTGCCCCATGGCGTCACACCGCTCGTGGTGGTGCTCGACGCGCTGCCCCTCAGCGCTGCCGGCAAGGTCGACCGCAAGGCGCTTCCCTGGCCGCCGCCGTCCGCGCCTCGCGCCGGAGGCGAGGCTGGCCTGACCGGGACCGCGGCGTGGCTGTCCGAGCGTTGGGTTGACGAGCTGGGCCCATTGGCGCTCGACGGCCACAGCGACTTCTTCGCCCTGGGCGGCAGCTCGCTGAGCGCCGCCAAGCTCGTCACCCGGCTGCGCGAGCGCTATCCCACCCTGGCCGTCGCCGACCTTTACGTGCACCGGCGGCTCGGGGAGCTCGCGCGGTACCTCGACGGGCTCAAAGCCGATCCGGCGCCGGCGGCCCCCGCCGTCGTCGCGTCCTCCCGGTGCTTCGGTCTCGGCCAGCTGCTCGGCGTGCTCGTGCTGGTGGCGATCACCGCCGTCCCGCTGCTTGTCGCCGTGCTGGCCTATGGCGATCTCGCCGGCCGAACGGGACTGCCTCACGTCGGCTGGGCGTGGCTGGTGGTGACCTGGCTTGCGCTGGCCACGCCGCCTGCCCGGCTCGCGCTCTACGTGCTCGTTCGCCGCATCCTTCTCGGGACTTTTCAGCCTGGACGCTACCCGCGCCATTCCTGGCTTGCCTATCGCCTGTGGTTTCTCGAGCGGCTCTCGGCCCTCACTCACGCCGAGCGCGTGGCGGGCACGCCGTGGGTCGACCGCTACGCCCGCATGCTCGGCGCCGACGTGGGCGTCGGGGCACGGCTCGGCACGGTGCCCCCGGCGGGGGCGCTCGTGCACCTTGGCCCTGGCGCCACGGTCGAGTCCAGCGTCGACATGCACGGTTGGTGGATCGACGGGCAAGAACTCGTCGTGGGGGAGATCTGGATCGGCGCCGGCGCCCGGGTCGGGACGCGGAGCCTGCTCGAGCCGGGGTGCGTCGTCGGCGAGGGCGCCGAGATCGAGCCGGGCAGCGTCGTTTCGGGCCATGTCCCCCCCGGCGAGCACTGGGGCGGGGCGCCCGCCGCGTACATCGGCCCGGCAGGGGGGAGCTGGCCGGCCGAGCCGCCGCAGCCCAGCCGGCGCCCTGCCCTGTGGCGGGCCGCTTTCGCCCTGAGCATGCCCGTGGAGGCGGTGATCGAGATCACCGCGGTGACCCCGGCCCTGTCAATCCTGTGGCGGCTACGCGCGCCGGAGCTCACCCTGCACATCGGGGTCGGGTGGCTGGCCGCCTACAGCGCGATCATCGTTGGGGTCTCAACGCCGCTGCTGGCCATCCTGATCGCGCTCACGCTGCGTGCGGTGTGGCGGCTCGCGCGCCCCGGCTGGTACGCCGATGACGGTGCCGTCGGCTGGGCTCTGTGGTTCGGCGAGGATCTCAAGAACACGGCCTCCGAGGTCCTGTTCCCGCTCTACGCCTCGCTGTTCACCGCGCCCTGGCTGCGTCTGGCGGGCATCCGCGTGGGTCGGCGCGCCGAGCTCTCGACCTCCACCGGGCTGAATCGATCGGTGAGCATCGGCGCTTTGAGCCAGGCGACGGACGACATCGGCTTCAGCGGTGTCCGCGCCCGCGCCGGGGGCATTCAGGTGGAACCCGTGACCGTGGGCGAGCGAACGTTCCTCGGTCCGGGAGCCATCCTGCGCGGCGGCACCGCACTCGGCCCCGACAGCCTGCTCGGCGTGATGACGCTGTCGCCGCTTCGTCCGCCGTCCGGTACCTCGTGGCTGGGTGTCCCGCCGCTCGAGCTCCCCCGCGTGCCGGCGACGACCGACCCGGGCCGAACGACGACACCCCCGCGCCGGCTCGTCGCCGCCCGCGCCGCCATGGACCTGCTGCGGATCTTCGGCCCCAACACGCTGCTCATGTTCATCGGTCTTCTGGACCTGCTTGCCTTCGAATGGCTTGGATCGCGGCTCGGGCTGCTCGCTCTGGTCGTCCTGGCGCCCATGGTCGTGCTGGCCTCGGGGCTGCTCGCGACGGCCATCACCGTCGCCCTCAAGTGGCTCGTGATCGGTCGCTACCGTCCCGGCGCGCACCCGCTCTGGTCCTTCTTCGTCTGGCGTGACGAGCTCATCAACACCGCCCAGGAGCAGCTCGCCGGAGCGCTCCTGCTCGAGCATGGTCTCGGCACTCCGCTGATGGCGCTCTACATGCGGGCCATGGGCAGCCGCGTTGGTCGGGGGACGTGGATCGAGACCACCGCGGTCACCGAGTACGACATGGTGGAGCTCGGCGACGGCGCCGCCGTCAATCGGGGCGCGTGCCTGATGACCCACCTCTTCCACGACCGCACGCTTCGCATCGGCCCCACGCGGATCGGCCGCGGGGCGACGCTCGGTCCCACGGCCGTCGTACTCCCCGACACGGAGCTGGGGGACGGGGTGACGCTGGCCGGCCACTCGGTGGTGTTGCGCGGCGAGTCCCTGCCGCCGGGCACGCGCTGGCACGGGACACCGGTCATCAGCGGGTGACTCGCCGGTCCCGGACCGTTTTCGTGACCGGCTGAGGGGTATCGCCGTGGTCGTGCAGCGGGCGTCGCTGTTCATCACCTGCTTCAACGACACGATGTTCCCCGAGACCGGCCGGGCCGTCGTCAGGGTGCTCGAGCGGCTCGGTGTCGCCGTTGACTTCCCGCTCGAGCAGACGTGCTGCGGGCAGATGCACTTCAACACCGGCTATGCGCGGGAGACCATCCCGCTCCTGCGACGATTTCTGCGCGCGTTCGCCGACAGCGAGGTCATCGTTTCCCCGTCGGCCTCTTGTGTCGGCATGGTGCGTGACTACTACCCGCGCGTCGCCGCCCTGGCGTCCGATGCAGCGCTCGAGCGCGAGGTACAGACGCTGATCCCCCGCGTGCTCGAGCTCAGCGAGTTTCTCGTCGACCGCTTGGGCGTGGAGGACGTGGGCGCGTACTTTGCCCACCGCGTCACCTACCACCCGACGTGCCACAGTCTGCGCATGCTGGGGGTGGACGACAAGCCGCTGCGCCTGCTCCGCGCCGTGCGAGGCATCGAGGTGCGCGACCTGCCGCAGGCGCGTGAGTGCTGCGGCTTTGGAGGGACCTTCGCGATCAAGAACGCCGATACCTCGATCGCCATACTGACCGACAAGGTGCGCACGATCCTCGACACCGGCGCGGAGGTCTGCGTGGCCGCGGACAACTCGTGCCTGATGCACATCGGTGGCGCTCTGTCTCGCCAGCGCGCCGGTGTGCGCACCGCTCATCTCGCCGAGATCCTGGCCCAGACCGAGGAACGCCTCCGGGCGGCGTGACCCACGCACCGGCCCATCCGCCGTTTCCCCAGGCCGCCCGCCAGGCCCTGGCCGACACGCAGCTGCGCCACAACCTCGGCCATGCCACGCAGGCCATCCGGGCCAAGCGCGCCGGGGTGGTCGCAGAGTTGCCCGACTGGGAGGAGCTGCGCGAGACGGGACGTGCGGTCAAGGAGCGGGTCCTTCGCCACCTCGACGGCTACCTCGTCGAGCTCGAGTCCTCTGTCGAGCGGGCCGGCGGAACCGTGCACTGGGCCCGCGATGGCGCGGAATGCAACCGCATCGTGGGGGACTTGATCGCCTCCCACGGCGTCGAGGAAGTGGTCAAGGCCAAGTCGCTGACCACCGAGGAGACAAAGCTCAACGAGGCCCTGGCCGCGCGCGGGATCCACGCCTGGGAGACAGACCTGGCCCAGCTCATCGTGCAGCTCGGCGACGACACGCCCTCGCACATCCTCGTCCCCGCCATTCACAAGAACCGCGCCGAGATTCGCGAGCTGTTCCTGCGCACGCTCGACGACGTGCCCGACGACCTCTCCGACGATCCGGGCGCGTTGGCCGAGGCCGCCCGCCATCACCTGCGCAAGCGGTTTCTCAGCGCCCGGGTGGGCATCAGTGGCGTCAACTTCGCCGTAGCCGAGACCGGCACCGTCTCCGTTGTCGAGTCCGAGGGCAACGGCCGGATGTGCACCACGCTGCCCGAGGTTCTGATCAGCGTCATGGGCATCGAGAAGATCGTTCCCACCTGGCAGGATCTCGAGGTCTACCTCCAGCTGCTGCCGCGCTCCTCGACCGCCGAGCGTATGAACCCGTACACGTCCCTGTGGACCGGGGTCCGGGAGGGCGACGGACCGCAGGAGTTTCACCTCATCCTGCTCGACAACGGACGCACGGACGTCCTCGCCGATGAGGTGGGGCGCCAGGCCCTGAACTGCATTCGCTGCTCCGCCTGTCTGAACGTCTGTCCGGTCTACGAGCGCACCGGCGGTCATGCCTACGGCTCGACCTATCCCGGGCCGATCGGGGCCATCCTCACCCCAATGCTGAGCGGGCTCGAGGCGGCAGGTTCCCTGCCCTACGCCTCGAGCCTGTGCGGCGCCTGTTACGAGGTCTGTCCGGTCAAGATCAACATCCCCGAGGTCCTCGTGCACCTTCGCCACCGGGTCGTCGAGCGCGTCACCCGCGAGGGGACGGTGAGCGAGCGGCTCTCGGCCGAGCACGTGGCCATGCAGGCGCTGGCCCGGGTCTTCGCCGACCGGCGGCTCTACGAGGCGGCCCAGCGGGCTGGCCGGCTTGGTCAGCGGCCTCTCATCCGCCGGGGCAAGATCTCGCGCCTGCCCGGGCCGCTGGGTGGCTGGACAGCGATGCGCGACCTGCCCCCCGTCCCGAGGCAAAGCTTTCGCGACTGGTGGCGCAGCCGCTGATGGCCGGCGCACGGGAGGAGATCCTGCGCCGCGTGCGGGCCTCGCTTGAGGACGTGCCGGCCGGGGAGCGCCCGGCGGACGTTCCCGTCGCTCGGGCCTACCGCCGCACGACCGCAGACGGTGCCGATGCGCTGCTCGAGCGGTTCGCGGAGCGACTGCGTGATTACCGGGCCGAGGTTCGTCGGGTCAGGGCCGCAAGCATCGGGGAGGTGGTGAGCGACGCCTGCGCGCGGCGGAAGCTCGGCCAGATCGTCGTGCCGTCGCCACTGCCGGGTTCCTGGCGCCCGCACTCGGTCGAGGTGGTCGAGGATGACGGGCTCTCGGCCGGCCAGCTCGACCGGCTCGACGGTGCGCTGACCGGATGCGCGGTGGCCATCGCCGAGACCGGGACGATTGCCCTCGACGGTCAGGGCGCGTCGGGTCGGCGGGCGATCACGCTCGTGCCCGATCACCACATCTGCGTCGTCGAGGCCAGGCAGGTGGTGGGGTCGGTTCCCGAGGCCATGGCCGCGCTCGCCGACGCGGTGATCCACCATCGGGCGCCGGTGACCTTCATCTCCGGCCCGTCAGCCAGCTCCGACATCGAGCTCACCCGGGTCGAGGGCGTGCACGGCCCGAGGAACCTGCTCGTGCTCCTCGTCGACGAGGACGTCGACCGGGACCGACCCCGGAGCCTCAGGGCGGGCGACCGGCAAGGCGACGACCGGAATCGAACCGGTGTAGACGGCTTTGCAGGCCGCTGCGTAGCCACTCCGCCACGTCGCCGCGGGCTCGTAGGGTAGCGCCCGGCAGAAAGCGGGGATGGGGGCACACGCGCTGGCCGGTGGCACGAGGTGTGTTCTCCTGTCCCCGGCAGTCGGGGACAGGAGAACGCACTGCCGGCGAAGCCTGCACGCGAGTGCTCCCATCCCCGGTTTGGGTCAGCCGGCGCGCCCCGATCGCCCCGGACGCCTGACCGTCACCCCGTGCGCAGCCGCGCTGCGTTCCCCGACGGATCCCGAACGACGCCGCCGTCCTGCACCGCAAGCCCGGCCGTGCGCACGCGGTGCAGGACCCGGTCGAGCTCGTCCGCGTCGGGCAGCACGACGTCGAAGGAGCGCAGACCGACGGCGCCGGGCGCCGGCGGCCCCGACCCTCGGCTGTTCCAGGTGTTCAACCCGAGGTGATGGTGATAGCCGCCGGCCGAGACGAACAGGGCGCCGGGATAGGCCCGCACCATCACGTCGAAGCCGAGCATGCCGTGGTAGAAGGCCTCGATCTCTGCCAGCTCGGCCACCTGGAGGTGGACGTGGCCCATGCGCGTCCCCGCCGCCGCGGCCGTGGGTAGGGCGGCCTCGCCGCCAAGCTCGCCGAGCACGTCGTCGAGGTCGAGGGCAAGGGTGGCCATCTGGATCGTCCCATCGCGCCGGGGCCACTCCGAGCGGGGCCGGTCGCGGTAGAGCTCGATCCCGTTCCCATCCGGGTCGGAGAGGTAGAGGGCCTCGCTGACGAGGTGGTCGGAGGCCCCGTCCAGCGGCCAGCGGGCTTGGGCCAGCCGCCCCAAGGCGAAGGCGAGCTCGCGCCGGCTCGGCATGAGCAGGGCGAAGTGAAACAAGCCCGTGGCGCGCCGGTCCAGCGCAGGCGCCGAGGGGTCACCCCGCAGCGAGACGAGGAGCTCGCCGCCGGCGCGCAGGCCGAGGTCGCCGTCGTCCTCCTCGGTCGCGGTCAGGCCGAGCACGCGTTCATAGAAGGCCCGCGATCGGCCCAGGTCGGACACGGTGAGGCGCACGGTCCCCACCGTCGCGCGCGGATCGATGGAGACCGCCGTCGCCGAGGGCGAGCTCATCGCCTCACTCCACCGTGCAGGATCCCTCGGGCGCGGCCCCGGGGAGCCGGCTCAGGAGCTCGGCCAGCTGTTCGACCTCCGCCTCGCTGTAGTGGGCGAGGAAGAGCCGCCGGATGCCGGCGATATGCGTCTCGCCGGCCTCACGCAGCTTCGCGTAACCGGCATCGGTCAGCCCGGCGTACGACACCCGGGCATCGTTCGGGCACGAGATCCGTTCGATCAGCCCGCCCGAGACGAGCCCGTCGATGAGACGGGTGATCCCCGACCGGGTCAGCATCGTGCTCTCGGCCAGAGCCGACATGGCCATCCGGCGCTCGGGCGCTTTGGAGAGGTAGAGCAGGACCTGGTAGTCGCGCGTGGTCATGCCGTGAGCGGCCAGGAGATCGGCGTCGAGCTCGCGAAGAATGAGCGCGTGGCTCTGCAGATAGCTGCGCCATGCGGCCAGCGCGGCGCCGTCCAACACGCCCCCGGGGGCGACAAAGCTCATGGCGCCATCTTAGTTGACTAGTCAACGGGCGCGCCACGGAGACCGAGCCCCTGCGGCCGGCACGGCTCCCCGTCCGAGAAGCACGCCCTGGCTAGGAGCGCGCTGGATGCACGAGATGCCGGCGGCCCCTCAGCGGCCGGGCGGCGGGAGCGAAGTAGGTGCCGCCCTGGGTCGGGGAGTTCGGCACGTAGTTGAGAGCAAAGGCGCTGCCCCCGGCGCTGAGCGCCGTCGGCTGCGAGCCTCCGCCCAGTTCGCTGGGGTTGCCGTGGGCGACGAAGCGAAAGCCGGCCGAGGAAAGTGAGATCTCCGTCTCGCCCCACGCCCGGCTGAGCACGGAGCCGCTCCGGTGCGAGGCCGTGACGGTCCGCGCATTACTGAACCGGGCATTGCCGAAGTCGGCCAGCGGCAGCGGCATGCACCGGCCCTGTTCGTCGCACTCCGACGGGGACTCGAGGATCCATTCCGCCGAGGTCAGGTCGATCGGCGAGGCGGACACGGTCTTGGAGAAGCTCCGATGAGTGGTCAGGTTGCGCAGCGTGAAGGTGATCCGGCGCCCGCTCACTGTGACCTGGCCGCTCATCAGGTTGCCGGGCCTCACGGCGAGCGAGATCGTCTGCGAGGGCGCCGGGACGACCTCATACCAGCTGAAATAGCTGGCCGTACCCGAGGCCGAGCAATCCTCCTCCGTGCCCGTCTGCTCGAGCGCCGTGGAGGTGTTCGTGAAACCACCCAGGCCGATCCACAGGGCCGAGAAGCCAGGCGACGAGCAGGAAACGGCCGGTACGCGCCAGCGTCCGCTCACCGCCCGGAAGTGCACGCCGCCGCGGCTCACGGCGTAGCCGGACCAGTTGGTGCTCTTCTGGTTGGCGGCGAGGGCCGACGATGCCCCGAGCAGGAGCAGAGCGGCGGCCAGCAGCAGGGGGCGCAGACGGGCGATCACCCGTCCAAGGCTACGGATCGGAACGTAAGCCGGTTGTAAGGGTGATGGTCGGCCGGCCACCGGGTCACGGTTCTGACCGAGTAGGTTTCCGACGCATGACCATCACGACCTCGGCGGCCGAAGGACTCTGGCTCGATACGGCGTCCCCGTCGGAATACCCGGAACTGCGGGGCCGGCTCGACGTCGACGTCGCGGTCATCGGCGGCGGCATCGCCGGGCTGACCACCGCCCTGCTCGTGGCCCGCGAGGGCGCTCGCGTGGCCGTCGTCGAGGCGGCGCGTATCGGGACCGGGGTGACGGGGTGCACCACAGCGAAGGTCTCCGCCCTGCAGGCCACGATCTACTCGACCATCGCCTCCCGGCACGGCTCAGAGGCGGCGTCGAGGTACGCGCAGGCCAGCCGCGCGGGAGTGGAGCGTGTGGCCGAGCTGGCCGCGACGGAGGGCATCGAATGCGATCTCGTCCGCCGGGACGCCTTCACCTATGCCGCCGACGAGTCGGAACGCTCCAGTGTCGAGGAAGAGTTCGAGGCGGCCCGCCGGGCGGGGCTGAACGCCGAGTTCACCGACGACGCTCGACCTGCCCTATCCCGTCTCCGGCGCGGTCCGGCTGCCGGACCAGGTCGCCCTGCACCCGGTCCGCTACGTGCAGGGCCTGGCCGGGGCCCTTCAGCGCGCCTGCGGTCAGGTGTTCGAGCAGGCGCGGGTGCTCGAGGTCAGCGAAGGTTCCCCCTGCCGGGTGCGCACAGCCGCCGGCGAGCTCACGGCCAAGCACGTCGTGGTGGCCACGCACTATCCGATTCTCGACCGGGGCCTGTTCTTCGCCCAGCTCAAGGCGGAGCGCTCCTACTGCATCGCCGCCCGGCTGGCGGGCGGCAATGCCCCTCAGGGAATGTCGATCAGCGCCGGAAGCAACACGCGCTCGATCCGCTCCTATGGCGAGTATCTGATCGTGGGCGGCGAGGGCCACTCGGCGGGCTCGGCCGCGTCCACGCCGAGCGCTTTGAGCGCCTGGCCGAGTTCGCCCGCCGGCACTGGGACGTGGCCGAGACCACGCATCGCTGGTCCGCCCACGATCCTGTGCCCTATGACCACTTGCCGATGATCGGCCCCTACCGGCCCGGCTCCTCGCGACTCTGGGTGACCACCGGATTCATGAAATGGGGGCTCGCCTCGGCTACGTTCGGGGCATGATCCTGGCCGAGCGCATCGCCGGGCGACAGCACGCCTGGGCCGACGCCTTCACTCCCCAGCGCGTCTTCACTGCGCTCCGCCCACGAGGTCGCGCAGCTGGGCGCGAAGTTCAGCGCCGATCTCATCGCCGATCGGTTGCGCCCGCCCCAGGCGCTCGGATCGGACAGCATCGCTCCGGGCGAGGCGCGCGTACTGCCCGACGGCTCGGCCTCGGCAAGAAGGGCGTGTACCGCGACGAGGACGGAACCTTGCACGCCGTCGCACTGCGCTGCACGCACCTGGGCTGTCTGCTGCGCTTCAACGCCGCCGAACGGTCCTGGGACTGCCCGTGTCACGGCTCGCGTTTCGATGTGGACGGGACCGTGCTCGAGGGGCCGGCGGTCAACCCGTTGGCGCCCCGGGAGCCGTGAACCACGGTCTGGCTCGCGTGCGCGTATCCATCCCGGATGCCACCGCGTGGCAGAACATCGAGGAGCGGGTCATGCTCGAGCTGGTCTCGGGTCGCTACTTCGCAGAATGGCCGTGTAACCGGTCGCCCGCAGGGCGACGGCGGCTGAGCGTCGCCAAACGGCGTCAATAAGCGCGGGGGCGAGGCGGTCGGCGTGCCGTCCGTGCCCGGTGGATTCTCGTGTCGTTTATGCCCACACATTTCTCGGGGCATCGAGGAGGATGCTTGAGTGACGGAGATGGAGTTCACCCATCGCGGGCACGTCGAGGCGCTCTTGGGGGAGGCGGCCGCCGAGCACGCCAACCTCGTCGCCCGACTCCCGGCCGACCTGCAGGCGTCGCTGCCGGTGGACGCTCAGGGCGTGACCCGGGCCATCGACCACCTCGCCTCGGCGGCCGGTCTCACGGCCAGTGAACGGCGGGCGCTCGTCCGTCCGCACGCGGCCAACCCGGCCGTCATGCACGCCCGCGTCTTCGGGCGCGCGCCCCTGACCCGGGAGACGGTGATGGCGTCCTTCGTCGACGGCGCTCGGGTGCGGGCGGACGCTCTGGCGGCCCTGGCCGACACCGTGGGAGGCGAAGGGCTCGGACGCGAGGTGCGAAGCCTGCTCGTCGCCCACCCGCCACCAGCCGGCGACCAGGGCGACGACGCGCAGGCGGCACTGCGGGCCACCTACGCGGCCCAGGAGCGCGCGGCGGTGATCATCGCCGCCCGCCTCGACGGCTAATTCGCCTACCGCGACGACCCGTCGCTGTGCAGCATCGCCGCTGTGCCTCTAGGTGGTGAGGGCCTCGAGCACGCGGTCGACATCGGGGGTGTGGTTATAGACGTGCCACGAGGTCCGGAGCCGTCCTCCGCGCATCGCCGCGATGATTCCCGCGCGCTGAAGGCGCTGGACGGCGCCGGGCAGCTCAACGCAGACGATCGCGCTGTTTGAAGGCGCGAGCCCAAGCCCGGTCCGCAAGCGGTTGGCCAGCTCGACGTCGTGGGCGTGGATGGCCGGCACGCCGATCTGCTCGATGACCTCCAGGGCCGGCTGCGTGCCAACCCAGGAGAACCAGGCCGGTGAGACGTCGAGCCGCCGAGCGCTGGACGCCAGGCGCAGCGGCGGGCCGAAATAGGTGCCGTGCACATCCTGGCCTGCATACCAGCCGGCGCTATGCGGGACCACACGCTCGAGCAACCGCGGCGAAACGGTCATGAACGCGCTTCCGCGTGGGGACATCAGCCACTTGTAGGCGCCACACACCACCGCGTCGAAGTGGGTGGCGTCGAGCGGCAGCCAGCCCACCGCCTGGGTGGCGTCACAGATCGTAATGGCGTTCACGGCCGCCGCGGCGGCCGTCACCGCCTCGAGGTCTGCGACCTCGCCGCTGCTCATCTGCACCGCGCTGAAGGCGACTGCGTCGGCGCCGTCGGCGATCGCCTCGGGCAGCCGCTTGGCCGGGACGGTACGCACCATGAGGCGGTCTTGGACGAGCAGCGGAAACAGCGTCGAGGTGAACTCCACATCGGGCGCCACGACGCGAGCCCTTGGCGCCAGTGCGGTGACGACTAAGCCGACCAGCTCGGACACCGTCGAGCCGACCGCCACCCGCTCCGCCTCCACGCCGACCAGTCGCGCAAACGCCGCCCGCGCCGCCTCGGTGCTCTCTCCCCACTGCTCCCAACTCGTGCGGCCTGCGTGCCAGTCGGCCAGCGCTGACTGCAGCGCCTCCCAGGCCGGCGCCGGCGGCAACCCATAGCTGGCGGTGTTGCAATAGACGCCCGCCGGTTCCCACCAATGTCGCGCTTGGGTGATCGGCACGGGTGCCATTTTCGAGAGCATGGCACCAGACACCGCGACGTAGTCAGAGAGCACAAACCGTCCTGCGGGGACGGGACGTCGTCGCATCACACCCGGGGGGCACCGTCTGCCGGTCGCGGTCCGAGAGCTGCAACGACCGGAGTGGGCGATACTGGGCTCGAACCAGTGACCTCCGCCTTGTCGAGGCGGCGCTCTCCCAGCTGAGCTAATCGCCCGGGAGGCCGTAAATGTAGCGGGCGCGGAGAGCGAAGCCAAAGCCCGGCGTGGGCGTTGGCCCGCCTGCCAGGCCTAGACTTCAAACCCGACGATGCGACGAGGAAGGCTGATGTGGCTGCTCCTGCTCGGCGTTGTCGTGTTCGCCGTGGGTGCGCGCCGGCATGGACAGCAGGCCGGGCAGGTGGCCACGAACTCAGGCGCCGGCGCGGCTCGGGCCGCACCGGCGGGCGCGAGCGCGGCCAGTGCCGCGGCCGCGGGCCCCAGCGCCTCGCATTCCTTCCCGGTCAAGGTCCGGCCCACGCTCGGTGCGTCGCACACTCGCTTCGTGGTCACGTTCCCCCGGGCGGGGACCGTTCGTCGCTACGCGGTGTCGGCCGCGGGGCCCCGAGGGAAGGGGTGCCAGGGGACCGCCGAGGCGGCCTCGGCCACGGCTGCCGCCGCGGGCCACGAGCGTGCCACCCTCGTGGCCGCGCCGGGCTCCGGCGGCTGGTGTGCGGGCGTCTACCGCGGACTGGTGCGCTCGCTCATCGTGCCTGCGTGCGGTGGCCCCGGGGTGGCGTGCCCGATGTACATCCGGGTCGGCGGCACGGTGGGCCGGTTTGCCTTCCGGGTCAAATAGTCAAATCGCACCCCTCGCGACGGTGGCTGCGCCGTGCTGGCGCCGTACCCCGCCGCTATACTCCGAGTCGTTGATCCAACTGCTTCATCATCACACCCGGCCCGGCGCCGCTTGACGCCGCCCCGCCTGTCCAACTAGTGCCGGTCCCGAGAAAGTTCGACCGGCGCCCGCCTGAACGGGACACGACCCGGGTCAACGATCGCATCCGCGTGCCCGAGGTACGGCTCGTCGGCGAGGATGGCAAGCAGATCGGGGTCGTGAAGACCTCAGAGGCTCTGGCCTACGCCCAAACCCGCGATCTTGACCTGGTTGAGGTGGCCCCGGACGCCCGTCCGCCCGTTTGCCGGGTCCTCGATTACTCCAAGTACAAGTACGAGCAGGCCCAGAAGCAGAAGGCCGCTCGCCGCCACCAGCAGCAGATCACGATCCGCGAGATCAAGTTCCGCCCGAAGATCGCGCAGAACGACTACGACACCAAGAAGGGCCACGTCACCCGCTTCTTGCTCAACAAGGACAAGGTGAAGATCACCATCATGTTCCGCGGGCGCGAGGTGACCCATCCCGAGCGGGGCACGGCGTTGCTCGACAAGCTGGCCTCCGAGTTGGCCGAGCTTGCCGTCGTCGAGCAGTCTCCCATCCAGGATGGGCGCAACATGACCATGCTTCTGGCGCCTTCGAAGGGCGTCCTGGCCGGCGAACGTGACAAGGCGGCCCCGGCTTCCCCCAACGGCAGCGACGAACAACCCGTTGCTGCCGCGGGGAGCGCTAGCGACGGCGCCGCCGCCTGAGCCGCGTCCGCGTCGCGCCGAGCAACCCGACCACGATCACCGCCGCCGCGGCGATGATCGGCCACAACGGCACCGTGCCTCCCGCCCCGAGGTCGGCCGGAGCGCTGATGCGGCGGCCACCGCGCGCCGCCAGGGCCACGATGGCCGCGATCGCGCCTCGGGCCAGGCCATCCGAGCCGGCCCCCGTGTCGATGTGGATGCGCGCCAGGGCGGCGGCCGGCGCCGTGCCGACGGTGCCGAACCCCTGCGGCATGACGACGAGCAGGGGAGGGGCGGAGTTATAGGTGATCTCGGTGTCGAGGAAGCGGGCGTACCGTCCCGGGCCTCCGAACAGCTCGGGGTCGGCGCCGAGGTCGATGGGCGACTCGATGACGGCCACCTTGATCGGAAAGCCGGCGGCGTGAGCGCGACGCACGGTCTCGTTCACGGCCGCCGTGAGCGCCGCCGAGACGGGAGGCGTGTAGGGCAAGAAGACGTCCTCGGCGACGAGCACGTCGCTGGCCGGATCGCCGTCAGCGCGAGCGCTCACCGCGGGTAGGAACCCGGTGACGGCGAGCAGCGCCGCCGCCAAGGCCGCGAGACGAGCGGTCGCACTCAACGCGTGCGAAAGCGGGTGTGTCCCGCGTCGGCGTACCGGGTCGCAAACAGGTGACAGTGCGTTGTCGCCGTTGCGGTGGCCGCCGGACAGCTCGGGTTGGTCTCGAGCACGACCTGAAGGTCGAACGTCCCAGCGCACCACCCCAGATTGGCAGGTGGTCGGAGGACCGCCGACACCCGCTGTCCCTTGGCCCCCGCCACCACCGCCGTCTCCACGTCGCAGCGCGGGTGAGGCCCGCGCACCAGCACCGCGTAGGAATAGCGCACGCCCGCGCCGGGCCCGAGAGGCTTCTGCGCGGAGAGGGTCAGCGCAAAGGCCATCTTCGTCGTGCCGGCGGCCGGAGTGACCGCCGGGCGGGTCTGCTCGGCGGCGGGCGCCTTAACGAGGCGTCGCCGGAACAGCGGGTCCAGGGACAGCTCCGGGGGTCCCTTCGGCCGCGGGATCAACGCCGTTGTTCCCGTGCTTGCGTGCGAGCTTGAGCCGGCGCATCCGGTCAGGGCGGTCAGCAGGCCACACCCGCTGAGGACGAGCGCGATGAGGTGATGGCGACGCACGTGGTTTTCAGTCGAACGACCCGGGTGCCGGCGAGCATAATCGCCGGCACCCGGGTGAACCTCACGGGCTAGCCGTTACGGGCTGTGCCGCTCCCGCGCTCGGGCGGCCGCCGTCGCATGGCCGTTTCACTGCTGATCGTTCCTAGGTGATCGTGGCCGTCGTCGTCGTCGACCCGTAGGTGGGTGTCCCACCGGGTCCGGTGATGGTGATGGTCACCGTGTACATCCCCTTGTGCGTGTACCCGTGCGTCGCGTACACGCTGAAGAAACCGGGGGCGTTCGGGATGACCGTTCCCTGTGAGGTCGTGCCGTCCCCCCAGTCGATCGTGGCCGCGAACATGGAGGCCGTGTCTCCAGCGGTGGCGTCGCGGAAGCTCGCCACGCGGTGACTGTCCTTGCACCTTTCGATGCAGGTGAACTTGTGCCCCTCGATGTGATTGAGCGAGGGCCCACCGCTATGCGCGTTCCACGTGATCGTGGCCGTGCCCTGCTCGGTGACGCTGCTCACGGTGCTCGTGGCGAGGATCTGGTCGGTGCCCGTGGTCCCGTTGTTCGTATAGGTGAAGGTGACCTTCCCCGTGCTGTCGGTGTTGTGGGTGTAGGTCTGGCCGCTGTCCGGCCCGGCCGTCACGTCGAACTCCACGGGGTTGTTCGCGACGGGACTTCCGCCGCTGGTCAGGGTGGCGGTCACGCTGCCTGCGGTCCCAGCGGTCAGAGTCTGGCTGGGTGGGTTGAGCACCAGATTGGACTTCACGCTGACGCCGCCGCCGGAGAGCATGATGTAGGGCGAGCCCTGCACCGCAGTATTGGTGTCGACGTCGGTTCCGCTGTAGGTTTTCGGCACCGCCGGGTCCGTGGCCAGGGCCAGGGGCGTGTAGTCGGCCGGGAACTTGTCGAAGAATTCGTGGACCGAGCAGCTCCAGCCGGACAGATCGCTGTCATGCAGCCCCGTGGTCGGTCCGGACTGGGCGATGATCGAGATCGAGCCCGAGCAGATGCCGGGGGGTCCGGTACCGCCGACCGTGAACGAGCCGGCGCCGTGCGAGCTGAGGCCGTCCAGCAGTGGCACCGGGGTGCCATCCGAGGAATCGTTGTAGGCGCAGCTGAGATCGACGTAGGCGCCGGTCGCACCAGCGACGGCACCCGCATAGGAGATCCCGTTGCCGATCAGCTTGTAGCCCGGATGCCCGCCGTAGGTGTGGAACACGGGATCGGTGCCGATCAGCACCTTGTTGCCGCCGCTGCTCATGACAACCGGCTCCCAGGTCGACTCATTGGTGACCGCCGCCTGGAACGCGGTCGTGTCGCCGCAGGTGGGGTCGCCGATGATGACGACCTGGTACTGAGCGAACTGCGCCGCGCTCATGCTGTCCCATGTTGGTCCGTCGACCACGGTCACGGTGAAGCCGTCCTGCTCGGCCTCGTACTGCTCGAGGCTCTCACCCGCGGGTGCAGGGGGGGCCCGGGGTTGCTGACGCTGTCGCCCAGGATCAGCGCCTTTGGCGGCACAGGTGTAGCTCGTCCGGGACCCGCTCCGATGAGCGCGAGCGCGCCCATCAGCGCCAGGATGAGCACCGCCAGCGCTACGAGGTAAGGGGGTCGCAGGACCGCCCCTCCGCCTGAAGCTCGCAAACGCCACGAGCCAGTCGAAAACCGCACCCGACCATCCATGTGCACCGCTCCTCTTGAGTGATCCCCGGTTGCAGAGTCCACTCCGCATCCGCCCGAGAGCCGACCTTATGGGAACGGCAGAGGTCGAAGGATTAAGGGTTTGTTAAGTTTGACGAGGAAGCGATTGGTCCGCCCGGCCGCCCCTCAGCTGCCCTCTGCTTTACTAAGCGGCGCTTATGCCCAAGACCAAGACCCATTCGGGCACCAAGAAGCGCTTCAAGGTGACCGCCACCGGCAAGGTGCGCGGCCGCAGCGCCTTCTCGAGCCACATCCTGGAGAAGAAGTCGGCCAAGCGCAAGCGGCGCCTCGGCGCGCCCGCCGTCATCGCTCCGCAGGACGCCGCCCGGGTCAAGGAGCTTCTGGGGGTCAAGAAGTCATGACGCGGGTCAAGAGATCGATCCATGCCCGTAAGAAGCGCCGGGCCACGCTCGAGCTCGCCAAGGGCTATCGCGGCGACGCCAGCCGGCACTACCGGACGGCCAAGGAGGCGGTGCTCAAGGCCGATCAGTACCGCTACCGCGACCGGCGCAACCGCAAGCGCGACTTTCGCCGCCTGTGGATCACCCGCATCAACGCCGCCGCGCGCCAGAACGAGCTCTCCTACTCGCAGTTCATCCACGGCCTTCAGCTCGCCGGAATCGAGCTCGACCGCAAGGTGCTCGCGGACATCGCCGTTCGCGACGCCGACACCTTCCGACGCTTTGCGCAGCGCGCCCGCGAGGCGCTGGCGTCCGCCTGACCGGCCGACGGCCAGCGAGCCAAACCGGGCGCCGCTTCAGCGGCGCCTTTTTTATGCCAATCACCAGCCCGCACAACGAAAGACTTAAGGAGATCCGCAAGCTCCGGACCCGCCGGCGCTGGCGGGAGCGCTCGGGGCGGTTCGTGGCCGAGGGGGAAGACCTCCTGGCCGCCGCCGACGGCGCGGGCTGGCCGGCGCTGGAGCGCTTCTGTGCCGCCGGCAGCGGTCTGCCGGGCGTGGCCGTGGAGCCCGCGCTGCTGGCCGCGGCTTCGGGGCTGGGCTCGGGCACCCGGGCCCTGGCCGTCTACGAGGAGCGCTGGGCCCCGGCGCCCCTCGGTCCGCTGTGCGTGTCCCTGCACGGGGTCAGCGACCCCGGCAATGTGGGCGCGGTCCTGCGCAGCGCCGCCGCCTTCGGGGCCTCGTGCGTGGCGCTGGGGCCCGGCTGCGCCGATCCGTACGGTTTGAAGGCCGTCCGGGCCTCGATGGGGGCGGTGTTCGAGGTCCCGCTGGCCCGGATGGGATCGGTCGATGAGCTCCCGGGCCTCACGGTGGCCCTGGTGGCCGGGGCTGGGGTGAGGTTGTGGGAGATAGTCGTGAATAGTTCACAGGTATCACCCACAACCCTCCTGATCGGAGCGGAACGGGAGGGTCTTCCGGCGGACGTCGTGGCCGCCGCCGACATGACCGCCCACATCCCCATCCACACCCACTCTCTCAACGCGGCCATGGCGGCCACGGTTGCCCTCTACGAGCTAACTAGGATGGCGCCCGCACCATGATCGAGCGCATCGCCGAGATCGAGGGCGAAGCCCGGACGGCTATCGACGCGGCCGCGAGCACCGCCGCCCTGGAAGAGGCGCGCATCCGGTATCTGGGCCGCAAGGCCGAGCTGCCCAACCTGCTGCGCGGGGTGGCCCAGCTCCCGCCCGAGGAACGGGCCGCCGTGGGCAAGGCCGCCAACCAGGCTCGCCAGGCCCTCGAACGGGCGCTCGAGGGCCGTGCCGGCGAGCTGGCCGCCCGGGAGCTCGATGAGCGTCTGGAGCGCGACCGCGTCGATGTCACCCTCCCGGCCGACCCGCTGCCGGCCATCGGGCGCCTGCACCTGATCACCCAGACCCGGCGCGAGATCGAGGACGTGTTCATCGGCCTGGGTTTCAACGTCGCCGAGGGCCCCGAGGTCGAGACCGTCTACTACAACTTCGATGCGCTCAACCACGCCCAGACGCACCCGAGCCGGCTGCTCACCGACACCTTCTACGTCAAGCCGGTCCGGGACATCTTCGACCCAGGCCAGCTGCTGCTCCGCGTCCACACCTCACCGGTCCAGGTGCGGGCCATGGAGGCTCAGCCGCCGCCCATCTACATCATCGTTCCCGGGCGCACCTACCGTCCCGATTCCGACGCCACCCACACCCCGCAGTTCCATCAGATCGAGGGGCTCGCCGTCGACGAGGACATCACCCTGGCCGACCTCCAGGGCACGCTGCTGGCCTTCGCGCGGGCCATCTTCGGCGAGGAGCGTCAGGTGCGTCTGCGCCCCCACTTCTTCCCCTTCACCGAGCCGAGCGTCGAGGCCGACGTTTCGTGCTTTAACTGCATCGACGGCGTCACCGCCGACGGCCGCCGCTGCCCGCTGTGCAAGGGCACGGCCTGGATCGAGATCCTCGGCGCCGGGATGGTCGACCCCAACGTGTTCGCCCACGTCCAGGAACACGGCTATGACCCGGAGAAGATCCAGGGCTTTGCCTTTGGCATGGGAATCGAGCGGATCGCCATGCTCAAGCACGGGGTCCCGGACCTGCGCCTGCTCTACGACAACGACGTCCGCTTCCTCGCCCAGTTTTAAGCATGCGCGTTCCTCTGAATTGGCTTCACGAGTACTGCCACCCCGACCTCGACGCCCACCGGCTCGCCGAGCGGCTGGCCTTGACCGGCACCGAAGTGGAGCGGGTCGAGGCTTACGGCGTGACCGCCCTCGAGCACTTCGTCGTCGGCCGGGTGCTCGAGGCCGACCAGCACCCGGACGCCGACCGCCTGCGCATCTGCCTGGTCGACGTCGGCGCCGGCGAGCCCAGCCAGATCGTCTGTGGCGCCCCCAACGTGGCGGCCGGGCAGACCGTCGCCGTGGCCAAGCCGGGCGCCGTCATGCCCGACGGCACGAAGCTGCGCAAGGCCAAGCTCCGCGGGCAGACCTCCAACGGCATGATCCTGGCCGAGGACGAGCTGGCCATCGGCACCGAGCACGATGGGATTCTCGTCCTGGCCAACGATGGCGGCGGGCCGGCCCCGGGCACGCCTCTGGATCAGGTGCTGCCCATCGCCACTGACGTCCTCGTGCTCGAGATCACGCCCAACCGGCCCGACTGCCTGGCCATCTACGGCGTGGCCCGTGAGGTCCACGCCGCCACCGGGGCTCCGCTCGCGGCCGCGCCCTGGAGCGCGGATCCGGCCGAGCCGGGCGAGGTCTCCGGCGCCCGGGTCACCGTCGAGTGCCCCGATCTCTGCCCCCGCTTCACCGCCCGCGTCTTCGAGAACGTCCGGGTGGGTCCGAGCCCACCGTGGCTCAAAGCCCGGTTGACGGCGGCCGGCCAGCGCCCCATCTCCAACGTGGTGGACATCACCAACTACGTCATGCTCCTCACCGGCCAGCCCCTGCACGCCTTCGACCTCGACCGTGTGGCCGGCCATGAGCTCACCGTGCGCCGGGGCCACGAGCGCGAGGAGGTGTGGACCCTCGACGGCCAGCTGCGGGCCGTCGATCCCGGCATCGTGGTCATCGCCGACGCCGACGGCCCGACGTCGATCGCCGGGATCATGGGCGGGGCCCGCTCCGAGGTCGAGGCCGAGACCACCCGCGTCCTCATGGAGGCCGCCACCTGGGACGGCGCCAACATCCACCGCACCTCGCTGCGCCTCGGGCTGCGCAGCGAGGCCTCGGGCCGGTTCGAGAAGCACCTCCAGCCCGAGCAGACGCTCGCCGCCCAGGCGCTCGCCGCCCAGCTCATGCTCGAGCTCACCGGCGCCACGCTCGCGCCCGGAACCATCGATGTGGGCGGCCCTGGCCCGGCGCCGAAGACGATCCGGCTGCGCGACGCTCGCTTGCAGGGCCTCCTCGGCGCCCCCGTGTCGCGGGCGCGCAGCCGGGAGATCCTCGAGGCGCTCGAGTTCACCGCCGCCGAGGCCCCCGACGGTCTCGATGTCATCGTGCCGGCGTTTCGCCGCGCCGATGTCACCCGCGAAGCGGACCTGATCGAGGAGGTGGCCCGGCTCGACGGGCTCGAGAAGCTCCCCGCTACCCTGCCCGCCCGCCGTCAGGCCACCGGGCGACTCACCCCTCGCCAGCGCCTGCGCCGGGCGGCCAGCGACGCGCTCATCGCCCAGGGCGTCCACGAGATGGTGGGGTGGAGCTTCCGCGGCGTCGAGGCGCTGCGGCGCCTGCGGCTGGCCGACCAGCCCGCCGTCGAGCTCGCCAACCCGATGTCGGCGGAGCAGGCGCAGCTGCGCACGACGCTGCTCGGCTCCCTGCTCGACGTGGCCCGGCTCAATCGCTCCCGCGGGGCGACGTCGATCCGGCTCTTCGAGGGCGGCGCCGTGTACCTGCCCATCTCCGACGGCGTGCAGCCCCGCGAGCCCTACCACCTCGGGGCGATCCTCCTCGGGGCGGCCCGGCCGCCGAGCTGGCGCGAGCCGGACCCGCGCCCGGTCGACTTCTTCGCCGCCAAGGGCGTTCTGCTCGGTCTCCTGCAGCGCCTGCGCCTGCCCTGGTCGGTGGAGCCCGCCGCCCAGCCGTTCCTCCATCCCGGCCGCAGCGCGCAGATCATCGTGTCCGGCGCGGCGGTCGGCTGGCTGGGCGAGGTGCACCCTGGCGTGGCCGCCGAGTGGGATCTCGAGGACACCGTGGCCGCCTTCGAGCTCGATCTCGACGCCATCCCCGACCCGACGGTCGCCCTCTACGAAGACCTCACGAGCTTCCCCGAGGTCCGCGAGGATCTCGCCGTCGTCGTGGCCGACACGGTCAGCGCCGCCCGGCTGCTCGAAGTGGTCCGCCGCGCCGGTGGCCCACTGCTCACCGGGGCCGAGGTCTTCGACGTCTATCGCGACCGCGAGCGTCTGGGGGAGGGCAACGTCTCGCTGGCCGTGCGCCTCTCCTACCGGGCGTCCGACCGCACGCTGACCGACGTTGAGGTGGCGACCCGCCGCGAGGCCATCACCGCGGCGCTGGCCGATGAGCTTCAGGGACGGGTCCGTGCCGCCTAGCGTTTCGGTCCTCGGCGCCTCGGGCTTCGCCGGCGCGCTCGCCGCTCACCTGCTCCACCGCCACCCGACGTTCGCCTTGCAGGCGGTGACGGCCCGCAGCGAGACCGGCCGCCGCCTCGACGATCTCTATCCCCACCTTCGCGTGCCGCGCGAGCTCGAGGAGCTCGACCTCGACCGCCACGCCGACGTTGACGCCGCGGTCGTCGCCTATCCCCATGGGGCCGCCGCCGAGCTCGTCTCCGAGCTGCGCGCGCGTGGGGTGCGCGTCGTCGATCTCAGCGCCGACTTCCGGCTTCGCGATGCCGAGCTCTACGGGGAGTGGTATCGGCCCCATCCGGTGCCGGACCTGATTGCCAGGGCGATCTACGGGCTCCCCGAGTTCTACCGGGATGAGCTCGAGCGGGCTGACCTGGTCGCCAACCCCGGTTGTTACCCGACGGCGACCCTGCTCGGGTTGGCGCCGCTGGCCCGGGCCGAACTCATCGACGACGTGGTCATCGACGCGAAATCAGGCGTCTCGGGGGCGGGCCGGGCCGCGACCGAGAAGACCCATTTCGTCACCGTGGACGAGAACGTCAACGCGTATGGCGTCCCGCGCCACCGACACACCCCGGAGATCGAGCAGGAGCTGGCGGTCATGGGGGCCGAGGTCACCGTGACCTTCACCCCGCATCTGTTACCGCTCGATCAGGGCGAGCTTGTCTCCTGTTATGTCACCGTCGGTGACGCGGTAACCGTTGACGAGCTGGCTGCCCTGTACCACGACGCCTACGCCCACGAGCCGTTTGTCGAAGTGACTGGCACGCCGCCGGGTGTGCGCGCGGTACGGGAGACCAACTTCTGTCGCGTCTCCGCCCACCTCGACCCCCGCACTGGGCGGGTCATTGTGTTCGCCGCCATCGACAATCTGTGGAAGGGCGCGGCGTCGCAGGCCGTGCAGAACCTCAACCTCATGTTCGGCCTGCCTGAGGGCGAGGGGATCGCATGAGTCTCACGAGTGGCGCGAGCGGTTTCTTCACCTCCCGCTGGATCGAGGCGCCCGGCAATGCGGTCGAGCGGCCCGGAGGGCTACCGCGCGGGTTCCGGGCCGCCGGCGTGCCCTGCGGTATCAAGCCCAGCGGCGCCCCCGACCTCGGCCTGCTCGTCTCCGACGCGCCGGCGACCACGAGCGCCGCGCGCTTCACCCGCTCGGGAACGCAGTCAGCGCCCGTGCTGCTGGCCCGCGAAGGCTGCGCCCTGCACGCCCTACGCGGTGTCGTGGTCAACTCGGGCAACGCCAACGCGGCCACCGGCCAGCCCGGCCTCGACGATGCCGCCGCCATGCAGGCTTCCGCGGCCACCGCCTGCGGGCTCGAGGCGCCGGCCGCCGTCGCCGTGGCGTCGACGGGCGTGATCGGGGTGCCGATGCCCATGGAGCAGGTGCACGGCGGCATCGCCGCCGCGGCCGCCGCGCTGCGGCCCGACGGCGAGCGCGACTTCGCGCAGGCCATCCGGACCACAGACGCCTTCGCCAAGCAGGTGTGCCTCGACGTCGCGCTCAGCACCGGCACGGTGCGGCTCACCGCTCAAGCCAAGGGGGCGGGGATGATCTCGCCCGGCTTTGCCACTTTGCTCTGCTTCGTGCAATCAGACGTGGCGCTGGCGCCGCAGACGTGCGAGCTCCTGCTCAGCGTGACCGTCAAGCGCTCGTTTGAGCGCATCAGCGTGGACGGGCAGCTCTCCACGAGCGACACGGTCATCCTGCAATGCAGCGGAGAGTCGGGCGTCGAGGTCCACCAAGAGACCGAGGATGAGCTGCGCTTCGGCGAGGCTCTCGACGGGGTCCTGCGCCAGCTCGCCCTGATGATTGCCCGCGACGGCGAGGGCGCCCGGCGCATCGGCCGTGTCGTCGTCCGCGGGGGCGACGAGCACGCGGTGGGACGGGCGGCCCGCGCGGTGGCCAACTCGCCGCTGGTCAAGACGGCGCTGTACGGCGGAGACCCCAACTGGGGACGGATCGTGCAGGCCGTCGGGATGGCCCTTCCCGGCACCGCGCCCCTGCCCCTCGACGTCGCCATCGAGGGGGTGCCGGTGTGCTTGGGTGGCGCCTACGTCCCCCACGACCACGACGCCCTGACCGCGGCCGTGCAGCGCGAGGAAGTCGAGTACGAGATCGGCCTGCCCGGCGAGGGCGCCGAAACCGAGTTCTTCTTCTCCGACCTGGGCCACGAGTACGTGACCATCAACGCGGAGTACACGACCTGATGCCTCGTTCCCCGGCCGATGTCGGCACGCTGCTCGAGGCGCTGCCCTACATCCGCGAGTTCTACGGCAAGACGGTGGTCATCAAGTACGGGGGAGCGGCCATGGTCGACGCCGCCCTCAAGGCCGAGTTCGCTCGCGATGTCGTCCTGCTCAAGTACGTGGGCATGAAGCCGGTCATCGTCCACGGGGGCGGGCCCGAGATCACCAGTTACATGGAGCGACTCGACCTGCCGGTCCGCTTCGTCGACGGGTTGCGCGTGTCCGATCCCGAGACCGTCGAGGTGGCCAAGATGGTGCTGGTCGGCAAGGTCAACAAGGACATCGTCCTGCGCCTCGGCCATCACGGTCAGCCCGCGGTGGGGCTGTGCGGCGATGACGGCCTGCTCTTCCGGGTCGCCCGCCAGGCCGCTCCGAGCGGGCAGGACATCGGCTTCGTGGGCCGCATCGAACGAGTCGACGTCGACGTTCTCTTGCACATCGCCCAGGACTACATCCCCGTGGTGGCCTCCGTGGGGGCCGACCGGGAGGGCAACTCCTACAACATCAACGCCGACGAGGCCGCGGGCGCCGTAGCCAAGGCCTTGGGCGCCTACAAGATCATCTTCCTCACCGATGTTCCCGGCTGGCTGCGCGATCCCGGCGACCTCAATAGCGTCATCTCCGAGGCCAGCGTGGCCGAGGTGGCGGGCGCCTTGCCCGCGGCGGCTGGGGGGATGCGGCCGAAGCTTCAGGCCTGCCTCGACGCCATCGCCGGCGGGGTCACCTTCGCCCACATCGTCGACGGGCGGGTGCCGCACTCGCTGCTGCTCGAGCTGTTCACCGATGCGGGCCAGGGGACCAAGATCGGTGCCGCCGAGGTCGATCGCTCGCCCTGGGCACCACCGCAGCCGGACCCCGGGTTCGGAGAGCCGCAGTGAGCCTGGCCGAGCTCCAGGAGCTCGAGCGCCGCTATGCGATCGGCACCTACATCCGCAATCCGGTCCAGTTCGTGCGAGGCTCGGGAACCCGGTTGTGGGACGAGGAGGGCCACGAGTATCTCGACTTCCTGGCTGGGATCTCCGTACTCAACGTGGGCCATTGCCATCCCCGCGTGGTGGCCGCCGTGCGCGAGCAGGCCGAGCGGCTGACCCACGTCACCAACCTCTATTACACAGAGCCGGCCATGCGCCTCTCGGCCGCCCTGGCGCAGAGCTCCCTGGGCGGGAAGGTCTTCTTGTGCAACTCCGGCGCCGAGGCCATCGAGGCGGCGCTCAAGCTCGTCCGGCGAGCCCGGCCCTCCGGCTCGGTCATCGTCCTCGAAGGTGGGTTTCATGGTCGCACGTACGGCGCCCTGTCGGCCACCCCCCAGGAGTCCAAGCAGGCGCCCTTCGCGCCGCTCGTGCCCGGCTTCCTCGTTGTGCCGCGCGACCCGCACGCGCTCGAGGCGGCGGTCGACTCATCGACGGCGGCGGTCCTGCTCGAGCCCATCCAGGGCGAGACGGGAATCCACCCACTGTCCGACGAGCTGCTGGGCGCGGCCCGGGAAGCGTGCGATCGGGCCGGCGCGGCGCTCGTGTTCGACGAGATCCAGTGCGGCATGGGCCGCACCGGCACCCTGTGGGCCTACGAGCAGACCGGCGTCATGCCCGATGCCCTGACCTCGGCCAAGGGGCTCGGCGGTGGGCTGCCGATCGGTGCCTTGATCACCGGCGAGCGGCTGGCTGACGTCTTTGACCCCGGCGACCACGGCTCGACGTTCGCCGGCGGGCCGGTGGCCTGTCGCGCCGCCCTGGAGTCACTGGCCATCTGCTCTGAGGCTGCGCTGCTCGGGCGCGTGCGCGCGCTCGGGGAGCGGCTCATGGCCGGCCTTCGCGCGTTGCCCGGCGTGGCCGCGGTACGGGGCCGGGGGCTCATGGTGGCGGCCGATTTCGCCGGCGGCGGCGCCCCCGAGCTGGCCCGGCGCGCGCTGCTCGAGCAGCGCCTGGTGGTCAACGCCACCGGTCCTGGCACGATGCGCTTCGAGCCACCGCTGATCGTGACCGAGCAGGAGGTCGACGAGGCTCTGTCGAGGCTCGCGGCTGTGCTCGTTAACTGATCACGGCAGCGCGTGAATGTTGCGGCACCCGGCGGCCGGCCTCAACCCGTAGGTGTGCACGCAATATCCCTCCGCCCCGGGTGGGCCCCAGCTAAAGCCACCGCCCCGGCGATAGACGTCGGTGAAGGTGTAATGGCGCGGCTCGCCGCCGGGACGACGACCCGTGTAGACGATGGTCAGGCGGGTGAACACGAGCCTGCCGGCGATCCGGCGCGGGCGCCACAGCTCGATCCGGACCCGGAAAAGGTGAAAGGTGCCCCCGGCGCAGTCCGGGCGGCAATCGTTGAGCTGGTTGTATCCCGTTCCCTTCGCCCTCGCCGCCGTCCAGCTCGTCCAGTGAATGGCTGAGCTGCCGGTGCGTGCGCTGGCGCCACCGAGCACCCCGGTACCGTCACCGGTGTACGTGATCCTGGCCGGCTCGACCTGCAGGTAGGCACCGGTCGCGTTCAGGTAGGCGGGCGAGAGCGGTAGGGGAGGGGACGACGCCGCTCGCGCGGCTCCCGCCACGGTGAGGACGGCGAGCAGGGTCGCAGCCAGGAGGGTGGCCCAGCGCTGGATGTATTGGTGCGTCATGCTGCTTCTGGGTGGTCGCGCTGCGCGGGGCGCGCCCTAACCGCTAGAGCGGTGGGGGATCGTCACGCTGTGCGAGCACACCCTAACCGCTGGGGGCGCGGGCGTGCTCAGTAGCGGCGGCGCAGCAGCCGCCGCACCGGCGGGCGGCGGAAGTTGTACTGGGCCAAGGTCGCGTTGATCGCCACGAGGCCGAGCTCGGCGACCAGGTTGAGCGCCCCGAGCGCGTTCACCAGCCGCTTCATATTGGCCGCCCGGCGAGGCGTGTCCGGATCGGGATCGGTGCCCGTGGCCATCGGTACTGCCCCTTCGGGCGCCTGCTGGGCGAAGCCGACGCCGCCGGCCGCCGTGGAGAGGCCGGTGAGCACCACGGCGCCCACGGCGATGTCCTTGGCCAGGGCCAGCCGCCGCTCGGTGGGACTCAGCCAGCGGGGGTGGGCCTCGTTTAGCCGGGCCGGCAGCCACCCGGCGACCACAGTGGCCAGGGCGAGCGAGTTGATCGTGCCGTAGCGCCGCCAGGCCCGGTTGAGGACCTTGCCGCGCTCGGTCTTGTCGCTCACGTCGGCGAGCGCCGGGTGCATGGCCAGGCGCCCAAACAGGTTGCCGCCGATGAGCGTGCCGAGGGCGAGGTCATGAGCGGCGCGCCCGGCGCTGGACAGCTCGTCGCTGGGGATACGGACATCCATCGCGCTCTCCGCTACCCCAGCCGGGGGGTGATCATGCCTGCGCGGTCCGGGTGGGCGCGCGGCGGCCGCCGGGGCGCTCCGAATACCCTTCGTCGCGGCCATGGCCGAGACCGAGCCCATCGACGTCACCGTTCCCGCCGAGGTCCCGCGCACCGATGACGTCGCGCGCGTGCTGCTGCTCTACAGCGGCGGCCTCGACACGAGCGTCATGCTCAAGTGGATCCAGGAGCAGTACGGCGCCGAAGTGGTGGCGCTGACCGTCAACCTCGGACAGCCCGGCGAGGACTACGAAGTCGTGCGCGGCAAGGCGCTCCGGCTGGGTGCCCTGGACTGCCACGTGGTCGACGCCCGGGAGGAGTTCGCGCGCGACTACATCGTTCCCGCCATCAAGGCCAACG
Source organism: uncultured Solirubrobacterales bacterium (assembly GCA_963777185.1). Classification (GTDB taxonomy): domain Bacteria; phylum Actinomycetota; class Thermoleophilia; order Solirubrobacterales; family Solirubrobacteraceae; genus Palsa-465. The sequence goes on from CAVZPU010000009.1 coordinate 142,267, forward strand.
CTGTGTACGGGCTCGGCTATCCGCTGTTCACGGCCCTCGGGCGCCCGCTCATCGCCAAGCTGGCCGTCGACGCGGCGCGCGCCTCGGGCTGCGACACGATCGCCCACGGCTGTACCGGGAAGGGCAACGACCAGGTCCGGATCGAGGCCACCATCGCCACCCTTGCTCCCGACCTGAAGGTCATCGCCCCGGTGCGCACCTGGAAGATGGGGCGCGACGAGGAAGTGGCCTACGCCCGCCGCCACGGCATTCCCGTCAAGGGCGGCACCGAACATGCTCCCTACTCGATCGACGACAACCTGTGGGGCCGCTCGAGCGAGGGGCGGTGGATCGAGGACATTGCCCACGCGCCTGAAGAGGACGTCTTTCAGCTCGTGACCCCGCCCGAGCGGGCGCCGGATGAGCCCGAGGTGGTGACCGTCGGCTTCGAGCGCGGGGTGCCGGTGGCCTTGAACGGCGTGCGGCTGGGGCTCGTGGAGTTGCTCGAGCAGGCGGCTTTGCTCGGGGCTCGCCACGGGGTGGGCATCGTCGACCACATCGAGGACCGGGTCGTGGGGCTCAAGGTGCGCGACATCTACGAGGTTCCCGCCGCGACCATTCTGCTCACCGCCCACCGTGAGCTCGAGAAGCTCGTGGGCACCATCCACCAGAACCAGCTCAAGCCCACCCTTGATCAGCGCTGGGCGTATCTGGTCTATGCCGGGCTCTGGCTCGAGCCTCTGCGCACCGACCTCGACGCGTACATGAACGCCGTCAACGAGCAGGTGACGGGTGAGGTCGGCATCAAGCTCTACAAGGGCTCGGCCCGAGTCGTCACGCGCTCCTCGCCCAACGCCGTCTACGACGCCGCGCTGGCCACCTTCGCCGAGTCGGGCGGGCTCTTCTCCCAGGAGGCCTCGCCGGGCTTCATCGAGCTCTGGACGCTGCAGTCGCGGATGGCCTGGCGGGTACGTCACGGGCTGTCCGACTAGCGTCCCGTCGCCGCCGGCTGGGTGTCTCTTTGCGATTGCGGGGAGCGAGGCCGGGTAGTCCGGCGTCATGGGTTACAAGCTTCTGGGTTTCATCGTGTGGCGCGGCGGTATGTGGTACATCCGCCGGAACTATCCAAACCTCCAGCGCAACCTCATCATCGGCGGCGTGGTCACCGCGGGCGCCGTGAGCGGTGCGGTGGTGGTGTCGCAGCGGTCGCGGTCGTCGTGAGCGGTGCGGGGGCGGTGTCGCCGCCCCGGGCGCTGTGAGCTGACTGTCACGGTTCTGTTTCCGGGTGTAACGGGTTTGTTCCAGTTGCGCCCGTAGTCGGGCGGGGTGCGGCGAGCCGGTGGGAGACTCGGGGCCGATGGCCCCCGAGTTCCCCGATCCGGTTGGTGGCTCCGACGCGGGTGTACCGCGACCGGGCCTCCCGCGAGCCCAACGTGACACTCGAGCACCGCAAACCGGAGGCATTCCTGAGCCACGCCTCAGCCGCCGCGGTGTGGGGCCTACGGCGCCTCCCTACGGACGGTGTCGACGTGACCATCGTCGGCCGGCGCGGCCGCATCCACCCCGCCCTGCGGATCCACACCGCACCCACGCTGGATCCCCACGACCGGCGGCTTCGCGTCGGCTTGCCGGTCACCGCACCGGCTCCGGCCCTGCTCGACATCGCCCCGACGCTCACCAACCGTGAGCTCGAACGGGCCTTCGATGAGGCACTGTGAACCGGATCATACGCCGCAGCGAGCTGCGCGCGGTGCTCCAGCGCGATCCGACTCGCCGGGGTGTCAGGAGGCTCCGCGCGCTGGCCGAGGAGGACCGCGCACCACCTGGACGCGCGCCCGGACCGAAGAGCGTCTGCTCGAGCTGGTGCGCCGCGCCGGGCTGCCGGCCCCGGAGGTCAACCCCATCTTCGAAGCGTTCGAGGTCGACTTCCTGTGGCGATCGCACCGGGTCAACGTCGAGGTCGACGGCTGGTCCTTTCACAGCCACCCGCGGGCCCTCGAACGCGACCGCGTGCGCGATCGACGGCTGCAGGCGGCGGGGGTAATGGTGCTGCGGTTCTCCTGGCGACAGATCCGGGATGAGGCGGAGCTCGTCGTGGCCGAGATCGCCGCCGCCCTGGCCCAGCGCCGGGTGACTGCGTGAACGGTCGATCTGTCCGGCGCTCGGTCTAACTTCGCCGATGTGACATCGGATCTTTCCTCCGCCATCGCCATCGACGCCATCGAGTGCCGGCCCTACGGTCCCTCCGGCGTGACCGTACTGGTGACCGGTCGATGGCGCTGGCGCCGTCCCGAATGGCGAGGTGCGCCGACGCTAGTGGCTCGCACCGAGCACGGCGATCAGCGGGTGTCGGCGACCCTCGAGGCACCACCGCAGACCGGCGCGGTGCCCGGGTCATGGCGGCTGCGATTCTCCGTGCCCGCGCGGATCGTCGGGGAACTGGCGAACGCCACGTATCTGGAGATGGGTACGGGCACGATGCCACTCGCCATCCCTGCTCCCAGCGCGCGGGAGGAGGGCCACGCAGAGCGCGCAGAGGAGGAGAGCAGAGAAACAACGCTGCGCAACGAGCGCTCCCTGCTCGCCGCGGCGCACTCGTCCTCTCACGCCGGCGAGTCCGCCCTCCCCGCCTGCCCACCGGACATGCTCGATCGCGAGCGGGCGGTCGCTGCCTCGCTCGACACCGGGGCACAACGAACGGACACGGCGGGCGAGCCCCCGCTTCACGAGTTGCCCATCACCCGCCCCGTCCACGACGAGCTGGCGGCGCTCGAGGCCGGCCTGGACCACCGCGGCGCGCTCCAGGTGGGCGCTCCTGACGCCGGAGGTGGGGGAAGCGCCCTGCCCGACGGCCTCCCCAGCGGATGGGGACATGTCGGCGGGCGGGTTGGACGCCTCGTCGACCGGGGCGGACGCGTCACCGGCGGGGGCGGACGACTCGTCAACGGGGGCGGACCCGTTGCTGGTTCAACCGGATCGCCTCCATGCCGCCCTCGAGCGCCTGCGCGAGCAACACCCGCCCGCGGTCAACGGAAACGGCTCGCCCATCCCGGGTTCGCCCCCTGAACCCCCGGATCAGCGTCCCGAGCCGCTCGCACCAGCGGCCACCGCGCCCACGCCCTCCGCGGCCTCGCCCGAACCCGCAACCGAACCCGAACCCGCAACCGAACCCGCGCCCGCACCGGCTCCCGCCTCAGCCCCACCCGCCGCCCACGCGCTCGAGCCCGGGGCACCCGCCCCATCCCCACCCGCGGCCAACGCCCCCGCGCCCGGGGCCAATGCGCCCGAACCACCCCCCGACCAGTCCCCATCACCGCCCGGCCCCATCACCGCGCCGACCGACGCCCTCCCGCGGCTCTTCAAACGCCTTGTCCGCCACGAGCCGGCCACCGCCGGCCGCCTGGCCATCGAGCTGTTGCCCGCCCAGCGCCTGACCCACGCGCGCCCGATCGCCTATGACCTCGTCCTCGCTCCGGGCGTCTGCGTGAGCCTCACCATGGGGGCCGGGGCCCCCTCGATCGAGCTCGTGCCCGATCCGCGCCCGCCCAAGCAGGCCCACTTTCGCGTCGAGGGGGAGCTCCCGCGGCTTGCCAAGCTGCTCGCCGCCGGCCGCCTTCGCCGCGGGCTTCGCCTCCGCCTCGCCCGCGTCCAGGGGCAGCGCTCGGAACTAAACGCTCTGCGCTCGCTCGTCTCCACGCCGCTCTCCCTGAATGCCCTGTGCGCCCAGGGGGTGGTGCTCGACCCACAGCTGACGCTCAAGCTGACCGCGCTCGCCCTCGACCGGGCCGCCACGACGAGCGAGCGCTTCACCGTTTCACATCGCCTGAACACCGGAGGGGCCCCGACGGCCACCCTTCAGCTCAACGGAGCCAAACCCCCGGCCGTCTCCGAGCTCCCGCTCGACCTCGGCGCCACGACCACGATCGTCTGCCCGCCGCAGGACCTCCTCGGCGTCCTCCTCGGACGTCCCGTCGCGTCAGCGACGATCGAGGGCGATCGGCGGCCGCTCAGCCTGCTGCGCACCTGGCTCGAGCACGCATAGAGCGGGCTTCCCGCTCCGTGCCCCCGCCATCGCGTCCGCCCCGACGCCTATCCTCGATGAGCCCCCGATGACCCCCTCCTGCGCCCATCTGCACGTCCATTCCGAGTACTCGCTGCTTGACGGAGCGTGCAAGATCGACAAGCTCGTGGAGCGGGCGGCCGCCTTCGAGCAGCCGGCTCTGGGACTGACCGATCACGGCGTCATGAACGGCGCCGTGGAGCTGTTCTCGGCTTGCCAGAAGCACGGGGTCAAGCCCATCCTGGGCTGCGAGGTCTACGTGGTCGACGACCACGCCCGGCGAGCGCCCGGGCGCCTCGATCGCTTCCACCTGACCCTGGTCGCCGCCACCCCGACCGGCTATCGCAACCTGGTCAAGCTGTCCTCCAGCGGCTTCCTCGAGGGCTACCAGCGGGGCAAGCCCTCGGTCGACATGGCGCAGATCGCCGAGCACGCCGACGGCGTGATCGCCCTTACCGGGTGCCTGCAGTCGCGCTTCTGCCAGTACCTGCTCGACGGCCGCGACCAGCAGGCCCGGGCCTACGCCGACGAGATGCTCAACGTCTTCGGGCCTGAGAATGTGTATTTCGAGGTTCAGAAGAACGGCTTGGCGGCCCAGGACCAGGTCAACGAAGGCATCGTCCGCATCGCGCGCGAGGTGGGTCGGCCGCTGGTCGGCACCGGCGACGTCCACTATCTGCGCCGCGAGGACTACCACCACCACGCGGCCCTGCTGTGCGTGCAGACGAAGTCGACGCTCAGCCAGCCCAAGATCAGCTTCGAGACCAACGAGTTCTACCTGCGCTCGAGCGATGAGATGGCCCAATCCTTCGCCGAGTGGCCCGAGGCGCTCGCCTCGACGCTCGAGATCGCCGAGCGCTGCGAGGTCGAGATCGAGCTCGGTCGCCAGCTGATACCCCGCTACCCCACGCCGGGAGGGGAGTCGGAGCCCGAGTACCTGCGCACGCTCGTGTTTGAGGGCCTGCGCAAGCGCTACGGCGATCCCCCGCCAGCCGAGGCGATCGAACGGGCCGACTACGAGCTCAGCGTGATCGAGCGCATGGGCTACTGCGGTTACTTTCTCATCGTTTGGGACTTCGTCGACTACGCCAAGGGCAACGGCGTCGCCGTCGGCCCCGGCCGTGGTTCGGCCGCGGGCTCCCTCGTCGCCTACGCGCTGCAAATCACCGACGTGGACCCCCTGCGCTACGACCTTCTCTTCGAGCGCTTCCTCAACCCCGAGCGGGTGTCGATGCCGGACATCGACATCGACTTCTCGGTGCGGGGCCGCGACCGCGTCTACCGCTACGTCACCGAGAAGTACGGCAAGGACTCGGTGGCCCAGATCGTCACCTTCGGCAAGATGTTCCCCCGCGCCGCCACCCGAGACGCCGCCCGTGTGCTCGGCCACGACTACGGCGCCGGCGATCGCCTGGCCAAGCTCATTCCCGATCCCATCATGGGCCGGCCGCCGAGCTTCGAGGACTGCCTGCGCCCGGGCGAGCCGCTCCGGACCGAGGTCGACCGCGATCCGGTGGCCAAGCAGATCGTCGAGGTGGCCCAGGGTCTCGAGGGCATCGTGCGCAACTCGTCGATCCACGCTGCGGCGGTGGTCATCGCCGACCGGCCGTTGACCGACATCGTCCCGCTCCAGATCGCCGACGATGGCACCGACGAGAACGGCGAGCGGGTGTTCCGGACGGTGACGCAGTTCAGCATGAAGCCAGTCGAGCAGCTCGGCCTGCTCAAGATGGACTTTCTGGGGCTTCGCAACCTCGACGTCATCGAGGATGCGCTGGACATCGTCGCTCGCTCGACCGGAGACCGGCCGGACATGACGGCGCTGCCCCTCGACCACGAGCCCACTTACGAGATGCTGGCCCGCGGCGACTCGGTGGGCGTGTTCCAGTTCGAGTCCGAAGGCATGCGCGAGGCGCTCAAGAAGGTCAGGCCGACCGAGTTCGACGACCTGGTGGCCCTCAACGCGCTCTATCGCCCCGGGGCCATGGATCAGATCCCCACCTACGCCCGCGGCAAGCGCGATCCCGAGTCGATCGCCTACCCGGACGAGAGACTCCGGTCCATTTTGGAGTCCACCAAAGGCGTGATCCTCTACCAGGAACAGGCCATGCGCATCGCCAAGGAGCTGGCCGGCTTCAGCGGCGCCAAGGCCGACGACCTGCGCAAGGCCATCGGCAAGAAGAACCGCGAGGCGATGGCCAAGCTCAAACCCGAGTTCGTGGCCGGCTGTCGGGCCTCCGGCACGGGCGAGCAGGTCATCGAGTTCTTGTGGGCGACGAACGAGAAGTCGGCTGACTACTCCTTCAACAAGTCCCATGCCGCCTGCTACGCCCTGATCTCGTACCGCACGGCGTGGCTCAAGGCCAATTACCCCGCCGAGTACATGGCGGCGCTCATCTCCTCGGTGATGGACACCAAGGACAAGGTCCCGTTCTTCGTCTCTCAGGCCGAGCAGATGGGGATCGCCATCCTGCCGCCCGACGTCAACCTGTCCGACCACGAGTTCGTCGTCGTGGACGGCAACATCCGCTTCGGCCTCGACGCGGTCAAGGGCGTCGGGTTCCAGGCCGTCGAGGAGATCAAGCGCGCTCGTGTGGAAGGCGGCCCGTTCCAGGACCTATGGGACTTCTGCGCCCGGGTGGAAGGTCGCTGCGTCAACAAGAAAGCCATCGAGGCTCTCATCAAGTGCGGCGCCTTTGGATCGACCGGCGCGACCCGGAAGGGGATGCTCGAGGTGCTCGAGCAGGCCCAGGCCGCCGGCCAGAAATCCCAGCAGGATGCGCTGATCGGCCAGGGGTCGATCTTCGACCTCGGTATGGACCTTGGCGGCGGTGGACCCGACGGCCCGGCGGCGGCATTCGCGGCCCCCAGTCATGCCCCCATCCCGACCATCGAGTTCGAGCGCTCCGAGCTCCTTCAGGCCGAGAAGGAGGCGATTGGGCTGTTCATCTCCGCGCACCCGCTCAAGGAGGTCGGGGCCGCTCTGCGGGCGAAGGCGGACTGCTCGGTGGCGGAGCTGGCGGGCCGGCGCGACGGGGACTGGGTCACTGTCGGCGGGATGATCACCCAGGCCAAGCGCATTCGCACCAAGAAGGGCGATCCGATGATGTTCGCCACCGTCGACGACCTCTCGGCCAGCGTCGAGGTCCTCGTCTTCGGCAAGGCGCTGATAGGCAACGAGGACGCGCTGGCTCCGGACTCGATCGTGCTCGTCCGCGGCCGCGTCGATCACAAGGACAGGGAAAAGGTCTGCATCGTGGCCCAGCAGGTGGACCGCTTCGACCCCACCCCGGAGGAAGTGCAGCGAGCCGAGGAGGAGGCGGCCAAGATCGTGGTGGCGCCTGCCTCCCTGCGTCTGGCGCTCGACGCCCGGGTGCTGCCGGCCACCGTGCTTGGAGAGCTCAAGGACCTGCTGGCCGGCTTTCCGGGGGAGTCCGATGTCGTCATCGAGCTGCGTACCTCCGTGGGGGCTCGGCGCGTCAAGCTCGGCTCTGACTTTCGCGTGCAGCGAAGCGCCGCTTTGCACGCCGAGCTCGACGCGCTTCTCGGGCAGGCGCTCATCGGCCCTCCCGCCGGAATGGCGGCGGCCATGAGCGACGCTCCCCAAGCCGCGACTGCCCTCGCGGGCGCGTGACGCAGGGCGCCAATGAGCGGCTCACACGTGCCACCGCGACCGGTGGGCCCGAAACGCCTCCTGGCCGGCGTGGCGACAGCCGCGTTGGCGGCGTTGGCGGTGCTCGCCTTGACCGTCCCCGTCCCCGTCCCCGCCGCCGTCGCCGGCGCAGCGCGGCGATCCGCCCGGGCCTCGGCTCGCCACGAGCTCGCCGACCCGCGAGCCAACCGCCGGCTCCGCTCCCTCACCGTCGGTCGCTGTAACGCCACTCCCGACGGGCGATCGTGCGTCGCGGCGGCCCTCGCCGATATCAACGCCGCCCGAGCCAGCGAGGGCGTTCGGCCGATGCGGCTCCCGAGCAACTTCCGCGCCCTGACCGCCGCCCAGCAACTGTTGGTCATCTCCGACCTCGAGCGTGTGGACCGAGGGTTGGTGCCGGCGCTCGGCCTCGCCCGGCGCCTCAATCGCGACGCCGTGCGCGGGGCCCGGGGCGGAGGCGATCCCGTTCCCTCGAGTCCGTTCTATGGCGACGCCTACGGCTCCAATTGGGAAGGCGGATATGCCTCCACGCTGGAAGCTGACTTCCTGTGGATGTACGACGACGGCCCCGGCTCGTCCAACCTCGACTGTCCGGCCGCGCACGGCCCCGGCTGCTGGGGACACCGCCACGACATCCTTGGCCCCTACCAGAGTCCCGTTGTCATGGGCGCCGCGAGCGCCCGGGGCCAATACGGCGTCGAGATGACCGAGCTCTTTATCGGCGGGGATGCGGCCACGGGCCCCGGACGGCCAGACGCGCCGAGCCCGCCGCTGTGGTCCTCGTTCAAACGCTTGCGCTGAGAAGCGAAGTACGCTGGCGAGGGATGAGCCGCCCGATTCGCGTCACCCCGCTCAGCGCCGCCTTGCTCGTGCTTCTCCTCGTCGCCGTGGTGTTCACCTTCACGGGTTCAAAGACCCTGCAGATTGCCGGCTTCGCCGGCATGGTCGTGGTTCTGGTGCTGCTCGCTTCTGACCGCCTCCGGGGGCGCACCGACCGCCCGGCCCACTCGCCCGCCCCGCCGGAGGGGTCCGTGATGGGGGCACCCGTGCCGCCCGAGGGGTCCGCGATGGGGGCACCCCCCCGCCCGAGGGGTCCGCGAGGGGGCACCCGTGTCGCCCGGGCCCGGCAGCGGCGAAGGTAATGGCCTCCCGCAAGCCGCGCCGCGCGGCGTGCCCGGCGCCGGTCGCCCCGACATGAGCACGTCCGGCGACGCCGATTGACATCGGCGTACGAGCCCCTTGCCCGTCCCCCGAACCGCCGCTTTACGCTCAGCGCCAGGTAAAGGTCACCGTCGCGCTGGCGGGCAACGCGTAGGTGAAGGCCCGCCCCTTCCAGGCGACGGCGAAGCGGATCGGACGCGAACCGGTGTTGTGGGCCAGCAGCACCTTGGATCCGTCCGGGTTCTCGAGGGCCACGTCGTCTAACCCCGGCCCCGCGTAATCAGGCCCGTACTGCAGATCGACCGAGTTGTAGGTCACGAAGTGATTGGAGGCGATGCGCCAGGCCCCGGGGCGCACGAACCGGCTGAGCTGTCCAAGCTCGTAGTAGTCCGAGGTGTAGCTCACCCGCTGGGTGTGCTCGTCCACGGTGACGACGCCGCTACAGCCACGGCATCCGGAGTTCGGTGACGGCACCGGGCCGCCGCGGCGATCAAGAGCGACGTTCCAGAGCACCACGCCGCTGGCCCAGTTGCGCAGCGAGGCGATGAGAAGCTCGGCCGTCGGGCCCGGCGCGATACCGGTCGCGCACTCGCTGACCAGCTGCTCGAGGGCGGGCGCCACGGTGTGCATCGCCGCCATCGCCGTGGGGTTGCCGCCGTAGCAATGCCAGGCCAACCCTGCGATCGCCCGGCGAAACGCCCGGTCGGCGAGCAGGCGCCGCGCGTCGGCAACCCGAGACCAGGAGGCGTCGAGCCCGAGGAGACGAGGATGGAGCCCGGTGGACGCGAGGGCGGGCTCCAGGTCGTGGACGACGAAGGTCGCTTCGTCGGCCGCTGAGAGGTCGAGGCCCGGATAGCGGGTGACGTGGCCGGGCTCGTTTTGGGGCGTGATCTCGGCTACCGGTACGCCGGCGCGGGCATAGGCGTCCAGGAAGCGGACGAAGTAGCCGGCCAGCGGGGCGAAGTCGGTGTGCTTGAGGCGTCCCTGCTCGCCGAGGTTGTCCAGGGTGTCGTTGGTCTTCATCCATGCCGGCGGGCTCCACGGGGCGGAGAGGAGCCGCACGGCCGGGTCGATGCGCAGGACACGGCGCAGCAGGGGAAGGATGTAGCCCTGGTCGTGGGTGATCGAGAAATGCGCCAGGGCCGGATCTGAGCGTCCTGGCGGCAGGTCGTCGTAGGTGTAGGGATGGACGACGGTGTAGTCAGACGCGGCCATGGGGACCCGCACCGTCTGCAGGTCAAGGCCGGAGGCGGAGAACAACCGTTGCAGGACCGCAGCCCGCCCCGCGGGCGAGAGCTGGGTCTCGAGCAGCCAGGCCGCGCTGTCGGTGATCGCGGCGCCCAGGCCGGTGAAGCGCTGATACCGCCGGGCGTCGCTGACCGCGATGATCGGCACGTCGCGGGGAACCGAGCCGAAGCGCACGTCACGAAGGTGGGTGAGTCGCTGCGAGAGCCCGCGGGTGGTCTGTACCACCGTGACCCGCGGCCCAGCGGCAGCGTGGCAGCCCGACAGGGAGGCCGCCATGGCCAGGACGGAGGTGGCAGCGCACAGCCACCTCGCCCGCGCCCTCATGCGCGCTTCAGCGACGGCGGCGAGGTGGGAATGACCCATGCCCGACGGCCGCTGGGCGGCCGCGGCGGCTCAGCTGACCCAGGGCCCGTGCCAGCCCCCGCACCGCCGCACGAGGGCGTCGGCCCGCTCCGGTCCCCACGAGCCCGGCGCGTAGGACTGGACCGTGCCCGGCGAATCGAGGAGCGGCTGGACGATGCGCCAGCATTCCTCGACGTTGTCCTGCCGGGTGAAGTGGCTGCGGTCGCCCTTGAGGGCCGCGGAGAGCAGAACCTCGTAGGGCGTCGGCCCCTCGCCGCCCTCCTGGGCGAACTCCATATCGAGCTCGATGGCCTGGACCCCGCCGCGGTCGGCGCGATGGGCGTCGAGGGTGACCTGAACGCCGGTGCTCGGATCCAAGCGCACGACGATCTGGGACGGCTCGGGAGCGCGGTGCTGACCCTTGAGGAAATGGATGGCCGGCGGGCGGCGAAACAGGAGGCGCAGCTCGGTCTGGGTCACCGGCAGCCGCTTGCCGGAGCGGATGAAGAACGGCACCCCGGACCAGCGCCAGTTGTCGATGTGAAGCTCGAGGGCGGCAAAGGTCTCGGTCTCAGAGCCCGAGGCGACACCATCGATGTCGCGGTAGCCGTCGTACTGGCCGCGCACGTAGCGGTCCGGATCGGCGTCTTGGGTGGCGCGGAGAACGGCGCGCTTGGCGTCCTGCAGCGTCTCCGGATCCGAGCCCGACGGGGGCTCCATGGACGCGGCCGCGAGCACCTGCAGCAGGTGATTGACGACCACGTCGCGCAGAGCACCGACCGGATCGTAGAAGTGGCCGCGATCCTGGACGCCAAAGCGCTCGGCGAGGGTGATCTGCACACAGGCCAGGTGGTTGCGGTTCCACACGGGCTCGAGCATCGTGTTGGCGAAGCGCAGGTAGAGGATCTCCTCGAGTCCCATCTTGCCCAGGAAGTGGTCGATGCGCAGCAGCTGGGCCTCGTCGAGGTACTTGTGCAGATCGGCCGCCAGCTCGCGAGCCGAGGCAAGATCGTGGCCAAAGGGCTTCTCGACCACGACCCGCTGGCCGCTCTCGACGAGCTTGGCCTGGGCCAGACCGGCGATCACCCGACCGAACAGCGACGGCGGGATCTCGAGGTAGAAGACGGGGTTGCGGGCATCACCGACGGCCTGGGCCACCTTCTGGTAGGTGTCGTCCTGGCCAAAGTCGCCGCTCACGTAGGAGAGCCGGTCGGTGAGGCGGGCAAACACTGTCTCGTCGATCGTCTCCCCGGCACCCTCGATCGACTGACGTGCCCGCTCCTTCAGCTGTGAGACATCCCAATCCTCGACCGCCACGCCGACGATCGGACACGACAGCAGCCCGCGCCGCTCGAGGCGATAGAGCGAGCGGAAGGTCATCTTCTTCGCGAGGTCGCCCGTGATGCCGAAGATCACGAGGGCGTCGCCGGGTCGGTCATTCATGCCCAGGCACGCTACCCGGTTCGCAGGGCCAGCCCCCGCTCGCGCAATGTGAAGGCCAGGGCGACGTCCTCGGGCCCCGCGCCACCGCCGTCCCGGCCCGTCTCGAGCACGCAGGGCAAGCCCTCGAAGCGGGGCTCGGAGAGAAACCAGGCGCAGCCGTCCTCACCGAGTTCGCCCTGGCCCATGATCGCGTGGCGGTCGCGATTCGAGCCGAGGGCGACGGCGGAGTCATTGACGTGCAGCGAGCCCAGCCGGTCGCAACCGACGGCGGCGTCGAACGCTTCGATCGTGCGTGCCAGGCCGTCCATCGTGCGCACGTCGTAGCCGGAGGCGAGCAGATGGCAGGAATCCAGGCACACCCCGAGCCGCGGGCCGCCGCCCGAGGCCTCGATGAGGCCGGCGAGCTCCTCGAACGATCGGCCTAGGGTGCCTCCGGCCCCCGCCGTGTCCTCGAGGTGCAGCGGACAGGCGTCGGACTCCGACAGCGCCTGCGCGATCACCGTTCCCGCGCGCACGATCGCCTCGCCGACATCGCCTCCCTTGGCCGAGCCCGCATGCAGGACGACCCCCGCGGCGCCGATCCCTTCGCCCACCCGTAGCGACTGGATGAGCGAGGCGCGTGTCTTGGCGACCATGTCCGCGTCCTCGGAGGCGCAGTTGAGCAGATAGACCGCGTGGATGAGCACGGACTGGATCGGGCTCTCGGCCAGCGCCTGGCGGAAGGCGGCGAAGTCATCCTCGGTGTACGCCGTAGGCCGCCACATCCGGGGGGATTGGTTGAAGATCTGGATGGCCGCACAGCCACGCTGCATTCCCCGGTCGACGGCCTTGGTGAGGCCGCCGGCGTTGGAGACATGGGCGCCGATTAGCATGGGTGGTCCTTTCGCATGCGAGTTCGCTTTGCTCCATCGCCGACCGGCGCACTGCACATCGGCGGTGCCCGGACGGCGCTCTACAACTGGCTCCTCGCCCGTGGTCGGGGCGGGACCTTCGTGCTGAGGATCGAAGATACTGACCGTGAGCGCTCTACCCCGGAGAACGTGGAGCAGATCCTGGACGCGCTGCGGTGGTTCAAGCTCGACTGGGATGAGGGGCCGATCTTTCAGACCCAGCGCATCGAGCGCCACCGGCTCGTTCTCGAGCAACTGCTGAAAAGTGGCCACGCCTACCACTCGAGCGCCACCGCGGAGGACGTGAAGGACTACAAGGAACGCCACGGCTCCGAGCGCGGTTTTCGCGGCCAGGCGGAGCCGGAGGGCGCCGTTCGCCTCCGCGTCCCGGACACGGGCGAAACCGTGGTCGACGACATCATCTACGGGGCGACGCGGTTTCCCAACGCCAATCTCGACGACCCGGTCATCGCCCGGGCCGACGGCTCTCCGGTCTACAACTTCGCCGTCGCCATCGACGATCTCGACGCCGGCATCACGGAGGTGGTGCGCGGCGTCGATCACCTCTCCAACACCCCCAAGCAACTGCTCGTCTTCCAGGCCCTGGGCATGGAGCCGCCCCGCTACGCCCATCTGCCCCTCCTACACGGTCCCGATGGCAAGAAGCTCTCCAAGCGTCACGGTGCGGCATCGGTGCAGGAACTGCGCGAGACCGGCTACCTGCCCGAAGCGGTCGATAACTATGTCGCGCTGCTGGGGGCCGGGTTTGCCGCTGACGAGGAGCACTTCAGCCTGGCCGAGTTGGCGGAGCGCTTCCGGCTCGACCGAGTCTCGAAGAACCCCGCCATCTTCGATGAGAAAAAGCTCCGTCACATGAACGGCCGCCACCTGCGCGAGCTGAGCGTCGACGAGCTGACCGCGCGCCTTGAGGCGTACACGGGGAGGGCGGGTTTGCGTCCGGCGGTGGAGATCGCCGCCGAGAAGATCCAGACGCTGGCCGAGTTCTGGCCCCTGGTCGGCTTCCTGTTCGACGGACCGGCGGATGATGCCGCGGCGTTTGAGAGAATCATCACTAAGGATGGCGGAGTGCAAACCTTGCAAGCCGCCCGCGCAGCGCTTGCCGGGGCGAAGCCCTTTACGGTCGAGACGATCGAGGCGGCACTACGCGGGCTGGTGGAGCGCCAGGGGCTCAAACCGGGAAAGGTCTTTCAGCCGGTCCGCGTCGCTATCGCCGGAACGACGGTCTCGCCGGGGATCTTTGAAAGCCTGGCCCTGCTCGGGCGCGAGGAGACTCTCGCCCGGATCGACCGGGCGCTCACCCGCGCCGGCGCCCCCCCGCCTGATGGTCATTTCGGACCTTCTTAAAGTGCTGGGGGAGGTGCCGATAAACCCGGTCAGGCAGGGGGCGACCCCTGCGCCCCCGATCTCGCCCAGCGAATCTGCCCCCGTGGCCGCCCCCGCACCGAAGACCACTCGCCCGACTGATCCCTACGCCTCGCGTGAGCGCCATCACAACGAGGGCCATGGTCGTCGTCTGACTGCCGCCTTCGAAGCGCTCGAGGCGTATCCGATGCTCGTCGAGTCGCGCAACCGCGTGCTGGGCCTGTTCGAGAACGGCGAGCCTTCGACGGCTGACGTGGTCGCGGCCGTCGAGGCTGACGTCGCGCTTGCCGTCACCGTGCTGCGCCTGGCCAATCAGCTCGACGGCCGCACAAAGGGCCGCATCGAAAGTGCGGTGGCCGGCATGGAGGCGCTCTCGCCGCGGACTGTGCACTCGATCGCCAGTCGCGCCCGCACGTTCGACTTCTTCGAGCGCACGACGATCTGGCAGGGCATCCCCGAGCGCTTCCGCCTGCATGCGGTGGCCACGCAGCGGGCGGCCGACCGCCTCGCCCGTGAGCTCAGCTACGAGGCCCGCGATCGGCTGATGGTGACCTCGCTGCTGCACGACATCGGCAAGCTCGTGCTCGTCCACGCCTATCCCGGCTATCCCCGCCAGATCCACGCCGAGGCCCGCACGCCTGAGGAGCGTATCCTCTCCGAGCGCCGCGAGCTCGGCGTCGACCACGCCCTCGTCGGCGGCGTGCTGGCCCGCCGCTGGGGCCTGCCCAAATCGGTCGCCAGCGTGATCGAGCGCCACCACGCCGAGGACGCCGACGGCGAGGCGGCGCTGGTCCGCCTGGCCGACATGCTCGCGCACTACGTGCTGGGCGGCTCGATCTCGCCTTCGGAACTGCTGAACGTCGCCCGCAGCATCGGGATCAAGCCCGCGCAGCTGCGCACGGTCATGTACGAGCTGCCGCTGCCCACCTCGGGCACCCGTCCCCGTCAGATCGACCCCTGCCCGATGTCGACCCGCGAGGTCGACGTGCTGCGGCGGCTGGCCAAGGGCATGGTCTACAAGCAGATCGCCTCCGAGCTCGGCCTGTCGACCAGCACGGTGCGCACGCACCTGCACAACGTCTACGGCAAGCTCGGCGCCATGGACCGCGCCCAGGCCGTGCTCATCGCCACCGAGCGCGGCTGGATCTAGGCCGCTTCGCCTCGCGGACTCGCGGGCGAGCTCGCGCTCGGAGCGCACCTCGAGCGGCCCAGTTCGCCTCGACTAGCATCGAGGCCCGGACGATGATCTCGATCACGACGAAGTCTCCCTACGCCCTGGATGCGCTCGTCGAGCTGCACCATCGCGGCGAGGGTCGGCCGGTGCCGATCGGCGAGCTCGCTCGCCGGCGCGAGATCCCGGTGCAGTTTCTCGAGCAGCTGTTCGCCAACCTGCGCCGGGCCGGCATCCTGCGCTCCCAGCGCGGGGTAAAAGGAGGCTATACCTTCGCCCGTCCGGCGGAGGAGGTCACGGTGCTCGAGATCGTCGAGCTGCTCGACGGGCCGCTGGGGGCGGATACGACCGGCGTGTTCGCCGACGCCGCCCGGGCCACGCGCGCCGTGCTCGCCGCCTCGACCGTAGCCGACGTGGCCGAGGCAGAGACCCGCGCGGCGGGCGCTCAGATGTACCACATCTGAGCAGCGGCGATCGACCATCGGCGGGCCGCGGCGCCGGGAGAGGGACGGCCCATTCTCGTTAGGGTGTAGCCGCAATGCCCCGAATCCCGACCAACATTGCCGAGCATGTCGGTCGCACGCCGATGGTGCAGCTCACCCGGCTGGTCCCCGATGGCCAGGCGGCCCTGTTCGCCAAGCTCGAGGCGTTCAACCCGGGCGGGAGCGTCAAGGACCGCATCGGCGTCTCGATGATCGAGGCGGCCGAGCGCGAGGGCCGCATCGAGCCCGGGCGCACGACGATCGTCGAGGCCACGAGCGGCAACACCGGAATCGCCCTGGCCTTCGTGTGCGCGGCCAAGGGCTATGACCTCATCCTGACCCTGCCCCAGGGCATGAGCCGCGAGCGCGAGGCGCTGCTGCGGCTCTACGGCGCCCGCGTCGAGGTGACCGAGTCGCTGGGCGGCATGACCGAGGCCGTGCAGGCGGCGCGGGCCCTGGCCACCCGCGACGACGTCTTCCTGCCCGACCAGTTCTCCAACCCGGCCAACCCCGAGGCGCACCGCCGCAGCACCGGCCCCGAGATCTGGGAGGCGCTCGACGGCCGGGTCGACGTGTTCGTGGCCGGCGTGGGCACCGGCGGGACGATCACCGGCGCGGGGGAGGTCCTCAAGGCGCGCAACCCGCGCTGCCGGGTGATCGCCGTCGAGCCCAGCTCCTCGCCCGTGCTCTCCGGCGGCGCGGCGGGCCCGCACAAGATCCAGGGCATCGGCGCCGGCTTCGTGCCGGCGGTGCTCAACCGCGAGATCATCGACGAGGTCATCGCGGTCGAGCGACGAGGACGCGATCGAGACCGCCCGGCGCCTGAGCCGCCGCGAGGGCGTCCTGGCCGGCATCTCGGCCGGCGCGGCGGTGTGGGCGGCGCTCGAGGTGGCGCGGCGGCCGGAATCGCGCGGGGCGCGGATCGTCACCGTGATCTGCGACTCGGGCGAGCGCTACGTCTCGACGCCCTTCTTTGCCCCGTGAGCGCGACCCGCGCGGCGGGGTGCGCGGGTGCCCGTAGGCACGCGGAAGGGCGAAGGGCGGCACCGAGTACGCTTAAGCGATGCTCGGGCATGATCGCCCGCACCGCCGCCGAGATCCGGCGCGACGTGGCCGCGGCGCGCAGCCGGGATCCCGCCGCCCGGGGTGTCGGCCGGGTCGAGATCCTCGCCACCTGGCCGGGCGTGCACGCGCTGCTTGGCCCACCGCGTCGCCCACGCGCTGCACGGCGCGGGCCTGCCGATGCTGCCGCGCCTGATCGCCGGCGTCAGCCGCGCGGTGACGGGCATCGAGATCCATCCGGCGGCGAGATCGGCGACGGCTTCTTCATCGACCACGGGATGGGCGTCGTCATCGGCGAGACGGCCGAGATCGGCAACAACGTCACCCTCTATCAGGGCGTCACGCTCGGCGGCACCGGCTTTGCCACCGGCAAGCGCCATCCCACCGTGCAGGACAACGTCACGATCGGCTCCGGGGCCAAGCTGCTGGGTCCGATCACCGTCGGTCACGGGGCCAAGATCGGGGCCAACAGCGTCGTCATCCACGACGTGCCCGCCCAACTCGACCGTGGTGGGCAACCCGGGCCATCCGGTGCGGATCGAGGGCCGCCGCCCGGAGGGTCCCGACGCCGACTGGGTGCATCTGCCCGACCCGATCGCCGACGCCATGAAGGGCCTGGCCAGCCGGATCGCCGCGCTCGAGCAGCTCGTCGAAGAGGCCGGCATGGACGGCGGGGCCGAGGTGCGCGAGCTGCGCCCCGGCGCCGGTGACCGCGCGCTCGACCGGGCCTAATCCGGCGGGGGGGTGACGCCCGCAGGCCGCTCGGCGGACCTCGGCGGCCCCGGCTCGGACAGCGCGGCGCCCGATCACGCCCTCGTCGGGCATGTTGAGGCGCGTGCGCACCAGGTAGAGCGGGCGGCCCTTGACCTCGTCGTAGATCCGCCCGACGTACTCGCCGATGATGCCCAGCGCGATGAGCTGGATCCCGCCGAGCAGCAGGATGGCGATCGTGATCGAGCCGAAGCCCGGGCAGGTAGGAGCCGATGATCCGCAGGACGATCACGACCGGGATGGCCACGAAGGCCAGCGTCGAGATGAGGAAGCCGAGCAGCATCGCCAGCTGCAGCGGCCGGTGCGAGAAGGAGGAGATCGCGTCGAGCGAGAAGCGCAGCATCTTCGGACAGCGTGTACTTGGTCTCGCCGGCGTAGCGGGCGTCGCGGCGGTAGGGCACCGCGGCCTGGCGGTAGCCGACCCAGACGGTCATGCCGCGCAGGAAGCGGTTGCGCTCGCGCATCGACAGCAGCGCGTCGAGCGGCCGGCGGTCGAGCAGGCGGAAGTCGCCCGAGTTGTGCTGGAGCTCGACCTGGGCGAGCTTGTCGAACAGGGCGTAGAACCACCGCGCGGTGGCCAGCTTGAAGCGCGACTCGCCCTCGCGGTACTCGCGCACGGCGTAGACGACGTCGACAGCCGGCGCGCCAGTGATCGAGCATCCGCGGGATCAGCTCGGGCGGGTCCTGCAGGTCGGAGTCGAGCATCACCACGGCGTCGCCGCGGGCGTGGTCGAGCGCCGCGGTCAGGGCGGTCTGGTGGCCGAAGTTGCGCGACAGGAAGACGACGCGCACGCGCGGATCCTGGCGGCGAGCTGGTCGAGCAGGATCGGCGTGCGGTCGCTCGAGCCGTCGTCGACGAGCACGATCTCGAACGGGAGCCCTCCAGCGCCGCGCAGACGCGGGCGTAGAACTCCTCGACGAGCCCTCCTCGTTGTAGACCGGCGCGACGACGCTGAGCAGCCGCAGCGAGCGGGGCACGTTGCCGTCATAGCCGGCGCCGGTGCGTCAGCCGTCGAAGGGCTCGGGCAGGTCAGCCGCATCCATCAGAACACCGAGGCGCCGTGGGGATGTATAGCCGAGCAGCTGATGACGGTGACGACGCCGGTCAGCCGGACGGCGACGCGCGCGCAGGCGCGGGTCGCGGCCGAGGGCGGCCAGCGGCATCAGCCAGGCGATGTACCAGGGCAGCAGCGAGCTGGCGGTGGCGAGCATGGCCACGGTGGCCCAGGCGGCGCCGTCGATCCAGTCCAGTCTCCCGCGCCACACGCGGCGCACGAGCCAGACGACCACGGCCGCGAAAGCGCCGCCGAGCACGATGCCGGTCACGTGGCCGATCGTGCCAAAGCCGAGCCGGGTGGAGATGAAGCCGGGGATGCTGTGCCAGTCGCCGCGGCCCTGGTTCTGGCGCAGGGTGTGGAGCAGATGCAGCGAGCCGGTGCCGAACAGGGCGAAGCTGAGCGCGGCCACAGCGACCGCGGTCACGCGGCGCGCCGATCAGGAAGATCCGCCGCCGGCGCGGCGCTGCCCAGCGCGGGCGGACAGGCCGGCCAGGGCGAAGGGCGCGAGCAGCCCGGCGGTGAGCTTGATCGCGGCCGCGACCACGAGCGAGGCGCCGCCTGCGCGGTCGCGGCGCTGGAGCAGCAGCAGACGCCGGCCATCATGGCGACGAGCATGAGCAGGTCGTTGTGGCCGCCGCCGACCCCGTAGATGACGACGAGCGGGTTGAGCCCGACCAGCGCGACCGCCTTGACCGGGTCGAGGCCGCGCAGCGCGGGCGATGTTCCACACCAGCGCGACCACGACGAGGCTGGACACGCCGCGATCGCCTTGTAGGCGATCACGCTGCCGGCGATCGAGAGCGGCGCCAGCAGCGCGCTGAGCGCGGTGAAGAGCGGCCCGTAGGCGGTGGGGGTGTTGACCCACTTGGCGCCGATGAACGGATAGACCGGATCGAGCTCGATGGCGTGGGGCCCGTGCAGGTACGGGTTGGAGCCGTAGTGGGCGAACATGCGCGCGTAGGCCTGGTAGCTGAAGACGTCGGTGGACAGCAGCGGCGGCGCGAGCAGCACGAGCGCGTGCAGGGCGGCGATGCTGGCCAGCACGGTGCGGGCCGAGAGCCGGTCGGCGCCGCGGACCGCGATCGCGTAGGCGCCGAAGGTGAGCGCGAGCAGGGCCACGAGCACCGCGTGCCCGAGACCGAGCCGGTGTTGCCGAACACGCCGGCGAGCCAGCTCGGGCACGGGCCGCACCGACTCGGGCAGCAGCAGGTTGGTGCGCGGCGGCGACCGCAGACGAGCGCGGTGCTGGCCACGCAGGCCGCCCAGGGCGCACCAGGCCAGCGCGGCTCGCGAGCGGGCGCCGGCAGCGCGAAGGCGCGTCCGGGCGAGCTCGAAGCTGCGCCCTGGGTGGCGCCGAGCGGGCTGTTCAGGCTCATCCCAGCAAGGATGCCCGCTCGCCGGTGGGTCGGTTCGGCCATCGTTGCGTTCACGTTAGCCGTCGCGCTTAAGCGGAGCCTTATGTCGTCACCGAGAATGGATCGTCTCGCGCGGTGCGCGGCCCGGCGCCGACCGCGCGGAGCGGTGCGCCGCATCGCCGGCACCGCCCGCATCGCCTCCAGCGCGATGCGCGAGGACATCTTGCTCGTGCCCGCGGTGCGGTCGCGGAAGACGATCGGCACCTCGGGGACCCGGAATCCGGCCAGCAGCGCGCGGTAGGTGACCTCGATCTGGAACACGTAGCCCTCGGCGCGGACGGTGTCGAGCTCGATCGCCTCGAGCACCTCGCGGCGGATGCACTTGAAGCCGCCGGTGAGGTCATGGACGGCGACGCCGAGGATCACGCGCGCGTAGATGCCGCCGCCGCGGCTGATCAGCGCGGCGCAGCAGGCCCCAGTCGCGCACGCCGCCGCCCGGCACGTAGCGCGAGCCGAGCACGAGGTCGGCGTCCCGGCGGCGGCCAGCAGCTCGGGCAGGTAGCGCGGGTCGTGGGAGAAGTCGGCGTCCATCTCGACCAGCAGCTCGGCTCCCTGCGCGAGCGCGTGGCGAAAGCCGGCGCGGTAGGCGCTGCCCAGCCCGGCTTTGCCCGGCCGGTGCAGGACCTCCAGAGCCTCGAGTCGCTGCGGCCAGGCGGTCGGCGATCTGGCCGGTGCCGTCGGGCGAGTTGTCATCGACGACGAGGATGCGGTAGTCGCCCGGCCGGACCGGTCGAGCTCGGCGGCGGTGGCGCCGCACGATGCCGCTCCAGATTGGCGGCTTCGTTGTAGGTGGGAATGACGATCCATACGCGGGCGGGCATCGCTGCGGGAGCCTAGAGCCAGGGCCGGGTGAGCGACTCAGCGACCCAAACAGCCGCCATCATGGCGGGCGGCACATCTAGCATGGACGACGGCTTCACGGCTCTTCGGGAGCCGCCGCGCTACCCGCGACGGCTCTACGGCCCGGTCCGGCGGCGCAGCATGGCGCCCCATCACCGGCGCCGGCGCTGGTTGGCGCTGGCGGCCGTGGTGCTGCGTGGCGGCCGCCGCGGTCGGCGTGGTGCTCCTCGCGACTCCTGCGGTCGTGGCTGGCCATCAGCCCCCGGTGGCCCACGGCAGCCGGCTACCTCGCCCGCGTCGCCGTGCTGGCCGGCACGGGCCCGGCTCGCTGGCCGCCCAGCAGGCCGCGGCCGAAGGCGCGGCCATCGACCGCACGATGGCGTACACGCCGTTCGTCCGCGTCGCCGGCGCCCAGCACCGCGAGATCGCGCTCACCTTCGACGACGGCCCGGGCCCTACACCCCGCAGGTCCTGCCCATCCTCGAGCGCGAGCACGTGCCGGCGCACGTTCTTCGAGGTCGGCGTGCTGGAGCGCTACTTCCACGTCTCGACCCGCCGCGATCGTCCGCGACGGCTTTGTGATCGGCGACCACACCGAGGCGCACGCGCCGATGTCCCACCTCTCGGCGACGACCAGCGTGCGCAGCTGCTCGAGCAGGCGGCGGTGATCGGCCACTACGGCGCGCCGTTTCCCGCGCCTGTTCCGCCCGCCCTACGGGCAGTTCAACGCGCGCCACGCTGGCGCCTGCTGCGCCGCTACCGGATGCTCATGGTCCTCTGGACGGTCGACACCAACGACTACCGCCGCCCGGGCGTGCGGGCGATCGTGCACTCCGCGGTCCACGGGGCCCGTCCCGGGGCGATCATCCTCCTGCACGATGCCGGCGGCGACGCGCTCGCAGACGGTGGCGGCGCTGCCGAAGATCATCGCCGCGCTGCGGCGCGCGGCTACACGCTGGTCACGGTGCCCAAGCTGCTGCTCGACAACCCGGCTCCGGCCCATCAGAGCTTGGCGCGATGCCCACCGGCGGGGGATAGTCGATGGCGCTGAGCCAGGAGACGACGCGGGCCATCATCGAGGGCGCGCAACGTCATGCCCACGAGCAGGGCCTGCGCGTCACCGTGGCCGTGGTCGACGCCGGTGGCCTGCTCAAGGGCCTCGATCGCATGGACGGAGCACCCCCGTTGAGCGCCCAGATCGCCGAGGCCAAGGCCCAGGGCGCGGCGGTGTGGCACCGGGACGGCCACGCGCTGGCCGAGGTGGCCGACCAGCGTCCGGCCTTCGTGGCCGCCGTGAGCCAGCTCACGCGCCTGCCGCTGATGCCGGCTGGCGGATCGCTTGTCATCCGCGACGGCGATGAGGCGGTGATCGGCGCCGTCGGCGTCAGCGGCGGGACGCCCGACGAGGATCGTGCTTGCGCCGAGGCGGGGCTGGCTGCGCGCTAGCGACGTTCGGTCTCGCGCCCGCCCTCGGGCGCAGCCGTCTCGCCGTCCGGGCTAGCGGCGCACGTAGGCGACGCGGTTCCAGCTCGGCTCGGGCGCGAGCTCGATCGGCTCGTTGCCGCGGTCGGGCTGGACGTAGATGAAGGCGTTGGAGTCCTCGTCGAAGCGGACGTCGAGCTCGCCCTCCTTGACGCGCTGGTCCAGCCAGGCGCCGCGGAAGATGAGCCGGCGCAGCCAGTGCACGAGCGAGCGCTCGGAGGGGCCGACGAGCTGGGGCCAGCAGTCGTTGACGTGCTCGCCCAGAGCGGAGGCGGGCTCGGACACCTCGCCGTTGACGACGAGGTTGATCAGGTCCTCGGCCTCGTCCTCCTCGACGGCGCCGTCGAGGAACCCGAGCTTGCGCGCCGCCTGCTCGCAGCGCTCGCGAAAATCGCGTTCGTTGAACGTGAAGCGCAGGTCTCCGTACTCGAGCACGAAGTCTTGCCCGGAGCTGTAATTCCCGCGGTGGTACATACGAGGCGTCGGCATCATATGGGGGATTCCTGCCTCGCCCGCAGCCGGCTGAATGGGATGTTGCAGCGGCGCCGCCGAGTGGCGGCTCGGGGCGATTGGCGTCTGTAGGGGGGCGAAAACCGGTCCTCCAACGCCTCTATGGGCATGGACTCACGCCCGCCACCATCCTGCTGGTCGAGGACCATATCGTCACTCGCCAGCTTCCTGGCCGACAACCTGACCGCCGACGGCTACGCCCTGGTCGCAGGCCGACTGCCCTCGGCCGCGGCCGAGCGGCTGATCGAGCACGAGCTATCCCGACCTCGTGCTCTCGATCTCGGCCTGCCCGACGGCGACGGGCTGGAGCTCGTTGCGGCGCATGCGCGACGCCGATCGCCTGCTCGGCCAGATCGATCCCGACCTGCCCGTGCTCGTCCTGTCCGGGCGCACCGGGGAGCTCGATCGCCTGCGCGGCTTCGAGCGCGGGTGCGACGACTACGTCGCCAAGCCGTTCAGCTACCAGGAGCTGCGGGCGCGCGTCGCCGCCCTGCTGCGGCGCACAGCGGCGGCCCGCCTCGGCCGCACGGCTGCGCGTCGGGGCGCTCGAGATCGATCCGGTGGCGCGCCAGCGTGCGGTGCGCGGCGAGCCGTTGGCCCTGTCCAAGAAGGAGTTCGCGCTGCTGCGTGCGCTGGCCGCGGATCCCGACCCGTGTCTCACGCGCGAGGAGCTGCTGCGGGCCGTGTGGGGCTTTCAGACCGCCGTGCCCGACCCGCACGCTCGACTCCCACGCTTTCCGCCTGCGCCGAAAGCTCGGCTGCTGCGGCGACCGGTTCGTCATCAACGTCTGGGGGGTCGGCTACCGGCTGATCGATGGGGGAGAGGGATGAGCGCCCTCGCCGGGGGGACCACCTTCCTCGCGGCCGGCTGGATGCTGGCCATCCTCGCCGCCGGGGCGGCGGCGTTGGCGTGCGCGGCGCCTGCGCGCCCAGCGCGAGGCGGCGACCCGCGCCAGCCACGAGCTGCGCGGGCCGCTGACCGCCATCGGGCTGGGGCTCTCGCTGGAGTCCAGGCGCGGCGGGGCCGGCGGGCAGCGCTGGCGAGCGCTCGAGCTCGAGGTCGAGCGCGCCCGGCTCGCCCTGGAGGATCTCGAGCGACCGGTCGCGCGGGCGGTGCGCGCCCCGGCTCCGTCGGTGCGCCGCGACGCTCGACGCGAAAGCGCTGGTCGCCGATGCCGTGGAGGCGGCGCGGCCGCTCGGTCGGGCCGCGGGCGTGGCGGTGACCATGGAGTGGGAGGGCGGGCTGGCCGTGGTCGACGGCGAGCGCGTCCGACTCGCCCAGGCGCTGGGCAACCTGATCGCCAACGCCATCGAGCATGGGGGCGGGGCGGTGGCGGTGCGCGGCTGGGCCGAGCCGTCGCGCGGTCCGCTTCGAGGTCAGCGACAACGGGCGGGCTTGCCCGCGCCCGTGGCCGAGCTCGCGCGCCGGCGCCCGGGCCGGTCGCGGACGGCGGGGGCGGGGACTGGCCATCGCCAGTGCCATCGCCGCGGCCCACGGCGGGCGCCTCGCGGCCGCCCCGGCCCAGCAGGGCGCGCGGCTGGTGCTCGAGCTGCCCCTGGCCGCGCCCGCTGTGCGCGCCGGCCTGCGGTAGATCGCGCGGCGGGCGTTCCCCGGCGGCGGGCGTTCCCCGCGGCGGGCGTTCCCCGCCGGGAGCGTATCCGGAGGAGGATGCCTCCCACTTTGCCCCACGGGCCCGAGTAGGCCGGCCGTTTTGAGTCCGACGTGCATCTCGCGGCCTCAGGCGCGCGTCGGTTTCACGTTGGTGCCTCGAGGCGAGCCCAACTTGAAAGAGGGCGCTCGAGAGCGGTCGAGTTGCACGTTGGGCTCAGACGCGCGGCCGGCGGGCCACGCACACCCTCCGGACGGAATCCACCCCGTCCTGCAACCCCGCGCCCACCCGCAAGCGCTGCATGAATCGCTGCGTCGCCGCAGCCCATGGGGACCGCTCCCACGAGAACCCCATGGAATCGGCAAACCCGGGGCTTGGTGGGTCTCCGAGGGGGGTCGGTGGGAAGGAACGCCCACTTTTGTGAAAGTTGTGTTGCATGGTGGGAGAAAGTGGGGTACAGTGGTCCATGCATGCGGAACCCGGGTGGCAGGGCTCCTCCCACCCAGCCACCCGGGTTCGAATTCGGTCCGGCGAATGAGAACCCTTGATCTTCCGCGGAACCTTCGAACACGCGCTCGACGCGAAGCACCGGCTGACCATTCCCGCCAAGTTCCGCGCCGCGCTCTCCGCGGGAGCGGTGCTGGCCAAGTCCCACGAGGTCGAGCGGGCTCGCCGCGCTGCGTCTCGATCTGGACGCCCGACGGCTACGAGGAGTTCACGGCCAGGTGCTCGAGGGACTCAACCCCCTCTCGCCGCAGGCCCGCGAACTGAAGCGCTTCTTCTTCAACAACTCGTTTGACGTGGAGCTCGATTCCGCCAACCGACTGATGATCCCGGCGCCACTGCTCGAGTACGCCGGCCTCGAGAAGGACGTCGTGGTCGCCGGCTCGGGGGAGTGCATCGAGCTCTGGGACCGCGCCGCCTACGACAGCTACCAGGACGGCGTGATGAGCCGTATCCCCGACATCGCAGCGAGCCTTGGCAACACTCCTTGACATGACCCACACGCACATCCCGGTGCTGGCGGGCGAGCTTATCGAGCTGCTCGACCCCCAGCCGGGGCAGGTGGCCGTCGACTGCACGTTCGGCGGCGGCGGCCACGCCCGCCTGATCGCCGAGCGCATCGGCCCGGCGGGCACCTTCATCGGCATCGACCGCGATCCTCTGGCCGAGGAGCGCTTCGCCGAGATCGCCGCCGAGGTGCCCTGCCAGACGCGCTTCATCCGCGCCGACTTCGCGACCGCGCTGCGAGCAGCTGCGCGTCGAGCAGCTCCAGGCCGACCTGCTCTACATGGATCTCGGGATGTCCTCGATGCAGGTCGACACCTGGGCGCGCGGGTTCTCCTATGCCTACGACGCCCCGCTGGACATGCGCATGGATCCCGACCAGGACGCTGACGGCCGCCGACATCCTCAACGAGTGGGACGAGCGGCGCCTGGCGCGGCTGCTTGCGCGACTACGGCGAGGAGCGCTTCGCCACGCCAGATCTCCCGCGCCGTCGGCCGGGCCCGCCGGCGCGAGCCGCTCTCCTCGACTCAGCAGCTCGTCGAGCTCATCAAGGGCGCGGTGCCCATCCCGGCGCACTTCGCGGGCGGCCATCCCGCCCGGCGGACCTTCCAAGCCCTGCGGATCGCCGTCAACGACGAGCTCACCCAGCTCGAGGACGCGCTCCCGCTGGCCTGGGACGTGCTGCGGGGCGGCGGCCGCTTCGCCGCCATCTCCTTCCACTCCCTCGAGGACCGGCGCGTCAAGCGCTTTCTGGCCGACCGGGCGCGGGGCTGCATCTGCCCGCCGGAATTTCCCGTCTGCGTCTGCGGTCATGATCCCGAGGCAGAGTTGTTGAGCCGCCGTGCCATCGTGCCCACGCCGGGCGAGGTCGCATCCAACCCAAGGTCGAAGTCGGCGCATCTGCGCGCCGCCCGCAAGCTGGAGGTGCAGCAGTGACACCCAGGGCCCTCACGCCGGCCGCCCGCCAGGCGGCGGCCCAACGCGCCAGCCGTCCAGCGGACGGCTCGCACCCGCGCCGGCTGCGCCGCAGCAGCGCTCCCACTGCCCCGCGGCGGGTCTCCGGTCCGATCGGCCCGAACTACGGCGCCGCCGCCGCGCGCTCCCGCGCGCCCGCGCCGGCCGGTCGGCCCAGCCGTCCCAACCGAACCGGACCAGCCCGTCCGCGGACCCCGTTGTGGCGAGTCCCGCTGGCCGCGGCCGCCGTCCTGCGCCGCCGCCCACGGCCGGTACAGGAGCCGCTCGCCACGCGGGCCGCAGCCTTCGTGCGCTCGCTGCCCGACCGAACCCTGATCGACCGCCTCGTCCGCGGGCGCGCCTGGATCCCCGTGCTCGGTCTCATGCTGGTCGGCATCGTGGCCATGCAAGTGGAGGTGCTCAAGCTCGACGCCGGCATCGGCCGTGATGTCCAGCAGGGCACCCAGCTGGCGGCCCGCAACGAGCTGCTGCGAGCCAACGTGGCCACCCTCGGCGACGACCAGCGGATCGAGTCGGTCGCGGCCCGCATGGGGATGATCATGCCCGCCCCGACCGCGGTCGGCTTCCTGAGCCACCAGGCCTCGGATCTGCAGCAGGCGCTGGGCAACATCCGGGCGCCGAACCCGAGTCAGTTCCTCGCGACGGCCGCGAGCAACGGCACCGTCGCGGTGACGGGGAACGGTTCGAACGACACGAGCAGCAGTGGATCGCCCGGGGCCGCGGTGTCCTCCCCGGCCGCCTCGACGAGCTCGCTGGCCCCGGCGGCGGCCACGAGCGCCCCCGCCTCCTCGGCAGCGGCCACGACGCCCCCGCGTCCTCAGCGGCGGCCACGACCGTCCCCGCGTCCTCGGCAGCGGCCACGAGCGCCCCCGCCTCCTCGGTCGCGACTGCCCCCGTGGCGCCGGCTCCGGCTACGTCGTCGAGCACCTCGACGAGCGGGCAGTAACCGGTGGCGCAGGGCCAGCGCGCGACCATCGCCCGTCCGGCCGACATCGATCGGCGGATCGGCTACCTGTTCCTGGCCTTCCTCGTCTTCCTCGCGCTGGGGGTGCTGCGGGCCACCTACCTCGGCGCCGTCAAGGCCGGCAGCCTCCAGCAGGCGGCGGCCACGCAGCAGATCCAGCGCCTCGTGCTGCCCGCTCCGCGCGGCACGATCACCGACCGCAACGGTCTCGAGCTGGCCATCAGCGAGGCCGCCGCCGATGTCGTCGCCGACCCCTACCTGATCAAGGACCCGGCCACGGCGGCGGCCAAGCTCGCACCGGTGCTCGGAAAGCCGGTGCTGACGCTGCTGCCCCTGCTGACCAAGCCCCACACCGGCTTCGTCTACCTGGCTCGCGGCATCCCGGCCAACCGCGCCGCGGACGCCAAGAAGATCGAGGTCGACGGCCAGGCCATCGACGGCCTTACGACCGTCCCGGACACCAAGCGCGTCTATCCCCGGGGCTGGGCGGCCTCCCAGGTGCTGGGCGGCGTGTACGGCGGGCTTTACGACCACGGGCATGGGTACGCCGGGCTCGAGTACGAGTACGACAAGGCCCTCAACGGCATCAACGGGGCCCAGAAGATCATCAACGACGCCATCGGCCAGCCGATCGACGTGGAGACGGCCACGCCCACGCGTCCGGGCAAGAGCTTGACCCTCACCCTTGACGCGCCGCTGCAGGACGAGGTCGAGCAGGTTCTGGCCGGGGTCGGGGCTCAATACTCACCGAAAGGCGCCACCGCGATCGTCATGAACCCCAACACGGGGGCGATCCTGGCGCTGGCCAACTGGCCGCGGGTCAATGCCAACGATCCGGCCGGGGCGCCCGCGTGGGCCACGGAGAACCGCGCCGTCGGCTTCACCTATGAGCCGGGCTCGACGTTCAAGGCGATCACGGTGGCCGGCGCGCTTCAGGACGGCGTGGTCACTCCCACCACCGTGATTCCCGTGCCGGCCACCCTCCAGGTCGCCGATCGCACGATCCACGACGCCGAGGATCACGGCGACGAGGAGCTCACCGTGGCCGATATCCTGCGCGTCTCGAGCAACATCGGAGCCGACGAGATCGGCATGAAGCTGGGTCGCTCAGCGCTTTGACTACTGGGTGCACCGGTTCGGGTTCGGGAGCCCGACCGGCGTCGACCTCCCGGGCGAGGAGCGGGGCATCGTCCTGCACTCGTGGCAGTACTCGGGCTCCTCGATGGGCAACCTGCCGATGGGTCAGGGCGAATCGGTTACGCCGATGCAGATCGCCGCCGCATACTCCGCCATCGCCAATGGCGGCATCCTCCGCCCGCCGCACATCGTCCAGGCCGTCGGGGGCAAGCCGGTCGCGGTGCCGGGCGGCCGGCGCGTCGTCTCGGCGGCCACCGCGCTCGAGCTGCGCGAGATGCTTCGGGGGGTCTTCGCCGACGGTGGAACCGCTTCGGGCGCGGGCATCCCGGGCTACGACCTGGCCGGCAAGACCGGTACCGCCAACGAGGTCATCAACGGCAACTACTCCGACTCCGCCTATGCCGCCTCGTTCATCGGCATGGTCCCGGCCCGCGACCCCAAGCTCGTGGTGGCCGTTCTCGTCGACCGGCCGCAGGGAGCGATCTACGGCGGGTCGGTGGCCGCCCCGGCCTTCCAGAAGATCGTCGGCTGGGCGGTGCCGTACCTCGGCATCTCACCCCGATGAGTTTGGCCGCCGCCCGCCGTCTAGAAGCGGTGAGCCAACGATCGGAGGTACGAGATGCCGCACGTCACGCAGGTGGGCCGGGTCATGGTTCCGGTCCGAGACCAGGACCAGGCCATCGCCTTCTACACCGAGAAGCTGGGGTTCTCGCTCATCGCCGACGTGCTCTTCGGGGAGGGGGAGCGCTGGGTCGAGGTGGCGCCGAGCGGCGGCCCCACGGCGCTGGCCCTCGTGCCTGAGCGCAGTCACTACGAGGCCGGGCGCAACACCGGGATCGCGCTGGAGTCGAGCGACCCGCGGGCCGACCATGCGGAACTGCGCGAGCGCGGTGTCGACGTCGACGCTGAACTCATCGGCGGCGACGGGACCGTACCCTTGATGTTCTTCTTTCGCGACCACGACGGCAACCATCTGCTGATGGTGCAAGGGCAGTAGCCGGCTGGCGGTTCACGCTTGGTTGCGTTACGCAGATCTGCGTAACGGCTAGCGGCGTCGAAGCCACTCCGCCATGAGCGGGTCCACGAACCGCGTCGCCCGCGGTTGGAGGATCAGGTGGCCTTGATCGGCCAGGCGCTTAGCCGCCGCGGCCAGGGTGTTGCGGGCGAGCTGATGATCGGCGGCCAGAGCACGGCTGGTCGGGCTCTGGCCGTCCGCGACGCCCGCGAGGACGGCCCGCTCGGCGCGGCCGAATTGCTGCCAGAGCATCTGCAAGCCGGCCGAGACACGCTGGAGAGCGTCATCGAGCAGAGCGGTTGCGGTGGCGGCATCCGGGCTTGCTCCGTCGAGGAGTCGATCGGCGAGGAGGTAGGCCAACCACATCGTGCGTTGCGGGTGGCCGGCTGCGAAGGCGACGAGCTCGGGCAGAGCCTCGCCGGGATCGAGCTCCTCACGGTCAAAACGCTCCACGAGCTCGGAGAGGGCGACGTCGACGGGGAGCGGCCCGAGTGTGAGCGGCTCGGCCTGGGCGAAGAAGGGCCGCTCCCGCGTCTCGAACAGCTCGCGCATCATCGAGGGCTCTGAGCCGGCGTAGACGTAAGCGGCCGCGTCGCCGTGGTACTGAAAGCGCGAGCGCAACAACCCGTCGAGGTCCTTGCGGGCGACCAGGATGTCCTGGAACTCGTCGAGGATGACCAGCGTGGAGATGCCATCGCGCTCCCACAGGACCCGGGGAAGGTCCAGCATCCGGTAGAGGACGGTTTCCGGTTCTGGACCGGTCAGCACGGCCGGCCGGGGTCCGAGCGTGACCGCAGGTCCGGTGGCCGACAGCGTGATGCCGAGACGGCTCAACAGCCCGGCCAGGTGCGAGCGCACCCACCCGGGCTCGAGGGCTGCGTACCCGGCGGCAACCCGCCGGGCGACGTCGGTGAGGTCGGTCACCCGCGAGAAGTCCACATGGGCCGTGCGCCAGCCGGCGGCCCGCAACTGAGCGGCATGGGCCAGGACCACACTGGTCTTGCCGTATCGCCGTGGAGCGATGAGCCGGACGTTGACCCGGTCCCCGGCGCGGCGTCCCAGCAGGGCGATCTCTCGCTCACGATCGATGAGAAGATCGGGCGGTACGGGCCCCTCAAAGGGAAACGGGGTGCCAGAGTGCGAGGTTGGTCCCATGTGCTAGGACCGGATGGTACAACAAATTGGTACCAGGGCCGCGCGGCGTTCCGGCCCTTCCTACTGGTCGCGACGGCGCCCCGCCGGGAACCGGCGGCTGAGCGCCTCGAGGCGTTCGTCCCACTGCCCGCCCACCTCGGCCATCCAGGAGACCGCCTCGGAGAGGGGTTCCGGGGTGATCCGGTAGCGGACCTCGCGGCCGGCCCGCTCACGGCCGAGCAGGCCGGCGTCGGCGAGCGCGTTGAGGTGCTTGACGACGGCCTGGCGGGTGATCGGCAGCTCGGCGGCCAGCTCGGTCGCCGTGGTCTCGGGGCGCTCGGCGACGGTGGAAAGCAGGCGCCGGCGCGTGGGATCCGAAAGCGCGCCGAACACGGCGTCGGCGCGATCGCCGTCCGCGGGCATGGTGCTCAGACGGCCAGCGCCGGGCCGTAGGAGCGGCCGCCGATGCGGGCGAGGGGCACCCCCATCAGGTCGAGTCTGTCGAGCGGGCGGGCTTCGACGATGTGCAGCCGCGTGCCCTCGCTCTGCTCGTCGATCGTGATCTCGACCCGGCTGGCCGGCGCGCCATCTCGGGCCCACCAGAAGGCGAGGCGGCCTTCGGTGCCGCCCTCGCCGGGCGGGCGGGCTTCCTCCACCCAGCCCGTGCGAGCGCCGTCGGCGCACTCAAACCGGGCCTCGCCGCCGGGCCAGAGCTCGAGCTGGGTCTCGTCAGCGAGCCAGTCCTCAGCCGTCACGGCCTGCCAGACGTCGTGCGCCGAGGCTTCGAGCCAGAGTTCCCGAGTGATCTGATCATCCATGGCGGCTCTCCTTAGACGCAACCAGTCGGTTGCGCCTCTGCTATGGTTCTCGCAACTGAGTGGTTGCACTTTATCACCCGGACTCAAAGGAGGTCGCCACATGACCCTCGTCCCCATGGTCGTCGAGCAAACCGCTCGCGGCGAGCGCTCGTTCGATATCTACTCCCGCCTGCTCAACGATCGCGTCGTCTTCCTCGGCGGCCCGGTCAACGAGGAGACCGCCAACCTGATCGTCGCCCAGATGGTTCACCTCGAGTCCGACGATCCCGATAAGGACATCCACCTCTACATCAACTCCCCTGGCGGAGACATCTACGCCGGCCTGGCCATCTACGACACCATGCAGTTCATCCGCCCGGACGTGCAGACGATCTGCTACGGCATCGCCATGTCGATGGGCTCCCTGCTTCTGGCCGGCGGCGCCACGGGCAAGCGGATGGCCTTGCCCAACAGCCGCATTCTCATCCACCAACCGTCGGGCGGCTTTCAGGGCCAGTCCACCGACATTGAGATCCACGCCCGCGAGGTGCTCGCCATCCGCGCCCGCATCGACGAGATCTACGCCGAGCACACCGGCCAGTCGCTCGAGCGCGTCCATGCCGATATGGAGCGTGACCGGTTCTTCACCGGGGCCGAGGCGGTCGCCTACGGGCTCGTGGACCGGGTCATCCCGCGGCGGGAGCTGCCGAAGGGGAGCCCGGGGTTCTCGGGCACACGAGCATAGGTCCGTGCATCAGGGATCTTACGGCCGCCCGGTTTCCTGCCGATATCGGCTCTGTTGGCCACGCCGGGACGGAGAGAAAACCCTTTAAGGCATACTGTGTCTCGGGCATGGAAGCGGAGGGCGCAACGACGCGCTCTCATTATCGGGAGGCAGCATTCATGACTTCCTCGAGTTCAAGAGCAATCGTCACGGGCGGCTGTGGCTTCGTCGGCTCGGCGCTCACCGAGGCCCTGGTCCGGGCCGGCCACGACGTCACGGTGGTCGACGATCTGAGCCTGGGGCATCCCTCGAACCTCGGTGAGGTGGAGGGCGACGTCAACCTCGTCGACCTTGACGTGCGCGACGGCGCCGGGCTGGAGTCGCTTTTCAATGCAACCCGCCCCGCGACCATCTTTCACCTGGCCGCGATTCACTTCATTCCGGCCTGTGACGCCGATCCGGCGCGCGCGGTGTCGGTGAACGTAGTGGGATCTCAGGCCCTGCTGTCCGCGGCCGCGGCGGCCGGGCACGAGGGCAGCGTCGTGCTCACCTCGACGGGAGCCGTCTACGCGCCCTCGCTGAGCGCCCACAAGGAGAGCGATGCCACCGTCCCCTCCGACATCTACGGCCTGACGAAGTTGTGGATGGAGCAAGCCGCCGAGCTCCACCATCGCCGCACCAGTATGCCGATCGGCATTGCCCGGCTCTTCAATGTCGTAGGCCCGGGCGAGACCAACCCGCATCTCGTGCCCGAGATCTTTGACCAGGCGCGGGACTCGAGTGTCCTTCACCTCGGCAACCTGACCACGAAGCGCGACTACATCCACGTCGGTGATGTGGCCCGCGGCGTCATGGCGATGGGCGCGGCGGCGCCGCAGCTCGGTCATGTCGTCTGCAACATCGGTGCCGAGAACGCCGTCGACGGTTTTCATGTCGTCGACACGGTGGGAGAGGTCCTGGGCCGAGACCTCCACGTCGACACCGATCCCGCGCGTCTGCGCAAGAGCGACCGGCCCATCCTGGAAAGCGACTGCACGCGGGCCCACGAGCTCCTCGGCTGGGCGGTCACCACCACCCTGCGCGAGAGCCTCGAGGCAGCGGCCGGTCGTCCGTTTGCGGGGGTTGATCCCGCGCTCAAGCGCTGACGGCGCCGTTCGCGATGAGAATCGCCTATTTCTCGACAGCTATGGGCAGGTCAGCGACTCCTTCATCCGCGAAGAGGTACGGCAGCTGCGGGCGCTCGGTCATGAGATCCATACCTTCGCGCTTCACCCGAGCGAAGGCTGCGCACAACGTGCTCGATGAGGCGCGGGTCGAGCAGAACCAGACGTCGTATTTCCTCTCCGAGTCGCGTGTGGAGACGCTTCGGCGGCTGTGGCTGAATTTCCCTTGACGTCGCTGCGGCAGGCCAGTCTTGTGCCCGTGCTCCCCCACGCGAGCGCCCCCGGCATCAGAGGCCGGGTGCGAACGCTGGCCCAGCGCTCGGCCGCCGGCTGGCTGGCCGATCATTTCCGCCAGCGCGGAATCGAGCATCTCCACGTGCACATCACGGGGTCCGCGACCACCGCTCTGTTCGCCTCCAAGCTGGCCTCCGTTCCCTTCAGCGTCTCGCTGCACGGACCGCCGGAGTTCGACGAGGGCCAGGACTACGCGCTGCGCGAGGTGGCCCGCCATGCCGCTTTCGTTCGCGTGATCAGCAACTGGACGGCCAGCGAAGTACTGCGCCGCGTGGACGTCGACGACTGGGACCGGGTCGCATGTCGTGCGTCTCGGCACTGCCGCCGGCAGCCCCGATCACGCCTCAGCCGGTGTGCCCGAGGAGCTCCGCGTGCTCGCCATCGGGCGCCTCGCGCCGCAGAAGGGCTTCCCGCTTCTCGTCCAGGCGGTCGATCGGCTCCGGCACGAAGGGGTGGAGCTGCAGCTCACCATCATCGGCGAGGGCCCCTTGCGCGGCACGCTGGAAACCGCGATTCGCGCACGGTCGCTCGAGTCGCACGTCAGGCTGACCGGTTGGGTCTCAAACCAGGAGCTGGGAGAGCTGCTGACCGCCTCGCGCCTCTTTGTCATGCCGAGCCTCGCCGAGGGCGTCCCGGTGGCCATCATGGATGCGTTCATGCATCACCGCCCGGTCGTGGTGGCCGATGTCGGCGGCATTGCGGAGCTCGTTGAGCACGGCAAGAGCGGCTGGGTCGTCCCCCCTGGGTCCTGCGGACCTGCTCGCCGACGCAATCGGCGAGGCGCTGAGGACGCCTTCGGCCAGGCTGGACGAAATGGCCCGTGCCGGGGCCGAGCGCGTGGCCCGGGACTACAACTTCGCAGCCAACACCGCCACCCTGGCCAGCCTGCTCAACGGAGGCGCCGCCAACGGAAGGTAGGCTGAGCCGACGCCCGGTGAGGGGCGCCGGTACAGTGGCCCGCCGATGCCGGACTGGTCAGAGCACGCAGGCGCATATCTGGCGCCCGACGCTGACCTGGCCGGCGAAGTGACCCTCGCTCCCGGCGCGGTTGTCCACGCTGGGGCCCGGATCGGCGCCGGCACCCACATCGGCTCCGGCGCCGTCGTGCACGAGGGCACCCGGATCGGCGCGCACTGCCTGATCGAGGACGGCGCCGTCCTCGGCAAGCGCCCACGCTTGCGCCGCGGCTCCAGCGCGGCGGGAGCGCCCCTCGATCCGCTGGACATTGCCGACGAGGTCACGGTCTGCTGCGCTGCCGTCGTCTATGCCGGCGCCCGGATCGGGCCCGGGGCGATCATCGGCGACCAGGCCCAGGTGCGCGAGCGGGCCCAGGTGGGAGAGCGCTCGGTGGTCGGCCGGGCTTCGTGCGTCGACTTCGGTGCCACCGTCGGTGACCGGGTCCTCATCCAGACCGCGGTCTACGTCACGGCCGGATCGACCGTCGAGGACGACGTCTTCCTGGGCCCGGGCGTGACGACCACCAACGACAACGAGATGGCCCGCCACGCCCCGGGGACGCCGCTGCTGGGCCCGACCTTCCGCCGGGCGTGCCGCGTGGGCGGCGGTGCGGTCCTGGTTCCCGGCGTCGAGGTCGGTGAGGAGGCCTTCATCGCCGCCGGGGCCCTCGTCACCAAGGACGTGGGTCGCCGCGAGGCGGTCAAGGGCGCACCAGCGCGGCCCTTTCGCCGGGTGGCGGACGAGGAACTGCTCGAGCGCTGGGGCTAGAGCCGGATCAGGTTTTCGGCGTGACGGCCGCGGGTCACGCCCCGGAAGTCCAGGAACAGCGGCACCCGAGCGGCGATTTCGCCGTAGTCGATGCCCGGGTGGGCGGTGACCAGCACCACGGCATCAACGCCGTCCAGCCCTTCTTCGAGGGCCACGTTGGAGAGTCCGAGGGCGGGCAGGGAGGCAACGAACTCGTCGTGGTAGGCGACAAGGCCGCCGCGCTGGGCCAGGACCTCCATGACGCGCAGCGCGGGGCTCTCGCGGACGTCGCCGACACCGGACTTGTAGCTGGCCCCGAGCACGAGGATCCGCGACCCCTTGATGGGCTTGGTCTGGTCGTTCAGGGCCCGCTCGATGCGCTCGACGCAGTGGTAGGGCATTTGCTGGTTGACCTTGCCGGCGAGCTCGATGAACTCCGTGCTCATGTGAAACTCGCGCGCCCGCCAGGTCAGGTAGAACGGATCGACCGGAAGGCAGTGACCACCCATGCCCGGGCCGGGCTCGAAGCGCATGAACCCGTAAGGCTTGGTGGCGGCGGCGTCGACGACCTCCCAGATGTCGATGCCCATCCGGTCGGCGAGCATGGCCATCTCGTTGACGAGGGCGATGTTGACCGAGCGGAAGATGTTCTCGAGCAATTTGGTCAGCTCGGCCGCCTCCGGCGTGGAGACCCGCACGATGTTGTCGCACACCCGGCCATAGACCTCGGCGGCCCGCTCGGTGCATTGCTCGGTGATGCCGCCCAGGACCTTGGGGGTGTTCTTCAGCGTGTAATCGGTGCGGCCCGGGTCGACGCGCTCTGGGGAGAAGGCCACGTTCAGGTCCTGGCCGACCTGCAGCCCGGACTCCTCCAGCACGGGCACGAGCCGCTCCCGCGTGGTCCCGGGGTAGGTGGTGGACTCGAGCACGACGAGCTGGCCGGGCTGGAGAACCTGAGCCAGCGAGCGCGCGGAGGCGTTCAGAGGGCCAAGATCCGGTTCGCGGTTCTCAGTCAGAGGGGTGGGCACGCAGATGAGCACGGCGTCGGCCTGAGCCAGGTCGGCATAGCGCCGCGTCGCCTTGATCGATGGCAGGGCCGCCCTCAGCTGCTCAGAGGGGATGTCCTCGATGTAGGACTCGCCCTGAGTGACGCTGCCCACTTTGGTCGGGTCGAGGTCCAGCGCCACGACCTCATCGCCGGCCTCCGCGAAGGCCACGGCCAGCGGCAGGCCCACGTATCCCAGCCCAACTACACCAATCTTCATGCCCCTTCGAACCTCCTGATCGATGTCGACATTCGCCCGGTCAGGAAGATAGCGGCATGACGGTAGGCTGTCACGGGCAGGCGAGCAGGGAAAAATGACCGGCGTGCCCTTGGGCTGACCGGCAAAGCTCGCTAAGATACTCCGTGGGGACGGAGTTCACGCACGGACGCGAGAAGTCGGGGCCACCAGGCCACCGTGAAGACGATGGACCGAAAGTACGGATCTAGGCGCGAGCACGGATCCGGAAGGACAACAGACTGAGTCAGGACCGTCGCCGGTAGGGCGACGTGACAAAAGGGGTTTTGAGCGCATGCAAGGAATGCAGCTGGTCGAGGGCAGTGTGAGCGTCGGAGAGCGGATTTCCGGTGCCGAGCCCCCGCTCCGATCGTCCCGAGGCTGGGAACGCCTGCTGCCGCGACATGCGCGCGCGAACGTGCTGGGATGCGAGCTCGACCGCGTCGATCTCGACGAGTCGCTGGCCTATTGCGAGGCGGTCATCGAGTCCCGAGGCTTCGCTCAGCACATGGCCATCAACGCGGCCAAGCTCGTGGCCATGCGCCGCGACCGGACCCTGCGCGAAGGCATCGAGCGTTGTGAGCTGATCACGGCCGACGGGCAGGCCGTCGTGTGGGCCTCCCGGCTCCTCGGCGACCCGCTGCCCTGCCGGGTGGCCGGCATCGACCTGATGGAGGGCCTGCTCGCCCTCTCCGCGGCCCGGGGCTACCGCGTGTACGTCCTCGGCGCAAAGGCCGAGGTCCTCGAACGGGCCGTCGAGCGCATGCGGGCCAACTTCTCTGAGCTCGAGCTCGCCGGGTATCGCGACGGCTACTACGCCGATGAAGAAGAGACCGGGATCGCCGAGACGATTGCCGCCGCCAGTCCCGACATCTTGTTCGTGGCCATGAGCTCGCCGCGCAAGGAATACTTCCTCGCTGCGCACGGCGAGCGGATCGGGGCTCCTTTCGTCATGGGCGTCGGGGGTTCCATTGACGTCTACGCCGGGCTCGTGCAGCGCGCGCCCAGGGTCCTGCAGCGCGTGGGGCTCGAGTGGCTCTATCGGCTGGCCCAGGAGCCTCGCCGGCTGGCCAAGCGCTACCTGAAGACCAATACTCAGTTCCTTCTTCTTCTGGCCAAGGAGATGCTGAGAGTTCGCTTTGGGAGCGGAGATTCTCGCGCCCTCCCCGGGTAACTGGTAGTCACGGATGGTCGGTGAGCGGAAGTCCTCTTGCGTGGGGAGGATCGTTTCGAGCTTGCCGGTCGCCGTGGCACCGTGAACAAAACCCAGCCCCACCAGCTCCTAGGCGCCCGGCTTCGAGTCCCGGAGCACGTCGTTCATCGTGTCGTCGACGACGAGACGGTGGTGCTCGACCTGCGGAACGGAAAATACTTCGCCCTCAATCACACGGGCGGCGAGATGATCGAAATTCTCGAGCACGAGCCAACCGTTGAAGGCGCGGCGGCGCATCTCGCCCGCCGATACGGCCTCGAGCCGGCCATCGTGAAAGCCGACATGGTCACGTTCTGTGCTCACTTGCTTGCCCACGAGCTGCTCGAAGTCGTGGGGGAGGAACCGGGCCGGGTCGAGACGCGCTGACCTTTCCCTGCGTAACGACCTCGGTAGAATCGCGGCACGTTCCGACGATCGCGTGCCGGTCCGCTTCGATTCGGTGTCGCTGGGGCAGATGATCGAAACACGCACATCGCGCAGCAGCGGGACCAACGAGGAATGTCTCGCCCTCTTGCTTGCGAGCACACGCGCACGTCGCCAATCCGAGCGTGAGCGGCTGGTCGCGCTCGTTGCTCGCGTCGACCCCGAGGCCTTGTCCTTCACGCTCAACGGCTACCGGATTCTGTCGCTGGGCATTGCCCGGCTCGAGGAAGCGGGGGTGCAGGAACTCGCGGACACGCTCCGCGCGGCGAATCGCCTCCGGCTCCGACTGACGAAGATCCGTAGCTTCGGGCAGGAAGCGTTCACCGAGGCCTTGCTCTCGTTGCTCGAGGAGCACGGCATCCCCGCCGTGCCCTTGAAGGGCGTGACTCTGGCCCGTCGCGTCTTTGGCGATCCCGCGTTGCAGGAGTCCAACGATGTGGACATCCTCGTGCTGCCCGAACAGCTGGACGCTGCCGTGGAGTTGCTCAGGGGCCGCTACGGCTTCGATGAGCCGGTCGATCTCCGTGACCGGGAGGGCCGTCCGCTTCTTCATTTTCGACTCGAGCAGGCACAGGGCGCGTCCCCGGTCGAGCTGCACTGGCGCGTTCACTGGTACGAAACGCGGTCCGGAGCGACGATGCTGAGGCGCGCCATCCGCGAGGGGGCGACCCGGCGACTCACCTCGACTGATGAATTCGCCAGCCTGCTGCTGTTCTACGCGCGTGACGGTTTCACCGGTGTTCGCGCTCTGGCCTCGATCGCCTCCTGGTGGGATCGCTACGGGGATGACTCCCTACCGGCCCAGCTGTCCGCCTTCGTCGCCGAATTTCCCGAGCTCGGAGCGGCGCTGACCCAATCGGCTGAGATCGCCTCTGATCTTTCGGGGATCCCCCGGCTCGCCGGGTTGGTCTCGGTCAACGGCTCCAGCTGGCGCCCTCACTCGCAGGCCCGGCGGCTCGTGAACTGGCGACTCGGTCAGAGCGAGGAACAGACGAGCGCCGAGGTCGCCCTCGTCGACGTCCTCTTGGCCCCGCCCGGTGCGAAGTGGCAATCGTTGCGCCGTCAGGTCTTCATCTCCCGCGGGCAGGCCGCTCACCGCCAACAACAGCCGCAGCCACCCCCCGAGTGGCGAGTGACCTCGAGCAGTTTCGCCACTCCGCCTCGGTCGTCGGACGCTTCGTGATCGCGCTGGTTCGGATGCGCAGAGAAGCCTCCGTTACCTACCCTCAAGGGTCACGTCCCTAGGGTTGGTGTAGGAGCGGGTCGGACGGAACGGGTCTGAAGCTGGTTCCGGCCACCGCGGCGCTCATCATCGTCGGACTTCTCACGGTTCGACAGCGAAGGAGGCCGGCGATGGCCGGAGTGGACAGGATGACGATCGAGGAGGTCGTCAGGAAGGTGTTGGTGGAGGACCACGCGGACGTGATCCGCGAGTCGGTGCGCTGGGTCGCGCAGCAGTTGATGGAGTCCGAGGTGAGCGATCTGGTCGGTGCGGAGCTGGGTGAGCGCCGGCCTGAGGATCGCGCGACGCATCGCAATGGGTATCGGTCGAGGCGGTGGGACACGCGGGCGGGTGAGATCGAGTTGCAGATCCCGAAGCTCAGGCAGGGCAGCTATTTCCCGTCGTTTCTGCAGCCCCGCAAGCGCTCTGAGCAGGCGCTGGTGTCGGTCGTGCAGCAGGCGTATGTGTGTGGTGTCTCGACCCGTCGCGTGGATCAGCTCGTGGAGAGCCTCGGGCTGCGGATCTCGCGCAGTGAGGTGAGCCGGGTGTGCGCGGGGTTAGATGAGCAGGTCGAGGCGTTCCGCTCGCGGCCGTTGGAGGGCCGCTACCCGTATCTGTTTGTCGACGCGAAGGTCGAGAAGGTCCGTGACGGCGGGCGCGTCGCGCGCAAGTGCGTCGTGGTCGCGCACGCGGTGCACGAGAGCGGGCGGCGGGAGATCATCGGCCTGGATGTCGGGGAGGCCGAGACCGAGGCGTTCTGGCGCGAGTTCCTCCGCAGTCTCGTGACCCGCGGGCTGGGTGGTGTGCAGCTCGCGATCTCAGACGCCCATCCCGGCCTCAAGAACGCGTTGGCGCAGGTGCTCGGCGCGCCGTGGCAGCGCTGCACCGTGCACTTCCTCAGAGACGCCCTGGGGCACGCTCGCCGCGACCAGCACGGACTGCTCGCCGCGCTGATCCGACCGGTCTTCCGCGCCGAGAACGGGCAGGAGGCACGCCGGCGGCTCGGCGAGGCGGTCACCCAGCTCGAGCGAGGATTACCGAAGGTCGCGGCGATGCTGGAGGAGGCCGAGGAGGACATCCTCGCGTTCTACGCGTTCCCGGCCGAGCACTGGCCCAAGCTCCGCAGCACCAATCCCCTTGAGCGCTTCAACCGCGAGATCGGCCGCCGCACCGACGTCGTCGGGATCTTCCCCGACGAGCGCTCCCTGATCCGCCTCGTCTCGATGCTCGCGATCGAGGCCAACGACGAGTGGCTGGTCGGCCGCGGATACATCAGCTTGGGCTCGATGGCCACGCTCCTTCAGGAGCGCGCCCACCGACCCCAAGCTGATGTGGAGGGGGTGCTCGAGCTCCAAGCGGCCTGAGACGCCAACCCATCACCGACGAGGTGAACGCAGAACTCCTACACCACTACCTGGGACTTGACTCCCTCAACCTGGGCTCGATGAGGCACCGCCTGCCCCCCCGCCGGTTAAGTCCTCTCCGCCCCGTACGTTCTCTGAAAGCAGTCCTCGAAGCTGAGCGGCGAGCGCCACCCCAGGGACTGATTGAGCCGCGTCCGGTCGTAGCGCACGGGGCGGTAGCCACTTGGAACCTCGGAGCGGAGAGGTAGTGAGCCAGAAGGCTGTCAGCGCCGAGCAACTGGCTGGCCACCGCGTGCCCGAGGCCAAAGATCGCGCGGACCACCGCGAGGGGACCAGCACCCGGCGTCCTCGACCAGACGTCCGCTGAAGGTACTCGGTGAGAGAATTGCCAAGCCGTGATGTCATAGTCGTCGAGGACGTTGACGGTCAACTCGGCGACGCTCTCCTGCTGGGCCGTGACGGCGTGAGCGAAGCAATCGGCGCAGTTGGTCACGTGGGTGAGGGGCAGGATCGAGCCAATACCGAAGACCAGTGAGTGTCACCGATCCGGCGGCCGATTCTCGGTGGATATTCATTGGGTCGACCCCACACCCATCCGGGCCTCAGGATGGTGAGTTTCCAGCCCTCTTGCTGGCTCGGCCCGCCGGAGGATCCGCTCCTGAAGTAACTTAGCGAGGGTGTACGCGTCGCGCTGCTCAGGATGTCGTTCAAGCGGGGCGGTCTTCGTCCAGCGCGCCTGCGATGCGGGTCCAGTCGTACACGGCGACGCTGCTGGCCAGCACCACGTGCCGAACCTCTGGCTTCTCGCA
Organism: uncultured Solirubrobacterales bacterium; assembly: GCA_963777185.1. Taxonomy (GTDB): domain Bacteria; phylum Actinomycetota; class Thermoleophilia; order Solirubrobacterales; family Solirubrobacteraceae; genus Palsa-465. The sequence continues at coordinate 184,053 of CAVZPU010000009.1, forward strand.
TCGCCGTCGACCAGGCGTTCGGTGCCCTGCACGGTCGTGGAAAAGTGCTCCTGCTCGGATCCGCCCATGGCCGCGGCGAGGTGAATCACGGTGTCAGCGCCGGCCAGCGCGTCGGCGAGCCCGTCAGTGACTCTGAGGTCGGCGCGGTGGATCTCCACCTTGGCCGTCTCGTCCACGCGTAGCTGCTTGCCGGACGAACCATGGCCCGCACGGGGACCTCGCGCCGACTCAAGGCCGCGACGATTTCACGCCCCAGGAACCCGGACGCGCCTGTGACCAACGTCGTCATGACGCGGGGAACTCGTCGTTGATGGTGGCGATGAGGCGGTTGACGCCCCAGACATTCTTGTACAGGACATGGGTGGCTCAGCTCGACCCGCCAGCGCCTCGGTACGGTCTGGCGTATGAGCTCGCGGACGCCTTCGTGCGAGCCGGGACGCCTTTAGGCGCTTGGTGAAACCGCCGATGGCAGTTGCAACCGCGTCTCGTGATCCGTCAACCCGTTGACGAACGGAAGGAGGGGCCGCGGAACCCCGGAGCCGCGAGCCACGGTGACGCGCGATTCAAAGAGGTCTGCTGTGGCCCGCAGAGAGCTACCCAGGACGCGGACCTGAAAGGTCTCGGGGCGGGCGTTGGCACTGAAGACGAGGGTTCCGGTCCCTCGCTCTCCCTCGACGGCCACGCGCAGCTCATCCGGGAAGTCGTGCTGACCGGGCCATCGCCGCCGCCACGAAGCACGGGCGGAGGCGTGGTCGCCGATGAGCCAATGCAGGGTGGACGCCAGGTGAGGGAGAAAATCGGCGATGGCACCGCCCGGCAACTTCAGCATCGGGTGGGGGAGATTCGGCATCGAGGTACTGACTTCCGGGAGCGATGATGTTCGAGCACACCCTTCAAGAAGGCACCGGACGACTTTGCGGTGTGCGGATATGACGCCACGATGGCGCTGATCGCCGCTGTGAAGACGGTTCAGGAATCCCACAAACCCATAACCCGCGACACCGTGCGTGACGCGCTGGCCGGCGTAAAGCTGCAGACGCTGCAAGGCGAGGTGGCGTTCGACGCCAATGGCGACTTGAAAAGCAAGGTGATCAGCGTGTTCCAGGCGCATAAGGACGACGCCTATCCGCTGGACGACGTGAACCACCAGTTTAAGTACGTTGGCGTGGCGCCGCAGTCCTGAGCCGAGGCGGCCAAGGGAGCGCGGCACGGGCTTTTTGTCAGATGCGGTCGAGGTTCCCCGCCGCCGGAATGATGCACCGGCGTTCTGGCAGGCTTGCGCGGCTTGCATCGGCATGGTGTGGTCACGGCTCTGTCATCGCGTCCAACCTCCATAAGGAGCTGCCCACCATGACCATGACTCGCCGCGCAACCTTGCTGGCCGCCGTCGGCGCCGCCGCGCTGGCCGGGGCCGGATCGCCGCCTGCCGCGTTCGCCGCCGCCGCCGAAAAAGTGATCAAGATCGGCTGGGACGGCTCGCTGACCGGCGGCGACGCCGAGGGCGCCATCCTGCAGCAATACGGAACCGAGATGGCGGTGGCCGACGCCAACGCCAAGCACATGGTTCCCGGCGTGCGCCTCGAGGTGTACTCGCTGGACGACGGCACCGCGACCGCCGGCCAGTACGACCCCGCCCAGGCCGCCACCAACGCGCGCAAGTTCACGTCCGACAAGGAGGTGGTGGGCATCATCGGTCCGCAGATGTCCGGCGCCGCCAAAGCCATGGTGCCGATTCTCAGCATGGCCAACCTGGCCATGATCACCCCGTCGGCCACCAACCCGGACATAACGGACCCGAAATTCAAGAGCCAGTACGATCCGGGCGGCAAAACGGTGTTCTTCCGCACCGTCGCCACTGACGCGTTTCAGGGGCCGAACATGGCCAACTACTTCGCCGACGTGCTGAAGGTGAAGAGCGTGTTCGTGCTCGACGACACCGGCGCCTATGGCGAGGGCCTGGCCGATGCGTTCCAGAAGCAGGCGGAGGCAAAGGGCCTCAAGGTTCTGGGCCGCGACAAGCTGGACCCCAAAGCCGCCGACTACTCCGCGATACTGACCAAGATCAAGGCGCTCAACCCCGACGCGCTATACTACGGCGGCGTGATGCAGGCCGGCGTCAAGCTGGTGAAGCAGAGCTACGACATTCTTCCAAAAATGATCAAGGGCGGCGGCGACGGCATCCAGGATCCCGAAATGTTCACCGGCGCCGGCTTCCCGGCCGCCGAAGGGTGGTACGCGACGGTGGCCAGCCCGCACGTCAACGAAGAGCCGCGCATGGCCGCGTGGGTCAAGCGCTATACGGACACCTACAAGAAGGCGCCGGACGACTACGCGGTATGCGCGTACGACGCCACCATGGCGCTGGTCGCGGCGATCAAGAAAGTCGAAGCCGCCAAGAAGCCACTCAATCGCGACAACGTGCGTGATGCGCTGGCGGGCGTGTCGCTGGAGACCTTGCAGGGCGAGGTGGCGTTCGATGCGAACGGCGACCTGAAGAGCAAGGTCATCAGCGTGTTCCAGGCGCACAAGAACGACGCGTTCCCGCTGGACGATCTGGCGCACCAGTACAAGTATCTGGGCGTGGCGCCGCAGGCCTGACCGGCAGAGACGGCCCGGCGGGGACCGATCCGTGACCGGCAGCGATGTCGCGCTGCAGGTTCTGATCAACGGCTTGAGCCTGGGGGCGATGTATGCGCTGCTCGCCCTCGGGTTCACGCTGGTCTACGGCATCCTGGAACTGATCAACTTTTCCCACTTCAACGTCTTCATGGTCGGCAGCTTCATCGGCATGTGGACGCTGTCGCAGTTTGGCCTGTATGGCCAGGACACGGTCTTGCACGGCGTGCCCTTGGCGGTGGCGCTGCTGACGGCGCTCGCGGCCAGCATGGTGGGTGCCGGCGCGCTGGGCGTGGTGATCGAGCGGCTGGCGCTGCGGCCGCTGCGCAACGTGCCCGGCCTTTCGGCGATGATCACGACAATCGGCGTATCCTATATCCTGTTCAACCTGGTGCTGCTGTTCATCGGCGCGGCCAGCATGAATTATCCCAACCCGCTACCGCGCATAAAATACCAGATCGGCGGAGCCGTGCTGGAGATGCGCGAAGTGCTGATCTGGGTGGTGTCGCTGGTGCTGATGCTGGCCCTGCTCTGGCTGGTGCAATACACCCGTGTCGGCAAGGCGATGCGGGCCACCGCACAGGACCCGGAAGCCGCGCGCATGATGGGCGTGGAGGTCGATCGCGTCATCATCATGGCGTTCTTTCTGGGCTCGGCGCTGGCAGGGGCGGGCGGCCTGATCTTCGGGCTGTACTACAATTTCACCAGTTACGTGATCGGGTTTACCGCCGGCCTGCGTGCGTTCACCGCGGCGGTGCTGGGCGGCATCGGCAACGTGCCGGGCGCCATGCTGGGCGGAGTCATCATCGGGCTGATCGAGGCGGTCGGCGGACTGGTGTCCACCTCCTGGACCGACGTGTTCATCTTCTCCATTCTCGTCATGGTTCTTGTGCTGCGGCCCGCCGGCCTGCTCGGGCGACTGGCGCCCAGCAAGTCGTGACGTCACGAGGGCGGCGCATGAGCGCGCAAGCGCCTTCGTTCCTCGCCCGCATCCGCCGCTCGTTTGACGGCTCCCTCGGGGTCCCTCGGGCGGCATCGCCCTCCTCGCCTGGTGCTGGTCTGCCTGCCCACGCTGCTCGACAACGACGCCGACCTCGACAGCATGGCCAATGCCACCGCCTTCGCCGTGCTGGCGCTGGGGCTGAACATCGTGGTGGGCTTTGCCGGCCTGCTTGACCTCGGCTACGCGGCGTTCTTTGCCATCGGCGCTTATTTCTATGGCGTGCTGTGTTCGTTCCAGGTCATGCCGGTATGGAGTTCGGCTTGGCAACCGGCGGCTTGGCTCGGACTGGTGGAAAAGATCAACCAGGGCGGTCCCGACCTGGTGCATTTCACGCTCAGCTTCTGGCTCGCACTGCCGCTGGCAGGGCTGGTGGCGGCGTTTTTCGGCGTGCTGTTCGGCGCGCCCACGCTGCGGCTGCGCGGCGACTATCTGGCCATCGTGACGCTGGGTTTCGGCGAGATCGTGCCGATCGTGGCGCGCAACATGAAGAGCGTCACCAACGGTGCCGCCGGCCTGAACGGCGTGCAGGCGCCCAAACTGTTCGGCCAGAGTTTCGGCATCGACGCCTTGCCGTACTACTGGACCGGGCTGCTGCTGATGGCGCTGCTGATTTTCATCAGCGTGCGGCTGCGTGACAGCCGTATCGGCCGCGCCTGGATGGCGATCCGCGAGGATGAGATCGCCGCCGCGGCGATGGGCGTCGACCGGGTACGGACCAAGCTGCTCGCCTTCGCCATCGGTGCGGCATTCGCCGGCGTCACCGGCGTGTTCTACGTGGCCAAACTGCAGACCGCGACGCCGGAAATGTTTGGCTTCCCGGTATCGGTGATGATCCTGGTCATGGTCGTGCTGGGCGGCATGGGCAGCGTGTGGGGCGTGGTTCTGGGTGCCGTGGTCCTGCAATTGCTGCAATCATGGTTCTTGCCCGATGCGACGCAGTGGCTGCACGCGCTGGGCGCCGCGATCAACAACGACTGGCTGCAGCAGATCGATCTGGCGCGCTCCATCGAGCTGATATTCGGGATCATTCTGGTCGCCATGATGCTGTTCCGGCGCCAGGGATTGGTTCCGGCCGTGCGCCACACCCCGCCGCTGGATTTCGATGCGCAGCACGTAGCGGGCGTGGCGCGGGGCGGGTTCGCCAATGTTGCCGTGCTGGGGCGGCCCGATGCGGAAGCGGGGATTGCGCTGGACGTGCGCGGGGTGACGGTGCGGTTCGGCGGCCTGGTGGCGCTGAACAAGGTGGATTTGACAGTGCCGGCCGGCAGCGTGGTGGCGGTGATCGGGCCGAACGGTTCGGGAAAATCCACGCTGTTCAACGTCATCACCGGCCTGACCCCGGCCGAGGACGGCAGCATCCTGTTCCACGGCGCCGAACTGCTTGGATTGCAGCCGCACCGGATTCTCCAGCAGGGGGTTGCGCGCACCTTCCAGAACATCCGGCTGTTCCCGAACCTGACGGTGCTGGAGAACGTGCTGATCGGCCAGCATGCGCGTCTGCGCACCGGCCCGATCGGCGCCGTGCTGCGCCTCCCGCCCACCAGGGCGGAGGAACACGCGGCCCGGGAAAAGGCGGCGGAGATCGTGGCCCTGTTCGGCAACCGCCTGACGCCGCGCATCGCCCAGACCGTCAGCGGCCTGTCCTACGCCAACCGCCGCCGCGTGGAAATCGCCCGCGCGCTGGCCAGCCGGCCGAGAATTCTGCTGCTGGACGAGCCGACCGCCGGCATGAACCCGGCGGAAACGCTTGAACTGGCCGAGCAGATCAGAAGCCTGCACACGCTTGGCCTGACCGTTCTGCTGATCGAGCACAAGCTCGATGTGGTGACGCAACTGGCCGACAAGGTGGTGGTGCTCGACCACGGCGAAAAGATCACCGAGGGCACGCCGGCCGCGGTGCGCCAGAACGAGGAAGTGCTGCGCGCCTATCTCGGTCGCGCCGCCACCGCCGAGGCCGCCAGAGGAGTTCCGGTCGGTGCCGCGTGACGTCTCCGGCGGCAACAGCGCCGGCGGCCCGCTGCTGGAATTTCGCGGCGTGGACACGTTCTATGGCGACCTGCATGTGCTGAAGCATGTCGACTACACGATCGGCCGCGGCGAGATCGTGTCGCTGCTCGGCGGCAATGCGTGCGGCAAGTCCACCACCATGAAGACCATCATGGGCGTGGTGCGTCCGGCGCGCGGCACGGTGCTGTTCGACAATCAACCCATCGAGCGCCTGCCGACCAGCGAGCGCGTGCGGCGGGGGATTGCGCCGGTACTGGAGGCGCGGCGCCTGTTTCCGCGCATGACCATTCTGGAAAACCTGGAGATGGGAGCGTACACGCGCAAGCGCGGGCCCGAATTTCATGAAGACCTGGAGCGGGTCTATTCGCTGTTTCCTCGGGTGAAGGAGCGGCGGGGCCAGTTGGCGGGCACGCTGTCGGGCGGCGAGCAGCAGATGGTGGCGATCGGTCGCGCGCTGATGGGCCACCCGCGGCTGATCTGCATGGACGAGCCGTCGATGGGACTGTCGCCACTGTATGTCGAACAGGTTTTTGACATTATTCAGGAAATCAACCGACAGGGCACGACGATTTTCATGGTGGAGCAGAACGCGGCGATGGCGCTGTCCATAGCGCATCGGGCCTATGTGCTGCAGACGGGGCAGGTGGTGCTGTCCGGCAAGGCGTCGGAGCTGCGGGAGAATGCGGCTATCCGCGAAGCGTATCTTGGCGAAATGCAGGTGCCTGCGGCGGCGTAGGACAAAGCGAGGCTGCAGCCGCGCGCAAGAATCCGGAATCCCGCTTTGGGCACTGTTGCCACTTTGCTCGGCTTCGCTGTCGTCCCGCTATGCAGTCTCACGCCAGGATAAGCCGATGGCCATCGTGTACCCCGCCCTGCTATTCCTCATCCTGCTGGGCAGCGTGGCAACAGGGTGGTGGGTCCAGCACCGGGTAGACGACCGTCATGTCACACCGGCATCGATCGATTCCGTCCGGCTGTTGATGGGGATGCTGCTCACGTTTTCGGCGCTGGTGCTCGGGTTGCTGACGTCCAATGCCAAGCAGAGGTTTGATGGATACAACACCGACCTGAGTGCGTTCGGTGCTGATCTGATCGAACTCGATCATCGTTTGCGGGTGTATGGCCCGCAAGCAGACGACATTCGCAAGCTGCTGCGAAGCTATGCCGCAGCGGCCATCGCAGACTCGTGGCCGGACGAAACCGCGCCTTCTGGACAATACCCGCGCTTCAAGCGTGATCCGACATCCTCCGGCGTGGAGGGAACGGAGCTGGGCGACATGCTCGCAAACGTTGACGTGGATATCGAACATCTGGCGCCGCAGGACGAATTCCATCGCCTGATTGCCGGGCGCTTGCGTGATCGTGTGGCGCTGACCATTCAGCAGCGCTGGCATCTCATCTTCGCGACCCGCTCATCCATCTCGTGGCCGTTCCTGATTGTGCTGACATCGTGGCTCTCGATCATTTTCGCGATATTCGGGCTGACCTCGCCACGCAACCGCCTGACCTATGCTGTGGTGGGGTTGTCTGCCCTGTCCATAGCGTCCCCGCTCTACTTGATCATCGACTACAGCGCACCGCTCACCGGATTGGTTCAGCTTTCAAGCGTGCCGATGCGCGCCGCATTGTCGCATATGGATGGGGCCAACTGAGCAGCACAGGAGCTTGCGCGCGTCAGCCGGGAGCTTGCGCGCGTTCAGGCTGTACTCTGCGGCTCCTGCACCGAGTTCCCCTCGGCAACCGGATCGGATTGCTCCATGCCCGTTGGCGACAAGACGCGCTCGGTGAAATACAGGGGGCGGTACTTGGTTTCGTTGAAAATGCGGCCGAGATACTCGCCGATGGTTCCAAGTGTCAGCAGCTGTACCCCGCCAAAAAACAGCACGGCGGCCATCAGGCTCGGGTATCCGGCGACCGGATTGCCGAACAACAGCGTGCGGATCACGATCTCGACGATGTAGACGATGGCGAGCGCCGCGACGACAAGGCCCAGATAGGACGCGAGTCTCAGCGGCAGCAGCGTGTGGCTGGTGATTCCCTCCAAGGCAAAATTCCAGAGCCGCCAATAGCTCCAGCTGGTCGAGCCCAGGTGCCGCGGCGCGCGGTCGTAGATGACCGCCTTGCTCGAAAATCCGATCCAGGCGAACAGCCCCTTCATGAAACGGTGCCGCTCGCGAAGCTGCAGCAGTGCGTCGAGCGCGCGGCGGCTGATCAGCCGGAAGTCGCCGACGTCCTGCGGCATCGGAGCGCCGCCGAGCCGCTGCATGAGCCGATAAAAGAGCTTCGCGGTCGCCTTTTTCAGCCAAGTCTCGCCGATCCGGTCGCGGCGTTTCGCGTACACGGTATCGAACCCCTCGTGCCAGCCTGCCACGAGTTCAGGAATGACCTCGGGCGGGTCCTGCAAGTCGGCGTCGATCACGATCACCGCATCGCCCCGGGCGTGATCGAGGCCGGCGGTGAGCGCGATCTCCTTGCCGAAATTTCGCGACAGGTTGACGACCGCGATATTGTCTGCGCTCCGATGCATTGCGAGCAGGACTCCGAGCGTCGCATCCCGGCTCCCGTCGTTGACGTAGACGACCTCCCAGGGCTCGCCGATGACGCGCATGATCCCGACCAGACGGGCGTGAAAATGCGGCAGCCCGTCGGCTTCGTTGAAACAGGGAACGACAACGGACAAAACCGGATGCCGCTCGCCCGGTGACATCCCGGCTACCGGGTTCGGCAGCGGCTTCATGTCAGGGCCGCCCGGCCGGTGCCGAGGAGGGCGGCAGGATTTCCCATGTCTGCAAGCGTCCTACCGCGCCGACCCGGCGAATGTCGTAATGCGAATAGAAGAAATCGAACAGGCGCTGCTTGCTGAGATGATGCGAGAGAAGCGACAGCCAAGGCGCGTCCCAGTCGGCGGGGTCCAGAACGTCGAACACGAACACCCGGCCGCCGCGCGCCCAGGTCTCCGAGAACTCCCGCTGAACGGTGGCGAAGAAAGCGTCGATCGACCCGGCATCATGAAAGGCGTTGTCGAGCTGGAGCTTGCGCAGGCCCGGAAGGTCGAAGAAGCCGAGATATGCCCGACCAGGATAGGCGGCGAACGAAACCAGGAGGTCGTTCGGCGCAACCCGCGCCCGCACGTCAGCTTCGGCGGCGTGAAGAGGGAACGAGGCCACGGGCACGCCAATGATGGCGAGATTGACCGCCGCGGCGACCACCGCCCACAGCGGCACGATGATCCGAATGGCCTGCGAAGGGAACGTCAGCAGCAGCAGGACGAGCGTCGGTGCGGTGAGCGCGAACCAGTGCTCGGGATCATTCAGGTTGTACCAGACCGCCCAGCACTGCGCCCCGCAAAGGAAAGCGAACGGAAGCACGACCCGTGCGCCGAACACGATCCGGCGCACGGCATTGCAATAGATCAGGCCGAGCAACACCAGCGTGGCGAACCAGGGCACGAGCTGCGACAAAAGTGTCCCGGCATAGGGGCGCAGCGACGGAACCTGCCCGGCGAGCCATGCGCGCACGACGGAGCCAAGCGCCGGGGCCGCGACGATGTTGTTGACCGTTCCGAACAGCCCTCGCGCCAGTCGATCGACGAGCGACGTGTCCGCAAAATCGCTGCGCAGCTCTTGCTTCGAGGCAACCGAAGAGGTGAGCCCGTGCAGACTGAGATCGTTGCCGGTGAACACGACGTAGCCGGCGCACACGATGGCCAGAAACACCAGGCCGCAGACCAGTCCGAACAGAAATCCGCGCCAAACTCCCGCGGTCCAGCCTTCGCCGCGGCGAAGCGTCGCGAGCAGGATCGCGAGACCCACGAACGGAGCCGCTGCGAGGCAGCTCGCGAGCAGCGCCGCCGCGACCGCGAGCAGACATCCGCAGACCGCGAGCCGCCAGTCGGGCGGCCCGACCCCAACCGGCGTCCGCTCCCACAGCGTCGCCTGCATCAGCGCGCCGGTCAGGAACGGAAACGCCAGCAGCTTCATGTGGCCGGACGGGGCGAGGATCATGAGGCTCGCCGAAGCGCCCACCACGACGCTCGCGGCGATGCGCACCGCCGGCCGCACGCGAAGCCGGCAGAGCAACAGGTAGAACACCGCGATGCCCGCGGCCGTCGCCACGGTGTTGATGTGCTTCTGGCTCATCTCGGCGCTCTCGCCAAAGCCGAGATACCGGTGCCACAGCAACGTCACCGGCTGCAGCAGGACATGGCCGATGTCCCAAACGAAACGGTCACTCTCGATCTGTGCCACGAAGCGGGCGACGTCGTGATAGGGCAGCTCGCCGTAAAGCGAGACATAGAAGGCGGCGGCAGCGAGGAACGCGATTGCCGTCTGTACCGCCACGTTGGCGGCCCCGCGTGTCTGCGCCACCGGCGGAACCGGCGCAGCAACTTCGGCCAGGCGCGCGCGCATCATGAATCCGCGCGCTGCATTCCGCAACCCAGGCGGCCGAACCAATCCGGGGGCAGCGTTTTCATGCGTAGTCCCCTGCCTGCGTAGTCCCCTGCCGTCGAGCGAGCATCTATCGTTTTCGGTGGAGAGCGCACAACCGATTTGCGGCCGGGGAGCCCCCGACCGTCCGCGACCGCCATAAAACCAGAAGCAGACCTATTCGGCCGGCATCTCTCGCGGCCCCTGGCTCATTGCCACCGAGGGCACCAAGGTCGCCAGCAGGGCGGTCAGCGCGGTCATGGCAAATACCGCCCAGAAGGTGAGGTGGAGCGACTGGCCGAGCGCCGCCCGCACGGTCGGGTCGCCGATCGCCGTTCCCGGATGGTCGAGCAGCTGCCGGATCTGGTCGTAACCGACCCCGCCGCTCCGCTGCGCCAGCGCAAGATTCAGAATTCCGCCCAGCACCGTCGCACCCAGCGCGCTGCCCAGATTGCGGGAAAACATGTTCGATGCCGTCGCCGCACCTCGTTCGGCCCATCCCACGCTATCCTGGATGATGACGATCGCCGCGGTGCTGAGGAACCCCATGCCGAACCCGATGATGATGGAGCCGACCCCGGCAAGCACCGGCGAACTGCCCGGATCCAGGGCCAGGAACGCCAGCGCGCCGATGGGCAGCAGCGCGGCGCCGATCAGCAGGGTCGGGCGCAGGCCGAAGCGGCCGAAATTCCGCGCGGCGATCGTCGAACCGATCGGCCAGCCCAGAACCATCATGGTCAGCGCGAACCCCGCCACCAGGGCGGACCGGTTCAGCACGCCCTGAACATACATCGGCAGAAACGTGGTCAGCCCGATGATCACCATGCCGCTCAGCAAGGTGGCGGCGTTGGCGGTGGCGATCGGGCGGCGCGCCCACAATCCGAACGCCAGCATCGGGTGACTGGCCCGGCGTTCCTGGGCCACGAACAGCGCCGAGCTGACGCAGAACAGGCCGGCGGCGGCGAGTGCGGTGGTATCGTTCGCCGTGCCCAGCTCGGTGAACGCCACCATGAGCGAGGCGACCGCCACGGTGAACAAGGCGGCGCCCGCGGCATCGATGCTGCGTCTGCGGGGTGCCACGCTCTCGTGCAGAAAGGCGGCGAATCCGGCCGTGGCGGCCAGACCGACCGGCACGTTGATCCAGAAAATCCAGGCCCAGGACAGGTGCTGGATGATCAAGCCCCCGGCCAGCGGCCCGAGCACCGACGATATGCCCCAGACGCTCGCCATATAGCCCTGGATTTTGCCACGTTCCTGCGCCGGGTAGAGGTCGCCGACCAGGGTCATGCCCACCGGCTGGATCGCGCCCGCCCCGACCCCCTGGATCAGGCGGAACACGATCAGCGAGGGAATCGACCAGGCAAAGCCGCACAGCACCGAGCCCACCAGAAAGACGCCGATGCCGGCGAACATGACCGGCTTGCGGCCGTACAGATCCGCCAGCTTGCCGAACATCACCGCGGTCGCGGTCTGGGTCAGCAGGAACGCCGCGAACACCCAGGAATAGAGGTGCAGGTCCCCGAGCTGCCCGGCAATCTGCGGCATGGCGGTCGAGACGATCGTGGCCTCGATGGCAATCATGAACATCGCGGCCATGACGGAGGCCAGCACGAGCGGGCGGCGGATTTTCTGGGGTTCGGGCATCGTCGGCAAGTGGGGTGTCTCCGGCGACGGGAATACCCGCTGCTTCAGGGCGTCAGGTATTCAGGCGGCGGGTAGCAGCCTTGCCGGTGACCGGCCGTGCGGCCACCTGCTCCCGATGCCGCCCTTGCGGGAGCCGGTAAGAGGAGCCGAAGTTTTGGACACGACCACCTATGCCTTCCGCACCGCCGCTTCGCCGGTGCGCCGCTACACGCGCACCGCCCAGGCGCTGCACTGGGTCACGGCGGCGCTGATGCTTTGCGCCCTGCCGCTCGCCTGGGTGATGGTCAACATGCCGAAGGAGGCGCCATCGCGCGAATGGGTCCTTACGGTCCACAAATCGGTCGGCTTGACGATTCTGGCGCTGGTCGCCGTCCGCCTCGCCTGGCGCGCCGCCCACCCCGCGCCGCCGCTGCCGCCGGACATGGCACGGTGGGAAAGGGCGAGCGCCTTCGCCTCGCACTGGCTGCTGTACCTGATCTTGGTCGGGATGCCGGTGAGCGGTTACATTCTCTCGGCCGCCGGCGGCCACCCGGTCAGGTATTTCGGCCTGTTCACCGTGCCCGGCCTGCCGGAGAACAAGGCTTTGGCCCATGCCGGCGTTTGGGTCCACGTCGTCACCGGCCAGTGGCTCGTCTACGCGCTGATCGTGCTGCACGTGGCCGCCACCGTCTGGCATGTCGCCGTGCGCCGCGACGGCGTGCTGGACCGCATGCTGCCGGCACAGGACCGCGCGGCGCAGGCGCCCTCTGATCTCACGGCGCAGTGGCTTTCAGGCCAGCGGCCCGATCCTGCAAATCTTTGAGTCCCGATCCTACGAATTCCGAGTACCGTGATTTTCCCGCTGGGCTCCAACACGATGTGGCGCGTGTTGCCCACGTCTTCCGCGCTCGACTGCCGGAGTGCCTCGTCGAGGTCACGCTCGCTGACGGAGTGCCGACGCAAGAGCGAGCGGTCCACCGAGCCGTTCCGACCGAGTTCGATCGGTGTCCCCTCCACCATCATGGCGAACCACCTCGACCGGGCAGCGGCTTGCGCCAGCACCCAATGCATTGCCATGAGAAAGGTGGTCGCGGCCAGCGTGCCGGTCAAAGCGGCTTGCCCGCTCAGCGCTCGGCTCAGGTTCGATCCGACGATGACCGAGACGATTATGTCAAGCGCGGCCCACTTGCCGAAAACCCGCCGGCCGGCAACGCGCACCACGGCCAGCCCGTAGGCGAAGACGACGGCCGCGCGGGCACATTCCTGAAACCACGTCACGTGCCCATCGGAGCCGAAGATCGAAGCCTGCACTGTACGAAACCGCCTGCTGCCTACCGACTTAACCCCGGCGCGCACGGCTCGTTCTATTGCCGCGCGAAGCCGATGCCCGCCCACTGCCTAGCCCCTCGACGCACTGTGAGGTACCTGGTTGCCATGCTTTCACGATCTCGACAGCCAGTCGCGGCGCGGGCGCTATGACGGCGCCGCTGGAGGACTACGCGCTGATCGGCGACCGCGAGACCGCGGCGCTGGTGCGACGCAACGGCTCGATCGATTGGCTTTGCATGCCGCGTTTCGACAGTGACGCGTGCTTCGCCGCCCTGCTCGGCAGCGCCGAGAATGGACGCTGGAGCATTGCCCCGACCCGCGAGGCGGACGTCTCGCGCCGTTATCAGACCGACACGATGGTGCTGGAGACCGACTTCCAGATCGGCGGTGCGGCTGTCCGCGTCATCGACTTCATGCCGCTCGGTAACGGACAGTCTTCCGTCATCCGCCTTGTCGCCGGATTGCGGGGCCAGACGGAGATGGCGTTCGATCTTCGCCTGCGCTTCGACTACGGCAAGATCCCACCCTGGACGGAGGCACGCGACGGCGGCTTTGTTGCCCGTATCGGCCCCGATCTCACGGTGCTGTACAGCGCCGTGCCGCTCGAAATCGCGCATGGCGGCGCGAGCGGTAGCTTCACCGTTTCGGCCGGAGAGCGCCTGGCGTTCACGTTGCGTTTCGGCGATTCGATGCGCGAGCCGCCTGGCCGTCTCGACGCCGAGGCCGCGCTCGCCACCACACGACACCTCTGGCGCACCTGGATCGGGCAATTCAGCGCTCCCACCCACTGGCCTGACGCAGTGCGGCGTTCGCTGCTCATTCTCCGGGCTCTGACCAGCCCCACCGGCGGGCTGGTCGCAGCGCCGACCACCTCGTTGCCGGAGAAGCCGGGAGGCAGCTCCAACTGGGACTATCGCTACTGCTGGCTGCGCGACGCAACTTTCACCATCGGGGCACTCCTGAATGCCGGCTATCGGGAGGAGGCGCAGCAATGGCGCGACTGGATCCTGCGCGCCTTGGGGGGAACGCCCTCGGAGATGCGGATCATGTATCGTGTCGATGGCGGACGGCACATCAACGAATGGGAGGTGGACTGGCTGCCCGGCTACCGGTGGACGAAGCCGGTGCGCGTCGGCAACGCGGCGGCCGCGCAACGGCAGATCGATGTGCTGGGGGAGGTGCTCGATGCTTTCGGCCTCGCGGCACAGGCCGGGATTGAAGTTTCGGCGCAGCAACAGGGCGTTGCGCAGGCGATTGTCGAGCGGATCGAAGCCATCTGGAGGGATGACGGGCAGGGTGTGTGGGAATCTCGGGGCGAGGGGCGGCAATATACTTATTCAAAGGTAATGGCCTGGGCCGGGGTCAACCAGTTTCTGCGCCAGGCCCCGTTGCATGAAACGACGGACCCCGACACGCTGCGCCGGTTGGCGGGTCTGCGCGCGCGCATCCATGCCGAGGTGTGCGAGGAGGGCTATCACTCCGGACTCGGAACTTTTGTGCAGCATTACGGTGGCCAGGCGCTCGACGCCAGTCTGCTGCTGATCCCTCTGGTCGGCTTTCTGCCGGTGAGCGATCCGCGCATTGCCGGCACGATTGCTGCTGTGGAACGAGAACTGCTGGAAGACGGGCTGGTGTGTCGGAAGCGCGCTCAAGGGGACGAGCCCGAGGGTGCCTTTCTCGCCTGTACCTGCTGGCTCGCCGACTGCCGGGGCATGCAGGGGCGTGATGCGGCGGCCAGGGACGCGTTGGAGCGCGTGCTCGGCGTGCGCAACGACCTCGGCTTGCTCTCCGAAGAGTATAATCTGCGCGGGCGTCAGTTGGCCGGGAATTTTCCTCAGGCCCTCAGCCACCTTGCGCTGGTCACCACGGCCCTCGGACTTTCGGGCCCGGTCCTCCAGCGGGGCGGCGGCTAAGCTCGCCTTCCGCGCCCGGACAGGTGATGATACGGCCGCGACGAACAGCCGCGTTTCGGGGAGGCGACGGTGCGAGGACTGAAAGGAAAAATCGCCGCCGTGACCGGCGCCGGCTCGGGAATCGGACGCGCCGCCGCGCTGCGGCTTGGCGAGGAAGGCTGCCTGCTCGCGATCCTGGATGTGAACGCGGCCTCCGCTGAAGCCACCGCCGCCGACATCCGCACAGCCGGCGGGCAGGCGATCGCGATCACCGTCGATGTATCGAAGGAAGCGGAAGTCGAGGCCGCTTTCGGAAAAGTCCTCGAGGCGTATCGCCGGCTCGACATTCTCGTGTCCAATGCCGGCATCTTTTCCGCCACGCGCGACGGCAAGGTGCACCAGCTTGAGCAGCCGGTTTGGGACGAGATAGTCGGCGTCAACCTCACCGGAATGTTCCTTGCCTGCAAGCACGGCGTGGAGGCCATCCGGGCCACCGCGAAGCAGGGTGCCGTGGTCATCACCGGCTCGCCCACCGGCATTCTTGGCGTAACGCCCGCCAGCATCGCCTACTCCTCCAGCAAGGGGGGCGTGCATGGGATGGCGCGCGTCATGGCGGTCGATTACGCGCCGGAAGGGATTCGCGTGAACGTGGTGGTGCCCGGCTTCACCTTGTCCCCGATAGTGGCCGAACTGGTGGCCGATCCGGCGGTGCTGGAGCCGCTGGTGCGCTCCATCCCGCTGAAGCGCGGCGCCCAGCCGGAGGAATTGTCGGGCGCGATCGCCTTCCTGGCGTCGGACGATGCGTCCTACATGACCGGCTCGTTGATGTTCGTGGATGGCGGATTGACCGCCGTCTGACGCCAGCAAGACGCCACCGATGGCGGAACCAGGAACCATTCGCATCGGTCTCTCGGGCTGGACCTACGCGAGGTGGCGCGGCGTCTTCTACCCGAAAGGACTCCCGCACCGGCAGGAGCTTGCCTATGCCGCCCGGCGCTTCCGGTCCATCGAGATCAACGGCACGTTCTACGGACTGCAGCGACCCGAAGCTTTTGGCCGCTGGCGGGACGAGACCCCGGATGGCTTCGTGTTCGCGGTCAAGGGCCCGCGCTACATCACGCACATGCTCAAGCTGCGCAACGTGGAAACGCCGCTCGCCAATTTCCTGGCCTCCGGCCTGCTGCGGCTGGGGCCAAAACTGGGACCGATCCTGTGGCAATTCCCGGTGCGGATGACCTTCGATCCCGAGCGCTTCGAGTCGTTTCTCGCCATGCTGCCGCGTGACACCAGGCAGGCCGCGGCGCTGGCGCGACGCCATGACGCGCGCTTGTCCGGTCGCGACTGGCTCGACAGCGATGTCGAAAAACCCATGCGCCATGCGGTGGAAATACGCAGCAAGAGTTTCTGCACGCCTGCATTCATCGACTTGCTGCGTCGCTACGAAACGGCGCTGGTTTGCGCGGACACGGTGGAATGGCCGCTGCTGATGGATCTGGCCGCCGACTTTGTCTACTGCCGGCTGCACGGATCGGAAGAACTCTATGCCAGCGGCTACGACGATCAGGCGCTCGACCGCTGGGCGAGCCGCGTGCGCGCCTGGGTTGCTGGCGGCGAGCCTGACGACGCCAAACGCATTTTGCCACCCACGCATCCGCATCCGAAAGGCCGGGACGTGTTCGTCTTTTTCGACAATGACGCAAAGGTCCGGGCGCCTGCCGATGCCGCGGGTCTGGCGGAACGTCTCGGCGTCGTCATGCCGCCCTAGATTCCTTGGGCGATCCACCGCGCGGCTTTTTCGGCGATCATCAGCGTGGGCGAATTGGTGTTGCCACTGGTAATGGTGGGCATGACGCCTGCGTCCACGACGCGCAGCCCGGCAATGCCCCGAACCCGGAGGTGGCTGTCGACCACCCCCGTCGGATCGTCGTCCCGCGCCATTTTGGTCGTTCCGACCGGATGGAAAATCGTCGTGCCGATGTCGCCGGCGAGTTTTGCCAGCTCCTCGTCGGTCTGGAATTCGCGGCCCGGCTTCCACTCCACCGGCCGATAGCGGGCCAGCGCCGGTTGCGCCGCGATTGCTGCGTACCTGGCGCAACGCGGCGACCGCAACCTGCCGGTCCTCATCGGTGGCAAAATAGTTCGGGGCGATCGCGGGCGCGGCGCCCGAGTGCCTGGAGCGGATGCGTACGCTGCCGCGGCTGGTCGGGTTCAGGTTGCACACGCTCGCGGTGAAAGCCGGGAATGCGTGCAAATCCTCGCCGAACGCATCCAGGCTGAGCGGCTGCACATGGTACTCCAGGTTGGCATGTTTTCGGCTCGGATCGGACCGGGAAAACGCGCCGAGCTGCGACGGCGACATGCTCATCGGCCCGCTGCGGGTAAACGCGTATTGCAGGCCCATGCCGGCCTTGCCGTGCCACCGGCTCGCCAGCGCGTTCAAGGTTTTGGCGCCAAAGACTTTGAACACCGCGCGAATCTGCAAGTGGTCTTGCAGGTTCTCACCAACGCCCGGCAGGTCGTTCACCACCTCAACGCCGAGCGATTGCAGCAGAGCTCCGGGTCCGACACCCGAAAGTTGCAAAATCTGCGGTGACCCGATCGCGCCGGCCGACAGAATCACTTCCGCGCTCGCCTGCACGGTCGTGACCTCGCCACCCCGTCGCACGACTGCGCCCGAGACGCGCTTCCGTCCGTCCGGCGCGGTCGCAAACACCAGTCGCTCCACGTTCGCCCCGGTCCAGATCGTCAGGTTGCGGCGATCCCGGACAGGACGCAGAAACGCCTTGGACGTATTCCAGCGCCAGCCGGATTTCTGGTTGACCTCGAAATAGCCCACCCCTTCGTTGTCGCCGGTGTTGAAGTCGTCAATGCGGGGGATGCCGGCCTGCACCGCGGCTTGCGCAAACGCCTCCAGAATGTCCCAGCGCAGCCGCTGCTTTTCGATCCGCCACTCGCCGCCATGGCCATGAAAATCCGAAAAGCGGGCGTTGGAGCCGAGCGGCGGATCAGCACCGGCATCGAGGCGGTAGTGATCCTCGTGCGCGCGAAAATCGGCCAGGCAGTTTTCCCACGACCATGCGCCGTCGCCGAGTGCCGCGGCCCAGCCGTCATAGTCGCGCGCCTGCCCGCGCATATAGATCATGCCGTTGATCGACGAGCAGCCGCCCAGCGCTTTTCCGCGCGGGTACAGCAGGCTGCGGCCGTTCAGCCCCGCTTCCGCCTCGGTTGTGTACAGCCAGTCCGTGCGAGGGTTGCCGATGCAGTACAGGTAGCCGACCGGAATGTGAATCCAAAAATACGAGTCTTTCCGTCCGGCTTCGAGCAGCAGGACGCGCTTTTCTGGATTTCCGCTCAGCCGGTTCGCCAGCAGGCAGCCGGCGGTGCCCGCGCCGACAATGATGTAGTCGAATGTGTCGGACAGCCGCCGACCGCGCCGGGCCGCGCATCAATGTGAAAGGGTAAGAAACGGCGCGAACCTGTTCATGATCGCTCTGCGGCCGCCAATACAAAATCCATCTATCTGTAGAGCCGTTTTGCCTACAACTGGCGGCCGGGTTCCGAAGAGCCCCTTCCAGGCGCGAGGTATTCGTCCGGTGAATTCACCGACACCCGATCCGTCCTCTGATCGCGCGAATCCGGCGCCGTATCCGCCCCGCTCTCCTGCAAAATCTGCTCCACCGCGTCCGGGTCTTCCTGCAGAGCCACGCCGAACAGCCGGTCCGCCTCGGCCGTGTCCCCGCGCGCCTGGGCGGCCAGCGCGGCGCGAGCCAGGGCGGCGGCGTTGCGGGCCTGCGGATCGGCCGGCGCAAACGTGCGCAGCAGCAGCTCCGCGAAACCCTCCGCATCCGCATCGAACGCCACGTCGCAATTCGCCGCCTCGCCGCCGCGGACATCCGTGTCGATCACCGTGCGCCCCACCGTCAGCCGGCCCTGGGTTTCCACCGCGACGTGCAGACGGCGCACATCGCGCAGCACCGGTGCCACCAGCGAGCCTACCGCCAGCGCGTCGTGCACCGGCGTCGTGCCGGAAACCTCCATGCGCTGAACTTCGTCATGCGCCCTGATGCTGTGGCCGATGAAATCGGCAGCCGCCCGCCCGGCGGGCGTGCCGAGAGCGGCCAGCCGTCCGCAGTCCTCGCGCGACAGCAGGGCGCGGTGCGTGGCATCCAGCGGCACCAGCATGATGCGCGCAAAGCCGGCGGACAGCACCATCGCCGCCGCTTCCGGGTCGGCCCAGATGTTGAACTCCGCGCTCGGTGTCACATTCCCGAACGCATGACTGCCGCCCATGATCACCAGCTCCGGCACGCGGCGGGCAAACTCCGGGTCCAGCGCCAGCGCCGCCGCCACATTGGACAGCGGCGCCACCGCGACCAGGGTGATCGCCTCGGTCGCGGCGCGAAACGTCTCGATCAGAAACTCGACCGCGCCCGCCGCCTGCCTTTGCCGCGCGCTGGCCGGGACGGGGAGGGTGGTGCCGTGGATTTTTTCCGCCAGATCGCCCTCGCGCCGCGGGCTCGGGAAATCATGCCGCACCAGCGGACGAGACAGGCCCTCGAATACGGGGACATCGTCGCGCCCGACATGGTCGAGCACGGCCAGCGTGTTGTGGGTGCAGTGATGCACCTCGACATTGCCGTTCACCGTCGTGCATCCGATCAGGTCGAGGTCGGGATGCAGGGCGGCCAGCATGACGGCCACCGCGTCATCGGTGCCGGTATCCACGTCCAGGACGAGTTTTTTCCGGTGCACGGGCTAGCGTTGCCGCACCACCTCGCTGCTGGCAAGCTTCCGCCCCATGCATGATTTTTCCGGCCTTGCCGCGTTCGTGACCGGCGGCGCCAGCGGCATCGGCGCCGCCCTGGCCCGCCGCCTGCGCGACGCCGGCGCCGCCGTGACGGTGGCCGACATCAACGCCCCGGAAAGGGTCGACGTGACCGACCCCGCCTCGCTGCAATCCGCCATGGACGGCGCCGCACAAAAACACGGGCGGCTCGACATGGTGTTTTCCAATGCCGGCGTGCTGATGGCCGGCAGCATCGAAACCATGCCGATCGCCGACTGGGACCGTACCATCGCGGTGAACCTGCGCGGCGCATTTCTCACCGCGCGCTGCGCCATCCCGCATCTCCGGCGCAGTGGCGGCGGGGCGATCGTGTTCACCGCCTCCACCGCCAGTTTCGTCGGCGCGTCGCACGAGGGCGCCTACGACGCTTCCAAAACCGGTATCGTGGGGCTGATGCGGGCGGTCGCGATCGAGGGCGCCGCGGACAAAATTCGCGCCAATGCCGTGGCTCCCGGCTGGATCGACACCCCGTTCAACGACCCGCTGTGGAACGAGGCTGCCGACCGCGCCGCCGCCGAACGCCAGGTAATGGCCACGGTGCCGCTGCGCCGGCAGGGAAGGCCGGAGGAGGTTGTCGAGGCCATGCTGTTCCTGGCCTCGCCCGCTGCATCTTATGTGACCGGCCAGGTGCTGGTGGTGGATGGCGGCCTGATCGCCTTGCGCTGAAAGGCGCTCGTAACGATGTGCAGCGAACGGGCAGGGAGGGTTTGACCATGCGCATGATCGGATGGACGACCGCGCTGTTGACGGCTGGACTCCTGGGTCCGGGGACGGCGCTGGCCCAGAACGCCAATATCTATAACGGCAAGCAGCACCAGCCCAGCGCCGGCGACGTGCAGCAGCAGGAACAGACTTCGGGCGTCGCCTCGCCGCAGCAGCAGCAATCGACCACCAATGAGGTGGAGCAGCTGAACCGCCAGGTGCAGCAGAATGCGCAGACCCCGACCGGCACCGCGGCCGGTTGCTCGCCCAACCAAAAGGCCTGCCCTTGAGGCGATCCGGCCGCTAGGCTGCCGCGGTTATTTTGGGGGAGCGGTAAAATGCGGGCTTGGGCCGTGGTCGCCAACGCGGCGCCGTTGCAGGAAATCGAGCTGCCCACGCCCGAACCTACCGGCACGCAAGTACTGCTGGAGGTGATGCATTGCGGGGTGTGCCACTCCGACCTGCATGTCTGGGAGGGGCAGTGGGATCTGGGCGGCGGACAGGTGCTGCGGCTCGCCGACCGCGGGGTGAAACTGCCGCTCGCCATGGGCCACGAGATCGTCGGACGGGTGCTGCGCGGCGGCCCGGAGGCGGACGGGATCGAGCCGGGACAGGTGCGCATCGTCTATCCGTGGGTCGGCTGCGGCAAGTGCGCCATGTGCCTCTCCGAGCAGGACAACATGTGCGCCGTCGCCTCGCGCAGCATCGGCATCTTTCAGAATGGCGGCTACGCCACGCATGTGCTGGCGATGCATCCGCGCCACCTGGTCGACCCGGGAACGCTCGACCCGGCGCTGGCCGCGACCTATGCGTGCTCGGGGATCACCGTCTACTCGGCGATCCGAAAGCTGCAGCCGCTGCCGCCGGACGAGCCCGTGGTGCTGGTGGGCGCCGGAGGTCTTGGCCTGTCCGCCATCGCCGTGCTGCGCGCGCTGAGCCACCAGTTCATCATTTCCGTCGATGTCAGCCCCGAGAAGCGCACCGCCGCCCTGGCCGCGGGCGCCACCCAGGTGGTGGATGCGGATGCAAAACCTTCCGAGGTAACCGCGCGGATCATTGCGGCGGCGGGCGCGCCGGTGCGCTCGGTGGTGGACATGGTCAACGGCACCGAGTCGGCGCGTGCCGCGTTCGATGCTTTGGCCAAGGGCGGCCGGCTGGTGCAGGTGGGGCTGTTCGGCGGCGAGCTGCGCCTGCCGCTGCCGCTCATGGCAATGCGGGCCCTGACCGTGCAGGGAAGCTATGTCGGCAGTCCGGGCGACCTGCGCGAGCTGGTGGCCCTGGCACAAACCGGGGCACTGCCGAAACTGCCGATCGAGGAAGTGCCGCAGGCAAGTGCCAACGAGGCGTTGATGCGCCTGCACGACGGCAGGGCGACCGGGCGCCTGGTGCTGCGCGCCGAAGCGGCTTGAGCCGCTGCTACTGCGCGACAGTCGCGGTCGGGCCTGATCCGAGGTTGCGCGCGCTGAGCGGGCTGCCTTCCTGTGGCCCGGCTCCGCCGCCCTGGGTGGCCGGCACATTTGCGGCTCCGGTCTGGTGCTCCGGCTGCACGGCCGAACAGGCCGCGACACCCAGCAGGATCAGGGCTGCGAGCACGATCTTCATGGCTGGCTCCGCTATGCTTCGCGCACGAACGCGGCGCGGCGCGCGCTAGTTCAGCGGCATGCCTTCCGGATCCGGAGCGCGCGGCAGCATGCGCGCGGTCATGGGCGCCGCACCGGCCGCGCGCATCGGCGCGTCCGGCGGGATAGCGCGCACCGGGCGTTCGGGCAGAGTGGCGATGGCGCGTTGCAAGCTCGATACGAACGATTCGCCCCATACCACCGGCGACCGGTTTTCGATCGCGCCCCACAGCGCCTGCCAGCGCGCCTGCCGCTCCGGCAGCGGCATCACCAGCGCCGCGTGCAAAGCGTCGGCCAGCGCTTCGGTATCGTACGGATTGACCAGCAGCGCTGCCTCGAGCTGCTGTGCCGCGCCGGCAAAGCGCGACAGCACCAGGACTCCGGGGTCGGCCGGGTCCTGCGCCGCCACGAATTCCTTTGCGACGAGGTTCATGCCGTCGCGCAGCGGCGTGACCAGGCCGACATCGGCGTGGCGCATGTAGCCGGCGATGGACACTCGCTCGACTGCGCGCGCGACCAGGCGCAGCGGCGTCCAGTCGGGATCGGAAAGATCGGCGTTCAGCGTTCCCGCCGCGTGATCCAGCGAGGATCGAAGCGCCTGGTAGCTATCCACCTCCTGGCGCGAGTTCGCTGCGATCTGCAGCATCGTCACCGTCCTGCGGTATTCGGGCCGCTGTTCCAGCAGGGCGCGGAAACCCGCCAGCCGCTGCAGCAACCCTTTGGTCGGATCGAGCCGTTCGGCGCCTACGATCAGTTTCCGGCCGTGTAGCGTCCGACGCAGGCTTTCCACCACCGGCGCGTTCGCCATCTGCGCCGCCGTGCGGGCAAAGCCGCGGGCGTCGATTTCCACCGGAAATACGCCCAGGCGCACCCGTCTGCTGCCGTTCGGGCCGGGCACATGCAGCACGTTTCCCATCGAGCGCGACGCGCCGACCAGCAATTCAGCGGCGTCGGCGAAGTTCGTGGCGTCGTTCTCGGTCTGGAAGCCGATCAGGTCGGCGGCCAGCATGTCGCGGACCATCGCCGAAACGTCCGGCGCCACGGCCAGCACGTCGTGCGACGGGAACGGCACATGCAGAAAAAAGCCCATCGGATTGCGCACGCCGCAGGCCGCGAGTGCCGCCGCCATCGGCAGCATGTGGTAGTCGTGGATCCACACGATGTCGCTCGGCCGCAGCATCGGCGCCAGAATGGCCGCCAGCCGCGCATTCACCGCGCGGTACACGCGGGCGTCCTCGCGGTCGTAATGCATCAGTTCCTGCATGCCGTGCAGCAGCGGCCACAGCACCGCATTGGAAAAGCTGTTGTAGTAGCCGGCATGTTCGTCCGAGGTCAGGTCGACGGTGGCAAAGTCCACCCCGGCCGCGCGTTCCATCGTCACCGGATGCTCGGCGGCGTCATCGGCGACATGGCCGCTCCAGCCGAACCACAACCCGCCGCGTTTTTGCATCAGGCCGTCGAGCGCCACCGCCAACCCGCCGGCCTGCTTGCCATGCGAGGGCACCGGCACCCTGTTCGATACGACGACTAGTCGGTTCATTCAGCCTCCAGCAGCGCCGTGGGCAAAGCTCCAAACAGCTCCCCGAGTGGCATCTTGGTAGTTTTTTCGCACTGTAGGGGCGCCCTATCACTAAGCACGTTGACGAAGCGATGCGCAGCGATGCAACGCGGCAGCACGAGCCCGGTTCCGTCCCAGGCAGCAGGCGGAGGCGTCGGCGCCGTCGCGTCGCGCAGCACGGTGGCGAGCAATCGGCCGACAGCGACGATCACCGTTTTTCCCTTATGCGAACGGGCGAACGCGATGACGTGATCTGCGACCGGTCCCTCGGCCATAAGCGGGGTGTAGTCGCCATGCGCAAAAACATCTGCGAGGCGGGCGCGCAACTCCAGAGCGCGTGCAATCACGGCTTGCTTGACGTGACCATCACGCCAGTTCTGCATCAGCGTATGTGGGGCCGCATTCACATCGAGTGCTGTTTTGCGCGCTGCCCAGTCGACCGGGCGGCGGTTGTCCGGATCCACCAGGGAAAAGTCCCAGAACTCGCTGCCCTGGTACAAGTCCGGCACGCCGGGGCAGGTGAGCCGCAGCACTGTCTGCGCCAGCCCGTTGGCGGCGCCCGCCGGCGCGATGCGAGCGGCGAACTCGGCGATCTCGCGGACCACCGGAGCGCTGCGCGCCGGGTCGAGGCAGGCCGCCAGCAAACTCGCAGCCGCCTGCTCGTACGGTTCATTGGGTGCCGCCCATTCGCTGTGCCGCTTGGCTTCGCGCACTGCCTTTTCAAGCCACGCGGCGACGCGCTCCCGGTACGCCTTCAGCCCGTTGGCGTCGTCGGGCGACAGATCGAGCGGCCAGGCACCGACAAGAGTCTGGTACAGCATCAGCTCGTCTGCGGTATCGGGGGCGGGGGCGCCGTCCACCTCGCGTTTCAAAGGCGCGTTCAGCCGGGTCCAGCGGCCGACCGCCTCCTCCCAGGCGTCCGGCAGCTCGCTCAGCACGGCGATGCGGGCGCGGGTGTCCTCGCCGCGCTTGTGGTCGTGCGTCGCGGTGGCGAGCAAGGCGCGCGGCAGACGGCGGGCGCGCTCGCGCGCCGAGGCGTGGAACGCGGCCGGCGTGAGGGCGAACTGCGACGGCTCGCTGCCCACTTCGTTGCGGCTCAGTAGGCGGCCGTAGCGGTAGAAGGCGGTGTCCTCGACGGATTTCGCGGCCGTGGGGGCCGAAAGCTGCTGGAACCGCACCATCGCACGCAGCCAGCCCGCGCGCGCGGCGCCGGCCGGCGCCTCGCGGATGCCGTCGCCGGCGATCAGGCGGCCCAGAATATCGAGCAGCCCGGCATCGGCGGCGCGCGTGGTGCGACGCGCCCCGGCGAGCGCCCAGGCGAGTGCGCGCTGGTCGCTTTCGGAGGCGCCACCCAAGCCGGCATAGATGCGGTAGGTGTGGAAATGCACAAGAATTTCTTCGAGACCGCGACGAACCCGCGTCAGTGTCCAGTCCCGTGTGGCGTTATTGCGGCGCAATAGGCGATGGAATGCGGCGGCGCATGACCAAAGTTCGCTGGAAAGGGCCTGGCTCAAAATTTGCCGCCGTGCGGGCTTCGCCTCGTCCTCGAAATTGGCCGGGCGACCGGAAAGGCTGTGCCAGAAATGGGTCAGCGGTGCCTCGCCCTGCGGGTCGTGCAGCACGGCCGAGGCCTCGTTCATGAAATCGTAGCCGGTGGTGCCGTCGGTCAGCCAGTCGCCGGCCAGGCGTTCGTGCGGGAACAGGATTTTTTCCACCCACAGCACCGGCTCCTCGTGGCGCAGCGCCGCTGGGCGCTTTTGCCGCTCGGCCTGGAGCCGGCGGCGCAGCTTGCGGCAATAGCCCCGCGGGTCGGCAAGGCCGTCCACATGGTCGATGCGCACGCCGTCGATCAGCCCCTCGGCGTACAGTCGCAGTACGGTCGCGTGGGTCGCGTCAAAAACCTCGGGCTGCTCCTGGCGCATGCCGGCCAAGCCGTTGATATCGAAAAACCGTCGCCAGTTGATTTCGTCGCTGGCGGCCCGCCACCACGCCAGACGGTAGTTCTGGCGCTCCAGCAGGGCATGCAGGCGCTGCCGGCCATCCTTGTCGCGCGGGTCGAAGGTGGCCAGCGCGGTGTCGAATGCGCTGCGTTTTTCCGGGAACGCTTGTCGGAGCATGCCGCGGCCGGCCTCGGCGCGTGCGCGGGACTCGCGCCCGAGCGCGCCGGCGAAGGGTTCCGCCAGATTGTCGAGCGCGCCGCCGGCGGTGCGTAGAATGGTGGGGTAGTCGCGCGGGGCGATCGGAAAGCGATGGGCGCCGTAGACCGAGGCGAAAAACCGCCCATCCTGCTCGTCAAACTTCAGCACGATGTCCTGCGCCGCCAGCGCCTCGCCGTAGGAGGCGCCGAGGAATGGCGCCAGCAGCTTGCCGCGCAGGGTCTGGTCGGGCGGGTCCCAGTCGATGTCGAAGAACGTGGCGTACGGCGAGGAGCGGCCCCATTCCAGCAGATCGAGCCACCATGCGTTGTCCGCGCCGCCTACGCCCATGTGGTTGGGCACGATGTCCAAAATCAGCCCCATGTTTTTGGCGCGCAGCGCTGCGGCCAGCCGCTGCAAGGCGGGCTCGCCGCCGAGTTCCGGGTTGATTTCGTTGTGGTCGACGATGTCGTAGCCATGCGTCGAGCCGGGTCGGGCTTTTAGCAGCGGTGACGCGTACAGGTGGCTGATCCCGAGCCGGGAAAAATACGGCACCAGCTCGGTGGCGCGGTCCATGGGAAAATCGCGGTGGAACTGCAGCCGCGCCGTCGCGCGCAGGTGCGGCATCGGTCGGTCGTGGGCCAGGCTGGCCTCTGACCCTGCTTGTGTTTCCATGCCCTCCAACACCTTCGCCGCTGCCGTTCCGCCGGGCGATAAGGTTAAATCCGCCCACGGGTTTGTTTTGGACCTGCCGGCTTCCGGCGGCACGGGAAACGTGCCCGCTCCCACCGGGTCACGGGGGAGCTGATGACTATTTCGAAATGGGTCCCGATACGGGTTGTCCCGGCGCGCGGCCGACGCTGCCCACGTCCCGCGCCGCGCAAAAGTTCTCCAGTCGCGCAGCTACCTCCGGCACATCCAACGGATGCTCCTCCCCGGCGGGCAGCCGGCGCCGCCAGTTCGGATGCTCCGTCGTGGTCCCGGGAAGATTGGGCTGCTCTTGCGCCGCCAGAACATCCTCCAGCGGCAGCAGCGCCAGCTCGCACGCCGTGCGCCCCACATGCGCCAGCGCGGCGTCCACCGCGGGCGAGGTGTCGCCAGGCGCCGCCGCATCGCCGGTGGCGGAGCCGCTGTCGCGCATGGCCTGCCACAGTTTTTCGCGGTCGCGCGCGCGCTCGCGCCGCTCCTTCTCGGGATCTGGCAGCAGTCCCAGCCGCTCCCGCCACTCGAGGTCGCGACCGCTCCACCAGCCCGCCACGGTCGGCAGGTCGTGCGTGCTGGTCATCGCCACCGCCTGGCGCGACCACTGCGAAGGCGGGCGAAACGCATCGTCATCGCGCTCGAACCAGAGCACGCGCATGCCGAGCACACCGGCTGCGATCAACTGTTCCTGAAAACCCTCCGGCAGCGTGCCGAGATCCTCGCCCAGCACGACGGCACGGTGCCGCTGCGATTCCAGCGCCAGCAGGCGCAGCATGTCGTCGCGCGGAAACCCCAGATAGGCGCCTTGATGCGCGTCGGCCCCGTCCGGCACCACCCAAAGCCGCTGCAGGCCCATGGCGTGGTCGATGCGCACGCCGCCGGCATGTCGCAGGGCCGCGCGCAACATTTCAATGAACGCACCAAATCCGTGCTGGCGCAGACCGAGCGGCGAGAAAGCGGAAATGCCCCAGCTCTGGCCCTTCGTGTTGAGCAGATCGGGCGGAGCGCCCACGGACAATCCGCTCATCATCTCGCCTTGCCGGCTCCAGGCATGGCTGCCGCCGCCGTCCGTGCCGATCGCCAGGTCGGAGATCAGGCCGATGCGCATTCCGCCCGCCCGCGCCGCCGCCTGCGCGCGCGCAAAACCCTGATCGGCCAAAAACTGCAGCCATGCATGGAACCGAATTTCTCGCGCGTGGTCACGCGCAAAGGCCTCCACCGCGTGACCGTTTGGATCTCGGTATGGTTCGGGCCAGGTACGCCAGTCCCACAACCCCGGATCGCGGCCGTAGAAATATGCGTGCAGCGCCTCGAAGCGGGCGTGATGTTCCAGAATCTCGCCTATTTCGGTGCGGAATGCAGCCAGGCCCGCTTCGTCGATGCCGGCCTCGAACCGGCGCCGGAATTCCGTCAGGCGGGCGCGAGCGGCGGCGGGCCAGTTCACGAACTCCTGCGCCTCCAGCTCCGCATTTCCCTCGGAGTCGGCGTGCAGCACGTTCAGCATGATGCGGCTGGAGGGCGCATACGGGCTGAACCGATCCGGATCGGCGGAGAACTGCGCATGCACCGGGCTGATCGCCACCGCGTCCGCACCATGGCGCGCCGCACCCGTCACGAAGTCGCGCAGTGCTGCGAAATCGCCGATGCCGCCGTCGCCTTTGCGGCGCAGACCATAAAGCTGGGCTGCGATGCCCCAGGGCCGCCCGTCCGGGGGCGGATAGCAACGACGTGGCGCCACCGCGAGCGTGGTTTCGCCGTTTTTCGTGTGCAGGCGGTGGTAGCCGGGTTCGTCGATCCGACACTCGCCTTCGCCTCCACGCCGGCCGCCATTCTCCAGCTCGACGGACCAGTTTCCGGGTAGCTGGACGGACTCTCCTGTCCACACGCTGGTGAGCGGCGGCAGCCCGCTGCGTCCGGTCCGTGCCAGCTGCAACGCGTCGGCAATGTCGTGCTCGGAGTGCGCCGGCAGGCCGAGGGCCGCCAGCACGGCGCGCAGCGCGTCCGGTGCAACATCGTGTGATTGCCCCCGAAAATCCTGCCACTGCGGCTGCAACCCCACAGTCTCGGCAATCTCGATCAGTGCCGCGTCGCTCACGATGCGGCTTCGAGCAGCAGCGCCACCGTGCTGCGCGGCGCCAATGTGCCCTGGGCCAGCTTTCTCGCGTCGCCGGCATGGCTTTCGAACAGCAACGGGCCGTCGACCGGCTCGGTCCGGATCGCCTGTCGGCCAAGATTGCTGGCCACCACAAGCTCGGCGGTGTCGCCCAGTGACCAGCGCGCCAGCACGCCCGTCTGCTGCAGCGCGTGCGCACCGAGGCTGCGCGCGCCAGGAATGCGCGGCACGACGTGCCGATGACGCAGCCCGAGCATGCTCGGTGCGCTGGAGAACGAGGAAGTCGAGACGTTCCGGGCTCACCTCGCCTCTTGCGCGGTGTGTCGCGATGAGGTGAGCGCATTTCAGGACGTGGCAGACGCGCTGCCGCTGCTTGCCCCGCCACAGCCCGTGCCACGCGGCCTCAAGCGCAAGGTGATGGCGAGCATCCGTGCGGAGCCGCGGGTCGCCGAGCAGCGTGCCCCCGAGCCGCGCAGGAGGCGTCGACCGTGGTTGGCGCCGGCGTTCCGCTCGGCGATCGGGAGTCCGGCGCTGGCAGCATCCGTGCTGGTGCTCGCGCTCGCCGCCGCGGCTGGTGTTGTCGCGCTCAGTTCTTCTGGCAGCAGCACTCGCACAATTCAGGCGAACGTGACATGGCGGCCCGGAAATGCGCAGCTGCGAGTCAAGGGGGGCCGCGGGGAGCTGATCCTGAACGGGATGCCGGCCCCACCCGCGAACAAGGTCTACGAGGTGTGGGTCAAGCGCCCGCGGCGGGCGCCGACGCCGACCGCGGCGCTGTTCAGCGTCACCTCGTCAGGGGTTGCAGCGGTCGACGTGCCCGGAAACCTGCGCGGTGGTGATGCGGTTCTGGTGACGCCCGAGCGCAAGGGGGGCAGCGCCGTCCCGACACACACCCCGATCGTCGTCGCGCAGGTGAGCTGAGCTCGGCGCCGGCGCTGCCGGCGCTCAGGCGGGCACGGCACCGACGCCCGGGACGACATCCGCAGCGAGCTCGGCGAGCGCGTCGCTGATCTCACGTGGTCGCTCGAGCGGACCCATGTGCCCGGTCTCCTCGAGCACGATCAGCCCGCGCGACTGCGGAAGCATCTCGGTCATACGCCGGCCGTGTGATGGCGGAGTCAGCCGATCGTTCGCGCCCGCGATCACCACCGTCGGCACGGTCAGCCGCGATAACGCCGGATACAGGTCCATGTCGGACATCGACAGCCCGACGGCGGCCCGCACGTCCGGCGGGAATGCAAGCAGCATTCGCTCGTAGTAGGCGATCTGCGCCGGACTCGCCGACGGGCCGAAAGCCGCATACCTGATTGCCGCGAAATCGAGCGGTGTCGAAACGCGGGGCAGGGGCCTACGCGAGCCGAGGAAGCCGCGTACCGCGATTGTGTTGCCGACGGCCCGCGCGATCGGGGGCACGGGGAACAACAACTGCTGCGCGATCAGCTCACCAAAGCCGGTGTTCACGAGCGCGGCGCCGGCCGCGTGTCGCTCCACTTCGTGATGCTCCGCCCATGCGGCGATCGACATCGCGCCGAGCGAATGGCCGGCGACGATCGCGCGCTGCTCGGGCGGCACGCAAGCCTTGAGCACGGCCTCGAGATCCTCGCCGAAGCGTGCCAAGCCATAGTCGCCCGTGGCCGCCGGCTCGCTCTGGCCATGACCACGCAGGTCGTAGGCGACGATCCGGAACCCTCGATCGGACAGCGTTCGGATCACGTAGACCCAGATGGAAAGCGTCTCGGTCCATCCGTGGGCCAGCACCAACGTCTGAGAAGACTCGGGCCCGAACACCTCGGTGTGCAGCCGCGTGCCGTCGGCCGAGCGCACGCCGACCGGCCGCCCGGTCGGCGGGGTGTGGAGTGCCTCGCCTGCTGGATCGGCCGCGATCCGTCGCATATGTCGCCGCTGCTGGGTCGCGCCGACAGCGATCAGCGTGACTGCTCCGGCCGCCCCTGCCCAGATCGAGCGATGTGACTTCCCGCTCATTCCGAGCGCGAAGCCTACAGCTA
This sequence comes from uncultured Solirubrobacterales bacterium, assembly GCA_963777185.1. GTDB lineage: Bacteria > Actinomycetota > Thermoleophilia > Solirubrobacterales > Solirubrobacteraceae > Palsa-465. The sequence goes on from CAVZPU010000009.1 coordinate 214,631, forward strand.
CGCATAGGATTCCCGGCGATGCGCATCGGGCTGCTCACTGGAGGCGGAGATTGCCCAGGCCTCAACGCGGTGATCCGCGCGGTCGTCCGCAAGGGGATCGACGCGTACGGCGACGAGCTGATCGGATTCCACGATGGCTGGCGCGGAGTGCTCGAGAACTCCTGCGATCCGCTGACGATCGAGTCGACGCGGGGCATCCTGCCGCGCGGAGGGACGATCCTCGGCAGCTCGAGAACTAATCCATACAAGCGCGACGACGGGCTGGCGCAGGTCAAGGAGACGCTGTCGACGAACGAGCTCGACGGTCTGATTGCGATCGGGGGCGAGGACACGCTGGGGGTCGCGAATCGGCTTAACGGCGACGGCGTCCCCGTGATCGGCGTGCCGAAGACGATCGACAACGACCTCGGCGCGAACGGACGTGACGTTCGGGTTCGACACGGCACTGTATGTGGCGAGCGAGGCGATCGACCGCCTTCACACGACGGCCGAGAGCCACAACCGGATCCTCGTTGTCGAGGTGATGGGTCGCCATGCGGGCTGGATCGCGCTTGCACTCGGGCATCGCCGGCGGAGCCGACGTGATTCTGATTCCGGAGATTCCCTTCGATATCGACGAGGTCTGCCGGCTGATCCGGCGTCGGCACGAGCGAGGCAGATATTTTTCGATCGTGGTTGCGGCCGAGGGCGCGATGCCAAAGGCGGGGACGATCACCCTGACGACGGGGAGGTCGATGAATTTGGCCATCCGCGGCTCGGTGGGATCGGGCACATGCTCGAGCGGGAGATCGAGCAGCGCACCGGGTACGAGACACGCGCGACCGTGCTCGGCCACGTCCAGCGCGGCGGCACTCCGACGCCGTTCGACCGCGTGCTGGCGACCAGGCTCGGGCTGGCAGCGATCGACGCCGCCCACGACGACCGCTGGGCAATGATGACGGCGCTGCGGTCAACGCAGATCGAGCTCGTCGCGTTGGCGTGATGCGGTCGAGCAGCTGCGGACCGTGCCGGTTGAAGAGTACGAGCGCTATGGGGTGTTGTTCGGTTGAGACCGTCCGGCCGCAAGCCCGTTGACAAATCCGTCATTTGGTGGAAGGGAGTTGGGTTTATGCTGAACGTAGTGGACCCGTTCGTCTGCACAGCTTCGGTTCAGTGACTGCTACCGACACTGCGACCGCGCTGGACGAGCTGTGCATCGACACGATCCGGACGCTGTCGATGGATGCCGTGCAGAAGGCCAACTCCGGCCATCCCGGGACGCCGATGGCGCTCGCGCCGATCGCGTACGTGCTGTTCACGCGCACGATGCGCCACAACCCGCGCGACCCCACTGGCCCGACCGCGACCGCTTCGTGCTCTCGGCCGGCCACGCCTCGATGCTGCTCTATTCGACGCTGTACCTGACCGGCTACGACATCAGCCTCGAGGATGACATCAAGCACTTTCGGCAGCTCGGGTCGAAGACCGCCGGCCACCCCGAGTACGGTCACTGCCCGGGGTCGAGGTGACGACCGGCCCGCTCGGGCAGGGCATCTCCAACGCCGTCGGCTTGGCGCTCGCCGAGCGGATGCTGGCGGCGCGCTTCAACCGTCCGGGCCATGAGGTCGTCGACCACTTCACGTTCGTGATCGCCTCCGACGGCGACATCGAGGAGGGCATCTGCGGCGAGGCGCGCTCGCTGGCGGGCCACCTGGGCTTGGGGCGGCTGATCGTCGTTCTACGACAACAACCACATCTCGATCGAGGGCGACACCTCGCTCGCGTTCAGCGAGGACGTCGGCAAGCGCTACGAGGCCTACGGCTGGCACGTGCAGAACATCGGCGAGGACATCTCGCTCGAGCGGCTCGAGGAGGCGCTGCACGCCGCGATGGGCGTCGAGGACAGGCCGACGCTGATCGTCGTGCGCACGCACATCGCGCTAGGGCAGCCCGCAACAAGCAGGACACCGCCGGCGCCCACGGCTGGCCGCTCGGCGAGGAGGAGGTCAAGCTCACAAGCAGGCGATGGGCTGGCCGACGGAGGAGCCGTTCTACGTGCCCGAGGAGGCGCTCGCGCACTTCCGCGGCTGCGTCGAGCGCGGCGCGGAGCAGCAAGCCGAGTGGAAGGAGCGCTTCGAGGCCTATCGCGCAGGAGCATCCCGAGCTCGCGCGCGAGTTCGAGCGGATGATCAGGCGCGAGCTGCCCGCCGGGCTGGGACGCCGAGGTGCCCCGGTTCCACGCCTCCGGTACGATGACGGCGACCCGCAAGTCGTCGCACGAGGTGCTCCAGTGGGCGGCCGCCAAGGTGCCGGAGCTGGTCGGCGGCTCGGCCGACCTCGCGCCGTCGACGCTCACGCCGATCGACGACGCCGACAGCGTCGAAGCAGGGCGCCTACGCGGGCCGCAACCTCCACTTCGGCATCCGCGAGCACGCGATGGGCGCGATCGTCAACGGCCTGACGCTGCACGACTTCCGCGCCTACGGCGCGACCTTCCTGATGTTCAGCGACTACATGCGCGGCTCGGTCCGGCTCGCGGCGCTGATGCAGCTGCCGTCGATCTTCGTCTTCACGCACGACTCGATCGGGCTCGGCGAGGACGGTCCGACGCATCAGCCGATCGAGCAGCTCGCCGGGCATGCGCGGCGATGCCCGGCGCTGTCGGTGATCCGGCCCGCCGGCGCCAACGAGACGGCGCTGGCGTGGCGGCACGCGATCGCCTCGCACCGACCATCCGACCGCGCTCGTGTTCTCGCGCCAGGGAATCCCCGACCTGGAATCCCGCGCGCGGTCCCCGACGACGCGGTCGAGCGCGGCGCCTACGTGCTGCGCGACTCGTTCAAGGAGCCGCGAGCCGCCCGAGCTGATCCTGATCGGCACCGGGACCGAGGTGCACATCTGCGCGAGGCGCGCGCCGAGCTGCTCGAAGCCGACGGGATCGCGACGCGCGTGGTCAGCATGCCGTGCATGGAGCACTTCGCCGCCAGGATGACGAGCTACCGCGAGCAGGTGCTGCCGCCGGCGTGCCGCGCGCGCGTCTCGGTCGAGGCGGCGAGCCACGTTCGGCTGGGACCGGTGGGTCGGCGACGCAGGGCGAGACGATCGGGATGGAGAGCTTCGGCGCCTCGGCGCCGGCCGGAGCGCTTTACAAGCACTTCGGAATCACCGCGGAGCGGGTGGCGGACAGCGGCCGCAACGTGGTGAAGCGCGATCGAACGGAGGGTCTAGCAGATGAGCACGACGACGAGGTCAACCCGCGCCTGAAGGCACTCACCGAGGCCGGCGTCAGCGTCTGGCTCGACCAGATCCGCCGCTCGCTGGTCGAGGGCGGCGAGCTCGCCGCGGATGGTCGCGGAGGAGTCGCTGCGCGGCGTCACCGCCAACCCGTCGATCTTCGAGAAGGCGATCCTCGGCTCCGACGACTACGACGAGGAGCTCGCTGCGATGGCGCGCGAGCAGCTCGACGCCCAGGAGATCTACGACCGGCTCGCGATCCGCGACGTGCAGCTGGCGTGCGACGTGCTCGCCGACGTCCACCGGGAAGTCGGGCGGCCGCGACGGGTTCGTCTCGCTCGAGGTCGCGCCCGACATCGCGCACGACACCGAGCGCACGCTCGAGGCGGCGCGCGCACTACTGGAAGGCGCGTCGACCGCCCGAACGTGATGATCAAGATCCCCGGCACGCCCGAGGGCGTGCCGGCGATCGAGCAGGCGATCTACGAGGGCATCAACGTCAACGTCACGCTGCTGTTCGCCGGTCGAGCCTACGAGACGGTCGCCGAGGCCTACATCCGCGGGCTCGAGCGCCGCCAGGCCGAGGGCCTGCCGCTCGACGTCAACTCGGTCGGCTAGCTTCTTCGTCTCGCGCGTCGACACCAACGTCGACAAGCAAGCTCGAGGCGCTCGGGTCGGACGCGACCTCGCGGGCACCGCGGCGCTGGCCAACGCGCGCGCCGCCTACCGCCGCTTCAAGGAGATCTTCGCCGGCCCGCGCTGGGAGGCGCTGCGCCACGCCGGTGCCGCCGTGCAGCGCCCGCTGTGGGCCTCGACCGGGACCAAGAACCCGGACTACCCCGACACGATGTACGTCGAGGGGCTGGTCGGCCGCGCACACCGTCAACACGATGCCGCTGGCGACGCTGATGGCGGTCGCCGACCACGGCAACGTGTCAGGGCCCGACCGCCGAGCAGGACCCGACCGCGGAGCTGCACGCGCTCGCCGAGGCGGGGATCGACATGGAGCAGGTCACCGACGAGCTGCTGGTCGACGGCGTCAAGCAGTTCGAGGACGCGATGAACCGCCTGCTGGCCGGGATCGACGAGCAGCGCGCGGCGGTCGTCACCGGCCGGCCGCCGACGATCGAGGCGCAAGCTCCCGCCGGAGCTGCCAGGATGCGGTCGCCGAGCGCGTCAAGACGCGCGGTCGGCGAAAGCGTCGCGCAGCGCGTGTGGCGGCGCGACCCGTCGCTGTGGGGCGGCCCGGGCGTCCCCGAGATCGAGGATCGGCTCGGCTGGCTGACGGTCTCCGAGACGATGCTCGAGCACGCGCCCGAGCTGCACGCGTTCGCCGACGAGGTGCGCGATCGAGGGCTTCACCGACGCGGTGCTGCTGGGGATGGGCGGCTCCTCGCTCGGGCCCGAGGTGATCCGCCGGTCGTTCGGCGAGATCCCCGGCGGCCTGCGGCTGCAGGTGCTCGACTCGACCCATCCCGACGTGATCGCTCGGCGTGCAGGAGTCGGTCGACCTCGAGAAGACGCTGTTCATCGTCTCCTCGAAATCGGGCGGGACGATCGAGACGCTCTCGCACTACCGCTACTTCAAGGCGCTGGCCAGACCCGAGCAGTTCGTCGTCGTGACCGACCCGGGCAGCCCGCTCGAGCAGCTGGCCGAGACGACGGGCTGCGGCGCTGCTTCCTGAACCCGCCCGACATCGGCGGCCGCTACTCGGTGCTGTCGCTACTTCGGGCTGGTGCCGGCGGCGCTGATGGGCGTCAACATCGAGGCGCTGCTGCACCGCTGCCAGGTCGGCGAGCAGAACTGCGCCCACTACGACTCGAGCGAGTCCAACTCGGGGCTGTGGCTCGGCGCCGCGATCGGCGAGCTCGCGCGGCACGGCCGCGACAAGCTGACGTTCTTCGTCTCGCCGCCGATCGAGAGCTTCGGCCTGTGGGTCGAGCAGCTGGTCGCCGAGTCGACCGGCAAGCACGGACGCGGGATCCTGCCGGTCGCCGACGAGCCGCTCGGCGAGCCCGACGGTCTACGGCAACGACCGCGTGTTCGCCTACCTGCGCAACGCCGAGCAGCCCGACGAGCAGCTCGACGCGAGCGGTCGAGGCGCTCGCCGACGCCGGCCATCCGACGCTGACCCTGGCCACCCACGGCGCGGTCGACCTCGGCCGGATCTTCTTCCTCGCCGAGTTCGCCGTCGCGGTCGCCGGCTGGGCGCTCGAGATCAACCCGTTCGACCAGCCCAACGTCCAGGAGGCGAAGGACAACACCAAGCGGGTGCTCGACTCCGGCGTCGGTGCCGGAGCTCGACGTCGGCCGGCGACGAGGAGCTGCGGGCGCTGCTGGGCGACGCCGGCCCGCCGCACTACGTCGCGATCATGGGCTACCTGCCGCCGTCGGACGAGCTCGACGAGGCGATCGGCGAGCTGCGCGTGGCGATCCGCGAGCGCGACCGGCGCGGCGACCACGTTCGGCTACGGGCCGCGCTTCCTGCACTCGACCGGCCAGCTGCACAAGGGCGGGCCGCCGACCGGCCGCTTCCTGCAGCTCGTCGAACGAGCCCGACGCGCGACGCCGAGATCCCCGGCGAGCCGGCTACTCGTTCGGGACGCTGATCGCGGCGCAGGCGGCGGGCGACCTGCAGACGCTGCGCGGCGCACGGGCTGCGCGGCCGAGCGGGTCAAGCTCGAGGGCGACCCGGCGGCCGCGGTGCGGGCGCTGACCGAGCGGACTGCAGAAGGGAGCTGCCCTAGCTGAGCGCGATGAGGGCGGGGCCGATGAGCACCACGGTCGCAGGAGCAACTCGCGACCGAGAACCCGCTGGTCGAGGGGCTCGAGCGGCTGCCGGTGCACCCGACCGCGCTCGTGATCTTCGGCGCGACCGGCGACCTCGCCACCGCAAGCTGCTGCCCGGCGCTCTACAACCTCGCGCACGAGGGCGCGCTGCCCGAGCGCTTCGAGCTGATCGGCGTCGCCCGCCGCGAGCAGCCGCACGAGGAGTTCCGGCCGATCGCGCGGCGAGTCGATCGAGCGCTTCTCCCGACGCAAGCCCGATCCCGACGTGCTCGAAGGGCTGCTCGCGAACATGCGCTACGTCCCGGGACGTTCGACGACGACGCGCGTCTACGCCGAGATCGATCGAGACGCTCGGCGAGTTCGACGAGCGGGCCGGCTACGCGCTCAACCGCGTCTTCTACCTGTCGACCGCGCCCGGAGTTCTTCCCGGTGATCGCCGGGCAAGCTGGGCGAGGCCGGACTGAATCCAGCGCGAGGGCGCCGAGACGCAGGCTCGTGATCGAGAAGCCGTTCGGCTACGACCTCGCCTCGGCGCGCGAGCTCAACGCCGAGGTGCTCGAGGTGTTCGACGAGTCGCAGATCTTCCGGATCGACCACTACCTCGGCAAGGAGACGGTCCAGAACCTGATGGCGCTCCGGTTCGCCAACGCGCTGTTCGAGCCGGTCTGGAACCGCAACTTCATCGACCACGTCGCAGATCACCGCCGCCGAGGACATCGGGATCGGGGGCCGCGCCGGCTACTACGACAGCGCCGGCGCGCTGCGCGACCTCGTCCAGAACCACATGCTCCAGCTGCTCGTCGCTGCTGACGATGGAGCCGCCGAGCCTCGTTCGAGGCCAACCGGCTCCGCGACGAGAAGGTCAAGGTGCTCGAGGCGATCGTCCCGCCGGCGCCGAGGAGGTTGCGCGTCGATGGCGGTGCGCGCCCAGTACGGCCCGGGCGTGGTCGGCGGCGAGCCGGTTCCGGGCTACCGCGAGGAGGAGGGGGTGGCGCCCGACTCGCGCACCGAGACCTACGCGGCGCTGCGCCTGCACGTGTCGAACTGGCGCTGGGCCGGGCGTGCCGTTCTACCTGCGCACCGGCAAGCGGCTGGCGCGCAAGGTGACCGAGATCGCGGTGACGCTCAAGCCGGTGCCGCACCTCGCGTTCCAGAGCACCGGCTCGGTGGGCGTCCAGCCGAACCAGATCATCCTCACCGTGCAGCCCGACGAGGGCGTGTCGGTGTCGATCGGCGCGAAGATCCCCGGCACCGCGGATGCGGATCCGTCCGGTGAACATGGAGTTCCGCTACGGCACGTCGTTCATGTCCGAGTCGCCCGAGGCCTACGAGCGGCTGATCCTCGACGCGATGCGCGGCGACGCGACGCTGTTCACCCGCAACGACGAGATCGAGGCGCTGTGGGGGATCATCGATCCGATCCTGACCGCCTGGCAGGAGGACACAGCAGTCCGCGATCCCGCAGTACCCGGCGGGCTCGGCGGGGCCGGCCGAGGCCGAACGCGCTGCTCGACGGCAGGACGCGCGAGTGGCGGCGGCTGTGAGATGAGCGAGGACGTCTGGTCGGCAGCAGGACACCAATCCCGACGCGATCGAGGCGGCGCTGCGCGAGCTGCTGCGCGAGCGCCACGCCGCCAACCGGGCGCTCGCGCCGGCACGGGTGCTCAACCTGGTCGTGGTCGTCGACCGCGAGTGGAAGGGCGAGGTCGCCAACCGGCTCGAGCGGGTCGGGCGCTACCACGCCTCGCGGACGATCCTGTGCGCGGTCGAGGAGGGCCGCGACAAGCTCGACGCGTCGGCGGTGATGTCCTACGAGGAGCCGGCGGACGGCGGCATCGGCGTGATCCGGGAGCAGGTCGAGATCGACCTCGGTCCCGAGCACCTCGCGCACCTGGACACGATCGTCGATCCGGTGCTCGTCTCCGAGCTGCCGACGATGCTGTGGTCGCCGCACGGCCACGAGGAGGCGGTCGACGCGCTGCTGCGGCTGATCGACGTGATGCTGCTCGACTCAGACGACGACGCTCGAGCCAGCGCAGCGCCTGGACGCGCGCGCGCCGAGCTGCTCGCGCTCCGCGTACGTCGTCGATCTCGCGTGGCTGCGGACGACCCCGTGGCGCGAGCGGCTGGCGGCGAGCTTCGATCCGCCCGAGCGCGGCGCGCAGCGCTCGCAGCGCTCGATGAGCATCGCGATCCGCCACCGCGCGAGCTCGACGGCCAGCGCGCTGCTGCTCGCCGGCTGGCTGGCCTCGCGGCTCGGCTGGGAGCCAGGCCGCTCGTCGGGCGTCACGGCGAGGCTGCTGCGGGGCTCGCGCGCAAGCGGACGGTGAAGTCGAGGTCGCGCTCGAGCCTGCCGAGCAGGAGGCGCCGGGCCTGGCGGGCGTGACCGTGTCGGCGGCGAGCGGCTTCTCGCTGTCGCTCGACCGCGGCCGCGGGCGGCCTGTCGCGCGCGAGCAGCGCCGCGCGGACGAGGAGCGAGTCTGGCAGGTGCTCGGCGCCTCGCGCGGGGAGGGCGGGATCCTCGGCGAGGGGGTCAGGCAGGCGCTGCTGCGCGACCCGACCTACGGTCCGGCGCTCGACAGCGGCGCGCGGAGTTCTGCGCGGAATGACGCGTCGAGATCGAGGTGCTCGAGAACCCGGCCGCGGCTGCGCGGCGATGCTGCTCGAGCGCGGTCGCACGGTGGCGGCACGTCGTGCTCGCCGGCGGCTCGACGCCGAGGGCCGCGTACGAGGAGTTCGCTCGCGCCGTGCGCGAGGTCGGCGTCGACTCTCGGGCGACGACGCTGTGGTTCGGCGACGAGCGTTGCGTGCCGCCCGACGACGAGCGCTCGAACTACAGGCTGGTCAAGCAGTCGTTGCTCGATCCGCTCGGCGACCTGCCGCCACCGACGGTGCAGCGGATCACGGCGAGCTCGGGCCCGACGACGGCGGCCGACGACTACGAGCGAGCAGCTGCGCGAGGCGGGCCGCCGCGAGTTCGACCTGGTGCTGCTCGGGATCGGCCCGGACGGCCACACCGCGTCGCTGTTTCCCGACCAGGCGACGCTGTCGGAGCGCTCGCGGCTGGTGGTGGGCGTGCCCGAAGCCGGTCTCGAGCCGTTCGTGCCGCGGGTGTCGCTGACGCTGCCGGCGCTTGCGCCGGCGCAAGCAGATCGTGTTCCTGGTCACCGGCGAGTCGAAGGCGGACGCGGTCGCGGCGGCGTTCGGGCCGGACGCCGAGCCCGATCCCCACGTTCCGGCGTCGCTGCTGGTGCCGCTTGCGCGAGCGAGATCACGGTGCTGCTCGATCCGCGCTGCGGCGGCGGCGGCGGAGTCGTGAGCGTGACTGCGGTCATCGGCGTCGATCTGGGCGGCACCAAGGTCGCGGTCGCCGCGCTCGCGACGGCGCGAGCTGGGCGAGTCGCTGATGCGAGCCGACCGAGCTGTCGAGCGGCGAGGAGCTGATCGATCAGCTCGTCGGAGCTGGTCGAGACGCGGTCCGCGGTCGACGAGCTCGATGCGGTCGGGATCGGCGTGCCCGTCGGTGGTCGAGTTCGAGACCGGACGAGTGGTCTCGTCGGTCAACGTGCCGCTCGCCGACGTGCCGCTGCGCCAGGTGCTGGGCGAGCGGCTCGGCGTGCCGGTGTTCGTCGACAACGACGCGACCGTCGCCGCGCTGGCCGAGGCCCACGACGAGAGCCTCGAGCTGGTGGCGCACAACCTGGTGATGCTGACCGTCGGAACCGGGGTGGGCGGAGGGCTGGTGCTCGGCGGGCGCATCTACCGCGGTGCGACCGGCGGCGCCGGCGAGCTCGGCCACACGATCGTCGGGCTCGACCTCGACGGCGAGGTGCCCGCAGCCGACAGCGGCTTCCCGCAGCCCGGGTCGCTCGAGCGCGTCGCCTCCGGTCACGCGCTCGAAGGCTCGCGGCCGAGGACGCGGCGAGCTCCATCCCGACTCGGCGCTCGGGCGCCTCGCGCAGGCGGGCAAGCCGGTCGCTCGGAGCTGACGCGGTCGCAGGCCGCCCAGGACGGCGATCCGGCGCGCCGGCGGACGGTCGAGATCTGGGGCCAGCGCGTCGGCATCGGGGTCGCGAACGCGATCAACACGTTCGATCCCGAGGAGGTGGTGATCGGCGGCGGCGCGGCGCGGGCCGGGGAGCTGCTGCTCGAGCCGGCGACGCCGGGTCGCGCAGCGGGTACGTCCTGCCCGGGACTCGGCGGACGCACGCACCGATCCGCCTGGCGCGCCACGGGGTCCGCGCCGGCGTGCTCGGCGCCGCGCTGCTCGCCGATCAGGAGCGTCGAGCTGCACGGCGATGCTCATCGGCCCCGGACCCGATTCCGCGTCGCCTGCCGATGGGCGACGCCGCCGCGCGAGGTCGGCCGATGATCGTCGCGTGTGGCTTCGACCACGCCGGGGTGCCGCTGCGCGCGCGGCTGCTGGCGCTGATCGAGGCGCAGGGACACGAGGTGCTCGACCTGGGCACCGACCAGCCGAGCCGATCGACTACCCCGACAAGGCGCTCGAGGTCGGGCGGGCCGTCGTCGCGGGCGCGGCCGAGCGCGGGATCATCGTCTGCGGCTCCGGGCGCCGGCGTCTCGGTCGCCGCCTGCAAGATCCGCGGCATCCGCGCCGCCACCGATCCACGACACCTACACCGCCCATCAGGCGCGTCGAGCACGACGACGTGAACGTGCTCTGCCTGGGCGGGCGGGTGATCGGGACCGAGGTCGCCGCCGAGATCGTCGAGGCGTTCCTGTCGCGCACGGTTCAGCGGCGAGGAGCGCCACGTCGGCGCCGTCGCGAAGGTGGAGGAGATCGAGCGCACCGGTGGCCAGAGCGCAGTCTTAACCACCGACGAAGGGAGCGGTCAATGAGCATGCGGGTAGTCGAGTGCAACATCTGCGGCGAGACGCTCGCGGCGCGCCACCGACGAGGAGCTCCTGCGGCGGATGCGCCAGCACGTCGAGGCCGAGCATGCTTCGTCCACGTTCGACGAGTCGGACGGCACGGAAGACGATCGCCGGCGAGGCCTACGACGCCAGCGACAGCTGACGGCAGGCGATCGCGCGGCCATGGAGATCGTCCTCGTCCGCCACGGCGAGACTGAGTGGAGCACGTCGGGCCAGGCACACCAGCCGGACCGACCTACCGCTGACCGAGGAGGGTCGGCGCCGCGCTGAGCCGCTGGCCGCCGCGCTGTCCGGTCGCTCCGTTCTCGCTGGTGCTGTGCAGTCCGCTGCGCCGCGCGCGGGAGACCTGCGAGCTCGCCGGGTTTGGCGAGCAGGCGGTGAGGGATCGATGACCTTGCGCGAATGGGACTACGGCGAGTACGAGGGGCTGACGACGCCGGAGATCCGCGCGCGAACGGCCGGACTGGAACCTCTGGCGCGACGGGTGTCCGGGGGGCGAGAGCCCGAGCAGGTGGCGCGCGCGCGGACCGCGTGCTCGAGCGGTTCCGCAGCGCCGAGGGCGACGCGAGCCGCGTTCGCCCACGGTCACATCCTGCGCGTGCTGGCCGCCCGGTGGCTGCAGATGGCCGGTCTCCGCCGGGGCCCGGCTGGCGCTGTCCGCCGGCGCGATCGAGCGTCCTCGGATTCGAGCGCGAGACCGAGGTATTGACGCTCTGGAACGAGGTGCCGAGATAGCGGCTTCTCGCGCTCGGGCGGCGTGGCCGGGTCGTTGGCTGCCTGAGCGGCGGCCGGCCTGGGCCGTTGGTTGGCCGCGGCGCGGATCGCGGCAATTGGCCGCTGGGCGGGTTGATTGGCCGCCGCGCGGGACGTCCTCGGGTCCACGCCCCGGGGGCATCGGCGAGGACTAGACTTGTCCGCGAGCGGGCGTGCTGGAATTGGTAGACAGGCACGGCTCAGGACCGTGTGCTCGTGAGAGCGTGGAGGTTCGAGTCCTCTCGCCCGCATCGACCACCGGTCGGGGCGCGACCGGCCGCACGGCGAGGGTGGCCGAGAAACCGGCCATATAGTCCGGTTTCTCGGCCACGTCCCGCGTACGGCGGTCGATAACCTTGACCGCGGGCGCGATCGGCCCGGCACCGGCTTCCCGAGCTGCCCGATTGCTCCTCACCCCGCCGCTATCGTCTAGGGGACTAGGACGCCGCCCTCTCACGGCGGAAACCCGGGTTCGAATCCCGGTAGCGGTACTCGTTTCCCCTGTAAATGGCGCAGTTTGTTGGGGTCAGAAGTGGCTTTGGGGCAGGATTGGTCGCAGGCTGTCAAACCGCTGCAGGTGCGAACGTCTCGACGATGGTCGCGAGCTTCGGGGCGGCAGGATGGCGCTGTACGGCTCGACCAAGGCCGCGCTCGAGCTGCTGATAACGCGTGGACGGTGGAATACGGGGCGCAGGGCGTGCGAGTCAACGCCGCCGGCCCCGGCCCGACCCGGATGCCAGGCACCGACCCATGGGCAAAGGCCTCAACCAGCTCGCAGCGACGCTGCCGCTCGGCCGTCCGGCAAGCGCCGAGGAGGCCAACGCCGCGCTGTTCCTCGGCTCCGACGAGGCGTCCCACATAAACGGCGCGATCCTCGCCGTCGACGGCGGCCGCACCGCCGTGTAACTCGCCGCTGCCCGCTGGTCCGGGTTCTCATCATGGATGAAGCGCTGTGGTGGGCTCACTGGCGGATGTGCTGGTCTGGCGTCCGCTTGGGCCGGTCATAGAGGTCGACAACGGCCGGCGTGGCGCCCCGGCCCCCGACAAGGTGAGCCTGGGCCTCGTCGCGGACGAGCGCCGTCACCTCGTGACCGTGTCCCTGCAGCTCCGTCAGTACGTGAGATCCGATGAACCCCGTTGCTCCGGTGAGTGCCACTCTCATTGGTTCCTCCTTCGCGGAATGCTTTGAGACTGCGGTTCGCTACTGGACAGTTATATCAAGCGTTTGATTGAGAATAGAACGCCCTTGCACGCTTGTCAAGCAGCTGCTTGACTTGTTTTGGGGCCGCGGAAATCCCTGACTACTTGCCGTTGGCGCTGATCGGCTCGCGAGTCAGCCCGAGCTCGTGCCGCGAAACGCGCCGGCGACTACGGGGACCAGCAGTCGCTCGAGCTGCTTCTCGGACTTGCTCCTGAGCTCCGCGCCGATAGGTGCGAGGGCCAGCCAGTTCAGCATGCCCGCCGCGCAACGGGTGCGGAGGAGCAATTCCTGGTCCTTGACATCAGAAACGTTCGCCTTCAGCACCGGAAGGACATCGGCACGGATCCCAAGGAACCTGGCATCGAATCGAGCCCATCCCTGTGGAGGATCGAGCCCGGCCCGCGCCACGATGCGCATCACCGCGAGGTCACGACCCCCTACCGCCAGCGCGCAAATCATCGGTCGGGCGAACGCTCTCGCCAATTCCTCGAGCGTCGACTCCGGGCCTAGCCGGCTGACCGCCTCGAGCTGAGCATCCAGGTAGCCCTCGAGCGCCTGCTCGACTGCCGCGTCACAGAGCAATTTCAGCGAGCCAAAGTGGTAGCTAACCGCCGCCACGTTGGCCCCAGCAGCATCCGTGAGCTCGCGGAGCGTCACGTCATCTTCGCCGCGTTCGGCGATCAGGTCCAACGCGGCGTCCAAGAGCCGCGCCCGGGTCCGCAGACCGGCCTCGCGACGCTGGTCCGCCTTCGCTGCTTCCATGCACCTATTCAATCAGCTGCTTGAAAAGAGGTCAAGCAAGCGCTTGTCTGAACTACTGCGCTTCAAGAGGCATATATACGAGCCCATCAGCTCCACGCTGGAGAAGTGCGTGTGCGCGAGCACCGAAACCTGCACCCCGGAACCCGCTCTTGCGCTGTGACGGCATCTCAGCACCACAAGTCCGGGCCGCACTTTGCGCGGATGGCGGGCCGCCGAGCATCGGGCGGTGACTGCGGTCGCGATCGAAGGCCTAGCCCGATGACGGGCCAGACCCGACGCAGTGTTGGAGGAGGGCGGCCAGCTGTCGCTGCTGAGCGCCCGTCAGCCCGCTGAACATGGGCGACTCGGCGAGCGTGGCGAGGAGGCGGTCTCGCACCTCGAGCCCGGCTGGGGTCAGCGCGAGCACTGTGGCGCGTCGATCGCTGCCCGCGCGGGCCCGGCTCACGAGGTGCCGTTGCTCGAGCCGATCGACGAGGAAGGTGACGTTTGAAGGGTCGCAGTGCAAGCGCTCGCCGAGTTCCCGTCTGGACGGCGGGCTGAGCGCCGGGTCGAGCTGCCAGAGGACATCGGACAGCGGGAGGGTGAGATCGAGTTCGATAAGCGTGTCGTGGAGATGGCGCTCGAGCGCGGCGTGGAGGTCGTACGCAGCCCGGGCGAGCTGGTGGGCGAGCGGGATCGGTTTGCGTGAAGCCCGTTTCTCCACGAGCACATCGTACGTCCAGATCGGTGAAGCCTTCACGCTGCTAATGTATGTGAAGTCTTCACGCAACAGGTCCCCGATGCAAGGTAGACCGCAAATGCCGGGCAAGCAAGAGGTGGTCATCGAGCAGTTGGACGAAGCCGTCGATCACGTTCGCGGCCCCGGAAGCGCAGCGCTGATCGTCGAGTACGGCGACTACGAGTGTCCGTACTCGCGCCAGGCGTTCCGAGCGATCGAACGCGTGGAGGCCAGACACGGCGATGGCGTGCGCTTCGCGTTTCGGCATTTTCCGCTGACAGAGCGACATCCGCACGCGCTTGCGGCGTCGGTGGCAGCGGAGGCGGCGGGGCTGCAGGGCCGCTTCTGGGAGATACACGCGCTGCTCTTTCACCGCCAGCATGCGCTGGAGGATGACGACCTGCGCGGCTATGCGATCGAGCTCGGGCTCGACGTCGCGCGGTTCGACAGCGACCGTCGCGGGGAAGCGGCGCTCGAGCGCGTGCGGCGGGATGTTCGCAGCGGAGTTGCGTCCGGCGAGGTGTGCGGTACGCCGACGCTGTTCATCGACGGAGCGTTGTACCGCGGCGGCTACGACGTGGCGAGCTTGCTGGAGGTGCTTGCGGGATGAGCCAGCTCTGCTCACACACGGACAGCATGGTGCTGACCGAGTTGCCGCCGTCGATCCCCGGTTGCGAGGACTGGAGCTGGTGCTATATCGACAAGTCGCGTTCCTAGTAGACACGAGCGATCTGGAGGGCTGATGTCAACCTGGATCTTCGAGCCCGGTCACTCCGAAGCCGAGTTCAAGGCGCGCCACATGATGGTCACATGGGTGCGCGGCCTGTTCAAAGACATCCACGGGCAACTCGAGCTCGACTGGGACCGGTGCCTTGACGCGACCTTCGAGGGCGAGATCAACGCCACCGGGATCTGGACGGGCGAACCGGCGCGCGATGAGCATCTGCGCAGCGCCGATTTCTTCGATGTCGAGAACCACCCGAAGATCACATTCACGGGCCGGTTCACCGACCGCACCGGCGGCACCAGCTTCAACGGCGAGGTCGAGCTGACGATCCGCGGTGTGACGCGAACTGTCCCGCTCGAGGTCCACTATCTCGGCGAGTGGAAGACGCCGTTCTGGGCCGGGGACGAGAACAGAGGCGAGCTGCGCCGGATCGGCTTCGAGGCGACCGCCAGGATCAACCGGCACGACTTCGGCGTCTCCTGGCAGGACGAGATCCCGGGCGGCGGCGTGGTCGTCTCAAACGAGATCGACCTCAACCTCGACGTCGAAGCGATCCTGCTCGACGACCTCGAGCACACCGGCGCGATCGACTACTACCGCACATCAACCGATCGGCAATAGTCCTCACTACAACTCGACCAGGAGGACCGATGGCTTCGACCATACATTCCACTCATCTGCCACCGCTTGGGGGAGCCCCATCAGCGAGACGAGGTGGGCCACCAGCTGCAGGCGATGTTGGTGGACTTGGTGGATCTGTCGCTGTTGGGCAAGCAGCTGCATTGGAATGTGGTCGGGCCGCTGTTTCGCCCGCTGCACCTGCAGCTGGACGAGCTGATCGATTCCTGGCGCGAGCTGGCCGACACGGTCGCCGAGCGGGCCGTAGCGATCGGCTTCTCCCCCGACGGACAGAGCAGGACGATCGCGTCTGACAGCCGCGTCCCAGGCGTAGAGCGAGGCGAGCTCGAGGATCGCGTCGTCGTGCGCGAGCTGACCAGCCGCCTGGCCGAGGTCGCGGAGGGTGCCCGCGAGCAGATGGACCGGCTAGGCGAGCTCGACGCTGCCTCGCAAGACGTGGTGATCGAGGTCGTCCGGGCGCTCGAGGAGCAGCTGTGGATGGTCCGCGCCCAGTTCCCTGACGCGCCCGGGCGCTGATGTCGCCGGCCAGCCGGTCTACGTGCATCTGAGTCCTGTCGAAACACAACTGCTGTCAGCGGTCGCGGTGCCGTTGCAGCAACTAATTGCTGATGGGGGTAGGTCGCGCTCGGCCATCGCGCAGGCCCCCGCCGGAATGCAGCATTGGAGCTGACCGAACAAGCAGTCTGACGTGGAAATGGCATGCCCAGTACAACACGTCTGACCAGTGGCCACGCAACCTCCCGGCTGCACGCACGAGGCTGCCGCCGCTGAGGTGGGGATCAGGATCGAGCTGATCGCGGAGGCCGAGGCGACTCCGGCTCCGGCTATCCCTATCTTGCGTAGCGCGGACCGACGGGTGTCTCCGTCCTCATCCGCCTGGGTGTCTTCGATCAGCCCTAGTTCTCCCAGGCGTCCGAGGGTCATCCGGACCTCTGCTCGCTGGTGCCGCAGCGAGCGGCGAGGCTGCGGGTCTCGGTGTGCCCGTCGCACGCCCGCCACACGGCCGCCGCCTCAGGGTCCAGCGCATACGCCATGTTGCATTTGCTGTCGTAAACGAGCAGCTCGCCGTCCAGCTCCTCGGTGATCAGTCCCTGTGAGCAGGCGAGCGGACGATCTGGCGACATCGGTACCACCTCTGTGCGTTGGCGCCACTAAGGCCCGTGCCTCCGTTCACGGCCAGCGTATTCCCGCCCATAATGGGCGTCAAGCACATGGGAGCTCGACCAGGGGTGAGGTGATGCTCGGACGGCAACACGATCGACGCGCTCGTCGGTGTCTTGAAGGTCCAGAGGGGGATGAACGGCGCCGTGAGGGTTGCGCTGGGCCGGGACAGAACGGGCCCGCCAGGTTGGGCTCGCTGAGAAATGCCACACCGGTAGTTGGTGTGTAGTCACAATGCACGATATGGGATTCCCGGTTGGGAAGACGGCGGCGGCGCTTGTCGCGACGTTGATAGTGAGCGGGAGCGCGCAGGCCCAGCGGGCCGCGATCGCCATCCGACCTCCGGTGGTGGGGGTGAACTTCGCCGCTCGGGCCAAGGCCGAGCCGGTCGTTCGCGACAACGGGGATTGGTGGAGTGTGCAGCCGGATGCGGGTACGTGGAACTGGTCGCAGACGGACGCGACGTACCGGCGCCTTGGTAGGCGGTGGCAGCCGATTCTGGCTGACGCGCCGCCGTGGGCGGGGGGTGGCTGGGCGGTCGTCAGGCAGGATGGCGAGCTGCAGCAGTTTCGCCGGGGTCCGACCGATCTCGGAGCGTTCGCGCGGTACGCAGCCCGGTTCGTGTCCAGGTACAGGCCGCGGACGGTTGAGATCTGGAACGAGCCCGACCTCGTGTTCTTCTGGTATCGGCCGAACGCTGCGGCGTACCGCAGGCTCTACCTGTTGGCCTACCGGGCGATCAAGCACGTGAGCCCTGGCACCAAGGTGTTGTTGGCGATCGGGGTCAACGATGACGCGAAAGGCTGGTTCGTCAACGCGCTGCGAGGCCTGCCATCAGACGGCGTAGCGGTGCACATCTACCGTGGCACCGCCCGGCTCGACAAGCAGCAGCTGAGCGATGCCGAGCACGCAGTCCGCCGCAACCATCTAAACCCGAACGTCTACGTCACCGAGATCGGCTACTGGCCGAACCCGACGATCTGCATTCGCCCCGATCAGCTCCCCGGGCTGCTCAGAGCGCTCGAGCCCGATCCGATGCTCCGGCAGATCGACCCCTACTACTGCTGAATGGATTCTCGGGCGCACCGCACTCGCTCGAGACTCGATTAGGCTGCCTGCGCAAACCGAACGACAGGAGAAGGTGACGATGAGGGCAGGGGCGAACCTCGAGACGGTCCGGAGCATCTACGAGGCGTTCGGGAGCGGCGACGTTGCAGTGATTGTGAGCGCGTGCACCGACGACGTCGACTGGGCGGCTGACGCTTCGGGCGATGACGCGCCGTGGTGGGGTCGGAGGGTTGGAAAGGACGGGGTCGCGGAGTTCTTCGCGGCAGTCGCAAGGACGGTGGAGGTGACCGAGTTCACACCGCTCAGCTTCGCCGCCAACGACAACGAGGTGATGGTCCTGCTCCGGTGGGGCGCCCGCAACATTGCGACGGGGGAGGAGGCGACGATGCACCTGCATCACTATTTCCGCTTTCGCGACGGAAAGGTGGAGTACTACCGCGGCTCCGAGGACACGCAGCTGACAGCGTCGACGATGGCCGCGTAGTGGGACCGCCGCGTCGAGCCTTGGAGACCGCTCCGGCCCGCTTGACGACCCAACACGCTGGTGATAGGACCGACCATCCTGCTCGCGCAAGAGAGGACGGACCGAGCGGAGCCAATGTCTCAACGTGAGCTGGACGTAGCCGCGTTCGCGATCGGGGATGCGCCCGGTCGCGGCTGCAGCCCGGTGCCGAACGGCGGTGTCGGTGGGCTCGGTCGTGGCTGCACTCCGGCGAGGGACGCCGGCGGATGACGCGAGAGGCACGAGTCACCGTGGTCGGAGCTGGGTCGTGGGGAACGACCGTCGCTTCGGTCGCGGCGGCGAACGCGCCGACGACCCTGTGGGCGCGGCGGGACGATCTCACCCAAGAGGTGAATGGGAATCACACCAACGAGGCGTACCTCCCCGGGCTGCAGCTGGATTCACGGCTGGTTGCGACGAGCTCGATTGAGGAGGCCGTCAGCAGCGCAGACGTAATCGTGATGGCGGTGCCTTCACACGGGTTTCGCCGGGTGCTCGAGCAGGCCGCGCGGCATATCCGTCCATGGATTCCCGTCGTGAGCCTGGTCAAGGGCCTGGAACGCGACAGCCGGCTGCGGATGACCCAGGTCGTTGATGAGGTTGTCCCCGGACATCCGGCAGGTGTGCTGAGCGGCCCCAACCTGGCACGGGAGGTGATGACCGGACACGCCGCTGCGGCCGTGATTGCGATGCCGGACGAGCGCGTCGCCATGCCGCTGCAGCGAATCTTCAAGGCGCCGCTGTTTCGGATCTACCGAAGCACCGATGTAGTCGGTGCCGAGATCGCAGGGGCGCTGAAGAACGTGTTTGCAATTGCTGCCGGGATGTCAACCGGCCTGGGCACGGGAGACAACACGCGTGCGCTTGTCATCTCCCGAGCGATTGCCGAGATGACGCGGCTCGGCGTCGCGATGGGTGGAGATCAGCTGACATTCGCTGGACTCGCGGGAATCGGTGACCTGCTGGCGACGTGCATCTCTCCGCTGAGCCGCAACCGGCGTGTCGGCGAGGAGCTGGCCAAGGGGCGTCAGCTCGACGAGATCACGCAGGAGATGCAGATGGTCGCAGAGGGCATCAAGACGAGCAGCGTCGCCCGAGAGCTCGCCGACGAGCACGCGGTGGACATGCCGATCGTGCGTCAGGTCGATGCCGTGATCAACGCGGGCCGTACGCCCGAGGAGGCGTACGCGGGACTGCTCCAGCGGACCCCCGGCACCGAGTTCGAAGGGGTCGAGATTCGGTGACCGTGACGGGCGAGGCGAGCACCAACGAGCAGGCGTGGGCACTCGCAGGCAAGTGGGGCACCGCCCGGTACATGACACCGTTTGAGGCGCTGATGTGGCGGGTCGAGCAGGATCCCCGGCTGCGCTCGACGATGACGGTTGTGTACCTGCTCGATCGCGCGCCCGACTGGACCCGCTTCGTCGCCGCGCACGAATGGGCGAGTAGGCTGATCCCTCGCATACGGCAGCGAGTGGTCGATCCGCCGGCGGGAATCGGCATGCCGACCTGGGTCGTGGACGACCAGTTCGACCTGAGCTTCCACGTGCGACGTGTGCGACTCCCAGAGCCGGGAACACTGCGCCAGCTGCTCGACCTTGTCGCCTCGGATGCAATGGCTTCGTTCGACCGCTCGCGACCGCCGTGGCGAGCATCGCTGGTTGAGGGGCTCGACGGCGACCGGACCGCGTACGTGCTCAAGCTCCACCACAGCCTCACCGACGGGCAGGGCGGAGTTCAGCTGGTGGGGCTCCTGCATTCGCGCAAGCGCGAGCCGTCGCCTGACAAGCCAATGCCCGCCCCGCCAGCCGCGGAGCCGACGTCGCCGGTCGGCGTGCTTGCCGAGCAGGCTGTCGGAGCGCTCGCGTCGGCGCCTGAGGGCGTGCTGAGCCTTGCCGCCGCCCAGTTCGATGCTGCGCGCCGAGTCGCGAGGACACCGACTGAGGGGATCGGGGACGTCGCGCGCTTCGCCCGCTCGCTCCAGCGTATCCTCCGACCGCCGCCCGTGGCACCGTCGCCGCTGTTGGCCAGCCGCAGCCGTTCGTGGCGGTTCGACGCGATCGACGTCTCCCTGAAGGCCCTCAAGGCGGCGGGCAGGGCCGCCGGCGGCTCACTCAACGATGCGTACATCGCTGCACTGCTCGGCGGCTTTCGTCGATATCACGAGCAGCTCGGCGAACCGATCGAAGAGCTCCCGATGGCGATGCCGATCAGCATGCGCCGAGGTGATCATCCGATGGGTGGCAATCGCTTCGCAGGGGCGCGGTTCGCCGCGCCGGTCGGCGAGCCGGATCCCGGCGAGCGCATCCGGCTCGTGCACGAGTTCGTACTGACCGCACGGGACGAGCCGGCGCTCGACGTCTTCGGGCTCCTCGCTCCGGCGCTCAGCCGACTCCCGATGTCACTGGTCACACGCGTCTACGCAGCGCAGACTGCGAACCTCGATCTGCAGGCGAGCAACGTGGCAGGACTCCCATACACCGCGTACATCGCCGGCGCCCGGATCGACCGGATGCTTCCGTTTGGTCCCCTTCCGGGCTGTGCTGTGATGGCGACCCTGCTGTCCTACGCGGGCACGTGCTGCATCGGGTTGAACACGGATCCCGCAGCCGTGTCGCAGCCCGAGCTGTTCGTCGAGTCGATTGAGGAAGGTATCGGCGAGGTGCTCGCGCTGGCTTGACGCACAGGCGTCAGGACCTCCGATCCTTGGACTTCGCGTGGTCGGGCCACCGTCGCAGCGTCTCCTCGAAGCGGCCCCGGACGGCTGCGACGTGCTCGCCCAGATCTTCGACCCTCCAGCCGTCGGTCGCGATCGGCTTGAGCACGGCGACGTGCAAGGTTCCGGGATGGACCACTGCTTCGCCGCGCCACATCAGCTGGCCCGCGTTGCGCAGAACGACCGGCACGAGCGGCACGCCGGCGTCCATCGCGATGTGGAATGCGCCCTTCTTGAACGGCCGCAGACGCGGGGTTGGCGTGCGGGTTCCCTCCGGCGCGATCGCGAGCGAGGTTCCGTTCCGCAAGCGCTCGACGACGGGTCGCAGTGCCTCCCGCGCGCGCGCCGAGTCCTTCCGGTCGATATAGACCACGTCCAGCAAGGCGCCGATGGGGGCAAACCGGGGATCTCGTGAGGCTTCCCGCTTCGCGATCGCGGTGAAGTCCCGCCGGAGCAGACTGCCCATCACCAACGCGTCCAGTGAGCTCTGGTGGTTGAAGATGAAGACCGCGGGACGGGCGGACCACAGATGCTCGGCGCCGACCACATCGAGGTCGACTCCGGCCAGCGCCAGCGCCACGTCCGAGCCGAGCCCGGCCGCGAGATTCGCCGCAACGCGGCGGCTGCGGTTGAGCAAACCCACGCCGACGCCGACGGAGGCGGCGGCACCGACTCCGGCAAGCGCGGCGGCCGTGCGTGCGAGCGGACGCAACCGTCCACTCGAGCGCGGGGTCAGGTAGGTAGCCGGCCACCCACGGTCCGTGGCGACCTTGGCCAGCTCGGGCTCCGGGTTGAGCGGGCGGGGCTTGCCGACGGCTGCCAGGAACGCCTCGTCCTCGACGCCATTGCCGTACCCGTAGCTCCGCAGCAGATCGATGTCGTGACTGGCAGCGAACTCGCGCACCGCCGCAGCCTTCTCCGGGCCCCACCGGATTGGGCTCGCCAGCTCGCCGGTGAACGCGCCGTTCATGACCTCAACCTCGGTGCAGAGGATGTTCTCGATCAGCAGCTCGGCAGCCAGCGGTGCGACCTGATATCGCGTCGCCGACGACGCGAGCACGATCGTGTGGCCCATGCGGCGGTGCGCTTCGAGCAACTCGAGCGCCTCCGGGTACAGCATCCCCGCGATCCTCTGGACCATCAGTCGCTCCGCCAGCTGCTCCATGTCGTCGACCGGTCGTCCCTTCCATACCGCCACGGCTGTCCGCATCAGGCCGTCGACGTCTGCTCCGCGCAGTCGCATGTCGCCGACGGCGAGCAGCGTCCGCGCCAGCTCCCCTGGGCCGATCTCGCCGGCGCGGAGTCGCGCCCGATAGAACTCGTTCCCGGAGAAGCCGGCGATCAGGGTCCCGTCGAAGTCGAAGAACGCTCCCGTTCGCCGGCCGCGCCGGCCACCGTCGATCTCCGTAACTCGCTCTCTCAGACCTGCCACGAGTGTCCTCGACCCTCGCCGCGCGTGAGCGCCCTCACCACCTCAATCCGGCCGAGCACGTTGTCGATCTCAGCTGCGAGCGCGACCCGGCCGTCGCGAATCGGCTCACGGCCTGGATCGACGAGGTCGCGGTTCGCCGCCAGCCGCAGCGCCCCACGCAGCAACTCGCGCGAAACCGACTCAGGGTTGTGGAGCCGGCGCTGCATCGCGTACTGGTGTCCAACTCCGAGGCATTCTTGGAGGAAGGCGTCCTCTTCGATTGGCCGGCGCGGATCGCGCTCGGCCAGGCGCCCAGTGACGATCTGGTAGGCCTCGACGAACGGGCCGAGGATCCGGGCGGCGAACAGGGCCGAGGCGCCACTGAGTGCCGCCCGGATCTCACTCGGCTCGACCGGTCGCTGCTCCCAATCGGGATCGATCGTCGCCAGCTCGGCTCGAATGTCCTCGGCAAACACTCGCTTGCGCGGGAAGAAGAACTCGAACTTGAGCAGATCGCGCAGCCGCAACGCCTCGTTCCATACCTCGCCTGCCGGATCGTCGAATTCCTGGCTTGCGGCGTGCACGAGCGCGAGCTCGGTAATCGCCCTGGTGACGAAGTGATGGACGCAGTTGTTGCGATAGAACGCGACCTCGACGTCCTTTTCGGGCGCTACGGCGTACACGGTCTCGGTCCCGCCGCTGAACTCCGTGACGACCCCTTCCCTGATGAGCGTCGTCAATGCCCGACGGACCAGCGCCGTGTCGCCTGCCTGCACGACGGTTGGGATCCCGCGCGCATCGAGATAGTCGAGCACCGGCCGGACCCACGCGCGGCCCTCTTCAAATGTGATCGCGCGCCGGTCACCATCGAGCAGTGTGAGCGCCACCAGCGCCGACGGCGTGATCGGCGTGACCTGGTTGATGCGATGCAGAACCTCGAACGCGATCTTCGGGACGTTGTCGTCCTCTCGCAACGCCTCGCGCAGCGACAGCGGCTCGGCGAAGCGCACGTGGGCTGCGCCGAATGGCCGGTGTTGAGCCTTCGTGTAGTTGATGATCCAGCGCAGGCCCTCAGCCTGCTTGGTCGCGCCGTGCTCCTCGGCTGCGATCGCACCTACCTCGTGTAGCTGGTCGTACACGATCGAGACCGGAACGATCGCCACGTCGTCGAGACCAGCCTCCTTGAAGGCATCGACAAGGTAACTGAGTATCCCGTAGCGAGCCGGGCGAAGCTTGCCTGTGCGAGTCCGGCCTCCCTCGATATACCACTCGAGGTTGAAGCGCTTGCGGAGCAGGTAGCCGAGGTAGCAGCGGAGCACGGCCTTGTAGACGCGGGCTCCCTTCATCGTGCGCCGGATGAACACATACCCGTTCCGCCGCGAAACGGGCCCGATCGGCCAGAAGTTGAGGTTGGCGCCGCCGAGCACGTGATTTGGGGCGAAGCCGTGGCGCTGCAACACCGGCCGGAGCACGAGCGTATCCATGTACGAGCGGTGGCTCGGCAGGAACACCAGCGCCTGCGAGCGACCCAGTCTGCGGATCGCCTCGATACCGCTCCCGTCGACATCGACCGTGTACGCGCGCGACACCCAGCGACCGAACTGATCCCAGGCATCGATTGCCAGACGGCTTTGGCTGGCGACCATCTCGTCCAGTGCCGCTGAGGCCTCGTTCGCCACGTCCGCGACGTCGCGTCCCTCGGCTTTGGCCAACTGCTCGATCATCGCCTTGAAGCCGGCGCTCGTCGAGATGTCCTGGTGGACCAGCCGCGGGACCTTGTACTGGCCGCCGATGAGGTCCCGTTCGGCGCGCTCCAGGGCGAGCACACCCTGCCGCTCGACGAAGCTGGCGAACGCCTCGCCGTTCTGGGCGGCGAACCGGCGGCGAAGATCGCTGACCCTCGCAGGTTCGCCTTTGATCACCCGCGAGCGATCAGGCTCAGCGCGAGCGATCCGCGCCTGGGCCGACGGCTTGGGCCTGCGCGGATCCCGCAACGCGATCACATCGCGAAGTCGTGCCTTTCGGTCGCCGTCGCGCTTGCGCGGAAGCCACGCGACCCGTACCGGAACGATCTGCGGATCCGCATCTGGCTCGGCGCCGAGAGCAAGCTCCAGCTCGCCGCCCCCGGCCCGCACTCGCGCAAGGTGGCCTCGGCCGGTGTCCTCGATCCACGATCGCAACAGAGCATCCTCGGCCGAGGTCTCGGCGAACAGAAGCAGCAGCGCTGATCCGCCGGGTCCGGCATCCTGCTCATCCGACGACCGAACTTCAGGAGAGGGGAGACGTTGCTCCATGCGTCCCCAATCCTCCTGCAGCGGGGCCGCGCCTGCAACGTTTCCGTCCGTCGCCATCCTCCGCGGCGCGCGAATTCAGTCCGGTACGTTCTCGCGCAGCTCCGCCAGCCAGGCCTCCGCAGAGCTGTCGCTCGGCGCCCGCCAATCTCCGCGGGGAGACAACGAACCGCCGGACCCGACCTTGGGTGCGTTCGGACTTGCGGAGCGCTTGAACTGGCTCGTGTGGAAGAACCGCTCGAGGAACACCCCGAGCCAATGCTTGATCTCGGCCAGCGAATACTCGTTCCGCCGCTCGTCCGGAATCAAATCTGGCCACGTGCCGGCGCCGCGCTCGTGCCAGGCGTGCTCGGTCAAGAACGCGACCTTGCTAGGCCGGTAGCCGAAGCGAAGGACGTAGTAGAGGAAGAAGTCCTGAAGCTCGTACGGCCCGACGATGCTCTCGCTGTCAGGGGTCGGACGATCTGCCTCGTCGTCGAGGCGCGGGATCAGCTCGGGCGAGATCTCAGTGTCGAGCACTGAGCGCAGCGCGCCGCTCGCATCGTCGCTGAACTGCCGGGTGTCGATCGCCCATCGAAGCAGGAACTGGATCAGCGTCTTCGGCACGGAGGCGTTGACGTTGTAGTGCGACATCTGGTCGCCGACGCCGTACGTGCTCCATCCGAGTGCAAGCTCTGACAGATCGCCGGTGCCGACGACCAGCGCGCCATGCTGGTTGGCGAGTCGAAACAGGTGCGACGTGCGCTCGCCGGCCTGGACGTTCTCGTAGGTGACGTCGTACTCTGGCTCTCCGCTCGCCGCAGGATGTCCGAGGTCGCGGAGCATCTGAGTGGCAGAAGGGCGGATGTCGATCTCATCGGCCGTGACACGCAGCGCGTCCATCAGCCTGCGCGCGTTCTCAAGCGTGTGGGCGCTCGTGGCAAAACCAGGCATCGTGTAGGCCAGGACGTTGGAGCGGGGCAGCCCCAGGCGGTCAGCGACGCGAGCGCAAACGATCAACGCCTGAGTCGAGTCGAGGCCGCCGGAGACCCCGATCACGACGCGGTCGATGCCAGTCGCCTCGAGCCGAGTCTGGAGTCCCCGGACCTGGATGCTGTAGACCTCCTCACAGCGCTCGGCGCGGCTCCCAGGGTCCGCCGGGACATACGGAAATCGCTCGAACTCGCGGCGCATCGCCACTGGGCGCTCGCCAATGCCCAGTTCGAACCCGATCCGTCGCATCGTCCGGAGCCTGTCGCGGTGGTCGTGGATCGAATCGCCGAACGTGTTGGTCGTGGCCCGATCGGACGCGATCCGGTCGAGGTCCACGTCGCCGAAGATGAGCTGTTCGGAGTCTGAAAAACGCTCTGCCTCCGCCAGGCGATCGCCGTTCTCGTAGATCAGCGCCTGCCCGTCCCAAGCGAGGTCGGTAGTCGATTCGCCGATCCCCGCCGCGGTGAACACGTAGGCGGCGATCGCCCGCGCGGACTGCGATGCGCACAGCAGGCGGCGAAAGTCCGCCTTGGCGATCGTGATGTTGCTGGCAGACAGGTTCGCGAGGACGGTCGCCCCGGCGAGCGCGCCGTAGGAGCTTGGGGGGATCGGAACCCAGAAGTCCTCGCAGATCTCGACGTGGAGCACGAACCCCGGCACGTCGCGGCATGCGAACAGCAGGTCCGACCCGAACGGCACCCGCTCGCCGAGCAGCAAGAGCTCGTCGCCGAGGACTTCACGAGCCGTGCGGAAGTGGCGCTCCTCGTAGTACTCCCTGTACGCCGGCAGGTAGCTCTTTGGCACCGCCCCGAGGATGCGGCCACGGTGGACCACGACCGCGACGTTGAACAGCCCTCCTTCGGCCCGGACGGGAGCGCCGACGACGATCACGGGCGACAGCTGGGCGCTCCGGGCGACGATCGTGGCGAGCGCCTGAGCGACGCCTCCGGCGACCGCATCTTGGTGCAGCAAGTCGTCAATCGAGTAGCCCGACAGCCCGAGCTCGGGGAAGATCACGAGCGCCGCGTCAGCGTCGGCCGCGCGCTGCGCGAGCGCCAGCGTCCGTTCGGCGTTGAACGCGGGCTCGGCCACGCGCGTACGCGGAACGGCGGCCGCCACCCGGGCGAACCCGTGCCGATAGATCGAGCGGAACGCGTCTCGATTGGGTGTGGGCGATTCGCTCATCGTCGTGCCGATAGTGTCCGGCACTCATAACAGCGAATCATGGCTGATGAACCGAACACGCAAGCGTCGATGCAATCGCTCCACGAGCTCGCCGACGAACTGGTCGCGCGCGGCGAGGCCCGCGAGGCTCGATGTGTCGAGCTCTCAGAGCTCGGCGAGGCGGTCCAGGCGGCGAACCTGAGCGACGACGACGCGCAGGCCCTGCAAGAGCTGTTACAGGATCGGGGGTTGGCGGTTCGCGACGATTGCGGGCGCGAGCCGGCGGGCGACACAAGCTATGTCAACGGCGAGCTCGCGCAACAGACGGTCGACGCGATGTCACTGTTCCTGCAGGAGGTGCGCCGCTATCCGTTGTTGTCCCGCGCGCAGGAGGTCGAGTTGGCGCAGCGGATCGAGCGCGGAGACCTTGACGCCAAGGAGCAGCTCGTCAACAGCAACCTTCGGCTGGTGATCGCCAACGCGCGCAAGTACCAGGGCCACGAGCTACCGCTGCTCGACCTGATTCAGGAAGGGATTCTCGGACTGCTGCGCGCGGCGGAGAAATTCGACTATCGCAGGGGGTTCAAGTTCTCCACCTACGCGACCTTCTGGATCCGCCAAGCGATCCAACGCGCCCTCGACAATCGGGCACGGACGATCCGGATCCCCGTTCACCTCGGACAGCGCGAGCGCAAAATCGCTCGCGCTCAGGCGGAGCTCGCGGCGCGGCTCGGGCGTGAGCCGACCGATGAGGAGGTGGCCGCGGGCGCGGAGCTGACGGTGCAGGAGGTGCGCGAGGCGCTTGATGCGGCCCGGGTCGTCACCAGCCTCGATCGCCCGGTGGGTGAGGAGGAGGACACAACGTTCGGGTCGTTGCTTGCAAGCGACGAGCGTGGGCCCGAGGAGGAGGTGGATATCGCCCTGCGCGAGGAGGCGCTCGGGCGGGCGCTCGAGCGGCTCCCGGACCGCGAGCGCGAGGTGGTCAAGCTGCGCTACGGCATGGGAGGCGGCGATCCGACTCCGCTGAACGAGACCGGACGCCGCCTCGGTATCTCACAGGATCAAGTTCGACGGCTCGAGCGCAAGGCTCTGGCGGAGCTGGCCGAAAGCCGCGAGCTCGAGGCCCTGCGGCCTGCCGCGTGAGCCGCCACCAGGTGTAGTACCGACCCGGTAGGCTAACCGCCTCGACCGGACCGGTTCGCTCTCTCGATGACAGCCCACAACGCCCAAGACGAGGGGCCGTCGGCGTTCCCACAGGCAGCGACGCTCGAGCTGCGTCACGTGAGCAAGCGCTATCCGGGTCAGCGCGAGCCCGCGATCGAGGACCTCAGCTTCAACGTCGGCGCCGGCGAGGTGTGCGTGCTCGTCGGCCCGTCCGGGTCAGGCAAGACAACCGCGATGCGGCTGATCAACAGGATGCTTCCGCTGTCGAGCGGCGACATCCTGCTGGGAGGAAGGAGCGTGCTCAGCCGGGAGCCGAACGAGCTCCGCAGGGAGATTGGGTATGTGATCCAGCAGATCGGCTTGTTCCCGCATCAGACCGTGGCGGAGAACGTCGCGACTGTCCCCCGGTTGCTGGGCTGGGGCAAGCGCCGCATTGCCGAGCGAGTGGCCGAGCTTCTGCACCTGATCGGGATGGATCCCGACGAGATCGGCCAGCGGTATCCCGCGCAGCTCTCCGGTGGGCAACGCCAGCGCGTCGGCGTCGCGCGTGCCCTTGCCGCGGACCCGCCACTGATGCTGATGGACGAGCCGTTCGGGGCGATCGACCCCATCAATCGCGCTCGGCTCCAGGATGAGTTCCTGCGGTTGCAGGCCCGCGTAGCGCAAGACGGTGGTGTTCGTCACTCACGACATCGACGAGGCGATCAAGATGGGGGACAAGATCGCCATCCTGCGTCAAGGCGGCAGGCTGGCGCAATACGATTCGCCCGAGGAGATCCTGACCCACCCGGCGGATGAGTTCGTGGGGCAGTTCGTGGGCGCCGACCGGGCGCTCAAGCGCCTCGGTCTGGCCACACTTGCCGAGGTCGAGCTGCTCTCGCCGAATGGGCTGAAGCCCGCCCCAGACAAGGTGGCGCTGAGCACGACCGTTCGCGATGCCCTGTCGCAGCTGCTGCAGACTGGAGGCCGTCCCTTGACGGTCGTGGACGACCGAGACCATGTCGCCGGCATCGTCACGCTCGAGCTGCTCGGAGGCCTGCTGGGCGGGGGCACCCTCGACGAGAAGGGCTCGGTCCAGTGATCCTGCCGGCGGCCGGCGGACCGGTGATCCCCACCTTCGGGGGCGGCTCGTCGTCGTTCGCCTGCGAGCGGGCCAACCGTCTGTTCTGCTCGGATTGGGTGTCGCGCAACTGGGGCAGCGTCCTATGGCCCGCTTTGCGCCAGCACATCGTGCTGACGTTGATCGCCGTCGGCGTTGGCTTTGCGATCTCAACCACGCTGGCGCTGATCGCCTACCGGCGGCATTGGCTGGAGCGCCCGGTGCTGGTCGTGACATCGATTCTCTACACGATCCCGTCGCTGGCGCTGTTTGAGCTGCTGGAGCCGATTCCGGGTCTGGGTTTGAGTCGCACCACGGCCGAGATCGCACTCGTCTCCTACACCCTGCTGATCATGTTCCGCAACACGCTGACCGGACTGCGCGAGGTGCCTTCGGATGTGCGCGACGCGGCGGCCGGGATGGGCATGGGCCCGAAGCAGTCGCTGCTGCGGGTCGAGCTGCCGCTGGCGCTGCCGGCGATCATCGCCGGCATCAGGATCGCCACGGTCACAGTCATCTCGCTGGCCACTGTCGCCTCTCTGATCGATAACGAGGGCCTTGGCGCGCCGATCCTGACGGCGATCTCGAATGAAGTGTTCAAAACCGAGCTGATCGCCGCCGGCGCCCTGGCGGTCGGTTTGGCGCTTGCCGCCGACGGCCTGCTGGTGATCGCTCAGCGGGCCCTGACACCCTGGACGCGAGCCTGATGAACAACTTCGTCGAGGCGATCAAGTTCATCGGCCGCAACGGGCAGATCCCGGGTGAGCCGCACCTGCCGACGCTGGTTCACCTCACGCTCGAGACGCTGAAGATCGCCGGGATCGGGATCGCGATTGCGCTGGTGATCGCGATCCCTGTTGGAGTCTGGCTGGGTCACATTCACCGTGGATCGTTCGTCGCGATCAACGTCGGCAACATCTGGCGGGCGCTGCCCAGCCTGGCCGTGCTCGCAATCGGGGTGGCATTCCTAGGGATCGGCCTGGGCAACGTCGAACTGGCTCTGGTCGTGCTGGCCATCCCGCCGATCATCACCAACGCCTACGTGGCCATCGATGGCGTCGACCGGGACGTGGTTGACGCTGCGCGCGGGATGGGATTCACCGGCTGGGAGATTCTGCGCAGGGTTGAGCTGCCGTTGGGCATCCCGCTGCTCTTTGCCGGCATCCGCACGGCTGCGCTGTTCGTGGTCTCGACCACGACTATCGCCGCGTTGACCGGTTACGGCGGAAGTCTCGGCGACATCATCAACGATGAGACGAGCTACCACCTGCCGGGAGTGCTGGGGGCGGCGATCTGCATCGCCGTGCTGGCGCTGTTGGTGGAGTTTGTGCTGGGCATCGCCCAGCGCGCTCTGACCCCGCGGGGGTTGAAGCTCGAACACGACCACGAGCTGACGCTGACCATGGCTCCCGTCGTCACCGAAGCCACACCTTGATCGCAACAACCATCAATCAGGAGGAACCATGAGAACGTCACGACTGACGGGCGCGCTGATCGCGATTGCTCTTGCGGTGACGCTGGCCGCCTGCGGAAGCTCGAAGAAAAGCTCCTCTAGCACCACTGCCGCCGGCTCGGCCACGTCGACCGCGTCCGCGGCCGCCAGCGGTCCGGGCACCGGCAAGCCGGCGGTCACGATTGGGGACAAGAACTTCACCGAGGAGTACATCCTCGGGGACCTCTACCAGCAAGCCCTAGCGGCCAAGGGCTACAGGGTCACGCTGAAGGGCAACATCGGAACCTCAGAGATCACCTGGAAGGCGCTGACCTCCGGGCAGATCGACATGTACCCGGAATACACCGGGACGCTGCTCTCCGCGATTGCCGGTCACACCAAGCTCCCCACCAGTGCCCAGCAGACCTACGCGCTGGCCAAGGCCTACGCCGCGGCGCACGGGCTCACGCTGCTCGACCAGACGCCCTTCTACGACTCCGACGCGCTGGCGGTCACGAAGGCGTTTGCCACCAAGCATGGAGTGGCTACGATCACCGATTTGAAGAAGCTCGGCCCATCGCTGAAGCTTGGCGGTGCCCCGGAGTTCCGAACGCGGTACACCGGTTTGGTGGGCCTGAGGCAGGTCTACGGGCTCAACCCGACCTTCGTCCCGCTGGCCATCGGTATCACCTACAAGGCGATCGACACCGGACAGGTCGACGCGTTCGACGCGTTCACGACCGACGCTCAACTCACGAGCGGCAAGTACGTGCTGCTGACCGACCCCAAGCGCGTGTTCGGCTTTCAGAACGTCGCGCCGGTGGTGAAGAAGAGCGTGCTCGCTGCTGAAGGCCCGGCGTTCGCCGAGACGATCAACAAGGTGAGCTCGCTGCTCACGCTGCCCGCGGTGCTGAAGATGAACGCCGCTGTCGCGCTCGATCAGCAGGCGCCTGCCACCGTCGCCCATCAGTTCCTGGCCGCGAACGGACTCGCGTAAGCCAGTCGTCCGGCCCGGACCAGAGACTGCCTCGCCCGGGCCGGACCACCGAGGTTCCGCGCGTAGAGTTCCTTTCCCCGGGTCCCGTCGCACCTGCCCAGGTAGCGGCTCCGCTCGAGCGTGAGCACATCAACCCCGCACCTCCCGAAAATTCGCGCTCGACCCCGAGCCGGTAAGCACGCCGACGAGGGGCACGAGCTCAGCGTGGGCGGGGGCTTGTCCGCGCTCAGCCTCGACGCGCTCTCGAGCGTGGCATACGGACCGGAGGCGATGATGCTGGTGCTGGCTGCGGCCGGCACCGGAGCGCTGAAGGACACGGTTCCGCTCACGCTGGTCATCACGGGGATGCTGGCGCTGCTGGTTGTCTCCTACTCGCAGGTGATCGAGGCGCATCCCGACGGGGGCGGCGCGTACGCCGTGGCGAAGCGCAACCTCGGTCGCCTGCCCGCGCTGCTGGCGGCCGCGTCACTGGTCATCGACTACGTGCTGACCGTGGCCGTCAGCCTCGCTGCCGGTGCGGCCAGCCTTGGGAGCGTGTTCCCCTCGTTGTCCCACCACCTGCTGCTCGTGTCGTTGCTCGGGCTCGTGCTGCTGACCGTCGTCAACATGTTCGGGATCGCGGAGTCGGCCAAGCTGCTGATGTTCCCGACCGCGGTGTTCATCATCAGCATCTTCGCTGTGATCATCGTCGGGCCGTTGCGCTCGCACCCGGTTGCGGAGATCGGGACGCCGCTTGCGCTTCGACCGACCACGGCGCTCGGGATCGTGCTGTTGCTCAAGGCGTTTGCCGCGGGCTGCTCGGCGGTGACCGGCGTCGAGGCGATCGCCAACGGCGTCCCGGCATTCCGGAAACCGCGGGTGCGGACCGCGCAGCGCACAGAGCTGCTGCTCGGGGTGCTGCTCGGCGTGATGCTGATCGGGATCTCGCTGCTGGCCCGGACCCACCACGTCGAGCCGCGCGGTGGCGTCACGATCCTGGCCCAGCTGACCGCGGGCGCGTTCGGAACCGGATGGCCGTTCTACGTCTCGAACCTCGCTGTCACGGCGGTGCTCGGGCTGGCGGCGAACACGAGCTTCGGCGGCCTGCCAGTGCTGATGAGCCTGTTGGCCCGCGATCATCGCCTGCCTCACGTCTTCTATCTGCGCGCCGAGCGGCCCGTTTACAGGTACGGAATCACCGTGCTTGCACTCGCCGCGATGCTGCTGTTGATCGCCGTCAACGCCGAGACGAACAAGCTGATCCCATTGTTCACGATCGGAGTGTTCATCGGCTTCACGATCTCTCAGGTTGGGCTGGTGCGGCACTGGCGCGAGCAGCGGCCCCCGCGCTGGCGGGCGCGGGCGGCGCTGAACGGCGCCGGTGCAGCGATGACGGCGATCGCCGTGGTCGTTTTCCTGTCGACGAAGTTCCTCGAGGGGGCGTGGGTGGTGACGCTCGCGATTCCGCTGCTGATGGTGTTGTTCTGGCGCACTGAGTCCTACTACGGCAGAGTCGCCCACGAGCTCCGGCTCGGCAAGACACCACCCCGCCCGCGCCGGCGCGAGAGCATCGTCGTGGTGCCCTCCTCGACTGTCAATCGGCTGACCGAGCACGCGGTCAGCGCCGCGCTGTCGCTCGGTGAAACCGTCGTCGCCGTCGCCGTCGCGGGCGATCAGGAGGAGTGCGACGCGATCAGGCGGGAGTGGGACGATTGGGACCCGGGGATCGCGATCGAGGTCCTGCTCGACCCACATCGTTCACTGGTTCGCAGCGTCGTGCGCTACGTCAAGTCGGTCGAACACGAGGACGCAACGATCACGGTCCTGATTCCGCAGGTGATTCCGACCAAGTGGTACCACGAGATCCTCCACAACCAGCGCGGCCGGCTCCTCGAGAGCGTGCTGAAGGCACGCTGTAGCGCCGTGATCGCGACGCTGCCCTTCCACATCCACGACTGACGACGTCGTTGCGCAGGGCGCGATCAGGACTCGGCCGCGTCGTAAGCTACGCGCCACGTGCCTGAGCCACGCCAGATCCACCGCGCATCGACCCGCGCGATGTCGATCGCGATGATCGTGATCGGGCTGTTGCTCGTCGTGCGTACGGTGATCGCGGGTGGCGGAGCCGCCGCCATCGGGGTGGTGCTCGGGGTGCTGTTCGTGGCGGCCGGCGCGGGTCGCCTGTACCTGCAGTTCCGGGGCCCGTGAGGAGTCGTCGGGGGCGAAGGTGAACGAACGACCCTTCAGCTACCGCGCGCTGTTCATGGTCGCGTACACGACGTCGGTCAGTTCGGTGTACTTCGCGCTCGGCGTCGTTGCGCATCGTGCCGGAGGCCTTACGCCGCTCGTGTTCCTGGCCGGCGGGATCTTCTTCCTGTTGTCCGCGATGACGTATGCCGAGGGCGCGACGATGCATCCGGAGCGCGGCGGCTCCGCCGTGTTCGCACGTTACGCGTTCAACGAGCTGATCAGCTTCGTGGCCGGCTGGGCGATCGCGCTCGACTACACAATTCTGCTAGCGGTGGCAGCGCTGATCGTGCCGAGCTACCTATCGGCGTTCGTCTCCGGGCTCGGCCACGGTGCGCCGCAGGTTGCGGTGGCGCTGGGGGTGATTGCGTTCGTCGCGATCGACAACCTGACCGGGATCAAGGTACGTGCGCTGCGGCGGCGTGTGGTGATCACCGGGGCCGATCTGATCGTTCAGGCGTCGGTGATCGTGCTCGGACTGGTGCTCGCGTTCCACCCGCACCGCCTGGCCGAAACAGTGCATCTTGGAACGGCGCCCACATGGTCGGACCTGGCGTTCGCCCTGCCGATTGCGCTGATCGCGTTCACGGGCCTCGAAGCGGCCGCGAGCCTCGCGGGCGAGGCGAACATCACCCTCGATCAGCTCAAGCGCCTCGTGATCCAGGGATCGGCGGTCATCGTTCTGATCTATGTCGGGATCGCGGTGGTTGGGATCTCCGCGCTGCCGGTCCATCACGGGGTCAGTGAGCTTGGGCAGCGTCACCTGAACGCCCCGGTCCTCGGCGTGGTCGAGGCGTTCCGGCCGCTGTGGATCTCGGACGTGCTCAAGTACACGGTCTCGATCGCAGGGGCGCTGGGGCTCGCGGCCGCGGCAGGATCCGCGATGCTCGGCGTCTCGCGCGTGGGTTACTCGCTTGCCACCAACCGCCAGATCCCGGGCTCGATCGGGCGGCTGAGCGGCCGCTGGGGGACCCCGTGGGTCGTGATCGCGGCGGCGGCGCTCGGGGCCGCATCACTCGTCTTGCCGACCGATCTCGAGCTGTTGGTCGGGATCTATGCGTTCGGAGCGCTGCTCGCGTTCACGATCGCGCACGTCTCGGTGATCGCGCTGCGCTTTCGCGAGCCCGATCGACGACGCGGATACGTGGTGCCGCTGTCCGTGCCAGTGCGGGGTGCGCAGGTTCCGCTGCCCGCAGCCGCCGGTGCGGTGCTTGCGGGACTCGGCCTAGTCTCGGTGATGATCTTCCACACCGGGGCCCGCTACGTCGGGATCGGCTGGCTGCTCGGAGGGTTGACGCTGTACGTCACATATCGGAAGACCCAGCAGAAGCCCTTGCTGCGGCGGGTGACGATCCCCGAGCGGGCGCTCCGCCACGAGGCACTGGAGCCCGAATTCGGCTCGATCCTCGTCCCCGTCTTCGGCTCGCCGCTGGATGATGACATCGTCCAGACCGCTGGCCGGCTCGCGGGGGAGACGCACGACGACGTGGTCGAGGAAGGCGCTGTGATCGAGGCGATCTGGGTCTTCGAGCTGCCGCTGTCACTGCCGCTCGACGCCCCACTGCCCGAGGGGCAGATCAGTCGCGCGAGGGCAGCGCTCGCCCGTGCGAAGGTCGTGGGGGAGGAGTACGAAGGGGTTCAGGTCGCCACCGCGATGGTCCGCGCCAGGCGCGCGGGGCAGGCGATCGTCAACGAGGCACGCCGGCGCGGGGTTGAGGCGATCGTGCTCGCAGCCGAGGAGCCATCGCGCGTGCGCGGCGGCGCGCTGCTCGGTGGTGTCGGGCCGCTCGAGAACTACGTCGGCGAGATCACGAAGTACGTGATCAGCAAGGCTCCCTGCCGCGTGATCCTGACCGCACCGCCGGCCGACTGGCGGGCGAAGTTCGAGCCCGACGGTCGAGGACCGCGATCGATGGCTGAGCGCCGGCTCAGGGGCTCCAGCTGCCGGCTGAACTGGCCCGAGCGCGAGCCCCGCGCGCGATTCATAGGGGTTTGACACCACCACCTAGCGTAGGCTGAGGGCCCATGGCCCGGATCGAGACCCACGGCCTCCGGCGCAGCGTCGGCGTCGGCGGCCTGTTCGCCACCGCTTACGGGAACGTGGGCTCCTCGATCTATTACGCGCTGGGGCTTGGTGGCCTTCTACGCCCTCGGGCTCACGCCGGTGATCTTCATGATCGCCGGCGTTCTGTTCGCGCTGACGGCGAAGACCTATGCCGAGGGCGCGGCGATGTTCCCCGAGGCGGGCGGCTCCTCGAGCTTCGCCCGCCATGCGTTCAACGAACTCGTCTCGTTCTTCGCCGGCTGGGCGCTCAGCCTGGACTACATCCTCACGATCGCGATCTCGGCATTCTTCGTGCCGCACTACCTGGGAGCGTTCTGGGGGGCGCTGACCACCACCCGGGGACGTGATCGGCGGCCTGGTCGTCGTCGCCATGCTCGCCTGGCTGAACATCCGCGGCATCGGCGAGTCGGCGAGGCTGAACTTCTTCCTGGCGATTGCCGACCTGGCCACCCAGCTGCTGATCATCATCGTCGGGGCCTTCCTGGTCCTCGACCCCTCGCTGCTGGTCCACCAGGTGCACCTGGGCACGCAGCCGAGCTGCAACCACACGATCTTCGCGCTGTCGCTGGCGATGCTCGCCTATACGGGGATCGAGACGGTCTCCAACATGGCCGAGGAGGCCCGAGATCCCGGCCGGGACGTGCCCCGGGCGGTCAACTAATCCTGCTCGCGGTGCTCGGCGTGTACGCCGGCATGACGGTGGTGGCGCTCTCCGCGCTGCCGGTGATCGGGCACGGCAGCCACGCCTACACCCAGCTTGGGCGCACCGAGGGCTACCAGGACGACCCGGTGCTCGGGATCATCTCGCACCTCGGGCTGCCGGGGCGCTCGGCACGTCCTGCGCTACTACGTGGGCATCCTCGCCGCGACGATCCTGTTCATCGCCACCAACGCGGGCCTGATCGGGATCTCCCGGCTGTCCTGGTCGCTGGCCGAGCACCGCCAGCTGCCCCGATGTTCGCCCGGCTGCACGCCGCTACCGCACGCCGTGGTTCACGATCGTGTTCTTCTCCGACCTTCGCCGGCATGCTGCTGATCCCGGGCCAGACGGCTTCCTGGGCAACCTCTACTCGTACGGCGCGATGCTGTCGTTCACCACCGCTCATGCCGCCGTGGTCGCGCTGCGGGTCAAAGAGCCCGACCGCGAGCGTCCCTACCGGATCCCGTTCACGTCCCGTTCCGCGGCGCGCGCGATCCCGGTCAGCGCCGTGCTCGGCGGCATCGGCACGTTCGCGGCGTGGGTCTCGGTGATGGCCCTGCACGTCGACGCGCGCTATGTCGGCACCGGCTGGATGCTCGTCGGGCATGGCGGCTACGTCGTGTTCCGCCGCCGAGCGGGCTCGATCTCGACCCGCCACCACAAGATCTACCACCGCGAGCGGCCGGCGTTCTTCGTCGAGCTCGAGTACCGCTCGGCGCTCGTGCCGATCTTCGGCACCGACGTCGACGCCTCGGCGCTGCGCGCCGCGGCCAAGCTCGTCGGCGAGGGGGCGCTGGTGGAGGCGATCTACGTGCTGCGCGTCCCCAACCAGCTCTCGCTCGACGCCGGCCTCGAGCGAGGAGGAGCGGCTCGGCCTGAGCGTGCTCGAGGGCGCCAAGGTCACCGGCCGCAAGGCTGGGCTGAAGGTCCAGACGCGGCTGATCCGCACCCGCAGTCCTGGAGAAGCGATCGTCGAGGAGGCGCAGCGCTCGGCGCCGAGATCATCTATCTCGGCACCGCCCACGCGCCGCCATCGGAGCGCGCGCTCGGTCCCACCGCCAGCTATCTGCTCGCCCACCGCCCATGCCGGGTGGTGATCGAGACCCGCCCGCCGATGGCAACGGGCGCGGGCGGCGGACGCCGATGTCGCCGCGGGGGCTCGGCGCCACCGGCCGCCGGGATCTATTGATAGCGATGCGTCAGTTGGGAAGGAGTCCGGCGCGGCAGGGCGAAACGCAAGGCATGCTGCTCAGACACCGCCCGTCCGCTCGAATCGACAGCCCGGCCTCGCCAGCGCCGCCCACAGGGCTTCGAGCACCTCGACGCGGCTGGTCCGTGCTGCGCTGGCTGCAGGCGAACCGCGTCGAGTTCGTCCTGGTGGGGCCGGTCGCCGAGGCGATCCGCGGCGAGCGCCGGCGACGCCGGGCCGGTGGCGATCGTGCCCGCGCCGTACGGCCGCAACCTCGATCGCCTAGCCCGCGCGCTGTGGTTCGCGCACGCGCGGCTGCGCGGCTCGACGTCCGCGAGCGCGGCGTCGGAGAGCTCGGACACGTGCCGGTGAAGCTGACCGCCGAGAAGCTGCTCCGCGGCGGGCGCTGGACACTGCGCTGCGGCGCCCACGACCTCGACATCGAGGGCTGCCCGCCGGGGCGTCGCCGCGCTACCAGGAGCTGCTGTACGAGGCCAGTCCGTTCGAGCTCGCCGCCGGATGTCTGCGTCGAGGTGGCCTCGCCCGAGGACATCGAGCACTACGCGCACGTGCGCCGTACCGGCAGCGCGCCCGAGATCCGGGTCACCGCGTCGCGCGCGAACGCAGTCGCCTGAGCGCCGCTGCATCGCCGGACGCGTCAGCAGCTGCGCGGCTGTCCTACTCTGGAGCATGCCCCGCGCGTGCTCGTTCATGCCTGCTGCGTCGGCGCCGCGTTGGCGGTCGGTGCTGCTGGTCCTGACGCTGGTTCGCCGCCTTCCACGTCGGGTTCGTCCAGCGCGCCGACGTCCTCGATCCTGCGCGGCTTCGCCGGGCTGCGCGCGCGCCCGCGGGTGAACTCGCTCGCGCAGGTTCATCGCCGACCTGTGCGATCCCAAGCCCTACGTGTACTTCTGCATGCGTGCCGGTGCTGGTGGCGCTGGCCCGCCGGCGGCTGTGGGTGGCCGCTGGCGATCGCCGCGATCCTGCTCGGCGCGAACGTCACCACGCAGCTGCTCAAGCCGCTGCTCGCTGCGCCCCGTCCGGCACGCTGCCCGGCGGGACCCGTCGGCGCCGCCTCGTGGCCCAGCGGGCACGCCACCGCGGCGATGTCGCTGGCGCCTGTGCTGGTGCTGGCGGCGCCGGCCCGGCTGCGGCCGGCGGTGGCGGCGCTCGGGGCGGCGTTCGCCGTGGCCGTCAGCTATTCGTTCCTGACGCTGGGGTGGCACTACCCGAGCGACGTGTTCGGCGGGTTCCTGGTCGCGGCGCATGGACGCTGCTCGGCGTGGCGGCCGTGCTCACGGCGCGAGCCGCAGCGCCGATCGCCGAGCGCGCGCGCGAGCCGCGGACCGCGCCTGACGCTCCGCGAGGCGCTCGGGCCGCCGGCGGCTGCCGCGCTCGGCGGCGCGGGCTGGCTCGCGGTGCTGGTGGCGCCTGGCTCGCCCGCATCAGGTCGTCGTCTACGCCCAGGCCCACAAGACGTTCGTGGTCGGCGCGGCGGCGATCGCGCGCCGCTGGGGCTGGCGCTCGCGACCGGCGTGATGCTGGCGCTGCGGCGTGAGCTCGGTCGCGGTAGCGCCCGGGCTCCCACAGCGGCTCTTCGCCGCCGTTGGCCCCCCGGCTGAGGATGAACAGCAGGTCCGAGAGCCGGTTCAGGTAGCGCACCACCTCGGCGTTGATCTCCTCGCCGCAGCGATCGCCAGCCGCTCGGCGCGCCGGCAAACGGTGCGGCAAACGTGCAGGTGGGCCGCGGCCGGGGTGCCGCCCGGCAGCACGAACGACTTCAGCGGCGCAGCGTCGCGTTGACCTCGTCGCAGCGCTGCTCGAGCCACGCGGTCTGCTCGGGGACCACCCGCAGCCGCTCGCGCTCGCGGATCCTCCGGGCGCGGCGATGTCCGCGCCGACGTCGAACAGGTCGTTCTGGATCCGCCGCAGCCACTCCCCGTACTGCTCGGGCAGCCCGTCGATGCGTCAGCGCCACGCCGATCTGGGCGTTCAGCTCGTCGACCGTCCCGTAGGCCTCGATCCGCGGGTGGGTCTTCGGCACCCGGCTCATGTCGCCGAGGTGGGTCTCGCCGGCGTCGCCGAGGCGGGTGTAGATGCGGGTGAGGTTGACGCCGTCATCAGGCAGCCTGAGCCGCCGGACGCGCCGTCGTCCGAGAGACCCGTCGTACGTCGGTTTCGAGCTGCGTGCCGGGGCACGCGGCTCGCCGCTCGTCAGCGGCGCCCCGCGCACCTCCGCTACGATCCCCCGTTCAAGGTCGGTGGTGATGGGAAGCCGGTGAGAATCCGGCGCGGACCCGCCACTGTGATCGGGGACGCCGGCCGCATGAGCCACTGGCGACGTGAAGTCGCCGGGAAGGCGCGGCCGGTAGGCCCGTAAGCCAGGAGACCAGCCTCCGACCACCAAGCCGATACGCCCTCGCGGAAAGGGGTGGCCCTCATGCATTGCACACGAATCCTCGCCCTCGGCTGGAGCGACACTGATGCTCGCTGGCGCTGGGCGACAATCGCGCCTGGAGCGCTCGCGGCCGGCGGCACGACAGTCACCGTGCGAGTCGAAGGAAAGGCGCGGACGTTGCTGCCGAACACCGTGGTCCAGACCGCAGCGGCTCGATCACAAAGGGCGGTGCGCCCCCGGGCGCGTGCTCCGCCACCAGCGCCCAGGGCGCGCTCGACGTCGCGACGCAGCACCGCTGGGGCGGCTCGTTCTCGAGCAGCTTCAGCGAGATATCTGATCACGGCGATCCTCGGCGAGCGGCGATAACGGCCCCGCGTACTACTGGAACATCTGGGTCAACAACCGCTACGCGACGACCGGAGCGTGCGGGCTCAAGCTGCATGCGCATGACCGATTGCTGTTCGCCGCGGCGCCGTACCCGTCGTATCCGCTCGCGGTGAGCGGGCCCTCGCGCGCCAGGGTCGGACACCCGTTCACGGTCAAGGTCGTGTGGTTCACCAAGCCGGCAAGAGCAAGCCGCTCGCGCGAGCGCGTGTCACCGGCCGTGGCGTGAGCGCCGTGACCAACAGCCGCGGCGTCGCGACGATCACCCCCGCCCGTACGGGCACGCTGGTGCTGGGCAGCTGCTCGCGCCGCATACATTCGCGCCGCGTCGATCCGCGTGAGCGTGGCGCAATAGGTTCGGATGCCGGCTCGGGCCCGCACTCTGGTGTGTGCTGCCGCGATCGCTCTGCTGATCGCCGTGGCGGCCGGCTGCGGGCTCGGGCCCGGCACCGGCACCTCGGACGTCAACCTGACCGTCACCCGCGGGTTCGGATCGGACCGGCTCGGATCGGCGACCGAGCGCCGAGTGCCCGGCTCGGAGACGGTGATGCGGATGCTCGAGCGCTCGTTCCGCGGTCCAGACCCGCTACGGCGGTGGCTTCGTCGAGTCGATCGACGGCCTCTCGGGCGACTCCGCGCAGCGCGACTGGTTCTACTACGTCAACGGGATCGAGGCCGGGGGGCGCGGCGGCCACGGCGGTCCATCGCGGCGATCGGATCTGGTGGGACCTGCACGACTGGAGCGCGACGGACTCGGTTCCGGCGGTCGTCGGCTCGTTCCCGGAGCCGTTCGTGCACGGATCGGCGGCAAGCGCCTGCCGACCGCGCTCGAGTGCGCGCCGGACGTCGAGCGCGGCCTGCACCGAGGCCTCAGCGGCGCTGCAGCGCGGTCGGCGTGCCGGTCGCCAGCCAGCTGCTCGGAACCGGCTCGGGCACCGACTCGCTGGCGGTGCTCGTCGGCACCTGGCAGCGAGATCCGCTCGGTGCTCGCGGCCGACCTGATCGCGCACGGACCGCGGCGCAGCGGCGTGTACGCCCGGTTCGCCGGGCCGGCGGCGCATCGCTGCAGCTGCTCGACCCGCGCGGCGCGGTCGTGCGGACGCTCGGCGCCGGCGCGGGCTTGATCGCGGCGACCGCGCGACAGCGTGCTCCGCAGCCGACCTGGCTGATCACCGGCACCGATCCGGCGGGGTCGCCGGCCGCGGCCGCGGCGCTGACGCCGCGCCGGCTGCACGACCACTTCGCGCTCGCGGTGCAGGGCGGCACGCGCTCTGCCGGTGCCGGTGCAGGGCCGCGATGAGCTACCGCCGGCGCGCGAGCCCGCTGCACGCCGCCCGCGCGCGGCGCCGGCTGCGCCTACTGCCTGGCGCTCGCGCTGGCGGCGCTGATGCTCGACAACCCGATCGCGCTGGGGCGCGTGATCGCCGCATGCTCGGCGCCGGCGTCGGGGCCGGCGTGTGGCGCGAGCTGCGCCGGGCGGCGCTGCTCGCGCTTCCGCTGGCGGTCGTCGATCGTGCTGGTCAACGCGCTCGTCACCCGCGACGGGCTGACGGTGATCGTCGCGCCTCGGCGACCTGCCGCTGCTCGGCCACACCGACGTCACGCTCGAGGCGACCGCGTACGGCGGCGATCCTCGGGCTGCGCGCGATCGCGCTGATCCTGTGCGGCGCGCTGTACACCGCGGCCGTCGATCCCGACGAGGTGCTGCGGCTGTTCCGGCGCGTCTCGTTTCGCTCGGCGCTGACCGCGACGCTGGCCACGCGGATGGTGCCGGTGCTGCGTGCGCGACTCCCGCCGGCTGGCCGACGCGCAGCGCTGCCGCCCGGGGCCGCCGCCGTCGCGCGCTGGCGCTGATGCGCGCCGCCAGCGCGGGCGTGCTCGACCGCGCGCTGGACGTGGCGGCGGCGCTCGAGGTGCGGGGCTACGGCGCGGCGCGGCGCCCGCCGCCGCGGGCCGACCGGCCGTACGTCGCGCCACGACCTGGCGTTCTTCGGCTCGCGGCGGCGGTCCTGGCGTTGATCGCCGTCGCCAGTCGGATCGCCGGGCTGGCCCCGTTTCACGCCTACCCGGCGCTGCACGCTCGCCGGCGGCGCCGTCGGTGCTCGCCGTCGCGCGGCGCTGGTCGTCTGCGCGCTCGCGCCGTTCGCCGATCGTCGGGGGATCGGCGCCATGAGCGTGCTCGCGCTCGATCGGGTCTCCTACAGGTACCCGGGCGTCGCGCGGCCGGCGCTGCGACGACGTGAGCTGTCGAATCGAGCCGGGTGAGCTGGTCGTGGTCGCCGGCGCATCCGGCTCGGGGAAGTCGACGCTGCTGCGGCGCCGCTTCAGGGCTGGTGCCGCATTTCCACGGCGGCGAGCTGTCGGGCCGAGTCACCGTCGCCGGAATGGACACGCGCGAGCACGGTCCGGGAGAGCTGGCGCGCGCTGTGGGAACGCTGTTCCAGGATCCCGAGACGCAGGTCGTGATGGGCACGGTCCGGGCGGAGCTGGCGTTTCCGCTCGAGAACCAGGGCGAGCCGGCCACGGCGGTCGCCCGCGGCGGTCGAGGAGGCGGCGCTCGCGCTCGGGATCGCGCACCTGCTGGATCGACCGACCGTCTGAGCTGTCCGGCGGTGAGCTACAGCGCGTTGCGCTCGGGGCGGCGCTGGCCGGCCGACCCTCGCTTCTGGTGCTCGACGAGCCGACCTCGCAGCTCGATCCGGTCGCCGGCGACGAGCTGATCGGACTGCTCCGACGGCTGAACGAGGATGCCGAGACGACGGTGCTGCTCTCCGAGCACCGGCTGGAACGGTGTCTCACGGCGGCCGACAGGGTGATCGTCCTGAGCAACGGGCGGATTGTCTGTCGACGCAGCTCCGCAAGCGTTTCTCGAATGGGCAGCGGCCACGCCCCGGAGCTCCAGACCCCTGGCGCAAGCCTGCTCGGCGGCCTCGGCCTGCGACCCGTCCCCGGGGTGAAGCGGCACGCGCGGCGCTGCGGGAGCGCGACCAGCATCGAGCTGGGCGATCGACGCTCGCGCAACGGAGCGATCCGACGGCGGGCGGCCTAGCGCTGTCTCGGAGCCCGCGCTCGAGCTGCGGGGCGTGTGGCACGAGCTCCGCGACGGACCGGCGATCCTGCGCGGCGCCTCGCTCACGATCGGGCGGCGCGAGCGGGTCGCGCTGATGGGACGCAACGGCGCCGGCAAGTCGACGCTGCTGCGGCACGCAGCCGGGCTGATGCACCCACGCGCGGCCGCGTCCGCAGCACGCGGCCGCGTCGCGCTGCTGCTCCAGAACCCCACCGACTACCTGGTCCACGAGACGGTCGAGCAAGAGGGCCGCCGCGGCCGCGCTGGCCGCCGTCGGGCTCCACGACCGGCGCTCGAGGCCCGCCACCCGCGCGATCTGTCAGGCGGGGAGAAGCAGCGCCTGGCGCTGGCGATCGTGCTCGGCGACCCAGCCGACCCGCCGGCAGTCGCTGTGCCTCGACGAGCCGACCCGCGGGATGGACCGTGGCGCCAAGGAGGAGCTGGCGCAGCTGCTGCGCGGCCTCGGCGCCGCGCGTGCTGGTCGCGACCCACGACCCCGAGTTCGCGGCGCCGTTCGCCGATCGGGTGGTGCTGCTCGCCGACGGCGCGCCGATCGCCGACGGCGGCCGCCAGCGAGGTTCTCGCGCGGCGGCACCTACTTCGCGACCGAGACGGCGCGGATCCTCGACGGGTGCGGCGCTGCGGCCCGCGGACGGCGTCGCGCTGCTGACGCGGCCGA
Organism: uncultured Solirubrobacterales bacterium; assembly: GCA_963777185.1. Lineage (GTDB taxonomy): Bacteria > Actinomycetota > Thermoleophilia > Solirubrobacterales > Solirubrobacteraceae > Palsa-465. The sequence goes on from CAVZPU010000009.1 coordinate 259,019, forward strand.
GGGGCCCCGCATGAGCTGGCAGCTCGGCGCGTTCGCGGTGCTCGCGCTCGCGCTCGCCGGCGGGTTTCGCGTGGTACGAGCGCAGCCGGCCGGACGCCCGGATCGTCGCGCTGGTGGCGACGCTCGCGGCGTTCGCCGCGCTCGGGCGGATCGCGTTCGCGGCGCTGCCCAACGTCAAGCCGACGACCGACATCGTCCTGATCTCCGGGTACGCCCTGGCTGGCGCGCCGGGCTTCGTCGGTCGGCGCGGTCGCCGGGCTGACCTCGAACTTCTTCTTCGGCCAGGGTCCGTGGACGCCGTGGCAGATGGCGGCGTGGGGGATGACCGGCGTGATCGGCGCCGGGCTGGCGCGCTGTCACGCGCGGCCGGATCGGCCGCTGGCCGCTGGCGCTCGTCTGCTGCGCGCGTCGGGCTACGCGTTCGCGGCCATGCAGGACGTCGGCGACTGGGTCACCTACAGCGACCACAGCACGGCTCAGCTCGGGATCTACGTCGGCAAGGGCATCGGCTTCGACTTCGTGCACGCCGGCGGATGCCTGTTGTTCGCGCTCGCCTTCGGGCCGGCGCTGATCCGCTCGATCCAGCGCTTCGCGCCCGCCTGGAGGTCAGCTGGCGGCCTGCCGAGCTGCCGCGCTCGTCGCTGCTTGTCGGCGTGCTCGCGTGCTCGGGCGCCGCGTCGCTACGACCGTGCGCCAGCTGCGCGGGCGGCCGGCTCCCCGGCCGGCTACCTGCTCGCGCGCTCAGAACAGCGACGGGGGATTCGGCGCGGCCGCCGGGCAGCCCTCCTCGCGGCTGTTCTCGGGCTGGGCTGCGCTCGGCCTCGCGGCGGCCGGCCACGATCCGGCCACCGTCGCGCGCGGCGGAACCAGCCTGCTCGCCTACGTACGCGCGCAAGCCGGCGGCTCGCTCGATGTCGGCTCACTGGAGCGCACGATCCTCGTGGCGAGCGCCGCCGGAGCCGCCGCGCGGCAGTTCGGCGGCGTCGACCTGCGTGGCGCAGCTCGAGCGCCAGTTCGCGCCGACGGCTCGGTTTCCGACCAGGTCAACCTGACCTCGTTTGCCGTGCTCGCGCTGCGGAGCCGCCGGCGTCGACGCCGCCGCCCGCGACCGTGCCGTGGCTGGCACGCCAGCAGGACGGCGATGGCGGCTTCAGCTTCGCGACCGGCCGGCGGCGGCAGCGACGTCGACGACACTGGAGCCGCGCTCGAGGCGCTGGGCAGCGGCTCGGCTGCGACCGGCCGCGCGGCCAACTTCATCCGCCGCCAGCAGGCGTCCGACGGCGGCTTCCCGAGCGAGCCTGGCGGGGACTCGAACGCGCAGTCGACGGCCTGGGCGATCCAGGGTCTGATCGCCGCAGGCGTCGATCCCGGTGCGCTGCACCGCGGCGGCGCGCCGCTCGCCACTCGCATATCTGCGCTCTGATCGCAGCCGACGGCCACGTGCGCTACTCGCGCCGGCGCGGATCAGACGCCCGTGTGGGTGACCGCACAGGCGCTGATGGCGCTCGAGCGCAAGCCGCTGCCGCTCGCGCCGATCGGCGCTCGGGTGCGCGCCGCAGCGTCGGCGGAGCTCGGCCGGCGCGCTCCGGGCCGCGGCGCAGCCCGAGCTCGCGGTGCCGGCCGCGCGCGCCGTCGGCCGGAGCCGCGCCGGCACCGCGCGCAGGGCGTCCGACCGCGCGTGCAATGCCGGTCGCCTACGCCGACCGACGCGGGCGCTGCTGATGGCGCTCGCGCTGGCCCCTGTCGGAGCGATGCTTCGAGATAGCCTCTCGCGCCGCCATGCAGATCGGAGTTCCAAAGGAGACAGCTGACGGCGAGCGGCGAGTCGCGCTGGTCCCCGAGGTCGGTGCGCAAGCTCAGCGGCCAGGGCCATCGAGATGCTCGTGCAGCGCGGCGCCGGCGCGGGGGCGCTGATACCCGACGGCCAGTACGAGGAGGCGGGTGCGAAGCTGGTCGACGACGCCCGGCGAGGTGTATCAGAGCGACGTCGTGGTCAAGGTGGCGCCCCCGACCAGCGAGGAGATCTCGCGGCTTCGCGTCCGACGGCGTGCTGATCGGGTTCCTGGCAGCCGCTGACCAACGGGGACGGGAGTGCGCGCGATCGCGCAGACGGGCGTCACCAGCTTCGCGCTCGAGGCGGTGCCGCGGATCAGCCGGGCGCAGTCGATGGATGCGCTGTCGAGCCAGGCGAACATCGCGGGGTATCGCGGCAGCGCTGATCGGCGCCCAGGAGATCGGGCGGTTCTACCCGATGCTGATGACCGCGGCCGGGACGATCCGACCGGCGACGGTGCTGGTGCTCGGTGCCGGCGTGGCGGGGCTGCAGGCGATCGCGACGGCGCGGCGGCTGGGCGCGGTCGTACAGGGATTCGACGTACGCGCCGCGGTCAAGGAGCAGGTGGAGTCGCTGGGCGCCAACGTTCCTGGAGTTCGACCTCGGCGGAGACCTCGAGGGCGCCGGCGGCTATGCGAAGGAGCTGACGGCGGAGCAGCAGGCCCGCCAGCAGGAGCTGATGGCCGAGGCGATCGGCAAGGTCGACGTGGTGATCACGACGGCGGCGGTGCCCGGCCGGCGCGCGCCGATCCTCGTCACCGAGGAAGCGGTCAAGCGGATGAAGCCGGGATCGGTGATCGTCGATCTGGCCGCGGAGACCGGCGGCAACTGCGAGCTGACCGAGCCGGCGAGAACGTGATCCGCCACGACGTCAAGATCGTCGCGCCGCTGAACGTGCCGTCGACGATGGCCGAGCACGCCTCCCAGCTGTACGCGCGCAACATCGAGGCGCTGCTGGGGCTGATGATCTCCGAGGAGGGGCAGCTGGAGCTCGACTTCGAGGACGAGGTGATCGCGGGTGCGTGCATCACCCGCGGCGAGGAGATCGTCCACGAGGGCGCGAAGGCGGCAGCGGCGCGCGGCTGGCAGGAGGCAGATGAGCACTGTCACCGAGATCGCGATCCTCGTGCTGGCCGCGTTCGTCGGGTTCGAGGTGATCTCGAAGGTCCCGAACACGCTGCACACGCCGTTGATGTCGGGCACCAACGCGATCCACGGGATCGTGTTGCTCGGCGGGTTGCTGTTGATGCACGAGGCGAAAGGCTTGCTCGAGCATCTGCTGCTGGTGATCGCGATCATGTTCGGAACGATCAACGTGATCGGCGGGTTCTTCGTGACCGACCGGATGCTCGGGATGTTCAAGCGCAAGCCGGAGCTGAGCCGTCGAGGGCGACGAGGACGGCGAAGCGCGAGATGACCGTCACCGCGACGTCTTCCTCCAGAGCGCCAACTTCATCGACGCGATGTACATCGTCGCGTTCTCGATGTTCATCTACGGGATGAGCGGGCTGACCGGGCCCCGTACCGCGGTGCGAGGAAACAAGATCGCCGCCGGCGGGATGGCGGTCGCGGTCGTGGCGACGCTGCTGCACCCCCACGTGTTCCATGGGTCCGCGCACGCCCTGGCTGATCGCGCTCGGGGTCGTGCTCGGAACCGCGATCGGGATTCCCGCCGCGCTGCAATGTGCGGATGACGGCGATGCCGCAGATGGTCGCGCTGTTCAACGGCGTCGGCGGCGGCGCGGTGGCGTTGATCGCGTGGATCGAGTACCGCCAGCACTTCGGCGGTGACTACCCGTTGAAGACCGAGATCCCATCGCTGTTCGCGGCGATGGTCGGCTCGATCTCCTTCTGGGGCTCGAACATCGCGTTCGGCAAGCTCCAGGAGATCATCCCGGGCCGCCCGATCAAGCTTCCCGGGCAGGTGGTGATCAACGCTTGCTGCTGTTCGCGGTGTGCCTCGATCAGCGATCGTGCTGGCGGCCGGCACGCATTCTCAGGCGCTGTTCGTCCTCGGGATCCTCGTCGCCGCGGCGATCCTCGGCAACATGGTGGTGTTGCCGATCGGCGGCGCCGACATGCCGGTGGTGATCTCGCTGCTGAACGCCTTCACCGGCCTCTCGGCCGCCGCAACCGGAATCGCGCTGAACAACACCGCGATGATCGTGGCCGGGATGATCGTCGGCGCCTCGGGCACGATCCTCACCAACCTGATGGCCAAGGCGATGAACCGCTCGGTGCCGGCGATCGTCGCCGGCGGGTTCGGCGGCGCGGTCGCGGCGCCGGCCGTCGCCGGGGCGGAGACTGGTGGCACCGTCCGTTCGACCTCGGCCGCAGGACGTGGCGATCCAGCTCTCATACGCGCGCCAGGTCGTGATCGCGCCCGGTTACGGGATGGCGGTCGCGCAGGCCCAGCATGCGGTGCGCGAGCTCGAGCGCGCGCTCGAGCAGAAGGGCGTCGAGGTCAAGTACGCGATCCATCCGGTTGCGGGGCGCATGCCGGGCCACATGAACGTGCTGCTGGCGGAGGCCGACGTCCCGTACGACCTGCTGCGAGGAGATGGACGACATCAACCCCGAGTTTCCCCGCACCGACGTGACGCTGGTGATCGGCGCCAACGACGTCACCAACCCGGCGGCGAAGAACGAGCCGGGTCTCCGATCTACGGGATGCCGGTCCTCGAGGTCGACCGCTCCGGTGCGGTGGTCGTCCTCAAGCGCTCGATGGCCTGCGGATTCGCCGGGATCGACAACCCGCTGTTTTACGACCCGAAGACCTCGATGCTGTTCGGGGATGCGAAGGCATCCGTGAGCGAGATCACCTCCGAGGTTCAGGCGCTGTAGGCGCGTGCAATTCCCGATAAGCGAGGAGTCATGGATCCCGACCCGGCTGAAGGCAATACCGCTGTTCTCCCAGCTGTCCGACGAGGAGGCCGTCGTCTGGCCGCGTTCGCGACCGAGACGAGCATCGCCGAGGGCCAGATCCTGATGAAGCAGGGCGACTACTCGACGGAGCTGATCGCGATCGAGGAGGGAACCGCCGACGTGCTCCGCGACGGGCAACAAGATCGCCTCGCTGGGCAGGGCGACCTGATCGGCGAGATGGGCCTGCTCGCGCGCGAGCCACGCAACGCCGACGTGATCGCCACCTCGCCGATGCGCGTGATCAAGCTGACGCACTGGGAGATCCGGCGGATGTCCGAGGACACGTCGACCGGATCAAGCAGATCGTCAAGGAGCGCTGGCAGGCCGGGCGTCGCCGACCCGGCGCACTGACGGCAGCGGAACAGCGCGTCCTGCGAGCAGGCCGCTCGTCCGCGGTGTCTGCTAGGGTGCCGCGCGCCGAATCCTCGGACTTGCCGCCCCGGGGAGCGGGGAACCCATTCATTGGGGCGAGTCCCGTGGTGATCCACGAGAAGCGCAAGTCCCTACAGCGCTAGCCCGTCAGCTAACTCCGCAGGCAACAGGCGCGTCGTGCAACACCGCACCCGCGGAAGGTGTTCTGCGTGTTCGCTTTCAGCAGCATTCGGACCAACAGGATGTGCAGTGACGGGCCACGGAATCCGGCGGCCGGGATCGCGATCGAACGTGGCCGGATGATGAGGTGGCGCGCTGCGACCGTCGCGCTGAGCACGCTGAGGTGGCGCGTTGCGACCGTCGCGGGCCTGATCAGCGCTCGCGTCGAGCGGTCCAGCCTTCGCGAGCTCCGGGGGCGCGGGGATCGCGCCGCCGCAGAACCCGTCTGGCTTCGACAGCTCCGCGCTCGTGCTCACCAGCTTCTCGCGGACGCTGCGCAGCGGCGGAGATCGGGCAGGACGTGAAGACGCTTCAGACGTGGCTCAGCGAGGTCGGCTACAGGGTCGGCGAGAACGGCTGCTTCGGATCCTCGACGCGACTGGCCGTGATTCGCTTTCAGCGCGACTCATAACCTGTGGCCCGCGAGCGGAGCTGTCGGCAGGAAGACAACCGCGGCCCTGCTTTCGGCGGTCCGCGGGCTGACCGGAGGCTCGGGAGTGCTAGCCCCATCGACCGGTCCGCACACGTCCTCGAGCGCCTGGGTGTTCCCGCTGAAGCCGATCGGCCGCGTGCTGGGCCCGGGCGCCTGGACGCTCGATCAGGGTGTCGACATCGCGCACCGTCAACGGCGACTGCGGATCACGCGTGATCGAGGTGGCGGTCACCTCGGGGACGATCGTCCAGGAGGGGATCGACGGCTTCGGCCCATACGCGCCGGTGCTGAAGGTCGCAACCGGCCGCTACAAGGGCCGCTACATCTACTACGGCCATGCGAAGCCGGCGCTGGTGCCGGTCGGTGCACACGTCACGACCGGTGAGCCGATCGCCGAGGTCGGGTGTGGGCAGGTGGGGATCTCCTCCGGGCCCCACATCGAGATCGGGATCAGCGACCCGGGCGGCCCGCCGTGCTGCCCCGGCGGTAGAGACCGCGCACACGATGTACGACATTGTGCGCGGGCTGTACCGGCAGGCCGGCGGCAGATAGGGCGGACCGCACCAGGGCCCTCTAATCTGCGGGTCAATGGTGACCCGTGAGAGCGCGATCGAGTCCCTCGCCGGCGAGCGATTCGACCTGCTCGTGATCGGCGGTGGAATCACCGGCGCCGGAGTCGCGCTGGACGCCGCATCGCGTGGGTACAGCGTGGCGCTCGTAGAGAAGGCCGACTTTGCGTCCGGCACCAGCAGCCGCTCCTCGAAGCTGGTCCACGGGGGCCTTCGCTACCTGCAGAACTTCGATCTCGGACTGGTGCGCGAGGCGCTGCTCGAGCGGCAGCTGATGGTCAAGCTTGCACCGCACCTCGTGAGGCCGCTGCAGCTCGTCGTGCCGGCGTTCGACGGCGCGCGGCCGGACCGGCTCGTGGGGATCGGCCTCAACATGTACGACGTGATGGCCACCCAGCGGCTTCGCGGGCGTCGCGCCGGTCGCCGCGGCGGTGCCCGGGGTCTCGGGCAGCCGACGAGGAGCAGGAGAGCGACTGGAGTCCGGCGCGCCACCGGGTGATCTCCGGCGATGAGGTGACGCAGCTGCTGCCCGCGCTCTCAGTGCTCGCAATCCAAGCGGCGGGTACTTGTTCTACGACTGTCAGACCGACGACGCGCGTCTGGTGCTGACGGTGCTGGGCGAGGCCGAGCGGTTCGGCGCGATCTGCGCAAACCGGCTCGAGGTGACCGAGCTCGCCCGGGACGGGGAGGCAGGCACGGAGATCACGGTCCGCGACACGGAGTCCGCGACCGACATCGTGGTGCACGCCGACAACGTCGTCAACGCGACGGGCGTGTGGGCCGACCGGATCCAGCCCGAGGAGCTCCACTCCGAGGCCGAGGTGCCGACGATCGCGCCGAGCCGAGGAACGCACGTAACGCTCGCGCAGGCCGACCTGCCGCTCCGGGCAGGCGCGATCGTGCCCGCCGGGGAGGGCCGCTCGATCTTCGCGCTCCCGTGGCTCGGCCGGAGCGCTGATCGGGACGACCGACAACAACTACGAGGGCGACATCGACCACGTGCGGCCTTCGCAGTCGGACATCGAGTACTTGCTCGACGCGAACAAACGCGTTCTTCGGTACGAGCCTCGGGCCAGATCAGCTTACCGGGCGCGTACGCGGGCGTGCGGCCGCTGATCTCGAGCGGCGACTCCCGCAAGTCGGTCGACATCTCTCGCAAGGCGGAGCTGTATGAGACCTCGAGTGGTCTGATCACGATCACGGGCGGCAAGCTCACGACCTGGCGGAGGATGGCGAAGCTGGCGGTCGATCGGATCGTCGAGCGCGACGGTCGGACGGCGCCATGCCGGACGCATGAGATCCCGCTCGGGGCAGCCGATCGACGCCGGCGCGCTGCCCCGGGTCGAGGGCGTGCCCGAGGAGTCCTACGAAGCCCTCGCCGCTGCGCTACGGCCACGCCGCCGAGAAGGTGCTGCTGCTCGCGTCCGAACGCGGCGAGCTGGCTCAGCCGGTCGTCGCCGGGCTTCCCGATCTACTGGTCGAGGCCCCGTACTCCGCGCGGCACGAGCAGGCGCGCACGGTCGCGGACGTCGTGCTCAGACGGACCCGGCTCGGATTGCTTGCCGGCCGCGAGCTGTCCTCCGCGAACAGCGAGGTGCCGCTGCGCGTGGCGCGGGCGCTTGGGACCGAGCTCGGTTGGGACGAGCGGCGCGTCCAGCATCGAGGTCGAGTCGTTCCGGCGAGGAGGCCGAAGCCGAGGGCATCGCCGCGAGATAGGGTCCCCAGGCGATGGACGAGGTACGCGAGTTCTGCCGTCGGGTGCTTGGCGCTGGCGAACTTGCGGAGGAGGCGGCGGCGCAGGTTGGGACTGAGACTGACGGCGACCGCATCGCCATGCTCGCCGAAGCCTCACATGCGTGCCGTGCCAGAGCGGAGCGCGACGGCGGACATCAGCCGTCGGATCCGGTCCAACCGAGCGCCACGCAGACGCTCGCACAATCGGTCGCGAGAGAGCTGGAGCAAGCTACGGCGAGGCTGCCACAGCCGCAGCGTGAGGCGCTGGCGTTGCGCGAGCTGCATGCGCCTGTCCCATCAGCAGATCTCGCAGGTGATGGCAAATCGACCAGCGAGCAGTGGCGCCGCTGCTCGCGCACGCCCGATTGGGACTGCGGGCTGAGCGTCGCGGCACTCCGGCAGGGATGGAGCCATGCGAGCATGCCGACCGAGCCCTGCGCCTGCTCGCCTGCCGGCAGGATTCGGAGCCGCTTTCGGGCGAGGACCACGAGTGGCTGCTGACCCACGTGGCGCAGTGCAGGTCATGTGAGATGGCGCATGCCGCGATGCTCGAGGCGTCGGTCTGCTATCGGGCGACAGTCGCGACCTGATGTCGGCGACGGCGCTCGAGCTGCGCACGAGCGAGCAGACGCTGTCGCTCGGACATCGCCCGTGGCTGATGGGTGTCGTCAACACAAGCCCCGATTCGTTCTCGGACGGCGGTCCGAACCAGACGCTCGAGCAGCGGCTCGAGCTGGCCGAACGACTGCTCGCGGCAGGCGCGGACATCCTCGATGTCGGCGGAGAGTCCGCCGTCACCGATCGGCCGGCGATCGACCCCGAGGAGGAGATCTCGCGGGTTGTGCCGCTGATCGGCCGGATTCGCGCGCGAGCTCGGTGCGACGGTCTCGGTCGACACGTACAAGCCGGCTGTAGCGCGAGCCGCGATTGCAGCTGGCGCCTCGATCGTCAACGACGTCAGTGGGCTCCGCGATGCCAGGCTCGCCGACGTGTGCGCCGAGACCGGCGCCGCCCTGGTCCTGATGCACACTCGCGCGGCTCCGAAGCAGAAGCTGCTCGACCGGGCGCTCGACGGCCGCATGCTGGCCGACGTCGCGCTGTTCCTGCGCGAGCGGATCGAGCTGGCGATCGAGCGGGGCATCGCGTTCGAGCAGCTGATGCTCGACCCCGGGCCGGATTTCGGGAAGACCCCTGCGCAGACGGTCGAGGTCCTACAGGGGTGCTCGGGAGCTCCACGCGCTCGGGCGGCCACTGCTGCTGGCCGTCTCACGCAAGGACTTCATCGGCGCGATCACCGGGCGTCCGCCTCGGGGGCGGCTGGCTGGGACGCTGGCAGCGGTGGGACACGGAATCTCGGCCGGCGCGCACGTGATCCGGGTCCACGATGTCGCGCAGACAGCCGACTTCATCTCCGTGCGGGCCGTGCTGGCCGGCGAGGACGAGCTCGATCCGGCTCAGCGGCTACGCGATGCACTGCGCTGGGAGCAGGGCCGTCCCCGCTGAAGCCATGTAGATTCATCATTCGTACATCGCCGGTCGCTGCCTCAACGCGACCGGAGCCCACCGATACAAAGCAAAAGGAGGCGTCCGCCAATGTCAGTGCTCGACCGGTCCGCGCTCGAACAGAGCCCGCTCGCCGACCTCCACGCGATCGCATCCGAGCTCTCGATCGATGGCTACCGCCGCCTGCGCCGGGCGGAGCTGATCGATGCGATCCTCGACCGACAGTCCCGTGGGAACGGCGACGACGAGACATCCGAGGACGCCGCGCCCGACGAGGAGGCTCCACGAGGAGCCCACCGACGAGGAGCCCACCGACGAGGAGCCGGACGAGGCAGGCCTCTCGCCGACGCCGGGGTCGCCGCGGCGGCCGCGGACGCAGCGCGAGCACCGAGGAGCCTGAGGGACTGCCGGAGCCAGAGGCCGAGACGGCGCCACGTGTCGAAGAGACGCCCGACGCCGCGGCGCAGCCGGACGTCGAGGCCGAGCCAGCGCCGCACCAAGCGGAGACTCGGCGCGACGAAGACGAGGCGGTGGAGGGGGTCGTCGAGCTGCTTCCGAACGGTTCAGGGTTCCTTCGCGTCGCGCCACCGGAGCCGTCCGACGACGACGTGTACATCTCGGCCGCGCAGGTGAAGCGCTGCGAGCTGGTGTCAGGCGATCGGGTCGCGGGCCCGAGGCGCCCGCCGCGCCGCTCGGAGCGGTTTGCCTCGCTGGTCCGGATCGACACGATCAATGATCGCCCAGCGGAGGAGCTCGTGTCCGGTGCCAGGTTCGACGATCTGTCCGCGGCGTTTCCACAGGAGCGCTTCCGACTCGGCTCCGACGATCCGACGATCAGCGCGATCGAATGGCTCACCCCGATCGGGAAGGGATCGCGAGTGACGATCGTCGGGGCGGCACGAGCCGGCAAGACCGAGGCGCTGCGACGGCTCGCGATGGTCCTGGCTGAGCACGAGGGGGTGCAGCTGTCGGTTGCGCTTGCCGGCGTTCGGCCAGAGGAGCTCGCCGACTGGGCGGACCCGGTGGCGCCGGTCGCTGCCGTCAGCCTTGCCGGCTCGTCGGACGCGCAGGACCACGCCGTCGAGCTGGTGATCGATCAGGCGCGGCGAATCGCCGCACGCGGAGGCGACGCGGTGGTGCTGGTGGATACGCTCGATGGCCTGCATCCGCACGTGGCCCGCAAGGCGCTCGCCGCCGCCCGTAATCTCGTCGACGGCGGATCGTTGACGATCGTCGCCACCGCCTCAGAGCCACTCGGCGGTGAGACAACCGTGATTGCGCTGGACGCCAAGCTGGCGAGCACAGGGCGCTTCCCGGCGGTCGACCTTGCGGCAAGCGGCACGACCCGCGCGGAGCTGCTCGTCGGCGCAGCCGGGGCGGAGGCGATTGCCAGGGCGCGCGCCGACGCGATGGACGAACAGGCCGGTGGCGAGCGTCAGTAGGCCGTGCACCGCGAGCGGTGACGTGGAACGCGCTTGTAGTGGGGCCGCTGCCCTCTGTTCCACAGCAGCTCGTCCAGCTCGATGGCGCATGACCCCGACCCGGCCGCGATGATCAGCTCGACCGCGTGCACCGCGCACGCTCTGATCTCTACCTCTTCGGCCGAGCCGTGCTCGATCAGCTGGCCGCGGTCGATCCTGTCGACCAGCCCCGGATCGAACCGCAGGATGCCGTCGAGCCGGAGCACGTGGGGGACGAGGTTGTCGGCAAACATCGTCAGCCGGGCGAGGTCGTGTGGGCCGATCACGCCGACCCGTGCGAGATCGGCGGTCGCGATCTGCGCGCGCTTCAGGAACGGGATCGTGAGCTCGCCATAGCTCGAGCTGTCGGCAAACGAGCTCCATCGGCCCAAGGTTTGCGCCAGGGTGACGGCCGACCCGCCCGAAGCGTCGGCGACCGACGCGAATGAGCCCTCGTGTTCCTCGGCCACGTGTCGGCCGAGGTCGCGGAGCGAGCACTCGAACAGCCCCATCAGCTCGTGCTCGGGGTCCTGTCCCATGACCGCGGCGATCTCGACGCGATCGAGTGTCCGCAGCTCGGCGGCACTCCAGGGCCCGTGAAGCTCGAAACGCTCGCTCAGTCCAGCCGCGATCGTGGCGTAGCCGGAGCGATCAGGGGACTTGCGCAGGGTCGGAAACCAGCCCGACCCGAAGTTGATCGCGTCGAGCGTCAGCCAATAAGCGGCGACTCAGTTCGCGCTGACCACTGCCTCCACGACGGTCGACGACGGGGCCGCGCCGGGCGATCGGGTCAGCGCGCAAGCCTGCGGCGTACGCCGCGATCTCGTCGACGCTCGATGCGAACGTGCCGGGCTCGTTCGGCGACCAGGGCGCATGCCTCGCGGAGCTCCCGCATCGCTCAAAGGATGACGCGGATCTGTCCGCCGTAGCCTTCCGCAGCTCCCGCTAACGTTGAAGATCGCAACCGATGACCGAGCTCAGCACCGAGCTGGAGACGCTGCTCTCCGGCCTCAACGAACCCCAGCGCGAAGCGGTGACCCACGGCGAGGGCCCGCTGCTGATCCTCGCCGGCGCCGGCTCCGGCAAGACGCGCGTGCTGACCCACCGGATCGCCTACCTGACCGCGATGGAGTACTGCCAGGCCCGAGCGAGATCCTCGCGATCACGTTCACCAACAAGGCGGCTCAGGAGATGCGTGACCGCGCAGAGCTGCTGGTCGGCCGCCGCGTACGGGCGATGTGGGTGATGACGTTCCATTCTGCGTGCGCGAGGATGCTCCGCGCCCACGCCGACAAGCTCGGATACACGCGCCAGTTCACGATCTACGACCAGGCCGACTCGCGACGGCTCGTCAAGCGCTGCCTGGATGACCTCGGGATCGACCCCAAGCGCTTCACCCCGGCGGCGATCGGCTCCCAGATCTCCGACGCCAAGAACAAGCTGCCACGACGCCGACGGGTACGGGAGGATCGTAGGCTCGTACTTCGAGCAGACCGTCGCGGACGTCTACCGCCAATACGAGCGCGAGCTGCACCGGATGAACGCGATGGACTTCGACGATCTACTCGTCCGAGCGGTCAACCTGCTCGAGCTGTTCGAAGAGGTACGGGAGCGATACGCGAGCGGATTCCGCGACGTGCTCGTCGACGAGTACCAGGACACCAACCACGCCCAATACCGGTGGCTCCAGCTGCTGACCGGAGAGCACCGCAACCTGATGGTGGTGGGCGACGATGCGCAGGCGATCTACGGGTTTCGTGGCGCCGACATCCGCAACATCCTCGAATTCGAAGACGCATACCCTGACGCACGCGTGATCAGGCTCGAGCAGAACTACCGCTCGACGCAGACGATCCTCGACGCCGCGAACGCGGTGATCGCGCAACAACCGCGCACAGAAGCCGAAGTCGCTGTGGACCGACGTGGGGGAGGGCGATCTCGATGAAGGTGCGCGAGCTCGACGACGAGCACGCGGAGGGCAGGTTCGTCGTCGGTGAAATCGAGCGGCTGCTCGACGAGGGCATCTCTCGGGCGGAGATCGCGGTGTTCTACCGGACCAACGCGCAGTCCCGCGTGCTCGAGGACACGCTGGTGCGGGCCGAGATCGCCTACCAGGTGATCGGCGGCACCAAGTTCTACGAGCGAGCGGAGATCAAGGACGCGATCGCATACCTGACGGCGCTGGTCAACCCGCAGGACGTGGGCGCGTTCACGCGGATCGTCAATTCCCCCCGCCGGGGGATCGGGTCGACGTCCGTTTCGAGAGTGCTCGACATTCGCGAACACGATGGGGATGTCGATCTGGGATGCGGCGTCCGCGCCCGACCAGGTGCCGGGGCTCGGCCCCGCGGCGATCAAGTCGCTGCGGCGGTTCATGGGGACGATGCACGTGCTGCGCGAACGCGTCGAGTCGGGCGCCCCGGTGTCGACGGTGATGGGCGAGCTGCTCCAGCAGACCGGCTATCGCGAGGCACTGGAAGCCGAGCGAACGATCGAGGCGCAAGGGCGCATCGAGAACCTGGACGAGCTGGTCAACGTCGCGGTCGAGTACGACGCCGGCGATGCCGCAGAGCATTCGCTGCCTGACTTCTTGCAGCAGATCGCGCTGATCGCCGATGCCGACGCCCGCAGCCGACGATGACGGCCTGGTCACGCTGATGACGCTGCACAACGCCAAGGGACTCGAATACCCGATCGTGTTCATGATCGGATGCGAGGAGGGGGTGTTTCCGCACTCGCGCGCGCTCGACGAAGGGGGCCTGGAGGAGGAGCGGCGCCTCTGCTACGTCGGGATCACCCGGGCGCAGCGAGACCTGTACTTGACCTATGCGCGCGCGCGGACCGTGTTCGGGGCGCGGGGCTACGGCGTCCCGAGCCGCTTCATCGGGGAGATACCGGAGGAGCTGACCGACCGCGAACAGCAGGCTGCCGCTGCGCGCCGGCGGCTTCCGCGCTCGCGCTGACGTCGTGGGACGTGGCGGGCGCGAGCGAGACAGCAGAACCGTCGCGCCGATCGCCTACGGGCTCGGCGACGACGTCGTACATCCGACCTTCGGCGATGGCGTGGTGACGGGCGTCGAGCCGGGCGGGATCGTCGTCATCCGCTTCAGCACGGACCGCTCGGAGCGCAAGCTCGTCGCCGACCTGGCCCCGATCTCGAAGCGGTGACGGTCGCATGAGCGCGACGATCATCGACGGCAGAGCAGTGTCCGCGCGGGTGCGGGCGGACGTCGCGAGAGACGTCGCCGAGCTGCTCGCGGGCAGCGGCGAAGCGCCGGGGCTCGCGACGATCCTGGTCGGCGATGACCCTGCCTCTGCGGTCTACGTCGCCAACAAGCGCAAGGCATGCGCGGAGGTGGGCATCGTCGACCACCACAGGCACCTGCCGGCCGACGCCGCGCACGACGACGTGGCCCGCTGATCGAAGAGCTGTGACCGCGACCGGGCGTCAGCGGGATCCTGCTGCAGCTGCCGGTGCCCGCCGGCGCTCGACGGCGCCGCGCTGACCGCGCCTGATCGCGCCGGACAAGGACGTCGACGGGCTGACGCCGGTCAGCGCCGGACGCCTCGCCCAAGGGACGCCGGGGCTGCGGCCGTGCACCCCGCTGGGGGTGATCGAGCTGCTGGACGCCTACGAGGTGCCGCTCGAGGGCGCGGAGGCGGTCGTGGTCGGGCCGCTCGAACCTGGTCGGCAAGCCGCTCGCGGCGCCTGCTGCTCGCAGCGCAACGCGACGGTCACGATCTGCCACTCGCCGCACGCGTGAGCTCGCGCGGTGTGCGCTCGCGCGCGACGTGCTGGTCGCTGCGGTCGGGCGCGCCGGGGATGATCGGCGCCGAGCACGTGCAAGCCGGGCGCTGCGGTGATCGACGTCGGGCATCAACCGCACCGACGAGGGCCTGCGGGGCGACGTCGACTTCGAGGCGGCGGCCGCGGTCGCGGCGCTGATCACGCCCGTGCCGGGAGGCGTCGGTCCGATGACGATCGCGATGCTGCTGCGCAACACGGTCGCGGCCGCGCGGATGCAGCATGCCGCAGCAGGCGGACCGGTGCGTTGACGCATGGCAGATCCGGCTGCGACGGCAGATCCGCCCGCGACGCGCGGATCCGCACAGGCGAGCTGGTGAGCGCGGTCAGCGCGTTGCTCTGGCGCCGATCATGTTCGCGCTGGCCTGGTACGGGGTCGTCGGGCTCCGTGCGATCGAGGCGATCCGGGATCACAACCGCCGAGAACGCGTGGCAGGTGCTGACCGACGCTGCGCTGGCTGATGTTGCTGACGATCGTGATCGCGCTCGGGTCGGCGGCGCTGCACGCTCGCAGCGCGGGCACGGGACGAAGACCGAAACGAGCCCCCATCGTCGCGACGGTCGGCACTTTGACGGCGCTCCTCGTTGATCTATCGTGTGCTGATCGAGCTGCCCGAACCCGAGCTCCGTCGTGGACATCAAGCTCGGCGCGTTTCTCGGGATGCTTGCGGCGATCGGAATCGCGGTCGGCGGGTTCGAGTCGATCCGCTGCAGGAGCGCGCTTTGCGGCGGAAAGTTGTGCAAAGGTCCAGAATCAGGCGACGTCTGGCGACCACGCCAGAAAGCGCGCTAACGTTTCTCGCCGGCGAACGGCTCGACGCTGGCAGGAGGGCAACGATGCATCTCGAAATGAGCCTCACCACGTGACCTACTTATGGAGGGCCCAGTGAAGCTGGACAACGTCACGCGAGACGACTGGATCGTCGGTGGCCTGGCGCTACTGCTGGCGATTTGCCTGCTTGTCTTGCCGTGGTTCGACATCACAGTCGGAGTGGCGGGCCGTTCAGCGATGTCTGCGACTGCACGGCGACCGACGCCCCGGATGGATGGCTCGGGATTCTGGCGTTCATCGCTGCTGCTTGCGGTGATCGCCGATCTCGCCGTCGAGCGGCTCTCGCCGCAGACGAGAGCTCCCCGGACTCGGCAGCCGGACCGACACCCGGTTCCTGCTCGCGTGCATCGCGGCGGGCTTCGTCGCGCTGAAGTTCCTGTTCCACATTCACTTCAGCCTGTTCGGTTGGGGGTTCTACGCGAACGTGTCGTCACTGCCGCGCTCGTGTACTTCGCGGCGCAGGGGCGGTCGGCAGTGGCCACCGACGGCGACCGGCGTCCTCCCGTGCCGCTCCGCCGCCGACGCCGGCGGCCGGTCCGAGCCGAACCGCCGGCAGGCGTCGCAGGACGCTCGACGCCGCCGCCAGGATCCTGACGCGGCGACCGGTATAGGCTGAGCCTCGTGGATCTCGATCCAACGAGGCTCCGCCATGGAGAAGTGGATCGTGGGCGCCGGCGCGCTGGTGCTGCTGGCGTCCATGTCGTGCTGAAGTGGTACGGCTGGAGCGTCGGTCTCGGCACCGGCCGACTGGTCGCGCTCGCTGACCGGGTGGAACGCGCTGACGAGCCTACGTTGGCTGGTGTTGCTGACGGTCGCGTGTGGGCTCGCGCTCGCGTTCTTCCAGGCGACTCGCCGCGCTCCGGCGGTGCCGGTGAGCTGAGCGTGATCGTCGCAGTGCTTGGGCTGCTCAACGCCGCTGGCGCTCCTTTACAGGGTACTGGTCAACGAGCCGGGGCCCGACAGCATCGTCCAGCAGAAGGCCGGAGCATTCGTCGGCTTGATCAGCGCGATCGCGATCGTCTACGGCGCCTTCTGGTCGATGCGCGAGGAAGGCATCGCCGACCAGGACGGCCCCGGCGAGATCGAGACCGTCAGGCTGGCTGAGCGCTCGCTTTAGAGTCGTCGTCGCTGCTTCGGTCGAGCTTTCCGACAACTGTTGTCGGTTTCCTCAACCGAAGCGACGAGACCGGCAAACGCGGGCTGATCCTAGAATCAGCCTGATGCTGGATCGGGACCAAGTTCTGCACATCGCCCGCCTGGCCCGGCTCGAGCTGACCGAGCGACGAGGTCGAGCGGATGGCCGTCGAGCTGTCGAAGGTGCTCGACCACATCGAGAAGATCCGCGAGCTCGACCTCGCGACGGTGTCCCGCCGACCTCGCATGTGGTCGACGTGGTCGGCGCGCTCCGTCCGATGAGCCGGAGCCGTCGTCTGCCGGTAGACGTCGTGCTGGCGTCGGCGCCGGAGCCGCTTGCGGGCGGGTTCGGCGTGCCGAGCCCGGGGCGGGCAATGAGCGCTGAGCATGATCGAGTCTGTCAGCGGCGACGGCAGGCCGCGGGCGATCCGCGCCGGGGAGATCGCTCACGCCGAGCTGTTCGAGGCCTATCGGGAGCGGGCCGCGCGCGATGAGCTGAACGCGTTCACGTGGGTGGCGGAGCGGGCCCCCGCCGACGCCACCTACGATCGATCCGCCGCTGGCGGGCGTCCCGCTCGCGGTCAAGGACCTGTTCTGCACCGAGGGGGTTCCCAGCCAGGCCGGGTCGCGGATCCTCGAGGGCTACCGCCCTCCGTATACGGCCACCGTCGTGCAGACAGCTCGTCGACGCCGGCGCGCCGCTGCTGGGCAAGACCAATCAGGACGAGTTCGCGATGGGCTCTTCGAACGAGAACTCTGGCTTCGGCCCGGTGCTCAACCCGTGGGATCGCAGCCGCGTGCCGGGCGGCTCGTCCGGCGGCAGCGCCGCGGCCGTCGCGGCCGGGCTGGCGCCATGGGCGATCGGGACCGACACGGGCGGATCGATCCGCCAGCCGGCGGCGCTGTGCGGGATCGTCGGGCTGAAGCCGACGTACGGCGCGTGCTCGCGCTACGGGATGATCGCGTTCGCGTCGTCGCTGGACCAGGCCGGACCGCTCGCGCGCGACGTCACCGACGCCGCGCTGCTGTTCAGCGCACATGGTCGGCCACGACCGTCGGGATTCCACGTCGCTGCCGTTCCCCGAGCGAGATCGAGCTGCCCAGCGCCGAAGACGCTCGCGGGGATCCGTCTCGGGGTGCCCGAGGAGCTGGTCGGCGAGAGGCGGCGGCGATCAAGCCGGGCGTGCGCGAGAGCTTCGAGCACGTGCTCGGGCTGGCCGAGCGAGCTCGGCGCCATCGGTCGAGCCGTGCCGGCTGCCGCATGCGCCGCACGCGCTGTCGGCCTACTACTTGATCGCTCCCGCCGAGGCTTCGGCGAACCTGGCGCGCTTCGACGGCGTGCGCTACGGGCTGCGCGTCGATGGCAGCGGCCGACCTGAGCACGATGTACAGCCGCACCCGCGCCAAGGGCTTTGGCGCCGAGGTCAAGCGACGGATCATGCTCGGCACCTACGCGCTCTCGAGCGGCTACTACGACGCCTACTACGGAACGGCGCTGAAAGTGCGCACGAAGATCGCCGAGGATTTCCGGAGCGCGTTCGAGCGATTCGATTTCGTCGTCACGCCCACGAGCCCGTGGACCGCGTTCGAGCTCGGCGCCAAGACCGACGATCCGCTCGCGATGTACCTGAATGACTTCTGCACGGTGCCGATGCCGCTGGCCGGGATTCCGGCGATCTCGATTCCCTCCGGGCTGAGCGACGGTCTGCCCGGTGGGCTTCCAGCTGGCCGGCCCCGCGTTCAGCGAGAACCGGCTGCTGAGCGCGGCATATGCGCTCGAGCGCGCGATCGGGTTCGACGGTAGCGCGCGCGAGCGCGAGCCGACCTGCACGAGCAGTACGAGCCGGTCATCGGGTCTCGAGATCCACGTCCAGCTGAGCACGCGGACGAAGATGTTCTGCGGCTGCGAGCTGTCGTTCGGAGATCCGCCGAACACTCACACGTGCCCGGTGTGCCTGGGGCTGCCCGGATCGCCTGCCGGTGATCAACGAGCGCGCGGTCGAGTTCGGGCTGATGATCGGCATGGCGCTCGGAGTGCGAGATCGCCGAGCGCTCGTTGTTTCATCGCAAGAACTACTTCTATCCCGACCTGCCGAAGGGCTACCAGATCTCGCAGTACGACGTGCCGCTGTGCCGCGGCGGGCGGCTCGGCGACGTCCGCATCCACCGAGTCCACCTCGAGGAGGACGCGGCGAAGCTCAACCACCTCGGCGAGAGCGGACGCATCCACGGCGTCGGACCGAAGCTGGGTCGACTTCAACCGCGGCGGCACGCCGCTTGTCGAGATCGTCACCGAGCCGGATATCCATTCGCCCGCGCACGCGCGCGAGTGGCTGACCCTGTTGCGCGCGACACTGCGGCGGCTGGGCGTCTCGGACGTGAAGATGGAAGAGGGGTCGCTGCGGTGCGATGCGAACGTGTCGGTGCGACCGGCCGGCTCGGCCGAGCTGGGCACCAAGACCGAGCTCAAGAACATGAACTCGTTCCGGTTCATCGAGCGCGGGATCAGGCCGAGATCGAGCGGCAGATCGCGCTGCTCGATGCCGGCGAGCCGGTTGTCCAGGAGACATTGCACTTCGATCCCGCCTCCGGGCAGCGGCTGACGCCGCTGCGGTCCAAGGAGGAGGCCCATGACTACCGCTACTTCCCCGAGCCCGACCTCGTGCCGGTGCTGGTGACCGAGCCGAGATGCTGAGCGCGGCGCGGGCTGCGATCCCGGAGCTGCCAGCCGATCGCGCGTCGAGGTTCGAGCGCGAGCTGGGTCTGAGCGCGGACCGCGCACGCGACCTCGCGTTTCGACACCGAGCTCGCCGACTACTTCGAGGCGGCTCGTGCAGCCGCGCCGACGGTGGCATCGAGGCGGTCGCGATCGCGAACTGGATCCCGCAACTGGTCGAGCGGATCGGATCGGATGCTGATCCCGCGCGAGTCGAACGTCTCGCCTGCGAGCCTGCCGAGCTCGTGGCAGATGGTGGGCGCCAAGGAGGTCAGCCGGGACGCCGCGAGGGAGGTTCTCACCCAGCTGGTCGAGCAGGGGGGTGATCCGCGAGCGATCGTCGAGCGCGAGAACCTGGGCGCGCTGAGCGGCGAGGACAACGGGCTCGAGGAGATCGTGGCGCGCGCGATCGCCTCCGACCCCGCGGCTGCGGAGCAGGTCCGCGCCGGCAACATGAAGGCGATCGGGCCGCTGGTCGGCTACGTCATGCGCGAGACGAAGGGCCGCGCGGACGGCGGCGAGGTCACCCGCCTGATCAGCGAGCAGGTGCAGATCGCGCGGCTAGGGCAGCGCCCGGTGGCCCCGAACGGAGGGCGACGGCGATCGCGCGCCACATCCCAGCGCTGACGAGATGCCGGCTCAGTCCAGCCGTCGCGAGAAGCCTGCGCACGACGAGGCCGCAGGCCGAGCAGACCGCCGCCTCCGGCCGCCAGCAGGCGCCACGTCGAGGCCCGTGAACGGCAGCGTGCCCTCGGACGACGAGGTCGTGCCGGTTTGCGAGCTGACCGAGCACAGCTGCGGGTTGTACGCCTGGCACGTCGAGCTTTCCTGCGCAAGCGCCGTGCACGGCGCCAACATCAGCGCCAGCCCCACCAGCAGCATTGCAATGCGTTTCATGAGACCCTTCCAGATTGACCAAATTGTTGCAGCCCTGAATCATGTCAGGCGCTGCCGACGTATACACGTTCCCATGAGAATGCTACACGAAGCCAACCGCGCGCAAGCCCCGTGAGAAGGCGGATTCAGGCCAGGTTGCGGAGATCATTATGTCAATTGCGCCGACTCTCGGCCGAGGCAGGCGTCGCGCGCGCCGCTCAGTGGGCAAGCACGAGCAGTCCGAACGCCTCCGGTGCAGTCAGCGGACTGCGCCTGTCGACGCGCGTCAAGCGCCTCGGTGACCGCCGGCTGACTTGCGAGTTGATCGACGCCGCGACCGCGAAGTCGTGGCGTGCGCGCGCGCGTGTCGCCCAGCGCGGAGGCCGCAAGGCCGTCTCCGAGCCATGAGAACCAGCCGCCAGGCTCCCGCGAGATCGCCTGCGTGAAGCGGTGCTCGGCTTCGGTGAAGTCGCCGGATTGCAGCGCGATCGCCCCCCGAGGCGGCCGGGGTCAGGGCTGAGCGGGTCAGGTCGGCCGCTCGCGAGAGATCGCTGCAAGGCCGCCCGGGGTTCCTCGCGCGGATGTCGCTCGCGGCGGACACCTTGCGCACCGACAGGTAGGGGAATCCGAGGGCGAGGACGGCTGCGAGCAGCGAGGACGCCAGCACGCCCGCGGCGGCCGGACGCGGCATGGCGCGCCGGCGCGGCCGAGGTGCTGCTCGGCGCCGCGACCGATCGGTCTGTTCGACTTGCTGCGGCCGGCTCCGGATCGCGCCAGCGCGCCCGCCATCGCCAGGAACGCAAGCGCCGGGCCCGCTCAGAGCGGGCATCTCCCAGAACCAGTCGACTGATCCGTGGACCAGCCACACCACGAACGGCAGCAGCGCGATCGCCGCGATCGCCGCCGAGCGGCCCGGCTCGGGCGCGTTGCGAAGGGCTGCGGTCACATCCAGCCGCCAGCGAACACTGCGAACAGTGCAAATCCGACCAGGCCCGTATGCGCGAGCAGGCGGAACTCGATGCTGTGCGTCCACTGGAGCTCCTCGTCGGTATGGCGGTGGCGGATGTAGTAGTCGGCGAAGTTGTCCTGGCCGAGACCGCCGATCGGATGCGACAGCAGCGCGTCCAGCGCCACCCGCCAAGCGTCGTAGCGGCCGCTCCCGACGACCGCGAAGTGGGAGCCCGTGCTACCTCGCTGCCCGGGAGGGTGGGTGAACCCGTGCCACTGCGCGCTTGATGAACGCGAAGGGATGGCCGTAGTCGCCGCCAACGACGCCGCCGCTCGATCGCTGACCGCGAACGTGACGCGGCCGTGCACCAGGGTGCCGATCAGCCGCGACGCGACCGCCGCCGGTTGCCGCGCGGGAATCCGTCCGTCGGCCAGGGCGAGCACTGTGCCCACGAGCAGGACCGCCCCGCAGGCCAGCAGGCTGGTGCGTCCGGCGTGCTTGGCAGCGGTCACGGGCCGCGTTCTTGGGATGTGCGGTCCGTCGGCGGCCCTGGAACACGTCGAGCAGCGGCGACAGCGCCGCGCGAGCGCCCGCCGTCGGCAGGATCGCGACGCCGCCGTGCTTAAGCGCGATCGGCGCCACCACGATCCCGACCACCAGCATGACCGGCAGCGTGAACAGCCATCCGCGGCTTTCGCCGAGCAGCGCGAGCTGGATGCCCTCACAGGCAATCGCGGCAAGCAGCCCTCGCACCAGCGCCGGGAGCTCTCTTCGCACGCGAGCGTGACCGCGAGGAATGCGGCTCGCCGTGAACAGCGCCGCGCTCGAGTTGAAGTAGCCGGTCGGGGAGACCAGCCGGCCCTCGCTGAACAGCGAGGCCGGGTGGTGCCCGCTCGCCATCGAACAGAAGGATCAGCGCGCCGATCACGCCGATGCTCAGGCGTAGGCGAGCAGTAGCACGAGCCCGGCGCGGGAGGTGAGCGGCGCCATCGCGAACAGCGCGAAAACGAGCAGGTACAGCAGCGCCCGGTTGCTGCCGGTCAGCGCGTCAGCCTTGCGACGCCGCCCAGGTGATCGAAAGGTAGGACCAGGCGACGTACAGCGCGAACGCGATCAGCGCCACCATGAGCGCCCGGCCGTAGCCGGGCGAATCCAGCGCCGAGCCAGCCGACCGTCGCCGCGAGCAGCCCGAGCAGCACCAGCGCGCCCCAGTACCACGTGTCGGTGTCGTAGCCGCCGTCGTGCGCCGCCCACAGGATCATCAATGCAAGCGCGGCGAACGCCGGGGCAGCTGCTGCGTTCGCCCCCACACCTCGCCTGGCGGTCGTCAGCTTCTCCTCCTACCGAGCTCGGCGTGCGGGGGCCCAGCGCCAGTCGACCGTGGCCGACGACCGTTGGCGTTAGCGAGCACGGCGTCATACAGGGCGCGTGTGCTCAACGCCCATGGGCGGGCAGTGAAGCGTTCTGTGTACTCGAGGCGAGCAGCTTCAGCCAGCCGACGGCGGGTATCCGGCTGGTCGAGAAGCCGGCCCACCGCGGCCGCGACGACTTCGGGGTCGGGTGGCGCCGGGACGAGCACCCCGGTCCGGCCGTCGCTTACGAGCTCCGGGATTCCGCCGATCGCACTCGCCACCACCGGGACCGACGCCGCCATCGCCTCGATCACGGTTGTCGGGAAAGCGTCGGCGTGCGACGGCTGGAGACAGATATCGGTTGCGTCAAAGACCCGCATGACGTCATGACGAAGGCCCGCCATCACGACGGCGTCTCCAAGGTCCGCCGACGCGTGCGCGATGGCGTCGTGCTGAGCGCCCTGGCCGACGATCAGCAGCCGCAGGTTCGGAAGCCGGGCGCGCAGCATGCGGACCGCCTCGATCGCGACGTCGTGGCCCTTCTCCGGGCGCAGCGCCGAGACCATCGCGACGACAACTCGTCGGCGTCCGAAGCCAAGCTCTCGCCGGACCCTCGGCCCGCTCCGGCGCGCGGCTCGACGTCGATCCCGTTGTGAATCGTCACGATCTGCTCGCGGGCGGGCCCAACCCCGCTTCAGGTACTCCTGGCGGGCGCTCTCGGACACGGCGATCAGGCGGTCGCGCGCAGCTTCACGATCGGCGCGCGCACTGTTGCGCCGCGATCCCAGTCCATCGCGTGGATCGTGGAGATGGCTGGGATCCCGAGCGACCGCGCGGCGAGACCGCCGACGACAGTCAGACGTGCCGAGATGGGTGTGCACGATCTGTGGCTTCACGCCGGCGATGTGCCGCGCACCTGCGCAGTGCGCGCGGCCCCGGGCGCCCGGGGAGGTCAAGGTTGACCGGCGGGGTCCCGAGCTCGTGCAGCGGCCGGCGGCGGGGTTGCCGTCTCAGCTCCTCAGACAGGCGATCGACAGCCGAATGCCGGCCGCTGGCGCGAGCGGTCGCGAATCCGGCTAACAACGTCTCTGCCCCGCCCAGAACGAAGTGATCGATCAGAGCGAGGACGCGAACCTGATCGCGTGGCTCACTTGCTTTGGCGTCACGCTCGCGCTTCTGAGCGGGTCGGGGACACGGTCCGTTAGGCTCGTGCTCGTCGGCCACGCCGTTGAAGTGTCGGTCGAGTACCCGTAGCCGTACCGGCCGCCGGGAAGGCCGGCCTCCCGGCCGACGAGGACCATCCCGGCCATCTGGGCATCGGCTCGCTCGAGCAGCTCGCGAGCGAGGATCAGCCGCCGCCGATCGGTGTGGCGTGGTCGGGCCACGAACAGCACCTCGTCGCAGATAGGCGCGATCCGCAGCGCCTCGCTGACCTCGCCAACGGGAGGGGTGTCGATGATCACGCAGCTGGCCATCCGGCGCATCTCCGCCAACAGATCCGGCAGGCGGCGGATCGACGAGCTCGAACTTCGCCAGGTCGCCCTTCGGCGCAGGGACGACCTTCGCCCGCGGTATCCGTGGCACCGGGATCGGATCAGGCGCGGCAGCCGACTCTCCGGTTTCGAGATCGATGTCGCGGGTCTCGACGCCGAGTAGGTTCGCCGCGATCGGGCTTGCGCAGGTCGAGGTCCATCAGGATCACGTCCTCGTCCACCTCGGCAAACGCGGCTGCCAGCGCCGCCGCGATCGTTGTCTTCCCGTCTCCGGCGCCAGCGCTCGTGACCATGATCACTGGACTGACGATGCCGAGCGAGAGCTGGACGCGCAGCGTCCGCATCTGCTCGAACGCGACGGGCGTGAACTCCCACGGTGGGAGTCGGCCGTCGCGCTGACGTCGATTGAGCTTGGGGATCGTCGGCGAGCACCGGGATCGGGAACAGGTTGGTCAGCTCCTCGCGGTCGCGGATCGGCCGCGTGAACGTCTCCAGGCCGACGGCCGCGACGCTGCCGAGCACGAATCCCGCGAGGAGCGCCAACGCGACGATCAGCCAGCGGGGAGCGCCGGTGGCGGCAGCTGGTCGGCTGCGCCACCTGCGAGATCGACATCGTCGGCTCCCGACCCGCTCCCTGGGCGGCCCTCAGCTGGGCGACCGTCGTGGCGACCGCGGTGGCCTCCGGCGAGGTCGGATTGCTCTTCAGCAGTGTCAGCCTCGCGTCGAGCCCGGCGAGCTCGGTCGCGATCTGGTTCTGGACGATCGTCGCTCGATAGGCGATCGCGCTGGACGCAAACGCGTTTGCGACGCGGGCTGCGTCCTTGCTGTTCGAAGCCTGGGCTGTCACTGCGAGGACGTCGCTGGCGCCACGCGGGGTGACCGACACCGCCGCGTTGACTCTGTCTGCATTCCAGCCCCGTCCGAGCTTCCTGGCGGCGTCGGCGGCGGCCTCCGGCGTGTCGACCAGCGCCGCGGCGGTCTGCACGGTCCGCGCGGGATCGCCGGTGTCCACGACGGTTCCGATCCCCTGGAAACTCGAGTTGGTCTGCGACAGAGGTGAAACGAGGATCGAGGCGCTCGCCTGGTAGGTCTGACCGGCGCGCGAAAGGGTGAACACTGCCACCAGCCCCGCGAGCAGCGTGACGGCCGTGACGAGCCGCCAATGGCGCTCGACGGCACGCAGATATGGCCCGACCGCTTGCTCGACCGAAGCGGCGGGCGCGTTCTCGCCCCTTGCGACGTCAAGCGCCATCGGCAGCATGTTAGCCGGGATATGGACGTTTTCTGCCGCGCGGCCGTCGCTGGACGTTTGGACGACCCTCCATGGGAAGATCTGTCGGTGAGCGAAGTGCTCGTGCTCTGCTACCACGCGGTGAGCCCAAGGTGGGATAGCTCACTCGCCGTTGCGCCAGACGTGCTCGAAGCGCAACTGACGAGCCTCGTTCGCCGAGGCTGGCGCGGCGCGACGTTCCGCGATGCCGTACGCAGGCCTCCGTCGAAACGGACGTTGGCGGTGACGTTCGACGACGCGTATCTGTCGGTTTTGCAGCTGGCTCAGCCGATTATGGAGAGGCTCGGGCTTCCCGGCACCGTGTTCGTTCCGACCGCTTTCGCACCGCAGCGCCAGCGCCTGCGGTGGGACGGAATCGAGCAGTGGCTCGGGACGCCCTCGGCGTCCGAGCTCGAGTGCATGAGCTGGCGCGACCTCGAGGGACTCGTGCAGGACGGATGGGAGGTTGGCTCGCACACCCGCACCCATCCTCGGTTGACGCAGCTCCCCGACGACGAACTTCGCCATGAGCTCGAGGAGTCACGTCGCGAGTGCACGGTCGGGTTGGGTGCTCCGTGCGAGACGCTCGCGTACCCGTACGGTGATGTCGACGACCGCGTTGCAAGGTTCACGGCGGCGGCCGGGTACTCGGCGGCGGCGATCCTCTCCTCCAGCCTTCGCAACGACGGCCCACATCGCTGGCCGCGAGTTGGCATCTACCACGGCGACACCAGCTGGAGATTTCGATTGAAGACCGATCCAATGGTTCGTCGCATCCGGTCATCGCCGCTGTGGCCAGACCACGAGTAGCGTCATTCCCGTCGCATGACGTTCGCATTGATTTATCACGACATCGCAGACCCTGGCGAGGAAGATGAGTATGGGTTTCCCGGTGCGGCGGCAGCGCGCTACAAGCTCACTCCGGATCGCTTCGAGGCGCACCTCGACGCGATTGCCGAGGCTCGCGTGGCCGTCGGGCTTGCGCAAGACGACGCCCAAGCCGTGCTGACCTTCGACGATGGCGGAGCCTCGGCAATGCGTGCCGCCGAAGCGCTGGAACGCCGGGGGTGGCGAGGGCACTACTTCATCACGACCTCTCGCATCGGCTCAGCGGGATTCCTCGGCGTCGAGGAGGTGCGCGAGCTCGCGCAGCGGGGTCATGAGGTCGGCAGCCACTCACACTCGCATCCCACGTACATGGGAGCACTCAGCCGCGGAGAGATCGAGCGGGAATGGTGCCAGAGCCGAGACGCGCTTAATCGAGATTCTCGGCGCTGCTCCGGTCACCGCGGCGGTCCCAGGTGGGTTTGTCTCACGCGATGTGGTGGAGGAGGCCGCACGTGCGGGGTACCGGCTGCTGATGACCTCGTTCCCCACCGCAAGTCCGCGTGGCATGACGGGCTCCGTGTCGACGGCCGCTACACGGTCTGGCGGAACACTTCATCGAAGCGCGCGGCCGCTTACGCACGCGGGGATCGCGCTGGCACGAGCGAGTCTCTGGCTCTCGTCGGCAGGCGAAGAGCGCGCCGAAGAAACTGAGCCCGCGGATGTACGAGCTGCTCCGGCAGCGATGGGCCCGCTCCCGCAATCGACAATGAGTGGGTCAGCGCAGCACGGAGCGCCCGGCGCGCCGGATCGCGCGCCATGACGAAACGGCGATCGGGACGTGTGTCGCGAGGATGTCCACTAGCTCCTGAGCAAGGCGACGCCAGATCGTCAGGTTGCCGGGAGATTCGAGGGCCAGGACAGCAAACAGCTTGGCCTCCTGCCGGGCGTTGCGGCGCGCGTTGAAGGTGGCGCCGCGGCTGGCGTCGGGCCACCGATAAACGGCAGAGCGGCGGTCGACATAAGCGAACCGCCACCCGGCCCGTCGGATCCGGATGTACAGGAGGTAGTCCTCGCCAACCGTGATCCACTCCGGATATCCGCCGACCCCGCGTGCCGCCGCGGTCCGCATGACCACGGCCGGAGACGGGATCGGGTTGGCTCGATACACGGCACCCAGGTCGTTCACTGGGTGCAGCCGCCGATCGCTGATCCAGTCGGGCAGACCGTCGCCCGGCGCACGCTCCGCGATCCAGCGGTCGAGTCCCCCCGGATGCCCTACGACCTCGACATTTGCGTAAGCCAACCCGATGTGCGGATCTGCGATCGCGGGCAGCAGCCCCTCGAGATGGGTCTCGAGCCACAGGTCATCCGCGTCGAGCTGCGCCACCAGCGGGGCGCGCGCAGCGGCAAGCGCCGTGTTGCGAGCAGCGCCAACACCGCCGTTGCGTTCCTTGCGGATGACGCGCACACGGGGGTCCGGAACGGACCGCAGCGCCTCGGCCACGGGCTGAACCGAGCCGTCGTCAACGACGACGATCTCGAGATCGGCGACCGACTGCGCGAGCGCGCTCGAGACCGCGTCGACAATCGTCCCGTGCGCGTTGTACGCGGGCATCAGGACGGTCACAAGCGGACCGAAAGGCGCCAGTCATCAGCGGACCTGCACTTCCGGGCTTAGAAGGGCTCGCCTTTTCGCGCGCGTCTGGCGGCGGCGGATCGTCGCGACGCGTCCTCGGGGGTTGTCGTAGCGCTGCTACGACTTCACGCGTCTCGCCTCGCCGACCCCCCACCCGTCGTCCAGCCCACTCGAACGTTTGTCCAGCGCGAACCGAAGGTCAGGTCGAGGTCTGTGACCCGCCGACGCAGGTCCCGTGAGAAGAGTGCTGCTTGTTCTCGGCCTTGCAGCGGGACTTTCATCGCTTATCGTGCCCGTGGCGCTTGCGCAGGGTAAACCGAAGCGGGGGCGAAGCGCCCGCTGCTCTGCGCGGACTGCCAACCATGCCCAGAAGGCTCCCGGATGTCGCCACCAGCGCCAGCGGCCTCATCGAAAGCACCACGCGCATGCCCGGAAGCTCATCGCGAGGCACACGGGACTCGGACATGTGGCCCATGCGGCTCACTGCGATCTGTTTGCGTCGCCCGGTGGTTCGGACGCCGCTGGTGACGGCAGCCTTGCGCATCCGTTTGCGGGTCTCGTGAAACTGGAGTCCTCGCTGCGGCCGGGTCAGACCGGCTGCCTGCGAGGCGGAAGCTACGGGGGCACGCAGTCCCTGTTCGACCTCGATGCGAGCGGACGGCCCGGGCGCTCCAGTGACGATCACCGCCTACCCGGGCGAGGTCCCGCAGGTGGAAGGCTGGATGAACCTGAATGGCGCGTACCTGACGGTCTCGCGCCTGGTGATCGACGGGTCGAACACGTTCTACCGGACGCATCCGGCTGAGACCTCCAATTGCCGGGCGCCCATTTCGCAGTCGTTGGAGATCAACGGGGAAGGCGATGTGTTCGAGCACAACGAGTACTTCCAGTCGGTGCCGAGGCTGCGAGGGGTCGGCATCGGGATCGGCTATGGCGGGCCGGCCGATGACGTCGTGATCCGAAACAACAAGATCCATGACACCGGACAATGCGACAATCACGATCATTCGATCTACGTTGCGCACGGCGACAATGCTCGGATCTACGACAACTGGATGTGGCACAACCACGGTGGCCAGGCGCTGATCGTTTATCCGGGAACGACCAACGCGCGGATCTTCAACAACGTGATCGACTCGAGCGACTCGGGGTTCAGCCTTGGTGATAACGGCTCGGGATCGCAGGTCGCTCACAATTGGTTCTACCACAACGTCGTTTCCAACTCGGGGACGGTGGTGAACCCTCTCGCCGGGTTCTCGTTCGGCGGACTGTTGATCAACTGTGGCTTTGCCTCGTCGGGCAGCACCGGTAACGCCGTCCAGGACAACGACTCCCACAACAACCCTGGTGGAGTCCAGCAGGGCTGCAGCGGCGGCTCGCACGTCAGGGTTGCGAACACCGCCAGGTCTCGACCCCCGCTACGTCGACCCGGCTGGGCACAACTACGCAGTCACGAGCAGCAGCCCGCTCGCCAGCTGGGGCCTCTGGGACGGACAGTAACCGGCACGTCGCGCTCAGTCGGTAGCCCGCCGATCGGCCTATGATCAGCGGCTCGCGATGATCGCGACTCCCGCCGGCTGATGGACGCCCGAGTTCAGAACGACCGAGTCCCCTCGATCCCCCCGTGGTTGCTGACCGCGGGTGCACTGGGGCTCGCCGCCGTGCTCGGGCGCCTGATGGCAGGCGGGCACATGAAATATGGCGTCGCGATCGTGCTCGCGGCGTGTTACGTGCCGCTGGTCTTCTTCGATCTTGCCGCCGCACTCGCTGTCTGGGTGACGGTGCTGTTCTTTCAGGATCTGAGCTTTCTCAGCTCGGGCCCGAACGCGATCGGCGTACTCGTCGCGCTCGGATGGATTGGCGCCTTCCTCGGTCGCCGAGGTCATCTGCCGGTGCTCGGCGCGAATCGCAAGCTGTTCATCTCGATCGTGCTGTTCTGCATGTGGAGCACGCTGACGATCTCATGGTCGGGACACCCAGGCCCCGCCGCACAGGAGGCCGGATACGTCTGGCTCGCGGCGCTGGCTTTTCTGGTCGTCACGACGACGCTCACCAACATGCGCGACGTTCGCTTCGTCGTCCTCGCGTTCGTGATCGGCGCGGTGATCTCCGTTCTGATCGGCCTTGCGACCGGCAGTCTGAAGGCCTCCGAGACTGCCGTCAGCCAGACAGCTGTGCAGGGCAGGTTCACGGGCGGCGGCGGGGACCCGAACCTCACGGCTGCGGGCCTGGTCGCCGCGCTGTTCCTGATCATCGGTCTGTTCAGCATCTACCGCAGCTGGCGCGCTCGCAGGCTGCTCCTGGTTGCGTTTACGCTCGTCACGATCGGGTTCATCGCGACCCAGTCTCGGGGTGGATTGGTTGCGCTGCTGGTAGCGGCGTTGCTCACGCTCGTGCTGGCGCCACGACAGCGGCGCCGAATCCTCGCCTTGATGGGACTCGTCGGCGTCGCCACCGCCGTCCTTCTGGCAGTACGGCCCGATGCGCTGCAGCGAATCCTCGACCTCGAGCGGCGGCACGACAGGCCGCAGCGACCTGTGGAGCGTCGCCTGGAAGGTATTCACGAGCCATCCGCTTGCTGGCGTGGGATCCGGGAACTTCCGGTTGATCGAGCAGCACTACGTACTGCTGCCGGGCACGATCAATCGGATCGACCTGCTGACGACCGTCCCACACCTGGTCCACAACACATATCTCCAGCTCCTGGCCGAGAGCGGTGTGATCGGCCTGGCCGCCTTCCTCGTCGTGATCGTCGGCTGCCTGCGGTCGATGTGGCTCGCGATCAAGGAGTTCGAGGCCCGCGGACTGTCCAACTACGCCGACCTGGCCCGGACGGTGATGATGGGGACGATCGGGATGCTGACGGCGATCTTCTTCATCTCCGATGTGGATGACCTCCGGCTGTGGGTGCTGTTTGGCCTCGGACCGGTGCTGCTGGTCCTGGCCAGACAGGCTCCAACCGCTGGACGATTAGCTCCGAGATGATTTCTCCGCGGCCGCGAGCTCTTCATAGAGCTCGGCGAACTGGACCGCCACCGACTCGATTCTGAACTGTTCGAGACGGTCGGCGGCGGCATCAGCAAGCCGTCGAGCGAGCGCGCCGTCTGTCAGCACCCTTTCGAGTGCGTCGGCAAGGGCAGCTGGGTCTCGGGGCGGTACCAGCAATCCAGTCCTCCCCTCATCGACGATCTCCGGCAAGCCACCAACAGAGGTGGCGACAAGCGGGGTGCCTGCCGCCATGCACTCGAAAACGAACAACGGCATGCCCTCCCAATCCGACGACAGCACGCCGACGTCCGCCTGGTCGAGGATCGCCTCGACGTCGCTCCGCGGACCGACGAGGTGCGCGGAGCCGCCGATGCCGAGTCGCTCGATCTGATGCTCGAGCCTGTCGCTGGCACTCGCCGTCGCCGGCGATCACGAGATGGGCGTCCGTCACCCGGGTTACGAGGCGCGCGTGGGCATCGAGCAGTATGTCGAGCGCCTTTTGCGATCGGAGCACGGCGGCGATGGCGACGAGGGGCACGTCGGGGGCGAGCCCGAGCTCGGTGCGGATATCGGCCCTACCCGCCGGCGATGGGCGGAATGTAAGCGGTCGGCATCACCATCACCTTGTTGCTGTGGCACGCCCTCGAGCTCGATCATGCGCTCGACGATCGCGCTCCGAGACCGCGAGAAACCGAGTCGCCAGCCGTCCGATGAGTTGACCGTCGAGCCACATCCTCAGGCGATCGCCCGGTGAACGGACCAGGTGTGCTCATGGGCGAGCACCACCGGCACTCGGCACGCGCGGCCAGATCGGCGTTCCCCACACGTTCGAGCCGAACTTGTGGGCAGTGGAGGACATCGAAGCGCTCACGACGTATCAACGCCACGAGTGGCGCCAGTCGGTGAACCTGCCACGTCGCATCCCGCCCTAAGTTCACGTGCGGAACGCCGGCTTCGGCGAGTGCGTGGATCGACTCCTCAAGGCCGTGACGCGTCGAGCACACCCACGGCTCGACCCGGTCGCGCGGCAGGTGCGTCGCAAGCCCGACGACGAAGCGCTCGGCTCCGCCCAGCGGAGTTACGTGATCGACCAGCAGCAGGAGCCGCAACGGACGGGCGCTCGACACTCTCGTCCTGAGACTAGGCTGCGGCTGCCCTTCCCGGGCGCGTCCACGGCAAGCGCTCGGCGAGCAGGCGGTTGCGCGGCACGACCAGCCGGAAGAGCGCCTTTTGGCTGAACGCGCGCCACCGCAGCGTCCGCGAGTCGAAGATAGGAGATCCAGCGCTCTCGAATCATCTCGAGCTGTGGTCGGGGCGCGAGCGCGTGCATCGCCTCCAGCTGGGTGATGTGGAGCATGTGGTAGAAGGAGCTCGCGATCGTCGGCAGCGGGTGGGGGTAGAGGCAATAGAGCGACCAGCGACCGGTGTCGAACCGGTGCAGGTTGCTCGCCAGCGAGTCGACGCCTTCCGAGAAGGCTCGGCTGGCGGTGTCGTCACCGAGGCCGACGCCGACGTCGCGGACGCCCCACCATGCGAACATCGCCCCGTTCAGCACGAACGATGGCGGATCGGTTGGGTACTCCTCAGGCCACGGGGCTTCGCTCAGCCACGCGCAGACACCCTCCTGCTCACGCGACCGCGATAGCGGCGCAAGCCCGTTGCGCGCGGCCTCTGCGAATTCGGGCTCCCCGGTTTCGAGGTGTAGGCGAACCAGCAGGCTTGCGGCTTCTCCCTGCGCCATTCCGCATCGCCACGGCGCCGTCAGCGGAAAGGTGTGGGTGAAGGACAGGCGATTCAGCCAGCTGCCGTCCGGCTCCTGGTGTCGGGTCAGGTACCGGCCGACCTGGACAGCCGCCGCGAACCACTCCTCTCCTTCCCCCGCGAGGAATCGCTCGTAGCACCCGAGCCCATACTGCGCGAGCGGAACGTACCGATCCGAGGGCGACTCCATGCCGTCCGGCGGCCACCGCGCGGACTGCGCCTTGACGCGAAAGTCGATCGGATACCCCCGCACGCCTTGCGGATCAGATGCCGGTCCTCGTGGGAGCACGAGTCGCTTTGCGCTCGAGAAGAAGCCCGCTTCCCCAGGCGCATACCCCGCTCCGATGCGCATCCATCGAGTGTATCTACTAGCTCAGGAGGCTCCGGCGCGTGCACGGACGATTTCATCGTCGTCGTCGAGGACGAGCGACGGCGCGAATACCGGGTCACCCGACGCCGCGTGATCCCGCCTGAGGTGGCCGATGCCGAACGCCTCGGCGATCGCCTCAATTGGGGGACCGTGGCGGACTGCGCCGCGGAGCGCGCCCGAACCGTGACCGACGTGCATCAGCGCGAGGAACGATCGGCACGAGCAGCGCGTCCGCCGGCTCTTGCGCTTCTGCGCGAGCTCGCAGCCCGCCCAGACCAGGGCGAGGCCGTATGCCGCGGTGCCGACGCGCGCCAGCAGGCTGATCGGCCGCGGAGCGAGGACCGCCGCATGAAGCGTCAGCACGAGCGCAGGCGCGATCAGGTGGGAGCGCCGCATCGTGTTCGGATGCCGTCGGGCGGTCTTCTCTCGATACTCGCCGTACTGGAGGTATTGCGTCCAAAGGCCCCATAGCGAATTGCGCGGAGAGTAGTAGGCGGCCATGCCCGGCAAGCAGACAGCTTCTCGCCCGGGCGAGGAACCGTCCGGCCATCTCCGAGTCCTCGTTCGCGGCCAGCGCTCATCCCAGCCGCCGTAGTCGAGCAGCGTGGCCCGTTCCCACACGCCGGCGAACACGCCGGCATCGAGCTCATACTCGCCGCCGCCTCGGCTCGCTCGGCCGCCCATTTCCTCGATGCCTCCACGACCGAGCGGGTTCGCAGCGCTAGCGCGACGGCCCTCGACACCCGCCCGTGGCCCCTCGCAATCGGCGGGCCGCTGACCCAACGCGTGTCGCCGCCTGCGAGTCTCGCGACGCCGAGCGCGATGTAATCGTCGGCATACTCGGTGTGGGCATCCATCCGCGCAAACCCACCGACCTCGAGCGTTGGCCAGAGCGACGTTGAGGCCGCTTGGCGTGTACGCGCCTGCGGGTTGTCGAGCACGCGGATGCGCTCGTCCTGGAGCGCGAGCTCCTCGAGCATGGCCCGCGTGCGGTCGTCGCGCCGCCGTCGGCGAGCAGGAACTCGAGCGGGCCGTCGAAGCGCTGGCGCTGCATCGCCGCGACGGTGGCCGCTACATGCTGCTCCTCGTTGAGCACGGGCACGAGCACGGAGCACCCGAGCTCCCGGCCGATGCTCGGCGCTCGTCGGTCATGGCTCATCGCGGTCCCTCGGCGATGAACGACGCGACGCGCGCGATCTCGGCCTGGCGCGTCTGCTGCTTGGCGAGCTCCAGTCCTGGGCGATCATGCGACTGCGCAGCTCGAGATCCCCGCCGATCGCGAGCAGGGCGCGGACGGCCGCGGCATCTCGGGGCGGGGGATCAGCGGCGCGGCCCCGCCGGCCGCCTCGGGGCACGCCTCCGACCGCGGTGCCACGCACCGGCAGCGCGTGATGCGAACGCCTCGAGCAGCACCTGCGGCATACCCTCGGTCAGCGACACGTGCAGGAACACGTGGCTGCGTCGGTAGAGGTCCAGCAGGCCGCCGTCCACCGGGACATACCCGCGGGCTCGACGGCTTCGCGCCAGGCCGAGCTGCGAGATCTCGTGCTGAGCTGGTGCAGCATCGGGCCTTCCCCGCACACCGACCAGCCGCCAGCGCGGCTCGACAGCCCGGATGTCGGCCATGATCTCCGCGAGCAGCAGCGGGTTCTTCTCGCGGTCGATCCGTCCGACGCTGAGCACTTGCAGCTCGCCGTCGTACGGTCGCGTCGCGGCCAGCTTGCCGGCATCGACGTCGGCGGCCGAAATCAGCGAGACGGAAATCTGCGAGCAACGCGCGGAGCCATGCGCATACTGCTCCGCGAGCTCTGGGCCGACGACGATCACCGGGGAACTCCTCGCCAACAGGCGCCATGCGCGCTCGAGCGCGTCCGCGGCCCAGTGCATCCAGCGGCGCGTCGGCCTCCGGCTGCGCACGTACTTCGGGAAAATCTTGCCGGACTCCCAGGATCAACCGCCGCCGGCGCAGCCGAGTCAGCACCGCGAATGCGACGGCATGCGGGTAGGGACCGAGCAGCCATGCGGCGTCCGCCGCGTCGAGCGTCCGCCAGAACCGACCGAGCGAGCGTGCGAGCGAAGAGGCCACGGCGAGCGGACGGGTGAGGCTGGTGTAATGGGGGAGCCCGACGAAGCCGACAGTCGGCGGGAGCGCGTAGTGGCAGGGGCCCGCCAGATGGATCGAGCCGACCGACGATCGTCAGCTCGTCCACGCGGTCGCCGAGCGCCGCTAGGAACAGTGCGAACGCTCGCTCGCCGTACACGACTCCGTCCAGCTCGCGGTAGACATAATCGGTGAAGGCCAGAGTCGCAGGCGGGCATCTTAGGTGCTCGTCGGGCGGCGCTTCTCCCGGTGGGTTGGACGTCTGGTCCGGGTGGGCTGGGCGTCTGCGCGAGCCGACCTGTGTCCCGGGATTCGCCTACAATGCCGCGCGCCGCCGTCGTAGCGCAGCCCGCCCGGGTCGAGCTGCCGTAGTGCGACACCCCCTAGACCGCGGTTAGGAGTCAGCGTTTGCAACGCATGTTTCGCGCTGCCATAACACTAATCCTTGCCTCTGTGCTGAGCCCGCTGGTGGCAGCTGGAGCGCAGGCTGGGCGCGCTCAGCGCCTGTTCGGCTGCGACCGATTTGTCGCTCCAGGCGGTTCGGTC